>CAWIKX010000007.1:0-506468 GCA_963836695.1 uncultured Alphaproteobacteria bacterium
TCGGCGCAGCGCTATTTGGAATGCGCTTCGTTCCGCAACAATTCTTTCCCCCATCTGACCGCCCCGAACTGCTCGTCGACATTCAGCTGCCCGAGAACGCCTCCACCTACGCAACAAAGGACGTCTCGGCCCGACTGGACAAAATTCTCAAGGACGATCAGGACGTCGATCGTTGGAGCACCTATGTGGGCCAGGGGGACGTTCGGTTCTACCTGCCCCTGAACGCGCAGCTACCGAACGACTTTTTCGCCCAGGCTGTGATCGTCACCAAGGGACTAGAGCAGCGCGAGCGCGTGAAGGCGAGGCTGGAAAAGGCGCTCGCCACCGGCTTTCCGAGTGTCGTCGGGCGCGTCTACCCGCTCGAGCTTGGCCCGCCGGTCGGATGGCCACTCCAATACCGGGTAAGTGGGACGCGAGCCAGAGGAGGTGCGCACAATCGCCTCCCGGGTGGCGGGAGCTTCTGGGTTCCGCCCCCGGCGCCGCGAATGTGAACTACAACTGGATCGGGCCGGCGCGCACGGTCAAGATCCAGGTCGACCAGGACCAGGCCCGTCTCCTGGGCATGAGCTCACAGGATCTGGCCCAGGCTGTGAATGCGGTCCTGTCCGGCGTCACCGCCACGCAGGTGCGCAGCGGAATTTGGCTGGTCGACGTCTTGGTCCGGGCCTCCGCCGAGCAGCGGGCGTCGCTGTCGGCTGTCCGCACGCTCCAAGTTCCCCTGCCGAACGCGCGGACGGTTCCACTGAGCCAGATTGCCTCCATTGAGTACGGCCAGGAATATCCCATCGTCTGGCGCAGGGACCGGCTGCCCACAGTGACGGTGCAGGGAGATCTCGCGTCGGGCGCGCAGGCCGCGACGGTCGTGCAGTTGCTGGCGCCGCAGATCGCGGCGCTGAACGCCAGCCTGCCGAGCGGATACCATATTAGTGTCGGGGGAAGCGTGGAGGAGAGCGAAAAGGCGCAAACCTCGGTCGCCGCCGTACTGCCCTTGATGCTCGTCATCATGCTTACGGTGCTGATGTTCCAGCTTCAGAGGTTCAGCAGCATGTTCCTCGTGCTGAGTGTCGCTCCTATGGGTGTCATCGGCGTTGTCGCAGCGCTTCTCATGGCGGACAAACCCCTTGGTTTCGTGGCGATCCTGGGCGTGCTCGCGCTCACCGGCATGATCGCCCGCAATTCGGTGATCCTCATTAGCCAGATCGAGACGGACAAGGCGAAGGGGATCGACCCCTGGGATGCGGTCATCGACGCCACCTCGCACCGCGTCCGACCCATAGTGCTCACGGCCTCGGCGGCGATCAGGGGGATGATACCGATCGCGCCCACCGTGTTCTGGGGTCCGATGGCCTACGGGATCATGGGGGGCTTGGCGGTCGCGACGCTTCTGACGCTGGTCTTTCTTCCTGCGCTCTATGTGACTTGGTTCCGGATCAAGAGGCCCGATCCTGAGGCCGGTTCGAATATGCATCCGGAGCAAATTGAGCCACTTGGCCACGGCAGGGTGGTGGAACATCACAGGCAATTGGAGGACGCATGACCATCGATGCAGCCATCTTGAGCACCGGCGAGCACGACGTCAGGCATTCGCACTTCCTGCGGCAGGCCGCGCGCCAGCCTGGCCTTTTGGTCGCCTCCTTGATCGCAGGCTTTGCCGTCGGGGTCGCGTATCACTTTCTATTCGACCCGGCGGTGGAGCGAGACCTAATCACCTTCGCTCGCAGCGGGCTACAGGGTGCGGGAGTCGCCTTGGCCGTTCTCGCGGTGCAGATCGGGTTTGCGTCGGGCGCGCAGTACCGATTGGGCGCGACGCTGCGAAGACTTCCTCTCCCGGGCGAACTCGTCGTCCGAGCGGTCGTCATGGCCGCCGTGGTGATCGTGGTTAACCTGACCATGCAGTTTCTGCTCTACTGGCAACCCCATCATCTCGACTGGCTCACCCCGCTCTGACTCACCGTCACTCTGCCCAGAGTCGTCCTGATCGCCTTTGGATTCTCCCTGGTTGTCGGCATCGTGACGGAGACGCGGCGGCTGATCGGCGGCGCGCTTCTCACGAGCGTCGTTCTGGGGACCTATCATCGTCCGGTTCGCCAGCAGTTGATCGTGATGTTTCTCGATATCGCTCACTCGACGAGCCTTGCCGAAGCAATGGGCGAGCTTCGGGTGCACGACCTCATCACGCGTTTCTTTTTCGATATCGACGGACCGATCAGTGACTATGGCGGCGCGGTGCACGCCTATGTCGGCGACGAGGTGATCGTCAGCTGGCCGATTACTGCCGATCCCGCGCGCAATGCGCGCTGCGTCCTGTGTTTCTTCGCGATTGAACGCAAGATGGCTCGCCTCGCGGCCGACTACCGTCGCGAGTTTGAGGTTGTCCCGGCCTTCCGCGCCGGGGTGCACGCCGGTCCCGTTGTTGTCAGCGAATGCGGAGACACCAAACGCCAGCTCGCCTATTTTGGTGACACCATGAACGTCGCAGCGCGGCTATGCGAACACTGCAAGGCGGTCGATCAGCAGTTGGTCGTTTCGGGGGATTTGCTGCGTCTGCTGACGATCCCGGGCGATCTTGTGGGCGAGGGCAAAAGCATCGCGGTGCGCGGCCGGCGGGAGCAAGTCGCAGCGCATGTAATCAAACCCACGTAAACCCATTCGCGCTCGCGGCGCACGTCGCGAAACGTTCTAGCCGTGGAAATGGTCGGCGTGATCTGGGTCACCGGGACCCAATATGGTCGTGAACCATCCGCAGCCCGCGCGCCGCATCGTTTGCATAAACAATGCCTCTTGGGGACTCGCCTCATGCCCGACCGCAATGCGCCGCCGATCGGCGAGCAAGAAGCGGAGACGTCGATCGCGATGCCCTTGCCGTGTGGGCTGACCTTCGCTCCTGAAACCCGGTCGACGTTGCGGCAATAGTAGCCAGGGCCGGTGTCGAGCGCGACGACCGTCGCTCCCAGCATAGCCTCGCCGAGAGGGGCCACGAGGTCTCGGATAAACCAGCGAATGCGAAGGCGAAAGAGCAGTCGAGCAATGGATGCGCCGGGAGATCGAGCTTGGCTCCACCGTGGAGGCCGATCGACGTGATTCGGACCGGCGCGACGATGCTACAATCGTTGGGCGAAGCGCTCTACGAGGAGGCGGCTTCAGCTTCGACGTGGCTGGCTTTCAGTTCCTCGAGGCACCCTTCGGCAGCGGCTAGAAGCTGGACTGAAGGTGCGGCGGAGGACGAAGGCGGCGCGGGCACCGCGGGCGCTGCTGGCGGGACCCCGTAAGATTTCGGCGGCAAGAGCTCCGGCGGCCGGACGGGTGGTAGGGGCAGATGAGCCTGAGCGGACGCACTCACGGTTCCGAGCACCCAGAAGAAAAATGCGACAAAGCCGGCAGACCGCCTGACAGTTCGAGGTCCCCCCTTCGTCCGGGAGTCGCGCTCCCTTTTTATGGCGTGCAAAATACCGGTCGTGTCCACGCTAACGGGTCAGAGAGCAGAGAGATAGCAGAGCCAGAAGGTTGGCGCCTGCCCGCCCTGGGCTCATCAACCTGCCAGCAGCAACTACGACGTTGCTCGACACCATTTTAGGCGAAATGCGAAATTTTCCTACGCGCGCCTGGCCCATGCGCTCGCGGCTCGAGCAGGGGTGGTGAGGGGTGATTAGGCATTTTGCCGCGGCGGCGTCGCCCGATAAGGCCGACCCCAGTCCAGGAGAGAATAGGATCCAGCCTAAAATCGACAATCATATCAGGTAGTTGCTTGATCGCTGTCGGTGTGGGACACACCGGGGACGCACTAACGTTCATTGCTTGGCGCACAGGGCAACATAACCGGGCGTCAATTTCGGCCTCGACCAACCTATCGCTCGGCGGCCAGCGCGGGGCCTCCCTTCAAGCAGAAACGTCCATTGATGGTGCGCGATCTGTTGGATGAGGCTGAACCATGCGGGGGTATTGAAGGCGCGGGCGAGCCTCCGCTTGGTCCACTGGTTAGCCTGTCTGTAGATGGGGAGGTTGGTGAGCTCGCTTGGCGGCGGGGGTTGGTCTTTGCTTGCGGGGGGCTGGGCGGCGATGCGGGCTTTGGCCCTTCCGGTTGGCTGTAGCTTACCCTGAATGGCGAGTAAGCCGCATGCGCCGTGTGCTTCGCAGTTTTTCATGCCTTTGAGGGCGAGGCGGGTGCATGGGCTGCCGTTACGCTGGGTGGCGCTGCAAACTCTGTGTCCTGGGCGTCCTGGTTTGAATTGGGTGCGCTTTGCGGCCTCGAGGAATGCGGGGGGGGCGGTTTTGCGGCCTCCCCATGGCTGTGTCCGCTTTCGCAGCCGGCGTTTTTTGCTTGCGCGCCATGTTGCGCGGGTGAAGTCGTCGCTCATGCGTATCCTCGCGAGAAACGGGATGGCGTGAGGATAGCCTGACTTGGGCGGGATTGGGAATATGCGGCGCGTAGCACGCGAACGGCGTGCTTCTTCCTCGCGGGCGGGCGGAAGGATGTATTTCGTGAAAGACTGGCGAGGACGGCACGGTTTTCACGATAGCATAATTCCTCGGAAACGCTAGCAATTA
This sequence comes from uncultured Alphaproteobacteria bacterium, assembly GCA_963836695.1. GTDB lineage: Bacteria > Pseudomonadota > Alphaproteobacteria > Rhizobiales > Beijerinckiaceae > Roseiarcus. The sequence goes on from CAWIKX010000007.1 coordinate 4,546, forward strand.
GTGGTGTTTCCGAGAATTTGCCGGGATTTGGCGGTTGTTCGCCTCCTCGTCGACGGTGTGTCCCCGGTGTGTCCCATCCTCGATCACCACGGTCTGTAATTAAAGTTATCTATTTGATTTTATTGGCGTCCCGGAGAGGACTTGAACCTCTGACCCCAGGTTTAGGAAACCTGTGCTCTATCCAGCTGAGCTACCGGGACTCTTGGGTCAACGCCGCGGGCCAGGACAAAACTCTTATGGACAACGCAAGCCCCGGCGCGGCATGCCATTAGCATGAATTTCCCCTTTGCGCACCGCCGTCGCGCATGATCCGCCTTGTCGCGACACTCTGTGGCGTCGCCGGCCTGGTGGTCCTCGTCCTCGTCTCCCCCTGCCTCGCAGCCTGCGGACGGCCAGCCGGGCGCGTTGAGGCGGTCAGCATCGACGAGCGTCTCGATATCGAGCTCAGCGACGGCCGAATCGTCAGGCTCGGCGGCCTGGACGCGCCCAACGCGAACCATGGCGCCCCGGAGATCTCGCACAGCGCGCGAGAGTTCTTGCGCGAACAATTGCTCGGCCGGGACGCGGACCTTATTCAGTTGGCCGGCGGAACCGATCGCTGGGGCCGAACGGTCGCCGACCTCCTCGTCGCCGATCCCCCTGACAGGGCCGCCGGCTCGGCCGCCGCGGCGCTCCTGATGGCGGGATACGCCCGAGTCCGGCCAGAGTTCGAGACCCGAGGATGCGCCGCCGAACGGCTCGCAATGGAGGAGGGCGCGCGGGAACGGGGACTGGGGATATGGAGCGATCCTGAGTTTGCCGTGATACAATCGTCCAATTCCGCCGAGCTTCGGCGCAGGAACGGCAGATTTGCGGTGATCGAAGGCATGGTGCGAAGGGTTGGCTTCGCGCGCGCGCGCATCTATCTTGAGCTTGTCCCCCACGATGGTCCCACGATCGTGGTCGCGCGCAAGCTGCAGACGGCTTTGGCGCGAGAGGGACGCGCGGTCGGCGCGCTGGTCGGGCAGACGATCAGGGCGCGCGGCGCCCTCGACGACCGGTTCGGTCCGAGAATCGAGGTCGCTGACCCGGCGATGATCGAGATTGCGCGCGGCGCCAGCACCCCAGGAGAAGCGAAGCCCCCTCCATGAACGGTTCGCCGGATAATCTGAGACGCAGGTTTGCGTCCCAGCTCGGCCGGCGCGCTCTGATCGCGCTCGCGGCCGGGTTGGCCGTGGGCCTGACGTCCTGCGCCTCGATTGACCCGCCGCCGGCGCCGGCGAACCTGGCGCCGACGCCCACGCCACGCCCCGTTTCGACCGAAAAGCCCAATCCTGAGCGCAAGCGCCTGATCGACGCGTTTGGCGGGGTCTATTCGGCGCCAGTGACACAGGGTTATCTCGACGGGGTGCTCTCGAAGATTGCACCGGCGTCCGCCTCGGGACTCGCCTACCGCGTCACTGTGCTGAACTCGCCGATTGTCAACGCCTTCTCGCTGCCTTCGGGAGACATCTTCGTCACTCGCGGCCTTGTGGCGCTGGCTGACGACACGTCGGAAATCGCCGCGGTCATGGCGCATGAAATCGGGCACATCGCCGCACGCCACGCCGCACAGCGGGCCGAGTTCGAAAAGACGACGGCTCTGTTCTCGCGCGTCAACTCGCAGTTGCTTGCACAGCGCGAAGCTCAGGACGAAGTCGAGGCGCGATCGAAGCTGGCGATCGCCCGATTCTCGCGCGAGCAGGAATTTGCGGCCGACCAGATTGGCATCAAGACTATCGCGCGAGCGGGGTATGACCCCTATGGCGCCGCGCGGTTCCTTACCGCGCTTGGCGAGTGGAGCGCGTTTCGCGCTTCCGTCTCGGGTGCTGGCTCGGCCAATCGTCCGGACATGATGGCGACCCATCCCTCGACGCCGGAACGTGTCGCCCAAGCGACCGAAGAGGCGCGGCAATTCGGGCCGCCGGGGACCGGCGAGACCGGACGCAACGCTTATCTCGCCGCCATCGACGGCCTCGCCTTCGGCGACGATCCGTCCCAGGGCGTCGTGCGCGACAATTCCTTCATTCATCCAAAACTCGGTTTCGCCTTCAAGGCCCCGGATGGCTTCACGCTCGACAATCAGTCGGCCGCGCTGATCGGTGTGGGCGAGACGGGCGGCGAGGCGCTGCGCCTCGATAGCATCGCGATCCCCGAGTCGACCCCGGTCACGAGCGCCATCGGTTCGGACTGGATCGACGGGGTGAAGACGACATCGATCGAGCCTAAGAAGATTGACGGCCTGGAAGCGGCAACGGCGATCGCTCAAGGCGACCAGTGGAGCTTCCGCCTGGGGGCCGTGCGCCTGAACGGTCGGCTTTACCGGCTCATTTTCGCCGCGCACGATCTTTCGCCGGCCGTCAATTCCCGGTTCATGGCTTCGCTCGAACTCGTTTCGTGTCATCAACTCGCAGGATTCGGTATTGGCCTCACCAGAAAAGATCAGAATTGTCGAGGCGGCAGGCGGCGACACCGCCGAAACGCTCGCCGCCAAGATGGGCTTCCTGCCGCAATGGCTCGACCAGTTCTTCATTCTCAATGGCCTGGAACGGGACGCCGCCATCGTTCCCGGTCAGCGCTATAAGATCGTTGTCCGGTGAGCAGCGAAATGACCAGATTAAGCGAGCGTGGACGGCTTACGGGCCGCGTCGTCGCCGCCACCCATAACGCCGGCAAACTGCGCGAGATCGAAGAGCTGCTCGGACCCTTCGGCGTTGTCCCGGTCAGCGCCGGCGCCCTGGGTTTGGCCGAGCCCGAGGAGACAGGGTCAACCTTTAGCGACAACGCACTACTGAAGGCTCGAGCCGCCGCCCGCGCCTCCGGAATGGTCGCGCTGGCCGACAATTCGGGCCTTTGCGTCGAGGCGCTCGACGGCGCGCCGGGCATCTATTCGGCGAGATGGGCCGGCCCGACGAAGGACTTTGGCGCCGCCATGGACCGCGTAGAGGCGGAGCTCAGGGCTTGCCCGGCCCCGCCGCCCTGGCGCGCGAATTTCGTCAGCGTACTGGCGCTCGCATGGGCGGACGGCGCGACTGAGACTTTCGAGGGTCGGGTGGACGGGACGCTCGTCTTTCCACCGCGGGGGACGGCCGGATTTGGCTACGATCCGATCTTTCGCCCTGACGGGCACGAACGCACCTTCGGCGAGATGAGTGCGGGGGAGAAGCACGGGATTCCCGCTGACGGGTCTCTGGCCCTGTCGCATCGCGCCCGGGCGTTCCAGAAGCTTCAGCGCGCAAGGCTGTGATCCGGAGCGGGCCGGGACTGGTGGCTGTTAACGAGTCCGTTTTGAGCAATTCCAGGGACTTGGGGCGTCTTTTACGAGTCGTCCCCCGACAACGCTAAGGCTTCGATCGCACGGCGGCAGAAGCCACCCGAGACTTTTGCGCTACATTCTGTAAAACAGTAACACACGTCGGCCCGGCTGGTCAAGAAAATGTCGATTTTTGTGAGCCACGAAGATTGCAGGGCGTCGCATCAACACGTCGCTCCAGGCAATGATTTGAGGTAGCCGCGCGCCGCGGCTTCTGGCAAGAAGACCCGGGCCGGTCGGGCGGCGAGACGAGGGTCCGCATGCAGGTGGAAGAGACCGCCATTCCGGCGGTCAAAATCGTGACGCCGAAGAAGCACGGCGACGCTCGAGGGTTTTTCTCGGAGGTCTACAACCGCTCCGACTGGGACAAAGCAGCTCTTAATTTCACTTTTGTCCAGGACAACCATTCGTTTTCGGCCCCAGTCGGCACCTTGCGCGGACTCCACTTCCAGACGCCGCCGTACGCCCAAGATAAGCTCGTGCGTTGCGCTCGCGGCCGCATTCTCGACGTTGCGGTCGACATCCGCCGCTCGTCACCGACCTTCGGTCGCCATGTCGCGGTCGAGTTGTCGGCTGAAAATTGGCGCCAATTGCTGGTTCCGATCGGGTTTGCCCACGCTTTCATCACTTTGGAGCCCGACGCTGAAGTTCTTTACAAGACGACCGCGGTCTATTCCGCCGCCAACGATAGAGGCGTCGCATGGGACGACCCGGCCATCGGTATTGTTTGGCCGTCTCCTCCCGGAGGCCCAGTCCTCTCCGACAAGGATCGCCGGTGGCCTCGGCTCAAGGATGCGCCGGAGCTCTTCGACTGATGCGCATCGCGGTCACCGGATTGAAAGGCCAGCTGGCGACATCGCTCATCGAGCGCGCCGGGCCGACAACTGAAATCATCGCCCTCGGCCGTCCGGCGTTCGACCTTACCGACCGCGACGCCATATTTTCCGGGCTCGAAGCGGCGCGGCCGGACGTGATCGTCAACGCCGCCGCCTATACGGCGGTGGACAAAGCTGAGACGGAGGAGGCAGTCGCTACCCGCGTCAATGGCGAAGGGGCGGGGCATGTGGCCGAAGCCGCGGCGCAGCTCGGCGCGCCCCTGCTGCATCTTTCGACCGACTACGTGTTCGACGGCGCGCTCGACCGCTCTTATCGAGAAGACGATCCGACCGCTCCCACGGGCGCTTACGGGCGCTCCAAGCTCGCGGGCGAAAAAGCGGTCGCCGAACGCTCCGAAGACAGCGTCATTTTGCGCACCGCCTGGGTCTATAGCCCATTCGGCGCGAATTTCGTCCGCACGATGCTGAGGCTCAACGAAAGCCGGGACGAAGTTGGCGTCGTCGCCGATCAGCGCGGGAACCCGACGTCCGCGTTAGACATCGCGAACGCGATCATTGCGATCGCGGCAAGGGTGAAGGACGACAAGTCGCCGGCGCTGCGAGGAATCTTTCACATGACCGGCTCCGGCGAGGCGACCTGGGCGGATTTCGCGGAAAGTATCTTCCAGGAAGCCGCAGCGCGTGGCCGGCGCCCGACCCGGGTCAGGCCGATCACGACCGCCGACTACCCGACGCCCGCGCGACGGCCGGCCAACTCCCGCCTCGACAACGAAAAGCTTAGTCGCGTATACGGCCTCAAACTGCCGGAATGGCGCCCGTCACTCACGGCATGCTGCGAGCGTCTACTGGCGTGATCTGGGGCGGGCCTGCCGGGCTTATCCGCCGGCCTCATCCTGAGGGCCATGCGAAGCATGGCGTCTCGAAGGATGATCCAGAAGGCGGCGCTGCTCGTGTCCTCTGGAGCGGCCTTCGAGACGCGCCTTTGGCGCTCCTCGAGGCACGAGGTCCGAGAGGAGAGCTTGAGAGTTACTCCGGGAGTGTTCATGCAGCGCAAAGTGCTTGTGACCGGGGGTGCGGGTTTTATCGGCTCAGCCGTATGCCGGCGCCTGGTTGCCGACGGCGCCTCGGTGCTCAACGTCGATGCCCTCACCTACGCGGGCAATCTCCAGTCCCTGGCGATGATCGACAATGCACCGAACTATCGCTTCGCCAAGGTCGACATTTGCGACCGGCGCGCGGTCGCGGAGGCGTTGGAGACCTTCGCTCCTGATCAGGTCATCCATCTCGCCGCCGAGAGCCACGTTGATCGCTCGATCACGGGCAGTGACGCTTTCATCCAGACCAATGTCGTCGGCACGTTCTCCATGCTGGAGGCCGCGCGCGCCTATTGGCAGGCGCTTCCACCGGCGCGGCGGGACGCGTTCCGCTTTCTGCACGTGTCCACCGACGAAGTTTACGGCTCGCTCGATGACAACGGCGCCTTCGTCGAGGAGACACGTTACGATCCGAGTTCACCCTATTCCGCCTCGAAAGCGGCGGCCGACCACTTCGTCTCGGCCTGGGCGCGCACCTATGGCTTCCCGGCCTTGATCTCAAACTGCTCGAACAATTACGGGCCCTATCATTTCCCTGAGAAGCTCATTCCGCTCATCATTCTCAACGCCGTTCACGGCAAACCGCTTCCCGTCTACGGCGCCGGCGCAAACGTGCGCGACTGGCTTTATGTCGAGGACCACGCGCGGGCGCTCGACTTGATCGTGTCGCGTGGCCGGATCGGCGAGAAATACAATGTCGGCGGCCGCAACGAACGGCGCAACATCGATGTCGTGCGCCGCATCTGCGCAATCCTCGATGACCTCCGCCCGGGGCCAAGCTCCCACGATTCTCTCATCTCTTTCGTCGCCGATCGTCCGGGCCATGATCTGCGTTATGCGATCGACGCTGCCAAGCTTGAGCGGGAACTCGGATGGCGGGCGCTCGAAACGTTCGAGAGCGGAATCGAGAAGACAGTCCGCTGGTATCTCGACAACGAATGGTGGTGGCGCCCACTCAGGGACAAGGTCTACGCAGGCGAGCGTCTCGGCGTCATCGCCGAGGCCGGGACTTTGGCTTAAAGACGATTAGAGAGCGTTGTGATGGGATGGAAACCAGCGTCGTCATTGCGAGCTAAGCGAAGCAATCCAGGGATCGTGGGGAGCCCTTCGTTCTCTGGATTGCTTCGTCGCTTCGCTCCGCTCGCAATGACGGTTCGATGTGAACGCAGGCTCTAGGACTATCAGCAAATGAAGGGGATCATCCTGGCGGGCGGCGCCGGCACCCGGCTGCATCCGATCACGTTGGCGGTGTCGAAGCAGCTCCTCCCCGTCTACGACAAGCCGATGATCTACTATCCGCTGTCGGTTGTTATGCTCGCCGGAATTCGCGAGACGCTGATCATTTCGACGCCACACGACCTGCCGATGTTCCGCCGCTTGCTGGGCGACGGCACGGAATGGGGCATTCGAATCGAATATGCGGAGCAGCCCGAGCCGAATGGCCTCGCGCAAGCTTTTGTCATCGGCGAAAAGTTCGTGGCCGGCGAACCCGCGATGCTCGTGCTCGGCGATAACATTTTCTATGGCGCCGGCTTAAGCGACCAACTTCGGCGGGCGGCAGACCGCGAGCGCGGCGCGACGGTGTTCGCCTATCACGTGCCGGACCCGGAACGCTATGGCGTGGTTGAATTCAATTCCACCGGGCGCGCCGTGTCGATCGAAGAAAAGCCCGGCGCTCCAAAGTCGCACTGGGCGGTGACCGGGCTCTACTTCTATGACTCGAAGGTCGTCGAGATTGCGAAGGGGTTGAAACCCTCGGCCCGCGGCGAATACGAGATCACCGACGTCAATCGCATCTATCTCGAAGCCGGAGCCTTGAGTGTCGAGCGGATGGGACGCGGCTTCGCCTGGCTCGACACCGGAACGCCGGATTCGCTGATCGACGCCGCGAGCTTTGTCAGGACCCTAGAGCAGAGACAAGGGACCAAGATCAGCTGCCCGGAGGAAATCGCCTTGGATCTCGGCCTCATCGACGTCACCCAGTTCAAACGCCTCATCGCGCGCTTCGGCAAGAGCGCTTATGGGCAATATCTTCAGTCCGTGCTGGAAGAGCGGAGCGAGTCTCCGGCAGGGCGCTGAGCGGGAATCGCAGGATTTTAAGCGGAAAACCGGCATCCACTTCGGCAATCCTGCTTAGGCGCCGGGCGGCGCGAGTGGAACGAACTGCGCCACAATTATAAGTCAGTTATGCTGGCCACCACATCATTGTACCGAGGGCGCGGGTCGCGCTTGGGGCGTTCGTGGGCAACTTTGTCGCCGAACCCATGTTTTCGCTCTGCGCCTTCGAGCCGAAGGGAAAAGGATAAGACCGATGACCGAGAAGCGGCGACGCGACGAACCGCAGTCTGGCTTGCCGAACGGCGGTCCCGCCTCCAAGATGAACCGCGCGCTCAAATCGATCGTCACCGTGCAATCCCAAATTCCGGAGGATGCCTTCACCGCGCAGGCGCTGGGCGAGCAGCGCTCGGGCAGCGGCGTGGTGATCCGCGAGAGCGGCCTTGTGCTGACCATCGGCTACTTGATCACGGAAGCCGAAAACGTGTGGCTCGCCGACGCCGAAGGTCGGGTCACTCCGGCTCACGCGCTTGCGATCGATGCGGAGACCGGCTTCGGCCTGGTTCAGGCCTTGGGCGATCTCCATTGTCCGGCGCTCGAGCTCGGGCGCTCGAGCGAGGCCAAGCTTGGCGATCCCGTAACGGTCGCCGCCGGCGCGGGGACAAAACCCGTGCGGGCGATGATCGTCGGCAAGCATGAATTCGCCGGCTATTGGGAATATTTTCTCGACGAGGCGATCTTCACCTCCCCCGCCCATCCCTTCTGGGGGGCGCCGGCGCAATCGACGCGGAGGGCAGGCTGGTTGGCATCGGCTCGTTGCATGTCGAGCAACTCAGCGAGAAGAGCGGCCCGCGCGATATCAACATGATTGTGCCGATCGACCTTCTGCCGCCGATTCTTGACGATCTGCTCACCTATGGCCGCGTCAATAAGCCTGCGCGACCCTGGCTTGGCGTGTTTTCTGCCGAAAACGGCGATGAAATCATTGTGGCGAGCGTCGCCGAGGATGGACCGGCCGCGGAGGCGGGCATCCGCCGGGGCGACGTTCTCGCTGGCGTCGGTGGGTCGGAGGTCGAAAACCTCGGCGATTTCTATCACAAGGTTTGGAGCCGCGGTTCCGCCGGGGTCGAGATTCCACTCGAAATCGTCCGCGATGGCCGGGCGATTGGCTTGCGAGTGCATTCGGCCGACCGCTCGACCTTCCTGAAGCGTCCGCGCCTGCAATGAACGCGATAGACGCGCTCAGCCCCCTCGCCGCGCGTCAGCCACCTCGTTGACGAGCTTGCGCATCATCGCGTCGCCAAATGTCCTGAAATCGTCGATCGGCACAACAAAGGCGCCGGCGCCGCCAATCACGTTCTCGCGGTAATATTGCGCGAGGCCGCCTGGCGGGTTGGTGTGCATAGCCAGATAACCGCCCGCTGCGGCCGCCTTGCGGTTGAAGATGGCGAGCCCGTTGATCACCGCGCCCGCCCCGACCGCTGCATCGCGGGCTTCGGTGACCAGGCGCCCCTGGTTGCTGGTTCCATCCCCCGAGACGTCGATCACGCGACGGGTCGCCTCGAATGCGCTCTCGGCGAACAGCGCGAAGGAGAAATCGATCGCCGCGCCGATCGCGGTCCGGCCGATGAACGAGCGCGGCGCCGCAGTCATCGCGGCGGCGAAAGCGTGGGCGTCGTTCTGGTTGCGGATCACCGCCCAATCGACCACCACCCGCTCCTCGCCGTCGCCGGCCCACTCGACGTAAGCGAGCGCAATCGCGCCGTGCGGCCCGGTCGAGATTGCATCGAGGAGTTGCGGGCTCTGGATCGCGTCCCCATACCCGCGCCGCTCGAGTGCGAACTCCTCGTCGTCGATGCTGCGGGAGACGTCCGCGGCCAGGACGACCGCGGCGTCCACGGCGACCGGCGCGCTCGCCGCCTTCGCTCGCGGAACTTCACCGCCGAACAGCGCAAGCACGACCGCGAAGCAAAGCGTCAGGTCGATCCGCAAAGAGCTGCGCATCAAAGCCTCCTACGCCCCACCCGATAGGATCATAGGGCGAGAGACGGTGAGCCGGAAGAGCCGCCCGCTTGCTTTCAGATTCAACGATGGGTGGGGTCGCGCCGGGCTCACCTGAACACCCAGCGATGCACGGTGATGTCGAAAGACGCGAGAGGAGAACCAAATCAAGGACGATCCGAAAAGGTCCGCCGCCCCCAAGGCAGTGCGTCCGCAGCCCATCCTCGCGAATGGGATCTTACGCCTTATGACGCATCCTTGATTTGGATCTCCTCTCGCGTTCTGAGTTTCACGGCGAACCGCTCGCAATCATTTGCGCTAGTTCGCCGCGAGTAGGCCGCGCAAGGTATGGCTTTCGCCGTCCAGCGTGGCATAGGTGATATCGTCAACTCGCCATTCGCCCCGTTCGAACAGCATGGCGTAAGTCAACCGCTCCCGCGCGCCGTCGCCGCGGGCGAACTCGGCAAGCACCCTGGCGGCGTCATGGGTCTCCGAAATCGGGGCGACGCTGAGGCCAACGAGGTGGGGCGCTTGGTCGCTGAACGGGTCGCGCGGGACCGCCAACGAGGCGTCGCGTCCGCCGGCGATGACTTCGTCGGCCGCGATGGAGCGCAACAGCGAACGCGAAAAAAAGCGGGCGCGAAGCGCATTGTCGGCCATGATCCCCACGCCGCGGCCTTGGATGGCTGCTTCATCAGCCACATACGCGGCTTTCACCATCGCCTCGGGAGAATGTCGGTTGATGCCTGCTTCTGCGGCTAGCGCGAAGGGGAGGAGGCAGGCCACTGCGACCAGAATCCTCTTCATGACCGAATTCCTTTTCAACTCGTTAACAAGACGCTAACGCGAGGCTACGCTCTCCGCTGTGATCTGCGTCACACTGCGGACAGGGGTCGGGAGAGGAAGAATGTGAGGGGAGCGGGTGATCTCCGACCCGCTCTTGAGGCCTTCAGGGCCGTTAGCGCCTTCGGTCCGCGAACGCCTTGGCGAGGAAAAGGCCACCCTGGCGCAAGCCCTCGCCGTCGATCCCGTGGCCGATCCCAAGCGAGAGATGCCACTGCGTCGGGATCGAGGCGCCAGCGAGCGCCTCCGCCGCCATGAACATGGCGTCAAACGGGATCATCGGGTCCTGATCGCCGTGGATGAGCAGGACGGGCGGCGCCGCGCCGCGGGCGTCACGCGCCGTCGCTTCGTTGAGATGCTCCGGCCCCACCAACAGGCCGGAAAAGCCAAGGATTGCCGCGGGCGCCCGCGGGCGGCGGAGGCCGACATGCAGCGCCATCATGCAACCCTGGCTGAAGCCGACCAGCGCGAGCTTCGCATCGTCCAGGCCAAAACGCTTAAGCTCCGCATCGAGAAAGGCGTCAATCGCTTCCCGCGCCTTGACCGCGCCCGTCCAGCGCTCTCCCCCACCTGCCGCGTCGTCCGGCGACCGGTTGGAAAGCGCGAACCATTGTCGGCCCATCGGCGCTCCTGGAGCGCGCTCGGGCGCGTGCGGCGAGACGAACGCGGCCTCGGGCATAATCGCGCGCCATTGACGCCCGAGCTCGATGAGATCTGCGCCGTCCGCGCCATAGCCGTGCAGGAAGACCACGAGCTGGCTTGTTCGGCCGGCGGCTGCAGGGATGCGGGGTCCGTCAAGGGCGGCGCTCATGAGGATTGGGGGCTCCTGGCAGATCCGGATCTGGCTTATCGCGAACCGTCGGTAAGAGCCATCCCTGAGCGCGCCTTGACACCCCTATAGTACGCCCAGAGCATGCGCGCCGCGACGCCCCTGAGCGGACGCCAGCGTTCGGCGATCCGCTCGAGCCGCGCCGCGTCCGGGCGCCGCTTCAGGTTCAACGCTACTTTGGCGGCCTCCTGCAGCGCCACGTCACCAGCAGGAAAGGCGTCCGGATGACCGAGGCAAAAGAGGAGGAAAATGTCCGCCGTCCACGGACCGATCCCTTTAATCGCGACCAAAGCCTTGTGCGCTTCTTCGGCGTCGAGATCGGCAAGGCCCTTGAGATCGAGGCCGCCCTCGACGATCGCGTGGGCAAGCGCGCGCAAAGCGCGGATTTTGGCGTTCGACAGTCCGCAGGCGCGCAAGTCCTCTTCCGTCGCCCTGGCAATCTCAGCCGCCTCGAGCGGGACGATGCGCGCCTGCAATCGGCCGAAAATAGCGGCTGCGCTGGCGGTCGAGACCTGCTGCGACACGATGATTGCCGCCAGGCCCGCAAAGCCTGCTTCTCTGCGGCGAAGCGGCGGAGGGCCGCCGGTCGCGATCAGGCGCTCGATCAGCGCCGGATCTTTGGCGCGCAGGCGCTCGGCGGCTTCGCGAAGGGTCGTCTCGTCGTCGATCGGGGGCCCGGGATGATAGACCCTTCTCTTCGCCCGGCGCACCCGGCGCTTCGCTGGGACGCCCGGCTTCGATATCCGCTTTGTCGCGATGATTGATGACATTCTAGCGACCACCGTCGTCCTGCGCTTCGCGCCTTCGCCGAACGGGGCGCTCCATCTCGGCCACGCCTATTCGGCGCTAATCAACGAGCGCCTCGCGGGCCAATTGAGTGGGCGCGTTTTGTTACGCATTGAAGACTTGGATCGCGCGCGCTGCAAGCCGCAATTCGAGGCCGCGATTGACGACGACCTCGCCTGGCTCGGACTTCGCTTTCCGCCACCGCGCCGCCAGAGCGAGCATGGCGACGACTACGCCGCAGCGCTCGCCCGCCTCGATGAGCGGAGGGTGATCTACCCTTGCTTTTGCACCCGCTCGGAAATCGCTCGCGCCTCGATTGGCCGACGCGACCCGGACGGCGCGCCGCTCTACCCAGGGACTTGCCGCGACCTCTCCCGGACCGAGGCGAGCGCGCGTCTCGCGCGCGGGGAAAAGGCTGCATTCCGGCTCGACATGAGGCGCGCCCTCGACGGCGCGCCAGCCGATCTTTGCTGGACCGAGTATGGCGAAGGGGCCATTCCCTCCCAGCATCCTGCGGCGTCGGGGCTTTGGGGAGACGTCGTCCTTCGGGGCCGCGATCTGGCCGCGAGCTATCATCTGGCGGTGGTGGTCGACGACGCATTGCAGGGCGTGACTGACGTCGCGCGCGGGCGCGACTTGCTCGCAGCGACCTCGGTCCACCGCCTGCTGCAGGCGCTGCTCGGCGTTGCCGCGCCGCGCTATAGGCATCACCGGCTCGTTCTCGATCCGAATGGAGCGAAACTGTCGAAAAGCCGTCAGTCCGTGTCGCTAGCGGAGCTGCGCGCAGCCGGCTTGGGCCCGGACGGAGTTCGTGCGGCGTTAGGATTCGGCTCTGGTGACGACGGGATTTCGGTTGAGCTCGGCTGAGGGTCCGCGTGAGCGGAGACAGATGTGGTCGCAGGCCTCTCCGACATCGCCAGGGCAGACGGCGCCTCGCCCATGAGCTGGTCGATGCGGTCGCGCTCCCGCTTGAACGCGCCAAGCATCTTGCCGTCGAACTCGCGCGTGCGCGGCAATTTGATCGCCATCGGGTCGACGAAGTTGCCGTTGATGATCACCTCGTAGTGCAGGTGCGGACCGGTGGCGAGCCCGGATTCCCCGAGATAGCCCACCGTCTGTCCCTGAACGACATGGACGCCCTCGGCGATCCCGCGACCAAAGCCGGACATGTGATTGTAAGCCGTCACATAGCCATTGGCGTGTTGGACCTCGACCCGCCGTCCGTACCCGCCGTCCCACCCCGCCTTGATCACGACGCCGTTGCCCGCGGAATAGATCGGAGTGCCGATCGGCGCCGCCCAGTCGACCCCGGTGTGCATCCGCGCATAATGCAGAATCGGATGGTAGCGCATCCCGAACGGCGAGGTCATCTCGCCCTCCGCGATCGGCTTGCGCACCAAGAACTTGCGCATCGAACGCCCGTTGTCGTCGTAGAAGTCGACCATGTTGTCGTCGGGCGTCTGGAAGCGGTAATATTTAAACGTCTGGTCCCTGACCGTCATCGAAGCGCACAAAAGCTCGGGCCGCGGATTTAGGTCGTCAGGGTCAGAGAAGAAAGCCTCGATCGAGTCGCCCGGTGCGGTTGCGCGCTGGAAATCGACGTCGTTGGCGAAAACCCTCGTCATCACGTCAATGACTGATCGCGGCAGCCCCTGTTTGAGCGACGTCTCATAGAGGCTCTGGTAAAGACTCATCCCGCCGGCCGATGCGTCTTCATCCGCCGCTCTTGGCTTTCGTGACGGAGGCGCAGTTCGCAGCGCAACAGGCTTGTAGGCGCCGCTGTCGGTGATGGCGACCGTCGCCTTGAGCTGATCGTCGGCATAGACCGAGATACGGGCTATCCTGGGCTTCTGTCCTCGGACGGCCGGCTCCTCGGGGAGGAGGAGGATCTTCTGGCCCTCGTTTACGGGCGACTCGCCACGTTTCACGCCGAACGCCGCCAGGATGCCCTGTATCGCCTCAGGGCTTGCGCCATTGGCTTTGAGCACGTCCTCGAAGCTCTCGCCATGATGCATTTGGACGAGCTTCTCGTTCGGAGACGCGTCATCAGGGCTCGCCTTGACGACATTGCTCACGTTCTCCGGAATCATACGGACTTCGATCGACGCGAAAGGCGTGCTGGGACTTACGCTGCCCACGGTTGCATAAGCGGAGAGCTGGCGCAGGGCTTCACTGGCCTTGCTCGTTCGCATCAACAGGAGCTGAGGCGGCAAGGACTGGGAAGCCGCTTTTTCAGCCGGCGCTTTGAGCGTTTCCACGACCTGCGCTTCTGCTTCGGCCTGGGTCAGTTCTCCCGAGGTCTGCTCCTCGTCGCTCGGGGTAAGATCGTTGACGCGAAACGTTACTTCCGCGGTATCCTGAACCGGCCCGGGATCGGGCGGGGCCTCGGCGACGTCCGTTCCGCCGCTCGTAATCTTCAGGGGATTGAACGGGGGCACCGCGTCCGCGAACCCGGTCGGAGTCATGGTCAAAGTCGTTTGGAGGCGAGTGAAAGGCCGCGCCTTCACCACTTCCTTGTCGCCGATCTTGATAATCGTCGGAGCCTTGAACGTCTGTTTGTCCGAGACAATGTCGACGGGCCGGAGAAGCCGATCGCCCTTGCTGGGATTGACGCCCGCTTCCTGCGAGTCCGCCGGCGGCGCCGACGCGGCGAATTCAGGCGCCTCGGCGAAATCATATTGGCTGTCGAGGTCGAGATACAGAGCCGCCCCGATTAGGGTCACCCCGCAAAGCCCGGCCAGCGTCGCGCCTGCCAGCCATCGGAGCGATGCGAGGCGCCGCTCATTGCGGTCGAGCCGGTCGTCGCCCAATCGAATCGGCGGCTCGACTCCGAGATCGGGACCGATCGTCGCGCGGTCGCCGCGGGAGCCCAGCCGCGGCAAAGCAGCCGCCAAGGTCGTCAAAACTGTTGTTTCGCTCGCTTTCGGCGCCCGTATTGAGTCGGACGGGCTCACGAAGATTAGTTACCCCGCATGGCATGGGAGCGCAAGCTCTCCTCCGGGCCAGGTCGTTTATGTCCCTGTCGGCGCTTGCAATTTGATCCTTTTCTTACCTGTCGCGACGGCGTGCGACGGCCGATACCTCACGCAACGAATTGGTATGCTTGATTCTCCATACGCCCGGTCGGCTATCATTGCGCTAATCATCGGAGACCTCCTATTTATACGTAGATCAGTTCGGCGCTGCTGAAAGCATCAACCTGCTTGACCGTCAGCGTTGACGAAATGCGACCAGACCTCCGAGAGCGATGCGGGGGGAGGAGGATGAGATGGCTGACCAAGGCAAGAGAATGCGCGTCGTGGTCGCGCCCCATCCGGGCGGGCCGGACACCCTCCAACTTGAACAGCGACCGCTTCCGGTTCCTGTGGAGGGCGAGATCCTGATCCGAGTCGAAGCCGCCGGCGTCAATCGGCCCGATGTGCTTCAGCGCCAGGGTCATTACCCTGTGCCGTCCGGGGTAACGGATGTACTCGGCCTGGAAATCGCCGGCGAAGTGGCGGCGCTCGGACCTAACGCAAGGATTCACCCTCTCGGCGCACGCGTGACGGCGCTGGTCCCCGGCGGCGGCTATGCTGATTACTGCGTCGCCCATCAGACCAATGCCTTGCCGATTCCAGCCGGCCTCACGACGGTCGAGGCGGCCGCCATCCCGGAGACGTATTTCACCGTCTGGACGAATGTCTTCACCCGTGGGGCGCTGAAAGTCGGCGAAACCTTGCTGGTGCATGGCGGCGCCTCCGGCATCGGCACGACGGCGATCACGCTCGCTAAGGCGTTCGGGGCGCTCGTCATCGCCACCGCCGGATCGGACGAGAAGGCTGTACAATGCCAGCGGCTTGGAGCCGATCTCGCCGTCAACTATCGCAAGGACGACTTCGTCGCTGAGACGCTTCGCCTAACCGATGGGCGGGGCGCTAACGTCGTTCTCGACATGGTCGGCGGCGACTACGTCGGACGCAACTACCAAGCTGCCGCCCTAGACGGGCGTATCGTCCAAATCGCGTTTCTGCGAGGCCAAAAGGCTACCATTGATTTGACCGCGATCATGACCAAGCGTCTCATCCACACCGGTTCGACACTACGTCCCCGCTCGGCGGCGGAAAAAGCGGTTATCGCGGACGCCCTGCGGGAAAGGGTGTGGCCGTTCCTCGAAGCGGGGCGCTGCCGGCCGGTCATCGACTCCATCTTCCCCCTTTCGGAGGTGGCGCGAGCACATGAGCGGATCGAGAACCCCGAGCATGTCGGCAAGATTGTGCTGACAATGTAAACCGCGAACTTGAAATGGGCGCCTGGAGATCGCATGTTTCGCGTGCGTCGTGCGCGAATCGGCCCGCACGAAGAGGAATGCGACGCTGAACTTGACGCCTCACTCCGCCGCGACGAAGCCCTCCGGCGCCCCGACCGCCCCCGCGAACGCGCGACCAACCGAAGTCCTGTCACAAATTATCGTGAATGGCCTCGAGGACGCCAAGGCTGAAGAGATCGTCTCAATCGACCTTTTCGGCAGGACGACGCTTGCTGACCGAATGATCATCGCCTCCGGCCGTTCCAGCGTGCACGTCGGCGCCATCGCCGACCGGGTCGTCAAGGCCTGCCGTGACGCCGGTTATCCTTCGCCGAAGATCGAGGGAATGCCGCTTTGCGACTGGGTGCTGCTCGACGCGCAGAATGCGATTGTGCACATCTTCCGTCCGGACGTTCGCCGGTTCTATAACCTCGAAAAGATGTGGAGCGCCGATCGGCCCGGCGAAGCCGCCAAGAGCTGAATTGGCCGATATCGGACATGCGCCTCGCCCTGGTTTGCGTAGGCAAAATGAAGGCGGGGCCAGAGCGCCTGCTGTTTGATCGTTACTTCCTGCGACTTGCGCAGGGCGCACGGAGCGCGGGCCTCGCTGGCGTTGACCTGCGCGAGGTCGGCGAGTCCCGCTCCCGCCGGCCCAACGAGAGACGGGCGGAAGAGGCCGCCGCAATCCTCGCCGTCACGCCCAAGGGAACTGCGCTGGTTTTGCTGGACGAGCAAGGGCCGTCAGCGACAAGCGAGGAATGGGCCGCCGACATCGGCCGCGAGCGGGACGCGTCACGACCGGCCTATGCGGTCGCAATCGGCGGCCCGGACGGGCTCGATCCCTCGCTCCGCGCTGCGGCCCACCGAATTCTAAGCTTCGGCCAAATGACCTGGCCCCACCAGTTGGTCCGGGTGATGGCTGGTGAGCAACTCTATCGTGCGATGGCGATTCTGGCCGGTCATCCCTATCATCGTCAATGAACGCCGCGATATTGGCTAGATTTGATGATCCTTGCCCCCTATGTCGCACCGCTTGAACCGCGCCGGCAGAATGAGTTTCCAGGCAGCAGCCCTCGTGGCGTCGATCGGAGCCGTTTGCGGCGCGCTCGCCGATCCTGCCCCGCCGAATCCGCCCGCGACAGATCTGCAGCGCGCGGATAAGGAAATGGAGTTGCGCGGCGTAGAGGATACGCTGCGGGACTCCGAGGAGCAGCGGCGCACGATCCAGACCGAGATCGAACTCCATTCGTGCTGATCGGGTCCGTCTCTCCGCAGCGCTCATCGAAACTACGGCGAAGGTGCAGGACGCCGAGCGCGGCGCCGCCGCGGCCGTTGATCGATTGTCCGGCCTCAGCGCGACTGCCGAGGGGCTGTCACATTCGCTCGAGCGTCGGCGCGGTGTGATCGCTGATGTGCTTGCGGCCTTGCAGCGGATGGGAAGCAATCCTCCGCCCGCCATTCTCGTCAAGCCAGACGACATGTCCGAAGCGGTTCGCGCGGCCAGCGTCATGGGCTCCCTTATTCCCGAGCTAAAATCGGAGATCGAAGCTGCCCGGCGGGATCTCGAAGATCTAGCCAAGACCCGGGAATCCATTGCGCGGGAGCGCGACGCGCTGACCGAGCAAAGCAAGGCGCTTGCGGGCGACAAAATGCGCCTTGCGGCGCTCATTGACGCACGTCAGCAGTCTCTGGCCTCGGCGCAGGACGCGCTCGGGTCGCAGCAGCAGCGCGCGGCGGAACTCGCAAAAAAGGCGGGGTCGCTCAAGGATCTCATTGCCCGGCTCGACAGCGAAAGCGCCGCTCGTAAGGCCGCGGCGACGGCGGCGCACGCCACTCAGGTCGCCGAGGCGAATGAAATTGAGGCGCGGGCGCAAGCCGCTCGCGGGCCGGAAACGCGCCTTAAACCCGAACTTGCCTTCGCTGACGCGAAAGGGCGGGTGCCGCTGCCCGCTGCTGGCGCGATCTTGAAAACATTTGGCTCGCCGGACGACCTCGGCGGGGCCGAGAAGGGGGTCTCCCTGGCGACTCCGGCCAGGGCGACCGTCTCCGCCCCGGTGGACGGCGCAGTGCTTTTCGCTGGAGCATACCGAAGTTACGGGCAACTCTTGATCATCGACGCCGGCGCGGGATATTATGTTCTGCTCGCCGGAATGGATCGCATCAATGTCGAATCCGGTGAGTTCGTCCTGGCGGGAGAACCGGTCGGCATAATGGGCGACGGGTCTACCCGGATGGCGCCGGCCGCGGCAGTTGGCGCGGCGCGGCCGGTTCTCTATATAGAGCTACGCAAGGACGGAACTGCGATCGATCCGGGGCCGTGGTGGGCAAAGTCAGACATCGAGAAGGCGCGCGGATGATTCGTAAAGCTGGTTATTTGGGAGTTGGAGTCGTTTTGGGGGCCGCGGCTGCGGCCACGGCGCCGCAAGCGCTGCTGTTCGTCAGTCCCGCCGCTTACGCTGCGGCCGCCGACACCTATCGGCAACTCAACCTGTTCGGCGACGTGTTCGACAAGATCAGGAACGACTATGTCGAGAAGCCAGACGAATCTAAGATGATCGAGGCGGCGATCAACGGCATGCTCTCCTCGCTCGATCCGCACTCCAGCTACATGGACGCCAAAGCGTTCCGCGACATGCAGGTCCAGACGAAGGGCGAGTTCGGCGGGCTCGGCATCGAGGTGACGCAGGAAGACGGCCTCCTCAAGGTCGTCACGCCAATCGACGACACGCCGGCCGCCAAGGCGGGCGTGATGTCAGGCGACATCATCACGGCGATCGACGACACGTCCACACAGGGGCTGACGCTTGACCAGGCGGTCGAGAAGATGCGCGGCTCGATCAATTCGCCCGTGAAGCTCAAGGTCGTCCGTGGCCCGAAAAAGGACGTCAAGGAGTTCACCATCGTCCGCGATCTCATCCACGTCCAGTCGGTGCGCTCCCATGTCGAGGACGGCGACATCGGCTACATCCGCATCACCCAGTTCACCGAGCAGACCGCGGATGGCCTGAAGAGCGCGATGGAGAAGCTGCGCGGCGAAATTCCAGCCGACAAGTTCAAGGGCTACATCTTGGATTTGCGCAACAATCCGGGAGGCTTGCTCGATCAGTCGATCGACGTGGTCAATTCGTTCGTCGATCGGGGCGAGATCGTTTCAACTCGTGGGCGCACCCCCGATGAGACCCAACGCTTCGACGCCAAGCCGGGCGGCGATCTGTCGGCGGGCAAACCCCTCGTGGTGCTCATCAATGGTGGATCGGCGTCGGCGTCGGAAATCGTCTCCGGCGCCTTGCAGGACCATAAGCGTGCGACGCTGATCGGGACCCGATCGTTCGGCAAGGGGTCTGTCCAAACCATTATGCCTCTTGGCGAGAACGGCGCCCTCCGGCTCACGACGGCGCGCTACTACACACCATCGGGCCGATCGATTCAGGCCAAGGGGATTGAGCCGGACATCAAGGTGTTGGAGGACGTGCCTGACGACCTCAAGGGCAAGGACGATATGAAGGGCGAGGCTTCGCTCAAAGGCCATCTCGCCAACGGCGCCGAGGACACATCGGCGTCCCAGGCTTATGTTCCGCCGAATGAGAAGGACGACAAGCAACTCACCGCCGCCATCGATCTGTTGCACGGGGTCAAGCACCCGGAGCCAGCAGTGAAGGCTGATGCGGCTCCGGTGAAGAGCGATCAGCCCGCCAACCCTGCGCCAACCGATCCCGGCCAAGCGGCTCCCGCCAAGCCGAATTGATGCGCTCAACACGAGCCACGGAGCCGAGCGTCTGTCGATGAGGAAAGGTCTGTCCTATCTTGCCTATGGAGTCGCCGCCGGCGTTCTGCTGGTCGGCGCCTCGCACGACGCCCTCCGAGCCGCCGGCTCGAGCGCGAACGACAAGCTCGCGCTCTTTGCCGAGGTGTTCAACAAAGTCCGCGACAACTATGCCGAGAAGCCCGACGACGAGAAAATGATCAAGTCGGCGATCGACGGCATGCTGGCGTCGCTCGACCCGCACTCGAACTACTTCGATCCCAAGGCCTTGCAAGACTTCCAAAGCAGCATGAAAGGCGAGGAATTCGGCGGCCTCGGGCTCGAAGTGATGATGGAGGGCGGGCTGGTCAAGGTGGTGAGCCCGATCGACGACACGCCCGCGGCGCGCGCCGGCATGATGTCCGGCGATCTGGTCACCCGCATCGACGACACTGCGGTCAAGGGCCTTTCCCTCAAAGAGGCGGTTGATAAGATGCGCGGCCCCGCGAAGTCGACAGTGAGGCTCACCGTCGAGCGCGGGTCGAATCACGACATCAAAGAGGTCTCGATCGTTCGCGAGATCATCCACGTGCAATCGGTGCGCTCGCATCTGGAGAGCGGCGATATCGGCTATATCCGGATCACCCAGTTCAACCAGGAGGCGTACGACGGCGTGCGCAAGGCCTTCGATCATTTTCGCGCCGAGCCCGGTCAGGCGAACATCAAGGGCTACATCCTCGACCTGCGCAACAATCCCGGCGGGCTGCTAAACCAAGCGGTCGAGATCACCAACGCCTTCGTAGATAATGGCGATATCGTTTCGACACGGGGCCGAAACGTGGATCAGGGCCAGCGTTACTCCGCACGCCCCGGCGTCAATTTGTCGCAGCAAAAGCCGGTGGTGGTGCTCATCAACGGCGGATCGGCGTCGGCCTCGGAGATCGTCTCCGGCGCCTTGCAGGATCTTAAGCGCGCAACCCTGGTCGGCACGCGGACCTTTGGCAAAGGGTCGGTTCAGACAATTCTTCCGCTCGGCGAAAATGGCGCCCTCAAGCTGACGACCGCCCGCTATTACACGCCTTCCGGCCGCTCAATCCAGGCCAAGGGCATCGACCCGGACATCCGAGTGCTTGAGAACATTCCCGATGACCTGAAGGGCAAGGTCTCCAGCCTGGGAGAGGCCTCGCTGTTCGGTCATCTGAAGAACACCGGCGAGGAGGAGAAGGGCTCCGACGCCTATGTGCCGCCGGATCACGACAAGGACACGCAACTCGCAGCCGCTGTCCAATTCCTGCACGGCGCTAAGGCCGAGACGCTGCGAAGTCCTGATCCGTCGGCGACTGTGACGTCGCAATGATCATCCGATGGCTCGCTACACTTGCCCTTATCGCCGCGCCTGGCTTGGCTCAGGCGCAGGGTTCAGGCTGCAGCGGGTTTAAATGGCCGCTTGACCATGAGCGGGCGGCGCTCGTGCGCACCGACAAGGCTTCGCTCCCCAATGGCGGAGCGATTCCCTATGATGTCGCGATGACGCTCGGCCTGCAGCCGCTCTCGGCCGCGGGCTTGCCGAAGGCGCCCGAACGGGCGCCGAAGTCGCCCTCCGCGTTCGCCGGCCATTTTGCCCTTGGCGCGCCGGCAAAGCCGGGCGCTTATAGGATCACGATCTCCTCGGAAGGCTGGGTCGACGTCCTCGACGGCGGCGCCTACCTGCATCCGATTGGGTTCACCGGCGCCAGGGACTGCGACGGCGCGCGCAAGAGCGTCAAGTTCGACCTTCCCGCTCGGCCGCTCGCGGTCCAATTCAGCGGCGTCCCGCGCGATCAAATCTCCATTATCGTTTCTCCCGACCAATAGCTTCGGCCGCGTCTCCTTCGACGACGTTCGCGTCCCCTACTGCCCTTGCGCGCTTGGCCGAGGATCGGTCAGTGTCGGAAATGCCGCATATTCGTGAAAACCATCGCCACGTCCGCTTCGTCGGCGACGGCGATGACCTCGTCGTCGCGCACCGAGCCTCCGGGCTGGACGACCGCGGTCGCGCCGGCTTCGATCGTTGCAACCACCCCATCGGCGAACGGAAAGAAGGCGTCGGAGGCGACGACCGAGCCGCGGGTGAGCGGTTCCGGCCAGCCCGACATCTCGGCGGCTTCCTCGGCTTTGCGCGCGGCGAGGCGCGCGGAATCGACCCGTGACATCTGGCCTGCTCCGATCCCGGCCGTCGCGCCATTTCTGGCATAAACAATGGCGTTCGATTTCACATGCTTGGCGACCGTCCCGGCGAACCTAAGGTCCGCTATTTCGCGCAGAGTCGGGGCGCGTTTGGTGACCACCTTGAACCCTCCCTGTTCCAAGACGCCGTTGTCGCGATCCTGGACGAGGAGCCCGCCGGCGACCGATCGCACCACGAGGCTTGGCGCTTTCGGATCAGGAAGCGAGCCGGCGAGCAAAAGCCTCAGGTTTTTCTTCGCCGCGATAATCGCCAGCGCCTCGTCGTCAGCCGCCGGGGCGATGATGACCTCAGTGAAGATCTCGACAATCTTGCGGGCCGAGGCCGCATCAATCTTCCGGTTGAGCGCCACCACTCCGCCGAACGCCGACACGCGATCTGAGCTCAGCGCCTTGTCGTAGGCCTCCAGCAGCGACCCGCCGACCGCGACGCCGCACGGGTTCGCATGCTTGATGATCGCCACGGCAGCGCTCTGCGCCGGATCGAACTCGGCGACCAGTTCGTAAGCGGCGTCGGTGTCGTTGATATTGTTGTAAGACAGCTCCTTGCCCTGGATTTGGCGGGCGTTCGCGACGCCGGGGCGCGTCTCGGCGCCGAGGTAGAGCGCGGCGCGCTGCTGCGGATTCTCTCCATAACGAAGCGCGCCGAAGCTTGGATGCAGGACGCCGCCGACAGCGCGCCATTTCGGCGCCGGCTCGTCAATCTCGTGGGCGAGCCAGTTGGAGATCGCCGCGTCATAGACCGCGGTGCGGGCAAAGGCCTTCTGAGCCATCTTGCGGCGGAAAGCGAGACTGGTAGCTCCCCGACCGCGCTTGAGTTCGTCGATCAGCGCTGGATAATCATCCACATCGACGATGACGACGACATCATCGTGGTTCTTAGCCGCGGCGCGTATCATCGCCGGGCCGCCGACATCGATGTTCTCGACCCTTTCCTCGAACCGCGCGTCCCGCATGAGCGTCGCCTCGAATGGATAAAGGTTGACCACCAAGAGGTCGATGGGCGGGATGTCATTGGCGATCATTGCCGCCTGATGCGCTGGATCGGACCGGATCGCCAGCAGACCTCCATGCACCCGCGGGTGGAGCGTCTTGACCCGCCCGTCCATCATCTCCGGGAAGCCGGTGACCTGCGCCATGTCGACGACGGAGAAGCCGGCCGAACTCAGCGTCGCCGCAGTGCCGCCCGTCGACAGGAAGTCGACGTCGAAGCCTTTGAGCGCGCGCGCCAGATCGAGGAGGCCCGTCTTGTCGGAAACGGAGAGGAGCGCCCGCCCGATCCTGACGATATCCGTGGCCATGAGCGCGAGCGTCCAGTCGGTTGGGGGTTTTGCTGCAGTGCACTAGCACAGCTTCACCGGCTCGGGAAATGCTGGGAAAGAGGGCTCCACTCACCAAAATGTCATGGCCATGGAGCATTGTCCGGCGTGGAATGTTTCCTACGTGACACTCTGAGCAGTGATCGAGTTCAGGAGCAATTCATGTTCAAGACAATGGCATTGATCGGTCTCACCGCCGCTCTCGCCCTTCCCGCCGCGCCGGCTTTCGCTGTCAACGGCAATTCATCCTCTTATGGCACCGAGGGCTATGGCCCCACAGTTCCGACCCGATCATTGACGCCTTTCCAGCGATCGTGGAACCACGCCAACGAAAGCAAGGAGCGTGCGCGGGCCGGCGCGGTCTGGATTCGCCACAACGGCGCCTACGGCTCTCGCCATCTCAACCACTATCCGTGAGTGATCGGGGCGCGACTTGTGCGCTGGATCACTGACGACCCGGAACGGAGAAGAGTAAAATCTTAAAAAGGGGGGGTCGGATGTCTGCCGGCTCTCCCAGAAGGAAAGTCAAAATGTCCAAGACCCTATCTGCGGTCGGCCTCGCCGCCGCGTTCGCGCTTCTATCCAGCACGGCTTTCGCCCAACAGGGCACTTCTTCCTCGTGGGGCACCGTCGGTTGGGGCCCCGTGATTCCGACGCAGGCGCTGACGCCAAAGGAGCGCGCCTGGAATTTCGACAACACGCCGAGGTATCAGGCTGAGCAGGGCTCCGAATACCTTCGCCAGCATGGGATAGGGCTCTTTCCGTTCTCCCGGTAACGGTTCACACGCCTGCCTTGACAAGCCGCGCCGCGAAGAACCCGTCCAGCCCCGAGCGCCGTGGGTTTTCGCCCCACAAGTGACAGGGGAGCGTCCGTAGGTCCCCCGACGGGGTCAGGCACTCGGCGAGGCCGCCGATCTCGTCGGCGGCGACAGCCAAGCGCTGCACATCCGGATTGCGGCGAAGCACGGCTGCGATCTGGGCCTCGCCCTCCTCCGGTTCGAGCGAGCATACGCAATACACGATCGCGCCGCCCGGCCGCGCGAGCGCAATCGCGCGATCGAGCAACTCGGCCTGCAGCTTGACAAGCGGGGCTAGATCGCCCGATCGCTTGATCCAGGCGACATCCGGATGACGGCGGATCGTGCCGGTCGCGCTGCACGGCGCGTCCAAGAGCACGGCGTCGAACGGCGGCGCCTCGAAGGCGAGCGCATCGGCGACCACGACCTCAGAGTTGAGGCGCAGGCGGGCGAAATTTGCCGCGAGCAGCTTCAGCCGTTCGGCCGATCGGTCGACGGCCATGACGTCAGCGCCCGCCGCCGCCAGTTCGGCTGCTTTCCCGCCCGGCGCCGCGCAGAGGTCGACGATCCGCATGCCGGGAGCCGGCCGCAGCAACCGCGCCGGCAAGGCGGCGGCCGCGTCCTGCACCCACCATTCGCCGTCCGCATACCCTTCAAGTTCGGCGATCGGCGCATGTGTGTCGAGGCGCACCGAGCCGGTCGGCAAAACCAATCCGCCAAGCTTCTCCGCCCAAAGAGCGGGGTCGTTCTTGACGCTGAGGTCGAGCGTCGGCTCCGAGCGATGCGCTAGTGCTATGGCGCGCGCGACGCTCTCGCCATAGGTCGAGCGCCAGCGCTGAGCGAGCCAAGCAGGCGTGTCATCCTCCAGCGGATCGGAGCCACCGAGAATTTCCTCGCGATCGCGGGCGATTGCCCGAAGCACGGCGTTGGCGAGCGCGGCGAATGGGGCGCTCGCCGGCTCGGCGCGCGCTGCTTTCACCGCGAGATCGACCGCCGCATGGTCGGGAATATCGAGAAAGAGGATCTGCGCGGCGGCGGCGATGAGTGTCCACTCGAGCGCGCCACCGCGCTTGGGCAAGCCTTTCTCGAGCCGCCGCGCGAGCGCTTTGCGGATCGTGCCGAGGCGGCGGAGCGAGACGATCGCGATCGAGCGCGCCAATGCCCGGTCACGCGCGTCGAGGCCGCCTCTCTGCTGCGGGGAATCAGCGGCAAGCCGCTCGTCGAGCGGGCGCGACGCGGTCAGGACCTCGGCGAGTGCGCGCGACGCCGCGACCCTCGCCGCCATGCCCGGCGGCGGAGCGGCCGGCGGCGCGGCGCGGCCTGCGTGAAATCCGCCCGATTGTCGCGCCAAAACGAGCCTCGCCTCGAATCAGAAATTGATGGCCGCCGAGCCCGGGACTATATGCGAAATCTAAGGCGGGCGTCGGGCGAACAATGAAACGAGGCGGAGCGCAGAGATGAACGGCAAGCCTCCCGATTCCGCCGCCCAAGCCGACGCGGGCGAGCCCGAGCCGCGCGATCTGTCGCCGGCCGCGCGAAGGGCGCTCGCGGAAGCAGAGGCGCGCCGCGCGCAAGCGCTACCTGAGACGCCCACCGAACTGAATGGCCGCGGCGGCCTGGACCCGGCGCGTTACGGTGACTGGGAGGTCAAGGGGCTCGCAAGCGACTTCTGAGGTCGCATGCACGTCGGCCGCAAAGCCTATCCGACTTCCGGGCCGCCGGCATCGCGCCTTCCGAGGTCTCCTCCCCGGCCCCGCCTTCGCCTGGGGCCCGGTGAGACCCCGATCCAACCGAGGCGCGGTTTCCGTGCTAGCCAAATGCAAATAAACGCTAGTTAAGAGCGTCTAAACGCGACTAAACGCCAGCAAATTTACTAGCGTTATTTTTGCGAAATGAGCGTTTTCAATGAGTTACAGTCGGATAAGAGTAAGAATTCGGCTTTTTCTATCTCAGGCTGTACGACCAGGTCCGCAGAACTGCGCACTATGCCGTCCCACCGATTTTGAGCCTTCTCCATCCACGCGGCGACTAGATTTCCGTTCGGGACAAAATTCCCCATCGCCTATCATCATAGGCCCTATTTCTGCTTTGCGCAAGGAAATGTCGGCTCATAGCTATTTGCCGTTGGTTGTGCGAGCGAGCGCGGCTCCGGCTGTCTACCCAAAGCGCGCTGCAGGTTTCACCCGATATTGACGCGAAGCCTCAGGGCGCGAGCGCCGTCTCGACCAATTCGACCCAATAGCTCATCCCATAGGGCAGGGCCTCATCGTTGAAGTCGTAAGATGGGTGATGCAGCGTGGCGGTGTCGCCGTTGCCAATGAAGATGAAGGCGCCGGGCCGCGCCTCGAGCATGAACGAGAAATCCTCCGACCCCATGGTCGGGGGCGTGTTGACATCGACCTTGGAGTCGCCAGCGACCTTGCGCGCAATGCTGGCCGCGAAGTCGGTTTCCGCGTCGTGATTGATGGTCGACGGATAGCCCCGACGGTACTCGACGCGGGCGCTCGCTCCGCTTGCTTCGGCAAGACCGGCGGCGATCTCACGGATTCGCTTTTCCACGTTGTCGCGGGTCTCGGGCTTGAGCGTGCGGACCGTACCGTTGAGCCAAGCCGTTTGTGGGATGATGTTGTTGGCCGTTCCAGCCTTGAACTGGGTGATCGAGATGACGCTCGAGTCCAAGGGATCGACATTGCGCGAGGCGATGGTTTGAAGTGCGGTCACGATCTGCGCGCCCACCATGACGGGATCGATGCAGAGATGCGGCATCGCTCCGTGGCCGCCCTTGCCTTCGATCGTGATCGTGATCTCGTCCGCCGCAGCCATCAGCGGGCCCTTGCGAAGGCCGAAGGAGCCAACCGGAGCGCCCGGCCAATTGTGCATGCCGTAGACTTGCTCGACGCCGAATTGGTCGAGGAGCCCATCATCGATCATCGCCATCGCGCCCGCGCCGCCTTCCTCGGCGGGTTGGAAGATGACAATGGCGGCGCCGGCGAAGTCGCGTGTCTGAGCGAGGCGCCGCGCCGCGCCGAGCAACATCGCGGTATGCCCATCGTGACCGCAGGCGTGCATCTTGCCGGGTGTCTTGGACCGATACGGGAGATTGGTCTGTTCCTCGATCGGCAGCGCGTCCATATCCGCGCGCAGGCCGATTGAACGCGGACTCGCTCCCTTGGCGCCGCGGATGACGCCGACGACGCCGGTGCGGCCGATCTCCGTTTTGACCTCGTCGCAGCCAAAGGCGCGAAGGCGGTCCGCGACGAATTTCGCGGTCTCCTCGACATCGTACATGACCCCGGGATGCTGATGGATTTCACGCCTCCAGGTTCGAACTTCTGGAACGAGATCGTTGATGGCGGCGCTTATCGGCATCGGAAGGGACCCTTGCAAACAGCCGACAGGTTGCCGCCGCGCGAGACGCGCTGTCAACGAGCGCGTGAATCAGCGCTTCCCACAGAAGAAAAAATCGCTCGATCTCCCAGCGGATTCCAGCGCGGAAGGGAATGAGGGTGACTGCCAAGCCTCTGGCGGCGCTGCCCCCTCCACCATGCTTTGGGCAGTCATCGTCCCATTTCGTGGGGCGATGAGGGAGGCCGGCAGCGGCGCTTTCCCCCCATGCCGCGAAGCGGGGGGACTACGCGCTCCCCCTTTGACGTCGCGAACCTTATGCAGAACTTCGCGCCAGCTCGCTCAGGATTACGTCGCCCATTTCGCTCGTCGAGACGAGCTTATCGTCTTCGCCGCGAATGTCGGCGGTTCTCAAGCCGGCAGCCAGCACACTGGCAATTGCGGCGTCGAGGCGGTCAGCGGCGGCATGGAGTCCGAAGGAATAGCGCAACGCCATTCCGAACGATCCTATCATCGCGATCGGGTTGGCGATTCCCTTGCCGGCGATGTCGGGCGCCGATCCGTGAACCGGCTCGTAAAGCGCTTTGCGACGGCTGGTCTTTGGATCGACGTCGCCGAGAGAGGCGGACGGCAGCATGCCAAGCGAGCCGGTCAACATGGCCGCAACGTCCGACAGCATGTCGCCGAACAAATTGTCGGTGACGATGACGTCGAACTGCTTCGGCCAGCGCACAAGCTGCATGCCAAGAGCGTCGGCGAGCTGATGCTCGAGCTTGACGTCGGAATATTCCCGTTTGTGCAGAGCGGTCATCACCTCGTTCCACAATACGCCCGACTTCATCACATTGCGCTTCTCCGCCGAGGTGACCTTGTTGCCGCGGTTGCGCGCGAGCTCAAACGCGGTCCGCCCGATCCGCTCGATTTCGTAGGTGTCGTAGACCTGGGTGTCGATCGCGCGCTTCTGCCCGTTGCCGAGCTCGATGATCTGCTTCGGCTCGCCGAAATAGACGCCGCCGGTGAGCTCGCGCACGATCACGATGTCGAGCCCCTCGACAACCTCGGGCTTGAGCGACGAAGACGAAGCAAGCGCCGGATAGCAGATCGCCGGACGCAGATTGGCGTAGAGTCCCAGCTCCTTGCGCAGGCGCAGGAGGCCCGC
Organism: uncultured Alphaproteobacteria bacterium; assembly: GCA_963836695.1. Lineage (GTDB taxonomy): Bacteria > Pseudomonadota > Alphaproteobacteria > Rhizobiales > Beijerinckiaceae > Roseiarcus. Next base: position 33,191 of record CAWIKX010000007.1, read on the forward strand.
CTCGGGGCGGACGTCATAGGGAACACTGTCCCACTTGGGGCCGCCGACCGCGGCGAACAGGACCGCGTCGGCCGCGCCGGCAAGCGACATGTCCGCGTCGCTGATCGCCTTTCCATGCGCGTCGTAAGCGCTCCCGCCGACCAGACCTTTTTCGATCTCGAACTTCGCCGCGCCTTCCCTATTGAAGAGATCGATAATCTTCTCGACTTCGGCGATAACCTCGGGGCCGATGCCGTCGCCAGGGAAGAGCAGAAGCTTGAAAGTCGCCATGTTCCATCACGTTCATGTCAAGGGAAAGCGAGGTTGTGTGCTAGACGATTTCCTGTTCGTGCGAAAGCCTGACTTGGACGTGATTCGTCCTGCCTCACCGCAAGAGAAGGCGCGACAGGCGGTCGCCCCGTGGGCTGCGGATTCAGCCAGACCGCGTGGGGGCGCGTCATCCTCGCCATGAGCGCGATCAACAGCGGCGCCGCGGACGGCTTCATCCAACGATTGCCGAAGGAAATAAGCTTCTATCTGGTGCATGGCCAGGACGAGGGGCTCACGCACGAACGGGTGAAGGCCATCGTTCGCGGCCGCATTGGCGCCGACGCCGACCCACTGCGGCTCGTGCGCCTTGACGGCGATGCGGTCGCGCGCGATCCCGGCGCGCTCTTGGACGAGGCTTACGCGATCTCAATGTTCGGTGGGAATCGCGTAATCTGGATCGACGCGCAGGCGCGCGATCTCATGGCCGCACTCGAGCCTCTGTTCGCCCGGCCGCCGACCGACTGCACAATCGTCATCAAGGCGGGGCAGCTCAAGAAGGGCACGGCTTTAAGGACGGCGTTCGAAAGCTCGGCCGCTCGCGCATCGATCGAGTGCTATCCGGACAATTCGAGCAGCCTCGAATCTCTTATCGATGCGGAAGCCCGGGCCGCAGGGCTCGCAATCGCGCCGGACGCGCGCGCGGCGCTCCTCGACATGGTCGGCGCCGACCGTCGGACGACCCGCGGCGAGATCGCCAAACTCATGCTTTACGCGAGAGGACAGTCAGAAATCACCGCCGAAGACGTGGAGGCCATAGTCTCCGACGCAGCCCCATCCAATATCGATGACGTCATCGATCACGCCCTGCTCAGCGACCTGCCTGAAGTCGAGGCGTCGCTGTCCCGGTTCTTCCACGAGGGGGGCGACGCCGATTATCTCATGATTCGGCTCATCGCCCGATTGACGCTGCTGCACCGGTTGAGACTGGAAATGGACCAGGGCCGGCCGTTCGACGCGGCCTGTCAGGCTTTGTTCGTGCGATTGCCGATGTCGGCGCGGCGCGCGCTCGCCAGGCAAGCGGAGCGTTGGACCTCGGAGGCGATCGCTGAGCGTCTACCCGCAATTCGGCTGGCGAGCGCGCGCGTCCGAACCGAATCTGATCTCGCCGACGTTCTGGCGACGCGTGCGCTGTGGACGCTAGCGTCGCGACGGCGCGGCGCCAGACGCTGAATGACCGTCAACGCCCGAGAGGACCCGCCGACGGGGTCGCTCGAGCGAGAATTAACCTTGCCGCGTTTTCACCAGCCAGAGCTATGGAACTTTTTCGCGGCGCCGCCGTTGAGCCCACTTCTTTGGGGGAAAGGCAATGACCGAGCTTCGTTCAGCGGTTTCTCATTCGCGCTTTCGTCAGTGGCCTATCGAAGATCAGCAGTCCCTTACCCTTCTTCGACGTCTCACCATTGAAATCGAGGATTCAATCGCCCAATCGAGAGCCGTTATTCTCTCCACTCGAGACGCAATCGAACTCCTCGAGCGATTGCAACACTGGCAATTTTCGAGCTGAGCTTTTGGGTTATTGCCTCTCCAGTTCCTCCCGAAGAATCTCCAAGCCAAGCCATTCGTCCTCCGCGCTCGCGAGCGCGTCGCGCAGCTCCCCGTAAGCTTTTGTCGCAGCGGCGAACGCGGGCGGCTCGCGCGCGGGAAAGTCCGCGTCAGCCAGCTTGCTCTCCAAGAGCCGGAGATCGGCTCGAAGCTTGTCGATCTTACCCGGCAGCGTATCGAGAGCGCGCTTCTCGTTGAACCCGAGCTTGCGTTTCGGGACCGGTCTCTCGGACTGGGGCGCCTTGTCAGCCTTTTCCATCGCCGCCATTGGCGCGGCGAGCGGGCCCGACAGCCCCCGCCCGCGCTGGGCGACCATGTCCGAATAGCCTCCCGCATATTCGGCCCAGCGCCCTTCTCCCTCCGCGACAAGAACCGATGTCGCGACGCGATCGAGAAAGTCGCGGTCGTGGCTGACGAGGAGGATGGTCCCGGCGTAATCGCCGAGCAGTTCCTCAAGGAGGTCGAGGGTTTCGATGTCGAGGTCGTTGGTCGGCTCGTCAAGCACCATAAGATTGGACGGCTTAGCCAGGGCCCTGGCCAGCATGAGCCGTCCACGCTCGCCCCCGGACAATTTGCCGAGCGGCGTGCGCGCCTGCTCGGGCGGGAACAGGAAGTCGCGCATGTAGCCGAGAACATGCCGCTGCTCGCCGTTGATCGTCACAAAGTCGCTGCCGCCCCCGGTCAGCGCATCGACCAAAGTCGTTGTCGGTTCGAGCGAAGCGCGCCCCTGGTCGAGAGAGGCCATGGTGACGTTCGCGCCGAGACGCAGTGCGCCCGAACTCTGGCGTGAGGGCGCCGGTCAGAAGATTGATAAGGGTGGTCTTGCCCGCGCCATTGGCCCCGACGATGCCGATCCGGTCGCGGCGCATGACGCGAAGCGAAAAATCGCGCACGATTGGACGATCGCCATAGGTCTTGCTGATCCGTTCGGCGTCGATCACCAACGCGCCCGACGCTTTGGTGTCCTGCGCGATCATGGCGGCGACGCCGACCGATCGCAAGGCTTCGCGCCGGTCGCGCCTGAGCTCGGTAAGCTCGCCCACCCGTCGCATATTGCGCTTGCGGCGCGCGGTCACGCCATAGCGCATCCAATGCTCTTCATTGACGATCTTCCGTTCGAGCTTGTGGCGCTCGAACTCCTCCTCCTCGAGCTTCTGGTCGCGCCAGGCCTCGAAGGCGCCGAAACCTCGATCGAGACGGCGCGTGCGGCCACGATCGAGCCAGATCGTCGCGCGGGTCAAGTCGGAAAGCAGCCGCTTGTCGTGGCTGATGAGCGCCAGCGCCGAGCGGCTCTCGGCGAGACGCGCTTCGAGCCATTCGATCGCGATCAAGTCGAGGTGATTGGTCGGCTCATCCAGCAGCAGAATGTCAGGCTCTTGGCTCAAGGCCCGGACAAGCGCTGCACGCCGCGCTTCTCCGCCGGAGAGGCTGCCGGGATAAGCGGCCGGATCAAGCCCGAGCTCGGCCAGCATCGCCCTCGCCGCATAGGGATCGTCAAATTCGTGAAGCCCTGCGAGCACATAGTCCAGCGTCGACTGAAAGCCAGACATGTCCGGCTCCTGCGATAAATAGGCCAGGCGCGCCGAAGGCTGGACGAAGCGGGTTCCCCGGTCTGCCGACATCTCGGCCGCCGCGATGCGAAACAGCGTCGATTTGCCCGATCCGTTCCGGCCAACGACGGCGATGCGGTCGCCGGCCGAAATGGACAGCTCCGCCCCGTCCAGAAGCGGCGCGCCGCCGAGCGTGACGACCATGTCTCGCAATTGTAGGAGGGGAGGCATACAGTTAAGTCCGGACGCGGGGGGCGTCACGCTTAACGGCAAGCGGGGGAAAGGAAAAGGTCTATGGCGACCCAGGCGACTCTAACGGCATTGGCGAAACTGACGAGCTTGCGCGACGGCGTGCTCGCGCGCGCGGCGAGAAAGGAGTTTGCCGACGATCCAGCGCGCTTCAAGCAGTTCAGCGTCACTCTCGACGATCTCCTGTTTGACTATTCCAAGCAGCGCATCGACGGCGCGGTCTTGAGCGCGCTCGTCGAGCTCGCCAAGACGGCCGAAGTCGAATCCCGCCGTGACGCGATGTTCGCGGGCGAGAAGATCAACGTCACCGAGAAGCGCGCCGTCCTGCACACGGCCTTGCGCAATTTCTCCGGCAAGCCCGTCAGGGTCGACGGTAAGGACGTCATGCCGGAAGTCGTCGGCGTGCGCGAAAAGATGCTGAGCTTCGCGGCGGATGTGCGCGAGGGCCGGGTGCGCGGCGCACTCGGTCAGCCGATGACCGACGTGATCAATATCGGCATCGGCGGCTCCGATCTCGGCCCGGCCATGGCCACGCGCGCCTTGGCGCCGTTCGCGCCGCCGCAATTGCGCAGCCACTTCGTCTCCAACGTCGACGGGGCCGACATTGGCGACACTTTGCGCGGGCTCGATCCGTCGCGAACCCTGTTCATCGTCTCATCGAAGACTTTTAGCACCCTCGAGACAATGACCAATGCGGCGACAGCCCGCGCCTGGATCGCCCAGGGGGTAGGCGAAGCGGCGGTCGGAGACCATTTCGCCGCCGTCTCGACCCAGCTCGACAAGGTAGCCGCATTCGGCATCCAGCCCACGCGAGTGTTCGGCTTCTGGGACTGGGTCGGCGGCCGCTATTCGGTCTGGTCGAGCATCGGGCTTCCGCTCGCAATCGCGATCGGGCCCGATCGTTTCAATGAATTCCTGCGTGGCGGCTATGAGATCGACGAGCATTTCCGCACGGCGCCGATCGAGAAGAACATCCCGATCCTTATGGGGCTGCTCAGCGTCTGGAACCGCAACATTCTCGGCCACGCCACGCATGGGGTGATCCCCTACGACCAGCGGCTCGGGCGCTTCCCCGCCTATCTCCAGCAATTGCAGATGGAGAGTAACGGCAAGCACGTCCAGCTCGACGGTTCGCCCGCCAATACGGCGACTGGCCCGGTGGTGTGGGGCGAGCCCGGCACCAATGGGCAGCACGCCTTCTTCCAGCTCATCCATCAGGGGACGGAGATCATTCCCCTCGACCTGCTCGTCGCGGCGACGCCGACTGACGCCGACGGGCACCATCACGATCTTCTTGTCGCCAATTGCCTCGCGCAGGGACAAGCCTTGATGCACGGCCGCACGCCTGCGGAGGCCGAGGCGATCACCCACAAGCAGGGGGCGAGCGAGGCCGAGGCGAAAAGGCTGGCGCCGCACAAGAGCTTTTCCGGCAGCCGTCCGACGAGCACGTTCCTCTATCGCCATCTCGATCCGCGCACGCTGGGGCGCCTCATCGCCCTCTACGAGCACAAGGTGTTCACCGAAGGCGTAGTTTGGAACATCGACTCGTTTGACCAATGGGGCGTCGAATTGGGCAAGGAGCTCGCCTCGAGCTTGGCGCCGATCGTCAGCGACGCGGCTGCGGCCATATCGGAATTGGATTCGTCGACAGCTGGGCTCGTCACGCATCTGCGCGAGCTTCGCGGCGACCCTGCGAGCGGTTGAGAGGCTGCAACTGGTGGGGGCTAACATGTCCTCCAGATCAAGGTGCATCGAAGTAGTTCGCGAGAAGCTGAGATGAATGGCGGGGTGCTATTGGTCGCTGCGTTGATCGCTCAGCTCACGATGGTAGCGAGCATGTTCACGAAGCTCGTTTGTGGGTTGGCCGCTGCCCGCAATCGGCTCCCGTCGGCGCTTCATACGGGACGCCAAGTTGACCCCGTGGAAGGACCGCGCGCCTTCGTTCACTCGCGGAAATTCTCCTCGAAGTCTTGGCCGCCATAAAAGACGCCTTCAATGAGCACGGCGTCGGTCGTCACCATGAACGCGATCGTCGCCCGCCGCTTAAAACCGACCGTCCGCAGCCCCGGCAATAGGTCGTCGCGCGCTTTGCCTCGCAGGCGAACGTGCTTAACCCTTGGCAGAACGTGACGATCCCTTCGATATAACCGTCCGCAGCGGCCCCGCCGGCGCGGTCCGCAATGTATCGGTGAAGGCGATCCAGTTGCCGTTCGGCGGAGATCGTGAAGAGAACCCGCACCCCTGTCTATTTCGCCTTCTCCGCAGTGCGGCGTGCTTTGATTCGGTGAAGCACCTCCTCTGCAGGAACTACCTTCGATGGGTCCGCAAGATACTCGGCGTGGCCTGACATCACTTCGTCACGAAGCCAGCGCTCGACGGCGGCGTCTCGCTCTATGAGTGCGCGCACGCCGTCGCGCATGACTTCGCTTACCGAGGCATAAGCTCCCGATTGGATTTTTCGCTCGACCGCTTCCGCCATGTCGTGCGGGAGCGTGATGCTGAATTGCTGAGTGGAGCGCATGATGCTGCATCCTACACTCCGATAGGATTTAATCCTATCGGAATCGGGTGCCGGCGATTACGGTGGTGATTAATCCCGAGGGCGCCTGCCCGCAGCCAGCCGCCGCGTGACCCTCGCCAGCCAAGAGCGCGTCGAGGAATCGACGCGCGGGGACAGGGTCTTGCGCACGCGCGCGTGGTAGGCGTCGAGCCAGGCGATTTCGTCCGCATCCATCAGTTTCGGCTCGACGAGGCTGAGATCGATCGGCGCGAGGGTCAGCGTCTCGAAGCCCAGCATCGGCCGTTCGCCGCCGAGAATCGACCGCCCCTCGACCACGAGCAGGTTCTCGATCCGGATGCCGAAGGCGCCAGCGGCATAATAGCCGGGCTCGTTGGAGATGATCATGCCGGCTGAGAGCGCCGTCGTTCCGCTCTTAGCGAGGCGCTGCGGGCCTTCATGGACGGAAAGATACGATCCGATCCCGTGTCCCGTCCCATGGTCGAAGTCGAGCCCGGCGCGCCACAGCGTGGCGCGAGCCAGCGCGTCAATCTGAGCGCCGTTGGTTCCCGCCGGAAAGACCGCGCGGGCGACCGCGATATGCCCTTTGAGCACGCGGGTGAACCGGTCGCGCATAAGCGCGCTCGGACGCCCGACCGCGATCGTGCGAGTGATGTCGGTCGTGCCGTCCTCGTATTGCGCGCCGCTGTCGATGAGAAAAATGCCGCGCCCAATTTTGCGGTTCGAAGTCTTCGCTCACCCGGTAATGAGGGATGGCGGAGTTCGGGCCGAAGGCTGAGATGGTCGGGAACGAAAGATCTTTGAGCGCCGGGCTCGCGCGCCGGAACGTCTCCAGGGCCTTGACGGCGTCGATCTCGGTCAGGCGGCCTTTCGGCGCCTCGCCGGCGAACCAGGCGAGAAAATTCGTCATCGCCGCGCCATCGCGCTCATGCGCCGCCCGCGCCCCCGCAAGCTCGGCGGGATTTTTCTTCGCCTTCATGAGCGTGATCGGATCGGCGCCGATGTCGGCCTTGCCGCCCGCCCGTTCGATCGCCTGGGTCAAATAGGCCGGCACGGTCGCGGTGTCGAAAGCGACGCGCGCGCCTTTACGGCCCAGGTCCTCGACGAAGTCGAGCAGAGCGTCGGGGTCGAGCACGTCAGCTTGGCGGTTGAGACCTTGGGTGCCCGCGGCGCTGAGCTTTCTTCGGTCGAGAAACGCAACCGGACGCCCCTCGAGCGGCAGATAGGCCCAGCCGAGCGGCAACGGCGTGTAGGAGACATCGGCGCCGCGAATATTGAACAGCCACGCCAGATTATGGGGATCGCTGATCAACAAGCCCTGCGAAACCCCGATGGCCTGACGCACGCGGGCGATCTTCGCGCCCACGCTTTCGCCGGCAAATGTGAGCTTGTGCGTCGTGATCGGACCGAGCGGCGGGGGCGGCCGATCAGGCCAGATGGCGTCGACCGGGTTCGCGTCGACTGCAACGAGTCCCCGCGCCGGCCTTCTCACAGGCGGCCGTATATCGCGCGACGGCGTCGGGCGTGTGGAGGCGGGGATCATATCCTAGCTTGTCGCCCGCCTTGAGGCGCCGCGCGAGCCATTCGGTCGGAGGATCGTCAGGGACTTGGCGGAATTCGAAGACTGAAGCGTCGGCCTCGTTCTTCACCTGCTCGGTGTATCGGCCATCGACGAACAGAGCCGCCGAGTCCCTCAGCACGATCGCGGTCCCCGCTGAGCCGGCGAATCCCGTAAGCCACCTCAGCCGCTCCGCGCCCGCGGGCACATATTCGTTCTGGTGCTCGTCTGCGCGGGGAACGATGAACCCCGCGAACCCTGCCTTCGCCAGTTCAGCGCGCAGTTTCGCCACGCGAGCGGCCCCGTGCGACGGATCGCCCAAGGCCACGAAAGACTGAAAACGACTCTCAAACACCCGTGGCGGCTTCCGGCATGGTGGCCGCGTCCTCAGCGGTGACGACCCGGCCGATGAACGGCAATTCGCGATAGGAATGGGCGACGTCCATGCCGTATCCGACCACAAACACATCGGGACAGACAAAGCCGACAAAATCCGCGTTGATTTTAACTGCGCGCTTTCCGGGCTTCTCCAACATCGTGCAGACGAGAACCCGCCGCGCGCCGCGCGCCGCCAGAAGGTCCTTGGCGAAGGCCAGCGTCCGGCCGGACTCGAGAATATCGTCGAGCAGCAGAACGTCGCGGCCGCGGACCGAGGAGTCGATGTCGCGAAGGATCTTCACCGTCCCACTCGAGACTGTGCCGCTCAAATAGCTGGACAGGTGAAAGAATTCGACCTGCGGCTCGAGCTTGACCCGATGCAAGGCGCGCAACAGGTCGGCGGCGAACATGAAGGAGCCTTTGAGGATGGCGACGACAAGCAGATCCTTCGGCTTTGCCGCAGCGATTTCCCGGGCCAGCGCCTCCGTTCGTTCGGCGATCGTCCGCTCGTCGTAGAGAACCTTGACCTGTCTTTCGCCGCTCATGAAGGGGTCTCTGTGAACGCCCCCTTATTGCCCGGAGCGGCGAATTTTACCAGAACCTCGCGAACGCCGTTCGGAGGCGCGGCGAGACGGGCGCGGAAGGGTATGCGCTCGTGGGGTCCTAGGCTGTTTTTCGGTCCCCGCGTCGTCCAGACATAAAGCTCGCGCCCATCCGCGCCGCGTAGCGCGAGGCGCAGATTCGGCGCGGGTGTTTCTTCATCGCGCAGATTTGCGATCTCGCCCGTGACCAGGAGTTCCCCTTGGGTTCCAGACTGCGTGACCGTCGCGCGGACGTCGTCGATCGTGAGACCTTGAAGGTTCACTGGCTTGCCGACGCCAGCGTAGAGGGGGGCCGTCGCCGGCGCGATCGATACGATAGCCGCCCGACCCCCGATCGCCGCCGTCGCGGCGAGCAGGAAACCGACAAAGACAAAGGCGGGGCTTGCCGCGCCGCGGGCGCGCCAACGCCCCCGCAGGCCTTGGTCGCAATTTGCGCCGAACTTGTGGTCCACAGTCATGACGGCTGCCCTTGCTGTTCCGGCGGGATCGCCGATGGTGGTATTTTGGCTGGAATCACGGTTAAAGGCGCGTTAAGCGGCCGACCGTCGCCGTCAAGGGAAACGCGTTGATACGATTCGAAAACGTCGGTTTACGCTACGGGATCGGACCGGAGGTTCTCGGCGACCTTAATTTTTCCGTCGAGCCGCAGAGTTTCCAATTCCTGACCGGCCCGTCCGGCGCCGGCAAGACGACCCTCATGCGGCTGATGTTGCTCTCGCTCCGGCCGACGCGGGGAATGATTCGGGTCTTTGAGCAGGATTCGGCGTCGCTGACCAAAAACGATTTGACGACGCTACGGCGTCGAATCGGCGCCGTCTTCCAGGATTTCCGGCTCCTGGACCATCTCACGACCTATGAGAACGTGGCGCTGCCGTTACGCGCAATGGGGCGGGAGGAATCCGGCTATCGGGCGGAGGTCGTCGAGCTTTTGCGCTGGGTCGGTCTCGGGGACCGGATGAACGCCTCCCCGCCCGTCCTTTCCGGAGGCGAAAAGCAGCGGGCGGCAATCGCTCGGGCGCTGATCGTTCGCCCGGAACTGCTGCTGGCGGACGAACCGACCGGCAATGTCGATCCGGGCCTCGCCCGCCGACTCCTCAGGCTGTTCGTGGAGCTTCACCGTCTCGGCACGGCGGTGGTCATCGCCACGCATGATCTCCACCTGATGGATCAATTCGGCTTCGCGCGACGGCTGGTCGTCGGCGACGGCAAACTGACGATCTTTGACGGTTCGCCGTCGTGAACGAGCCGATCGTCGAGCCCCTGCTCGCCCATCAACCCGAGCCTGCTTTCGAGAGCAATGCGCCGCTCATACCCGGCGATTCCGTGATGGGGCGCTCGCTTGTCGTTGTCATTGCGATCATGACCTTTCTCGCCTGCTTGACAGCTGGCGCGGCGCTTCTGGTCGCCGACGCTTCCCAGGCCTGGCGCTCGGACGTGCTGCGAGACGCGACGATCCAGGTGAAGCCTCGGTCGGGCGACGACGTCGAAAGCCTAGTCGCCAAAGCCGTCGCAATCGCCGCGCACTCGCCGAGCATCGAGTCCGCTCGCGCACTCTCGCAAGCCGAATCGGAGAAGCTTCTCGAGCCCTGGCTTGGCACCGGGCTTGATCTCAGTCAGTTGCCCATCCCGCGGTTGATCCTCGTGAGGTTGCGCGGCCAGCGCTCAGACGACCTGTCAACGCTGCGCTCCGCGCTCGCCTCGGCCGTTCCTCAGGCCGCTTTGGACGACCATCGGATGTGGGCGGCGCGCCTCGGAACAATGGCCAGCGCGGTCGTCACGCTTGCGGCGGCTCTTTTCGCGCTGATGATCGTGGCGATGGGCGCCGCGATCGGCTTCGCCACCCACGGCGCCGTTTCCGGCAATCGCGAAATCGTGGAAGTCCTTCATCTTGTCGGCGCGTCGAACGCGTTCATCGCGAGGGAGTTTGAGATTCATTTTCGCCGCCTAGGGTTTCGGGGCGCGACTATCGGCGGCCTCGCGGCGATTGCTTTCTTCGCCACCGCTTCGCTTCTCTCCTTCTGGTGGGCGCACTCGCCAGGCGGCGACGAGATCGCGGCCATGTTCGGTTCGTTCGCGCTCCGCTACTCGGGCTATCTCGGGCTTGTCGCAGTCTGCGCCGCCGTGACCTTGCTGACCGGACTTCTTTCGCGCCAGATCGTCATGCGCCATTTGCAAAAGCTGCAGTAAACCCGCCAGGTCTTTTTCCGCGAACCTATGACGTCGTCAATGCTCGCAACGCGCTCGCTCATCTTCAACGCGCTGTTCTACCTCAACATGGTGGTGCTGATGATCCTCGGCCTGCCGACCATGCTGTTCGGCAGGAAAGCCGTGTTCGCGTTGGCGCGGCTCTGGGGCGCGGTCTCAGTCTGGCTTCTCGAAAAGATCTGCGGTCTTCGGCTCGAATATCGCGGGGTCGAGAACATTCCCGATGGCGCGATCCTGATCGCGGCCAAGCATCAATCGTTTCTCGAGACTTTCGCGCTGCTCAAATACGCGCCTGACTTCGCCATTATCCTCAAGCGGCAGCTGACCCGCGTCCCGCTATTCGGGCTCTACCTCATCGTCTCGAAGCAGATCGCCATCGATCGCGCGCGAGGCCGGCAGGCGTTGCAGCAGATCGCCGGCGCTGCCAAGCCGGTCTTCGCCGATGGGCGACAGGTGTTCATTTATCCGGAGGGAACGCGGCGCCTCCCCGGCGCGCCGCCCAAATACAAGCAAGGCGTCACGGCCCTCTATGTGGAGACGGGAATTGGCTGTCTGCCGGTCGCCGTCAATACGGGCCTGTTCTGGCGTCGCCGCGGCTTCTTGCGCCGACCGGGCTTGGCGGTGATCGAATATCTGCCGGTCATCGCCCCCGGGCTCAACCGGGCCGAGTTCAGCAAGCGTTTGCAATCCAACATTGAATCGGCCTGCGACCGCCTCAACGCCGAAGCGGTCAAAAGCGATCCGTCGCTCGCCGCGGTCCTTGAGGATGGGGCGAATAGCGAGGCGGAAACGCTGCGTTCGCCTTGACGGGAATCTTGCTTTGTTCTATTAATGTTCTCGTAAATAATCAGGGTCGGGGGCGATGACGCTGACATACGAGAATGAGGCTTCGACCATCGACGGTTTCGCGGAATCGGCACAGTCTCAGTGGGTCGCCGCGGTGAGCGACCGCTGCGAGAAGACGCGGGGCGTGTCGCTGGCAGCGCTGGATGGGATGCCGATCTCCTCCAAATTCTGTTCGTGGATCGGGCGGTCGGGGCGCCGCTATGTCTTCTCGGTCTATCCGGCGTCGGAGTGTCCAGCGTTTCACGACGCGGTTCTGCTCGCCGTCATTCGCGACATGACAGGGCGGCGCTGCGCTGTTTCCGTGCGGGACACGGGGGGCCTTCCGGAGCCGGTCGTCGCCGCCACGCAGCGAGAGCTCCGCGCATTCGGCCCGGGCCTCGAGTTGCATCTCCACTTGCTGGCCACGTCGGCCGCAGAGCGCGCGGCTACTCTCGCCGATCTGACAGGCGGCGAAGTCTGACGGGAAGCTTGCGCCTTATTGGTTTGCTCTCAATTTCGCCGCGAGCCACTCCAGATCACGATCGCGGACGCCGATCTCCCTAAGATGATCATAAGTCTCAAGCACATACTCGATATTGCGGCCGAACTGACCCTGGCCGGCGCGGACATGCTTGAGCATCGCATCCCGGTCAAGTCGTCCCGCATATTGGTCGTGGAGCCGGTCGGCGACATAGGTCACAGCGAAGACGCGTTCTCCACATTCAAGCGTCACGGGAGCGAGCCGTTCGAGATAGACGGAAGTCACCTGTTCGCGCTCCCTCAGGTAGCGAATCGTCGCTTCGCGCAACGCCGCATCGACCTCGAAGGCAACTCCAGGACATGCGCCGCCGCGATCGAGGCCAAGCACCAGTCCCGGCCGCTCAGGCGACCCGCGATGAACATGCGAATAAATGCACAGGCTTCTGCGCCAGCCGCGGAGCAGAGCTTTGCACCGTCGCGCGTAGGCGAATCCGGGCCGCCACATCAGCGACCCGTACCCGAATACCCAAAGATTGCCCGCTGAGACGGGCGCGGCGACGTCCGAAACTGTCACGGAGCCGGCTCGTCGGTCTCCGTGGCGTGCCGGCCAAAGTCCGGCGCCGCGGTGTCCTGGCCCTCGGCGACGATTCCGAGTCTTATCGCTCGCGTCCGGGTGAAGAGGCGAAACAGTCCATCGCCATCGCCCCGGCGGATCATGCGCTGCAAGGCGGTCAGGTCCTCGTTGAAGCGGCCAAGCATCTCGAGCACCGCGTCCTTGTTGTATAAAAAGACGTCGCGCCACATGGTCGGGTCGGACGCGGCGATGCGGGTAGCATCGCGAAACCCGCCCGCTGAGAACTTAATGACCTCGGATTGGGTCACCTCTTCAAGGTCGGCCGCGGCGCCAACAAGGTTATAGGCGATGAGATGCGGCACATGGCTCGTGATCGCCAGCACAAGGTCGTGATGCGCGGGGTTCATGATTTCAACATGCGACCCGAAGGCTTCCCAGAGGGTCCGGACCTTCTCGACCGCCTCGGCGTCCGTGCCCTCGGGGGGTGTTAGAATGCACCAGCGATTGATGAACAGGGTCGCGAAGCCTGCGTCCGGCCCCGAATATTCCGTGCCTGCGACCGGATGCGCTGGAACCAAGCGCACATGAGACGGCAACGACGGTCTTAGCGCTGCGATCACGGCCCCCTTGACCGAGCCGACGTCCGATACGATCGCCCCTGCCCGAAGCGATGGTGTGATGGCGCGCGCAATCGCCTCGTTGGCGCTGACCGGCGTGCAGAGAATGACACAATCGGCTTGGGCCACGGCGCGAGCCGGATCGTCGGTGACGACATCGCCAAGTCCAAGCGCTTTTACCCGCTCCAATACCCCGACCGATTGGTCGGCAAGGACGATGCGCCGCGCAGCATGGCGTCGGCGCGCGGCGCGGGCGATCGACGAGCCAATCAGCCCTACGCCGATGATCGCCAATTCTTCGAAGATCGGCTCGGCGAGCGGCTGCCCGAGCCGATCAACCACCTTCGCCTCGCATGAACTCCGTGAGCGCGGCGATTACGCCCTTGTTCGCCTCTTCGCCGCCAACCGTCAGACGCAGCGAATCAGGCAGGCCATAGGCCGCGACCGCCCGGAGGATGAATCCGCGCGCGCTCAAAAATGCGTCAGCGCCCGCAGCGGTTCGCCCGGATTGCTTGGGGAAGGTCAGCAGCAGAAAGTTTCCAACGCTCGGCGTCACTTCGATTCCGAGCGTGGCTGCCTCCTCCGCCAACCAGGTCAGCCAGCGCGTATTGTGCGCGATCGCGCCTTCGACATGCGCCGCATCGCCAACACTTGCGACGCCTGCCGCCTGCGCCGCCCCGTTTAGATTGAACGGTCCGCGAACTCGATTCAATGCGTCAACGACATGCGCCGACCCGTAGGCCCAGCCGATGCGCAGGCCCGCAAGCCCGTGGATCTTGGAAAAGGTCCGGGTCACGACGACGTTGTCAGCCGTCTGAGCCAGTTCCAGGCCCGCCGCATAATCGTTGCGGGTGACGTATTCGGCGTAAGCCGCGTCGATCACCAGAAGCGTGTGCTCCGGCAGCCCGTCGTGCAGGCGCTTCACTTCTGAGAACGGAATGTAGGTGCCAGTCGGATTGTTTGGATTCGCGAGATACACGACCTTCGTGCGAGCGCTCACCTTTGCGAGAATCGCGTCCACGCTGGCGGTTCTGTCCGTCTCCTCGGCGACGACTGGCATCCCGCCTGCCGCCCGAATGCAGATCGGATAGGTCAGAAAGCCGTACCGGCTATAAAGCCCCTCCTCGCCGGGGTGCAGAAAGACATGCGCCAGCAGCGCGAGCAACTCGTCGGAGCCGTTGCCGCAGATGATCCGGGAAGGATCGAGGCCATAACGCCGGCCGATCGCTTCGCGGAGCGCGGTCGAGGCGCCATCGGGATAAAGCTCGAGGCGGTCGGTCAGCGCACGCACGGCCTCGATAGCCCTTGGCGATGGGCCAAGCGGCAACTCGTTTGACGAGAGCTTATGAACCTTGTCCACCCCGGGCACATGGCTCTTGCCCGGCACATAGGGATCGATTTCGAGGATTGCCGCCCTGGGCTGGGGACGGACGGGAGCAGCGGGGGTCATAACCGCTTCGATAGCCTCAATTTGCGCGCGGGCGCAACGTTGAGGCGTCGAACCGGTCTGCATGAGCGCCGATTTCGGAAGCGCGGACATCAGCGCCCCCGACCGACCGCAGGGCCTCGCTCACCGCGTCCGAGGCGGCGGCGCCCGGGCGGGCCACAAGAAGCGCAAGCCCCATCCCACTTGCGGCTGAGCCGATCGTTTCGGCTCCGATAGATCGCAAGGCGTGCGGGACTTCGGCTCGCCATCGGTCGAGAGTGACAAACTCCAGAACCACATCGCGCGCCATCCCATCGACCAATGGCTTCGAGATTACAAAGACCGGCATGCCCGCGGGATGATCCGCGCGCTCGACGAATGGCAACCGGGCGATGATCTTCGGCGCGTCCGGCGGAGCAAGCTTCGTCCACCAGGCGCCGGCCCCCGGTCCCCCGTCGACGGCGAACATGCCGAGATCTCCGACTAAGTCACTAACCGCCTGAATCACCTCGCTCGTCCCGAAGTGCGGTGCACAGGGCGCGGTGAAGCCAAAGTGAAAACGCGCCGAGTCCCGCATTGCGGCGTCGCCGGCGGAAACGTCGACATGGACGCTATAGGGCGCCTGAACATAGGTGAAGGTGGAAATGATCACCCGCCAGATGCCCTCGACGGTGTCGAGCGGCAAAAGACCCCGATGGCGCTCGACGAGCGCCCGCATCATCGAGGCCTCCCGCGCTGGACGAAACGCGGAGCCGCCGCCCTGGCGCGTCTTGATCTCGATCAAACGGTCAATGACACGCCCTCGCTCCATGAGCAGTTCGTGCATTTGCTTGTCGATCCGGTCGATCTCCACTCTGAGATCGGCGAGAGTCGGCGGCGGGGGTTGGGACACGGGAAAGCCCGCTCCTTTCTAGGGAATGGGGCCGGTCATACAGAGAAGCGCCCCAGGACGGCTCAGGTGTTCATCGATTCGAAGAAGCTCGCGTTGCTCTTCGTCTCGCGCAACTTGCCGAGGAGGAACTCGATGGCGTCAACCGTGCCCATCGGGTTGAGGATGCGCCGCAGCACATACATCTTCTTGAGAATATCCGGCGGGACGAGCAACTCTTCCTTGCGGGTTCCGGATCGGGTGATGTCCATCGACGGGAAGGTGCGTTTGTCGGCCACCTTGCGATCGAGAATGATTTCCGAGTTGCCCGTTCCTTTGAACTCTTCGAAAATGACTTCGTCCATTCGCGAGCCGGTGTCGATGAGCGCGGTTGCGATGATGGTCATTGACCCGCCCTCTTCGATATTCCGGGCCGCGCCAAAGAAACGTTTCGGGCGCTGGAGCGCATTGGCGTCGACCCCGCCAGTCAGGACCTTTCCGGACGAAGGCACGACAGTATTGTAGGCTCGCCCGAGCCGGGTGATCGAATCGAGCAGGATGACCACGTCGCGCCCGTGCTCGACGAGCCGCTTCGCCTTTTCGATCACCATCTCTGCGACCTGGACGTGGCGCACCGCGGGCTCGTCGAAGGTCGAGGACACCACCTCGCCATTCACCGAACGCTGCATGTCCGTCACTTCTTCCGGACGCTCGTCGATGAGAAGCACGATCAAATAGCATTCCGGATGATTGGCGGTGACGGACTGGGCGATGTTCTGCAGGAGCACCGTCTTGCCAGTGCGCGGTGGCGCGACGATGAGCGCGCGCTGCCCCTTGCCGATCGGCGCCACAATATCGATGACGCGGGACGACAGATCCTTTCGGGTCGGATCCTCGACCTCGAGCTTCAGGCGCTCGTTGGGATAGAGCGGCGTCAGATTGTCGAAATGAACCTTGTGCCGGGTCTTTTCCGGATCTTCGAAGTTGATCGCATTGCACTTGAGCAGGGCGAAGTACCGTTCCCCTTCCTTCGGACTGCGGATGACGCCCTCGACCGTATCGCCGGTCCTGAGCCCCAACCGCCTTATCTGGGACGGGGATACGTAAATATCGTCGGGCCCCGGGAGATAATTCGCGTCGGCCGAGCGCAGGAAGGCGAATCCGTCCTGCAAGATCTCGACAACTCCCTCGCCGATGATCTCCACGTCCATGCTGGCAAGCTGCTTTAGAATCGCGAACATCAACTCCTGCTTGCGCATAGCCGATGCATTTTCGACCTCGTTCTCCTCGGCGAAGGCCAGGAGCTCGGTTGGCGATTTCTGCTTTAATTCCTTGAGTTTCATTTCCCGCATTGGCGGACCTTACCTTGGACTTCCGGTCCCAAGGACCTGCAAAGTCATGAGACTTGATGGGTGATGGCGCTGACGATTTCGAAGTGGAAGTCGGTCGTGTCAGGGCCGCGCGACAGAAGTTGGATCGGGCGATCCGTGCCGCTTAAAAACCCGCGTTGATGAAAGCGGGCGCAGGTTCATAGCCTTGTTTGTGGAATTTTTCAACCGGCATTTGTGGCCCAGCCGGGTTGATTTCAAGGCGCGTTAGAACGGCTTCACCACCGCCAAAACGACAATCACGATCATGAGAACCGTCGGCGCCTCATTCAAAATTCGGTAGAACCGAGCTGACCGCTTATTGCCATCCTCGCCGAAAGTGCGAACGCAGCGCGCGAAATAGCCGTGGAGGCCAGCGAGGCCCAGAACCAGAATGAACTTCGCCTGCCACCAGCCATCCCGCCAATCCTCGGTTAGGTAAACCAGCGTGAACCCGGTCAAAAAGACGAGAACCATCGACGGGTTGACGATTCCCTTGAGAAGCCGCCTCTCCATCACCTTGAACGTCTCTGAAACGTCGGAGCCTTTCGGAGCATCAGCGTGATAGACGAATAGCCTCGGTAGATACAGCATTCCCGCCATCCAGGCGATGATAGCGAGGATGTGCACTGCCTTAACCCAAAGTATCATGGCGAAATCGCTGATCGCGAGCAGCTTGCCGCCACCCGAATGGCCGATGGCATTAGGAGGTCGATTCCGTTCGCGCAAGCGGGCGCGAGTGGCTTCAAATATACAAATAAGATTCGAACTGTTTCTTCTTCTTTGGGGGCCGGTTGTGCAAGTTGGATTCAATCCAGAGCGCTGAACAGTCACGCATGACGTAGGGGCGGCGGCTACGCCTGGGCGAGGACTGACGTGGTTAACGTTTCGTTAAGGAATGCGGGCCCTCGCGAAAGAGCATATCCAGACTGTTCAAGTTGTCCCCGCAATTCCGACGCATTTTCGACACGACCTCCATTCTTTTCCCGACCTGGTCGCCTGTGCGTTGCCGAAACCCCCTCGTTCGAGGCCGCGCGCGGCCCCCGCCAAACAATCCCCGTTCTCCACGTCTGTCCACAAGCCGCGCCGCTGGTTATAACCACCCGCGATTGACCCTGGGGGCCGTGTTGGGCCGCAGCTACTTCCATCTTCATCTCGTCTCGGACTCGACCGGCGAAACGCTGATCGCCGCCTCTCGCGCTGCGGCGGCGCAATATCAGGGCGTCGCGTCGATCGAACACGTCTATCCCCTGGTGCGCACGCCCTCGCAGCTCGACCGGGTGATTGCGGAGATCGAAAACGCGCCAGGAATCGTGCTCTTCACGCTGGTCGATTTCGACCTTTCCAATCGGCTTCAGGCAGGCTGCGAAGCGTCGGGCTCGCCGTGCTTGTCGGTCCTCGAGCCAATACTGACCTTGTTCAAGTCCTATCTCGGACAGAATTATACGCCGCGAGCTGGCGCGCAGCACATGCTCAACGCCGACTATTTCAAAAGGATCGACGCGCTCAATTTCAGCATGATCAGCGACGACGGCCAGGCGCCGGAGAATCTGGAGCACGCCGACATCGTTCTCCTTGGGGTGAGCCGCACTTCAAAGACGCCGACGAGCATCTATCTCGCCAATCGCGGATACAAGACTGCGAACGTTCCCATCGTTCCGCGCCTGCCCTTGCCCAGCGCCATCGACCATCTTCGCCGTCCGCTGGTTGTCGGCCTGGTCGCTTCGGCAGACCGAATTGTGCAGATCCGGCAGAACCGGCTTCTCTCCCTCAACGCCGACTCGCAGACCGACTACGTCGACCGCATCGCGGTCGCAGAGGAAATCGCCGCGTCGCGTCGCCTCTTCGCCGAGCGTGGCTGGTCCGCGATCGATGTCACGCGGCGCTCGATTGAAGAGACGGCGGCGGCGGTGCTCGATCTCTATCGCGAGCACCGCCTTAAATTCATCGCCAACGGTTGACGGTCATGGAGGCGGGCCTGTTTCCGCCGTTGTGGCGGGGCGCCGGAACATTGGTTCTGGCGTCGAGGAGCGAAAGCCGTCGGGCTCTGTTCTTAGCCGCTGGAACTCAACGCTGAGTCCGTGGAGCCCGAGGTCGACGAGCGCGCGGTCGAAGATCGCTATCTGGCCGGCGGCGGCGCGCTTGACGATCTCGCTACCGAATTGGCCAGGGCCAAAGCCTTCGCCGTCAGCGTGAAGCGCCCGGAGGCTTACTGCATCGGCGCCGATCAGACGCTCACTCTGGAAGGCAGGATCTTCCACAAGTCGCGCAATCTCGTCGACGGGGCGAGAACGTTGGCGGCGCTATCTGGTAAGACGCATCGCTTGACCTCGTCGTTTTGTGTCGCCCGGGCCGGGCAGGCGCTCGTCGTCCACAGGGATCATGCCGATCTCACAATGCGAGCGCTCGATCCTGGTGAGATTTCGCGCTATCTCGAACGCGCCGGACCTGGCGTGTTGACTTCCGTCGGCGTGTATCAAGGCGAGGGCCTGGGGATTCACCTGTTCGAGCATATTGAGGGGGATCACTCCGTTGTTCTCGGACTGCCCATGTTGGGTCTCCTCGCGTGGATGCGCCGCGAAAATCTGATCTCGCTGTGATGGCTACGAGTGTGCCCCGCGCCGGAGTCGTCGGTTGGCCGATCGAGCACTCGCGTTCGCCGATGATTCATGGGTACTGGCTCAAACAATTGGGGATCCCGGGAAGTTATGAGAAGTTTGCTGTTCGACCGGGAGAGTTTCTTGAATTCGCCGACAGGATCGGCGAAGGCGGACTGGTCGGCGCCAATGTCACTGTCCCTCACAAGGAAGCCGCCTTCAGCGCCTGCGATGCGCGAACGCCCGTCGCCGAAGCTCTCGGGGCGGTGAACACGCTATGGCGCGAGGACGGTCGTCTCATGGGCGACAATACCGACGTCGCCGGCTTCCTCGCCAATATGGACGAAAGCGCCCCGGGCTGGGCGGAGCAGCGAGGCTCGGCCGTGGTCCTCGGCGCGGGCGGCGCGGCCCGGGCGATCGTCTACGCGTTGGTCCAGCGCGGCTTTGAGCGCATTACGATCGCCAACCGAACACAAGCCCGAGCCGAAGCCATCGCGGCGCATTTTGGCGGCCCGACAACGATGGCGGCGTGGTCGGATTTGCCAAGGGCGTTGGCGGACGCGGATTTGCTCGTCAACGCGAGCTCGCTGGGCATGGTCGGACAGCCGCCGCTCGTGGTCGATATCGGCCCCCTGCCGGAGCGGGCGGTCGTCGCCGATGCGGTCTATGTTCCATTGCGGACTCCGCTCCTCCAATCCGCCGGCGCTCGTGGACTACGCACGGTCGAAGGCCTGGGCATGTTGCTTCACCAGGCCGCGCCGGCCTTTGCGCGCTGGTTCAGCAGGAAGCCCGCGGTTACGCCAGCGCTGCGCGCGCTGGTCGAAGCCGAAGTCATCGCGACCCTTGAGGGTGCGCGGTGATCGTTGTCGGGCTGACAGGTTCGATTGCGATGGGGAAATCGACCGTCGCTGGCATGTTCGCAGAGGTAGGGGTTCCGGTATTCGACTCCGACGACGCCGTGCGCGATTTCTACGAAGGGGAGGGCGTCCAGGCGGTCGAGGCGGCGTTCCCCGGCGTCGTCATTTCAGGCAAAATCGATCGTGAACGACTCGGATCGCGAGTATTGGGCGACGCAGAAGCGCTGCAGCGCCTGGAGGGTCTCGTACATCCTGCGGTGGCTGAGGCGCGCGGCCGATTCCTGGAGCGCGCGGGTGCCGCCGGACGGCGGCTCCTCATCGTTGACGTGCCGCTCTTGTTCGAAACCGGCGGGGAAGCGAACGTTGATCTGGTCATTGTGGTGAGCGCGCCGGAGGAGGTCCAGCGTCAGCGGGTCTTGTCGCGAGCGGGTATGACTGAGGCCAAACTGAAGGCCATTCTTTCCCGGCAAATGCCGGATGCGGAAAAAAGACGCCGGGCGCATTTCGTCATCGACACCCGCGGCAGGCTCGAGCTGACGCGCGCTGTCGTCAGTCAGTTCATGCGCTCAGTCGGCGCAATGGCGGGAGGGCGAACGCGCGATGCGTGAAATTGTGCTCGACACCGAAACGACCGGCCTGGACCCCGCCGAAGGACATCGGGTGCTGGAAATTGGCGCGGTCGAGATCGTGCATCAAAGCCTGACCGGCAGCGTCTTTCACGTGCTCATCAATCCCGAGCGCGATGTTCCCCAAGACGCAGTGCGGGTCCATGGGCATAGCGCTACTGCTCTCAAAGATAAGCCGGTTTTCGCAAGCGTGGTCGACGATTTTCTGGCCTTCATTGGCGACTCGAAGCTCGTTATCCACAACGCGGAGTTTGATGTGCGCTTCGTGAACGCGGAGTTGGCGAGGCTCGGGCTAGCTGCGATCGGCATGCATCGCGTCGTCGACACGCTAGCGCTCGCGCGAAGAAAGCACCCCGGAGCACCGAACAGCCTGGACGCTCTTTGCGACCGCTACCGCATCGATCGATCACGACGCGTCCGGCACGGAGCGCTCTTGGACGCGGAGATCCTCGTTGAGGTGTATTGCGAGCTGACCGGGGGCCGTCAGCGGTCGCTCACGTTCGGTGAAGCGCTCGAGCACTCTGAGGCGCGCATTGCTGCGGCTGTTTCCCGCTCCAGTCCGAGGCCTTTGAGGGTGTTTTCGATCGAGCAAGCAGAAATGACTGCTCACTTTCGATATATCGAAAGCCTAGGGGGAGACCCGCTTTGGTTTCGCTACCTACACCGGGATGCTGTTGACGAGACGGCGCGGCATTCTTGAGGGGAATGCGTTAAGCGGATCGCCGCCATCCGCCGGCTCGCGGCGCAGACAGAGAGAAACGATCAGGCGGTCTGTTGCTGGGGTTGACCACCGGCCGCGGCCAATCGCTGCAGGTACAGCGCTTGAAAATCAATCGGATCGATAAAGAGCGGCGGATATGACCCGCCACGCACCGCGTCGGCGACAATTTGGCGCGCAAAAGGGAACAGTATTCGCGGGGCCTCAATCATGACCACCGGTTGAACTTGCTCGGCTGGAAAGTTCTCGACCCGGAAAACGCCGGCATAGTTGAGTTCGAACTTGAACATCGTATCAGCGCCCTGACCGGCGCCGCCCTCGAGCATGAGGCTTACTTCGTAATCCGACGGAGCAAGTTGACGAGCGTTGACGTTGATCTGAATCGAGATGTTGGGAGCCGTCTGCTGCGGGCCCAAGGTACGCGGCGCGTTGGGATTCTCGAACGAGAAATCTTTCGTGTACTGGGCGAGAACCGAAAATCTCGGGCCGGCCTGCGGCGCGCCGGCGCCATTGCCGTTCTGATCAGCCATCCTCAAACTGCTCCTTGCAAGCGACCCGAACGCCTCTTGGCCGTCGTTTGGATTTAACCCCGACCGCGCCGGTCGCCTACCATGCCGTCCCCATCCAAACAAGCTTGCCGCCGGGGTCATCGCAATGTGCTAATCCGGCTGAATAACGCCTGGCTGGCGTAGCCGTCGGGGATAAGCCCGTTGCGCTCCTGAAAGGCTGAGACGGCTGAGCGCAGTGTATCGCCAATTTTTCCGTCGATGTCGCCGACCTCGTAGCCCATGTTCTTCAGTTTGACTTGCAGCCCCATGATTTGGGCCGTGGTGAGCGCGCGGTCGTGGATCGGCCATTGGGCGACGAGAGGCCGGCCCCCGGTCACGGCGTCGCCGAGCAAGCCGACAGAAAGCGCGTAGGCTGTTGAGTTGTTATAGGCTTTGATCACGTCGAAGTTGCTGGTGACGAGAAAGACGGGTCCATTGAGGCCGGCGGGCATCAACAGCCGTCCCTCGCCCGCCTCCGGCAACGGAGAACCATCCGCCCCTCGTACGCCGCGAGCGGCGAACGACGGAGAACGGCGCCGGCCACGAGGAATCGGCGGCGGTCAGCCCGAATTTTGCCGGCAACCGAACCTCGAACCCCCAGGACTGACCCCTTGCCCAACCATGTTTCGCCAAATAATTCGCGGTCGAGCCGATAGCGTCCGCTTCGCTCGCCCAAATGTCGCGTCTGTCGTGGCGCTGGAAGGCGATGGCGTAGGTCAGATAACTCGAAGGCATGAACTGCGTCTGCCCCATCGCGCCTGCCCAAGAGCCGCGCATGAGGGACGGAGCGATGTCGCCCTCCTCGAGTATGGCAAGCGCCGAGAGCAGTTCGTCTCGAAAGTAGTCGCCCTGTAAATGGGCGTAAGCGAGACTCGCAAGCGCCTGAATGACAGAGTTCGACCCGGCAAAACCGCCAAAGTCCGTCTCCAGCCCCCAGACGCCCAGGAGTACCGCTTCGTCGACGCCAAAGGCCTCCTTGGCCCTGGCGAGCCAAAGGTCTTCTGAACGCGCTCTGTCGCGACCCCGCTCGATGCGGTCGGGCGTTACGGCGCTTGCGATGTACTCCCAAATGGGGCGCACGAACTCGGGTTGCGATTGCGCGTTGGCCACAACCTTCGGATCGAACGCAAGGCCGGCAAAAGCGTTGTCGAAAGTCGCGCGCGAAACCCCACGCTCTTGGGCGTTCGGCCAAAGCGCATCGATGAATTCACGGAAAGTCGGCTGGCGGGGAGGGATCGATTTCTTGTCCGCGGCGCCCGCGGATAATGCGACGCCTGGCAATCCGAGCGCGACAATGCAGACGCGTAGGAAGGCAAGGCTGGCGCCCAGAACGGAGCGGGTCAGATGTTTGCGGTCAATTCTGACCATGCCTCGGGCCGTAGACAGAAAAGATCTGCTTTAGAAGCCAGCGCCAAAGCGAGCGGACGGAAGCGCGGGTTAAGGAGCCGAGCGGAGGATCGACTGTCAATCCTTCATTTCGTCAGGCCGCGGCATGGAGATGATGTTGTAACCCGCATCGACGAAGTGCACCTCGCCTGTCACCCCCTGCGAGAGCCCCGAAAGCAAATAAACGGCGGCGCCGCCGACATTCTCAATGGTGACTGTACGCCGCAGCGGGGAGTGGGCGCGCTGGAAATTGAACATGAAACGCGCGTCGCTAATGCCCGCGCCGGCCAAAGTGCGGATGGGTCCGGCTGAAATGGCGTTGACGCGAATATTTTCGGGTCCGAAGTCTGCCGCCAAATACCGCACGCTCGCCTCCAAGGCGGCCTTCGCGACACCCATGACGTTGTAATTCGGCACGACGCGCGTGGAGCCGCCGAAAGTCAGCGTGAGCATCGCGCCGCCCGAGGGCATCATTGGCGCGGCGCGTTTGGCGAGTTCGGCGAATGAAAACGCCGAGATGACCATCGTCCGAATGAAATTCTCGCGGCTGGTGTCGGCGTATCGTCCCTTGAGCTCGTTGCGGTCGGAGAAGCCGATGCAGTGAACCAAAAAGTCGAGACTGCTCCAAACCGAGCCGAGCTCGGAAAACATAGTATCGACCGTCGTCAAATCCTCGACGTCGCAGCGAAAGACACGCTCCGCCGAACCAAGCTCTGCGGCAAGCGGCGCAACTCGCTTGCCCAGAGCGTCGTTCTGGAAAGTGAACGCGAGGTCCGCTCCCTCGGCGGCCAAGGCCTTTGCTATGCCCCACGCTATAGAGTGATCGTTCGCGACGCCCAACACCAAGCCGCGTTTGCCGCTCATCAACCCGAACTTCTTGGGGCGCTCATCCGTCCGGTCTTCGGGCGGGTCGGAGACGGGCAGGGATTGGGTCATTTCACCTTGGTAGCGGAAGGTTATGCGGGCTCAAGCATCCACATGCTTGAACACCAGCGTCGCGTTTGTCCCGCCGAAACCGAAAGAATTCGAGAGCGCCGCCCTCAATTTCACGTTGTCCAGACGCGAGCGCACAATCGGCATATCCGCGAAAGCCGGATCAAGCTCATCGATATGCGCGCTTTCGCAGACGAAGCCATTGTGCATCATCAATAGCGAGTAAATGGCTTCGTGCGCGCCAGTCGCGCCCTGAGAATGCCCTGTCAGGGACTTGGTTGCTGAGATCGGTGGACATTTGTCGCCCGAGCCAAAGACCTCGCGCATGGCCTCGATCTCCTTTAAATCGCCTATCGGAGTCGAGGTTGCGTGTGGATTGATGTAGTCGATTGGGACTTTGATCTCCGCCAAAGCCTGGCGCATGCATCGCGCGGCGCCATCGCCTGAGGGAGCGACCATGTCGTGTCCATCCGAAGTTGCGCCGTAACCCGCCATCTCGCCGTAAATCCTGGCGCCTCGCGCCTTGGCCCGCTCGTACTCCTCAAGCACAAGCACACCCGCGCCCGCTGAGATGACAAATCCATCTCGGTTCTTGTCATAGGCGCGCGACGCGCGCGAAGGCGTGTCGTTGTAGCCGGACGAAAGCGCGCCCATCGCGTCAAACAGCACCGACAAGGTCCAGTCCAGTTCCTCGCAGCCTCCAGCGAACATCACATCGTGTCGATTGGAAAGGATCTGCTCGTAGGCCGCGCCGATACAATGATTGGAGGTGGCGCATGCGGAGGAAATGGAATAGCTCAACCCCTTGATCTTGAACCAGGTCGAGAGAGTGGCCGAGGCCGTGGAGGACATGGATTTCGGCACCGCGAACGGGCCCACGCGTTTGGGGCCCTTGGCGCGCGCGACGTCGGCGGCCTCGACAATGGCGCGCGTCGAGGGACCGCCCGAACCCATAATGAGGCCGGTCCGCACGTGGGAAACCTCGTCTGGCGCAAGTCCGCTGTCCACGATCGCCTGATCCATCGCGACATGGCACCAGGCCGTTCCCCCGCCATGAAAGCGCATCGCCCTGCGATCAACCACATCTTCTGCGCGCAGCGTTGGCGCTCCGTGGACTTGCGAGCGAAAGCCGAGCTCCGCCAATCGGTCGGCGCGCGTGATCCCCGACTTGCCTGCGTGAAGGCTCGCGGTCACTTCCTGGGTATTATTGCCGATCGACGACACGATGCCCATGCCGGTGACGACAACGCGTCTCATTCTCTTGCCCTCCCGGCTCAGGTCAGGCCTAGGTCGCGGTCGAAGGACTGAACAGGCCGACGCGCATATTCTGGACCTCATATATGCGTCTGCCGTCGCCCTCGAGCCACCCGTCCGCGATACCGAGGATCAGCTTCCCCTTGAAAACGCGCTTCATGTCCACGCCGTAGACGACCTTCTTTATAGTTGGCAGCACCTGATCGGCGAACTTTACCTCCCCGACACCAAGGGCTCGTCCTCGTCCGGGCAGTCCAAGCCATCCGAGGAAGAAGCCAGTCAATTGCCAAAGCGCATCCAAGCCAAGACATCCCGGCATCACCGGATCACCCTTGAAATGGCAACTGAAAAACCAGAGATCGGGCTTGATGTCGAACTCGGCGCGGACTTCTCCTTTGCCGTTCGCGCCGCCGGTTTCGGAAATCTCGCTGATCCTGTCGAACATCAGCATCGGCGGAAGTGGCAGTTGCGCGTTGCCCTCTCCGAACAACTCGCCACGACCGCAGGCAATGAGATCCTCATAACTGAAGCTTGAGCGCCGTTCACTCATACGCGCGGTTTGTCTCCGGGACCGCGTCAGGCGCGGGAGCCTTAAGTCTGCTTGGTAACACAGGCCACCGCTTACCGAAAGCGTCCCGCGCTCGGTCTGGAATGGGAGCCGTCGGACACCGCTGGCGGAGCGGTATAAATCGGCTCAGTTGCGGGGAAAATCAGCGGAGGCGATCAGACCTGTGCTCGTCGTGACAATCCATCCGTTACCTCCGAGTTCGATGCGCTCGACGCGTCCCGCGCCCGGGAGATAATCACCCTGCCGCACTTCACGTTCGCCATAGCGCCCCCCGACGAGCGCGATGTCATCGCGAGCGTCGAGCACGACGTATCCGCGCAGAAGCGGTCTCGGCCGTTCGATCGAACTGGTCCTGTCCATCGCGACGTTGTCGAATTTCGGACGGATCGGCGGCTGCTTGGCCTGTGCGGCTTGCGGCGGCGCTGGTGGAGGCGCGGTGATCTTCTGCTCGAGCTTGTCCATGCGAGTCGAAAGCCCAGCCGTGAGCTTGTCGGCCCTGGCGCTTGCTTCATGGTCCAACTTGTCGACCCGTTGCGAGAGTTGGGCCAAAGCGCCGCTAAACTCCCGCGTCGAAACCAGGCTTGATCTGATCTCGCCAACCGATTGACGGAGGTCCGCCAGACCGGCGTTCGACGTCGCGCTGTCGATCGCGTCCAGGCGAGCCTCCAGCGATTTGACGGTATGAGCCAGAGCCGCATTTTCGCTCGCCTGCTCGGCGAGCGCCTTAGCCTGCTGCGAGTCCTCCACAAACAAGGCGCCAGCGACGGCGGCGACGATCGCGAGCGCGGCGGCGGCCACGCCGAATCGGGACGAGAAAAGTTTATTCGCTGCGGCTTTTTGCGGCTCGCCCGCCGGCCTCCCTTCCGGCCGCTCGGCAAGGACAATGAGGTCGCGCGAGGTGATGAGCGCCGGCGGATCGAAGGCGGCGCTCGAGCTGTCGAATTCGCTCATCGATTGACGTCCATGGGTAACGAAGCGTTTATTCGAGTGTCCGCCAATGGGATTAATGAATTGTTGACCGTCGCGGAGAGGTCTTGGCGGAAAAGGCTCGGAACCATTGCGAGTTTTCGGGGCGCGTACAGCGAGGCTGCCCCCCAAGGCCTCCTCAACCGCCTACATGGTCGTTAGACAGCGCCAAGCCTCAATCCCGCAGCATCCGTCCGGATGCGGTCGACCATTGCGCGCACGCCGTTTGAGCGCTGAGGCGTCAGGTGTTGCTCAAGGCCAAGCGTGCGAAAGGCGGCGACCGCATCTACAGCGAGAATCTGCTCAGGCGTCCGGTCGGAAAAAAGCGCAAGCGCAATCGCGATCAGGCCGCGCACGAGGTGGGAGTCGCTGTCCCCGCGATAGTGCAAGATTTTTTCGCCTTGCGCGCTCGTTCTCGGCTCGCAGTTCAGCCATACTTGGCTGACGCAACCGCGTACTTTGTTGGTGTCGTTGTGGGCCTCGGCGCTCAAGGGTTCGAGCGAATGACCCAGTTCGATGACGTAGCGGTACCGATCCTCCCACTCATCGAGAGAGGCGAAATCATCGCGGATGATGTCAATTGCCGACAAAGGATGCGCGAAGCTCGTTGTACCGTCCATAACCCTTATATGGGCGCCGGTCAGTCATCGACCAGCACCCTTTTTGCCCGATCTTCCGCATGGACCGCGGACCAAGTCGGCAGCCTGGCAAACCACACAGTCTCTAAGCCATTAGCGCTGAAACGGAGCCCCGAAGTAAAGCGTAAACCATAGTAGAAGACCACGCAGACCAAAGGGTAACACAGAGGCGCCGCCGGACTCTAGACTTAAGATTGGCTTAATCAGCCGCTGCCATTTTGAGGAAGCACGTGACGATCCCGGGCGTTGGCAAGGATCGGGCGGGGCTGCCGCCATCCCGCCGGACCAAGCAATGTCGGCAAATCTTTACGTCGCGCGGCCCCGATATGACCGGCGAGCTCCCATGCTCAGCTTTTTCAAACGCGAAACAGAATTGAACGGCGCAGTGCTCTCAGGAGTGAAGACTTGGAATTAGCGCTTGCCCGCATAAAAAGTAATCTGGGCCAACTCCGCGGGCCTGTCCAACGCTCAACTCAGGGAACGTTGAGATGGAAGATCGCCGGGCGCGTGAAGGCCGCGCATTTGCGCAATTGCCTCGGCGCCGCCCTGTCGCTGGCGCTGGTCGGCATCGCCGTCAATGCGCTTCTCTTACAGCGCGAGCGTCATCCCGCTCCGTTATTCGGTTTCTCGCCGCCCAAACCCGTATCCGCCGTACCAGCGCCAGCTCCGCCTCTCCCTCCAAAGCCCGTCATCCCGGAAAACAGCGCGCCGCCAGCCCAGTCGTCCGGCGCTCTTCCGCCAACGCGGCCGGTAGAGGCCGCCCAGAGCGCGCCGCCAGCGCCCGATCCAATTGCGGAACTCTTGACCGGGGAGACCCGTGGTGACGGGTCCCATTTGATTCTCGCTGCGCAAACCGCCTTGGCCAAGCTCGGCTACCCGGTCAAGCCAGACGGGAAAGCAGGGGCTGTCACTGAGCAGGCGTTGCGGGAGTTCGAGCGGGCCCATGGCTTGCCTGCGGCGGCGGAAATCACCGAACGAGTCGTCAAGCAGCTGACAACCGCCGCTCGCGCAGGGGGACGCTGACGTCGGTGCGCTTGCGCTCCGACATCTGGGTCGCGGCCTATTTGCGTCGGTGCGGAGTGGAAGGGGTGAGCGCCGTCCTTCGACGCCGCGGGGCTGCGGAGGCTGGCGCCATCTTTATCAAGGTCGATTACTTAAACGGAAGCGCAACGCTCTATGGGCCGGCGCCGCAATCCGTCGCGGCTGAGGCGCCGCGCGGGGTGGACAGAATGTTCGCTCGCGTGCATGCCGCCTCCTTCGTAAATTCCCACGAGGCAGAGGAGCGACTCAAGCGGGAAATCGCCTTTGATCCCGACCTGTGGATCGTTGAGGTCGAGAATGGTCCGGACGGCGCCTGGCTCGATCTTGCGCCCTAGCCGACGGGCCTAGTCTCGCGATCCTGGTTTTTCATTTCGGCCTGGGCGGACGCGATGCTTTCCTTCAACTCGGTTGTCGGCTTAACCAATTGCTTAACCTCCACATCGAGCTTCCGCCGGATATCGCTCAAATTAACGGCGTTGAAATCGGGCGGTCCTACCTTGGCCCCCTCGGAGGCGCAGAGAAGCGGGTTTGCCGCCGAAATCGGGTTTTGGAGCAGGAGCGGAACGTGTTCAAATCCATGAAGAAGTTTGCCGCCGACGAATCTGGCGTCACTGCGATCGAGTATGCGCTGATCGCCTCGCTCATCGCCGTCTTTATAAGCACAACAGTTCAAACAGTCGGCGCGACCCTCAAATAGGGCGGGACCTGCTTAAGACCTGGCATCGGCGCCGGCGCGATTGGTTGACCTTGGCGATGTTTAGTCAAGGAGAGCGCTCTAGGCGGGGTCTGACCCGCGCTCCTCGCAGTTCAATTGAAAAAAATGCCTTCGAGCTTCCTCCATCTTTTGGCTTTCACCTTCTTTCCCGCCGCGATGGCGCTATCAGCGTCCATGGACTTATTGACCTTTACGATCCCCAATCGGCTTTGTCTCGCTCTGGCGGTTGGATATCTGATTCTGGCGGTGATGCTTGGGGTTCCGGCTGTCGATATCCTTCTCAATATTTCATGCGGCTTGGCGATCCTGGTCATGACCTTCGTCATGTTCAATTTCGGCGTGATCGGCGGCGGTGACGCCAAGCTGGCGGCGGCCACGGCCGCGTGGCTCGGGTGGACTGCGGTCCTCGACTACGGCCTCGCCGCAGCCATCTTTGGTGGGATTCTCACGTTGATCCTTCTCGGCGCACGCAGGACGCCTCTGCCGGCGGCCCTCGGCCGTATTGATTGGCTTGCGCGGTTGCACAACGCGAACGCTGGCGTGCCTTACGGAATTGCGTTGGCGGCCGCGGGACTGATGCAATATCCGAATTCATTGATCTGGACCGCGTTCACCTAAGCCAACACCCACTTCATGAGCGGCGTCTTCGGATTGTCAGTGAAAACCAGCACCCTTGATCTGTCCAGGTCATCCGACGGTGTCATCGACGGCCCGCGACATCTGCTTTCAGTCATTTCTGGATAAAGGAACAGTGTTTGTCTCGGTGAAGCTATGAACACTGATCCAAGCGTCCTTCGCGCAGTTATGGAAGATCGATCGAATCATTTTCTATTATTCCCTCAGGCGACGCGAGTGTAGTAAAGAGTATTAGGCGTCTCTTTACGGAATATCAAGATGGCCGCATCGGTATTCCATGGGATATTTGCCTCGGATCGGCAGATTGCCGTGCACCGGGGATGCAACTCGATACTTTAAATTAACCGTACCTTGACGATTACGATGTCAAAATCGCGTCGGGAATGGGTCGGTGCTTGAAGGACCATGATTCATGAATCGGAGGCTGATCCTTGTGGGGGCGATCGCCGTTCTGGCGTTTGGCGCGACCTATATGCTCCTGCGCGGCGGTGCAAACTCGGCCCCGCCCCCTTTGGCGGAGGTTCAGCCGAAGGTCGACCTTGAGCAGGTCCTTGTCGCGGGTCAGGACCTGCCCATGGGGACGGTGGTCAACGAGGGCTCAATCCATTGGCAGTCCTGGCCAAAAGCGGCTGTCTCCGAACTCATGATCACGAAGTCCGCAAAGCCGGACGCGCTTAAGGACGTAGAGGGCTCAATGACGCGGGTCGCCTTCCTCCGCGGTGAACCGATTCGGCATGACAAGCTCGTCAAGGCCGGCGTAGGCGGCTTCATGTCGGCCGTTCTGCCGAGTGGAAAGCGGGCAGTCGCGATCAAGATCGACAATGAAGGCAATTCGACGGCTGGCGGATTCATTCTACCCAATGATCGAGTCGACGTTGTTCGTCTCGCGCGCGACGACGAGGCCACCAAGGCCCGAGGGGTCGAGGTCATGACGGCGCAGCCAATTCTCACCAATGTGCGCGTCCTCGCGATTGGCCAGAATGTGGAAGAGCAGAACGGCAAGAAGGTGGTCACGGGGGCGAACGCGACGCTCGAACTCGACCCGGACCAGGTCGATCTCATCATCCTCGCTCAACATGCCGGCAATTCGAACCTTCATCTTGTTCTTCGCAGTCTTGTGGACAGCGCCGGCCCGGCGAAGACGGTCGTGAGCGCCGACAGCGCGCTGACGGTCGTTCGCTACGGCGCTTCCCAGCAGGCGGCCCGGTGATTCGCGTTCCAGTCGTTCGTCGCGTGTTCTGCAGAGACGGAGCCCAGGACATGAGATCCGAACGGATTCAGAAACGGCCGAATCTCGCCATCTGCGTAGCGGCGGCGCTTCTCGTGGTCGCGCCAGCTTCGGTCGCCCGAGCCGCCGATGGTGAGGGTTTCGCGCCGGCCGGCGCCCTGTCGGACGCGAGGTCTCAGCCCCTGCAATTGGGCATCGGCCAATCAGTCATACGCGATTTGCCTGAGGAAGCGGGGGAAATCTATGTCGGCGATCCCAACGTCGCCAACGCGATCGTGCGCACAGCGAGACGCATCTACATTTCTGGCGTCGCCAATGGCCACACAAGCATTTTCGCCTTGGCCAAGGACGGGCGACGAATTGCCTTCTTTCAGGTCTCGGTTGGTCGGGCAGTCGGCGAATTGACGGCGCTCCTCAATGTCGCGATCCCGGGAAACGACATTCGCGTGCGCACTGTCGAGAACACAATCATCCTCACGGGATCGGTGGCCTCGGCGGAAGAGGCGCAAAAGGCGCTCGATATCGCATCCGGTTTCGTCAATGATTCGCCCGTCACACCCTCCTCCAGCCCTTCGATCTCCATCTCGAATAGTCCCAGCGGAGGCGCCTCAGGCGGCGCCGGCAAACCGTCCGGCAGCCCTCAAGGAAAGGTGGTCAACGCTCTCACGATCCGCGGCGCCGACCAGGTCAGCCTGCGCGTCACGGTCGCTGAGATTCGGCGTGACATTATCAAGCAACTCGGGGTCAACTTGAGCGGCACGGGGCCGAATGGAAGCTTCACGCTCAATCCGCCTTTTGCAATCAACGGCGCTGTCGCCACTTCTGAAGGGACCCTGAACTGGTTCAAAGGGGCCGGGAGCATCAGCGCCACGTTGCAGGCCTTCGAGCGGCAGGGGGTAGCCCACACGCTCGCCGAGCCGACCGTCACGGCGGTTTCAGGCGAGACTGCCAAGTTCCTCGCCGGCGGCACGATTCCGATCCTCAACAGCGTCCAATGCAATCCCGTCTGCCAGTACGGGTTCATCCAGCAGCCTTATGGCGTCACCCTGAATTTCACTCCGGTCGTCTTGTCCCCGGGCCGGATCCAACTGCGCATCGCAACCGAAGTGACCGACATCGACTATGCGAAGCAAATTACCTTCAGCAACATTTCAATTCCAGGCTTTCGGACCCGCAACAATACGACGACGGTGGAATTGCCTTCTGGCGGCTCGATCGCCTCGGCGGGCTTGATCAGCACTCAGTCGGAGCAGGCGATCAATGGCTTTCCGGCGCTGATAAATCTCCCGGTGCTTGGGGCTCTGTTCCGTTCGCGAGACTATCAGCGCAACGAGACGGAGCTCTTGATCGTGGTGACGCCGTACATTGTGCGACCCATCGACCCGAGCCAGGTCGTGAGGCCCGACCAAAATTTCCAGGACGCCAGCGATCCGCAGACCTGGCTCCTGGGGCGTGTCAACCGCATCTACTCCGCCTCGCAGTCGCTCCAGCCGATGCCTGGCTATGCAGGCAAGATCGAATTCATCACCCAGTAGGCCTTGCGTGCTTCGTCAGAAAACCTCTTGAGACTTAAGAAAGACAGCCCTCATGGCCGCTCTTCCGGACGCACGTCCACTATCCACGGCGCAAGGCTTGAGGCTGAGCCTCATCGCCGTCGCCGCGGCGGCTCTCGCCGGTTGCGGCGGCGTTCCCTACGCTTCGTCGGATCCTGCATTTCCCGGCAGCTTCGAGCAGCGCCATCCGATCGTCGTGGCCGCCGCGCCTGCAAGCATGGATCTGTATCCGGTTGGCGGCAGGCTCGACCAACGTTCGCGAGCGAATGTCCGCGCTTTTGCAGACCGCTATCGCCGCTATGGCTCGGCCACGGTCATGATTCAAACCCCAGTGGGAACGAATCCAAACTCGATAGCCGTTTACGAAGTGCGTAGGGCGCTTGTCGCCGCTGGCGTCAAAGGCAGGATCGCGGTGGGAGACTATTTGCCGCCGAATGATGGCGCAGCGCCGCCGGTGCGCGTGTCGTTTACGGGCCTCAAGGCGATCGTCCCGACGCCGTGCGGGCAGTGGCCGGAGGATCTCGCTTCGGGGTCATCGGTCGAAGGATGGAAGAACGAGGCTTACTCGAACTTCGGCTGCGCCACCCAATCGACGATCGCGGCTCAGGTCGATGACCCTCGCGACTTCGTCCAGCCGCGCGCGGTTGGGCCATCCGATGTCGCTATGCGCACCCGAGCCATCGAGGCGGTGCGCAATGGTCAAGACCCGAGCACCGATTGGAAGAACGCCATACTTACGCCGATCGGCGGCGATCTGCCGACCAACGGAAACTGAGTGACCATGAAGGCGCAATACGCTGACGCGGGAAGCAACGGTGATAGAGCTGTGGAACGGCCGGTTGTGCAAATCGAGCCGGTGCCGCGGATCTCAATTCAGGCGTTTTGCAAGTCGTCCGACATCGCCGCGATCGTCAGCGCCGCGATTTCTGATCGACGAATGGCCAAAGCTCATGTCAAGCAGAACATGGGCGGGGCGGCGGCCGCGGTGGAAGCCTACAAGAGCGCTCCGACGCCGAACGTCGTGGTGATCGAGGCGCCGGCCAGTCGGGACGCGCTGCTAGGACAACTCGAAGAACTCGCCGAATATTGCGACGCTGGGACCAAAGTCGTGGTTCTTGGCAAGCTGAACGACATCGTTCTCTACCGCCAGTTGATGACGCGCGGAGTGAGCGAATATCTCGTGGCCCCATTTGCCGTCGTCGACTTCATACAGGCGATATCGGAATTGTTCAGCGTGCCGGGCGCCAAGCCTCTTGGACGGGTGATCGCCGTCGTCGGCGCCAAGGGGGGTGTTGGAGCTTCAACCGTCGCCCACAATCTAGCGTGGAGTCTGGCGTCGGTTACGGAAATGGCGACAATCATCGCCGATTTCGATCTTGCCTTTGGAACTGCAGGTCTCGACTACAATCAGGATCCGCCTCAGGGCGTCGCGGAGGCGGTGTTCGCTCCGGATCGTGTCGACACGGTGCTTGTGGAACGCCTGCTCTCCAAGTGCGGCGAGAAACTCAGTCTCTTGGCTGCGCCCGCGACGCTTGATCGGGTCCTCGACTTTAGCGAAGCCTCGTTCGACTCCCTGCTCGACGCTATGCGCGCCTCGACACCCTGGATTGTGCTTGATGTGCCGCATTTGTGGTCGGCGTGGGCGCGAAGAATTCTCGTCTCCGCCGACGAGGTCATCGTCGTCGCGACCCCCGATCTCGCGAATCTGCGCAATGCCAAAAACCTGATCGACAACGTGAAGGGCGCCCAACTCAACGATGCGCCGTCCCGCCTTGTCCTGAACGGCATCAGCATGCTCAAGCGGCCGGAAATTGCCGCCGCGGAATTCGGCAAGGCGGTGGAAACCGATCCGACGGCGATCATCCCGCACGATGCGAAGCTGTTCGGCGCTGCGGCCAATAACGGGCAAATGATCGCCGAGATTGAACCAAATGGTAAAACCGCGCAGATCTTCACTGATCTTGCCTCCACTCTTGCGGGCCGAGCCGAGGCGCGGAAGCCCAAGCGAGGCATTCTTGAACCGTTCATCGCCAAGTTCGGACGCAAGAAGAAATGATCGGCTTGCGAACGTATTGCCCCGTCTCTGCTGAGCCCTTGCATAAGCGGAAAGGGTCCTGAACGATGTTCGGCAAGCGCAGCGGGAGCGTCAGCACGCAAGCCGCCGTGTCGCGTGTCGCATCGGCGAGCGCGGTGAATGAAGCCCTCAAACCCGCGCCCGCGCCGCTCGCGCCCGTTCAAACTGAAAGAAGATCGGAGACCTATTTTCGGACCAAGTCGCTGATCTTCGGCGCCTTGATCGAAGCAATTGACCTCGCCGCGCTATCTAAGCTCGACTCCGAGAGCGCGCGCGAGGAAATCCGGGACATCGTACACGAGATTGTCACCATCAAGAATTTGGTGCTGTCGATCGCCGAGCAGGAGGATCTGCTCGATGACATTTGCAATGACGTTCTCGGATTCGGTCCGCTTGAGCCGCTGCTGGCGCGCGACGACATCGCCGACATCATGGTCAACGGCCCGACACGATGCTTCATCGAGGTTGGCGGCAAGATCCAACTCACCAATGTCCGTTTTCGCGACGCATCGCAGTTGATGAACATCTGTCAGCGGATCGTGAGCCAAGTCGGACGACGTGTCGACGAATCCTCGCCCATTTGCGACGCCCGGCTGCTTGACGGCTCGCGCGTCAATGTCATCGCGCCGCCGCTCGCCATTGATGGCGCCGCGCTCACCATCCGTAAGTTCAAAAAGGACAAGCTGACACTCGATCAGTTGGTCAAGTTCGGCTCGATTTCGCTCGCTGGGGCGGAAATCCTCAAAATCATCGGCCGCGTTCGTTGCAACGTGATCATTTCTGGCGGCACGGGCTCGGGAAAGACGACCCTTTTGAACTGCCTGACGAACTATATCGACGTCGATGAGCGGATCATCACCTGCGAAGACGCAGCTGAGCTCCAGCTTCAGCAGCCCCATGTGGTGCGGCTCGAAACGCGTCCCGCGAATCTGGAAGGCGTAGGCCAGATCACAATGCGGGACCTCGTCAAGAACTGCCTGCGCATGCGGCCGGAACAAATCGTCGTGGGCGAGGTCCGCGGACCAGAGGCGTTCGATTTGTTGCAAGCTATGAACACCGGCCACGATGGATCGATGGGAACGCTGCACGCGAACTCTCCGCGTGAAGCGCTGAGTCGTATTGAATCGATGATTACGATGGGCGGGTATGCGCTGCCGATGAAGACAATTCGCGAAATGGTCACGTCTTCGGTCGATGTGATCATTCAAGCATCTCGCCTTCGAGATGGATCCCGCCGGATTACGCACATTACCGAAGTTCTCGGTATGGAAGGCGATGTCGTGATCACGCAGGACCTGTTCCTTTATGAGGTTCTGGGGGAGGACGCGCAGGGCAAGTTGATGGGGCGCCATCGTTCGACCGGAATTGGGCGGCCGCGGTTTTGGGAGCGCGCGCGCATGTATGGAGAAGAAGCTCGGCTGGCGGCGGCGCTGGACATCTCAGAAATTAGCGCTGCCTAGATTTCGAGTGAGTAGAGGGTAATCCGCATGATCAATCCGATAGCGGTGGCGGGGTTTCTGGCAATTGGATTGGGTGGGCTCGCTTTCGCGTTTGTTGGCGGAGACTCGCGAGCCGACAAGCGTCGTGCGGCCGTCGTAAGAACCGACGGGAAGGCGCCGGGCGCTGCGGCGAGCGTCGATCGGACGGCGCGCAAAAAGCAAATTGCCGACGGTGTTCGCGATAACGAGATGAAGGGAAAGCGGCGCGTCAGCCTGGCGACCAGGATCGAGCAGGCCGGACTATCGATCACCAAACAACAATATTGGCTGGGCAGCATCCTCCTGGGCCTGTTTTGCAGCGTCCTGACCTACCTCCAATCGAGGAGCTTATTGCTCACGCTTCTTGTTGCTGTAACGGCCACGGTCGGCCTGCCTCCCCTCACACTGTCGCGCCTCCGCGTTCGCCGCATAAACAAGTTCGTCGCCAACTTTCCCACAGCCATCGACATCATCGTGCGCGGCATCAAGTCCGGTCTCCCCCTCGGCGACACGATTCGGATAGCCGCCACCGAAAGCCCCGAGCCGGTCAAGTCTGAGTTTCGAAGGATTGTCGAAGCGCTTTCGGTTGGAATGACCTTACCCGAAGCGATCGAGCGGATGGCGCGGCGAGTTCCGATCGCGGAAACAAACTTCTTCTCAATTGTCATCGCCATTCAAAGCAAAGCAGGCGGCAACCTCTCGGAAGCCTTGGGAAATCTCTCTCGCGTCCTACGAGAACGCAAGAAAATGAAGGGCAAGATCACAGCCATGTCCATGGAGGCGAAGGCTTCGGCGGCAATTATCGGGGCGGTCCCGTTTCTTGTCGTGGGCGCCTTGTATGTTTCTTCCCCTAAATACATTGCGCTACTATGGATAACTAATCATGGGAAGATGATCTCTGTGATTGCGATTTTTTGGATGGGGATAGGAATCGCAATGATGAAGAAGATGATTGCGTTCGACTTCTAAATCGAGCTCTTCCATGTTGGACGAAATTGTCGCCAAATTCTCGGACGCCCACTTCATGGCGATTCTGTTCGCAGCCGTGGGCTCGGCCGCGACCGTGCTTACCGCCGCCATGCCCTGGCTTCAGCCTGACACGTTATCGCGCCGCATCAAGGCGGTCAGCTCTGAGCGCGAGCGAATTCGAGCGCGAGAGCGCGAACGGCTGCAGGCGTCGCAGAGCAAGACGACATTGCGGGTGAGGCCGAGCGGCCTCGCGAAGCAATTGGTCGAAACCCTCAATCTGTCGAGCTGGCTCAGCACCGAAAAGGCCAAGATCCAATTGGCGATGGCGGGCTTTCGCGGCATCGGGGCGGAGTACACGTTTCTAGCGTTCCGCCTGGCGACGCCGATTGCCTTCTTCATCGCCGCTATTGTGTATCAATTTCTGATCATCAAGTGGAGCCAACCCGCGATGGTCAAGATCGGCATTGCGGTCGCGGCCACCTATCTCGGCATCAAGGCCCCAGAGCTGTTCCTCAAGAACAAGAGGGCCAAGCGGCAGAAGGAACTGGAGCGGGCGTTTCCTAACACGCTTGACCTTCTCTTGATCTGCGCTGAATCGGGAATGTCGATCGAACATGGGGTGCGCAAGGTCAGTGAGGAGATTGGCGTCGAGAGCGTCTCGATGGCGGAGGAGATGGGGATTCTCGCCGCGGAGATGTCCTACCTGGCCGAGCGGCGGATCGCATTCGAAAACCTCGGTCTAAGAACAGGGTTGGACTCCGTTCGTTCGCTCACAACGGTCCTCTCGCAGTCGGAGCGTTATGGCACGCCGCTGGGGACCGCGCTCCGGGTTCTTAGCCAAGAGAGCCGCGACCATCGCATGTCACTCGCAGAGAAAAAGGCGGCTGCTTTGCCGCCAACTCTCACGGTGCCAATGATCCTCTTCTTTCTGCCCGGGCTCTTCGCTGCGATTCTGACGCCAGCCATCATTCAGATCAACAATTGGAACTAGCCGCACCCCGTCTCTCCAGGCCTCGTTCATAGCCGGAGGTCCAGCTGAGGCGGCGAGTCCTTCGGATAGGTCAGCGTCCCGTCCGCCCCGCCGCGAGCCGCGGGCGTCAAACGCGCTGGCTCGACGTGGTGGGCGCCGAGAATATGGAACACCTCCTCGCCCGCGGCGATGAGATAGTCTGTGATGATGCGGCGATGGCATCGCCACCAGACCGCCTCTGCGCACATCACGCTCGACCGCGTCGCATGACCCAGTTCGCGCAACGTTTCGAGGCCTGAGCGGAACGGCTCGCTCATGGCGTAATCGGCGAAATTGTGGAAGCTTGCATTCTCCCAAAAGGCGTTGACCTGCGGCGAGACATCGCGCTGGAGGCGCCGTAGTCCGCCAAGCTCGGGCAGATGCCTGTAGGCGACGCCATGGGGCGCAAGCGAGGCAGGCAACACGTCGCGATTGAACTGCGGATTAGTCCGCGAGCGCGGAATGGTCCGGACGTCGACGACGAGCTTGACCTCCGCCGCCTTGAGCAGCGCGACGAACTCTTCGGTCGGGCGGGTCGAATGTCCGATGGTGAAGAATGGGCTGGGCATGGTGAGGATATACGTCCCCGCCTCCCTGGCGTCGTCTCGACGCGCCGCGCGGCGGGCCAGGGGTTGATGCGCGACGTTAGCGGCGATAGTCTACGAATCTAATATACTACTCCTACGGAGGCCTTATGCGCCACTTGATCCTCGCCGCCTTTCTCGCTTTCGCCGCCCTGCAGGCCGCCGCAGCGGAGCGGTGGGAGACCTTGCCCCCGACGCCCGCGCCCATCCCCACGGACCGCAGCGGCGAGCTCGCCGTCAACGGGATCAAGATCCACTACGCCATCTACGGCCAGGGTACGCCGGTGGTCTTCCTTCACGGGGGCTTGGCCAACACCGACTACTGGGGGAACCAAGTTCCAGCGGTCGCGGCCCATCACACCGTTATTCTGATCGACAGCCGCGGGCATGGCCGCAGCACGCGCGACGCGCGCGCTTACGGTTATGACCTGATGGCCGACGATGTCGTGGGAGTCCTCGACGCGCTTAAGATCCCGAAGGCCGACGTCGTCGGCTGGAGCGACGGCGGCATTCTGGGGATCGATCTCGCGCTCCGTCACAAGGATCGCGTCGGCAAGGTCTTCGCTTTCGCCGCCAACACCGTACCGTCCGGCGTGGTCGAGGGCGTCGAGAAAAATCCGACCTTCGCCGCCTATATCGAGCGGGCTGGCCATGAATATTCCGAGCATTCAGCGACGCCCAAGGAATACGACGCCTTCGTCGATCAAATCGGCAAGATGTGGGCAGACCAGCCGAACTGGACCGACGATCAGCTCAAGACGATCGACACGCCGGTCCTCGTCGTCGACGGGGACCACGACGAAGCGATCAAGCGTGCGCATACTGAATATATCGCGGCGACCATCCCGCGCGCGGGCCTCCTCATCCTGCCGAACGTCAGCCATTTCGCCTTCCTGCAGGATCCAGACCAGTTCAATTTCTCCATCCTGCATTTCCTCGGCGATGAGTAGGGCAATGGCGGGCGCCGGCGCCGCCTCCCGACCGGAGTTGACATGCTTCGAGCCGATACCAGATATAATCGATAGACTTTCGACTGTTGATCGGGACATGGGCCCATGGTTCAGATCGCGACTGCGTCGCTGCCTCACATTCAGGCCGCCCTCAACTATCTGGCCGTAACCGGCCAGAAGCCGGTCACTTACGCGTACCAACCTCCGCCAGGGGTTTCGTGGTCGACGGCAGAGGCTGACGAGCGCCGGACGATTATCCACAACCTTCGTCCCGCGGCGTCGGAATTGTTGCTGGACGACGTCGGATTCCAGTTCCTGAAGCATTCGAGCGCGGTCAGGAACTTCTGGGACGACGACGAAATCAAACGCGTCTACTATCCCGAGTCTATCGATCTCTTGAAGCGCGTGACGGGAGCCGCCGAAGTGCGTGTCTTCGACCACACGCTGAGGCGCCGCGTGCCCGGCGAGAACGATCGCTCGACGAAGCCCGGCGTTCCTCGCCAACCTGCGAACCGCATTCACGTGGATCAGACCGCAGCTTCCGGCGCCTCCCGCCTTCGGGCCGAATATCCGGACGAGGCGGACGCATTGCTTCGCCGGCGCGTCGCCATTGTCAATCTATGGCGGCCGATCAAATCGCCGGTGCTTGACGCCCCGCTCGCCGTCTGCGACGCGCGTAGCGTCAAGCCGCAGGACCTCATCGCCTCCGATCTCGTTTATCGCGACCGGCGCGGCGAGACCTACAATCTCATCTACGATCCGGGCCAACGCTGGTTCTACGCGCCGGAAATGCGCGCCGACGAAGCCCTGCTGCTCAAATGTTACGATTCGCGTGATGACGGTGGAGTGGCGCGCTTCGCTCCGCATACGGCGTTCATCGATCCGACCGCGCCTCCAGACGCGCCGCCTCGCGAGAGCATCGAGTTGCGCACCTTTGTCATTTTCGGAGAGGATGAGAAGGCGCGGCACTGAAGTCGACTAATCTCCTGGTCTTCCCTTAACTCCAGCTACAAGCAGATCTGTGTGATGGACCTTGGCCGTGTGGGCGGTCGAGGCGGTTGTTGGCGCTGTCGTGCGCGCATTCACGTCGGAGACTACGCAATGCCTGGCGCGAGGAAGATGCGGTTGGGAACCTCGAGATCGCCAATCTTGAGCGGATCGAACAGGCTAGATCACGCCGCGCG
This sequence comes from uncultured Alphaproteobacteria bacterium, assembly GCA_963836695.1. Classification (GTDB taxonomy): domain Bacteria; phylum Pseudomonadota; class Alphaproteobacteria; order Rhizobiales; family Beijerinckiaceae; genus Roseiarcus. Next base: position 74,771 of record CAWIKX010000007.1, read on the forward strand.
CCCTGGAAATCGCTGAAATTCCTGGGATCATCGAGGCCTATCGGCGCGGGGCGGAGAACGCCAAGAGGGCCGGCTTCGACGGCGTCGAGGTGCACGGGGCGAATGGCTATCTCATCGATCAGTTTCTGCAGGACAGCGCGAACAAACGGGCGGACCGTTATGGTGGTGGAATCGAGAACCGCGCCCGGCTCCTGCTCGATGTGACGGACGCGGTCATCTCCGTCTGGGGCGCCGGCCGTGTGGGCGTGCATCTCGCGCCGCGCGCCGATTCGCACGACATGGGCGATAGCGACCTGCCTGCGACCTTCGGCTATGTCGCCCGCGAACTCGGAAAGCGCAGAATCGCCTTCCTGTGCGCCCGCGAGTCGACCAAGGCCCCGCGGCTTGGTCCTGATCTCAAGGCCGCGTTCGGCGGCGTCTATGTCGCGAACGAGGGGTTTTCGCGCGAGGACGCCGAGGCTGTCGTCGCCGCTGGCGAAGCCGACGCTGTGGCGTTCGGCAAGCTCTTCCTCGCCAATCCCGACCTGCCGCGGCGGTTCTCTCTCGGCGCCCCGCTCAATCCGTGGAACGCCGAAACTTTCTACACCGATGGCCCCGCCGGCTACACCGACTATGCGGCGCTCGAGGAAAGGGCGGCCGCGGAATAAAGGGGCCGATCAGTTCCATGGCGCGCGCGCCGGGCTAATTAACTCTATTGACGTGGTGAACATTGTATGCCAGTCCGATAATGCGGTCGCTCCCGTGACCGCACGGCGCGCTCAGCCACGACTTTGGGAGGGGGGCTGTAAAGCCATCCCGGCTGAGTGCGCCCCCTTTCCAGACTATACAACTAACAATTGTTCTTCGTCCCGGCTGGTCCGGACCGAGGACAACGAGCGCGAGCGCTCATCGAAGCCGAGCGCGCCAAGGGGACGCCCTCAGTCGCGTCGATTAGAGAACCCCGTAAGTCTCGAACGCTTCGCGCGCCCCCATGCCGTTCCGAATGGCGGTCGCGACCCGGTTTTCCGTCGACGCTTTGGCGAGCGCCGCTTCGATAGCCTCGCTCTCGACTTCGGAAGGAATGACCAGCACGCCCTCGCGGTCGCCGAAGATGAGGTCGCCGGGCGCGACCCTGACCCCTTCGATTTCAATGCTCACGCGAAAGTCGATCACCTTGCCGCGCGGGCCCTGATCTTGGGCATAGAGCCCGCGGCTGAAGGTCGGAAAGCCGAGCGCTTCGATTCCCTCGGCGTCCCGGATGAAGCCATTGAGCACCGCGCCCGCGGCGCGGAGGAAGCGGGCGCGCGTGGACATGAGCTCGCCCCAGAACGCGTAGCGAAACGACCCGCCTGTGGCGACGTAAACTTCGTTGGGTTGAAGATCGTCAAGCGCCTCCAACATGAGCCCGAACGGTTTTGAGGCCGCACCGGCGAGCGAGTGGGCGTTGTCATCGAAGATATCCGCCTCGAGGACCGGCATGGCGCGCCCAATGACCTTCATCCCCGGCGTGAGCGGTCCGATGGCTTGCGGCAGGAACTGGCGGCGCCATCCCATCTTGTCGAGCACGTCGCCCACGACCGCCGTGAACAGCTTGTCGCGAAGCGTCGAGAAGACAGTGTCGTCCATCCCCGCCATCCTTTGTGCTCCTGACATCGATGGCGAAACCGGAGCGTTCTTTCGGCCAAAAGGCAAGCAGCAAACCTATTTAGTGAGCTTGGTCATGGCAGTTGTAAAGACGCAGCGGTCGGGGGTCCGCCATGGTAGGGGGGCCTTGTTTGACGAAAAGCCGGCCGCGAAGCGCCGCGGAGTATGGGAGACGGGTGCGCCATCTGGCCATTGTTTGAGACGGCTTCGTGAGCTGCCGCGGCCCCCCAAGCAAAGATCAGCGTCCTAAGAGAAACCTCGCCACTCGGCCCTTGATTCAGGCGTCAGTGGAGGGGGTGGGTGACAAGGAGATCGGCGCTATCGAAATGCCCTGTCCACGGATAACCCATCCAGACTCGGACCGCACCGAATTGCTGCGCGAAGAACGCCGGGGCGGTAATCGTGTAGTCCACCGATCCCGACGCTCCCGGGCCGATGAGCGCGATATGCGCTGTCGGCGGTGATGCAGTCGTGTTCAAAGTGACCGCCACATCAAATGCCTGATCGCGCGGGAAGGAGCCAAATTCGGTTGCTCTAAGATCGTTGATTCGGACCCTGTTGTCTTGCATGAAATCGATATGGAGGAAGTCCACCATCCCGCCGGGCTGCGGCTGGGGGACCGGCTCGAATGAAAGCGTTGCGAGGCCGCTGCCTGTGGGGATGAACATAGCACAAAGGAAATTGTACTGACCGCCCGGCTGCGATGCCAGCGTGCCTAACATCCCGCTTATGGGCGCTCCATTGCTGGCGCGGCTGACCTTGAGCCAGTGTTCTCCCCCCGCCTGAACCGGGGATCCGACGACCCCGACGCTGCCCGTCGCGCCAAACACGCTTGCCGTTCCGGTCGCCTGGGCCGAGGCCGGACGCTGACCAACCGGAGTCGAGTTGAAGTTCGATTGGAATACTGTGGCCGATTGACAACCCCCCAGGATTGTCAGCGCAAGGGCTAGCGGCAGTCTGCAGCACATGCCGGCGATGGCGTCGGACTGTCGGCTCGTTGACTCAAGATCTCGTTCAGCGTTAGCGCCGCCCATGCCGTCCCTCCCGAGTGTCCCGCTCGTTCGATGGCTGGCGATTCAGCACACCTTGCAGTGAGAGAACCAGGAATCAAGAGGGCGCGCTGTGCGCCTGATCACACTATTTTCACCAGCAGACTCTGGTTAAGCGCAGTCGACGAAGCGAGAAAATCGACCGGCGTGTCGCGTCAGTCCGCGGCCGACTGACAAAGCCGGCGGCAGAAGTCATCGAGCTGCTCGAAATCCCGGAAGGCGATGCGCATCTCGCCGCTGTCCCCGGCGTGCCGGATCGTCACTTTCGTACCGAGCGCCAGCGCAAGCTTGTCCTGGAGGGCGCGCGTGTCGGCGTCGACGGGCGCGGTTCCCTTGCGCGGCCGCGCCGTCTTGCCGGAATTCTCGCCCAATCGCTCGATGTCCCGAACCGTCAGGCCTTCGGCCACGATGCGGTTGGCGAGCGCGTCCGGGTCGGCGACGGCGAGCAGGGCTCGCGCGTGGCCCGCGGAAATCTGCCCGCCCGCCAACAAGCCGCGCGTGTGCTCGGGCAAATTGGTCAGGCGGAGCGTGTTGGCGACATGGCTCCGGCTCTTGCTGACGACGCGGGCGATATCGCCGTGCGAATAGCCGTAATCGGCGCCGAGTTTGGCATAGCCCGCCGCCTCTTCGAGCGCGTTGAGATCCGACCTTTGCACATTTTCGACGATGGCGATCTCGAGCGCTTCTCGGTCGCCAGCCTCGACGATGGTGACCGGAAGTTCGTGCAGCCCTGCCCTCTGGGCCGCGCGCCAGCGCCGCTCGCCGGCGATGATCTCGTAGGCGTCCGCGACGCCAGAGATCGCGCGAACCACCACCGGCTGGATGATTCCGCGCTCCTTGATCGAGGCGGCGAGTTCGTCAAGTTCCGTATCGTCGAACCGCTTTCGCGGATTGCGCGGATTGGGGCGCAGGAATTCGATCGGCGTCTGGCGAGCGCCGCGCGAGATCTCGGCATGCTGAGTGTTCGCCCCGCCCAACAGGGCCGCCAGGCCGCGCCCAAGGCGAGGCTTGCTCTCCATCACGCGGCTTGCTTCTTCGGCCATGAGGTCCCTTCCCTATACTGCGAACGCCTCAAGCGGCGCGCCAACGACCCTCGCGCCGGATGACCTCGGACGCGAGCTTGAGATACGCCTGGCTGCCGGCGCATTTGAGATCGTAGAGCAGCGCCGGCTTGCCGTGCGACGGCGCTTCCGACAGGCGGACATTGCGGGGAATAACCGTCTCGTAGACCGTGTCGCCCATGTAAGCGCGCACGTCCGCGACGACCTGCCCGGCGAGGCTGTTTCGGGGGTCGAACATGGTCAAAACCACGCCATGAATGGTTAGCGATGAGTTAAGCGTGCTGCGAACCTGCTCGACGGTGGTCAGAAGCTGTGACAGGCCTTCAAGCGCAAAGAATTCGCATTGCAGCGGGACGACCACTGCGTCGGCGGCGGCGAGCGCGTTGATGGTGAGAAGGTTGAGCGACGGGGGACAATCCACCAGCACATAGGTGACCCTTTCCGGGTCTTCCGCGTTCGAGGCGCCGTAAGCGCGAAGCGCGTCGCGCAGTTTATAGGAACGGTTGGAGTGTCCGGCGATTTCCAACTCGACGCCAAGCAGATCCATGGTCGAGGGCGCGACGGTGAGGCGCGGCACGGAGGTCGGAACGACAACGTCGCGCAAGGGCTTCTCGCCGACCAGCATCTCATAGCTCGAAGTCGCTCGGGCATGCCGGTTGATGCCGAGGCCGGTTGATGCGTTGCCCTGAGGATCGAGGTCGATGATGAGCACCCGCTCGCCGATCGCGGCCAGCGCTGTTCCAAGATTGATGGCGGTGGTCGTCTTGCCGACGCCGCCTTTTTGGTTTGCGAGAGCGAAAACGCGTGGACGCGCGGCGCCGTCGGGCTTTCGAACGAGGGGCTCGGTCTCCGTCTCGGCGCCGGTCTCGGTCATGGGCTTTCGGTCTCAGCCTTGGCGAATGCGTAGGATCGCGGCCTTCGGGTCGACGATGCTCTGCAGCGTTTCGGTTGCATAGGCCGGCGCCTCAGGCAGCGCCGCAATCTGCTCTCTAGCTGATTCGCCGCGCGGAAACACGGCAATCGCCCCGCGCTCGATCCACGGTCTCGCCAATTTGAGGGTCAGCGGCAAGGGGGCGAAAGCGCGCGCGGTGACGCCGTCCACAGGTCCGAGGGTATCGGGCTCGATGGATTCGACGCGGACGGGGTGAATCTGGGCTGCGGCTCTCGTGGCGCGGGCCACTTCGCGGAGGAAGGCGCACTTCCGTTGGTCGCTTTCGACGCAATGAACAACGGCGCCAGGCGTCTCGACGAGTTGGATCGCGATCACGAGGCCGGGGAAGCCGGCGCCCGAGCCCATGTCGAGCCAGCGTCTGGCGTATGGGGCGAGTGCGAGCAATTGCGCGGAATCGGCGATATGGCGGGTCCAGACCGATAGGAAGGTCGAATCTGCGATGAGATTGGTCTTGCGCCGCCAGCGGTCCAGAAGGTCGACAAAGATGGCCAGGCGCGTCTCTGTTTCACGTGAAACAGGAACGAGGCGCAGAGCAGCCTGACGATCATCCGCGAGTTGGTCGGCCAGAGCGCGGCGCATTCAGACGGAATCATCGTCATTGCCAGGACCGGAGCGACGAAGCAATTCCGGGAACGAGGGCCGCCCTGCGTTCCCATGGGTCGCGTCGCGTCGCTCGCGATGACGGGGATGGCTCCGTCTGGACGCGCCGTGCACTAATGCACTGCTTGGAGCCGGCCGGCTCACGTCCCCAGCGTGGGTTGCCGCCCGGAGGATCGCTCGGCTCGCCTTGCATGTGCGGCGATCAGCGCCAGGGCGGCCGGCGTGACCCCTTCAATGCGGCGCGCCTGGCCGAGGCTCGCCGGACGGACGGCGATGAACTTCTGCTTGATCTCGTTGGAAAGGCCGGAGAGACGTGCATAGTCGAGGTCGGCCGGCAGCATCGCCGAATCGTCGCGGCGATAGCGGGCGACGTCCTCGGCCTGGCGATCCAAGTAAACGGAGTATTTCGCGTCCGCCTCAAGCCTCGACACAAGATAGGCCGGAATATCGGCAAGTTGAGGCCAAACCCGCGCAAGATCAACGAGCGGAAACTGACTCTGCGCCGCCAGTTCGAATGCGGAGCGCCGAGCCCCGTCGCGATTGACGATAATGTCGTGCGCCTCGAGCTCACGGGGCGTGCCGGTCGCGGCCTTGAGCATCGCCCGCGCCTGATCGAGCTGGCGCTGGGTCGCGCGGAAGGCGTGCGCCCGCTCGGGCGCAACGCAGCCGATCGCAATCCCCTTGGCGGTCAAGCGCTCATCCGCATTGTCGGCCCTGAGCGACAGCCGAAACTCGGCGCGTGAAGTGAACATGCGGTAGGGTTCGGTGACGCCGTGGGTGGTCAGATCGTCGATCATGACCCCAAGGTAGGATTCTGCCCGGTCGAAGGTGGCGGGAGTTTGGCCGCCTGCCCTTCGGGCGGCGTTGATCCCCGCGACGATCCCCTGAGCCCCCGCCTCTTCGTAGCCGGTCGTGCCGTTGATCTGTCCCGCGAGGAACAAGCCACCGAGCCGGCGCGCTTCCAGCCCGGAAGTGAGCCCGCGCGGGTCGATATAGTCGTATTCAATAGCATAGCCGGGCCGGAGGATGCGGGCGTGCTCGAGGCCGGGGATCGTCGCCACTAGCGCAGCCTGAGTCTCGGGCGGCAGCGAGGTGGAAATGCCATTCGGATAGACGGTCGGATCGTCGACGCCCTCGGGCTCGAGAAAAATTTGATGGCTCTCGCGATCGGCGAAGCGGACTACCTTGTCCTCGATCGACGGGCAATAGCGTGGTCCCCGTCCGGAGATCGCGCCTGAATAGACCGCGGAGCGATGCGCGTCCGCGCGAATGATGCGATGGGTCTCCTCGGTCGTGCGGGTGATATGGCATGGGAGCTGCGGCGCGGTGATCCCCGTCGTCAGCGACGAGAAGAATTCGGGCTCCGGATCGCCGTGCTGGATCTCGAGCCGCCCCCAGTCGATCGTTGAACCGTCGAGGCGCGGCGGGGTGCCGGTCTTGAGCCGGCCAAGGTCGAAGCCGGCGCGGTCCATGCTTTGCGCGAGCGAGACCGACGGCGGGTCGCCGAAACGCCCGGCCGGCGTTCGCTGGTCGCCAAGATGAATCATGCCGCGCAGGAAGGTGCCGGTGGTGAGCACGACCGCCGCGCAGGCGATCGAGCGGCCGTCCGCGAGCTCGGCCCCCGTCACGGCGCCGGCGCTGGAGGCGATCCGAGCGGCTTCCCCTTCAACGACTGTCAGGTTCGGGGTGTCACCGAGGAGCCTCTGCATTGCGAGCCGATAGAGCTTCCGGTCGGCCTGCGCGCGGGGGCCCTGGACGGCCGGCCCTTTGCGGCGATTGAGGACGCGGAACTGGATGCCGGCCGCATCGGCGGCGCGCGCCATCACGCCGTCCAGCGCATCGATCTCGCGAACCAGATGGCCCTTGCCTAAACCCCCGATCGCCGGGTTGCAGGACATTTCGCCGATCGTTTGAGAGCGATGGGTGACGAGCGCGGTCGCAGCGCCGCATCGCGCCGCCGCAGTCGCGGCCTCACAGCCCGCATGGCCGCCGCCGATCACAACGACGTCAAATTTCATCGGCGTTCGCCTGTTTCACGTGAAACACGAAGGATGCGTCTCTCATGTCCAGCCTGAAGAGAAAAGGTTTGCTCTTGGGAGGTCATGGCCGGGCTTGTCCCGGCCATCTAGGTGTTCAATGTATCGACTTGCGGCCTATATCCAAGTGTCGTTCTCGCATCTCTTCCAGAGGAGCCTGGTCACTGATACGGCGCGGCGTGGATGGCCGGGACAAGCCCGGCCATGACAACAGGCGCGTGGCGCCGCTCTCGGTGTGAAGGGTTCGATGCTACTTCCCAACGCACAGGCGTGCAAAGATCTCCCCCAGCACGTCTTCCACTCCGATCCGCCCGACAATGCGATCCATTGCGAAGGCCGCGCGTCGAAGATCCTCGGCGATCAATTCCGGCTCCACGGCGTCGGACGCCAGCGCCGAGGCGATCGCCTGGCGCGCGTCCTGAAAACCGCGCCGATGCCTTTCGAGCGTCAATAAAGCAGGCTCTCGCGAAGACATGCGCTCTTCGGCCAATTCCGCAATGACGTCAAGCAGCCGGCCGATCCCCGCCCCTGACTTTGCCGATATCGCGAGTTCCGCCCTCTCGGTTCCCAATACGTCAGCTTGCCTGAGATCAATCTTCGTCAGCACAGCCAACGTCGGAGCTTCCAGGCTCGGCGGGTCGCTGTCTCCCCCATCATCGAGCCACAAGGCGAGGTCCGCGTTCTTCGCCCTGCGGCGCGCTCTCGCGACGCCTTCCTGTTCGATCGGATCCGGGCTTTCCCGGATGCCCGCCGTGTCGACGAGGATCACCGGATAGCCCCGCAGATCGAGAAACACCTCGATCAAATCGCAAGTCGTTCCTGGGATTGGGGACGTGATGGCCACGTCCCTGCCGGCGAGCGCATTCATGAGCGTAGACTTGCCGACATTGGGAGGCCCGGCGATCACGATTGTGAAGCCCTCCCGCAGGCGCTGGGCCGCGTCGGCGGTTGCGAGCGCCCGGTCGATCCGCTCGATTGCCGCGCGCGCCGCGGCTCTCACCAATTCAAGCGTGAAATCCGACGCGTCCTCGACATCGGTGAAATCGATCTGCGTCTCCACCGCCGCCATGGCCTGAAGGAGGCTCAAGCGAATCGCCTCGCACTCACGACTGAGCGCCCCGCCGGCGATGTTTTGCGCCTGCCGGCGTTGCGCCTCGGTCTCCGCCTCGACCAGATCGGCGAGCCCCTCCACCTCGGAAAGATCAATCTTCCCATTGAGGAAAGCGCGCCAGGCGAACTCGCCGGGCTCGGCGGGACGCAGTCCGGGAATGAGCGCCAGCGCCTTGACGACCGCGGAGGTGACTGCCCGCCCGCCCGTGACGCTGACCTCCGCCATCTCCTCGCCGGTGAAGCTCCGCGGCGCCTGAAACCGGGTGATCAGGGCCTGGTCGAGCGGCTCCCGAGACTGAGGATGGCGCAGGGTTCGCAAGGTCGCGCGGCGGTCGGGAAAGTCGGCTCCAGGCGCGATTGCCTCAAGCGCATCCGAACACCCCGGTCCGGATATTCGCATAACCGCGATTGCGGCTCGTCCGGCGCCAGAAGCGGGCGCGAAGATCGTATCGTGGTCGTGGGCGAACACGTGTTCGCACTAAAGTCTAGGGAGAACGGAAGGAACCGTCATCGCGAGGAGCGCTCGCGCGACGCGGCGATCCAGAGAACATGGGCGCCCTATGGTCCCCTGGATTGCTTCGCCATAGCCCGTCCGAAAGGACGGGCGTCTTTCGACGCCCCGCGGCTCGCAATGACGATCGCGGGTCAACCGAATTGCGCCCGGCTTGGGGACGATCGAAATCGTCGGCCACCCTCCGCCTCGTCCTGAGGAGCGCCGAAGGCGCGTCTCGAAGGGCGCGCAAGAACGGGTTAGACTGGGGGGGCCAACTGGACCATTCTTCAAGGCCCCGCCGCCGCGAGACGCCTCAGAACGAGGGGTTTGCCAAGCGGCCGACGAGCGTTGGAGAACGTCAGTCTCGCGTTGGGGCAGCGGCGGGCAATTCGCTGACCGCGCCGCCCGGATGGGCAGAGGCCGGTTGTTTCCATTGCGGCGTGCATACAACATACTGGTCCGCTATTGCTTCGTGATCGCCCTGCTTTTCGCGCTGGAAATAAAGATAGCAAATGCTGAGCGCGCCGGTGCGATAATCGACACGAAATACGCCGCCTTCCTGTTCGTGCCGCGTGGCGATGAGCCCATACTCGCTGGGATCCTGCTTTGTCGCGCCGTCGCCGCTGCGATAGCAGGAGGTGACGCCAAAGGCGCCTGGGCCGACATCGGTTCGTCCCGGACTGTGGGCGAACTGGCAGGCGATAACGTCCCCGGTCAATTTATCAAGGCGATACACCAAGGATAGATTGATCTGCGGCGCGGCCAGAAACTCGAATTGCCCGGCCTCAGCGCCAGGCGCAATCGCGCAAGCGGCGAACGCCGCCAATCCGAATAGTGAAGCCTTCGGCAACATTGCTGACCTCCGCGAAGCGCAAATCACGTGGGGTCAAGATGGCGCCGCGCGCCTTCACAAATCGTTAAGCATAGGGGGATGAACTGTTTTTTCTTTGACGTGCTGCCTTGCGTTGCTGATGTTGTTGATTTTGTTGTATAGTTTGACCGACGCGCCCTATCGAAACTCGCCGCAGCGGCTCGCCCGTCTCGCCTGAATCATAGCACGTCGGCGGATGTCTTGATGAATTCGTACATCTCCTTGTCGCCGGCGACAGCGCCTTGAGGCCGCGCAGCGCGTTTCGGACTTCATTAGCGCTGCCAGTTTGGGGCAATGTGAGGTTAAGGCGTTGACCTGGCAGGGCACCGAGGACATGGATCCGGTAGCGGCGTGACACTACCGGGCCCCAGTTACCCCCAACCGAAGAGGCCGAGCAGTGCTCAACGGCTCAACTTAGGTGCATTGCACGAAGATCTTCATCAACGCAGCCGGCAATGGAATATGGATATCCTTTATCACAATTTCATATTTTGGCTCATAGATCGGGTGACTACTACCAACACCCATCATCATCAGCATATTTGGCGTATGACCAACAACGACATTTTTGCACTGAACATCTGGTAGGTCACCGCTCTTCGACATGGGCATTATTATTATTACCACGCCTACGAAGATGAGAAGTCCACGGAACAACAAGATCGCAAGACGCATCGATGCCGTCTTCGGCGTAACGCGGCGAGGCTCAATGGGAAGATCAACCATGGGTAAGTTCCCCAAAAGTGAGCTGCTCGCTTTATCCATCGGGGCCTAATCGCAAGTTGTTCTTTTGATCCCTGTGGATTACCGACACGAATCACTTTGTCCACGAGACAATTAGCGCGTGCGCGCTGCTAACTGGCAAGGCGCGCCTCACAGTAAAATGTGAGGCGTTGTGGACAAACGCGGGAATTTACCGGCCCAGAAGGCCGCGCACGAAGTCGACGAGCATCATGTTGAGGACGGGGATCGGCGCGCAAGAGCCGCCACGTGACTAGGAGCCCTATCAGGATCAACAGAGACAGGGCGTGGCGTGGGCCGAGCCAGACGCACAGCAGAAGGTAGGGCAAAGGCTCTCATTGATCAGGGCGCGAATGCGGGGCGCGCTAAGCCGCTAATTTCTTGCCGTAACCAAAATCGTCTGCTATCGTTTTCCTATGATCTGAAGGCGCCTCGCCGCCGCCCATTGGCGCCTTTGGCGAGGGTTGGCGAGAAAGGAAAAGAAACAGGAGAGGAGGCGGTTTGGGGGACTTGCTCACAACCGGAGCGGGAACCCGAAAATGGAGAAAAATTTCATTTTTTTAGCCGCAACCTTTTGAAAAACCTCAATTCCGAAAAATAAAAGAAAGGAAAAGAAAGGAAAAGAAAGCGATTTTGCTTTCATTCATTTTCGTTTGCTTGAACGCGCGCGGTTGCGCTGGTTGTGCCGCCAGCGGTCGTGCCCACCGCCGTCAGGCGGTCAGGATCTCCTTGCTGGCGACCGTCGAGTCGGCGTTGAGCCGATAGACGAGGGGCACCCCGGTCGCGAGCTCCATCGTGGGAATCGTTTCGGGCGTCAGCCGGTCGAGCACCATGACCAGCGCCCGCAGAGAATTGCCGTGCGCCGCGACCAGCACCCGCCTGCCGTCAAGCACGGGGGGAAGGATGTTCTGGCAATAATAGGGAAGCGCGCGCGCCACCGTATCCTTCAGGCTTTCGCCGCCCGGCGGATTGATGTCGTAGCTGCGCCGCCAAATGTGGACCTGCTCTTCGCCCCACTTCTTGCGCGCATCGTCCTTGTTGAGGCCAGCAAGATCGCCGTAGTCGCGCTCGTTGAGAGCCTGATCTCTCTCTTCCGGCAACCCAGTGAGCCCCATCTCCGCAAGCGCCAATTGGAGCGTCCGCTGGGCGCGGATGAGGGCTGATGTGAAGACGAGATCAAAAGCAATTCCCTGCGCCTTCATTCGCCGCCCGGCTTGTTTGGCCTCCTCGACGCCGGCGGGGCTCAAGTCCACATCGCGCCATCCCGTGAACAGGTTCTTGAGATTCCACTCGCTCTGACCATGACGCAACAGCACGAGGAGACGATCGGCAGGCATGAGGGTTCCGCCTTGTTTGGAGGATCGATGAGCGGCTTACCAAGCATGGCTTGTCGTCGGCGCCAACCCGAAAGCCGAGAGACGATTATTCAGAGTGACATTGTCGCCGGGCGCTCGGCGCGAGAGCGGGCTTGAGCGGCGCGAGCCGCGCCCGGGCGACCTTACGGACGCCGACCGGCCGACGAACTTGCTTGATCGCCTCGACGATGTACACGCCCGCAAACGGCAACCCAAGCGCTCCTCCCATCCGTTCGATGGTTGTCGCCGACCGCATCATGAAAGGCCGGGCGACGGGCGGCGCATAAAGCGCCTCGCCCCAGAAGATCGGCGAGAATTCCGCTCGCTGAAGCAAGTCGCGAAGCTGCGATTTCGAATAGGGCAAGCCCTGTCCGTATGGCGTGCTGTCCGTCCGCGCCCAGACGCCCCGCCGCGAGGGTGCGATCACGATCATCCGCCCCTCGGGCGCGGTGATGCGCCAGAGTTCTTCCATCAGCACGTCCGGACGGTCGGCCGCCTCCAAGGCGTGAGCGAGCAACAGCCGATCGATCGAGCCGTCAGGCAGGGGCAACATTTGCGAGTCGACGAGCGCTGCGGCGCAACGCCCGGCTTCCGGCCAGACCGCCGCGCCTTGTTCGGCGGGCATCAAGGCGAGGCATCGGCGAGCGCCATCGCGGAATCGTTCGAGATACGGCGAGCCGTAACCCACCGCGGCGACCGAGAGGCCGGCGCTGCTGCTCCAACGCTCGCGGATGACGCGCCCGATCAGCCTGCGGGCGACGCCACCGAGAGGCGAGCCGTAGAAGTTCTGCAAGTTGAGGACATCGAGAGGCATCGAGCTTGGCCGGACGGGGCCCTGACTTTGAACGAGCGCCCGAGCTTTCGCAATGCGTCGGTTAGCTTAACGCCTGTGGGAGGATATTGCGAAGGAGAGACAGGGGTCGGCCGCGCCGCTATAGTGGATCGAAGGGTTGGGACGCGTGCCGGGCTTGTACGCCGCGGACAGCGCTGACAACCGAGGACTCCAATCGCCGAGCCTGTCCCCATGACGATGCACGTTCATCAATATCTTTGTCTTAACGACAACTACGGCGCTCTCGTGCACGATCCTGCGACCGGGACGACCGCCTGCGTCGACGTCCCGGAAGCAGGGCCCACTCTCGCGGCTTTGGCGGAGCGAGGCTGAATCTGACCGATATATTGATCACCCACCATCACGCCGATCACATCCAAGGCGTCCCGGACATCAAGGCAAAATTTCCAGACGCGAAAGTGTGGGGTCCGGCCAAGGATGTGGCGCGCATTCCGTTCCTTGATCGCCAGGTGAAGGAGGGGGACAAGGCCCGCGTCGGATCGCTTGAAGCGAAGGTCATCGAAACCCCAGGGCATACTCTGGGCCATATCGCCTACCATTTCGAAAAAGAGGCAGTTGCCTTCTGCGGCGACACGCTGTTCTCGCTCGGATGCGGCCGCGTGTTTGAGACGCCTCATGCGGTCATGTGGAGCTCACTCGTGAAGCTCGCGGCCCTTCCTGGCGAGACGCAAATTTACTGCGGCCACGAATACACCCAGGCCAACGGGCGGTTCGCCGCCACGATCGAACCCGACAATTCGGTTCTGAAGGCTCGAATCGACGAGGTCGCAAGGCTGCGCGCCGAGCGACGCCCCACATTGCCGACAACCCTCTCGGCCGAGCTTGCCGCCAATCCGTTTCTACGCGTGGAGGAGCCGGCAATTCAGGCTGCGGTGGGGATGGCGGGGGCGGAGCCTTCAGCGGTGTTCGCGGAGCTTCGTACGCGCAAAGATCGATTTTAGGGCGTCTCGGTCTTTTTGGCCAACAACTCTAGGCGCTTTTGCATGTCGGACAGCTGATTGCGCATTTCATCGATATCGTCCCCGGAATTCGCCTTCTTGGGCGCCGAGTCCGTCGCTGGGGTTGCGCCCGCGAAGGGCGAGAACATCGCCAGCGCTTGATTGAATGCGGCGAAATTCTTTTTCGTGAGCTCCTGCAAGGCGGCGAACGAGCCGGCGGAGAACGCCTCCGGACCAAACATCCGGCTTGCGGCTTCACGCATCGCCTGTTGCTCGCCGGAAAAGCGGTCGATCGAGAATTCCAGATAGCTCGGCAGGATCGCCTGCATGCTGTCGCCGTAAAAGCCGATCAACTGGCGCAAGAAAGTCGTCGGCAGGAGCGACTGCCCCTCAATTCCCTCTTGCTCGAAGATGATCTGGGTGAGGACCGAGCGGGTGATGTCTTCATTGGTCTTGGCGTCGTAAACGATGAAGTTTTCGCCCGCTTTCACCATTTTGGCCAAATCAGCGAGCGTCACGTACGCGCTCGAGGCCGTGTTATACAGCCGACGATTGGCGTATTTTTTGATTGTAATGGGAGTGGAATTAGCCATGACGTTGATGCCGGTGCAGTGCGACGGTGACTCGCGGGCCAACACAAGATAAGCGTTTTTTTGCTCAGCCCAAACATTTTTTTGCGTTGCAGCGTAGCTAACGGTCAATGCAACCGAAGGAGAGGCCGGACAGGGTGGAAGCGCGAGACCAGCGGTCGGACCGACGAGCAGCCCCGTCGGTGGTCGGACAGTTGGAACCCTCAGAAGTTACGTCAGCAAAGCGCTAAGGGACTTGGCTTGAAATTCCAGGCGCGGCTCTTATAACCGGCGCTAGAGATCAAATAAGTCATCGACGTAAGCAGGAATAACGTTGAATATACGAATCCTGTCCCAGGTCTGCGCCGCCGTTCTGTTCTTTATTGCCTTGGAAGCGGGCTTGACCTATGGTGCCGTCGCGCAGCCTAACACGGGCACGGACGCCGCCTTGACCCTCGTCGGCCGCTCCGCCGCTCCGATGGTCCCGGCCTCCGAAGTCCTCGCCGCAACCAGCCCCGACCCCGCCGAGCGGTCCGCCAGGTCGATCGGATGCGCGCAAAAGGCCGACGCTCAGGGTTTGGAGGGCAAGACGAGAAGACACTTCTTGCGCGAATGCAAGCGAGGCCTATGAGCGCCACGCCCGAGACGGCCGTCCTTGTCTGAGGCATCGGTCGACGAGCGGCTTGAAACGTTGCTCACGCCAAGAGACTGGCTCCGCTACGCCGTCAGTCGTTTTCTCTCCGCGGGCCTGGCGTTCGGCCACGGCGCGACGACGGCGCTGGACGAGGCCGCCTTCCTTATTCTCGAGGGGTTGGCTCTGCCGATCGACACGCTCGATCCGTTTCTCAACTCGAGGCTCCTGCGTCACGAGCGCGCGCGGCTCCTCGAGCTGATTGAGGCGCGCGTCACGACGCGCAAGCCCGCCGCCTATCTTGTCAACCGCGCCTACATCAAGGGCGTGCCGTTCTATGTCGATGAGCGGGTCATCGTCCCGCGCAGCCTGATCGGCGAATTGCTGATGACGGCCTTCGCCGAGGATAATGGGCTCATCGGCGACCCTGAAGGCGTGGCCTCAGTGCTCGACCTGTGTACGGGGGGCGGTTCGCTGGCCGTTCTCGCTGCCCGCGTCTTCCCGAACGCCCGTATCGAGGCAGTGGACGTCTCGCCCAGCGCGCTGGAAGTGGCCGTGCGCAACATCGACGAATACGGCCTTCAGGATCGCGTCGCGCTGAAACAGGGCGACCTCTTCGCCCCGGTCGAGGGCGCCCGCTTCGACCTGATCCTGACCAACCCGCCTTACGTCGACGCGACGGCGATCGCACGCTTTCCCCCCGAATATGCGGCAGAGCCGACGATTGCGCATGCTGGGGGTAGAGATGGGCTCGACATCGTGCGCCGGATCCTGCGCGAGGCGCCCAAGCATTTGACCGCGGACGGGATGCTCGTCTGCGAGGTGGGGAGCGCGCGCTTGGCGCTCGAACGAGAGTTCCCGCGTCTGCCGTTCGTTTGGCTCGACACGGAGGATACATCGGGCGAAGTGTTCCTTCTGCGCGCCGCTGATTTCCGGGCGGCAAAGGGCAAGCGATAGAACGCGGAATGCAACCACGCTCCGGCCCGATTCGTGGTCTGGCCGACAAGCCATCCAGTTTTTCGGGTAGACTGGCTTCAATTCGGCCGCCAATCCGCCGAGGCGAAACATGCAAGCCCAGGAAACGCCCCATCATACGGTCGCAACGCGGCTTGTCGCGGCCATCAGATTCTTTGCGCGCTCGGAAGT
The DNA here is from genome assembly GCA_963836695.1 of uncultured Alphaproteobacteria bacterium. GTDB lineage: Bacteria > Pseudomonadota > Alphaproteobacteria > Rhizobiales > Beijerinckiaceae > Roseiarcus. The sequence continues at coordinate 90,799 of CAWIKX010000007.1, forward strand.
AGGCTCAAGAGCGAAATTGACGTTCGCCGCGATCCTAGCGCTTTTGCTCGGCGCCAGCGGCCTCAATGTCGCGAACAGCTACGTCAATAGGAACCTGATGTCCGCCATCGCCGAGCGGCACTTCGGGGACTTCGTCCGGCAGGCGGAGTTCACGCTCGCAGTCTTCGCGGCGTCCACGATCGTCGCCGTTCTCGCGCGCTTCGCCGAGGAACGGCTGGGACTGCTGTGGCGCGAGTTCATGACCGAGCGCGCCGTCGCAACGTACATGGCGAACGGAACCTACTATCGCCTGGCGGCGTCGGACGAACTCGCAAACCCGGATCAGCGGATCGCCGAAGACGTGCGCGCCTTTACGGCGACCACGCTTTCCTTCGCGCTCATGGCGATGAATAGCGCCTTCACAATCCTCGCCTTTTCCGGCGTCCTGTGGTCGATCAGTCCCCTACTCTACGCGATCTCCGTCGGTTATGCGGCGCTCGGCTCGTATTTGACGATCAAGCTCGCTCGGCCGCTTGTGAAGCTGAACAGCGACCAACTCGATCGCGAGGCGAGCTTTCGTTCTGCTCTCATTCATGTTCGTGACAACGCCGAGGCCATTCACCTTCGAGATGAAGGTGAGCGGGAAGCGGCCGGGATTGGGGAGCGGCTCGATCAACTCGTTGAGAATTTCCGACGCATCACTTCGGTCAACCGTAACGTCGGATTCTTCTCCACTGGCTACAATTGGATCATCCAATTGATCCCGATACTGATCATCGCGCCCGCCTTCATGCGCGGCGAGATCGAGTTCGGCGTGATCACTCAATCCGCGATGGTGTTCACGACTCTGGTTGCCGCTTTCTCGCTTGTCGTCACCCAGTTTCAGTCGCTGTCGAGCTATGCAGCCGTCGTCTCGCGGCTGGGTTCGCTGCTTGACGCGTTCGAGAGCGAAGCCCCCGCTCCCGCCTCGGGGCCGGCGTCGTCGAGCTGAGGGACCGTCGAACGTCTACTCCGCCGCTTCCCGCATCGCCTGGCGCATGGCGGCGCGCAACTCATCGATCGAGGTCAGCTGGCCGGCGCGCTCCACATGCCAGAAGGTCCAGCCGTTGCAGGCGGGCAGGCCTTGCACCAGCGCGCCAATCTTGTGGATCGAGCCGACGGCGGGACCTACGGCGAGCGCGCCATCGGCCCGTATGAGAGCGCTATGGCGCCGCCCGGCGTCGACCAATCGTTCGCCCGGGTGAGCAAGCCCAGCTTCGACGACACTTGAGAAAGCCACGCGAGGCTCGCTGCGGCGCGTCGGCGCGATCGCAAGCGCCGCTTCTGGCAATGGCTCGACCGCGTCGATCCGCATGCGAGCCGCTTTGGCGTAAGCGAGATCCCGTTCGACGCCAATGAACGACCGCCCGAGCCGCCGCGCCGCGACGCCGGTGGTCCCGGAGCCAAAAAACGGGTCGAGCACCAGGTCGCCCGCGTTGGAGGCAGCCAGCAACACCCGCGCAAGCAATGCTTCAGGCTTTTGCGTCGGGTGAGCCTTTCGCCCGCTCTCGTCCTTCAGCCGCTCCGCCCCGGTGCAGATCGGCAGAAACCAATCCGAACGGACCTGTACGTCCTCGTTGCCGGCTTTCAGCGCCTCGTAATTGAACGTGTAGGCCTTGGCCTCCGGGCCCCGCGCCGCCCAGATCATGGTCTCGTGGGCGTTGGTGAAGCGGCGGCCGCGGAAGTTTGGCATCGGATTGGCCTTGCGCCAGACGATGTCGTTGAGGATCCAGAAGCCGAGATCCTGCAGGATCGCGCCGACGCGGAAGATGTTGTGGTAGGAGCCGATCACCACGATCGTGGCGGTGGGTTTCATCAGCCGCCGGACGGCGGTCAGCCAATCGCGGGTGAACGCGTCATATGTGGCGAAGTCGGCGAACTTGTCCCAGGCGTCGTCCACCCCGTCGACCACGCTCTGGTCCGGGCGCGACAGCGCGCCCTCAAGCTGGAGATTATAGGGAGGATCGGCGAAGACGAGATCAACGGAGGCGGGAGGCAGCCTCATCATTTCCGTGACGCAGTCGCCGGTGAGGATCGCGTCGCGAGGAGCGAAGCTCTCCTCGCCGGGCGACTCAACGATTGCGGCCGGGCGTTTCGCCTCGGCGACCCCAGTACGCGAAACCTGAATCTGGGCGGGGAGGCGGAACGCTCCGGCACGCGCGGTACGCATCAACGCAAATCACTCGACGCATGAGCCGGATCACTCGAACCGGCGCGTCGTTTATGCTGGGTTTAAAGTAAAGGTCCGGTTATGCGGCCGCCCCTGCCGCTGTGTCGTTTTCGTACGGCTTAAGTCGTTCTAAAGGATATTCGGCTTCAACCTTTTTGAAACCTTTTTAGGCCGGCGATCACTCTTCTTTCGACTCCAGTCGAAACGAGCGCCGGTAATAGGGGCATGGGCCGGCACAGAGATTCGCGTGCGGGGGCCTGGAGCACCTTCGAATCGTTGAGACCCTCGGGCAGGTCGTCGGGATCAAGAATAACGGCCGCCACTCCGACCGGCCCAGCAAGAGGCCCGCGCCCGACTTCATCCGCGCCGGCGACCCACCGATGGCCGCTCCTGAACGCCTCGCGCTCGAAATCGAAATGGGGCGTGATGGCGATCGGACGCGGCGGGGGAGCGATCTTTTTCTTCGCGCTCTTCACGCCATTCGCCACGAATCAGGCCCTCCGCTGGTCGGTAGGTTATCGCGGCTACGGCAGGGGAGCCAAAATAGGGAAACGGAATTGCCGGTGGAAAGAGAAGCTGTGCGCTGGCGCGGCTGCGTGCTCGCGGATGGGTTATTCTATGGGCATGGAAACGCTCCACCCTTTCCTCGAACGCGTCTCACCTGCTCTCGCTGTCGTCCCCGGCGTTGTCGCCGTCGCGCTTGGCGGTTCGAGGGTGACGGGCGCGGCTCATGCGTCCTCGGACTATGACGTCGGTCTTTACTTCAGCGAACGCGCCGGACTCGACGTTGAGCGCCTACTCGAGGTCGTGAAGGGCCTAGTCGACGAACCAGATGCTGCAAGGGTGACCGAGATCGGCGGATGGGGGCCGTGGATTGTTGGAGGCGGCTGGCTCAGGATAGCCGCCAAGAAGGTGGATCTCCTCTATCGGCCAATCGAGTCGGTCGAGAAGGTCATTCGTGATTGCCGCGATGGTCGCGTTAGCATGGACTATCAGCCGGGACATCCGCACGGTTTCTGCTCGGCGATCTGGATGGGCGAAGTCGCACTTTGCCAGGCGCTTAGCGACTCTGAGGGCGCGCTCGCTCGTTTGAAGGCGATGACCACTCCTTATCCGGATCCATTGCGCGAGGCGCTCATTCGCCGCTTCCAGTGGGAGATCCTGTTCGCGATCGAGAACGCTGAGACCGCCGTCCCGAAGGGCGACCAGGCTTATATTGCCGGATGCGCGTTCCGCTCGCTCGCCTGCGCCGCGCAGGTTCTGTTCGCTGTCAACAGGCGTTATCTCGTCAATGAGAAAGGTGCGCTTGCCGCGGCGGCGCGGATGCCGCTGACGATTGGCGATCTCTCTGAGCGGGCGCGGACCGTGTGGCAAGCGGTCGGGCTTCGCGCCTTCGGCGCAGCGCTCGGGGAGCTCATAACACTCCAGCGCGAGCTCGCGGGTTTGATCGAGGCGGCGTCGTAGCGCACGCAAATGCGCGAGTGCGCGAATTCGCAATATCACCGTGCAACAACCGATTGGTCACTTCGGTTGCCGTAACTTAACGCATACCCGACACCCGTCCCCCGAAGTCAATGTCGGTTGGACTCTTTCGAGGCCCCTGGTCCAAGTCTCTGCATTATCGAGGGCGAAGGCCATGCTCGGCACAACACTGAACTTCGCCGCCGCACTAGCAGGATTAATTGCTGCCTGGCGTTGGCGCCAAACGACGACGATCCGTCCGCCGACCGAACTGCCCTATGGAAGTCCGACGACCATCGACACGGGGCCGCTCGTTGCGTTCATTAAGGAGATCGCGCGGTTGAACAGGCGCGCAGCTTCCTGGACCGCCTTTGCCGCTTTGTCGGAGGGCGTTGCAACAATCGCCCACTACTACGGCGGATAAGCGGAGGAAATGAGGTGCCAATCCGGGATTTTCGCCTCCAATTAGCTCTTACGGATGTTCAGCCGGTGTTCATACGAGATGGTTTTGATTGGCGACGGGGCCATAGGGCCTCGAAACAGGGAGGTGGACAATGAGTGAAGACGTTTCGCGCCGAAAGATGCTTTCCCTGCTTGGCCTTGGGGCGGCACTAGGCTTCACGCTATCGGCAACGCTGGAGGCCGAAGCACAGGAGGCCACTCCGGTCGTTCCGAACCCCACTGCGCCCGACACCGGCTCCGCTCCGGCCACTGGAACACGCGGGAGGAATCGGCGGACATCGCGGCGCGCCACTCGCCATCAGCGACGGAGCGCGCGCCACGGTCATCCTGCTGCACCCGCGGCAACGGCTCCGGCAGCTCCAGCGGCTCCCGCGCAATAGCGAGCCGCGCCGGGAGGTCTTGAGCGCTGGGTTCGGGGCCACACAAAAAGGACGAGGGAAGCCCATGCTCTCCTCGTCCGTAAGTATTTTAATGTTACGAAAAATAACAGACCTGTTGTGTCGACTTCCATCCGCGAGGGGGCTGGAATTCGCGCGGCGCCATTAAGCGCTTTGTCCGCACGCTCGCCGCGCGCTGCGGCCAGGTCCGGCGGAGTGGCTGGAAGGCGGTTTGGAATGCCCCCACGATGTAGCGTCGCCGTGGTCGCCTAGCCCGCTATTTTCTGCCGTCTGTCTTTCGCCGCCATCTGAACGAGGCGTTCAAAACGGTCGCCCCCACTGATGTGAGGTCGCCGCCATGGTTGCGGCGCCATCTGCGAAGCGCGGTGCTCAGGCTCCGCGTTTGGCCGAAACAGACTGCGTCGGAACCGCCAGCCTGTGGTGGCCAAAAGCCCGAGATTGGAAAATTCGCGCTTTCCCATCCATCATAGCCCCGTCCCGCCGCTAAGTCCGCGAGAGTCAGCTTCGGTAACTTAAGGCCCATCGCAGACGTATATGAGGTGCCGCCAACGCCGAAGGCGCCTATATTAGGGTTCGGCAAGGAGGATTTCATGAAACAGGACCGCTTCCCCGTCAACCACACCGACGCCGAATGGCGAAAGATCCTGACCCCCGAGCAGTACGAGGTCATGCGCGGGCATGGCACGGAGAGTTCCGGCAGCTGCGCGCTGCTTCACGAGAAGCGGCCGGGCGCGTTTACCTGCGCCGGCTGCGGGCAGCCTTTGTTTGAGGGGACGACCAAATTCGAGAGCGGCACCGGTTGGCCGAGCTTCACCGTTCCGGTTGAGGGCGCGGTCGAAACGAGCGTCGACAACAGCTATGGGATGGCGCGCACGGAGGTGCACTGCTCGCGCTGCGGATCGCACCTGGGCCATGTCTTTCCGGATGGCCCACCGCCGACCGGACAGCGGTATTGCATCAACGGAGTCGCGACGACGTTCACCCCGGCCGATGCGCACTAAGAGGCACAGCCCGCGGCCGGTCGCCACGCTCGTCTGAACTAGCTGCGCGCCGCATGAACATCTCGAGATTGCCGAAGGAAGTCCGGGCCGCTCGGCCGCCGAACCATCCGCCGGCGCCGAGCGGCAAGGTCGGGGTGCTGATTGTCAACCTCGGCACCCCGGAGGGGACCGACTATTGGTCGATCCGGCGCTATTTGCAGGAGTTCCTATCCGACCGCCGCGTCATCGAGACGCCGCGCGCTTTATGGCTGCCGATCCTGCAGGTCATTCTGTTGAGAAGGCCGCACGCCAAAGGGCGCGATTATGAAGCGATGTGGAACAAGGAGAAGGACGAGGGGCCGCTGAAGACCATCACCCGGTCGCAAAGCGAGAAGCTCTCGCTCGCGCTCAACGATCTTGACCGCGAAATGGTCGTCGACTGGGCTATGCGCTATGGCGCCCCGCCAATCGCGGAGCGTCTTCAAGCGCTTCAGGCCGATGGCTGCGACCGCATTCTCGTCATCCCCCTCTATCCGCAATATTGCGCTGCTTCGTCCGCAACCGTTGCAGACAAAGCGTTCGATGCGCTCAAGTCGATGCGCTGGCAACCGGCGGTTCGGATCGCGGCGCCCTACTATGACGATCCCGTCTACGTCGAAGCGCTCGCCCGCTCGGTCCGTTCAAGCCTCGCGAGCGTCGATTTCGACCCCGAGGTTCTGCTCGCCTCCTATCACGGCATTCCGCAGGCCTATTTCGACAAGGGCGATCCCTACTTCTGCCATTGCGCCAAGACGACGCGACTTTTGCGCGAAGCGCTCGGCATGGACGAGAAGCGCCTGCGCATGACGTTTCAATCGCGCTTCGGCCGCGGCGAGTGGCTGAAGCCCTATACCTCCGAGACCTTGCGCGAACTCGCGGCGAGCGGCGTCAAGCGCGTGGCGGTGCTCACGCCCGGTTTCGCGGCGGACTGTCTGGAGACGCTGGAGGAAATCGGCGTCGAGAACGCAGGCTATTTCCGCGAGGCCGGGGGCGAGCGCTTCGCCGCAATCCTATGCCTCAACGACAGCGCCGACGGCATGGCTGTGATCGAAGCCGTCGCGCGTCGCGAGCTCAGAGGCTGGGCGCAATAGCATTCCCTTCTCCCTCGGGGAGAAGGTGGCCCGAAGGGCCGGATGAGGGCGGGGCATCCGCAACTCCTGAACTCTCACCCCCAACCCCTCTCCCGTTGGAGAGTCGCGTGTCCACTCGAGTTGAGAGGGCGTTATGCCGAGACTCGGAGATCATGACCGATAGGCCCAATCCCGAAGGCCGATCGACATGATCCGCCGGGGCTGGTTGATGAGCTTGTTCCATGCATCGCAGCAGTGATCGACGATGTCGTCGAAGGATTTGAAGATCCGATTTGAGAGCCAGTTGTCGCGCAAGAATTGCCAGATGTTTTCCTGCGGGTTCAGCTCCGGGCACTTTGCCGGGAACGGGATCAGCGTGATGTTGGATGGCGCGATGAGCCTGTCCGACAGATGCCAGCCGGCCTGATCGACCAGCAGCACGGCGTGCGCTCCCGGCGCGATCTGGGTGGCGATTTCGGCGAGATGGAGGTTCATCGCCTCCGTGTTGCAGCGTGGCATGACCAGGGCCGCGCCTTTGCCGTCCTTGGGACAGATCGCGCCGAAGATATAAGCTGAGGCGGTTCGCTGATCTTTGGGAGCGCTTGGACGCGCGCCGCGCTTGGCCCAACGGCGGGTGATCTTGTTCTTCTGGCCGACGCGCGCCTGGTCGGCGAACCAGACCTCTATGGCGCTGGGCTCGACGTCCTTCTCGCGCCCGATCGCTTCCAGGCGCGCGGAAAAGCTTTTTTAAAATCCTCGATCGCGCCTGCGGCCTGAGCGTAATGGCGAGGCCGGGCCGATAGCTTGCGATAACCCATGGCGCGCAATTGGCGGCTCAACGTCTGCTTGGCGACGACGACGCGGAATTCTTCGAAAACCCATTGGCAGAGATCCACGATCCGCCAGCGCACGACCCCATGAACCGCCGGAATCGGGCCGCTCTCGATGATCGCGGCGAGCCCCGCCCGATGCGTGTCGTTAAGCCGGGATGGCTGTCCAGGCGGCTTGCGGTCGATCAGGCCGTCCGGCCCCTGGGCGTTGAACTTCATCACCCAGTCGCGAACGATCTGGAGCGTCACCCCGCCGATCCTGGCCGCTTGCGTGCGCGTCGCGCCTTCGTAAATCGCCGCCAGCGCCAAAAGCCGGCGCGCCTGCGGCCCGTCCTTCGATCGCTTCGCCGACGACCTCACCATCTGCGCATCAAAATCAGCCCGGAGCGGAATGGGCATGGCGAACCTCCTTCGTTCACCACCTTGAATCAGAACTCAACCGATTCGGGAATCCCCATCCGAGTCATGCCTTCAGAGACTTGGTATAAGATCACCGCCGTCCTGCCTTCGAGCCTGCGCGACGACGTCGAGGCGTCGACCCTTATTGTCGCGCCCGGCAAAGCGATGAGCGGAGCCTCGCTAGACCTTGCTCCAATTCGCGCCGCGATCCGATCTGAGCGCAAGCTTACGCTCGAATACGAGGACGCCGGGGGCGCGAGGACTGCGCGGACGATCTGGCCATTCGGCGTTGGCTATTTCGACGAGGCGCGCGTCGTCATGGCCTGGTGCGAACTGAGGCAAGGATTTCGCCATTTCCGCGCGGATCGCATTGCCTCGTGCCGCACGCTCCAGGAGCGCTATCCGCTCAGCCGCCAGCGCTTGCTCAAGGACTGGCGCCTCAACGAAGGCGTCGCGCCGCCAGAGTGATGTCCAATCTCTTCCGCCATTCTCCCTCCGGGAGCCCGGAGCCAGCAACCCGCGCTAACGAGTCCGTTTTGAGCGTTTTCAATACCTTGTGGCGCGATTAGCGAGTCATTCTCCGTTCTTAACGCCGTCGGTCTGTCGTTGATGGAGAGCGCCATTACGAGCTGATCGGTATTCTCGAAAACAGTATCATGGGGCCGCCGTCGTGACAAGAAATTGTCGATTTTTCTTTAAGCGTCTCGGCCCTCCACCACGTACTGCCGCCCCTGCAAGACGGGGGATTGCCCCGCATAACCTAAATCAGACTGCTGACAGAATCTGACGCGTCAGCGCGCCAGGATCGCGGCCTCATCAAGGAAGGAGCGATCCCGATGTCCCTGCCGCATTTCGTCCTGCTCTATGTCGACGAGCCTCAGACAAGCGCTAGTTTCTACGCTCGCTTGCTCGATCGCCAGCCGCTCAATTCCGCGCCGAACTTTGTCATGTTCGAACTCGCGCCCGATCTCAGGCTCGGACTCTGGGCCCGCCGCGACGTCCAGCCCGCGCCGCGCGGCACAGCCGACACGGGTGAATTGGCGATGGCGGTCGGAAGTAACGAAGAGGTCCAAGCCCGCTTGGCCGACCGGAAGCGCAAAGGCGCAAAAATCCTGCAGGCCGGCGACGATGGACTTTGGTCTGACCTTCCTCGCCGCCGATCCTGACGGACATCGCCTTCGCGTGTTCTGCCCTGCGCCCCGATCCGATTGAGGCTCCGTGGGATCGGGCGGCGCGGTCCATAAACCGTCGAGATACGGGCGTCGTTCCGGACGCCCGTGGACTGCGACGGCCGCGACCATCGGTCGCGGCTACAATGGCGGCATCCGCCGAAGCGCAACCGCGTTAGAGCCTCGCGTCAGCCGTGTCGCCGAACAGATAGATCGGGATGTGCTGGGCGGTCTCGCTGTCTTTCGAGATCAAGACGCCCGCCCCATCCTGGTAACGTTCGGGCCCCACGTACTGCTCATCGACTAGCAAGCGCCCTTCTTCCTCGAACCGGTACCCGTAACGCTGGGCGTCCTCGACGAATTGCTGAGAGAGGAGAATGTCGCCGGGTTTGGCGAGCGGCTCAATGCGGGCCGCAATGACAACGATGTCGGAAATTTCAGGGTGCTGCGCGCCCTCGAGGGCCGGATTGAGCTTCCAGAAGCCGCTATGCGCGCCCACTCTCATCTGCAAATTGTATCCGGACGCCGAAAGCTGGCCGCTCAAGCCCCGCGCGGCGCGCAGCAGCCTTCCCGGGCTTCGATCGGCCAACACCAGATGGTCGCCGGCGGACGTATTCGCATAATCCAGATCGCGGGTGAACTGCCGGAAGAGATCCCGCCAATATTTGTCGAAGGTCTGCGAACGCCCGGCGACCTGGACGACATTCTCGCGGTAGCCGCGGATGTCGCCGACGGCGACGAACCGGATGCTTTCTTCGGGCCGCCATTCGAGCTCGTCGCCGATGACATTGTGCTTGTTCAGCTCTTTGAGAAAGCCGACGTTACGCCGAGTGATGAAGTCGCTAAGCGATGGATGGACGAGATAGGTCTCGGCGTTCGGCAAGACATGAATCTTGCCGAACGCGATGTCGCCGACGGGGGCGAACTTCTGCACAAGCCGAGCTGGATCGTCCCGGTTTTGTTGGACAGTTCCAACTAGCCCCAACGAATAGAGGGCGCAGAAAGGATGGCGCGCAGCCTCGGTTTCGATCTCGTATTGTCGCGCGGCGATGTCTGCATAGGCCTGGGACGCCTCGACGACCTCGTCGTGAGCCAACACATTGGATTTGATGACTTGAGGAAAGATTTCCGGATATAATCCGCTGAAGAAGGGCGCGACCTCATTGAAGAGGGTCTCCACCCTCTCCGCGGCAGCCGAGTTGATGGCGTTGCGGATTTCCTGCTGACTTCGTCGCTTGACGCCGATCATGCTGATTTCCTTGCCGATCACGATGGCGTCGCGGGGCCTCAGCGAGCAGTGGCGGGTCCAATAGTCGATCGCTCGCTCTTGTCGCGCGGTTCCCGCGTTCGAAACGAATTCATTTTTTGCCCCGAGAAAACGCAACAAGGGATCTTCGGCGCCCTTGTCGACCAGGTCGCTCTTTGAAGCGATCGCAATGTTGTTTTCGATGATCTGTCTTATGTCCTCGATCCGGTAGCGCAGCTCTCTTCGAAATGACCTCAGGTTGGAGAATTGCGGCTCGTTCTGTGCGGCGTGCTGATAGGCCTCCTTTCTAATCGAGACGAATATGCGCACATGGGGATTGATCCCGTGCAAGCGTCTCAAGGCGAGCCACGCGCCGATCTGGCCCGCATGCCAGATACGGACGAATCGCTCGTGGACCTCGTTGCGGCGCAGATAAGAGAAATTGATGTAATGGATGAGATATTCGTCGATGTTATCGACGAAGATTCCCGCCTGCTTGTGAATCGTTGCAAAGATGCGCGTCACCTGCTGCGCCGCGCGCATGATCAGAAAGATCTCGTTGCGCTGCGCCGCCAGGCAATCGTGCAGGATGTCGAACGGCCGGATGATATGCGGATGGGTCAGGATGTTCATGAGCGTCGGCGGTAAATCCGCAGACTTCAGCAGGTCCATGAGCTGTTGGTGAACGTCCCGATCGTCTTGGAACCCTTTGATCAGGCAGATCGAGAAAGCGATATTCCACAGCGTCTCCCAATTGTCGCTGCTCTCGAGGACGTTGATGATTTCATTTGGCAGGATCGGCGGCTTGTTGCTCGGGCGATCAACGATTGGCGAGAACGGAAAGCAGCGATAGTCATTTTCCTGCAAGGAAATACGTTTAAGCTTGAGAACAAGAGTCTTTCCAAAACCCTTAGGCGCGACCAGGGCGTGAGAAGACAAGTTTAGGTTAGACAGGAACTCTTCGACTTCCGTTGTTCGAAGCAAAACCGACCCCTGCGAGCTGGTCAAGTCCCTAGGCTCGGTCAGCTGTTGTGCGTCTTCAACCCATGCCGGCATTCCGGCCTCCACAAATTGTTTTGACCTCCGGCGGCCGTACAGCCCGGGAGGATCCGATGATTGGCGAGAACAAAACCACAACCAAGGGCGAATTGGGGCGCCCCTAGCGCTTCGTCAAGTCCGGGCGTCTTAAGCGCGTGATGCGCTGGGCTTGTGCGCGACGCCAGTCGGCGATCTTGGCGTGGTCGCCGGAGAGCAACACTTCGGGAATTCTGCGGCCTTCCCATTCGCGCGGACGCGTGTAATGCGGGTATTCAAGCAGTCCGTTTTCGAAGCTTTCCTCGGCGCTTGACTTTTCCTTCCCCATCACGCCGGGAATGAGCCGGACGCAAGCGTCGAGCACGGCGAGAGCGGCGATTTCGCCGCCAGAGAGCACATAGTCGCCGACCGACACCTCGACGAGGGAGCGCGCCTCGATCACCCTCTCATCGACTCCCTCGAAACGCGGGCAAACAATGACGAGCCCGGGGCGCTTCGACCATTTCCGCGCCTGCCCTTGGCTGAACGGCCGCCCACGCGGGCTCATGATGAGACGCGGGCGGGGATCGTCAGGCGCGGCCGCGGCGTCCAAGCTCGCTGCAAGCACGTCGGCGCGCATCACCATGCCCGGGCCGCCGCCGGCCGGCGTGTCGTCGACAGCGCGATGGCGGCCAAGCCCATGTTCGCGAATGTCGCGCGCCTCCAGCGACCACACGCCCCGCGCCAGCGCCTCGCCCGCCAGCGATTGGCCAAGCGGGCCGGGGAACATGGCGGGGAAGAGGGTGAGGATTGTGCAAGCGAACATCTGATCAGGCTTAGCGCGCTCGCCCGATCACTGTCACGGATCGATATCCTGGGCTAGACCTGCAAGATCGAGTTGAAGTCGAAATTCGCGCCCGTCGGATTTTGGCCGACGCGCACCGTCTTGTCATCGGGGAAATGGTAGGGCGGCACTGGCAGATTGTAAGGCGCCGGAACGCCTTGGAAGACACGGCCCGCCAGATCGTATTTCGACCCATGGCAGGGGCAAAAGAAGCCGCCGGGCCAGTCTGGCGCCGGATCAGTCGCGCTGGGCTGTGGGTCGAATAGCGGAATGCAGCCCAGATGAGTGCAGACCCCAACGAGCACCAGGATCTCCGGCTTGATCGACCGGCTCCAGTTGGCCGCATAGGTCGGCTGCTGCAAATTCTGGGAATTCGGGTCGCGCAGCTGAGAAAGCAGCTGCGGGTTTTTCAGTTCATCCAGCGCCGGCTGTGCGCGTTTGACGACGAAAACGGGGCGCGATGCCCACAGCGTTACAACCCGCTGGCCCGGCTGGAGCTGGCTGATGTCGATGTCGACCGGTCCGGCGGCGGCGATGGTGGCTGCGTCCGGATTCATTTGGTCGATAAACGGCCAGAGCGTCGCCGCCACGCCGACTGTGGCTAGCGAGCCGGTGGCCAGAAAAAGGAAATCCCGCTTCGTTACCGAGGGGCCCCCATGGCCCGTTGAAGCCGTCTCGGAACTCATCGTCATGCAGCGCGTCTCCAAACGAACAAACGGGCCTGGGATCCCAATCATGGCGACGGACGGAGCGTGCGCCGCAAGCTGTGTATCCGCGCCCCGCGCCCTTAGCAACCATCCCGTTGGCTGTGGAAGCTAGTCCTAGTCGGCTTCCCGTGGGAGTTCGATAACGATTTGCCCAGCGTCGAAATCGATCCGCCGCGCGACCTCTTTGGTGAATGGCAGAAGCAGAGTTTCGCCCCCCCCGACTGGCGCAATCTCGAGAACGTCGCCTGCGCCATAGTTCATGAGCGACAGGATGCGCCCAAACTCAGCTCCGGTGGCGTCAATGGCTTCGAGCCCAATGAGGTCGTTGTAGTAAAACTCGTCATGCGCCGGCGGCGGTAACTGGTCACGACGGGCGAAAATCTCCACGCCCTTCAGCGCCTCAGCGGCGTCGCGGGTCGCGACGCCGGCGATCCGCGCAACCAGCATGTCGTCCTTGAGCGGGCGCAAGGATTCAAACACGAACGCTCGGGCGCGCCTCTTGTCGGTGAGCGGCCCGTAGGCGCCGATGGCGCTCGCGTCCCCCGTCAGCGACTTGACCCGAACCTCGCCGCGCACCCCCTGAGGCGCGCCGAAAACGCCCATGAGTATCAGGCGGTCGGGCGCGCGCATTTCGGTTCAGAGGTCAGGTGGCGGGCGCCTCGGCGGCCTTGGCTGCGGCGGCAGCCGCAGCTGCGGTGCGCTCCTGCGCCTTCTTTTTCGGCTGGGCCTTCTGCGGGTTGTTACGCGCTTCGCGCTTGGCGATGCCGAGGCCATCGAGGAGGCGCAGCACGCGATCGGTCGGCTGCGCGCCCTTGGCGAGCCAAGCTTTGGCCTTCTCCTGATCGAGGACGACGCGGCTGGCGTCGTCCTTGGCCTTCAAAGGGTCAAAGGTGCCGATCTTTTCGACAAAACGCCCATCTCGCGGCATGCGCGCGTCGGCGACCACAATACGATAGAAGGCGCGCTTCTTGGCGCCCCCGCGCGACAAACGGATTTTGAGAGACATCGGTGCTTTCCTTTCAAGTCAGATGGGTTGTCCTTTCTCCCTCCGGGAGAAGTTGGATGCGCGGACGGATGAGGGTGTCACTTCTTCTTGCCCCCGAACGGATTGGAGCCTCCGCCAAGGCCGGGAAGCTTTGGTCCACCGCCGAGGCCGGGGAATTGCGGGGGCAAGTTGAACGCGCCGGGCGGGGGCGCGGAAGGTATGCCTGGCGCCCCGGGAGGAAGCCCCGGCATTCCAGCGCCTCCCAGCTGCTTCTGCATGGCTTCGATCTGTTCGGGGCTCGGCATCGGCATGCCTCCGCCGAGTCCCATCATCTGCCCAAGCTTGCCCATCATGCCGCCGCGTTTGCCGCCCGCGCCGCCCATGGCCTTCATCATGTCGGCCATCTGACGGTGCTGTTTGAGTAGCCGGTTGACGTACTCGACTGTGGCGCCGGAGCCCGCGGCAATGCGCTTCTTGCGCGAGGCCTTGAGGAGGTCGGGGTTGCGACGCTCCTGCGGCGTCATCGACGAGATAATCGCGCGTTGGCGCTTGACGAATTTGTCATCGAGATTGGCGCCGGCGAGTTGCTCTTTCATCTTGGCGACGCCGGGCAGCATGCCCATGATGCCGCCCATGCCGCCAAGCTTCTCGATCTGCGCCAATTGCTCGGAGAGGTCGTTGAGGTCGAATACCCCCTTGCGCATCTTCTCGGCCATCTTGGCCGCCTGCGCCATGTCGATATTCTGGGCTGCCTTCTCGACAAGGCTCACGATGTCGCCCATGCCGAGGATGCGATCGGCGAGACGTGCCGGATGGAAATCCTCGATCGCGTCCACTTTCTCCCCGATTCCGAGGAGCTTGATCGGCTTGCCGGTCACCGAACGCATCGACAATGCCGCCCCGCCGCGGCTGTCGCCGTCCATGCGGGTCAGCACAATGCCGGTCAGGCCGACCTGGTCGTTGAAATTCTTGGCGAGATTGACGGCGTCCTGGCCGGTGAGCGCATCGGCGACGAGCAGGATCTCGTGCGGCCGCGCGGCGTCCCGGATATCCGCCATCTCCTGCATGAGAGGCTCGTCGATATGGGTGCGCCCGGCCGTGTCGAGGATCACGACGTCATAGCCCTGGAGTCGCGCGGCGCTTTCGGCGCGTTTGGCGATGGTGACGGGATCCTCGCCGAACACGATCGGCAGCGTCGCGACCCCGACCTGCTCACCTAGCACCGCGAGCTGCTCCTGCGCCGCAGGCCGCTTCACGTCGAGCGAAGCCATCAGCACTTTTCGCCTGTCGCGCTCGGTCAGGCGTTTAGCGATCTTGGCCGCGGTTGTCGTCTTACCCGCGCCCTGGAGCCCCACCAGCATGATCGCCACGGGCGCCGGAGCGTTCAGATCGATCGCCTGAGAGTCGCCGCCGAGCGTTTCGACGAGCGAATCATGGACGATCTTGACCACCATCTGGCCGGGCTTAACCGACTTGATGACAGAAGCGCCGACCGCCTTGGTGCGCGTCCGGTCGACGAACGAGCGCACGACCTCGAGCGCGACGTCCGCCTCGAGCAGCGCCCGGCGCACCTCGCGCATGGCGGCGTTGACGTCTTCCTCCGAGAGGGCGCCGCGGCCGGTGAGTTTATCCAATATGCCGGAGAGCTTTTCGGACAGGCTCTCGAACATGCGTTGCTCCTTCCTAATCAGGCGGCGAACGACGATTTAGCGGATAGATAGGACGGCGCGGCCGTCTTCCCAATCCGCCATTTCGGTATTCGCGGTCCAACGCCAATCGCGCCCGGGGGCGCGACGCGCTGCCGGGCGGTGACCGCTGGCCTCGGAGGGACAGCCGGCTTGATCGACGAGGCCAAAACCTGACGAAGGCGGGTTTAGTAGGCGGGCGGAGCGGCGATGTCAAACCTGCGGGGTCGGATCGGCGCCAACGGCCGGCCCGCACGATCGAGGCCGAGATCTTTCCGGGCATTGACCGCCGGCTTCACGCTTCCGATAGTTCTCCTTAAGCGTTCGAGGCCGCCGTATGCCCAACGACCCATTGCTGCAACCCTTTCAACTTCGCAGCTTGACGCTGCGCAACCGGTTGATGTCGACCGCGCATGAACCGGCCTATACCGACGACGGCATGCCCAAAAAGCGCTACCGCCTCTACCACGCCGAAAAGGCGAGGGGCGGCATCGCACTGACCATGATCGGCGGTTCGTCGGTGGTGGCGCCGGACAGCCCCCAGGCGTTCGGCAATATCCTTCTCTATAAAGATGAGTGCGTGCCTTGGCTGAAGGAACTGGCCGACGACGTCCACGGAAAGGGCGCGGCGGTGATGATCCAGATCACGCATCTCGGGCGCCGCACAACTTGGAGCAAAGACGATTGGCTCCCGGTCATCGCGCCCTCCCATATCCGCGAGCCCGCGCATCGCGCCTTCCCCAAGGCCATGGAGGACTGGGATTTTAGTCGGGTGATCGCGGCCTACGCCGACGCCGCCGAGCGGGTGAAGGCAGGCGGACTCGATGGCTTTGAAATCGAGTGCTACGGCCATCTCATCGATCAGTTTTGGTCGCCCTCGACCAACAAGCGCCAAGACGAATATGGCGGCTCGATCGACAATCGGCTCAGGTTCGGAATGGCCGTGTTCGAGGCGGTGCGCCGGCGCGTGGGTCCCGATTTCTTGGTAGGCGCCCGGCTGGTCTGCGACGAGGACTGGGAGCGCGGGTTGAGCCGGGAAGAAGGCATGGCCATCGCGCGCCGGCTGACCCGGTCGGGACTGATCGACTTCCTCAACGTGATCCGTGGCCATATCGATAGCGAGGAGGGCTTGAGCCGTGTGATTCCGGGCATGGGCGAGCGCTCGGCGCCGCATCTCGACTTCGCGGGTGAGGTGCGCGCCGAGACGCGCCTGCCGACGTTTCACGCCGCCCGCATCCAGGACGTCGCGACCGCGCGCCATGCAATCGAAAGCGGCAAGCTGGATATGGTTGGCATGACGCGCGCGCATTTGGCCGATCCGCATATCGCGCTCAAAGTGGCCGAAGGGCGCGAAGCCGAGATCCGACCCTGCGTCGGCATGGGCTACTGCATCGATTCGATTTATTCCGGCCAGGCCGTCTGCATTCATAACGCCGCAACGGGCCGTGAGGAGACAATCCCGCACATCGTCCCGCGCTCCCCTGGACCGAAACGAAAAGTGGTCGTGGTCGGGGCGGGTCCCGCGGGCCTCGAGGCCGCGCGGGTCGCGGGCGAGCGCGGGCACGAGGTCGTCGTGTTGGAGGCCGCCTCCAAGCCGGGCGGGCAGATCGTGCTCGCCGCCGCTCTCAAGCGCCGCCGCGAGATCTTAGGGATCGTCGACTGGCGAGTAAGCGAATGCGAGCGGCTCGGCGTCGGCTTCTCCTACAACGCGTTCGCGGAGGCGGGCGACGTGCTGGAGCAGGCGCCCGATGTGGTCGTGATCGCGACCGGAGGCGCGCCGAATGTCGAGTTCCTCGACTCTGGCGGGGAGTTGGCGACCACGAGCTGGGACCTGCTCTCAGGCGCGGCGCGGCCGAGTGGCGAGGTGATCGTCTACGACGACAATGGCGCCCATCCGGGTCTTACCGCGGCTGAATTCGTCGCCGAATTGGGAGCGAAGCTCGAAATCGTTACGCCGGAGCGCACCCTCGCGCCTGACGTGGGCGGCACGAGCTTTCCACCCTACTTCCGCGCCTTCAGCCGCGCCGACGCGAAAGTGACGCTGAACCTCAGGCTTGAATTGATCGAGCGCCGGGGCAATCGGGTCGCTGGCGTTTTCCACGACGAATACGGCCGGCGCCGGGTCGAGAAAGAGGCGGACATGATCGTCGTCGAACACGGCGCGATTCCGGTCGATGACCTCTATTTTGAACTCAAGGCGGGCTCGGTCAATCTTGGAGAGATCGACTATTCCGCGCTCCTCGCCGGGCGGCCGCAGACCCTCGTCAACAACGCGGGCGGCGGGTATCGCCTGTTTCGGATTGGCGACGCCGTGGCGAGCCGCAACATTCACGCGGCGGTCTATGACGCGATCCGGCTTATGAAGGATATTTAAGGACTCTCAATCTGATCGCCGACGTTGTGGTCTTACCAGACCTTGGTCACCTTATAGCCGTTGGCGCGGAACCGCTCGATGAGACCGGTCTTGCCGGCGAGATGCAGCGCGCCCACCGCGATGAATGCGCCGCCTGAAGCAAGAAACGGCGCGGCGCGCTCAGCCATGGTTGAGTTTCGACCTTGTAGCAAATCGCGCATGAATTCGTCCTGCGCCGCGCGCTCGGTCTCGCTCAGTCCTCCCCGGGCGTCGGCGATAGCTACGATTTCGACGGGCCGGCTTTCACGATAGAGTGCAAGCATCGTTGCATAGAGATCATCATTGAGGTCCGCATTTTTCGCGGCAAGCGTCAGCAGCGTCGTCGCGACGTCCGCGCGCAAGCTGGCGATTGCCGAGAGCTGTTCGTCCACCGTCTCCAGCCCGACGACTTTTATCCCAAGGTCTTTCGCCGTCTGAGCGAGAAACTGGTCGACTTCGGGGAGATCCTGCGCCTCCCGCTCCGCTTCACAGAGGGGGATCGCTGTCAGAATCGCGAGAAACCACGGCTTCAAGTGATGTGCGAATTCTTTCGGGTATCCGAGACCAGCAATCAGCTTCTCGATTTGCGCGCGGTCTTCCGCGTTAGCGACGCCCTCGAACGTGTCATGATCGCGATCGAGCGCCTTGGCCAGCGTCGCCGCCGTAATGTTGGCCCTCTCAATCATGTCGATGGGTCCGCCAAGTTCCGTCGCCACGATTTTGGCGCCATCGATCGATCCCGCGGCGCGACGTGCGATTTCGAGCGCGGACTCGTCGGTCGAATGAATGGTGCCGAAGAGAAAAGAGGGCGCAAGGCCGAGCTTCTCGATGCGCCAGAGCAACCCGTCGCCGTTGACGAGATCATCGGCTCGCGCCGCCTCGGCCGCGGCGAGCCCCTCCACTTGGCTCAGATCTGAGCCCGAGCAAGGTTTAGGCGGCTCTGCCTCGGCGGAAGCGAACATGAGAAGACTGAGAACACAGCCGCAGGCGCTCGGCGCCAATCGAGGCATAAATCTCACAGCTTTCTCAGCGCCACTTCTTCAATGCGGTGACTCGC
Source organism: uncultured Alphaproteobacteria bacterium (assembly GCA_963836695.1). Taxonomy (GTDB): domain Bacteria; phylum Pseudomonadota; class Alphaproteobacteria; order Rhizobiales; family Beijerinckiaceae; genus Roseiarcus. Next base: position 109,725 of record CAWIKX010000007.1, read on the forward strand.
GCCCTTCGTCAGCAGCAAGTCGGCGCGCGGCCGGGTCGGGAGAATATTCTCGTGCAGGTTAACAAGATTGATGCGCCGCCAAATCGAACGCGCCGTCGCTTCGGCTTCCGTATCGTTGAGGTCTGCATATTGACGGAAATAACTGCGCGGGTCACGGAAGGCGGTATTCCTGAGGCCCATGAAGCGTTCGATGTACCATTGTTCGAGCAAGGTCGTGTCGGCGTCGAGGAAAATCGAAAAATCGAAGAAGTCGGAGACGAACGGAATCTCTTTGCCGTCTCGCGGCAATCGGTTGGGCAGCAAGACGTTGATCCCCTCAAAGATCAGGATGTCCGGCCGGTCGACGACAATGGATTGATCCCTCACGATATCGTAGGTGATGTGCGAATAAACAGGGGCCGCGACATTGTGTTGACCCGCCTTGAGTGCGGAGAGGAAACGCAGCACCGCCGTTCCATCGTAGCTCTCGGGAAAGCCCTTGCGGTCCAGAATCCCTAGCCGGATCAATTCGGCGTTTGGACGCAAGAAGCCGTCGGTAGTGACGAGCTGCACCTTGGGCGTATTTGGCCATCGAGTTCAGGAGCGCCTGCAGAACCCGGGCGGTCGTCGACTTTCCCGCAGCGACCGATCCCGCGATGCCAATGATGTAGGGAACCTTCCCGTCATCTGCGCCAAGAAATCGCTGCGTCGCTTTGAACAGGCCCTGCGTCGCCGCGACGTAAAGTGCGAGCAGCCGCGACAACGGTAGATAGATGGCGACGACTTCGTCGATCGAGATCGGATCGTGAGTCGACTGCAATTTACGCAAGTCGTCGATCGTCAGGGTTAGTTGCGTGTCGGCGCGCAGCTGCGCCCATTCCTCGCGGGTGAAGCGGCGGAATGGGGACTCGAGCGATTGCAGCCCAACGCGATTTATCAGAACTCTCTCACTCGAGCCGGTGAGCTCGATCGGGTCTATTTCCCGGCGCTTTTCCTCGACGCCTTCTCCTGGTGACCGCTTTGCGCGGATCTTTTGCCCAATTCGTCGATGACCGACGATAACGGCACTTCCCGCGCCCGGAGCACGACAAGCAGGTGATAGAGAACATCGGCGGCCTCGGCGCGCACCGCGCTCTCGTCCAGCGCCGCGACGGCGATCGCCAATTCGACCGCTTCTTCGCCGAATTTGCGCGCGCAATGGGCTGCGCCCTTATCCAGCAGGCTGCGGGTATAGGAGGTCTCCGCGCTCGCGCGAGCGCGCTGGTCGATCGTTTGCGCGAGCTCATCCAGCGTGAACATCGCGCCTGCCCTGTTTTTTCTCGCCCATCGCGCCTTTATCTCCCGCCGCGCCGACCGCCGCAACAGGAGGCCGGCGGCTATGCGCCGCGCCCAGCGCTTCTTGACTTGGCTCCGACGGGAGCCATAAAGCAAAGCCGCACCTTGAGTCAGGGGCGATTAGCTCAGCGGTAGAGCACTCCCTTCACACGGGAGGGGTCGCAGGTTCGATCCCTGCATCGCCCACCAGCAATTTCAATAACTTAGGATGTTCCACCACACCCGCCTCAGACGTCGGGGCAGCACCGGGGCAGCACCGCGTCGAGAATTCGCTCTTTGCCGCCATCGATCTCTCTGGGCGGAACTTCGGCTTTGAAGTCAGGGGCTCGGGCTCTATCGTGGCGGCAGCGTGCGGCTGTGTCGGCGGGCGCGATCTTCGCGGTTCGCACGACAGGCGCCGGACGCGCAGACACAGCGTGGTCCGTGTCTGCTCGTGTCTTCCCTTGTCCAAGCCAGTCCGTGTCTGCGGAGGCTCGGTCCTGCGCGCGGCTCGGATAGGCCCAGATCATTCCCCCCGGGGTCTCTTCGCGAGACGCGATGCCCGAGCCCCTCACGCCGACCATAGTCGCCATTTTCCAACTCGGCGGACAGAATGCGACCGATCAGGACACGAACAGACAGTGTGCGTTAGGGTGCAGTGTCGGGGAAGAACAGAGCGACGGCCTGTAGCGCGACGCCAAACCAGAGCAGGACATATCCGAGCCACCGGGCGGGCATGCGCTTCCGGTTGCGGGCGTTGGTGTCGGGTACTGATTGCCTGCTCGCAAATCCCCCGACGGCTTCGAGCCGGAAATAGAACAGGAGCCACACCCCGAGCGCATTGAGAAACACGCCGACGATGCTGATCCGGCCCGGGATCGTCGGCCAGCGCATTTTGTGGATGATCGCGTTTAAGGCGGCGGCAAGAACGCCTAGCCAGCCTTCGAGAGACGCGCTCGCGCCGTCAAGCGAGACGTGGACCTGGGACCAGTGCATTGTTGGGAACTTTACTGAGCCCCCGCAGCGAGCCCAAGCAGGGATGCGGCCTTCCGGGTCGTCGTCCACAGCCCCCAACGCCAAGGCCGCTCGCGCTCCTCGAACGGCGGCGCAGCTCGGGGGTTCAGATGAGCCTCGGCGCGGCTCACGGGCCGCGCCAGGAGGTGGCACGCTCGCGCCCATCTCGAAGGCTGAAAGGACAAGCGCCATGAGCGACGCCGGAAAGAGACTGCTGGCGGCGGCCCGAGAGATGCAAGCCATAGCGCGCGGCGAAGCAGAGAATGCGCGTATGCATGCGCCAGCCTCGCACGCGTTGGCTCACGCACTTTATGACGCCGCGCCGTCCTCGCGGTGTTCGCGCCCAGCGCCATCCTCGCGCCCGCCGAAGCCGGGGGTTCAAAAGCGCCGCCCGCCCCCTTGCGGCGGGCAAAAGGAAGCGGGCGGCGAAGGCGCGTCGGAAAGTGCGCTTATTTCCGAGCGCTCCTTCACGCCACGGGACAGTGCGAAGTCTCCCTCTTCGATCACCGTCCCAATGGGGCGCGCCGATATGCGGGATGGCAGGCCCCCGCGCCTGTTTTTTCAGGTCAAAAGCATGTCACTACGCGCCATTTCACAGCGGCGGAGCGCCGAAGGCTGTCGCCCGAGCAGCGCCGACGGCTTGCCTTCGCTTCTCGAGTGTCGCGCCTGTCTCGATGGGGGTGACGCCTGACGGCGCAGCCGTCAAGGCGTCGTCCGCGTCATTTACGGCGGCTCCCGGTTCAGGCATTTCCCCGATTGGCGCAGCCGCGGACATTCTCACGACGAAGATGGTGTGGGACAGCGCCTGGCGGCGGCCAAGGCGAGTTCGGCGTCTTGGTTTTTGGGCTTGCTCATGGCGCTCTCGGTCTTGCGCCTCGGTCAAGGGCAGGCGCGGGAAACCGGGACCGCAACTCCGGCGTTGTCGGGAACTACCCTATCCCGCGCCCTCGCTACAGCCGATGTCCCGCGCCTTGGGAGACAGGCGCGGGCGGAGCGCGCGGGCGCAACTATCGCGGTTCCCGGCATGACGACGCCAGTCCGCACAAATGGGGATGTGCCGCCCGCCCCCTCCAGCTTGCGGCGGTGAAAGGAGCGGGCGGCGAGGGCGCGTCGGAAGTGGGGATGCCCCCGAGCGTCCTCACGCCGCCGGAACAACGCGCGAAGTTCTCCCCCTTCGAACGTCGCCGTGAGCGGCGCGAGGCCGATATGAGGGATGTCGTGCGGCCCGCGCCTGCCTTCTCAGGCCAAAAGCCTGTCATAACCCGCCATCGTGCACTGACGCTCTTCGACGGGACGACGCGCCGCCGCGTCACCCGCCGCCGGTTCCGCTGGCGATGGCTTGGATCACTTCCTCAGCCAGCGCGGTCCTGGGCAGGCGCTCGCGAAGTTCGGCTATCAAGTCGCCTCGTCGAGCCGCCGTGCCGGTCGGATCGCCAAAGGACGCCAGATAGGCGTCGGCTTCCGCGAGCGACAATCTCACTGCATTTGGGTCCGACGCCTCGAGGAGGGAGACGATCCAGCTAACGCATGTGTCCTGTGTCAGCATTCGCATCTGCTCCCTGCGCCCGGGCTCCGCAGCTTCACGGCTGTGGGGGCGCCTAGCGCCAGCCTTTTGGCGGTGTCGTTCTGCGGAAATAAACGCCTGCGCGTGACGGCAATGGCGCATACACCGGCGTCACGGATGGCACGCACCCGTGCGGACAAACAGGTCGCCAGAACTTCACGATGCCGGTCGATTGCAATTCGCCGTCCAGCTCAAGCTTGTCTCCCGTCTTAAGCGAGGCGCAGCCCTGCTCCAGCGCCCGGGTCTGGAGATACACAAGCACCCCCGTCGCCAAATTCGGGCTGTCGTCGACCCCTTCGCAGGCGACTACGGGTTTCGTGACCTGAACCCATTCGGAAGCATGCGCGATAGTTGGTACGGCGGCCAACGCAACGGCGGCTGCAAGTCGGAATTTCATTCCTGCCGTTCCGGCCACTCGTCCGCTCCTACTTCGCTCCATGGTAGCACCCATCGTCTCGCCAAGCAGAAATTCAGCTTCGAGGGATCCGATGCGCAGCACTACGGGCGGCTTCCTTGGATCCGAGTGGCGGCTCGATAGAGTTCCAGTCCGAACGTAGAGATGGTTGCCGAGTTGGACTGCGCGAGCAGCGTTAGAGCGAAGCTCACCACGTATATCTCGCGCCAAATGCGCCTCGAACGCCGTTTCGTTTCTCGTTCTCGCTAGCGCCTACAGCGAATTCATAATCGACGTTGGCGAAGACAGAGACGTTGGCGTTGATCCTTCCCGTCAGGCCGCCGCCAAGCTCCAGCATGGTGGTCTGACTCACCAGCGGCACGATATCCGTGCCCGAATAGACGGCGTCGGCCTCAGCCCCCCAATCCCGCCAGAGATTGCCCCTGAGATAGGGCTGCCACACCTGACCGCCCGCAGTCGTAATCGTCCATTTGGTCCTGAGCCCGATGCGCCCGCTCGGCCCCGTGGTGTCGCCGAGGGCGACATCGCCGAGCTCGTCATAGTCGTGCCGGAAGGACACCTTCTGCCATAGGATCTGCCCCTGCGGCTCGATCACGAACCCCGGCCCGAGTTGCGGCCAAGAGAAGGGATAGCCGCCCTCCAGGGAGGCAATGAAGCCCGTGCCGTCGGTGTTAAGCCTCGCGAACTGGGTGCTGGCCGAGCCGTAATACCAGGTCCCTTGCAGCACGGCGTCGAGATACCAACCGCCGGGCCCGACATGCGTCCAGTAGCCGCCCGCCGACCAGGCGGTGAGGTTCATCGATCCGGTGCGGGCAAGGACATAGGCGGTCGCCGCAGGATTGGTGACCAGGCCGTCCACGTCGGCGTTCACATCGCCGTAAGCGCCATAGAGGCCGGCGCGCTCATAGTGACCGGCGATCAGAGATCCCCGCAGAAGATCGATGCCGCCCTGGAAGCCCCCCAGATTGCCGCTGGCGCGCGGATCGGCGAAGGCGGCGTAGTGGTTGTCGAGCGTTTGGCCGAAAAAGCGGCCCCAGACCGAGGGCGAGAAGAGCGGGCAAGGCGCCGTCGCCGGCCCCGTTTTCCGGGTCGGCAGGGCGTTCGGCGCGACGGCGCAACCATCCGGCTCGTAAGTGTCGCCGACCCGGTCGTCGAGCGTGCCGAGGATGCTGAGCCCCAATTGTCGGGCCAGAGGCTGCACCACTCCGTAGGTTGCGAGTTCGGGCCCGATGATCGGAAATTCGACGCTAGGCGGCAGCGGGTTCGGGGGCGGATCAATCGGGAATGGCGGGATCGGAATAGGCACGCCACCGCCGCCACCACCGCCGCCGCCACCCACGAATTCCGAGCGCAGGAACCAATCCTGCCGGTTGCTTGCGCCCAAGCCTCCCCGGAAGAGGTCATAGTCGAAAGCGCCCGCGCGCAATTCGCTATTCGACAGAGTGAATGCGCCCGGCGCCGTCGTGGCTCCGCTGGCCGCGTCCACCACCTGAATGCCGTTGCCTGTCGTCAGGGCCCCCAGCCCGCCGACCTGAGTGACATGCACCATCGTGTTGCCGGTAGCGGACCCGCCGCTGATGACCAGCCTGTCGGAGGGCGACCCATCGCCGCCGAGAAATGTATTGAGATTCAACGTGCCGCCAGCGCCGGTGTAGTTAGTCGTGGTCAGCGTCTTGTAGCTCGCGAGCAGGGTAGGATCACCAGTAGGCGGCGTAAAGTTGATAGCGCTGGAATCGTTGACCAAGTTGGTGAGATTGGAGCTGCCTGTCATCGTCCAGGTTGAGTTGTTCCGCAGCGTCACGTTCGCCGTGCTGCTGGAGTCCGTCGTGATGGCCCCGGTCAGTGGCGAAGCGGTGGCAGTCAAGGTGGTCGTGCCAGACGACAGGGTGTTCAGCAGCGCCCCGTTGCTGCTAATGACGGACGATCCGATTACGTCGATATTGGCAATTGCGCCTTCCACATGGAAGGCGTCCGCCGCCGAGTTCACCGTCGCATTGGTGATTTGAAGTACGTTCGGCAACGTAGGCTCAGGGACCAACGGATCCGCGGGGATAAACGGCTGAACAAGGAACCCAAAGCTGCCCGCGCCTGCGGTCGTCACGCTCCCGCCAGTGATCGTCAGTGCGCCGCCGTTGCTGAGCACGCCACCTGGCGACGCCGCGCCAGAGGTCTGAGCGATGGTATTCGTGGCGCTGATCGCGCCGCCGTCGGCGCGGTAGCCCGCGGCGCCGTCGCCCGTGGTGGTGATGGCTGAGTTGTTGAGCGTGATGGTCGAGGGAACCGAGGGCTGGCCTTGGGCGAAGACGCCGAAGGCGCCCATGCCTTCAGTCGTGATCGAGCCGCCGGTGATGCTGATCGTTCCGCCGCCAGATACTACATCGAAGCCGGGCGGCACTATAGTCGCCTCGGCGAAGGCTCCATAGGTGCCCGGCCCCGTCGTCATGATTTTGACGTTGGTGGTATCGGTCTGGCCATTGGTGTCGGAGTACAGGCCAGCGAGGCCATCACCCATTACCGTGATGCTACCACCCGTCATCGTCGCGACGGTGCCGATGCGGGTGGCATCGAGCCCGATCAATGCCGTTGTGGAGATGTTGACATTCGTCAGGTTAGCTATTGTGCCGATTTCGTCGTTGCCTCCTCCGATGAGGACCGCGGCGACTCCGCCGTCGGAATTAATAGCGGCGCCGGTCAGGTTGATTGTGGCGCCAAATTGCGCCACCACGCCGAAAGGGGCAGTACTATGAAATATCAACTGGCCGCCATTGGCGTTACTCGCCGTGAGCGACGCGTTCTCACCTTCTGACGCCAGGGCTGCACCCCCGCTGTCGATTGTGACGTCGCCATGCGGGCCTGAGTTGATGCTTGCCGTTGTCGGAGCGAAGGGGAAGTTGATTACCACACCAGACCCGGTGGTGCTGGTAATCGAGATCGGCCCGGGCGGCGCCAGTGCCGATTCGGTGTTGATATTCAGAGCGCCGGGACCGTCGAACATTACGATAGCGTCGCCGGGTGCCACGATCTCGGTATTGCCCACCACGGTTACCGATGCCCCTGAGCCTATGAACACAGGGGTCAATATTGGCGGCGGCGTAGGGCCGATTGTTTGCGCGTTCGCGCCGCTCGCGGCTGCGAGGACAAGGGGCGCCATCAGCAGGATTGTGAGCAGAGACCGGGATTTCCATCGAGTCCGCGTCGGACGCCAGCAGGAAGAGTTGCGTATCTGTGGCCTTTGTTCGGCAAGGCTCGGACAACGATAGGACGCTAGGATGTCACGAGTAGGGAATGGCCATGTTGAGGGCATTCTGCGAACTCCGCCGAAGTTCTTTCAGCGGGTTTACTCATTCCGCCAAGAAAGGCCACAATTTATCCCTAAATAGGCCGTGACCAGAACACGATTGTCGCGAGAGTGTGCTTTAGACGCAACAGTCGCTTGTCGGAATACCTTAAGAAAGTCGACAATCCAAAGGTTGCATCCCCAAGAATGAGGGCGCGCAACCCCGGCAGAACATTTCGGCGATTGCTGCCGTCGTTCGAGCCCAGGGCCGCAAGGGTACTAGCGGCGCGCCGCCTGCCGTTGATCGTCCGGCTTCGTCCAATCGTTATCGTTCAGTCCAAAGTTGTCCGAACTGTATTTACCCTGAACTCAACTTGCGCCCGACCCACGTTATCCCTGAGCAAAGCGCGGATCGACTTACAAATCTGGAGATTTAGCTCGCGTTTTCATACGCTTGACTGTAAACTCAAGGCCGCAGCCGGAGAAAGGGCGGGCGCGGGCTAGCGTAGCGGAGCTGCGACTTTCGTGCGGTCGCTGAGAGCGCACCTCAACGCGGAGATGGTCCCCGCCGTGCCGCCGACCCACGATGGGAGCTGGATTCTGCACCCGGGGGATGACGTCCTGGTGCTGCCCTGGCCGCATCGCTGGACGTTCAGGCGCAGGGACGCGCGCGCCGCCCCCGGCTTCGCGAACCATGCCGTCGTCGGCTGTCGACGCCGTCGGCGGCTTCCTGGCATTAGGGATCAAACTCAATCAGCGTGACTGGTTTCGACGTGAAGCTTGGCGCTGGGGAGCGCTGCTGCGCGCCCCTTGTTACTGTAAGAGGGCTTCAAAGACGAGGACTACGTCCTAACGTGCTCATGTGCTAGGGCCGCGTGCACCGACAACAGTTCGCACTGAGTGCGTCGGAAGTAAAGATGCCCATCTTTGTCAAGGAGCGGCAATAGTTCAGTTTCCGCACTTGTACTTATAACTGCGTGCCGCTCAACTGCAATTTTCATGGACATTGCGACTGTATCAATTCGTTTTGTCACGTACAGCTCCACCAAATGGCGCAGCATTTTCGTCTGCACGTAAATTTCTAGCCGCGGCGAGCGAACATCCCCTTCGTTCCAGACCATCCTGGCCGACCGGTGTATTTCAGGAAGTCCAAAGTTATCTTCGGTTTGTACAAGCGCGGCGACATCAACCTGGAAACGAACAAAAGATGCCGCCGCGTCTCCGACAGACAGAGCATTGGCAACCGTTCCGACACCATGGAGAATAGAGTATTGCAAAGCTGAAGGCGGTCGGCGAACGATGACACGGCTCGATATTATTTGTTGCTGACGAGTTATGTCATCGAAGGTTACGTCAACGTCGAGCCAATACATTATTGATCGCAAGTCAGGTCTTTCGCGAAACGAAGTGCGGGGAGCCCCTATTGCCATGATTTGAATGTAAAGTTAATGAAGCAAGAAATAAATCTACCACGCAATCTCTGCAGAGTTCGTTACCAATATGTGGAGGCTCGCATATTGCGGTACGAGGCAAGACCCATGAACGAAAAAATGTTGACGATCCGGGCGTCTGAGAACGAGCTCGAGATCCTGGCGCGCTACGCCGTGCAGACACGGCGAACCAAGTCGGACATTGTGCGCGAGCTGCTTCGTTCGCTCGAACGGAAACTCAAGCGGGCCGCAGCCTTGAGACCGGCGTCCAGGAAGTCGCCGGCGAAGCCAAAAGGCCAGCCCGGGCTTTAGCCGGAGGGCCGGAAATGACGCTTGAAGAGGCTTGCCTGGAATATGACAGGCTGGCGCGGTTGCGGGACAGCCTCAAGGCGGCGTTGGCCGATTATCAGGCTCCGCCTCATTTCACCCAACAGGAGATTGAACTCGACAAGGAGGACCGGCGTCGGGCGATCCACGGCGTCCACAGCCAATTGTATTGGTTGAGAAACGAATATGAGAACTTGGGCGGCCTCGGAATTACGGAGCGAGAGATTTTGCTGGACGCCAGGCGGGTAATAGAGGGCCTAAAAGTTCCGCGATGGAGTGAGTGATTGAAGACAAGGTCCGGCGTCGGTGATGACCTGATTGTCTGCCTGGCGCGGCTCACGCGCGGCGGCTGAGCCGATTGGCTTGCAAAAGCAGGAAATTGGCGGGGGAAGACAAGCGTTCCCCTGATCGACGATTATGCACGCGCGTCGGCCCTTGTAAGGGCTCGCTGCGGAGCCATTCGTGAACCAACGTATCAAGACATCCATTGCTGGCGGCCTTCTCGCGTTCGCGCTGTTCGGCGCGGCAAGGGCAGGGCCGCTTGAGGACGCCAAGGCCGCGAATGTGCATGGTGATTACGCAACAGCGTTGCAGATTTGGCATCCGCTTGCCGATCAAGGGAGAGGCCAAGCGAGGGGCGCGTCAGCGCCCCGGTTTTGACCGGGCGCTCATGCCCGATTGGAGTGATGATGGTGGAACGGCTAACCGCCGATGAATGGCTAACGGTGATCTACGCTTTGCAGGACTACGCTGCCGAGCATGAGACCGGCCCCGCGCGCGTCGAGGCGATACTCGCCAAGCTGCCGAGCGAAGACGCGTTGATCGCCGAGGCGTGGCGCGCCGAGGGTTACGACATCGCGCCTGACGGCTCATTGACCCGAACCGTAGAAGGTAAGCCGCGCGCCACGGTAATCCGCCTCGCCACGATGAACCGAGCCGCGCGAGGCGGGCTATGAGCCGCCGCCCGTACCTGTACGATCCGCCCGAGCCTCTCGTCGATGCGCTCAACGATGCGCTCGACGCGATGGCGAGCGCGGACCCGGGCCGCGACCTCGCCGCCGAACGGCTCCGCGCGGCCAAGGCTCTCGACCGGGCATATGCCCGAGGCCGAGGCGTTCGACGCCGCGCGCATGCTCGAATGCCGGGCCGACGAGGCCAGCGCCGAGGCCGAGGAAGTGTGGACGCTCGACGACCGGAACAAGATCGCGGGGGGCCGCCGATGATCATCCTGTTCTGGACCCCGGCATGGATCATCATCGCCGTGCTCGTGCTCGCGCTCATGCTGTCATTCGCCGAGATGGAAAGGGAGACACGCGTCGAACCGTCGCCGTGCCAAGATTGGGCGCAAGATTTGGATCGCCATCGCGCTCGTATTCGCCTTGCCGCTCATGGTGGGCGTGACCGTCCAGCTATTGGGCTGGAACGTGTCCTGTTCCCTGACGCATCAAGCGCCATCCTATCGATGCTACTGAACCTCTCGCCCCCATGGGGGAAGCCCAGCCCCGCCCGAGCCTCACAGAAGCTCGCTGACAGTCACCACCCTTGAGGCGGCGGAACCCAGCAGTCCTTGGCTCTCGTCCTGCGCCCGCCCGGCGGCGGCTCGGGCAGCAATGTCGCCTGATAGCTTGCCTTCAGAGACCCGACGACGCGGACCTATTCGTCCACGGAGGCACGACTTCGCGCGCCTCGCCGATCTCGCGGACACGTTCGGATTAAGGGCGGAACGCTCCGCACGGCTCGGCCAATCTCGACTTCCGACGAGAACGCGCAAGACAACGATCTGATCGTGATATCCGCGACGGCGGAGGAAGCGCCGACGCGTTCGAGACCCACTTCGAACGGATGTGGCGCGCAGCGCAGCCGGTGATCGAGTTCGCTCCGGCCATCGATGCGCTGGAGCCCCGCCCCGGTAGCCAGTCAGCGGAACTGACGGTCGCAACGCACGCCTCTGAACGAGAGACAAGTTATTCTCTGTGCAGCCGTTCGCGAACCGCGTCGTTCAACATTATGAGCGTTTGGGGGCCCATCTCTAGGAAGCCGTTGGCCCCCGCCATGCCCGCTGGCCTGCGCCCCGCTTCGTCGACCTTGCGCCAGGCGATGGTCCTCATGCACCGGTCCGCCGCTTCGCGGAAGCTGTCCGCCAACGCCTTCGGGATGAAGACATTCTGCTTAGCGAACAGAACCCGGAAATCGACGTAAGCGCTCTCCGCCCAGTCGCCCTGCCCCACGCCCCCGACGTAGTTATCCGTCGCCGCGTGGAGGTCTGCGTACTTCTCCCAGATCCCGGTGAGAGCGGCGTACTCGCGCTCGTTGGAGTGCTTCCCCCGATCTTGCAGATGACCGATGTCGCCGCGCAGCTTCTCGATCTGCCGGTCTTGCTCGCTCTTCAATTCCGCCAGCCTGACTTCGTGCGCTTCCTTCTGGCTCTGCAACCGGCCTTCGAGCCAATGGCCGAACAGCCGCTCGCCCAGGAAGCGCCCGGCGGCTAGTAGAACTGCTGTCGAAGCAAGGACACTAGTGAGGGCGCTGACGAGAAGGTGTTCCAACGTAGGTCGCCCTCCCCGAACTTCAGGCCCGCGCGGGCGCTTGAGGAATGGGCTATGAAGACCGTGGACGTTCGGCCCCGCAAGGGCAGTGCGGCCCGGAAGTGTGGAGAACCCACGAACCAATGAGCGAAACTCAGTTCACCAAGGCCGATTGGCGGCCCGGCAAGCGTCGCCGGACGCAACCGCGCCAGCGCTGTCATGGCGGGCGGAAGGAGGCCCCACCCGGCCTCCTCGCGGCGGCGCGACGCGTCGGGCTGCACACACTCACAGCGAAGCGGTGCACGGCCACCGCGAACTCGACCGGGCGGACTTGCCGCAGGGTCGCGGTGACGGGAGCGAACGTATGCATGGTCCACGGCGGGGCGCTCGCCCTGAAGAGGAACCGGCCTTACGTGGCGACAGGACATGGGCAGCGGATCAAGGCCGAACGCGCCCTTGGCGGCGACCGACCGGACAGGCGAACCAAGTAACACTGCACGTCGAGGCGGGCGCGCTTCGGATCGCGCTTGCTGTCATGGGCGAAGGCGCGCTGGCATGAGGTGCGACGTCCGCAGACACGCCAGACACTCCTGCGCATTGGCAGACACGGATTGACACTCGCATGGCCCGGCGGGTCTGGCTGCGTGGCGGATCGCCGCGCTGAGATGTTGTGACTGCCGGATATCTGGACGGATGCTGGATCGCCCGGCTTGGGCAGTCCGCGCGGTTCTGATAGACCAGCTCCATCGCCCGACGACGACCGTCCTCGAAGGGGGTCATTATGGCGTTCTCCCGCAGACAGTTCTTGGCCGGTCTCGCGGCCTGCCCGGCGTGCGCCGCAGCGGTTGGCGTCGCACGCGCCGAAGGCGCGCACTGGAGCTACGCCGATCCGCAGGATTGGGGCGCGGACGGGGCGTTCCGTGCTTGCTCCATCGGCGGCGAGCAATCGCCGATTAACCTGACCGGCGGTGTCCGGGCCGAGATCGAGCCGCCAGCCGTGTCGTGGCGGGCCGAGGCGTTCAGCGTCGTCAACAATGGGCATACGATTCAGGCGAACGCCTCTCCCGGCGGCTTCGCCACGTCGGCGGGGCGCAAGTACGAGCTACAGCAATTCCATTTCCACGCCCCGAGCGAGCATACGCTGGACGGCAAGCGTTCGGCGATGGAGGCCCATTTCGTCCATGGCGGCGAGGGCGGAAATCTCATGGTGATAGGCGTCTTCCTTGAGGGTGGAGGGCAGGATGCGTGCCCGGCCTTTTCCGTGCTGATGGCGGCAGCGCCGAAGGGCGAGGGAGAAACTAGGTTGAAAGCGGCCATCGACCCGGCGTCGCTCCTGCCCAAGGCCCGTCATTTCTTCCGCTACGAGGGCTCGCTGACGACGCCGCCGTGCTCGGAGGTGGTGGAATGGAACGTCTTCGCCGCGCCGGTCGCGGTCGCCGAGAGCGGCATCGAGCGTTTCAAATCGTCGTTCCCGATGGACGCGCGGCCATTGCAGCCGGTCCATCGACGAATTCTGCTGACGAACTGACGCCCGCAAGCCGCCCGAACTCAACGGGCTGATCCGAACCCCGCGCGCCCTATTCGCGCCGCGCGGCCAAGGCGCAACGACAAGGCCGAAGCCAAGATCGTCGAACTCGCGCCCGACGCCGGGACTGGGCACGGCTGCAATCGCGAGAGCGACGGGAGCGGGACGACGACCGCAGCCGGTCGCCTCAAGCGGCTCCGGGCGCGCCATCTGGTCGAGCGCGACGCGGGCGAAGGCTGGAGGGTAAGCGCCGGGGGGTCTCGCCCGAACGAGCGCGAGCGAGCCCGGCGGGCTGACGAAGGACGAGATCGCCGATCTTCTGGCCCCGGGGCGCGAGATCCCGCACGCCGCTTGGGTCAAGCCGATTGGCGCTTATGCCGCGCGCGTCTGCTCTTGTCCTCGGGCCATCTGTTATAGGTCGCGACGAAGGCAGCCCCTGCCTGCGGCGAAGGGCGCATATCTTCACCGCCCGATCCTCGCTGCGGAACGGGCTGTCGAGATGTTCTTCGGGCCGTCGAGATGTTCTTCGCGGAAGGTGAACCCCTGCGCTTCGTCAACGCGCCGCCGGTTATGGTTGACGTAGAACTCGTAACGCGCCGGCTTGGCCTTCCTCACGATGACCTCCTGCCCCTCGGGCCTGACCGATCACGCATGCCAGCCCCCAAGCCCATACCAAGCGTTGTCATAGTCATATTGTGTTGCCCTTCGTCATGTCGTGTCTGTAACAAGTTGACAGGATAATTCTAATCTCCAGAACCTCCCCCAAGCCGCGTCCGACCCATGTTCCTTCTCTTCGCGCCCCTTGCTTCTGAACTCGGTCCACAGAGGTAAGTTGTTGGCGAACCGGTGATTGAATAGGTGATCACCAATTCCCGGTTCCCCTAGTCGCTTACGACTGCGACTAGGGGAACAGAAGATCGTGATGAACCGGGGGATCGGCGATCGCCCTCCACTGTGAGCGCCTTGGAGAAGGGGTTGGAGAAAGGGTCGGAGGGGGGTTCGGCGACACCTCTTCGCTGGCGTAATCCGCGCCCTCCGGTTCTGCCAATTATTCTGCTTCTCCGAACACTACTTCAGACCTCCTCTTCCGGTTCACTTGGGGTCAGAAAGGTCACATTGTGGTTGCCCATCCATCCCGGTTGCGGCGTCAACAGCTTCTCCTTGATGAGTTCGACGATGAGCTTCTCGGCTCCCTTCCGGTCGCCCAAGCCTGCGTCGATGAGAATTCGGTGTGCGTGGTGCGGGGCCACCGATCCGCTCATGCCGCTCCTCTCGTGATCTTGCCCGCCGGCCTGCTGGAAGGCGTAGAGCGCCCGCAGCGCTGCCTGCGGCGGGGCGCGGTTCGCTGTTGGCTTGCCGAGCGGAACGAGGGTGCCGATAGTCGCGGACTTGGGGTCGGACGGGTTGCGGACGTCATACGCCACGACGTTGGGGAACTCCCGGCGGAAGCACCAAGTTCCGGCATGCGGCTTGTCGTTGGCCTTCTGGCCCATGATCCTGATGGTGCGCGCCCCTTCGGCGTCGGACCATCCGAACCCCGCCCATTCATCCTTGGGCACGTACACGATGGTCGAATGCTCGCGGACCTTGCCCGCAATGGAGGTCGAGCCTCTGTAGCTAGTCGTTGTCTCCTTCCCGTCTTGCACCTTGGTCGAATGGTGCATGATGTCCCCCGTGAGGAACCCCGCCTTGGCGATGTCGGCGACCATCCCGACAGCCTTATCCATCATCACATCATTCTCGCTGACGCCGCTGAACACCGACGCCAGTGTGTCGAACACTACGAGGGCGATCTCGCTCTCGGCGTTGAGCTGCGCGAGAGTATTGACGAAGGCGACCGCTGCTCTTGTCGGAGCGACGCCGTTCGAGCCCACTGCGCTCCCCAGGACAAGCGTCTCGGGCCAGATGATGATGCGGTGCTTCTGGTCTCTTCGCGAGAGCCCCAGATTGTGCCGCAGCGCCCGGATGCGCCGCCTTATGGTCTCGTGGTTCTCTTCGTTGCTCACAATAACCACGTCGCCGCACCAGTCGATTGTCGCCTGCCCGATCACGGCGGGGTTCTCGTATGCAATCGCCACCACGTAGCTCGTGCCTAGGGTTGACTTGCCGACCCCCGGGCTCCCGACCAGCATGGACACTTCGCCGCGTGTGTGTCTGTCGGTTATCTCTGGCCGCAGGGGCACCGGACTGATGTCATCGGGATCGAGGATGAGCACATTGCTGTTGCCGGGGTGAGGGAGCCAACCACACGTGCCGAATATTGGCGCAGGGCGGGCCGCACGCAGCCGTTCGAGGGCGGCGCGCCATTCGGCCCATATTCCGTCATGATGGGCGTCACCGACCTTCCCTGAGGCGGCGGTGGCTTCCTTGGTGGCTTCCCTCCAGGCGTCGTCCTCGGGGAATTGGCGCGCCACATATTCACTGCCCACATATTCAGCGCCGATGAAGCGCCATGCGAGTTGGCGGAGGTGGCTCATACCCAGGCGCGGCTCGCTTCCAGAGGCGGAGGCCCACGCAGTTGCGGGGTCTTGCTTCGGCTGCGCCCGCCCCTTCGCCCACTCCAACCAAATCGCCTTCGCCTCGGGCGTCGGGCCCAGCGCGCCGAGGATGGCGTAGAGGATATTCCAATAGTTCTCCGCGATGTCGAGGTAGTCGTCGAGCGGCGTTGTACCGCCATCGCGGTTCGGCAGGCGCTCCAATACCCAGACGACTTCTTCGAGGTCGCCGTCGGGGGTCCAACTCGTCCCGCCTCGGGTCTTGGTCCTTGCCGTGGTTGCGCTCGCGCTTCTGGATGTCAGTTCCCATCCGATGGCCTTCATCTCCGGGAGCAGACCATTGATGATCTGATCGAACTGATCGGCGGACACGACCGGAATGTCGCTGATCGACGACACTCGCCGTGATAAGACGTAGGGCGAGCGAGTTCCGGGGTGCATGCCCCCGATCACGAATTGCTTGCCGGGCGCGAGCACTTGAAGCTCGGTCTTCTTGCCGTTGCGCTTGAACTTGAGCGTCTGGTTGCCGACCGTAGCGGTGTCGCCGACGAAGTCTAGAACGCGGAACACGAACGCTGATCGCTTGTGGTTCGGATCGCGCACGAACCGGCGCAGCAGCGCGATCTCGGGGCCAGCCGCCTTCCGGCATTCCCGCTCGATGATCCGGTCGAGATCTTCGCCCTCGTCGTTGTCGAATACGACGTAGCCGTCGCCCGTGACGAAGCCGGTATTCGCGTTCCAGCTTGTCCATAACTTCACTGTCGCGTGGTCGCGGCACCTGAACTTCGGGTTGTTCAGATCGAAGCCCGTCCATCCAGCGGGGCCGAGCCTGCCCGAAGCCTTGCCGAGGTTCTCTGGCTTCAGCGACGAGTTGACCGCGATTATGCCGTCGGGCGCGGTCACGGAGATAAGCCGTGACCCCAATCCGGCGTCGAACAATTCGAGCGTCGTCATCGCGCAGCCCGGGTCGGCGGGCGGGGGTTCTGGCGTTGTGTATGCGCTCGGTAGCGCAGCTTCTCGACGGCTAATAATTCCTGCGGCTGCATCAGGCGTCATATGCGAGATTGCTTCATCGCTATAGCCAAGTTCGCGCAGTGTCTGCTTGTCGGCCTGCGTCAGCCTCATCTGCACTGATGCCGTCGCCCCTGCCGCCGTCTGGGGCTGCGCCGCCCGCGCCCAATCCCAGTCCTCGGTCTTGGCGTTGTCGTTCATTGTCGCGACCCTCTCGAATGTCTCGTTCGAGAGCCGCAGAACCTTGAAGAAGCCGGGCGGGGATGCGATAAGAACAGGGACCGTCGCAGGTCGTTGTCTGGTAAGCTTATCCCCGCCGCAGTTCCCTTCTTCGAGGGGCTGCGGCGTTTTCTTATGTCGTCATGTCCTCGTTGATCCGGCTCGCCGCCCGGCGCGCTTCTTCTCAATCGCCCGTTCGCTCTCGGTCTGAAGTCTGGCGAGACGTTTGACCCTCTCGCTCGGCGGCGGGTGCTCGTGCTCCTTGATCCAGACATCGACATCACGGCGAGTGAAGCGCCAGCGCGACGAGCCGCCCGGCAATCGATAGCCTCTCGGTCCGGTGCCTCGGACCAAGTGCTCCTTCAGCGTCGACATCTTGATGCCGACGCGCGCGCAGACACCCCGGGTGTCGAGGCACGGCGCGCTATAGTCCGGGTCGCGCGGGTCGTAGTCTGAATTGTCGGTGGTCAAGGTCGCGCTCCCAATCGTGTCGCCATCAAGCGACATGAACGCCGGGCGATCCCGGCTGGGCGTGACGCACGACCATCACGCGGTGGAGCGCTATGGCAGACCGGCGGCGTGCTGGCCTGCGTGGGCTCCAGTTGTAGGCAGGTTCGGGGTCATTGGCAACGGTTGCGCGCGGCCTTGAGCGGTAAGATGAATGAAGCCACCTGTTCCTTCTCCCTTGGTGATGACGGACGGTGTCAGTGCAGCGCCATCAGTGTTCGATTGTCGGTGTCGTTGGCAGGCCACGCCCACATTGTCGCGAAGCGTCTGTCGCGCGTGCTCGCCCATAGCGTGTCTAGGTTCTTCTCGGTCTCCGGCAACCGCCGCCCGACGATCTCCTCGGCGACCTCGCGGTAGCCGCCCGTCAGCGGTGTCATAGACAGCACCGGCAAAGCCCAGGGGTTGAGTTCTCCGAGCACGACTTGCAGGCGTTCGATCACCCTCGATAGGTGACCTTCGTGCGGGCCGCGACAGACCAGATAGGCGTGGATCGAGCCGCCGTTGAACGTGTTGGCGCTGACGAGGAAGGCGCGCACTTCATGCTCCTGCTGGTCCGGGGATTAACCCTGCGACGACGCTCAATCGTTCGCACGCCCTAGGCGGCAGATGACATCGCCGATCAACGCTCTGCGAGCCATCGCTTCAAGTCGCTGACGCGATACCGGACGTTGCCGTGAACGTGAGTTGGCGTCGGCCCCTTGCCCTCGCCCTTCATGCGCCAACTCTTCAACGCATGCGGGGAGAAGCCAGCGGCTCGCGCCGCTTCGGGCTCGGTCAGCAAGACATCGCCGAACAGGTCTCCCAGCTTCTCGCGGATGTCGCTGTCGCGCGCCTGCGTCGCGTAGCTGCGCTTCGGCGGCGAGCGGATGGCTTGTGCTGATTTGGCGGGGGAAGAAGTAGCGCCCATTCGACTGAACCTCGTGAATGGCCGAGGCTGTCAGGGCATGTTGAACACGCCCGTCAGCAGTCGGCGATCTCGTTGGTTCCCAATCGCTCGTGGGCGTCTTGCTTGGGCGCGCTGGCGTTGTTCCTACTTGCCATACCCGGGCGGCGCTGCGGCCCCGGACGCGGAACTCGCTCCGATGAGAGCGCGTACATCATCGGAGATAATTGAGCATTGGAATGCGCGCAAGGGGCTTCGCAATATTTGTCGCGTCTGTGCGAACTAACGTCGAGCGCCCATCGCGACGACCACGTTCTCGTGCTCGTCGCTGGGTTCACTCGCAGCGGCAGACACGAGGCTCGCGATATGCGCAGACACGCCTCGAACGCAGACACGCGAGCGCTCCACGCATCGTCTCGATTGTAGGTCGCGATCAACCCACGTCGCACATGCCCAACCGCGAGTTCGGCGACCTCTTCGCTCACGCCGCATCGCGACATGAGCGTGCGCGCCGTTCGTCTCAAGTCGTGAAGCTTGAACGCGACGCCGCTCGCACGAACAGCGGCGCCGACGAGCTTCGTCCAGCCCGACATCTTCATGGTCCCGCGCGATGACGGGAACACGAGCGCACTCGTGGTCTTCGGCTGCGCCATCAACACCGCGCGCATCGGCGCAGTCACCGGAACTTCGTGCACGATGCCGGTCTTCGTCGCGTCTGCGCTCAAGGTGATCCGGTCGTCACGGACATCGCCCCAACGCAGCCCTGCGAGTTCGCTGCGCCTCATGCCGGTCAACAGCCCGAGCCGCACAAGCCCGCCGAATGGCCCCAGCGTCGCGCCGCTGTTCCACAAGGCGACGATCTCCGCGTCCGACAACGCCTTGCCCTTGTCCTCGTTCTCAAGGCGCTCGGCGCGGCTCTCGCGCGGGCGGCGAAGCCCGGCCATGACGTTGAACGGTGCGAGGCCGCGAGACACCGCCCATTCGAGCAGCGAGCGCGCGTGCTTACGCAGATCAGCCGCCGCGCCCGGCAATCCGTTGTCTTCGAGCGCCTCGATCCGTCCGACAAGGTCCACCCGTGTCAATGCGTCGATCTCTCGCGCCGCGAGCGGTGCGAGGCCCCGCCGCAACGTGGACATGATCATCGGGGTGTTGACCAGCTTGCGGCGAGTGATCGCGCGCTCGTATTCGTCGAGCGCCTTCAACAGAACCCGCCGTTCGCGATTGCGCTCGCCGCGTAATTCGGCGGCGGGGTCTTGCTTGAGCGCAACTGCGCCAGCCAAGGCCTGCGCGGCGGATCGCGCCGCGTCGAGCGCCAGCGTCGGCCACGATCCCAATGTCACCCGGCGCGCCGCCTCGCTGCGCCCCACGCCCTTCGGGCGATAGACGAACACCCATGCGGTCGAGCCCGCCGCCCTCGCCCTCAGGCCCAGTCCGGTGACTGCGCTGTCCCACAGGACTGCTTCCGACTTGCCCGCAGGCGCGCCAGCGGACACGAACTTCTCGATCTTGGCTCTCGTCAACGCCTCGGCCATTGCCGCCACCTCCCTAATTCTTCCGGGGCAGCACCGGGGCAGCACCAGATCATACGCGTTCATATACACGTGTCTCCCTGCATATGCGCTATCTGCCCAGGTATTGCAATGATTACGGTGCTGCCCCGGCGGGAATACCCGCCTGCATCTACAAGGTCACTCTCTTCACACGGGAGGGGTCGCAGGTTCGATCCCTGCATCGCCCACCATCTAGTCCTAACAAACAGCGGTGGTTTCCGGACTTGAGGAAACCCACGCTATTTTAGTGGCTTGGCGGCGCTAAACGCAGTCTGTGCTCGAGATTTCTTTCGTTTGCGCCGGCGGAGCCGCTGGACACGCCCGCCAGTCTCTAGCGGCAAAATTCCGTTTCCCAAACTGCTGATGCTGTCGTCGGAGAGATCAGCGGAACTCGTCCAGCGCATTCCGATATCGCGATTTTGGTAAGAGGCCGTTGTGACTGCTGGACTGTCAATCAGATCTAAGTTGGAGCCTTGAGGCCGAGCGCGGTCCATTGGTGGGACCAGACCATCGGTAAATCCATCAGTCGCTTAGCCCCTAATCCGCGTGGCAGACGTCCTTCGATCGCCGCGACGACGATGGGCGGGGAGATAAAGGCCAGCGACAGGGTCATGCGGATTGAACGTTCGCTCTTGCCCTCGCTTGCGGCGATCAACGCGATGGTCTGGTTGGGATCCATAACGAGGTTGTCCAGCCATCGATGAGCGTTGCGCAAGGATTCGGCGAAGACCGCACGCGCCCGAACGCGCATCGGACGGATAGGAGAGCGCGGCTCGCCTTTGCCCTGGATGATCTCGCGGCGCTGGTAAGGAGATGGCGGTATCCAGGGAATAGTCAATGTTCGACCTAGGCCATCGACGGCAACGAACTCGCCGAGCAGGATCTCGATCTGCTTCGCGCCAATCGTGACTCGCTCGATCGCGTCGACCACGTCCTCCTGACCGGATAGCGCTTGGCATGATTCCCCGGTCGAGCTGATCGTCCACCCGGAAGACCAAGAAGCGACGGAGCGCCGAAACCATCGTTCGAACGTTTGGATGCGATGACGCTTTGGATCGCGTCGAACACCTGCTTCTCGATCTGGGCCGCCGGGACGCGCGTGATGGATCCGGCGTCTGAGTTGCGACCTTTGAGGATCGCTCGCGAAATGTAGTAGCGCCAACGCCGTCCGCCTTTGGCGGAATGGCTTGGACCCATCCGGTTGCCCCGGTCGTCAAAGAGCTTCCCTGCAAGAAACAATTCGACATTGCGGTGGGGACCCACCCTCGTTTGCGTTTGCTCCGCTAGCCGACGTTGGACACGATCCCACGTCTCAAGGTCGATGATCGCGCTGTGCAAGCCGTCGTGGATCTGCCCCTTGTAGCGAAGTCGTCCGACATAGATCGGGTTCGAGAGGATCCAGTAGATGTGGCCTCGAGAGATCAGGCCGCCGCCCGTCGTTTTGCCCGTTCCAACAATTCAAATCGGCAATCGCACCTTTTCTGCATCGAGAACAGTCTTCAGTCGCACCACGCTGCCAAGCTTTAGGTAGCGCTTGTAGAGCTCGCGAACAAATTCGGCGTGTTCTTCCACGACGTGAAGGGCACGGTTCTCGACCCGATATCCGAACGGGACTGCACCGCCCGTCCAGATGCCTCTCTTCTTTGAAGCTGCGACTTTGTCCCGGATGCGCTCGCCCGTAATTTCGCGCTCGAACTGCGCGAACGAAAGTAGCATGTTGAGGGTCAGACGTCCCATGCTGGTGGTGGTGTTGAAAGCTTGCGTCACCGAAATGAACGAGACGTCGTGTTCGTCGAACAACTCGACCAGCTTGGCGAAGTCGGCCAGCGACCTTGTCAGCCGGTCGACCTTATAGACCACGATCACGTCGACCCTTCGAGCGCGAACGTCATCCAGCAGCTTCGCCAAGGCTGGCCTGTCCATTGAGCCGCCAGAAAAGCCGCCGTCGTCATAGCGATCCCGGATCAGTTTCCAGCCTTCGTGGGCCTGGCTTCTGGTATAGGCTTCCGACGCTTCCCGTTGGTTGTCGAGCGAGTTGAACTCCTGCTCCAATCCGTTGTCGGTCGAGACGCGGGTGTAGATCGCGCAGCGCAGGCTCGCCTTGCGGCCGTCCCGCTTCACGGACAGACCTCCACGAGGTTCTGGTGGCGCTCGCCCTCGACGGGGACATGAGAGTCCTGCTCTGAGGCGTTTACACGACGCCTCGTGAGGCGAGCCCGCTCATGTCCTCCGGCGCTAGGACGCGCTACACCTCTTTTCGAACCCTGGCCCATCGCTGATCGCAAGCCGAAAAAGCGATGACCGATCCAACTTCCGCCGGTGATGGCCTTAGCGACTTGGGAAAGGCTGCCAAAGGTCTTTCCGTTCCAGGCAAAGCCCTTGTCGAGCACCATCACCCTTTCCAGTTTGCCTCTCCACTCGCGCACGAGCAGAGCTCCCGAGTTGAGGCCAATTCCGTCCCGGGTCGTTGGCTTGCGATTGTTGAAAGGACTAGCGGTGAAATCAATCGCTCCGCCTTGCGAAGCGCGAATAACGCGCAAAGATGCTTTATCGAGATCGCCAAGCGCGGCCGCTTGACGCCGGTAAGCCAGAACCCTCAGGAGCAACCAGCGCGGCAGGTGAGTAGGAGCCGCGCCACCCAAATGATTACGCCATTGAAGACGAAGCTGGTGGGCGTCGAGAGCGGCGAGGCCCGCGACAGCCGTGTCGAGCGTTTCAGCCTCTCTCGGCGACGACGCCTGGAGGGAAAGACTCTCTCCGAGGTCGCCGGATCGCCGTTCTTGCGACATCACGCTGCCTGTTGCGCTAGCGACCTCTCCCCGCGTCCAGCATTCTTCGATTGCAGGGCAGGTATTGCCGGCGGAGCGTCGCTTTGGCCCGTTGCGCCTCCGGTCTCGATCGTCTCGCGCAATCGGGCGCGGTACGTCGAACCTCGCTCCATGTCGTGTCGGTCGATCGTCACCGCGAAGCGTGGTATGCGGAAGCCAATCCGTTGCCGCAATCAGTTCTTTTAGCGTTGCGCCACAATCGCGCTGAAGCAATTGGAGGACTCGCGCCAGCTTCGTGCCGCCTCGGGGCGCGGACGGGCTCGGGGCGGTTGCAGGAACGTCGGCAGTGGCCTCGACGATCTGAGAGACGGTTGGAGTGGCCTGCCCGCACGGGTCTGTGCCTTCGCTCGATTCGTCCAACGCCGGGACGCGGGCATCGGCGATCGCCCGCCGCTGTTAGCTTCAGCGCATAGGATTGGCCGCCTTGCTCGCCGCGCCGCCACACCGGCGCCCCCGGCTTCGCTTTGATCTCCTTCGCGAGGCCATCAACAATCAGTTTCGCCGCGACCTTTTTCGTTGCGCCGCCCTTGAGCTTTCGAGGAGCGACAAGGCAACGATCGCCGCGCTGCGCAGCGCCGCTTAGCGCGACGATCTGCCTGTCGGTAAGCTTGATGGACATCAACGTAACCCTTCGTGTCGTCATCAGAGCCCGGACAATCTGGGCGCCTCACTGACACGAGCCCCGGATCGAGCGGCGATCGGGGCGTAGTCGGCCGGTCAATTTCGGCCCGCGAACGTGTACACACATGCTCGATTTCGAACCAAACGCCAGTCGTTTCTTCGCTATCGGCCACACCGATTAGGGCACATCCGAGGACGGCGAATAAAGGCGGAGACCAGGAGCCTTTCAGGCGCACCGCTCCGGGACAAACTGGGATGCTCCCGCGGATCGCGCCCTTCCCATGACAAGCTGTTCGAGGACGCTATCGTAGCCCCGATAATGGAAGCTTATCGGACACGCCCACCCCACGACAAGCAGGGCGGATTCCTTGCCACAAAACGTGACAAAGCGCCGCACAAGATTCATTATGCCACCGTGATTCGCGCCAATCCCGAGCTGCTGGACGACCGCGCTCCAGACAATCTGGACCGCGTCTGTGCGCCGCGCCGGCAGCCTGTACCCGCGAAGCGGATCTTGGCGAAAGCCCCGGAGAACCAAGCCTTTTCAGCACCTTCGCCGATCCCGGCCTGGGCGCGGGCGAGCGGAAGAGCAGGGCAGGGCGATCCGCTGTTTTCAGCCGGCGCCGCGCTCGCTTTTCTCGACGCGGCCCTGCGCACCGACCCGCCCGCCGCCGGCGCGCTCCGCTCTCGCCTTGCGCTGAAGAGCGCCGCGGCTTGCGCAAAAATCCTGCGCCTCAACACCGACGAAGTCGCGCTGCTTGACCTCCGCTTCGCCGTGGGCCACCCGCTCGGGCCCGCGGCCACCCTCTTGTCGCTCTGGCGCGATAGCGCCGACCGGCCGCCCAGCCTCGACCCAGCCCGGATCTTTGACGCGGCGGCGTGGCTCGACCTCGCTCTCCCCGACGCGAACGGCCTCGTATTGAGCCTAAAGGCTTGCCCGGTCCATCTTCCAAACGAGATCCTGTGCTTTCAGGATCATTTCCGCAGTGAAGCGGGGGAAGGCAAAACGCACGGCCAGACGTTCGAGGGCGGCTCGGATGGCGAAGATCTCTGTGACATCATCGGCGCTGAGCTGAGTGACGATCACCGTTCTGTTCGGAAGTATGGTTGCCAAGCCCTCCGCATGGAGACGCTTGATGGCGTCGCGCACCGGCATTCGGCTCATGCTCAGGATTTCGGCGAAATACTCCTGCCGAATCGAAACGCCTCCCGCCAGGCGGCCGCTGATAATCTCGTTTCTGAGATGTCGATATGCGACCACTTCGGAGTTCATCTCCGCAGCTCCCCGCAATTCCTGTATACGAGTTCAAGGCGACAGGTTTGTCAATAGCGCGCTACTTTGCGTATCAATTCCGGCACAAAGACCAAAGGCTCGAAGCCTTTTAGCCCGATACATGTATACAAGATGCGGTCATTGCTTCGCGACGCATTCGCCTCAGCGCCTCCCGGCTTGCCAGAGGGGGCACTATCGCTGCGCGCGTGGCGGCATCATGCCATTCGGCTGTTGTCTCGGCGTGGAGGGCAAGCTTGTGCAGCACGAGGCTGAGCAGATGGCTATCCGCGAAATGGTCGCCTTGCGGGCTGAAGGGAAAGTGCGCTGCGAGCCATTGCAGAGGCCGCGCAGCCGGAGCGTCAAGATCAGTCACGAGGGCGTGAAAGGCGTAACAAGAGCAACCAGGTTGACCACAAGTGCGACCTCAGGCGTGACCCGAGGCGCGACGATGTCATCGCCGCCAAGAACGCTCACGGCTCCCCAGTGCGTGGAGAGCCGCCGGGAGCCGCAGGTCCGCGCGACCAGGTCGGACGGGACCCCCTCATCATCGCGGGCCAGGAAGATGATGGCGTCCTCTTCGTCTTCGCCGTCGTCCTCGACGAAGTCGAAACGGGTCATCGCAGTGGGCCGACACCCGCGTGCGGCGGAGCGTCTCTGGGTAGATGAGAGCAGCCGGGGAAACTCCCTGGCTGTCAGACGGTTGGGATTGGGCTAACGCTGGCGATGCGAAGGCGATGACCACACCAAGGGCGACCCTTTCGAACACTTTCTTCCTGCACATGAAGCCCCCCGAAATCAGCGACTGCAGCCGATGCGCTGACAGAGTTCCACAGTCGCCTCGTTCGCGATCATCGCGTGACCTTCCGCCGTAGGATGGAATGCGCCGCCGGTGGCTCGACCGGAGAGATCGAGGACCCCGAAGGGGCTTTGGTCTAGATAGTGCTGCGGTCGCTGATTAATGGCGAGAAAGACGTCGTTCATCGTTCGGAAAAGCCGCGTGCGGGTGCGGTAGGGTTCGAACTTATTTGGCGAGAACGGTAGGAATTCCGAGGGATCGCCTGCGCAGCCGCCGGCTTCCGCACGCGGCACATGCATCGACTCGGGGCTTATGGCGCAATGCAAGTTGGCGAAGTCCTTCGCCGTGAAGCATGCCTCGCTTGCCGGAGGATGGCTTTGCGCGTCGGCCGTGGCACAGACCCCACGCCTCGCGTAGTCGGACGTGTAGGAGTTGACGACGTCGAAGGCCGGAGGCTTGAAAGCGAAGGCCACGAGGCTCTCATTCAACTTCACCCGCGCCTGC
The DNA here is from genome assembly GCA_963836695.1 of uncultured Alphaproteobacteria bacterium. Classification (GTDB taxonomy): domain Bacteria; phylum Pseudomonadota; class Alphaproteobacteria; order Rhizobiales; family Beijerinckiaceae; genus Roseiarcus. The sequence goes on from CAWIKX010000007.1 coordinate 135,782, forward strand.
TCGACGTCTCGTTCGACCTGATCGCTTTCAGGATATCGCGCCAGCACGCCGCCGAGCGCGACCGAACCTCCGCAATGCGCCTCCAGAAACGACGGCAAGGTCCCGATCGTCAGACCCGCATTACCTTGTGGGCAGAAAACGCCCATTTCATTCTCGAGCGCCGGCGGATAGACGGCGACAATCACATGCGACGGGTCGATCCCGAAATCAGGCAACATGTACTGATCAAGAACTGCCCGCAGAAGCCCGTACCGGTTCTCGAGCCTGGCGAAAAGGTCCCGCGTCGAGGCGCACCGCGCAGTCCCATCGAAGCAGGGCGTAATCGCGCTGGCAGCAGCGCGCAGGAGCGGATCCTGCAAGATGATGCCCGCCGCCCAGCTCGCGAAACCGACGTCGTTGATGCCGATGTCGATCAGCAGCGCGTCGGCGGAGCGTTTGAAGATATTTTTGGGTCCGCAGCGCATGACGGCGCGCCGCAGCGCGGGTCCGGCGGCGGCATAGAAGCCGTGCCCGGACTCTTGCTGCAAGCTGGGAGAATCGGTTCGACCGCACCAAGGCGCGCCCGAGGCGCAATAGGAACGAAATGCGTCTGGCTGGCAGATTTCCTGATACGCCAGTCCGACCTCTGAGCGACTACCGACTATGCCCTTATCAGTCGCAGCGCTCCACTCGACGCCATTGTAGCCATAGAGGACGCCCTCCATGATTGTCGCGCCCGAACACCCATATGGTAGAATGGTGAAGGACTGATGGGAGTCACTCAGCGCTGCGTCGAGCGCAGTTCGGATCTGCCAGGAGTAAACCGAGCGATGGCACCACCGGTCGGTCCATTGGGCGCGTGTATCCTTCGTGACAAGCGACACCGGGTCAGAGTCGCGAGCGGGAAGGTTGCCGCCCGACCAAGGCTTGCCGGAAAACAGAGCGAGGCGCTCTGGATTGCCTTCGCCGGAGGTGAAGGAATCGCCAAAGCCGATCACCAGACGATCCCGTGGCGTAACCGTTACACTCGTCTGTGATGCGTCCGGTGACGTCCGGGTGACCGTCGCCTGACCAGCGACGGCCTTAGCCTCGGCCGGAACTGAGGGAACGACGATGCGGACCTCGCGGCAATCGCCGGCGACCGTTGTCGTTCCCGTCTGAAGCGCACGCTGTGTCTCGTCGACGAACTTCCTCGGATCAGCCTCGGCGAACACGGCGCCAGCAAAACTCCATTGACATGATTGCCCCGCCGCGGCGTCGGGATCAAGTACGCGGACAATCCATCCCGGCGGGCGGACGTAATCGCCCCATACGGCGCAGCCGCTGTGCAACCTCTGAACTGGATTCCAGCACGTCTCCGTCGATCCCGTCAGGCTGGCCTCGTGTGGGCGTGCTGCTGAACGTTCGCGCACAAGGAGACTGGCCCAACCGCGTCGGTCGAGTTCCTGCTCAGGGACGGGTGCGGACCTTCCCTCCTGCACTCTTAATTGTTCGACAAGCTGATAGGGGGTGGCGCTATCATCGCGTGGCCAATCGATCGGCCATCTCTTTCGCAGATCGCCAAGCTCGCCAAGCTTCGTCTTCCAGAAGCCCCCGCCGTTCATGAGATTTTCAAGTTGTTCGGGTGTCGGCGTCGCGCCCTTTTGCGCGATATAGAGGTCGCGCGCGACCCTCTGTACCGCCATGTCGGACGGATAGAGAAAATAGCGGAAATTGCGCTCGATCTCCCAGTCGAGGGCGAAGGCCGAATGCGGCGCGAACAAACCAACGATGAATGCGATTAAAAGAAATCGATGCGCAATCATAAATCAACTCCAGCCGTGCCAAAGCTGAATGGCTTAACGCCCCGGGAAACAGATCGCAAAACGACCTAAACCGTAAGCGCGCGAAATAAGCCTAGCTGTGCGTGAGATCACATAGCGCGCATCTTGACCAGCCCATTCGGTGCTCAGCGGTCCCAACCAGCTTGGCGTCGCCTACAATGATCCCGTCATCGAGGCGATCCTGACGCATTGTGGACCGGTCATCGGCTGGCGTTGTTGATGCCCATTGCGCTTGACGAGATGACGCGTGCTCGCGGCGCTCCAAAAAAAACCACCGGCTGACGTTTGCCCTGTTACAAGCAGGCAGGGCCAGTTTCTGATAGCCGGCCACCTCTTGATTTTTCGCTTCGTCCTCGACAGGTCGAAGGGTCCAATGAAGCGAGCCCATCTTTTGAGCAACGACCGAGTAAGACATTGGATGCGGTGGGCAATGGCGATTTTTTATTTCGTTGCTGGCGTCGTCCACCTGCGACGCCCCGACGCGTTTCTGCCCATAATGCCGGACTGGGTTCCGGTGCCTCGTGAGGTCATTCTTTTCACCGGCGCGTGCGAAATCGTGGGTGGGCTCGCGCTGCTGAGACGTTCGCTTCGATGGTGGGCGGGTGTTATGCTTGCCCTGTACGCAGTTTGCGTTTTTCCAGCGAACATCAAACACGCTGTAGACAACATTCAGCTATCGCAGTTGCCGACAAGCTGGTGGTACCATGCGCCGCGCTTGGCCCTTCAGCCGGCCATCATCTGGTGGGCGCTGTCCTGTGGCCAGGTCGTCAGTTGGCCGTTCGGCCGCCACCCGCCACCGATCTAGCGACACGAGTAGCGACGGTAGAGAACAAAAAAATTGCCGGCGTGCTTGTCGGTTCGAGAGGCCAAGTCCAGACATTGCGCGACGCACTCACTTCCTCGTAGCGTTTGCTACTGCGAGAGAGGCGCTTCTCGCTTCAGGGAGTACAACGACATGCCTACCGTGACGACCAACGACGGCACCGAGATTTTCTACAAAGACTGGGGAAAGGGTCAGCCCCTGTTCTTCCATCACGGGTGGCCGCTGTCGGCCGACGACTGGGACACCCAGATGATGTTTTTCCGCGATCACGGCTATCGCGTGATCGCCCACGACCGGCGCGGCCACGGCCGCTCGACCCAGACGGCGGAGGGCCATGACATGGACACCTACGCCGATGACGCCGCTGAGGTGGTCAAGAAACTTGGCCTCAAGAATTCCGTCCATATCGGGCATTCGACGGGAGGGGGTGAGGTGGCGCGCTATGTGGCGCGGCATGGCAAGGGCGAGGTCGCCAAAGCGGTCCTCATCAGCGCCATTCCTCCGACCTTCATGAAGTCCGCACGCAACCCTGACGGTGTCCCGAAGGAAGTTGTCGATGGCATCCGCGACGGCACGGCGAATCATCGTTCCCAGTTCTACAAAGACATCACGATGCCGTTCTACGGTTTCAACCGTCCTGGCGCTAAAGTATCCGAGGGGATACGGGAGAACTGGTGGCGGCAAGGCATGATGGGCTCAATCATGGCCCAGTACGAATGCATCAGGGTTCTGTCCGAAACCGAATTCTACGATGATCTCGATGTGATCGACGTTCCGGTGCTGGTGATGCATGGCGAAGACGATCAGATCTGCCCGTTCCCGACGACGGGAGCGCGGTCCGTCAAGCTCCTCAAACATGGGACACTGAAGTCCTACCCCGGGCTGCCTCATGGAATGCCGACCACGCATGCAGAAACGATCAACGCCGATCTGCTAGCGTTCATCAAGGCGTGACTAGGCCGGTCCAACTCGGGGAAGCCGTGAGACGCACTTGGTTACGCCGTTCTTTCGACTTCCGCCGCATCTCAGACCCGATCGTAGCGGTTGCCTTCTTCCGGATTCAGTGGAAGTTTTAATGATGTCGATGTGCAAGTCCGGAACATAGATGTCACGTGTGCGCAAACCCTTCGGCGGGTGCTCGCGCGGATCGGGGCCGCCGCCAGCGTGTGTGACCTGATCGCCGCGTCCATGCGATAGCGGGAAAGCCTCGTCGCGGCTGCCGACGGTCGCTAGCTCGGCTGAAAGGTCAACGAGCCGATGCGCGACGAGGTGGACCACCTCGCCCTCCCGCTGAATGCTGCCGCGCACTGCGATCATGCTAGCGCCCATCACGACGCGGCGGAATTTCTCAAACACCTGCGGCCAGACCACCAGATTGGCGATCCCGGTCTCGTCCTCCAGGGTGATGAACATCACCCCTTTGGCGCTGCCGGGCCGTTGCCGGACGAGGACGAGGCCCGCCGCCTCTAGCCAACGCCCGTCTCGGGCATCCATGGCCTGGGTGCAGGTGACAATACGGCGCGCGGTAAGATCGCCACGTAGGAACGCAACGGGATGCCGGCGAAGCGTCAGACCCACGTGGCCGTAGTCCTCCACGACTTCACTGCCTGCGGTCATCGGGCGCAGCGCGATTATGGGTTCTTCAATCTCAGCTGCAGGCTCATCCTCGGGTGCAGCGGCGGCTGCGAAAAGAGGGAGGGGTTCGTCTCTCAACGCCTTGATCGCCCAAAGCGCTTCGCGCCGGACAAGACCCAGCGCGGGTAGGAAAGCGTCGGCCTCGGCAAGCTGAACAAGTGAGGCAGACGGCACGCCAGCGCGCCGCCAAAGATCATCGACGGACAGAAACGGCCGCTTGGCCCTGGAGGCGACGATGGTTGCGGCATGGGCGTTGACGAGGCCCTTCACCATGCGCATGCCGAGCCTCACAGCAAAACGACCCTCATCGTCGGTCGGCTCTAGCGCACTGTCCCATCGCGACGCGTTGGCGCAAATCGGGCGAATCTCGACGCCATGCGCCTGGGCGTCGCGGACGATCTGCGCGGGCGCGTAAAAGCCCATCGGCTGGGAATTGAGCAGCGCCGCGCAGAAGACATCGGGATGCCAGCATTTCACCCAGGATGACGCATAGGCGATCAGAGCAAAGGACGCTGCGTGAGATTCAGGGAATCCATAGCTGCCAAAGCCTTCGAGCTGTTTGAAGGTCTGCGCCGCGAACTTCGGCTCATAACCATTGGCGACCATGCCCGCGATGAGCTTGTCGCGGAATGCAGAGACGCCACCGGTGAACTTGAAAGTCGCCATGCTCTTCCGAAGCTGGTCGGCCTCGCCGGGTGTGAAGCCTGCGCAGACAATGGCGACGCGCATGGCTTGCTCCTGAAACAGCGGCACGCCCAGCGTCTTGCCAAGAACCTGCTCCAGCTCAGGCTTCGGGTATACGACCGGCTCAAGCCCTTCGCGCCGGCGCAGATAGGGATGCACCATATCGCCCTGAATCGGGCCTGGCCGTACGATCGCGACCTGGACCACTAGGTCGTAAAAGGTTCGGAGTTTGATGCGCGGCAGCATCGACATCTGCGCTCGGCTCTCGATCTGAAACGTGCCGAGGGTGTCGGCTTTGCGGATCATCGCGTAGGTGCGCGGGTCTTCCGCCGGGATCGTCGCCAGATCGAGATTGACGCCCTTGTGCTCGGCCAGGAAGTCGAAAGCCTTCTTCATGCAGGTCAGCATCCCCAAGGCGAGGACGTCGACCTTCATGAACTTGAGCGCATCGATGTCGTCCTTGTCCCATTCGATCACCTGCCGGTCGATCATGGCGGCGGGCTCGATCGGCACAAGGTCGTCGAGCCTGTCGTGGGTCAGAACGAAGCCGCCGGGGTGTTGGCTGAGATGGCGCGGCGCTCCCATCAGCTCACGAGCAAGGTCGAGGGCCAGGCGCAAGCGTCGGTCAGAAAGGTTGAGGTTCAGCGCCTCGACATGCTTGCCCTCGACGCCGTCTTCCGACCATCCCCAGACCTGGGAAGACAGCATCTTGATGAGGTCCTCGGTGAGCCCGAGCGCCTTGCCGACGTCGCGGATCGCGCCCTTGGTGCGATAGCGAATCACGGTCGAGCAGCGGGCGGCGTGGTCGCGACCGTATTGATCGAAGATCCACTGCATGACGATTTCGCGTCGTTCATGTTCAAAATCAACGTCGATGTCAGGCGGCTCGTGACGCTCCTCCGAGACGAAGCGCTCGAACAACAGGTCGTTTCGTGCTGGATTGATCGAGGTGATGCCCAGGACGTAGCAGACAGCGCTATTCGCGGCGCTGCCGCGGCCCTGGCAAAGAATGTCCCTCGACCGCGCAAAGCGCACGATCGCATGGACAGTCAGGAAGTACGGCGCGTAGCGCAGCTTCTCGATAAGATCGAGTTCGTGGCGAAGCGTCCGGACCACATCGTCAGGAAGCCCCTCGGGATACCGCCAGGCTGCGCCTTCCCAGGTCAGCTTCTCTAGCGTCTGTTGCGGGCTGAGCGAGGGGTCGGCGCGCTCCTCGGGATATTGGTACGCCAACTCGTCGAGCGAGAAGCGGCAGCGATCGACGATCTCCACCGTGCGGGCCAGCGCCTCGGGATAGCGTGCGAACAGCCGATGCATCTCCTAAGGTGATTTGAGATAGCGGTGGGCATGCCGCTCGCGGCGATCACCCAGCTCGTCGATGGTGACGTTGTGGCGGATGCAGGTCACGACATCCTGAAGGATGCGTCGTCGTGGCTCAGGGAAGAGCACGTCGTTGGTGACGACGGTCGGCACGCGCATCGATGTGGCGAGGTTGGACAATCCGAACAGCCGCAGTTGGTCGTTCGGCCGCCGGCGCAAGGAGAGCGCCACATAACCGCGGTCGCCGAACGTCTCGCGTAGCCGCCGCAGACGCAGCCCGCAGTCCTCGTCCGCCTCGTTCGGCGCGAGCACCGCGATCAAGCCTTCGCCATAGGCGACCAGATCAGTCCAGGCGAGATCGCACTTCGCCTTGCCGGCGCGCTTCTTCCCGAGCGACAGCAGCCGACATAGTCGTGCGTAAGCCGCTCGGTCAGTCGGATAGACCAGGACCAACTCGCCGTCTCTGGAGATCAAGGCGGCAACCAACGACCAGGCGCACGCCCATTGCCTTGGCGGCCTCGTGGGCCCGTACGATGCCCGCCAACGAGTTGCGATCGACTACGGCGAGGGCTCCGATCCTCATGATGGCAGCGGCGGCGAACAGCTCCTCGCAGGACGAAGCGCCCCTCAGGAAGCTGAAATGCGAGGTCACCTGCAGCTCGGCGTAACGCAGTCCCCTCATCCGAAGATCCCGTGCAGGAACCACCGCTGAGAGCCGGTCAGGGGATCCTCGCCGTCACCGGCGCGATACACCCAGTAGCGCTCGCCCGCATCGTCCTCGAGGCGGAAATAGTCGCGCATCGCCGTCAGCTCAGGATCGCGCTTCCACCATTCGCCGAACACGCGCTCGGGGCCGTCGGCGCGCTTCACCCGCCGGCGCACGCCGCGCCAGGTGAAGGAAGCCGGTGGGTGATCCGGCAACAGCGCCACGGTTCGATCGCTTCGGGATGGGTGAGCAGCCGCGACGGCCGTGGCCAGCGCCCAGGCCATTCCGCGCCGGTCTCGGGCGCGAGCGCGGGGATGTGGCGCACCGCGCGTTCCGGTACGTCGCTAGCCACCGGCACCGCGCGATAGAGGTTCTTCTCGCCGACCCGGTTGGCGAGAAGGTCGATCAGCCCGGAGACGTCGGGCTCTGGCTGGTCGATGAGGCTGGACGACGCCTGCTTGTCAATCGGCGTCGAACTTTGACCCTCGATTGGTGTGGGCCCCTTGGGGTGAACAAGAAAATCAGGCGGCTGTTTTGACCGTCGGCCGGGGATTGCGATCCTCGAACTGTTGCGGGCTGAGATAGCCCAGCGCTGAGTGGAGACGACGAGCGTTGTAAACCTCGTCGATGAATCTCGGAAGATCGTCGGCGACGTCAGCGAAGGTTTCGTAGGCCATCGGATAGACGGCTTCGACCTTCAGCGTTTTCATGAAGCTCTCTGCCTTCGGATTGTCGTAAGGGTTGCCTCTGCGCCCCATCGAACCGACGAGGCCGTGCCGAAGCAACGCCTCCCGATAGCCCTGAGCGGCATATTGCGACCCTCTGTCCGTGTGATGAACGCAGCCTGGCGGCGGGTTTCGCCGGTCGATTGCGGTGTTCAGGGCGGCCAGCGTCAGGCGGACGTCGATCGAGCGGCTGATGGCATATCCGACCGCTCGGCGCGACCAAGCGTCGAGGATCACTGCGACGTAGGCGAAGCCATCAAGGATGGCGACATACGTGATGTCCGCGACCCAGAGCTGGTCAGGCCCGTCAATCGTCAGGTCCTTGGCGCGATTGGGGTAGATCGGCTGATCGTGATCGCTGTCGGATGTCGCCACATAGCGGCGGCGTCGGCGCGGCTGGAGATCGTGCTCGCGCATCAGTCTCCGGACCTTCTTGTGATTGACGGTCAGGCCTCGATGCCGAAGCTCGGCGCGAACGCGCCGCCAACCATAGAATTCGAATTCCTCGCAGATCGTGGAAATCGCCGCGACGATCGCGGTGTCGTCCTGCGTGGCGGATTTGTCGTAGAAGGTCGAGCGGGCGATTCCCATCAGCCGGCATCCTTCTGCGATGCTGAGGCCCGGGGGCCGACAACGACGGACGTAGTCGCGCCTTTCGGCCGCGGTGCGCTTTTCAGAGCCCCCTTTAGAAACTCGAGTTCCAGCGCCTGCTTGCCGACGAGCCGCTCGAGCGATGCGATCCGGGCTTCATACTGCTGGAGAAGATCTGCGGCTGCGGCGTCCTCATCAAAGGCGCCGACCTCATACTTCTGGACCCAGACCCGGATTAGGTTTCGACAGATGTCATGTCGTTTGGCGAGCCCATGAAGGGTATCGCCGGCCAGGAACTCCTGAGCGACTTGACGCTTGAACTCGATGCTATGCGTGCGGTGTCTGGCCATGGGCTTCCATCCTTCGAAAGCCCGGTCCAAGGGTCAATTCCTGCTCGCCCAACTGTCCGCCCCAACGGGCCCACTCCACTCAGGGGGTCACTCTTCCACGCCGGATCACACAGATGCCGGGAGCGGGGGCCGTCCACCTCATCAGGTCAGGAAAGACCGAAATTGTGCTTATTTTAGTGAGTTTGGCTCTGGGGGAGCTCTGGCGGGTGGCCTTTCGCAGTTCAACGAAGTCAGCGGCGGCGGACGTATACGCGCACCGATCGGGTTGATTATGTCGGCGCGGCGCAAGCTTACGACAAGACTTACTTTGTCCTGCTTATATTACACTACTTCATCCGGCGCCAGAGCGCAGGCGATGTGCGGATCGACCTCGATCTGCACGGTCGTGTGGTTGATCTTGAAGCGCTCCGCGAGATCATTGCACAGGTCGTTGAGAAAGGCGTCGCCCGGATGGCCGTCCGGCATGACGAGATGGCAAGTGAGCGCGTTTTCGGTCGTGCTCATGGGCCAGATATGCAGGTCGTGCACGCCAACAACGCCGGCGCGCGCAGATAGGAGAGTCCGCACCGCCGCGGGATCGATTTGCGGCGGCACCGCCGCCATCGACATGCCGAGGGAATCGCGCAGGAGCCCCCAGGTGCCCCAAACGATGATGGCGTTGATAACGAGGCTAACGACCGGATCGATCCACAACCAGTTGGTGAGCAGGATCACGAAGTCCGGCCGCGACGACGCCGACAGACACGAGAGCGTCGGACGCCATATGCAGGAACGCACCCTTAAGGTTGATATCGTCCTTGCGGCCTGAGGCGAAGAGCCAGGCGGTCACGCCGTTAACGAGGATGCCGATCGCCGCGACCGCCATCATCGTTTTGCCTGCTACCAGTTCGGGCGACCCGAGGCGGCGGAGGGCCTCCCAAGACAGGCCCCCGACGGTCACCAGCAGAAAGACCGCATTGAACAGAGCGGCCAGGATCGACGAGCCGCGCAGGCCGTAAGTGAAGCGCGCGGTTGGCGCTCGCTGGGCGAGCACGCTCGCGAGCCACGCGGCGCCAAGGCCAAGGACATCGCTGAGATTGTGTCCCGCGTCCGCGAGCAACGACACGGAATTGCTGATCAAGCCGTAGAGCGCCTCTATGACGACGAAGCCGAGGTTGAGCGCGATCCCGATTGCGAAGGCTTTACCGAAGCTCGCCGGCGCATGGGCGTGCGTGTGCCCATGGTCGTTGTGGTCATGCGAGCGGCCGCTATGGTCATGGGACATCCGGATCGTCTTTACGCTAAACGGCCAAGGTCATCGCGAGGAGCCATAGGGCGTCGAGTGACGCCGGTCTTTCGACGAGCTTTCGCGACGCGGCGCCCCAGGGACCGCAAGGCCCGACGACTCCTCGATTGCTTCGCCTCGCTCGCACTGAGGAGCGTTTTCTGACCTTAAGTTCATTTTCTAGCGGCTCAAGGATCAATATCTCATGACAAGCGCGCGCCTGAAGCGCCCGCAAGGCTCTCAAGGTAGGCGCAGAACATATCGGCAAGAGCGCCGGCGTAGGTCTCGATCTCTGCCGGGCTTCGGGGACTTTCCGAAACGTGCTTTCCGACCTTGCTCAGCGTCGCCGTGATAAGGTCCGCGGCCAAGGCGCGGGTCGATTGAGAGGCTCTGGACAGCGCTTCGCGCATGAAGACCTGCATTGTCCTTTCTCCCGACGCTCGAGCGTCCCGAGCCTCGGGCACGTCGCGGTAAAGAGGCGCCGCGTCATCGAGCGCCACCCGCATCGCCGCCTCGTCGCATTCCGAGCGGACGAAGGCATGGACGAGGTCCCGCAGCCGCTCGAGCGGCGGCCTCCGGACGTCCTCGAGGATAATGCGCAGCAGCTCGGAGGTTTGCCGCCATTCGTCGCTCTGCAACCGGAAAAGGATGGACGCCTTATTCGGGAAATATTGATAGAGGGAGCCAATGCTGACGCCGGCTTTCTCCGCGACACGCGCCGTGGTGAAGCGGGACGCGCCCTCCTCCGCCAAAACCTGAGCCGCGGCCTCCAGAATTGCCGAGACGAGTTCCGTCGAGCGCGCCTGCTTCGGCCGTTTTCGCGAGGAAATCTGGGCTTGTCCATGGTCGGTCATCAGGGGTCCAGGCAAACGCGAATAGAGAATACGACAAATCCGTCGTATTTCTAGCGCCACGTGAAAACGCACTCAAGCCCATACTGGAGACTTGCATGATGACGTTAACCGAAGCACCGCTGGCGCCGCTTCTCAACCGCCTGTTCGAAGAGGCGGATGTCGCTGAGCCGCAGATCGACGCCGCGTTCGCCGATCTTTCGGACGAGGAGCAGGCGCGCATGTTGCGGAGCAAGACCGACTATGGCGAGGTCTACGGGCGGATGAAGCATCTCCCTCTTCCCGTCTCGCGCGAGACCGGCGCGCTGCTTTACATGCTGGCGCGGAGCACAAAGGCGCGGGCGATTGTCGAGTTCGGGACTTCGTTCGGGATCTCGACCCTGCACCTTGCGGCGGCCTTGCGCGACAATGGCGGCGGGCGCCTGATCACCAGCGAGTTCGAGCCCTCCAAGGCGGCGCGCGCCCGCGACAACCTCAAGGCGGGTGGCGTCATCGATTTGGTCGAGATCCGCGAAGGAGAGGCGCTAGAGACCCTGAGCGTCGATCTGCCTGATGCGATCGACCTTGTTCTCCTCGACGGCGCCAAGGCGCTCTACCCCGAAATTCTGAGCCTCCTCGAGAGCCGTCTCAGGCCCGGCGCCTTGGTCGTCGCCGACAATGCGGACATGAGCCCCGACTATCTCAGCCGCGTGCGCTCGCAGGCGAGCGGCTACTTGTCCGTGCCCTTCGCGGAGGACGTCGAGTTGTCGATGCGGGTGGGATCACGTTAAGCGCGGGGCAATGGCGACGCGGGATTCGCCTTAGGGTCTAGTCCTTCGACGGCCTCGTCACCCTGAGCCACGGCCGCGTGCCCTCACCGGCCTCGTCGTGAGCGCTGCTCGGCTGGTAATGCAGCGGCGAGCCGGGCAGGCGGCCGGCCTCGAGCGAATGCAGGGTCGGGGCGTTGGTCACCTCGAAAGAGTCAAAGCCGCAGCGCAGCATGAGCGGGATTTCGTCGATCAGCACGTCGCCGGTCGCACGCAACTCGCCGCCAAATCCCAGCCGATCGCGTAGGATGCGGGCGTAAGAGAACGACCGCCCGTCCGCGAATCTGCCGAAGGCGAGCGCAATCAGCGGCCGGTCGGCAAGATCCGCCAAATGCGCCTGGGCGTCGGCGCCCGCCTCGACTGCGACCCCCACAGGGCTCACGCGCGACATAAGCGTCTCGCGGTGCTCAAGCCAGCGCTTGAGCGGGACCACGATTGCGCGTTCCTCCGGGATGGGAGCCTCTTCCCCGAGAAACGCCCACTTGTCCTCGACGAAACCCTCGCGCCGCCACAAGGGCATCAGATGCCCGATCCGGCGTCGAGCGGTCCCAGATGGATGCCGCACTCGAGCTTGCCGCGTCCGCGCCAACGGCCCGCGCGCTCGTCCTCGCCAAGCTTGACCGGGCTCGTGCATGGCAGACAGCCGATGGACGGAAAGCCCTTGGCGACCAAGGGATGCCGCGGCAATCCGGCGTCAGCGATATATTTCAGGACGTCGCTCGAGCTCCAGCCGACCAGCGGATTGATCTTGATCCGCTCGCCCTCCGCCTCGAACAGCGGCAGGGTTGCGCGCAACTCGCTCTGAAAACCCTTCCGGCCGGTGATCCAAGCGTCATATCCTTCAATCGCCTCGGCAAGCGGACGAACTTTACGGATTTCGCAGCAGCGGTCCGGATCGCTCATGAACAAAAACTTCTCCGGATCCTCCTGCGCGAGCGTCTCGGCCTTGGGCTCGGCGACAACAACGTTGGTCAGGCCCAGACGCTCGACCAGGTCGTCGCGATAAGCGAGCGTCTCAGGGAAATGCTGGCCGGTATCGACGAAGATCACGGGCGTCGCCTTGTCGATCTGCGCCACCATGTGCAGGAGCGCCGCGGCGTCCGCGCCGAAACTAGAAACAAGAGCGACGCGGCCGGGATAGAGATCCTCGATCGCGAGCCTTAGAAGCGAAGACGCCTTGAGCCGGGCGAAGCGCGTCTCAAGCCGCGAGGCGGCGATCTGGTCGCCGAACAGCTTGACGTCATGCGCGCTCATCAGATGTCCGATCCGGCGCTTCGTTCGTAGAGCGCTTCCTTGAACGGCGCCATGCCGACGCGGCGGTAAGCGTCAATGAAGGTCTCCTGCTCCGAGAGCCTGAGGCCCGTATAGGTCTCGACGATGGTTTCAACCGCCTCGACCACGTTCTCGGAACTGAAGCCGGGGCCGGTGATCTGTCCGATCGCCGCCTGCTCGTCGCCGGAGCCGCCCAGCGTGATCTGGTAGGTTTCCTCTCCCGCCCGCTCGAGTCCCAGAATGCCGATGTGGCCGACGTGGTGATGGCCGCAGGCATTGATGCAGCCGGATATTTTGATTTTCAGCGGACCGATCTCTTTCGCGCGCTGGCCGTCGCCGAAATGCTGGGCGATGCGCTGGGCGACGGGGATCGAGCGCGCGGTAGCGAGCGTGCAATAGTCCAGGCCGGGGCAGGCGATGATGTCGCTGATCGCGCCGGCGTTCGGCGTCGATAGGCCGACCGACGCCAGCCGGTCGTAGACCGCCGGCAGGTCGTCGAGCGCGACATAAGGCAGGATGAGGTTCTGCTCGTGCGAAACGCGCACCTCGTCGTGCGAATAATCCTCGGCAAGGTCGGCGACCGCGTCCATCTGGTCCGCGCTCGCGTCGCCCGGGCGTGGCGCCGATCGCCTTGAGGGAGACAGTGACCACGCCATAGCCCGGCGCCTTGTGCGGCGTGACGTTCGACGCAAAGAAGCTGGCGAAGCGCGAGTCCTTCGCCTTGCGGCGCTCGACTCTGTCGCTGACCGGCTTCTTCGGCTCAAGCGCCGGGGCCGCGAAGAAGGCGCGGAACCGCTCAAGCTCTTTCGTCGGAAGGTTCAGCGCCTTCGGATCGCGTGCGGCAAACTCCGTCTCGATCTCTTCGCGCAGCGCCTCGAGGCCCTTCTCGTGCACCAGGATCTTGACGCGCGCCTTGAACTTGTTGTCGCGCCGCCCTTCCATGTTGTAGACACGCAGGATCGCCTCGACATATCCCAAGAGATCGCGCTCGGGGAGGAAGTCGCGCACCTTGCGCCCGATCATCGGCGTTCTGCCTAGCCCGCCGCCGACATAGACCGTAAAGCCGATCTCGCCCTTTTCGTTCTGCACGACCTGAAGGCCGATGTCGTGCGCCTGGATCACCGCGCGGTCATGCGCGGCGCCGTTGACCGCGATCTTGAACTTGCGCGGCAGGAACGAGAACTCCGGATGCAGCGACGACCATTGTCGCAAGATTTCGGCGTAAGGCCGCGGATCGGCGATTTCATCGTGCCCGACGCCGGCGAAATGATCGGCGGTCACGTTGCGAATGCAGTTTCCCGAGGTCTGGATCGCGTGCATTTCCACGCTCGCGAGCTCGGCCAGCATGTCGGGCACATCCTTGAGCGCCGGCCAATGGAACTGGAGATTCTGGCGCGTGGTGAAATGGCCGTAGCCGCGGTCGTAATTGCGCGCGAGCTCGGCGAGCTTGCGCACCTGGCGCGAGTTGAGGACGCCATACGGAATCGCGATCCGCAGCATGTAGGAGTGCAGCTGCAGATAGACGCCATTCATCAGGCGATGGGGGCGGAACTGCTCCTCGGAAAGTTCCCCGCTGAGGCGCCGCGTCACCTGGTCACGGAACTGTTCGACCCGCGCCGTGACGAAAGCGGCGTCGAAATCGTCATAATGATACATGATCGGACTCCGTCGCGATCTTGGGACCCGCATGAGGCGCCTGACCACGCGCCTGCTTCCCCAGATCGCGCCTGATCGTAGGCCCCGTCGCCCGGATCGCTTCGCGCAGCGCCTTGGGAACAAGATGGCCGTTCCGCTCCTCGACCGCAACCGCATAGGAATCGACCACGATATTGTTCGCTTCGTCTTCCTTGGCGCGCTTGAGCGCCTCAGCCGCCGTTTGCGGATCCGGCAAAACCGCGGCGCGGTTGAAATCCTCAGTCCAGCTATCGTCTAGGGTTCGAAACACAACGACGCCGTCGGCTAGCCGGTTGGCGGTGATGACATCGGGCATTCCGGCCTCGTCCACATGGGCGGAGGGCTGTCCGCCTGCAAGAGCCCGCTAGCATATTTAACGGCGTAAATCTATATGTCGTGGCGTATTACATATATGTATAGCTATTACTTGTTCCTGTTCCCATCGCGTTCCACAGAGGCAATTTCGCACGGGGCCGCCTTGACGCTGCCCGCATCCTCTGAAAATGCGGCTTCACGGGCGGCGCCCATCAATCTTGAGCGCGCCGACTGGGCTGGGACATAAGAGCGCTGAAGAATGGTGTTTTCGTCGATCACGTTTCTGTTCTACTTCCTGCCCATTTTCTTGGCCGCCTATCTCCTAACGCCCACGGTTACCGGCAAAAATATCGTCACGCTTCTCTTTTCCCTGGTTTTCTACGCCTGGGGAGAGCCACGGTTCGTCTTCATTCTTTTGCTCTCGATCGCCTTCAATTTCTGCGCGGGGCTTTTCATCGACGCGCGGGAAGGAGCGTCTCGTCGCCTCGCCCTCGCGGTTGCGGTCGCGGGCAATCTTACGCTGCTCGGGATCTTCAAATACACCAATTTCATCACGGGCAATCTGACCACGCTGATCACCCCTCTCGGGATGCCGTCAATCCAGACAAATATCGCGCTGCCGCTCGGGATCTCGTTCTTCACCTTCCACTGCCTCTCCTACATCATCGACGTCTACCGTCGACGGTTCAAGGCCAACCGCAATCTGGTCGACATCGCCCTCTACATTTCCCTCTTCCCGCAATTGGTCGCTGGGCCGATCGTTCGCTACAAGACCGTCGCGCGCCAACTGGATGTCCGAAGGTTCACTCTCGGCCGCGCCTCGGTCGGCGCCCGGATCTTCATCGTCGGCCTTGCCCAGAAGGTGCTGGTCGCCGACGTCGTCGCGCCGCTCGTTCAGGTCACATTCGACCAGGTTCACGACCGTTCTTTGATCGAGGCGTGGATCGGGCTGACCGCCTACACGGTGCAGATCTATTTTGACTTCGCCGGCTATTCCAACATGGCGATCGGGCTCGGAATCGTGCTCGGCTTCACGTTTCCTCGCAATTTCCGCATGCCCTATACGTCGCTTTCGATCACCGAATTCTGGCGGCGTTGGCACATGTCGCTGTCGTCATGGCTGCGCGACTATCTTTATATCCCGCTTGGCGGCAACCGCGGAAGCAACGCGCAGACCTACCGCAATCTCGTCATGGTGTTCCTGCTCTGCGGCCTCTGGCATGGGGCGAACTGGACATTCGTCCTGTGGGGCGCTTGGCACGGCGCATTCCTCGTTATCGAGCGCCTGGGTCTGGGGTCGACCCTCGCCCGGATACCGAAGCCGGCGCGATGGGCCTACGCGCTCTTGGCCGTCATGGGCGGCTGGGTCTTGTTCCGCTCAGCCGACCTTTCGGCCGCGATCGGCTATTACGCGAGCCTCTTCGGCCGGAATGGGGTGAGCGAGATCAGCTTCGACATGCACGACGCGCTGAACGACCGCGCGATCATGACGCTCGTCATAGGCTGTGTTTTAGCGATTGCGCCGAGGTGGCCGGCGAAATGGACGCCGCCGTTCGTGGTGCGCGCCTCCGCCGATTTCGCGCTCACCTTCGCGCTGCTCATTTTTTCCATGATCACAGTCGCCGCCGGGGCGTATAGTCCGTTCCTGTATTTCCGCTTCTGAATGGAGCGTGCGCCGCTCCACCTCAAAGCATCGGCAGCGAGCGCGGGCGCGGACCGAGCGGAAACGCCACGTCGATCTGCGCCAGTTCGGCATCGCTAGGATGAAGCGCGCAGGCGCCGGCATTCTCCGCCACGTGCTCCTTGGTCGAAGCCTTGGGGATGGCGAACACGGATGCGCGCCGGGTCAAAAAGCTCAACGCGACCTGGCGCGGCGTCGCCCTATGCGTGTCGGCGATCGCCTTCAGCACCCGCCCGCCCGCGGTCGCCGGCCCTGGAAATCCACCGGCGTGGCCGAACGGGCTATAGGCGACGACCGTCACGCCCTTTTCTTCGCACCATGGGATCACGGCATGCTCGATCGCGCGCTCTTGCAAATGGTAGAGCACCTGGTTGCAGGCGGGCCGCCCGGGCAGCTCGTTAAGATCGTCCACATCGAAATTGCTGACGCCCCAAGATAGGATCTTTCCGTCGGCAATGAGCCGTTCGAACGCGGCGACGGTATCGGCGAGAGGATGGGACCCGCGCCAGTGGAGAAGATAGCAATCGAGGCGATCTGTCTGGAGCCGCTTGAGCGAGCGCTCGCATGCCGCAATCGCTCCACTCCGCGAAGCATTGTGCGGCAGGACTTTCGAGACGAGGAAAACCTCGTCGCGCCGGCCGGCGATCGCCTCGCCGACCAAGTCCTCTGCTGCGCCCCGATCCATACATCTCGGCGGTGTCGATATGCGTCATGCCGAGATCGAGGCCGCGTCGCAGCGCGGCGATCGCCGTCCCGGCGTTTCCCTGCTCGATATACCAGGTGCCCTGGCCGATCGTCGCGACTTTGCGGCCCGTGGAGCCGAAAGGCCGATGTTCCATGATCTTCCCCTTATTATCCACAACCCTCCTCCACCATGCCATAGCCCGTCGAGGGACAGGGCGCCCGTCCGGACGCCTTATGGCATGGTCCCCCTTCACCTGCTTCGCGTGGGAGGAGAGGCGCGGATCCAGGAGCCGCACGCCCCGCAACGCACCCCGGCCTTCACCCCAGATCGAGCGTCGAGGTCTGCCCGACGAGGTTGTGGCCAAACGAGTGGTGCGGCGCTTCGCTAACCAGACGAAGTGCCGCCGCCTGATAGGTGCGGCGCGCCGCGACCAAGATGTCATTGGTCCATAGAGTGAGTTGATGATGGCCGAGCTCGCGCCCTGGCGATGCAGGTATCGACCAGCATCCGCCCAAGGCCGGCCCCGCAACCCCTCGGCTCGACATAGAGCATGGGCTGGTCAGCCGCATCCTGGCGACTTCGTCGCCGAATTCGACCCAGTGCGTAAGGACGGCTGGATCGCCGAGCGCGGCGGCGTGGTCTGCGTCAATAATGATTTCAGGGGCCCGCGCGAAACGCCTCATTTCGCAGGCGAAAGGCATTGCATTTTGCGTTTTTCAGCAGCGTCGAAACCCGTAGGGAAACGGCCAGCCGGGCGCGTTCGTCCTCACGCGATTGGCGACGGGAAAGATCCCACACATCGGTTCGCTAAATACGTCGCAAGCCGTTGGAATCGCTCGAAACTGATTCGCATATGACCATGCGTCGGTCGGGGAGACTTTACAGCTCGCTGCCGGCGATCTCGGCCTTGAGCTTCTTGGCGGCATCCTCGGCGTTGCGCCAGTGCGGCGCAATGGCCAACGCGCGCTCATAAACCTTGAGCGCGTCTTCCTTGTCGCCACGCGCCTCGAGGACGGCCGCCATGCCCATGAGCGCGCCGAGGTGGTTGGGCTCGCGCTTGAGCGTCTGCGCGATGTCCGCCATGGAGCCGTTATAGTCGTCGTCGAGATAGCGCGCGGTTGCGCGGGCGTTCCAGCCTTCCGCCCAGTCAGGCAGGAGCGCAATAGTCTGATCGAGGATTTTGAGCGCGTCGGGATAGCGTTCGATCCCGATCGCCTGCCGAGCCCTCTTAAGCAGAAGGTCGCCTGTGTCGGAACCGGATTCGGAATAGAGGTGCAGAAGCCGGCCGATGATGCCTGAGGTCTCGTCAGCATCCTTGGAGGCGGCGAGCCGCGCATAGAGATCAGCGCGTTCTTCCGCGGGCGTTTTCGGGGCCGGCTCGTCCTGTTTCGCCTGCGGCCCGTTCGTCTGCGGAGCCTGGCCGTCTGGCTTGCCCGGATCTGCCGGACTGTCCAGGTTATCCTGCGGCGCAGCCGGTGGTTCAGCCGCCCGCGCGGCACCGCCCGCCAAAAGGACCGCGAGTGCTAAGCTGGCGAAAACGGACTGTGCAGAGCGCCGCATGGCGGGAGTTTATGGCCGGAGACAGCGGCCGAAAAAAGGCCCGCGCGCCGACGGTTTACCCCTGCCGCGCCTTATAGCGCCGCTGCGTCTTATTGATGATGTAGACGCGGCCCTTGCGACGCACAAGGCGGTTGTCGCGATGGCGGTTGCGCAAGGATTTCAGCGAATTACGGACTTTCACGGATCTCACCAAAACGTCTTCCCGCGAGGGACGAACCCAGCGGCGTTAATCGAGGAGGCGCTCCTATGCCTCAAACCCGGGTTATGATCAAGGGCGTTGAGCCGTTTGAGAGCTCCGGCCTTCTTTCAGACCAAGTCCGGCGACAGATTATCGAGGGGGGCGGGAAGAACCCTCAAGTGGAGGCTTTCCATGAGGGTTGGAGAGGTCCTGAAATCGAACCGGCAGTCGCTGGCGACGTGCATTGCCGAAGAGTTAATCACCTCCATCTGCACCCGCTTAAGCGCGCTCAACATCGGCGCCTTTCCGGTCTGCGACGCGCAGGGAACACTGGTCGGAATCATCTCCGAGCGCGACATCGTGCGCGCCTTCGCCAAAGACGGGGCCCGACTGGCTGACATGCATGTTCGCGATCTGATGACGCATGAGGTCACGACATGCGCGCAGGACACGACAATGGTCGAAGCCGAGAAGCTCATGAACAAGCACCGCATTCGCCACCTGCCGGTCATGGACGACCTGAAGCTCATCGGCATGCTGTCGATCCGGGACGTCATGGTCTGGCGGCAGCACGAAGCGCGCGATGAAGCCAACGTTCTGCGCGACGCCATGATCGCCGTCCGGAACCGGTGAGGCGCGGGTCGGCCCAGTTTTCAGGCCGTCTTCAGGCCCTCCATCAGCCGCCGATGCGCCTCGGGAATGGGAACCGGCCGGTTCGTCGCCCGTTCGACATAGACGTGGGTATAACGCCCAGCCGCAGCCGCCTCTTTGGCTCCCGCTTTGAACACCGCCAGATGGTAGCGCACCGAGGAGCGGCCGAGATGCTCGACCGCGACACCGACTTCCGCGAGTTCGGGATAGGTCAGGCTCGCATAAAACCGGCAAGTGCTTTCGACCACCAAGCCGATGATCGGACTCGAGGCCGGATCAAGCAGCCCGGCTTCGATGAGGATCGCGTTCACAGCAGAATCGAACAGCGCGTAATAGACGACGTTGTTCAGGTGGCCGTAAGCGTCGTTGTCGCTCCAGCGTGTCGCCAGGCTCACGAACTGGGCGAAGGCCGGCCGGGAAGGCGGCCTTTGGCGATCCGGGTCCGCCGCCATGACGACTTTCCGCTAAATCCTAGACGCGACCCATCCGCTCGGCAGCGTGCCTGCCGGCGACGACCAGGGTGACGGCGAGCAACGTCTTGACGATCGTCGCGAGCACGAAAGGCGCGACGCCCGCGGCGAACGCCTTCTCCGCGCCGACGAACTGGACGAGCCAGACGAAGCCAAAGGCGAACACGACAGCGTGGCCGAGACTGAGCGAGCCGAGGAGCCTGATCCAAGAGCGGTCCCACCGGCGGTCGGCGACAAAGCCGATCAGAGCCGCCGCGGCGAGGAATCCTACGAGAAAGCCTCCCGTTGGCCCCGCCATGTAGAGGGGTCCAGCCACCGCGCCGGCAAAGACGGGCAGGCCCGCTAGACCCTCGATGAGATAGAGCGCGACCGAAGCGGCTGCGAGCCTCGCGCCCAGCGCCGCGCCGATGAGGAGAACGACAAGCGTCTGCATCGTCATCGGCACCGGATAGAAGGGAACCTGCACCTTGGCCGAAACGGCGAGCAGGAGCGACCCGCCGAGCGCAAGCGCGAAGCCCCGCAAAATCCGTTCCGCCGCCGACGGGATGGCGGCTGGCGCCGTCTGAAGAGTCATGGGATGCCCTGTGAGATTTGTAGACTGCCGCTGCGCGGCGCTTCGCCACACTGCCTGAGCTCGGCTATCATGACAAGGCGGCAAGCCGCTTGCCGCGCATCGGACAGCAAGAGAGCGAGCGATGGCCAGTGACGAGAACGAGTCCGCGCTTTTCGCCGCCGCGCGCGAGCCGCCACCGCGCGCTTTGACGAGGGTCTCGCCGATGGTGCGCCGCCTGGTTGCGCCGAACGCCTCGCCATTCACCTTCAACGGCACCTGCACCTATATCGTGGGCGAAGGGGAAGTCGCGATCGTCGATCCAGGCCCGGGCGACGATTCGCATCTCGCGGCATTGCTCGCGGCGGTCGAGGGCGAGCGCGTCGACGCAATTCTCGTGACCCATACGCATCGCGACCATAGCGTCGGCGTAAACAAGCTCCGCTCCGCGACGGGAGCCCAGGTGATCGGCGCCGCGCCATTCATGCCCCGAGGCGACGGCTCGACCGGCCTCGATGCCTCACACGACCGCGACTATTCGCCTGACGCAATCCTCGCCGACGGCGACCGCTGGCAGGGCCACGGTTACACGATCGAGGCGATCGCGACGCCCGGGCATTGCTCCAATCATTTGTGCTTCGCGCTTCTGGAGGAAGGCGCGCTGTTTTCGAGCGACCATGTTATGGCGTGGTCGACGTCGGTTGTTGCGGCGCCGGACGGTTCGATGCGCGCCTACATGGCCTCGCTCGACAAGGTGCGCGGCCGGGCAGAGACGATCTATTGGCCTGGTCACGGCGGCCCTGTCGTCGAACCGCAACGATACTTACGCGCCTTGATCCATCACCGGCGGCAGCGGGAGGCCTCGATCCTGAACGCGCTCGGGGACGGATCCCAGACGATACCGGAGCTCGTCGCCAGGGTCTATGTCGGTCTAAACCCGTCCTTGACGCATGCCGCGGGCTTGTCGACCCTTGCGCATCTCGAGGATTTGAGCGAGCGCTGCATCGTGGTTGGTCAGGTAAGAGGCGGCGAGCAGCGCTTCCGTCTCGTATGAGAGCAAGACGCTTCGGCGCGTCATCGCCCGCTACCTCTGGATTTGATCTGAGGGCCGCAACTTTGCTCGAGCCATCCGTTCGGCAGAGGCGCCGGTCCGACCTGCCGCTCTTACTTCGCGGCTATTCCCGAGCCGCTGGCAGCGTAACCATTGCGGGTCGACATCTGTTCGCCTGCATCCTTGAAGATCTTGTCGTCATCGCCGAGTTGAACCGTCGGCATGCAAGCAGGATTGCAGGAGTAGGAAATCCTTGAGCTTCCGTTCTGCAAGACCAGCACTGTCCTCGTCGGCAGGACTTGGATTTCTTCCTCCTCGATGAGCAATCCGGCGGCGTTGATCGCGATCAGGTTGGTCTGACCGAAACCCTTCCCGGTAATGATCATCGTATTATTGTCTTTGAGCGTGGTTACGTCCGCGATCATCGGGTTTCCGACGATGAGGGTCGCCGTGCCCTCAGGCAGCCGGGCGATCTTCGCTTGGTCGAGAGTGACCGCAATCAAACTCGTCTCGGCGCGAGCAGGCGTGGCGCCAGCGGCGAGAACGAATGCGACGGCAAGCCAGAGGCGCGACGACATCATAGCCCTCTTGGTCGGGAGAGTAGGGGCTATTTCGCTCGCCAATGATGAAGAAAGCTTCAACACCCTGAGCGGTTCCGCGCGTCAGGTTCGTTAAAAAGTCTTCTCTTTGATCCGGCGCGAAGTCGCCGACCGTTTGCTCGCTCAAAGCCGCGGCCGGAAAGACGTCAGGAGGGAAAGCCCAACAGCCGAGCCGGCGTCAAAAGCCGGTGAGCTCACGGACCATCTTGGTGAAGCGCTGCCGCTCATCCGGCGTCAGATTGGCGGTTTGGACGTCGAGTTCATCGTCCTTAAGTCCCGCCGCTTTGGCAAAACTGTTCCAGGCGGCCGCCTTGGCCATGTCGCGCGGCAGCGCTTCACCGCGCGCATAAAGATGAGCGACGCGGTTCTGGGCGATTGGGTTCCCCCGAGAAGCCGCGGTGAGGAGGATCTTGGCCGCCTCGACTTCGTCCTTCTTCACGCCCTCGCCGTTGAACAGCATGATCGCGTATTCGACTTGGCCCGCGATGATGCCGTCATCGGACGCGCGCTTGAGCCAATGGGCAGCCTCGACGATATTCTGTGGCTCCCCTTTGCCGTCGCGCAGCATGACGCCGTATGAATAGGCGGCGTCGTCGTCGCCAGCGTCCGCAGCGCGCAAGAAATATTGCGCCGCTTGTTTATAGTCCGGCGTCTTGCCGTCCAGCCCCTGGAGAGCCATGACGCCAAGATTGTAGAGCGCGCCCGGATGATTCTTGGCCGCGGCGCGTTCGAACTGCGCCTTGGCGGCAGTCGGATCTTTCGCCACGCCCTTCTCGCCCTGAACCAGCATCGCCCCGAGTTCGTAAGCCGCCTGGGGATCGCCAAGGTTGCTCGCCAGCCGAAACCAGCGTGAAGCTTCTTGATCGCTACGGGCGACCGCCGCTCCATCGCGGTAGATTTCGCCGATTAGCGTCATCGCCGCTGCGTCTTTGGGATTGGCGTCGAGACGTCGCTCAGCCTCCAGGAGAGCGTAGAGGAAGTTTCCGCGCTGATAGGCTCCAAAGGCCATATCCGCCGGCACTCCGTCCGCTCGCGGCGGCAGTGGGGGCGGCGCCGCGGCGGGGGCAGCGGGGCTCGGAGGAGTGGCCCGCGGCGACGGGACGCCTGGGGTTTGCGTTTGGGCGAGGGCGACGCCGGCTGAGCCCAGCGCCAAGGCAAAGGCGAGCGCGATCCGCGTCATGGGGAGCTGGCGCCCACGCTGGCGATCAGGGCCTGCGCTTCGCGCAAAGCCGCTGTAGGCGAGGACCTGTCCCAAATGGCGTCGCCCAGCGCAACAAAATCGGCGCCGGCGTCGGCCAACGCTTCCACGGCGTCGATAGTGTCGGCATACGCGACGCACGGGGTTTCGAAGATTTGCGCCCACCAGACGACCCGCTCGGTGAGGGAGATCAGCGACGCCAGGCCCCTCGCTTGCGCGCCTTCATGCGGCTCCCCGAACATTACATAATCCGCTCCCATTTCGCCTGCAGTCATCGCGTCGTCGCGCGTGTGCACGGATCCCGCGCCGACGATCCGCTCCGGCTTCAAGCTCTCGATCGCCCCGACGAGATTCTCCCCGGCGCCCGCGACATGGACGCCATCTGCGCCAAGTCGGGCCGCCAACCGGGCGTCATTTTCGATCAAGAGCGCGCAGTCGGTGTCCTTCGCGGGAGGAAGGAGCGGCGCCACGATCGCTTTCGCATGGGCCTCGGAACCGGGAGCGAAACGGACGAGCGCGCAGGCGATCGGCGCGGCCTCGAGCGCCTCCGCGAAAATCTTGCCGAAGGCTTTGGCGCCAGCGGCCGATAGGCGGGGAGTGACGAGATAGAGCGAGCAGCGAGGCGAGTTCTGGGGGGTCAACGGCGTAAGCGGCAAAGCGGAGGGGAAACGGAGATGTCACCGACCATTGCGGCCAAATCGCGGTCGAAGCAAGCCCTTTGGCAACAGATCCTCGGCCGAATGCCGGCGCATGGGCGGTCCGAGCGATGCGATGTTGCCAGGCTACAGTGAAAACGCGGCGCGAAGGCGCTCGACTTGCGAGGCGACCTCGGATCGCACTTTCACAGGTTCACGCGAATGCGCAACAATGAGGCTTTGATCAAGATGCATCACCCGCTCCTGAATGCGTATCGAGCGGTGACTAAGACTCCGCAACGTCAACGGCAATTGTTCCAAAATCTCCGGCCTGCAGCCATAATCCTCGCGGGAAAGCTTGACGCGCAGCCGTTCGGCCTGGGCTTGGGTCGAGGTCAGTTCGCCCTCGTTGACCGCGCGTTGCAGCAAGAGCCAGGAGGCGACCTGCATCAGACGGGTTGTCAGGCGCATGCTTTCGGTCGAATAGGCGACAGCGGCCGCGCGAGGAAGATCCCGCGACTCTTCGCGGCCTGGACCATCGAGATAGGATGCAGCCTCTTCGACGAGCGTCATTCCTTCTCGAAAGAGATCTTTGAAGGCGCCGGACGAAGCAAGGCGATGAATGAACGGAATCGCGGGCGAAGCCGGCGCGGTCGCGGCAAAACTGCGCTTCGGTCCTTCGTACTGGTGACCCATACGCTCTCACCCCCACCCACTGAGGCACTGCCGTTGAGACGGCTCCAGACTTCCTAGAGCCCCAATCCACCATAGCTCTGACGGGGTCCCTTCTGGGCATTTACCATTGAGCAAGGTTAACCAGGAAGTCCACGTCCCGTAGACGGATAAAAAAAGCCGCCCTCAGGCGGCTTTAAGGTAGGGTATGGGAGGGTTCACTAAGGAGTAGGCGCCCACTCAGACTGCTGTTGGGCTCCTGCGATTCATGAACGATAAGGATTAACGGCTTCTTAAGCTCGCGCAGAAAATCTCGATGGCTCAGATTTTGAAAACCGAGGCGGCCGCCGCGCGCGTCGCCTGACGCGCCTCAATCGCCTTCTCTAGTCGGTCGATCTCCGAGCGCAAGAGAGCGATGCGCTCCTTAAGCTCGGGCGCCGACAAGTCGTCAATGTTTTGGCCTATCTCGTGGACGAGGCTGCGTTTGGGCTTCGCCCCAAAGACGGATTCATCGTCGAGTGTAGCCATACGCGATCTCCGTCTCCCCTTCAGGCGGGGACGATGAATCCCCCTCCGAGCACCCGCGCGCCCGGGTCCACGGAATCGTAGAAGACGCAGGCCTGGCCAGGAGAAACGCCGCTTTCGGGCTCCATGAACTCAATCTCGCCCGTGGGCAGGAGCAAGGCGGGAGTCGGCGGACGCGTGGAGCGGACCCGCGCGGCAATCGACAATCCGCCGCGTGGCAGGGCGCTGATTGAGCCCGGACCGATCCAATTGACCTCACGCAGCTTAAGCCGCGTCACCGCAAGCAAGGAGCGTGGGCCGACGATAATGCGCGCAGTGGCCGCGTCGAGTCCGATCACATAGAGCGGCTCGGCCGCCGCGACTCCGATGCCGCGTCGCTGTCCAATGGTGAAGTGAACCACGCCACTATGCCGCCCGAGAACGCGACCGTCGGTGTCAACGATGTCGCCGGGAACGGACGCGCCCGGCATCAACCGCTCAATCATTTGCGTGTAATGTCCCGACGGCACGAAGCAAATGTCCTGGCTGTCGGCCTTCTCGGCATTCGTCAAGCCAAACTCATGCGCCAGTTCGCGCACCCGCGCCTTCGGCATGCCGCCCAGCGGGAACCGCAGGCGCGCGAGTTGAGCGCGCGTTGTCGCGAATAAGAAGTAGCTCTGGTCGCGCTCGGGGTCGGCCGCCCGGTAAAGCGCTCGCCCGCCGCATCCGTCATCACGGCTGACTACGTAATGGCCAGTCGCCAGCAGATCGGCGCCAAGGTCATTGGCGGCGTCGAACAAATCAGCGAATTTCATGTGCTGATTGCAGGCGACGCACGGCACTGGAGTTTCGCCGGCGACATAGGCTCGCGCGAATGGCTCGATCACCTTCTCGCGAAAGCGCTCCTCGTAGTCGAGCACATAGTGGGGAACGCCGAGCCGGGCCGCGATGTCGCGCGCATCATGAATATCTTGCCCTGCGCAGCACGCGCCCTTGCGGTGCGTCGCTTCGCCATGGTCATAGAGCTGCATCGTGACGCCGACGACGTCATAGCCTTCGGCAGTCAGCAACGCCGCGGTGACCGACGAATCGACCCCGCCCGACATCGCGACGACGACTCGGGTTTCGGCGGGGAGCTTATCAAGCCCCAGACTATTGATCGCGCCTTCCACAGACGGCGCGAGCGATGGCGCGAGCATGTCGACCTGTTTGCCGGCGAAGACGTCCCGACGAGCAGTGTATGTTGGGCTTCCGGCCGGATCTGGCAAGGCCATAGCCCAATCCGGCCGGTCTCGCCATAAGAGATGCGATCCGGGCCGCAGATTAGAATTGATTCAAGGCGATAGAGCGAGACCTTGGGCGGCGCTATTCCTTATCCGCCAGCTTGTCGGCGAACAGCGCGACTGTCTTGGCGTAGACCGGGGAGGAATTCCATTGCAGCAAAGTGTTGAAATTTGGCTGACCTTCGTCCCATCCCGCGCCTGGGCTCCAGCCCTTCGATCGCAGGAAATTCGCCGTTGACGCCAGCGCGTCCGCAGGGCTCGAGATAATGTCGCCACCACCTCCTCCGTGGGCGTTGACGGCATATTTCAGGTAGGCCGACGGCATGAACTGGGTTTGGCCGATCTCGCCTGCCCATGCGCCCCGCTGCGATGGGCGAAGAAGGCCGCGCTGAACGAGCATGAGCGCGTCGATGAGCTCCGCACGGTAGATCTGCGCTCTGCGGCAATCGTAGGCGAGCGTCGCCAGCGCGCTAAAAGTTGAATAACCGCCCAAACCGGCGCCGTAGTCGGTTTCAAGACCCCAGATCGCCACAAGGATAGGGCCGGGCACGCCGAAACGCTGTTCGATTCTCTGCAGCGGCTCGGCGTAGGCAAGCATCATCGACTTTCCCCTCTTGACGCGGGGAGGGGTGATATGGCGTGCGGCGAAGGCGGCCGAATTCGTACCGAAGTTCTGACCGCGATCGTGTGCTTCGACGGAAGGGTCGAACGCGACCCCGTTCAAGGCCGAATCGACCACTTGCTGGGAAATGCCATTGCGCAGCGCCACTTGCTTAAACGAGGCGAGCCATTCGTTGAAGCCGTCGGCGCTGTCTCCACAATCCGCCGCACGCGCGGACGAGAGGCCAATCGCCGCACTCGCGGCGATCAAAACCAACGCCGTTTTCAAAGCCCTTACTCGCATTTCCCGCGCTCCAGAAACATCATCGTGGATTTGGAAACCGCTAAACGCAAACCGCGGTCGAAAATTGGCGCCATAGAATCTTTCGATGGTTATGGACTCCGCGAGCGGGGGCTGTCCCAGCCCATGCGCAGATCCCCACACAATTCTGGTTATGCATCGGTATATTTTTGCAAGGGTGGCTTAGGCAAATCTTAAATCGCTTGGTCTATTGTCACAGAAGTTGTGTGACATGCGTCTGAGTGAGAGTCCAATGAGTGAAACGCTGCGACCGAGAGTAAAATACGTCATCGGTCCGGATGGCAGTCCCCTGACAATCGCCGATCTGCCGCCGCCCAGCACCCGCCGCTGGGTGATTCGCCGCAAAGCCGAGGTGGTCGCCGCAGTTCGCGGCGGATTGCTGTCGCTGGAAGACGCGTGTTCGCGTTACACCTTGACCGTCGACGAGTTTCTGAGTTGGCAAGTGTCAATCGACAGTCATGGTTTGGCCGGCCTTCGGACCACCCGCATCCAGCAATATCGACACTAGCCGAGCCCAGCCGGCGAAGTTCGTCAGCGGACCTCGCCGAGCGGTGTAGAGGTCAGCGCCTTACGGCATTAGCTGGCCGCCATTCACTTCAATAATCTGCCCAACGACATAGGCGCTGAGCGCCTCGGAGGCGAGGAATAGGTAAGCGCCGACGCATTCTTCGGCGGTTCCCAGCCGCGCGATCGGAATCGTTTTGCGAATCGCCTCCAATGCCTCGGGGCTCGTATAGCGCTCGTGGAACGGCGTCGTAATAACGCCGGGGGACACCGCATTGACGCGAATCTTTTTGTCGATCAGCTCCTTGGCGTGGCCTTTGGTGATCGTCGACACGAACCCCTTGGCGGCAGCGTAGAGGATCGCGCCACCGGCGCCGCCGTTTCGCGCCGCAATTGACGTCGTATTGACGATAAAACCGCCCTGACGCTCGAGCCAGGGCCTCGCCGCGCGCGTCACCCAAATGATCGAACGCGAGTTGAGATCGATCACCGCCTGGACATGCTCGTCGTTCGCCTCGAGCGAGTGGACTCGCCCGAGCATCAGGCCGGCGTTGTTGATAAGGCCGTCAAGGCGACCGAATCGGCTCGTCGTTTCTGCGACAATTTCAGCACAGGCTTTCGGATCGGAAACGTCGCCCTTCACCGCGATCGCCTCGCCGCCTGCGGCCGTGATCTCGCTCACAAGCGCGTGAGCTTTTTCCGCGCTAGAATGGTAGCCGATGGCGACGCGTGACCCCTGCTCAGCGAAACCTCGCGCGACGGCTGCGCCGATGCCGGTCGAGCCGCCGGTGATAAGAACAGCTTTGCCGGCAAGATCGGGAATTACGAGACGGGAAGCAGTCATCAGGGCGCCTTCTTGGCTAGGATACGATTGCGGAATTTTGGCTGGTCGTCGCGCGGGTAGACTATAGCCAATCCGGCACCGGATGGGCGCTCGCGCCCGCGCGGCGCAACGTCGACCTCACTATCCTAGCGCCCAGGCGCCTTGATGCGCAAATCCTGGATAGTCGGCTCGTGCGCCCTATATAGAAGCTCGAACTGGGGAGAATTTAACCGATGACTGAGTCGCGCAAACTGGCGGCGATTCTCGTGACCGACATTGTCGGATACTCCCGGCTGGCGGGCGCCGACGAGGATCGGATCTTGGCGCGTTTGCGCACGCTCAGGAGCGACCTGATCGAGCCGACGATCTCCGTGCACCGCGGACGTGTCGTCAAGGGCACGGGCGACGGCTTCATCGTCGAATTTCGTAGCGTGGTCGACGCGGTGCGTTGCGCCATCGAGTTGCAGCATGGACTTATGGAGCGCAACGCCGGCTTGCCGCCCGAGCGCCGCATCGAGTTCCGAGTTCGGCATTCATCTCGGCGACGTCGTTGAGGAGAGCGATGGCGACCTGATGGGCGACGGCGTCAATATCGCCGCGCGTCTCGAGGGAATCGCGAAGCCTGGCGCAATCTGCCTGTCGGAGGACGCGTACCGGCAGGTCAAGGGGCGCCTCGATCTCATGGTCAGCGACCTTGGCCAGACGGAGCTCAAGAACATCGCTGATCCGATCCGGGTCTATTCGCTCGAAGTTGGCGCGGCCGCCCAAGCGAGCCCGGCGCCAAGCCCAGCTCCCGCCGAGAAGCCGGCGCCGCCGCGCTTGTCGATCGTGGTGCTGCCATTCACCAGTCTTGGCGTGGATCTCGAGCACGAGATGTTCGTCGACGGCGTGACCGAGAGTCTGACCACTGACCTTTCGCGCATCAACAATGCGGTCGTGGTCTCGCGCAACACCGCCTCCACCTACAAGGGCAAGTCGGTCGACGCCAAGCAGATCGGCCGCGAACTTAACGTGCGCTACGTGCTTGAGGGAAGTATTCAGCGCGGCGGCAACCGAATGCGCGTCAATGCGCAGCTTATTGACGCCATCACTGGAAACCACCTGTGGGCTGATCGATTCGACAAGACGATGGCCGACCCGTTCGATATGCAGGATGAAATTGTCTCCCACCTCGCCAATCAGCTGCGTCCGGAGCTGCTCGCCGCCGAGGCAAAGCGGGCCGAGACTGTAGCCGACCCTGATTCCGTCGACCTCTATTTCCAGGGGATTCAATGGTTCAGCAAGGGTGGACCCGACAACATCGAGCGCGCTCGCGACTATTTCGAGCGCGCCGTGGCGCTCGATCCGACCAACGTCGACGCACTGGTCGGGGCTGCACGCGCCGACGTGTTGGTCGGCGCGATCTACACCACCGAGCATCGGGCGGAGCGCCTGGCTGACGCGGAAAAGCTGCTGATCAAGGGCATCTCGATCGCGCCGCGCAACTATTGGGCGCATATGTGGCTGGGCTTCGTCCAGATCCAAACCAATCGCGCCTCGCGAGCAATCGGCGAATTGGAACAGGCGTTGTCGCTCAACCGGAACCTCGGCGCGGCACATGCATGGATCGGACAAGCGAAAATCACCATGGGCCGCGCGGAAGAGGCCGAGGCTCACGTCGACCAGGCGTTTCGGCTATCGCCTACTGACGCGGTCGCCTTCATGTGGACCCACGTCCGCGGCCTCGCCAAATTCCACCTCGGGGCCGACGAGGAAGCGGTCGCGCTCTTTCGCCGCTCGGTCGACGCGAGCCGGAATTATCCTCTGAACCATTTCTATATGGCAGCCGCGCTCGCGAATCTCGGCCGTATCGATGAGGCGCAAGCTGAAGTTAAGGCTGGGCGGGGGCTTGCGCCGAATTACTCGATCGCCCGTTTTCTCAGCATGGCGGAGAGCGACAACCCGATCTACCTCAAGCAACGCGAGCGCATTCTGGATGGACTTCGCAAGGCCGGCGTTCCGGAGAACTGACCGCCGCCTGCTGCGGGCTCCGCGACCGCTGTAGTGGGAAAGCTTGGACTCCTACCTGAACCCCGCAAATTCAAGTCCTACCCACGAGTGACCGGCCTTCCCCGTCCTATGAAGCGGACGTGGAGCGCGAGGATCAAAGCGCCGAGCGAAGGGATTAGTGGGGGAGCGTGGGTCTATCGCTCGGGTTCGTTCACGAAGATCTGCCAAGTAGAGCGTTCGCGAGCTCCGCCGTGGTGGTGGCGGCCGCCTGTTTCGCGATGAGATGTCGAGCTGCATCGCAATGCAGCAAGCGGGGTTTACAATCGTCCGCGCAGGCATGAAGGTGCGCGGGAAGCAACGCGGGCGATCAGCTTTCGGCTTTCGACAGCAGCTGGCCCAGCGAGCCTGGGAACGGGTAGAAGATGCCGTTCGATCTCATTCCAAATTTTGCAGATCAAATCGTGTGGCTTCACGACCGGATCGGCTACGTTGACCTGTTCTTGTCGAGCGATGATGTCTCCTCGGTGACGCGTGAGCTCCAGTACGCTTACTGGCAGCCGAGCCCGACCTACCAGGCAATGCCGGACGGGACGATGCAGGATGTGGTGAATAGCTTTCGCACGAGCGAGTTGGCGTACTGTCATTGGTTCAGCCCGAAGCTCCAGGAACTCCTCGCAACTCTAGACCAGCGAATCAGCACCGCGTTCCGGTTCGAACCCGAGTGCCTGGAGCCGTGGCAGGCGACCAGGTACAATCCAGGAGGGTCTTTCGAATTTCACCGTGACTCCGGATACTGGAGCGATCACCCCGCCGGAGAGCGGATAACGACCTTCTTGCTGCACCTGGTTGCCGCGGACGTGGGCGGAGCAACATCGTTTCGGGCTTTGGACCTGATCGTTCCCGCGGCGCCCGGCCGACTCGTATTCTGGCTGAACCTAAACGATAATAACGGACGAGCCGACTACCGCATGATTTACGCGGGCGCGCCGGTGGAGAGGGGAACCAAGTTGACGTTGGCCAGCTGGCAGCGTCAGCGTCCTTTCCCTCGAGCTCACGCACCGCGGGGCGGCGACGAGATAGGTACGTTGGGAGAGGGAGGCAAGAGATGCTGACGAAGCGTGAGCAAGATGCGATCGAACGAATTGCGGAGCAGTTCGGACCGGTTATCGATCTGAAACGCTCGCCGGGTGTGCTGATCGAGATTCTCCGCGACTTGGGAGTGGTGATCGGCGAGAACGACGATGGGACCGGGGGCGCTCCTCCGGCCCCTCCTCCGACCCCCCCTTCGTCGATCGCGATTGCCGGTCCGGGAAGCGGCTCCGTCACGCTGGAGGATTTGATGAGGGTGGTTCTCGATCTGCGTCAGCAGGTCATCAAGCTCTCTCAACGCGCCAACCTTGAACGCTAGTTGGACGGATTGTCGTGGACTCCGGTCCTTGCGGTTCGCAGGCCCTTGCCCCTGTTCACGATCTTTGGCGGGAGTTCGCTCAACGAGGCGTCACCGAGATCGGTGAGTTCTTGACGGCGAGCGAGTTCGAAAGGCTGGGCCGGCACGTGGACCGCAAGGCCGGCGGCAAACTGTTTCATTCGATGGAGGGAGACAGTCAGGTCGGGGGCGCTCCGTGCGAGTACGCAGACCTTGTCGCAGAGCAGCTGCTCATGCAAAAGGCGTCATACCTGTCCGACCTTTTGCGTCTCGAACTCGTTCCCACCTACAGCTGCCTCCGCCTCTACCGACCGGGCGATCGCCTGTCCGCTTACCGCGACCGTCCGGCGTGTGAGATCACGGTTTCGACGTCTCTTGCCGCCGCTTCCAGTTGGCCGCTCTGCATTCTCGTGTCGGGACGCGTCATTGACTATTGCCCCGCGCCGCGGAGCGCGGTGGCCTTCAGAGGTCATGAACTTCTGCATTGGCGAGACTCGTTGTCCGCAGACGGATCGGTAGCGCAGGCATTGTTCCACTATGTGGATCGGCGCGGGCCCTATCGCTCGTGGGCTTATGATCGCCGGCCAAGAGGAACCGAGGCCCAAGGACGAAGTGCGCCTTGCTGGTAACCTTCGAGGGCCTGGATGCTGCGGGCAAGTCGTTGCTCATGCGAGAGGTGGCGGCTGGATTGCGCTCCACGCTATCTGCGCATGTGCTGCAACTCCCCGACATTTCCGCCTCTCCGACGGGTCGTCGCCTTGGTGAGGTGTTTCGCGCCGACGAACTCTTCGGGAACGTCAACTCCACGGTGATATCGCGGTGCCTGGCCGCTGCTGCGGATCTGTTCTACTTCGACGGCGCCCTGATCGCGCCCATGGTGGCCGCAGGTGGGCTCGTGCTGAAAGAGCGGCACGTCGATACGTTGATGTCACACGAGTGCCCAGTCATCAGCCGACGGTGCCGGTGGTCGGAACAGCAGGCCTACGACTGGCTGACCTCGGTGGTCGAGCCGCTGCAGGTTCGGCCGACACTGACCATCATGGTCCACGCGCCACTCAGCCATCGTGAGCAACGTCTTCGCGATCGGTTACGGAGGTCTGGCGCCGAGCTTGAACCAGCGGCTGCAGAGGTTGATCGCGCCGTCTTCCGAATTCGAGCCGAGTGGTACGAGCGCCTACAATCGAAGAACCGGAACCGATGGGTGTCCATCGCGAACCCTGACGGAGATCTCCCCCGGGCGACGGCCCTGGCGATTGCCGAGATACTCCTTCGGTACTCTCGCGAGCACGTGGCGATGAAGCCAAGCGAACCTCACGCGCCGAGAGGAAGAAAAGAACACGAGAATCGCATAGAATTGCGTGAGGAGCCCTTGCGCTGAGCGGAGCCTGGCTTGCCCGCACGGGGCGCGAGGCCACGGCAGCGCCGCGGCGGCGATTGGCGCCGAGGACGTCGCGTCTCCGCATTCATAATTCCGAGTCCCACTTCACCGCCGGACGCGCGCGCCCGAGGGCCGGCATAAGGGGCGGCCCTTGGAACGTGCTCACGGGGCGTCTGCATATGGCTCGAAGCAAGGAACACGAGCAGGGCCGCTTGCCCAATGCAGCGGCTTGAGCCAAGGCTGTCCTCGTGGCTCGGCGGCGCTCCCCCCTTCGTCTTTTGACGCTTGGCGTCGTATGGGCGGGCCTGGCGCTTCTCGCGCTCTTCATCTGCCTCGTCGCTCTTTACGCTGTCGCGCGGCCATTCTCGACCCTGATGCTGGCGCGCACGGTCGAGGGCAAGCCCTATCAGCGCGTTTACGCTCCGCTAAAGACGATCGCGCCGACCGCGCTCGCAACGGTGATCGCATCCGAAGACGCGAGCTTCTGCGACAATGACGGCGTCGATTGGGACGCTCTGCATGAAGTCATCGGCGACTCGCATGGTGAGCCGAGCCGTGGCGCGTCGACCATCACCATGCAGACCGCGAAGAACTTGTTTTTGTGGCCCGGCCGTTCCATCATCCGCAAAGGCGTTGAGATCCCCATGGCGCTCGTCCTGGGCAAGGCCTGGTCGAAGGCCCGCACACTCGAGATTTATCTCAACATCGCCGAATGGGGCGAGGGGCTCTACGGGATCGAAGCCGCGGCCGAGCGCTATTTCCGTAAAAGCGCGAGCCAGCTCAATTCCCATGAGGCGGCGCTTCTGGCGACCTCGCTGCCGAACCCCATTCTGCGCAACCCCGCCCGCCCCTCGCCGCTTCAGCGGCGACTCGCCGGCGCGCTGGAAGCAAAGGCGCGCGAAAGCTCCGATTTGCTCAAGTGTCTGCCGCGGTAGGGTTGCTTCTGGAACGGCGGACAGTCGAACTGAGAGAGGGTTTTGTCATTGGCGTGGAGACAAAGGGCGCCTATCTGTCTTCTAATGCAAACAACAGCAATCAAACTCACCATGGCGATGTTGAGCGGGGCCACTCTTCTTGCCGCATTCGTCTCTCTCTCGCCCGCGCAGGCCGATTCGCAGGATCCCGATCTCATCTTCCGCAAGTCGACGACGTTCAAGCTTCTAACCCCGAACGACAAGCTCGCCGTGTATGGCATCGACGATCCCACCGTTGAAGGAATCGCGTGCCATTATACCGTTCCGGAAAAAGGAGGCCTCTCAGGCGCTCTGGGCCTCGCCGAGCAGACGTCCGATGTATCCCTCGCCTGTCAGCAGTACGGGCCGATCAAGTTCAAGGACAAGTTCTCCCAGGGCGATGTCGTCTTCAGCGAGAAGCGGTCGCTCTTCTTCAAGAAAATGCAGATCGTCCGGGGGTGTGACACAAAACGGAATATCTTGGTGTATATGACCTATAGCGACAAGCTCGTGGACGGCTCGCCGAAGAACTCCACCTCAAGCGTCCCGATCGAACCCTGGGGTCCCGGGGCGAGCGACGTCCAGAAGTGCGCTGATTTTCTTCGCTGATCGGGGGCGACCCTTAGCGAATCACTGTCGCGCGGCGTCCGCCTTTCGCAGCTTCGTTGTCTTCTTACCTTTAAGGGCGGGGAGAAGAATGAATCGTAAGCTAGGTGTTTAGTCCCGGCATTTGGTGGATTGGGTCGAGTTTGAATCTTTTGGGCTCTTTTGTCCATGCTTTGGCGATGAATTCGTAGGGCGTCAGGCCCTTGAGGGTCTTCAATCGTCGGGCGAAGTTGTAAGCGTCGACGAAGTTTGCGAGGTGGGACTTCAGCCGCTCGTGTGTGTCGTAGTTGGTAGCGTTTGACGGTCGCTTCCTTGATCGTGCGGTTCATTCGCTCGACCTGTCCGTTGGTCCAGGGATGATTGATCTTGGTGAAGCGATGCTCGATGCTGTTCTCGCGGCATCGCATGTCGAACATGTGCGTCATGTAGCGCGCGGTGGGGCCGTCGGCGTAGCGCGGCGCGAAGCGGAACTGGATGCCGTTATCCGTCAGGATCGTATGAATCTTGTAGGGAATGGCGGCGATCAACGCGACCAGGAAGGCGGAGGCCGTCACCCGGTTGGCGCTTTCCACCAACTGGACGAATGCGAATTTGCTCGTGCGGTCGATGGCCACGAATAGATAGAGTTTGCCTTCGGCAGTCTGCACCTCGGCGATGTCGAGGTGAAAGAAGCCGATCGGATAAGACTTGAACTTCTTCCTTGTGGGCTTGTCGCCTTCGACGTCCGGCAAGCGGCTGATCCCATGGCGCTGAAGGCAGCGATGCAGGCTTGATCGCGTCAAATGCGGGATCGTGGCCTGCAAGGAATAGAGGCAATCGTCCAGCGGCAGCAGCGTATGCCGACGGAAGGCGACGATGACGGCCTCGTCTTCGACCGTCAGCACCGTCGACTTTGGTTCTCTCGGCCCCGTCCGCAAATCGGAGACGGACTTTCGTCGTTTCCACTTGGCGACCGTCTTCGGATTGATCCCGTAGCGCTTTGCCAGCTCCCTCAGGCTCGCTTGACTGTGCTGTATCGCTCGACGGACCGCCTCTGTCGTCGTGGCGCTTGCGTGAAGAACCTGTCCCATAGCGCATCCCTCCAGGCCGGAGAAAACAATGCACCATCAAATGCCGGGACTAAACAGAGTAGGCGGGCAGGAAGAAGAGCTTGGCTTTGGCGGCGCGGATGGCGGCGGAGGGCGGCTTGCCCGTGCCTGAAGCGGCCTGGGCCTGGACTGGCGGCGGGGAGGCGTGTTGCGCCGCCGCCTCACCGGCAGACCCCTGCGCCGCGAGCGCCCCCAAAGCGCAACTCGTCAGCAAAGCTCGAACACGTATTCCAACCATACCGTCGCGATCCCCAGCTCAAAAATCTCCTCGCTGGCTGGCTAAACGCGCTGCGCTTCTGGCTGGCTCCCGCGTCACTTCAGTTCGCGGCTTGACGTAGGTTAGCAACTATTAATATTAATGCCAATAGAGACGTTGATAATTAAACAGTAAAACCATTCTATACTTGTGACGATAAACTTTATGCTGAGATACTTCTAAATTGTAACGCTTTTAAATTAGAACTATTCAAATTTAGAACGCTTCTAAACTGACGGACGTAAATGAACGATAGCCTCTCAAAACCGCCCCCAAGCGAGACCTGCGAGGCGCGCCCTCAGGCGCCAACGCCGGTGATCGACGTGCGTGAACTGCTCGTGGGCCGCCGGGAGGCGATCATCGTCCACGGCGGCGAGCGCTATCGGCTGCGTGTCACCGCCAACGACAAACTCATTTTGACGAGATAGAAAAATGGTCTCGTCAATGGCGTTCACACGACGCTCGCGTCTCTCTCACGCACTGGCTCCGAAGCGGAATGTCGCCCTCGGCGCGGCGCTCGCCTTCATCTGGCTCGCCGCCTTCAGTCCGCCTTCGGCCCGCGCCGGCGAGCAGGCCCCAATCGATGCGAGCCGTATCGTGTCGATCGGCGGCGCGGTCACCGAGACAATTTACGCGCTCGGCTTAGAAGACCGCATCGTCGGCGTCGACGCGACCAGCCTCTACCCGCCGGAGGCGCTGAAGCGCGCTCCGAATGTTGGCTATATGAGCGCTTTGTCGGCCGAGGGAATCCGGTCGCTCAAGCCTTCATGGGTTATCGCGATCGATGGCTCGGGGCCGCCCGCCGCACTCAAGCTGGTCAGCGACGCGGGCGTTCCGCTGACCACGATCCATGACGATCCATCACCGGATGGAGTCGCCGCCCAGATCGAGACAATCGGTAAATTGCTGGGGGTTGAGGAGAAAGCCACAGTTCTCGCCAACGATACGCGCGATCGCTTTGCGCTGGTCGAGCATATGCGTCCCCAAACGTCCAAGCCGCCGCGCGTGCTGTTCATCCTGTGCCTGCAGAATGGCCAGCCGATGGTGGGGGGCCGCGGAACGGCCGCGGACGCGGTCATCCAGCTCGCTGGCGCAGCCAACGCCGCTAACGCGATCGATGGCTACAAGCCGATGACCGATGAAGGGGTGATCGTAGCCGCGCCCGATGTCATCCTCAAAATGAACAACGGGAATATGGTTGGCGGCAAGGACGATGTTTTTTCGCTGCCGGCGTTCGCGGCGACTCCCGCGGCCGCCAGCCGCGCGCTCATTTGGTATGGACGGGCTCTATTTGCTTGGCTTCGGCCCGCGCGCTCCCGACGCCGTGCGCGACCTGATAGCGGCTCTTTATCCAGACCTGACGCTGCCGCCGTTGCCGAGGCTCGCCGACCGACGGTGAGGGTCTCACTCGACGACATTCGCCCCGAGCTCCGCTTCGAGGCCAACGGCCGCCGCCGGATCGTGCTGACGGCTGTGGCGCTCGTCGTGCTTCTGGTCCTGGTCGCGCTCTTTTCGCTCACACATGGCGCGGTTTCGGTCCCCGGGGGACGGGTCGCCTACATCCTCGTCCACGCGCTCGCCGCGCCCGGCGGCGATCTTACGCAAGACGCACTGGTCGTCACCCACATCAGGCTGCCGCGGCTCTTTCTGGACATGATGATTGGCGCCGCGCTGGCGGCGTCGGGCGCCCTCATGCGGGGCCTCTTCCGCAATCCTCTCGCCGACCCCGGCCTTGCTGGCGTATCCGCAGGCGCGGGCCTTGGCGCCGCGCTGGCGATCGTGTTCGGCGACCGCCTGTCGCAGGGGCTCGCGTGGCTTCCGTCCTTCTCGTTGCGGCCTGCAGCCGCCTTCCTCGGCGCCCTGGCCGCGACCTCGACCCTCTACCCGTCGCTACGCGCGGGGGACGCACGTCGGTCGCGACGATGCTGCTCGCGGGCGTGGCGCTCGCAGCTCTCGCGAGCTCTTTCATTGGCATTCTGGCCTATACGAGCGACGACCGGCAGTTGCGTGATCTCACCTTCTGGTCGATGGGCTCGCTCGGCGGCGCAAATTGGGGCAAGGTCGCGGCGCTCGCGCCGATCACAGCGCTAATGCTTGCGGGATGCCCATTCCTGTCCCGCGGGCTCAACGCGCTCGCACTTGGCGAAGCCGAGGCATTTCATCTCGGGGTGCGCCTTGAGCGGCTCAAGGCCGCGTCCGTCTTCCTGGTCGCAATCGCGGTCGGCGCAAGCTGCGGCCGGGGTTATCAGCTTCGTCGGCATCGTCGCTCCGCATGCGGTGCGGCTGATCGTCGGCCCAGACCATCGCGCGCTTCTGCCGCTCAGCGTCGCCGCGGGCGCATTGCTTCTGGCCGGCGCCGACGTGCTTGCCAGGACACTCGTCACGCCCGCGGAAATGCCGATCGGCATCCTGACGGCGGCGATCGACGCCCCGTTTTTTCTCTGGCTGCTGATGCGGCGCGATCGGAGCTTCGGCGCTTGAGCGCCCTTCTGTCGACGCAGGCGGTCAGCTACCACTCGCGCCGCCGCACGCTCGTCGACTCTGTCTCGCTCGATGTCGAGGCGGGACGCATGACCATTCTCATCGGCCCCAATGGCGCGGGCAAGTCGACACTCATCCGGCTCTTGAGCGGCGAATTGCCGCCCAGTTCCGGGGCGGTTCTCTGCGACGGAGAGAATGGCGCGCCCCTCTCCCCCGCCCGGCTGGCGCTGAAACGAGCCGTCATGACGCAGGCGATCCAGGTGTCTTCGCCCTTTCTGACCTATGAGGTCGTGCGCCTTGGGATGGATGGAAATCAGCCGCCTCTCGGCCCCAGAGCGCGCGCGCGTCGCCGAGCGGTGCCTTACGACGGCTGATGCGACGCCGCTAGCGGCGCGCCCTTACGCGGCTCTTTCCGGCGGAGAGCAGCGGCGAGTCCAATTCGCGCGGGTCATGGCTCAAATCGAGGCCGCTCGGACAGTCCATAATCGCCAGGCGCTTCTGCTCGACGAACCCGTCGCCAACCTCGATCTGCCGCATCAACTCGCGCTGCTCGACGCCGCACGAGCGGTCGCACGGCGCGGAGTCGCGGTGCTGGCCGTCCTGCACGATCTCAACCTCACCGTACGCTACGCGGACACGCTCGTCCTGATGAACAAGGGCACGATTGTCGCCTGTGGCGACCCCGCCATCGTCCAGACGAGGACCCTTCTCTCCGATGTATCCGCCATTGACCTTGCCGTTGAGACTGTCCTTGCCTCGGAACGTCCTCTCGTCATGCCTTCGCGCTGGCTTATCGGCAGCTAGAGGTGGGTTTCTCAGGGTGGTTGTCTGGTCGGTTCGACCGTGAACGTCGATGCCGCCAAGCCTAAGGGACTCGCAGCGGCGGAATGGAACGCAGCTTGCCCGAACGAAGCAAGGCCGCATCACGCCGAGATTAGCGAGAGGTCGGAAGCGACCAGGAACAACGAGGCGGCGATCGCGAGGCCGGAAAAACTCCGTATCAGGCCGATTGCGCCATCCGCCCGCGCCGCGCGCGTTCGCCAGCTGCGTTTAGAATGAGCGCCAGAAACAGGATTATGCCGTACATGATCTGAATATAGAAGATTGAGACCTGGGCGAGGGTGAACAGCGTCTGAATGAGAAAGAGCAGCGCGCCGGCCGCCGCCGAACCGAGCATTCCGCCCCGACCGCCGCCGAGCGCAACGCCTCCCAGCGCCACCGCGGCGATCGAGGTCAAGGTATAAGGAACGCCGACGCGCGGGTCGCCTGATCCGAGCGCCGCCGTGAAAACAAGGCCCGCGACGGCGGCGAGGACGCCGCTGATCACATAGGCGATGATGCGGACCGCCGCGACATTCACGCCGGACGCATAAGCTGCCCGCGAGTCGCCGCCGACTGCGAGCAGATTGCGTCGAAAGGCGGTCCGCTCGAACGCAAGCCAAGCGATCCCGAGGGCGACGATGAGGATGAGCGCGCCGGAGATGACCTCATGGCCGCTAGCGAGCGCGACGAGCCATTCCGGCGCCTGTCCGCCCGCCATTGGCAGCATTTCGAGCGTAATGCCCTGGTAGGCAAGATAGGTCCCGAGCGTCGCGATGATCGGCTGCACACGGACGACTGCGATCATGAAGCCATTGAGGAGGCCGGAAAGGACGCCCACCAACAGCGATGCGCCGACAATGCTGAAAGGATCAGTGAAGCCGTGTGGCGCAAGCAAGGCCGTGATAAGAGCGTTGACGAGGCCCGCGAGCGGTCCCACAGACAGGTCGACGCCGCCGTCGCCTGACATGACTGGCGCAGTCTGGGCCATCGCAGTGATGATGAACGGGGTGGCGCTGACCAGCATGCCGTTCCAATTACTGGGATCGGTGAAGGCCCGGCTTGCTGCGGTGTTGAGGATCGTGAACACGGCGAGCGCAACCAGAATCGGCCAAGCGTAGCTGCGGTTCATGATCCAGCTCATCGCGCAGCGTCCACCGGTTCAGCCGTGCTTTTCTTGTGCGCAAACATCGCGTCAATGAGAAGTCCGCTCGTCAAGCGCGTCGCGCTCGACGACGGAGCTGACTGCGTAATCATGAAAGACGACCACTCGATCGCAGAGGAGGCACAGTTCCACAAGCTCCGTCGACAAGAGCAGAATCGACACGCCGCTCGCCGCGAGATTCACAAGGACTTCGTAGAGCTCCGATTTCGCGCCGAGATCGACCCCCCGCATCGGATCATTGAGGATGAGGACGCGCGGCTTGGTAGCGATGAGGCGGCCGAGTAAAGCCTTTTGCTGATTGCCTCCGCTAAGCGAGGCGATCGACGATCCGAGGCCAGCCATTTTGACCTTCATCTGATGGCACACTTCGGTGGCCATCCGATTGCGCGCGCTCCACTTCAGTACGCCCCCGCGGGCGAGGTCATTGAGGGCCGATACGGTCACGTTGTCGAGGATAGATAGGGGCGCGAAAATGCCTTCAGTTTTGCGGTCCCGCGGAAGAAAGGCAAGCCCAGCCCGCGCGGCGTGACGCTGCGAACGGATGGTCACATTGCCGGCGACCACAGCGCCTGAGGCTGGGTGACGCCCGCCGGCGATGCATTCGAGAAACGCAACCTGGCCGTGGCCCTCAAGGCCGCCGACGCCGACGATCTCGCATGCACGAAGGTCAAAATCGAAAGACCTTCTTCCCGCAAGCACAGCGAGCCCGCGCGCGCTCACAACCGGCGCGCCACGAGCGCCGCGCGCCTCCGCCGACCTCGAACGCCGCTCGGCACGCGCGCGCTCCCGGGTCGACATCAAATCGAGGAGTGTTTCGCTTGAGAATGAGCCTCGTTCCAGCGTGGCGACGCTGCGCCCGGAACGAAGCACGGTCGCGCGGTCCGCAATATTGCCGATCTCGTCCATGCGGTGAGAAACGAAGAGAATAGAGCGACCGTTGTCGCGGAAACTCCGCAGCGCGTCGAACAGCCGGTCGCGATCTTCGATGTCGATCGCGGACGTTGATTCGTCAAGGATGAGGAGCCGCCATGGGCGTAGGAGAGCGCGAGCGACACCAACGAGCTGACGGCTGGCGAGCGACAAGCCGCCGGCGAGTTTCTCAATGTCGAGACTGCGCATGCCGATGGAAGCGAGCGCCTCACGCGCAAGGTCTCGTTCTCGCGCTACGTTGGTCTTTCGGACGACCACGCCGTCGAGACCGAGCATGACGTTGTCGCGCACCGACATTTCCGGCAGCACCAGCGTCTCCTGAAATACGGTGGCGATGCCAGCCTCTTGCGCTGCTCGAGGCGATCGGACCTGGAGCGGTGCGCCATTCCAATGCAGAGTTCCCGCCTCAGCCGAGACAACGCCGCTCAGGATTTTGATCAGAGTGCTTTTCCCGGAGCCGTTTTCTCCAACAATGGCGTGAATCTCACCGGACCGCACGGAAAGAGAGCAGGAATTGAGAGCGATCGTTTCTCCAAAGGTCCGGCGAATGTCCTCGGCCTCGAGCAGCGATCGCGGCGCCGCCACCTGCCCCTGTGTTGCCTCGCGCGAATCCTTCGCGACCTGCAAGGTCATATGCGCATGCTCACGTGTGGTTCACGCCCGTAGAGGGCGACTAGACCCACAATCAGGAAACCAAGGAATATCTGCTGGGCGGCCTGGTCAAGCCCAAGACCGACCAAGAGCGTGCTGAGCTCTGTGACGACGAGGCTCCCGGCGATGGTGCGCCCATGACCTCCGCGCCCTCCGGTGAGCGGCGTTCCGCCAACGACAACCGCAGCGACGGTCGTAAACAGATAGGCCGCGCCGACCGTCGGGTCGGCTGCGCCGCTGAATCCGGCAAGCAGAATGCCCGTCACGCCGGCGAGAAACGCGCTGAGCCCGTAGACGCTCATCCATACGAAGAGCATCGGGACCCGAGCGAGTTCGGCGGCGCGCGGATTGGCGCCGGCGGCGAAAATCCAACGACCGAGGGTCGTCCGTTGTTCAAGAAAGAGAATTGCGGCGGCAATGACGATCCATAGGACGACGGATCCCGGCAACGGAATGGGCCCGGTCTTGCCGATCACCGAGACCATGGTGACGAGCCAGTCGGGAACCAAGCCCGCGACCTCCCCGTGCGTGCCTGCCCATATTGCGCCAAATATTATCGAGCCCGAAGCCAGCGTGACGACGAGCGGATTGAGCTGCAGGTAACGGCAGACGTACCCGTTCGCAAGCCCGATCAGCGTCGCAAGCAAGAGAATGAAAATGATTGCGGCGACTGCGGACCAGCCCGCGCCATAGAGGAGCGAGAAAAGAACGTTGCAGAGGCCGATGACGGCGGGGATCGAGAGATCGAAGCCGCCAATGACAATGGTCAGAGTTTGGCCTGCCGCGGCGATGCCGAGAAGGCTCGACAGCAGCAGCAACGACAGCACGCTGTTCAGGTTAGCGTATCCGGGAATGAGGACGCTGATGACGAAGAAGAGAGCGATCGCCAAAGCGAGGGGCACGGCGAACCCTGCCCCTCGCTGGATCGTCCGCCACGCTGCCCGCATCGGCTTGTCTGGCCCAGACGGCGGTGTCGCCGTCACTCACTCAAAAAGGCCGGGAACGTAAGTAACCCAACCTACTGGAGGCAAAAGCGAGCGTCCAGAAAGGCGCGCTCGCCAATTGTTGAAACTAGTTTGTACCTACGATCTTCACCTGCGCCCGCGGCTGGCCGCCAGTAAAGAACTGATCGAAATATTCGTCGGGCACGAGGTGCAGATCCTTGCCATTGGCGAAACAGGTGCTCTGCACGGTCATTGACGGCTCGTAGTAGTCGTTGAAGTTGTCGGCCGTGATGATCGGGAGCGGCATAAAGATCGTGCTGACCTTCGGTTTCTGGCCGGCCATCATGTGCAAGGCTGGAATGAAGGCGGCGTAGGCCATCGGGCCGCCATCCTGGACGAACGTGTATGCTGCCAGATTCTTCTCCTTCCAGTATGCCAGCAAGCTGCAGAGGTTCGTTACCTCGGTGATGATCGGGATAGGCCGACCAGATTGCTCGAACGCCTGGCCTACGCCCACGCCCATATTGCCCGTCGAGAACACGGCTGCGACCGGTTCGGGGTGAGTGGCCAGGAACTTCAGCACCTCCGACTTCGCCACGGAGCCGGTCCACATGCCATAGAGGCTTCCGACCACCTTCATACCGGGATCGGAAGCAACCGCCTGTCGAAGACCAGTTTCCTGCGCGACCGTATTCGCCGTACCGGGCTGACCGTTCATAACGATCACGTTGCCTTTGCCGTTGAGCTTCTTGGCGATCCAATCGCCGCCGAATTGGCCGCGGTAATATGGATTGGTCGCCACGTTGAGCCCTTCAGGGCACGTGACTGGCGAGTTGATGGCCACGAACAGGACGCCCTTCTCGTACGCCTCCTTGATTCC
The DNA here is from genome assembly GCA_963836695.1 of uncultured Alphaproteobacteria bacterium. Lineage (GTDB taxonomy): Bacteria > Pseudomonadota > Alphaproteobacteria > Rhizobiales > Beijerinckiaceae > Roseiarcus. The sequence continues at coordinate 180,132 of CAWIKX010000007.1, forward strand.
GGAGCAGAGGCCGGTCGCGGAGCCCGGATAGCTCATGATGATGTCGCACCCCTGTGCGATCTGCGCCTTGAGCTGCGACAGCTCGAGATTGATGTCGCCGTTCGAATTCGTGACGATCAGGTCAGGCTTCGCAAGCCCTTGATCCGCGAGCTGCTTCGTGAGCGCCTTAAGCTCCGCGACGAGATTGGCGCGCCAAGAATTGCCGAGGTAGGAGTTGTTGTGGCAAATCTGCCAGGGCGGTGGATGAGGCTTCCAGTCGGCAAACGGGTTTGGAACAACGTTCGCCGCATACAGTAGCCGCCGTAATACTGCTGAGCATCCGTCGGGACGGCGGCGAGCGTCTTTGCTTGCTCTTCCTTCGAAGGGTCCGCCGCTTGGCTCGCGGTTACACCAACGAACCCGATAAAAGCTGAAACAGCTCCGAGCGCGCAAACACGAAAAGCGCACGCCGCCCCACGTTTCCAGACGTTCATTTTCTCTCCTCCCATGTCTTCCCTGGAACTTGGATTGCTTCTTGGAAGCTCCGCCGGATCGACGAAACTCCACGCGTCAACGCCTCTCGAAGCGAGGTCGCGGTTCCAAGCTTCTTCAAGAAAAAACTATAGAGTGCGCTCCTCCCCTGCAATTAGTCGTTGGGAATGGCCCCATCGTGGCCGGCGATGCACCGCCGAGAGAAGGTCGCCCCATGCGACATAAGCCATCGCCCTTCCGGCTTGATCGCGCGACCTTCAGCGCGCGCCACTCGCTCGGTAGTTGGCGCAGAACTCGTCCCAGCCGGTTTTGATATGAGCCTGCATCGTCTGGACCGCTCGCTCCGGATCCTGTCGTTCGAGCGCATCCAGCACCGCTGCATGTTCCTCGAAGACGCGCATCTGTCTGCCCGGCATCTTCGTTAGCATCTCTAACGGATATTTGGCCCATAACATGCGGACGAAGTCGATGGTTTGAGGTTGCCCCGCGAGCTCATAGAACCTGAAGTGAAAACGAAAATTTTTTTCCTGCAAGGAAGGGCGCGTGCGTGTTTTGACGGCAGTCAGAAAGTCGTGGTTGAGCGCCTTCAGAACGTTCAGATCGGCCGGAGTCATCCGCCGCGCTGCCTCTCGCGTCAGCCGGCTTTCGAGCGCTTGGCGCAACTCGTAAAGCTCCTCGGCCCCTTCAACCACAAATGGCGAAACGACGGCGCCCCGATGAGCCTTGACGGCGACGTAGCCTTGAGCCTCTAAAAGCCGCAAGGCTTCCCGTACCGGTGTGATTGAAACGCCAAGCAGTCGAGCGATTTCCGCCTGTTTTAGCTTCTGGCCTCGAGCGATGACCCCAACGATGATCTTCTCGCGGAGAACTTCGGCGATCTGGCGCTCAACGGTCGCTTTCGACTTCAGTTCCCAAGCCCCGCTATCCTCGCCGATAGGCGCCGCCCGACCCGCGCGCGGCAATCTTTCAAGGGACTGAAGGTCGATCATTTCTGCAAGTCCAGGTGGTCGGCGAAGCTCTCACATCATAGTTGAACGTGCGGCGAATTCTATCGGCGTCGTAAGACTGGCGCGTCAGCCGCCAGAGGCAAGAACAAAGACCGGCGGCGACAGTCCCCGTGGCGCATTTGACGCGTCACGATCAGCAACGACTGCGGAGCCGTCGTTCCTCGTCCAGGCCTAAGCCGGCAGAGATTTCTTATAGTTCGGGGCAGACTCCGACAGGTCTGAGCGCGAACTTTGACAGATACCACACCTCGCTGGCCTCAGCCGGCCGGACGCAGAACGGATTAGGCATCAACGAGAGCGCGTTGGTCAATCGAAGCGCGCATGCCGTCGCCTTCGATTTGTTTGGCCACGCTAACGAGCAACTTGAGAAGCCGATCGCGTTCCGCCGGAAGCCGGGCAGAGTCGAGGCCAAGCCCAATCGCAAGCGGTCCCCCGACGAGGGGCCGGAGTTGAACCGCAAGCACTCGCTCGCACTCGCTTTCAGAGTCGGCGCACTCGACGAAGCCTGCCCCCCGATGCGCGCGCAGCTCCTCCATGAATGTCTCGACCTTTACGATCCTCGCGTCATCAGCCTCGGCATTGGCGCGCCGCACTATGCCACAAACGTCGCGATCATTCTCCGCCATCAAAAGGGCCCGGCCCAGCGCGTCCTCACAAATCGGCATCGCGAGCCCCGGCCCCAAGCCCCGCCTTTCGGAATTGTTTCTTGGCCAAGATGCATGGACGTAACGAACGTAGACGTTGTTTCTCACCCCGAGTCTCACGGTCGCCTGCGCGGCATGGCTGAGCGCGTCAAGCACCGAAAGCAGACTGCCATCAGGGAACAGCGCGTCGTGAATCCAATTTCCGAGGAAGCCGGCGCTGCTCAGCGAATGCAGCAGCACCGACGAACTTGATTGTGGAATTGACAACGCGCTGGATATCTCCGTCACGCTGAGTGGTTGTCGGTGGATCGCAAAGAGCTCAATGATCTCTAGCGCGCGCGTTGCAGATTTCACATTGTAATCGTAGGCCGCTTTCGCGCGGCGGCGCGATCGAAGCGCGACGGTCTCGGCGAAGGGATGCGGCTTGCGGACGAGGTCGGTCTCTCTCGAAATGTTCAACATGGAAACAAGGAGCGAGGCGCTCTTCTCCTCTGTTTGACCAACGCCGCTCAAACGCTACTCAAGGGCGAACTTTGGAATGGCTATCTCTTCGGTCACGCGCTCAAATGTCACGCGCAGGCGGGCGCCGACTTTGGTTTTCGCGTCGTCACCGACGAGATTGCTGATGATGATCGGACCCTCGTCGAGCTTGACGAGGCAGGTGCGATAGGGGAGCTCGTCCTTGAATCCATCCCAGTAGGCTCGATGGAAATCCGCCCAGGACTCCAGCGCCCCGCGGCCGGAGGCGGGCTTCCAGGATTGATCATCACTCAAGCACTTTGGACAAACCGGTGAGGGCGGCAGATGAGCATCGCGGCATCGGGCGCACACCTGGAGCGTAAAGATCGACTTGAGGGCGTAGTCCCAAAACGGCTTATTGAGGGGCGTAATTCGAGGCAGCGGTTTCTGGTAGCCCTCTTGTCTTTGCGACACGTCGTTCCCGTCCATGATCGCCTCAGCCGCGCGTGTAGACGATGACGCGCGTGCAAGGCGTCGCTTGCGCGTAAGTGACAATTTCGCAATCGGGAACCTGACGCTCGCGGCATTCGCCCCGCAATTGCCGCACCGCCTCAACGTTGAGCGCCCAACCTTGCATATAGGAGTTGGAGAGGTGGCCTCCGTCCGTGTTCGTCGGGAGCCGCCCTCCAAGCTTGAGCGCGCCCCCTTCGACGAAGGGTCCGGCTTCGCCCGGCGCACAGAATCCGAGGCCGCCCAGGCTAAAGAGAACCGTCGGGCTGAAATTGTCGTAGCACATCAAGGCGTCGACATCGTCGCGGGCCACATCAGCCATTTCGAATGCCTCGCTCGCGGACGCCGAAACGTGTTCGCGCCAGAAATCAAACTCGAAATTTTCTATCGAGGCTGTCCGATAGGCTTCACGTCCGCCAAAGCCGCTGACGAGTACCGGCGGTTTCGCCAGATCGGAGGCCCGCTCCTTCGTCGTCAGGATAAGACAAACCGCGCCGTCGTTGATGAGGCAGTAATCGAGGAGACGCAGCGGCGCCACGATGAGCCGCGAAGCCTCGTGATCATCGATGGTAATTGGAGCCTTCATGACCGCCCCGGGATTGAGCCTCGCGTGCTCACGGAATGCGACGGACACCTCGGCGAGCTGTCTTGTGGTTGTCCCGTAGAGCTCCATGTGCCGCCGGAACATCAGCGCATGGGCGGCGCCGGGAGACGTGAATCCCCAAGGATCCCAAAATCCGGGCGACTCTTCGCCCCCGTAGAAGACGCGGCGCGATCGGCCGACATTGGCGTAAAGCAGTGCGACGTAGTTCGCTTGCCCGGTGGCGAGAGCGATCGTCGCTTCGATGAGGCCGATCCCGGACATTCGGCCGTGGCCGGGCAGCGTTATCGTCCAGCGAGGATCGAGGCCTAGCGTTTCCCCTACCCTGCTGTAACTCGGAATCCGGCAGGTGAGCAGCCCATCGATCTTGCCTTTGTCGAGCGAGCAGTCTGCGAGCGCGTTGCGAAACGCTTCCGCAGCGAGCCCATATTCATCCGTCTCGGGAAAGCTCCCATAGGCGGTCGTTCCGACTCCAACGACAGCCACGCGATTGTGCAGATTGCTGAATTCCGCCATCGCTCCTCCCGGCACAGGATGATGCATTTTATGTCAAATAGGTCAAGAGACCTAGGCGGCCCAGTTTCTCATAAGCCGCGCACGCCGACATAGATCGAATAGAGGGAGGCGGCCGCGGTGATGAACAACCGGTTGCGCTTCGGGCCGCCAAAGGCGAGATTGGTGACGGTCTCGGGCACGAGGATCTTGCCGATCACTTCGCCGTCCGGCGTGATACAGTGGACGCCGTCAGCCGCGCTCGTCCAGATGTATGTCGCCGATTCGAGCGTGACGCACGATCAGCAGGGCGGTTTGCCAAGTTCGTCAGTCGCAATCGCAAGATCGCCGCTCTTTGGGTCAATCCGAAAGACGCATCTTCGCCCGATCTCGCTCGGCGCCTTGTTTCCCGTGTAATCACTGAGGATTCCGTAGTCTGGGTCCGTAAACCAGACGGCTTCGTCCGAGCTGGCGACGATGTCATTGGGCGAGTTAAGCCGCTTGCCCTGGTAATGTTCGCCGAGAACGGTGATGGTTCCGTTATATTCCGTGCGCGTGACCCGGCGGTTTCCGCTCTCGCAGGTCAGAAGCCGCCCTTGCCGGTCGCGGGTGTTGCCGTTGGCGTTGCCGGAAGGTTGCCGGAACACGGTGAGCGCCTGGCCATCGACGTAGCGGTAAATCTTTTCGCCCGGCACGTCGCTGAATAGAAGCACGCCGAGGTCCGCGAAATAGACCGGCCCTTCAGCCCACATAACGCCCGAGTGGAGGCGTTCGAGCGGCGCATTCGCCACAAGGTAAGGCCGGAACCGTTTGAAATTCTGGATGACGAATTCCTTCTGCACCAGCCTACCTCCCATCACATTCCGAATGTCCGCGAAGCCAATGAGACTTAAGGTTGAACAGCCTTGCGCCTTCGGTGGCTATGATCGCATATAATGCATTCTCTTACCCCTTCGAAGCGTCTCCTATCAAGCCCGCGCACTCGTCAGGACCGCAACGCAAGATCATCATGACCGAGGAAAACGCCCAAGCAGCAAAGCCCAACCCAGGGGCGGATGGACTTGCTCCATCGGACGCGCCGGGAATGCTTTCCGGCCTCACCGTGATCGAATACGCCGACGAGACGGCCGAATATTGCGGATTATTACTTGCCGGGCTTGGCGCTGAGGTCATCAAGATCGAGCCGCCAGGGGGAGCTTCCACGCGCTCTATCGCGCCATTCCAAGACGACACCGTCGACAAGGAGCGATCACTCTATTTTTGGGCCTACAACCGCGGCAAACGCTCCGTCGTTGTCGATCTCGAATCGAATGACGGGAAAGTAACGTTACTGCGACTGCTGGAGGGGGCCGAGATCCTCCTGGATTCGAGCAGCGGCGGACTCAATAAGCCGCTTGGCCTTACGGCCCAATCGCTCGCCGAACGCTTTCCCTCTCTCATCGTTGCGCGGATGACGCCGTTTGGCGACGATGGTCCTTGGAGCCGCTTCAAGGGATCGGACCTCGTGCATCTCGCGCTCGGCGGCGTGATGATGAACTGCGGCTATGATCCAAACCCGGCGAACGAATACGACCTCCCGCCGATTGCGCCGCAGATCTGGCATGCCTACCACATAGCGAGCGAGCAGCTTCTGATCGGCGTCCTCGCCGCTCTCCTTGAACGACAGACATCCGGGCTTGGCCAGGACGTTTCTTGTGCGATCCATGAAGCCGTCGCCAAGAACACCGAACTCGACCTCATGTTGTGGGTCATGCGACGAGCGCCGCTCTATCGGCTGACCTGCCGACATGCGTCCGAGAATGTCACCCGCGTCCCGAGTATTAGCCAGACAAAAGATGGCCGCTGGTTCATGACCTGGGGCGTCGGCGCGCGAGACCGCGCCAATCTCACGCCCTTCCTCGATCGATACGGAATGGCGGCGGATCTGAGCGTCGCCAAGGAGAGCGGCGATGTCGGCGCGCGCAATATTCCGGGCACCGCGGCTGCGGACGAGCAGTCGTCGCACACGCTCGAAGTGATCCAGCGCTTCATTCGCGCCTTTACTTACGACAAAATGCCCTGGAGCGAGGCGCAGGCCGCGGGCCTGCTTTGGGCGCCGGTCCGAAAGCCGCATGAGAGCGTCGCCGACGAGCATTGGCTCAGACGCGGGGCGATCAGCGAAATCTTTCATCCCGAGGCTGGCCGCTCGTTTCCCTATCCGACCAGCAAATGGCTGAGCTCCGAAACCCGATGGCAGCCTGGCCGGCGGGCGCCGCTCATCGGAGAAGATACGCAGGAGGTGCTGAAGCGAGTAGCGAAGGCCAGCAGAGCGAAACCTGTCGTCTCCAAGCCGCCCGCGGCTCCGCCAGCGCTGTCGCCGCGCAGCCGTCCGTTCGCGCTGCAGAAAGTGCGCATTCTCGACTTTTCCTGGTTCCTGGCCTCCGCGGGCGGCACGCGCTTCGCCGCGGCGCTGGGAGCCGAAAGCATCAAAGTCGAGTGGAAAGAGAATCCCGACACCCGCCTCGCAGCAATGGCCCCGGTGGGCGGCCGGGAAGCGCGCAAGTCGGCCACCGCTCCCCTTCCGGGGGTCACCGATTCCGATATGGGCGGCCAGTACAACAACAAGAATTCCGGCAAGCGTGGGATTTCGCTCAACATCCGGCACCCGAAGGGCCTCGAGCTCGCAAGACGCCTCGTCGCCATTTCCGACATTGTGGCGGAGGGCTTCTCGCCCGGGGTGCTTGACCGTCTGGGGTTGGGCTATGACGTCCAACGCAAGATACGTCCCGACATCATCTATGTGCAGCAGTCGGGCATGGGAGGCTATGGGTCCTACGGTCGCTTGCGGACTGTCGGCCCGATCGCCGCCTCGTTCTCCGGAACAAACTATATGTCGGGGCTCCCGGAGCCCGCGATGCCCGCTGGCTGGGGCTATTCGTTCCTCGATTGGATGGGCGCTTATGGCTTTGCGCAGGCATTGCTCAGCGCGCTCTACTACCGCTCGTTGACGGGCAAGGGCCAGCGCATCGACGCCTCGCAATGCGAAGCGGGCATTTTCCTCTGCGGTCAACCCATTCTCGAATGGGCGGTAAACGGACGCGAATGGGAGAGAACCGGCAATCGCTCGACGCATGGTCGCGCCGCCCCGCATGGCGCTTATCGTTGCAAAGGCGCCGACCGCTGGATCGCGATCTCCTGTTTCGGCGACGAGCAATGGAATGCACTGACTCAGGTGGCGGGCGCCGAAGCGTGGCGCACGGATGCACGCTTCGCCAGCCTCAAGGCGAGGGTTTCCAACCAGGACGATCTCGACGCCCTCGTTACGGAGTGGACCCAGAAACTCGACGCCTACGATTGCATGGAGCGGCTTCAGGCGGCGGGCGTTCCGGCCGGCGTTTGCCAGACAGCTGAGGATCGTTGTGAGCGGGACCCCCAGTTGCGGGCGCTCGAGTGGCTCACCGAAGTTGACGGGACAAAGATAGGCCGGTGGCCGGTGGCTGAAGCGCCTTTCAAACTCTCCCGCACGCCGGCGCATATCGGCGGCCTCATCAATCGCGGCGCGGCATGCTACGCGGAAGACAACGAATATGTGCTCGGCGAACTGCTCGGTCATTCGACTGCTGACATTCGCGGGCTCGAGGCGGAGGGCGTAGTTTGACTTATTGGCGTTATGGCGTCGGAGCGACACGCAATGGCTAACCCTGTTGCGGCAGACACGGCGAGGCAAGAGGCCCCTTCCGGTCGGGACCGATTGCGCGCCCGTTATCGAGACGAAGAGTTTGCCGATCGCTTGTCTTCCGTTCCGTGGAACAACGCGCTCGACACGATCATGACGCATCGCTCGGTTCGCACTTATCGAGACGAACCGCTGCCGCCTGGATTTCTCGAACTCATCATCGCGGCCGCGCAGTCAGCGGCGACGACGTCCAACCTTCAGGCATGGAGCGTTATCGCAGTGGAAGACCCGGCCCGCAAGGCGCGGCTGGCGAAGTTTGCCGCCGATCAGCGGCATATTGTTGACGCGCCGCTTCTGCTCGTTTTCGTCGCCGATCTCGCGCGTCTGCGCTCGATCAGCGCCGACCTCGGCCATCCGGGAACCGGGCTCGATTATATCGAAGCGTTTATCTTCGCCATCGCCGACGCGTCCTTCGCAGCCCAGAACACGATCGTCGCGGCGGAATCGCTGGGTCTCGGCGGCTGCTATATCGGAGCGATGCGGAACAACCCGGCGGGGGTGGCGGACGAGCTTGCTCTGCCGAATGAGGCAATGGTCATCTTCGGCATGACGATCGGGATTCCGGACCCAGCCGTTGAGACCGATGTGAAGCCGCGTCTTCCCCAGAATGTGATCCTGCATCGGGAGCGCTACACGCCGCCAGACCCCGCGCTGCTCGCCGCTTACGATCAGCGGATTCGCGAATTCCAGGCCGAGCAGAAAATGCGCGTCGCCGACTGGACTGAACAATCGGCGCTCCGCGTAAGGGATGAAGCGGCGCTGACGGGACGAGAGGTATTGAGAGACTTTCTGCGCGACCGCGGATTCTCGCTGCGCTGATGGGGACGAGGCCCACGATAGGAGGGATGCGCACATGAAGTCGATCACCCAGCCAAGCGGCGTCTCGCACATCGCCATCGGGGACATTGTCGTGAGCGCGGTCAATGACGGCGTCCATGCAGTCTCGTTCGACGATCTCGTCACGACCGATCGCGCCGCCTGCAAGAACGCTCATCTCGGCGAGTTTCGTCTCACCCCGCCCTGGCTGACCATCAATTGCTTCGTGATCCGCACCGGCGACAGGACGGTTCTTGTGAACTCGGGGTTCGCCGGAAAGACGGAGAACGTCGGGCGCCTGGCTGAGAACCTGAAGACCATCGATATCGCGCCTGCCGACATCGACACGATCGTGATGACCCACATGCATCCTGATCACGCGGCGGGACTGACCGGCGCGTCCAACAAGCCGATATTTCCCAAAGCGCAGCTCGCCCTGCACGAGAATGAGCTCGCCTTCTGGAGAGACGACGGGGCGATGGCGCGGGCGACTTCGGAAGGCCAGGGCGATTTTCACGTGGCTCGCGCGGCGCTCGCCGCCTATGGCGACCGCATCCGAACGGTCAAGACTGAAGAAGTCGCTCCCGGCGTCCGCGCCTTCCCTACGCCGGGTCATACTCCCGGACACACGGCGTGGCTTGTCGAGTCCAACGGCGACGGGCTTCTCATCTGGGGCGACATCATCCACTTTCCCGGGATCCAGTTCGCCTTCCCCGATACGAGCGTCGCCTACGACATCGATCAGGCCGCCGCGACGGAAGGGCGAAAGAAGGTGCTCAAGTTCGCTGCGGGAGAGAGACTGCGCGTCGCCGGCGTCCATCTCGACTTCCCGACATTTGGGCACGTCGTCCCGAATGGCGCGGCTTATCGCTTCCTGCCCGAAGCCTGGCGGCCCAGAGTTTGATTGGCCTTTAAGCTCGGGAGATAGCCGGAGGATCAGGCGCCCATTTCCGGCGCCGCGCGGGCAATTCCAAATTCGAAACGGAGGCCGGACCCGGACGGTGACCCGCCCTGCAGCCAGACCCTAGGCATGAATACAACCTAGGCGAGAAATCTCCGCAAATAAAAGCAAGCTTATGAAAGGAAATGAAAGCAAAATTGCTTTCATTTCCTTTCATAAATTTTTCCGAAATGAGCCTTTTCATGGGATTACGGGCGAAAAAATAAAAAAGTTCCGTCACTCAGAACTCGCGTGCCGAGTTGCGATTCCCAACCTGTCAAACGGCGCCCGACCCCCATACCGCCCCTTCGCTGATAGCCTGAGCCTAGCTGATAGAGCCAACGTCACATATTAGCCCGGGCTTCTGGTTTTAGCAAGAAAATACTTGTTCATTGTTAGACGGTTGGGCGTCCTAGTTACGGCTCCGCATCGGAGCCTCTACCACCAGGGCCCGGCTTTTCCGGCCATCCACGCAGCGCCGCTAAGCGCCGAGTCTGACATTCAGCTCGCCGGCGGCACACCTAAGCGACCTCAACATGGAAGCCGATTGGACGGGCCAGCCGACGGATCGGATCACATTCTGGGTGAGCCAACCGCTTCACTGCGTCAGACGCTGGCCAGCGCCTTCAGCGTTCGATCGCGCGCCTCCGTATCGCCTTCCGCGTGAACCGGTTGAATGCAGACCTGATTGGCGCCGGCGTCGAAATGCGCCCGGAGCCCGCGCGCGATCGTCGCGGCGTCGCCTCGAAGCACCATCGCATCGAGGAACCTGTCCGAACCGCCATCGGCAAGATCGGCTTCCGTGAAGCCGATACGTAGCCAGTTGTTGCGGTAGTTGGTCATGGGCATATAGCGATGCAGTTCGCCTCGGGCGAGACCGCGCGCAATGGCGGAATCTGTCTCGAGGCAAACCTTCTGCTCAACCACCAATAGCTTATGAGGCCCCAACGCGGCCCTCGCCTCACGGGTATGTTCGGGTGTCACGTTATACGGGAGGGCGCCGGCCGTGCGCTCGGCCGCGAGCTTCAGCATCAAGGGCCCAAGCGCAGCGATCATCAGAGGCCAATCGGCGGCATCGGACTCCTTTTCATAGACGCCGTCGAGATAGCGGCGCATGGTCGGCACAGGCTTGTCATAGACGTGACCCCGCAGCTTCTCGACCATGGGGGCGTGGCTCACTCCAAGGCCGAGAATGAAGCGATCTTCGTAAAGGTTGGACAGAGTGCGCAGCCCCCGTCTCGCCGTGAAAGCGTCGCGGGCGTAAATGTTCGCAATCGAGCTGCCAATGATGAGCCGGCTCGTGTTCGCCAGCATGAAGCTCGCGACCGAGAAAGATTCATACCCAAGCGCTTCCGGGTACCAGAAGGTCGAGAAGCCAAACTGCTCAACCTTCGTCAGCAAATCTCGGATTCCTGCGCCATCCAACCGATCGATTGAATACCAAACGCCGAGTCGTCCCAATTGCCTCATCTCGAACACTCCGTCGCGCCCATCAAATCCGCGTGAAAACCTAGTCGCAGGACCGCATCGCCGTTGTCAGCGTTTTACCGTCCCCCTAACCGTCCGATTGCATCTGCGATAGAGATACCACATCATTCGTCGTCGCTTCCAAACGTAAACGGATGCGCGACAAACAGCTTCACAGGTGGGTGAATGAGCGAGTTGAGCGACGAGGCGCTTTCGATCTGGCTGGAGCGAGCGCCGCTCGCCGAACTGATCGACGCCGCAGGACGCCTGCGCGACCAGGGCCATGGACGCAATCTCTCGTATTCGCGCAAGGTGTTCATTCCGCTTACCCATCTTTGCCGCGACGTGTGCCACTATTGCACCTTCGCCGAGCGTCCGCGCGCGAGGCAATCCGCCTATTTATCCGCGGACGAAGTGCTTGCGATCGCCCGCGCTGGAGCAGCCGCCGGCTGCACCGAGGCGCTGTTCACGCTCGGCGACAAGCCGGAGCTTCGCTACCGCGCCGCGCGGGAGACATTGGACGCGTTCGGGCACGAAACCACCATCGACTATCTTCAGGCCATGTGCGCGCTCGTGCTGCGCGAGACTGGATTGCTGCCGCACGCCAATCCCGGAGTCATGGACCGTTCCGAGATCGCGGGCTTAAGGACGGTCACGGCCAGTCAGGGGATCATGCTGGAATCGCTGAGCGCTCGGCTTTGCGAGCCGGGCGGCGTTCACTACGGCTCGCCCGATAAACGGCCCGAGATTCGTCTTGAGACGCTGCGGCTCGCTGGCGAACTGCGCGTGCCGTTCACGACCGGCATCCTGATCGGCATAGGCGAGACGCGGCGCGAACGCCTGGAGGCGCTCTTCGCGATCCGCGATCAGCATCGCCGTTTTGGCCATGTTCAGGAAGTCATCGTCCAGAACTTCCGCGCCAAGCCGGGCACCAAGCTCGCTCGCGCGGCCGAGCCCGATCTCGATGACCTGCTCTGGAGCCTAGCCGCAGCGCGCCTGATCCTGGGTCCTGCGATGAACATCCAGGCGCCGCCCAACCTTTCGCCAGGCGTCTATCCGCGGCTGATCGCGGCCGGGATCAATGATTGGGGCGGGATCTCTCCCGTCACGCCGGATCACGTCAATCCCGAAGCGCCGTGGCCGGCGATCGCGGAGCTTGCCGAACGCACCGCAGCGGCCGGCAAACTCCTTGTGCATCGCCTGCCGATCTATCCCTCTTACATGCGCGATCTTGGCGTCTGGACGGCGCCGGAGATCGCCACACAGGCGCGCCGCCTCAGCGACGCCGAAGGCTTGGCGCGTGAAGACAGTTGGGCGCCGGGCACGAAGGTCGTCCCGCGCATGGCCTCGGTTCATGCGCGCTCCGTCGACCCCATGATCGAGCGCATCATCGAGCGCGCGCAAGGAGGCGCCCGCATCGACGAGCCGGAGATCGTGCGGCTGTTTGCGTCGCGCGACGCCGACTACCATCGCGTCGTCGCCGCGGCCGATGAGCTTCGTCGCGCAACGAGCGGCGACGTCGTCCGTTATGTCGTCAATCGCAACATCAACTATACGAATATCTGTTCGTACCGCTGCACGTTTTGCGCCTTCTCCAAGGGCAAGACGCATGAGGCGCTGCGCGGCGCGCCTTATGACCTCGCGCTCGAAGAGATTGTCCGGCGCGCCAGCGAAGCCTGGGAGCGAGGCGCGACAGAAGTGTGCCTCCAGGGAGGCATCCATCCGGATTACAGCGGCAAGACCTATCTTGCGATTTGCCGCGCCATCAAAGCGGCGATTCCGAGCATGCACGTTCACGCCTTTTCGCCGTTGGAGATCACACAAGGCGCAGCGACGCTCGGCGTTTCCATTCGTTCATTTCTGACAGAGCTCAAGGCTGCAGGCTTAAGCACCCTGCCGGGCACCGCCGCGGAAATTCTGGACGACGAAGTGCGCGCGATCATCTGCGCAGACAAGGTGAACACGGCGCAGTGGCTCGATGTCGTGAGGACCGCGCACGACCTAGGCCTGCGCACGACGTCGACAATTATGTACGGGCACATCGAGCATCCGCTTTCCTGGGCGCGGCATCTTTTGGCCGTGCGGGATTTGCAGGCGGAGACGGGCGGGTTAACGGAATTCGTGCCGTTGCCTTTCGTGCATATGGAAGCGCCAATGTATCTCAAAGGCGCCGCTCGGCGCGGCCCGACATTCCGGGAGGCGGTGCTCATGCATGCCGTGGCCCGGCTCGCGCTCCACCCCCATGTCACGAACATCCAGACATCCTGGGTCAAGATGGGACCTGAGGGCGCTGCGGCCTGCCTTAACGCCGGCGCCAACGATCTCGGCGGCACTTTGATGAACGAGAGCATCTCGCGCGCTGCGGGCACCGAGCACGGGCAGGAGTTTCCGCCGGAGGCGATGGAAGAGCTTGTCTGGTCGCTCGGGCGCACGCCGGAACAGCGGACGACGCTCTACGGCCAAGTCCCGGCCGAGCGGCGAGCGGCGTCGCTAAACGCGTCGGCTCTCGCTCCAGTCGTACTGACGCCGCCGCGGAAACTCGTCGCGGCGGAGTAGACTTACCGGTGATTCTGGCTCGTTTCCAGAAGACGATCCGCGATGCCCGATTGCTCGAGAAATGTCAGCGTTCGCGTGCGGACAGGCGGCGGCATTCTCAGAAACGTGACGAGATCGACGGGATTGTCGATATCCATGCCGATGCCCGGTTGGCGAATGATGAGCGGATCAATTCCGCGCGCTCGCGCCGCATCGAGATGCGGGTAGAAGCTGTCTTCGCCGAAACGCAGCGGTACAGCGTCCGGCAGAGAGCAGATGATCATGTTCGAGCCGAGATCATCATGCGCAGGCACGATGGTGAAGGCGGGCGCAGCCCGGTGCGCAGCGAGGGTCGCCGCGACTTCCGCTGAGGACAGCCGCGGAATGTCGCCGGGTAATGTCGCCATGGCGGTTCGCCCCTCGAACACAAGCAAGCGAGCCGCCGCGGTGACGGCGCCGGTGTGGCCATCTCGCGCCCCTTCCGTGACGACGCGCGCGCCATAGCGGCCGGCGAGCGACGTCGCGACTGGATCGACCGTAACGACAAGCAGGCCGGCAAGCTCGCGGACCGCGCTTAACGCGTCCAGCACATCATCGAGCATGATCGTTGCGAGCGCGCGACGCTCGTCGGGGCTGAGATAGGGCGAAAGCCTTTGCTTGGCGCCGTCGAACTCCTTGACGGGCACGACCGCCCAGATTCCGCTCACGTTACGAGGTCCCGCCTGGGCTTCTGAGAGACGAGCGCGTCCGCCGCGGCGAGCACGACGCGCGCCAATTGCTCGCGCTCTGCGAGATTCGTCATGAGCGTGGGCGCGAGCGTCACCTTCGGCTTGACGTGAGCCGCCTCCGCCGCGTCGGTGGTGTCCATGACATAGCCATCGATGAGTTCGCCATAGCGCTCGGCGACCGCGGCGGCGCTCGGAATCATGTCCAGTTCCGTCATCATTTTGGCTGTCGGCCCCTTGACCGCTCGTCCCCCAATGATGGGGGACACAGCGACAACCGGCGCTGAACAGGCGGACAGCGCCTCACGCATCCCCGGCACGGCGAGGATTGGCTCCACGCTGATGAAGGGGTTGGACGGGCAGATGACCACCGCGCGCAGGCGTTCGTCGCTCAGGGCCGTCAGAAGATCCGGATGCGGGCGCGCATCCGCCGCGCCGTCAAAGGCAAGCTCGCGCACTTGAGGGCGGCACTGAAGGCGGACGAAATAGTCCTGGAAGTCGAGCCATCCCTCATCGGTCCGCAATCGGGTGCGGAGCCGATCATCCGTCGCCGGCAGCACGCGGGGACGGACGCCGAGACGCTGGCAGAAGTCGGCGGTGATGGTGGAAAGCGTCTCGCCTCGCTGCAGCCGGCGCGTGCGTTCGACATGAACCGCCAAGTCGCGATCGCCAAGACGAAACCAGTCCAGGCCGCCGAGCACCGTGAGCGTCTCCATGAACGCCCAGCTCTCGTCCTGCCGGCCCCAGCCTAGCTTCGTGTTGTCGAGTCCGGCCAGCGTGTACATGAGCGTGTCGGCGTCCGGCGAAATATGCAGACCGAGATGCTCGAAATCATCGCCGACATTGGCGACGACGATGAGATTTTCCGGCTCGACGATCCGGCCCAAGCCAAGCGCGAGCTTGGCGCCGCCGATGCCGCCCGACAGCGCCACGACCAGATCCCGAACTCATCGAAACAGATCCTCGCTTGGGGAACGAACGATGCTTGCCGCCGTCGATTGAGGCGCGGACCAGCGCAAGCCCCGAATCAGGACAACCGGCGCCCCCTCGTCCGCCTGGCCCATCACGAGCGATGCGGCGGCGGCGACTTCGTCCGCAAAACCAACGACGCTGACTTCGAGCGTCCGGCCAAACAAGTCGGGGCGTCCGCGCAGATCGATCAACGCGGGTAGGCCGGCGACGCCGATCGCGACGCCCATCGTTCCTTGCCGCCACGGGCGTCCGAAACTATCGTTGATCACCACCGCGAGATCAATCCCGGTCAATGCCTTGAGGTCATTTCGCAGCGCCTCCGCGCTTGCGTCAGGGTCCTTCGGCAACAAAAGCGCGCGGGTGGCGCCGTCCGTCGGCCCCACGTTCGATTGATCGACCCCGGCGTTCGCCATGACGAAGCCGAGTCTGTGCTCGACGATCAGCACGCCGCGGCGCGCCGCCCGCACGACGCGATCCAACTCCGATAAGATCACCTCCACGAGTCGCGCGTCCTTGTCGGTCTCAGCCGCAAGCGTACGGGCCTTGGCGGAAGGTTCGACCGTCGCAAGGTCGACCATGCGACCTTCGGCCTTCGAGACGATTTTCTGCGCGACGACAAGCACGTCCTGAGGCTGCGGCGCGACGTCATTCCGCTTGAGCGCCGAGACGATGAGCCCTGCCAAGTCGTCCCCCGCCTTGATCAAGGGCAGACCCTTCAGCGCGGTGACCTCGAGAGAGGTCATGCGCTCTTGCGCGTTTCGTCCGGCCTGCCGAAGCGGCGACGGAGCCGAGGCAGAACATGCTCCGCGTAGAGGCGGATGAAGCGCTCCTGATCGGGACCGGGCGCGTGAAACACGAGATGGTCGAAGCCGAGATCGACGTAATAGCCGATGCGTTCGACATGCTCGTCCGGATCCGTCGAGACGATCCAGCGGCTCGCGGCGCGCTCAGCCGAAAGCCCGTCAGCAAGCCGCTCCATCTCTTCCGGACTGTGAACTGAGGTCTTCTCTTCCGGGGTCAGAGCGAGAACCGCCCAATGGCGCGTGTCCTCCGTCGCCCGTTTCATATCGGTGTCGAACGAGACCTTGACCTCGATCATCCGAGCGTAGTCGGGCGCGCGCGAGCCGGCTTCGCTTCGCCCCTCCATGACTTTCGGCAAGATCGTTTCGGTGTAGAGCTCGCGCGCCTTGCCGCTCGTGCAGATCAACCCGTCGCCCATTCGCCCGGCATATTTGGCGATCAGCGCGCCGGCCGCCGCGACATAGATCGGAACCGGCGTCGCGGGCCGATCGTAGATGGTCGCGTCCTTGGTGCGATAATATTGGCCTTCGAAGGTCACTTTCTCCTCGGTCCAGAGCTGGCGCATCAGGGTGATCGCCTCACGTAGACGCGCGAACCGTTCCTTGAAATCCGGCCAGGTCATGCCGGTGGAGGGAACGTCGTTCAGCGACTCCCCGGTGCCGACGCCAAGCACGATCCGATTGGGAAACATGACGCCGAGGGTCGCGAAGGCTTGTGCGACGACGGCGGGATGATAGCGAAACGTGGGCGTCATGACGCTCGTGCCCATGACAATTCGCGACGTCACCGCCCCAAGGGCGCCGAGCCACGCGAGCGAAAACGGAGCGTGGCCGCCATGATGCTTCCATGGCTGGAAATGATCGCTGATGAACACCGAGTCGAAACCCGACTGCTCCGCAAGCTTAGAAAACTGCAGCAATTCTGTCGGTCCGAATTGCTCTGCCGACGCCTTGTATCCTAGCTTGAGCACAGGGTCGTTCTCCGGGTCATCGGGCCTTGGCAAGCCCGCGGCGGATACAATACCGCAGACAGACACCTTTTGGCGACGGTTCGTCCCGGCATAGGACCGGGATGAACAATCACAGGGCCGTGCGTTGGGAGCATGCGATGAAACTCGGCGTTACATTGCCCTTGACCGACATCGGCGGCGATCCCGCCACGGTCCGGTTGTTTGCGCAGGCGGCCGAGGCGGCCGGATACGATCATCTCTCAGCCCCCGATCACGTTCTGGGGGTCAATATCGCCAGCCGACCTCACTGGGGCGCGCGGAACACCTCGGCTGATCTCTTCCATGACCCCTTCGTCCTCTTCGGATTTCTCAGCAGTTGCACGACGAGAATTGGCTTCTCGACACAAGTACTCATCCTCCCTCAGCGGCAAACCGTGCTGGTCGCCAAGCAGGCCGCCTCTCTTGATGTGCTGAGCGCGGGCCGGTTGCGGCTGGGGATCGGGATCGGCTGGAACGAGGTGGAATTCGTAGGTCTCAACGAGGAGTTTCACAATCGGGGTCGGCGGTCGGAGGAGCAGGTCCGAGTGATGCAAGCTCTGTGGGCGGAGCCGCACGTGAAATTCGATGGCGAATGGCACCACATCGACGACGCAGGCATCAACCCGCTGCCGATTCCGCGTCGCATCCCGATCTGGTTCGGGGGGCATCATGATCTAACGTTGCGCCGCCTCGCGAAATGGGGCGACGGATGGATCATGAACGCCTACCCTGCAGGCGCGGCGGCGCAAGCGGACTTCGCCAAGCTGCGCGCCTATGCCGAACAGGCGGGTCGCGATCCCGCCAGCATTGGCGTTGACGTCTGGGTCTCCGTGGGCGACGGGAACGAGGCAAGCTGGCGCGAGGAAGTCGAGTTCTGGAAGAACGCGGGCGTCACTCACCTGACGCTCAACACCACCTTTCAGCGCAATCACCACCTCCGCATCGCGTCGCGCTCAGTGCAGGCCCATCTGAGCGCGCTTATGCGATACCGCGAAGCGGTCGCGAGCCTCTTGTGAGAGAGGTCAGCTCATGACCTGCACCTTATCGGGCTCGATCTCGAAAGTTACCCTGACCTGGCCAGGTTGGGCATTGGGATACTTGTCCTTGCCGAGGTATTTCTTCGCGAGGGAATCGATATGCGCGTCCGCGCCCTCTTCGGTCACATGCCCGACCCGACCGCGGATCTGGATATAGCGATAGGGATTGTCGGGATCGAGAATCGAAAGCGCCACTTGCGCGCCTTCCTGCATATTCCGTGTCTTTACCCGACCTTTAGCTGAATTGACGCGGATCTTCCCGCCCGTATAGTCGAACCACACGGGGGTCACTTGCGGCGTCCCGTCCGGCATTATGGTCGCCAGGTTAGCAAAGGCCTTTTTCTGCTGGAGTATGTCCAGATATTCCGCAGGTATCTCCGCCATCGCTGACTCCTTATCGCATGGGCTTGTCGCGTCGCGTTCGGATGGAACGCAGCTTCGCCGGTGATCGGCACGTTAATCGTCGCGCTCCGACATGGCAACGAGCGGTTAGGTCTCCCGAACAAAGTGCGGCCAACCGAGTTGGCTTCTCGCCGCTCGCGGCGCGCTCCGCCACGTTGGCCAAACCGACGCCCGGCGCTATGCTCTCACAGTTTTGAAGGAGGACAAGGATGATGACTGAAGCGAAACTCGCTCCGAACATGCCCGAATGGATGGTCAAGCATGCCAACCTCTATCTCGCCAGCGGCGGGAAGGAAGGGCACATGCACAAGGTCGATGTGCCAGGACGGGGCGAGATCACGGCGCCTGCGCTGCTCTTGACCACCACCGGCCGGAAGTCCGGCGACAAATTCATATTCCCGCTGTTTTATGGAACAGACAAGGACAGTTACATTATCGTCGCCTCGAAGGGCGGCGCGCCCGAGCACCCTGGTTGGTACCGCAATATCCTGGCCAACCCGGAAGTAGAGGTGCAAGTCGGGACCAAGAAGCTGAAGGCGCGGGCCAGGACAGCGACGGGCGAGGAACGCGGCCGACTTTGGAAAAAGGCGCTCGAATTCTGGCCGCCGTATGCCGACTACGCGCTCAAGACCGAACGCGAGATCCCGGTGGTCGTGCTGGACCCTATTCACTGACCAGCGGGACTGGCGCCTTAGCGCTCGGCCGGACGGACGAGCATATTGCGACTTTACTGATTGGACGAGCGCAAGCCCCACTCGATCGGCTCGCGCGCTTCGCTCGCCCTGTCGGCCTCCGCCCGCGCCCCATAGAGGACAAGGATCAACCGGCGCCGGCCTTGAACGGCTGCGCCAACCAGGCCGAAGCCGCCGCGCCAGATGGCTTGTTCTCAAGCCATCCGCGCCGATGTTCATGCCTAATAGAGGATTCGCTTCGCCTGCCGGACGTTGTTCCAGGCCAACTCGGCTTCGCCGAAGTCATGGTAAAACCGAGGGTGCGTGCTGATCACATAGGCCGTCCGGGGACGCCATCTCGCGCGCGGTCACCCTTTGCCTTGGACTTCCGTTTCCTCAGCCCACCCGCCGGGACCATTGATTTTCCGCGTTGGCCAAGGCATTGACCGCGCCGATCAATAAGGGCGACCTCGAATCATCGGCGAGATCCCGCTCTTTCGCTTTCGGTGCGCCGCCTTATATCCAGCCGTCTGAGTCGAGCGAAAGGAAGTGATTATGGTTCGGTTCGTTCGGCTCTTTGCCGCCACTGCGCTGGCGGCCGGCATAGCGGCGTCCGCGAGCGCAGCGAGCGCCCAGACGGGGCCGCCGGAGGAGGGCGCCGTTCAGACGACAGGGCCTCTGGGCACCGCGCCCCAGAAGGCGAAGACCCGGCAGACGGCGATCAAGAAGCGCGCCAAGCGTCCGGCGCCGACCGGCCGGCAGATCACGGTGCATGCCCGGCCGTCCTGGCTAACCGCGGGCACCCAGGCCCCCGTAGGCACGGTCGGCAACGGCTACGTCTACAGCACGTTCAACCAGCCGACGCCGATCGAGGGCACCTTCCAGGGCATGCGCGGCCGGGAGCGAATCACCGATCAGTTCGGCAACTCTGGGCCAGGCCTGACCCTGTTCAGGTTCTGAGCTTGCAAATCCCAGCGATCGAGTCGGGCGACCACGCTTTCAAGACCTAGGGCGAACCGCGGAGACGACATAGGCTCGCGTCCGACCATCAATGGCGTTGGCGCCAAATCGGCGCGTCAGCGCTTCAGCGGCGCGCTGCGTCGCCTCCTCCAACCGGGAGGCGTCGCGCGTCTCGATTTCATGCCGCAACGGGGTCCCTTGACAGTAGGCAATTGCCACATCGAGAGGTGAGCGCGCCGTGCTTCTCGCGCTCACCGCGTCAAGGGTCGCTTGGGGAAAGCCAGCCGCTTTCAAGTCACCGAGAATCTGCTTTTCGTCGTAATGACCGTGAGGGGTGCGCGCGAGGAACTGCGGCGGATCTTCGGGGAAGACCGTCGCCAGCGCTTCGGTGACAACCTCGGCAAAGTCATTTTCCGAAATCTTGTCCCAAACACTGAAGAAGAACCGGCCGTCCGGCCTGAGCGTCCTGCGCGCCTCCGCATACCCGCGGACCTTGTCAGGAAGAAACATCATCCCGAACTGACAAACGACAACGTCGAAACTTTCATCCGCGAATGGGAGCGATTGCGCGTCGGCCTGCCTCCACTCAATGCGGTTATCGTCGCCGACAAGGGCTTTGGCGTGATCGAGCATCGGTTCATTGAGATCGGTGGCCACAATATGCGCGCTCGGAGGCAAGCGGGACGCGAGCGCGCGAGTCAAAATCCCGGTGCCTGCGGCGATCTCCAGTATCTTACTGGGGCCGATTTTGACCACCCGCTCGGCGAGGTCTTTAGCGTAGAGTTCGAACAGGAGCGGAACCAAAAGCCGCTCGTAGATTTCGGGGATCGACCCCCCAAAGAGTTTATCGGTGGCGGACATTTTCGCTGCCCTTTGAGAGCCCAAAGCTCAATATCTGCCGCCCGCCGACTTCCGGCCCGATCAAGCTGGCGGGAACAACGCCTCGACCGCAACCTCGAACCCAGGCGGATCGAGCCGCGCGGCGCCGTCGGTCAGAACGCGCGTCTCGATCGCATCGCCTGATCCACGCTTGTGGTGAATGACAACGCGCCGCTCGGGATCGAGAATTAGATAGTGTTGCACGCTCGGAAGCGAGAAATAGCCGCTGAGCTTGCGGCCATGATCGATCGCGGCGGTGCTGGGAGACAGGACTTCGACCACAACAATGGGATTGTCGACTTCGATGGCGTCCGCGGGAGCGCGAGGTCCGCAAACGACCGACGCGTCCGGTTCGTACGTCGCCCGCGCGTCGATCCGGATGGCCATGCCGTCTGTAAAAACCTCACACGGCAGGCCCGCTGCCGCCACGGCAGCGTCTAGAACCTTTGCTGCGCTAAACTTGGTGCGAATGTGGGCCGCCCGCTCCGGCGCCATCATCACCGGAACGCCGTCATGCAGCTCCCAACGCCCTTCCTGGCCCTCGGCCCAGGGCAGGAACTCGTCGACCGTCATCAGCTTGAGAGCGGTGGACATCCGGGCTTCTCGCGAGCCTCCCGCGCACGCGGGACGAGAGCCAGCATAGGCCCCCGTCTCGCCTCGTCCAAGCCCCTCAGTTCATTGTCGGGATCGAGAACTGCGCTCCGTCCTTGATGCCGGACGGCCAGCGGGCGGTCACGGTCTTGGTGCGGGTATAGAAGCGGATCGAGTCCGGCCCATGCTGGTTCAAGTCGCCGAAGCCCGAGCGCTTCCAGCCGCCAAAGGTGTGGTAGGCGAGCGGCACCGGAATCGGGAAATTGACCCCGACCATGCCGACCTTGACCTTGGACGCGAAGTCGCGCGCCGCGTCACCGTCGCGGGTGAAGATGGCGACGCCGTTGCCGTATTCGTGGTCGTTGCACAACCCGAGCGCCTCGCCATAGTCATGCGCGCGCACAACCGACAGGACGGGGCCGAAGATCTCCTCCTTGTAGATGCGCATGTCCTTGGTCACGTTGTCGAACAGGCAGCCGCCCATATAGAAGCCGTTCTCGTAGCCTTGCATCCTGAAGTCGCGGCCGTCGACGACGAGCTTCGCGCCCTCCTTCACGCCGATGTCCACATAGTCGCGCACCTTCTCGAGCGCCGCCTTGGTCACCAGCGGACCGTAGTCCGCGCCGGTGTCGGTCGACGGTCCGATTTTCAGGGATTCAACGCGCGGAATTAGGCGGCGGATGAGATCGTCGGCGGTCTTCTGCCCGACCGGAACCGCGACGGAAATGGCCATGCAGCGCTCGCCCGCCGAACCATAACCCGCGCCGATCAGCGCATCGACCGTCTGGTCCATGTCCGCGTCCGGCATCACCACCATATGGTTCTTGGCGCCGCCGAAGCACTGGACGCGCTTTCCGGTCGCCGTGCCGCGCGTATAGATGTATTCGGCGATCGGGGTCGAGCCGACGAAGCCGATCGCCTGAATGTCGGGATCGTCGAGGATGGCGTCGACTGCTTCCTTGTCGCCGTTGACGACATTGAGGATGCCCGGGGGCCCGCCAGCCTCGACGAACAGTTCGCCGAGCCTGAGCGGCACGCCGGGGTCGCGCTCGGAAGGCTTCAGGATGAAGGCGTTGCCGCACGCAATCGCCGGCCCGAGCTTCCATAAGGGGATCATCGCGGGAAAATTGAACGGCGTGATGCCGGCGACGACGCCGAGCGGCTGGCGCATCGAATAGAGGTCGATGCCGGGGCCGGCGTTGTCGCTATATTCGCCCTTCATGAGATGCGGAATGCCGAGCGCGAATTCCACTACTTCGACGCCACGCTGAATGTCGCCCCTGGCGTCGGCGATCGTCTTCCCGTGCTCGCGCGACAGGATGTCGGCGAGTTCGTCGTTGTTCTTGGCGATGAGTTCGATGAACTTCATCAATACGCGGGCGCGGCGCTGCGGGTTCACCGCGGCCCAAGCCGGCTGTGCGGCTTTGGCGTTCTCGACCGCCGCGCGGAGTTCAGCCTTGGAAGCGAGCGCGACATGCGCGCGCACGGCGCCGTCCATCGGCTGAAAAACGTCGGCGGTTCGTCCCGACTTGCCGGCGACGGTCTTGCCGCCGATGAAATGGCCGTATTCGATCATCGCTCCACTCCTGATGCCTTTGCTCGTGTGGCTTTATGCGCCACGATTTTGCGCACAGCAATTCGAGAGATCGCGCATCGGCTGTGCGAAAATGCGCTAAGTCTCGCAGTATCGACCGGGCCGCCCGAACTTCACTAGGCTAGCCCAGATGCCGCCGAGGGGATGTTTCCATGCCGTCAACCTTCACTGTTCAAAGCGCGAGCGCTTACGAGCAGCTCATGGGTCGCTGGAGCAAAATGCTGGCCGTCCCATTCCTTGAATTTGCTGAGGTAAACGAAGGGGAAAGGATTCTCGACGTCGGCTGCGGCACCGGCAGCCTGACCTTCGCGCTCGCCGAGATGACCGAACTCCGCGAGATCGTCGCAATCGACTATTCGCCCCTGTTCGTCAAGGAGGCGGCCCGGCGCAACGCCGACCCGAGGATCACGATCCGCCAGGCGGACGCCTGCGATCTTCCCTTCGAGGACGGCGCGTTCGACCGCGCGCTGTCGCTGCTGGTGCTGCATTTCGTGCCCGAAGCCGGGAAGGCGGTCAGCGAGATGCGCCGCGTCGTACGGCCGGGTGGAACGGTTGCGGCGGCGGTCTGGGACCATCTCGGCGGCATGCCAGCGATGCGCATGATGGTGGACACCGTCGCGGCGCTCGGCGAGAGCGGGCGCGCGTTCCGCAACCGCTATTGCTTCCAGCCGATGATGCAGCCAGGCGAAATGAAGCAGACTCTCGTCGACCAGGGCCTCCAGGACGTCACGGAAGCGCAGTTGATGATCCGCATGGCGTATCGGGATTTCGAAGACTATTGGGCGCCTATTGCGGAGGGCGAAGGTCCGCTCGGTAAATATGTCGCAGCCCTCGAATCGGAGGAGCGGACGCGTACGGAAACTGCCGTTCGCAGCGCCTATGAGGCGGGCCGGCCCGATGGCGCGCGGTCCTTCGCGAGTGTCGCGTGGGCCTGCCGCGGCGTCGCGCCCTAACGGAAGGTTGGAGACGTCGAAATGGATTGGGATAACGTCCGAGTTTTCCTCGCAGTGGCTCGCGGCGGCCAGTTCGTCGCCGCCGGCAAAAGGCTCGAGCTCGACCACGCGACAGTCAGCCGCCGCATCGCGGCGCTCGAGGCCACAGTCGGCGCCAAGCTGTTCGACCGGCGCAAAGCTCACCGGCGCCGGGGAACGGTCCATCAGCGCGGCCGAGCAGATGGAGAGCGCGTTCCTGCATGCCCAGGGCGAAATCTCGGGCGTCGATCTCGAACTCGCGGGCGATGTGCGCATCGGCGCGCCGGACGGGTTCTCGACCTAATACCTC
The DNA here is from genome assembly GCA_963836695.1 of uncultured Alphaproteobacteria bacterium. Classification (GTDB taxonomy): domain Bacteria; phylum Pseudomonadota; class Alphaproteobacteria; order Rhizobiales; family Beijerinckiaceae; genus Roseiarcus. Next base: position 204,690 of record CAWIKX010000007.1, read on the forward strand.
ACGGGAGCCCTGGGCGACTTCGCCGAGCGCCGTCCGGGCATGCGCCTGCAACTGTGGCGCATCCAAGACAATCGGCTTAAGCAAGGTGGGCCCGCGAGCACTTGAAGGTCCGCGCCAAGCGTCCCGATCGCATTGCGGCGTCAAGCGGAACCGCAGAGCCACAGCCGCCCCAACCCAAGAGCATCAGGAACCCACAACCCCACCGGCACGGTCGATTTACCCCGAGGCCTTATGGGCGAAGCAAGGCAAGCAGAGCTAGGCACTTGCATCTCGGCGCACCATGGTCCGAAGCGCTCGAATTGGCGCGGTGATTCGCCATGAGGTCGACGACCGCAGCGACGCGGCATCCGCCCGAGCCGTAGCCAGCTCTTTTTGCGCTAAGGCTAGATGTTCAGCCCCTTCGCTAATTCGACTGTCCCGCGCCGCAATTTGGACGCGCAAGTCCGCAATCTCCGCGTCCTGCGTGCTGACCGGGGCAACCCTGTCCGGAGCGTTCCTCATGACCTCGACGATGTTTTGCGCAAGGGGCTCATTATCGCCTTTACGTAGAATCGTGAGCGCAAGGTCCCATAGGCCCGCACTGGCCATGACGGCGGCGGCTTTGAACGCGCTGGTCGGCGAAAGCCGTGCTGTGCTTGTCGGCGGGTACTCTGCCCGGACATACTGAGCTTGCGCCCAAAACAATTGGCCGCCTCGAGCATGATGGCTATCAACGGTCTGTGGTGGGCTGAACGCCATCACAAACTTCAACGGCGGGCCGCAATCTTCGCTCGGTGCGTAGTGGCAGATATCGGAAAGCCGCCATAGCACAAAACCATTGTCGCGCATAAACCGGTCCACATCGCAAAAGAGCGGCTGGCCTTCATAAATCGCATTGAATTCTACCTCAATGTCGATCATGGAGCAGGTGCGCAAGGCTGTGGTTGCACCGCGCAAGATGTCCAGTTCCGAGCCCTGAGTATCGAGCTTTATCGCATCGACGTTCTCTATCGCGTACTCGTGGAGCACCGCATCGAGCGAACGCAGTGGCAATTCAATGGTTCGCGTCGGTCTGATCTCGGCGAGCGCTGGATAATCCCGGTAGAGTGCTTCGACCGGCGCATATAGCGAACTGCAGGCCGGCTGACTGGTCACGTGAAGCGTCGCGACAGATCCATCGGTTGCGCCAAGTGCTATCGGTAAATAGGTAACATTGGGCTCGTCTTGCGCGGTTAAGCGGGTCGCTTCTTCTTGGTCCGGCTCAAAGCAGAGAACTTTCGCGCGGCGAATGAGTGCTTTCCATTGCTGGTGGGCGCCCCAACGTGCGCCGACATCAACAAGCAAGAGGTCACGATCCAAGCGAGATAAGAGTTCTGACAGGGCCGCAGTCGTACTTGAAGTAATCTGAAATCTCCTTTTCACCCGTTTCTGGTACGATTTTTTATATCAATAACCAAAAGCCTGGCCCATCCCGACGCTCAAAAGCTAGGAAATTGTTGGGTTCGCTCATAGCAATGCAGGCGAGGCGCCGCAACCAAGCGCGACGAGGCAGGTACAGCAGTTCTTACAAATTGCGGCAGGGCAAGCTTCGATCGTAGCCCACCAAGCCAAAGCAGCGAACTGAAGAACGACGACGGACCGCCGGTGTTTGCCAAAGAGACCCTGAACAAGGTCAAGGAGACCTTGAGAACGCGCCAAATCCTGCGCGGCGCCGAAGCGCGAACCATCCTCGATCTCTGCAAGCCATCGCCGACGCCCTTCGCCGCTTCACTCGGCAGGAACGCGCCAACGATCTCGCCGCTGCAGGATACGATGCAATATGAGCGGAAATTGCTCTAGACCAGTTGGTCCAAAGTGTTCGCATCGGACGCTTTGGACCGAATCGCGTTCAACGCATCGACAAAACGTGGAGCACCCCCCTGCGCATCTTTATTCTGTACGCCAATCCGGTCACCGCAAGCTTTGGCGCGGCGCTCCATAGCGAAGTCGTCACGACTTTGCAGTCGCGCGGCCATCAAGTCGACGACTGCGATCTCTACGCTGAAGGCTTTAATCCTGTCATGAGCGAGCGGGAGCGGGTGGTATACCATGACATCGGGCTCAACCGGCCGCCCATCGAAACCTACGCCGATCGCCTATTGGCCGCCGAAGCTCTGATTTGTGTCTATCCGGTTTGGAACGAGGGCTTTCCCGCGATCCTGAAAGGTTTCTTCGACCGCGTTTTTATTCCGGGCGTAAGCTTCACAGTTGGCCCCAACGGGGCATTAGTGACGAACTTGCAAAAGCTGCGAAAGATCGCTGCCGTCTGTACTTATGGAGCTACTCGCACCGTCAATTTTCTGCTCGGCGATCCCCCAAAGCGCGTGATGAAACGCATGGTGCGCTGGATGCCCGGCCATAGCGTTCGATGCGATTATCTCGCCTATTACGACATGGATCACTCAAGCCAAGAGCGTCGCGCCGCGTTCCTGCTAAGGGTCAAACGGGCATTCGAAACTTGGTAGGCCGGACCGGCTGGCCTCCTAAAGCCGGATGAGCTGGCGGCAAGGTTTATAGTTAGTATGCCGCGATTTTGGTGGCTGCCGTCTTGTCGGCGTTGCGCTTCGCGATTTCCGTCAGAAGCCTTTCTGCGCTCATTTCCTCTTTCAAGGTTTGATTACGCGGTGTTGCTGCTCCGGCAAGGGCGTGGGCGGCGCCCAGCGATCCCGAATGGATCAACTTCTCCGCCCGCGCGTTGAACCCGCTGGCTTAGTCAGGCGGAGTTCGCGATGCGCTGGATTGTAAATCGCCGCGAAGTAGAGCGGGAGGTGGATGTTCGGATATCCCTTCTCGATCTCTTGCGCGAGCACCTGCACCTCTTTGGTGCGAAGAAGGGGTGCAATCAGGGGGCTTGCGGGGCCTGCACCGTTCTTGTCGATGGCGAGCGCATCAATTCCTGCCTCGCTCTCGCCGTACAGTATGAAGGCCGCGAGATCACCACGATCGAGGGGCTCGGCGCTCCCGGCGCGCTTCATCCTCTGCAGCAGGCGTTTGTCGAACATGACGGATTCCAGTGCGGCTATTGCACGCCCGGTCAGATCTGCTCCGCGGTTGGTATGGCGGCGGAGCTTCGCAAGGGCGTGCCGAGCTATGTCACTGCGGATCTCGATGCGGAAACAATCGCACTCAGTCACGACGAGCTGCGCGAGCGGATGAGCGGCAACCTCTGCCGCTGCGGCGCCTACAACGGCATCGTCGATGCGATCCACGAGACGTTCGGCGACCTGGCCGCACCGGCTCCCAAGCGCGAGGCCGCCTGATGACCCCATTTCAGTATGAGCGCGCCCCCGACATAGGCGCGGCGCTGACGGCCGGAGCGCGCGGCGGCGCCCAATATCTTGGCGGTGGGACCAATCTAGTCGACCTCATGCGCGAAACCATCGAGTGTCCTGAGAGGCTGGTGGACGTGACCGGGCTTTGCCGGGATATCGAGGAAACCCCAGGCGGCGGCCTGCGCATCGGCGCCGGTGTGAAGAATACCGCCGTCGCGGCCGACCGGCGGGTGCGCGAGCGTTTGCCATTGCTTGCCGAGGCGATCCTGGCCGGCGCCTCGGCGCAGATCCGCAACATGGCGACGGTTGGCGGCAACCTGATGCAACGCACCCGCTGCCTCTATTTTTATGACGACGCCGCGCGCTGCAACAAGCGCGCACCCGGCGAGGGTTGCGACGCGCGCGACGGCTTCAACCGCAACCACGCCGTGCTCGGTGCCTCGGAGAGCTGCGTCGCCACGCACCCCTCGGACATGTGCGTCGCCCTAGCGGCCTTAGACGCTGTCGTGACGGTGAGATGCAAGAACGGATCGCGCGAGCTTCCGCTGACCGCCTTCCACCACCTTCCCGGCGACACGCCGCAAGTCGAGACTGAGCTTAAACCCGGCGAACTCATCATTGCGGTGACCGTGCCGCCGAACGGAATCGCCGCCCGGTCGTCCTACCGCAAGGTGCGCGATCGCGCCTCTTACGCTTTCGCCCTTGTCTCGGTGGCCGCGGGCCTCGAGATGGAAGGCGGCAATATCAAGGACGTCCGCATCGCGCTTGGCGGCGTGGCGCATAAGCCGTGGCGCGCAGAACGCGCGGAAGCTGCGCTTCGGGGTGGCCCGGCGACGGACGCCGCCTTCCGCCAAGCGGCCGAAGCGGAACTCGCCGCGGCTCAGCCCCTGCGCGACAATGCTTTCAAAATTGAGCTCGCGAAGCGCCTGATTGCGGACACGCTCGGCAAGCTCACGGCCACCAGCGGAGCGTCACGATGAGTGTTGTGCAGGACGCCGTCCAGGCGGTGATGAAGAAGGCCATCGCGCTTGCGCCCGACGGCTGGATTCCCGGCGGCCATCCCGACCCGCTGATGCATCATAAGCATGGCCTGATCGGCGCCTCGATCTCGCGCATTGACGGACCGCTGAAAGTTTCCGGGAAGGCGCAGTTTTGCGCCGAGTTCCCGATGGAGAGGCTGACCTACGCGGCGCTCAAATACTCGACGATGGCGCGTGGCCGTATCGTCGAGATCGACACTGCCGCGGCCGAGGAGGCGCCGGGCGTCGTCTTCGTGATAACTCATCGCAACGCCCCGAAGCTTAATAAAGCGCCGCCGTTCATGAGCAAACCTAAGGCCGCTGGTCCCGACGATCTGCCGATCATGCAGGATGACCGTATCCACTGGAACGGTCAGCCGGTCGCGATCGTGCTCGCGGAGACGCAGGAACAGGCCGACCACGCCCAAAGTCTGATCTGTGTCGTCTATGAAGGGCAGACCCCGGTCATCTCGCTCGCGGCCGCGAAGGCGCACGGAACCGAGTCGGGTCTGTTCATGGGCGAGCCGTTGAAGCAGAAGGTCGGCGACGCCGAGGCCGCGCTCGCTGCCGCTCCTCACAAGGTGGATGTCACATACACGACGCCCCGCCATCACCACGCTCCGATCGAGCTGCACGCCTGCACCCTCGCCTGGGAGGGTGACACGCTGCTTATTCATGATGCTTCCCAGGCGGTGGCGCATGAGGCCTGGACCATCGCGCAGGTGTTCGGGCTGAAGGAAACGCAGGTGCGTATCACCTCGCCTTTCGTGGGCGGCGGTTTCGGCAGCAAGCTTCTTTGGCAGCACCAGATTCTGGCGGCGGCGGTGGCGAAGCTTGCAGGCCGGCCGGTGCGGATCATGCTCTCGCGCGAGGGCGTCTTCCGCATTGTCGGCGGCCGCACCGTTACTGAGCAGCGCGTGGCGCTTGGCGCCCAGGCGGATGGGCAACTCGACGCCCTGATCCACACCGGCGTGGTCGCCATGACTCCGCACAACAACATGCCAGAACCCTTCGTCCTGCCGGCGAAGAGCGTTTATGCGTCGAAGACCTTCTTCCTGGATGTCGAGACGGTGAAGATGAATATGGTCGCCAACACCTTCATGCGCGCTCCTGGAGAAGCGGTCGGCACATTCGGGCTCGAATCGGCGATGGATGAGCTTGCCGTTGAGCTCGGCATGGATCCGATCGAGGTGCGCATCCGCAACGAGCCCGAAAGGGATCCTCTCACGGGGCTGCCGTTCTCCCAGCGCGGCGTCGTGCAGGCATGGCGCGAGGGCTCGGCGCGGTTCCGCTGGGACAAGCGCAGCGCCACGCCAGCGACAAAGCGCGAGGGCGACTGGCTCGTCGGCATTGGCTGCGCCACCGGAACCTATCCGTACTATCGGATACCTGGCGGAGCGGCGCGCCTCACCATCACGCGAGACGGTCGCGCGACGGTCGCTATCGCCGCGCACGAGATGGGCATGGGCACCGCCACCGCGCAGGCGCAAGTCGCGGCCGAAAGGCTCGGGCTGCCGCTCGAGCAGGTGGAGGTCCTCTACGGCGATACTCTTCATCCGGGCGCCGTCTTGGCGGGCGGCTCACAGCAAACAGCCTCGATAGGCGCGTCGATCATTGCGGCGCATCGGGCGATGGTGAAGGAACTCCTGAAGCTCGCCGGCAACAACTCGCCCTTGGCGGGGCTCGGCCCTGACGAGGTCGGCGGTCTCGATAGCGGCCTTTGTGCTCTCGAAGATGAGTCTCGACGGGAAAGCTATGCGTCGATCCTTGGCCGCGCCCAACGCGAAGAGGTGAGTGTCGAGGCGGAGGCGCCCTTGCCGTTCGAGCTGCAGCATTGGTCGATGCATAGCCACAGCGCTCTGTTCTGCGAGGTGCGCGTGAACGCCGTAACAGGCGAAGTGCGCGTGAGCCGCTTCCTCGGCTCGTTCGATTGCGGCCGCATCCTCAACGCCAAGACCGCCGCCAGCCAGTTTCGTGGCGGCATCATAATGGGACTCGGCCTCGCGCTTATGGAGGAAGTCCTGTTTGACGAGCGGACCGGACGCGTTATGAACCCATCGCTTGCCGAGTATCATGTGCCCGTGCATTTGGATGTGCCGGAGATCGATGTGATCTGGACCGACGAGCCGGACCCTCACGCCCCCGCGGGCGCCCGTGGCATCGGCGAGATCGGCATTACCGGCGTGGGCGCCGCGGTTGCCAACGCGGTGTTCAATGCCACGGGCAAACGCGTGCGCGATCTGCCGATCACGCTGGACAAGGTCATGTAGCCGAGGTTCCCGAGCTGTCCGCGCCGGCTCGACGGGGAGTGTATCAGTTGCGGCGCGGTGATGCGCTTTCAAGCGCCTCTCTGGGTGTGAGCGGGGTGACCCTTTGCAATTTGCGACCAATCCGCCTCAGTCTCATACCGTTACCCTTCGTTTGCTCGCCAACTCTAAGACCTCCCCTGCGTCGATGACAATGAAGCGAACCCTGCCCTCGACCTTCGTGTGGCCCGCTCCTGGCTTGACCGCTTCCCAGATCAATGCTCATCCGCTCGGAGTGGTCGCCTGGGGTTGATAGGCCAGCACCAACTCAAGAGAAGGAATATGAAGGGGAAGCCCGATGCAATCATGAGCCGCAAGCAGAACACGGACCCGATCGTCTGGTTGGGCCTCGCAATCGCCATACTATTCTTTTTGGCCAGCGGAGCCCTGGCTTACCTCAACGTCAGGACGCTCAGGGACGACAATCAACTCGTCGTCCATACACATCAGGCCATGATAGCGGTCGAAGATCTACTCTCGACGCTGAAAGACGCCGAGACCGGCCAGCGCGGCTTCCTGCTCACCGGGGACGAAAGCTACCTTGGTCCCTACAATGCAGCCGTTGAGGACACGGCGGCGCGCCTCGGCGAGGTTAAAGATCTGACCATCGATAACCCACGGCAGCAGGAAAGGCTGCGAGCGCTGAAGGTCCATCTCGACGCCAAACTCGCAGAGCTGAAGCAGACGATTGATCTGCGCCATGGACAGGGCCCGGCCGCCGCGCTGGCCGTCGTGGAAACCAATCGCGGCAAGGAGGAAATGGATGCAATTCGCGCTCAGGTCTCCGCGATGGTGCAGGAAGAGATCGGGCTGCGTGAGCAACGGCTTGTCGAAATGGCGGACGCCTACCAGAAGGCGATTGTCAGCGGCGCCCTTTCGAGCCTCCTCGGTCTTGCGCTCACAGGCGTCGTCGGCTTCCTGATCTTTCGGGCAGAATCCGCAAGACGACGCCAGGATTGGCTACAGATTGGCCGTGCGGGCCTGGCGCAGGCTATGCTCGGCGATCAGCCGACAGACCAACTCGGCGACAACATTCTGAGCCATCTCTGCCGCTATCTGGATGCTCACGCCGGCGCGGTATTCATAAGGGACCGGGACAACAGCTATCGCCGCGTCTCGACTTATGGCGTTCCGTCCGCCGCTGATGTCCCGACACGATTTGTTCGTGGCGAGGGCCTGCTCGGGCAAGTCGCCGTCGAATCCCGATCGTTCATGATCCAGGATGTGCCGGACGGCTATCTCACCTTCGGCTCAGCCCTAGGCCGAGGCAAGCCTGAGCAGCTGGTCCTAACGCCAGGCACGGTTGATGGATTGACCAACGCGGTGATTGAGCTCGGCTTCCACCATCCCCTCAATCCCGCCGCTCTTACGCTGCTCGACGAGATGGCCGAAGCGATTGGCGTAGCCGTGAGATCCGCAAACTACCGGGTCGAGCTTCAGAATTTGCTGGAAGAAACCCAACGGCAAGCAGAGGAACTCCAAGCGCAGGGCGAGGAGCTCAGGGTCTCCAACGAGGAGCTCGAAGAGCAGAGCCGCGCTCTGAAGGAATCGCAATCGAGGCTTGAGCAGCAACAAGCGGAGCTCGAACAGACGAACTCCCAGCTCGAGGAGCAAGCGAATGAACTCGAATTCCAGCGCGACGGCCTCGAACGCGCCAACGAGGTCGTTCGGCTCAAAGCGCAGGAACTCGAGCAGGCGAGCCGCTACAAGTCGGATTTCCTCGCCAACATGTCGCACGAGCTTAGGACGCCGCTGAACTCGCTGCTCATCCTGGCGAAGCTTCTTGCGGACAATTCCGCGGATACCCTGACCGAGGAACAGGTTCGTTACGCGCAGACCATACAATCCTCGGGCAATGATCTTCTCACCCTCATCAATGACATCCTCGACCTGTCCAAGATCGAGGCCGGGCATATGGAGATAAAGCCTGAGCCCGTTGTGCTGACGCACCTCGCGAAGGATCTTTCGGCTCTCTTCTCGCCGATAGCGGAGAAGAAAAATCTCGAATTCAGAATCGAAATCGGACCGGAATGCCCGCCCTCGGTAGAGACCGACGGGCAAAGACTCGAACAGATTTTGCGCAACCTCCTTTCGAATGCCGTTAAGTTCACGGAGAAGGGCAAGGTGGAGCTCACGATCCACCGCGCGCCGAACGCACAAATCGCGTTTTCTGTCCTGGACACGGGCATCGGCATTCCCGAGGATCATCAAAAAGCAGTGTTCGAGCCGTTTCGGCAGGCGGATGGAACAATTAGTCGCAAATACGGGGGAACGGGTCTCGGCCTATCGATCTCGCGAGAACTTGTCCGTCTGCTCGGCGGCGCCGTGACGCTCCGGAGTGCGCAGGGCCACGGCAGCACGTTCGTCGTCACCATACCGGAGATCTATAGTCCATCGAAGGTCGCACCGAGGACGGAGGCGCCTGCCGAGTCTTACCCGCTCCCTGTTGCCCCTGCCGCTCATTTGACCCCCAGGCCCGAGACGGATCGAGTCGTTCCGCTGCGCCGCCGGGTCGAGGATGATCGCGACCGGCTGACCGGAGGCAAGCGCGTCCTTCTCATCGTCGAGGACGACGAGAGCTTCGCACGCATCCTCAAGGACCTCTCTCACGAAATGGAGTTCGAATGCCTGATCGCGGGAAACGCCGTCGAGGCTCTTTCGATGGCGAAGGAGTTCCTTCCGAACGCCCTTGTGCTGGATGTCGGCCTTCCGGATCATTCGGGTCTCTGGGTCCTCGATCAGTTGAAGCGGGATGTCCGGACGCGTCATATTCCGGTTCACGTCGTCTCTGCGGCTGACAACGCGGAAACCGCGCTCTCCCTCGGCGCGATTGGTTATCTGCTAAAGCCAGTGAACCGCGACGAACTAGCCGAAGTCCTGAAGCGATTGGAGACCAGGCTCGAACAACGCGTACGGCGGGTCCTCATCGTGGAGGATGACCCCGTGCAACGCGAGGCCGTTCGAAAGCTCCTGGGCTCGCACGATGTCGAAGCCGTGGTTGCCGCGACCGCCAGCGAGTGTCTCGAACAATTGCGGGATCAGACCTTCGACTGCATGGTGCTCGATCTGAGCCTGCCGGACGCCTCCGGTTATTCGCTTCTCGAAACGCTAAGCAAGGAAGACGCCTACTCGTTCCCGCCGGTCATCGTCTACACAGGCCGCGATCTCTCGTCGGAAGAGGAGCAGCGGCTTCGCCGTTACTCGAAGTCGATCATCATCAAGGGTGCAAAGTCGCCGGAGCGGCTTCTCGATGAGGTCAGCTTATTTCTGCATCAAGTCGTCTCGGAGCTTCCGGACGAACAGCAAACTATGATCCGTAAGGCGCGGAACCGTGACGCGCTGCTCGAAGGCAAACGTATCCTCATCGTCGAAGACGACGTGCGGAACATCTACTCCCTCACCAGCATTTTCGAGCCGCGCGGCGCTCTGGTGCAGATCGCCCGCAATGGTCGCGAAGCGATCGAAGCGTTGGAGAGATGCGTCAAAACGAATTTGGCTGTCGATCTGGTGCTCATGGATGTGATGATGCCGGTCATGGACGGTCTCGCGGCAACTCGTCAGATACGCCGAAATCCAGATTGGAAGAAATTGCCGATCATCATGTTGACTGCAAAAGCGATGCTTGGCGATCAGGAGCGGTGTCTCGAAGCCGGCGCCAACGACTACATGGCAAAACCACTCGACGTCGAGAAACTTTTGTCGCTCGTACGCGTTTGGATGCCGCGTTGAGCTCGGCATGACGGACAAGACGGAAGACATTGAGATCAGGTTGCTGCTCGAAGCTCTGTCTCAAAAACATCACTATGATTTTCGCGGCTATGCGATGGCCTCGGTCAAGCGGAGACTGAGGCAGGCCCGCGAGCAAATGAACTTTGCAAGCTTCTCCTTGATGCAGGATCGGCTCTTGCACGATTCTGGCATGTTGCCGAGGCTGCTCGGCTACCTCACGGTGCAAGTCAGCGAGATGTTTCGCGACCCGTCTTACTTTCAGACAATTCGTGAGAAGGTTGTGCCGCACCTTAGAACCTATCCGTCGCTCAAAATATGGGTGGCCGGCTGCAGCGCGGGCGAAGAGCTTTATTCCCTGGTTATCCTGTTTCGTGAAGAGGGGCTTGAGGAGAGGACGATCTTCTACGCAACCGACATCAATCCTGAGGCGCTAAAAAAAGCCGAAAAGGCCATTTACGAGCTCGACCGGGTCAAGCTATTCACCGAAAACCACCGCCGGGCCGGCGGTAAGTCTTCCCTGTCCGACTATTACACGGCTGCGTACGGTGGGGCGGCCTTCAAGAAAAGCCTCCGCGAACGCGTTGTCTTCTCCGACCATAGCCTCGTCACGGACGCGGTCTTCGGAGAGATGCATCTGATTTCCTGCCGAAATGTGCTCATCTATTTCGATCGCACGTTGCAAAACAGGGCAGTTGGCCTCTTCAAGGAGTTGCTTACCCGGAAAGGATTTTTGGGGCTTGGCGCGAAGGAGAGTCTCCGGTTTACGGAGCACTCGGCCGCGTTCTCGGACTTCGCAAAAGACGAGAGGATTTATCAGAAGCAGGGCCACGCATGAGTCGAGCGAGACCCCAGGCGATCGTGATAGGCGCCTCCGCGGGAGCTTTCGAGGCGCTGTCGAGCCTGCTTCCTGATTTGCCTGCAGCGTATCCTCTCCCCATCATGATTGTCGTTCACGTCCCGCCGCACAAGAGAAACCTGCTTGTCGAGCTCTTCCAGGCGAGATGCAGCATCGAGGTGCGGGAAGCGGAGGACAAGGAGCCGATCCAGGCCGGGGTCGCATACTTCGCCCCGTCGAACTATCATCTGCTTGTCGAAGCGGACCGGACTCTTTCGCTGTCTGCTGACGAGGCCGTGCTTTTCTCGCGCCCAGCTATCGACGTTTTGTTCGAGAGCGCTACGGATGTCTACGGAGAGGGGTTGGTCGGGGTGGTTCTGACAGGCGCCAACAGCGACGGCGCTAAGGGCCTGCGAGCCATTTTGTCAGCGGGAGGTGTAGCCATTGTGCAAAATCCAGACACAGCCTATGCGGCAGCGATGCCGCAAGCTGCTATCCAAGCCTGCAAGGAGGCAAGAGTTCTGTCCTTAACCGAGATCGCCGCATATCTGCGGGAGGTTGGCGAGACATGACGTCCGAAGCTCGGCCCGTGCATTTTTTGCTGGTCGATGATCTGGAAGAAAACCTTCTATCGCTGGAAGGCCTGCTCCGCCGTGACGGACTCCTTTGCCTGAAGGCTCGCTCCGGCAACGACGCCTTGGAACTCCTTCTGCAATATGACGTCGCCCTGGCGCTGCTCGACGTCCAGATGCCAGATATGGATGGTTTTGAACTCGCCGAGCTTATGCGGGGGACCGAGCGTACCCGAGGCGTCCCAATCATCTTTCTGACCGCAGGAAGCGCCGACCGCCAGCGCCGTTTCAGGGGCTATGAGGCTGGGGCAGTGGACTTCCTGAACAAGCCCATCGAATCGGATGTTTTGCGCAGCAAGGCTGGCGTCTTCTTCGAGCTCCACCGCCAACGGCAGCAGATCGCGACGCAAAGGGACGAACTCAGGGAGGCCGACCGCCGGAAAGACGAATTTCTGGCAACTCTTGCCCACGAATTGCGCAATCCGCTTGCGCCAATCCGCAGCGGACTGGAGGTTCTCCGGGCCGCGCCGACGGCCGCCAGGACCGCACAGATTCACGAGATGATGGATCGGCAGCTTTCGCATCTCGTTCGCTTGATCGATGACCTTTTGGACGTTTCCAGAGTGAGCCAAGGCAAGATTGAGCTCCGCAAGGAGAAGGTCGAAGTCAAAGAAATCCTGAACACAGCCCGCGAGGCCAGCGACCCTTTAATCGCCGCCGGGAAACACACACTGACGCTCGACGTAGAGAACGCCCCCATATGGCTCGAGGCGGACCTGACTCGTCTGTCGCAGGTGGTGAGCAACCTCCTCAACAATGCGGCGAAATACACGCCAGAAGGCGGAAAAATATCGCTGTCAGCACGCGCTCAAGGAGGGGAAGCCCTCATCTCGGTTTCGGACAATGGCGTCGGCATTCCCTCGGAAATGCTCCCCCAAGTGTTCGATCTTTTCACTCAGGTCAACGCCAATCTGGCTCGCGCTCAGGGAGGGCTCGGCATCGGCCTTGCTCTCGTTCGGCGTCTCGTCGAGATGCACGGAGGCGTCATCAACGCAGCGAGCGATGGCCCCGGCAAGGGCAGCGCCTTTACGGTCCGTCTGCCGATGGTCGCTGCCGAGCCGGAAGCTCCGCTCGGCGCCGTCTCGTCACCCACCGGATCTCCCTCCCAGGAGTCGCTGCGAATTTTGGTGATCGATGACAATGTCGACGTCGCGAAGACGGTCGGCTGGATGCTTGAGACGATCGGCCATGAGTATCGTCTCGTCCACGAAGGCAGGCGTGCGGTCGAGGCGGCGCGAGAATTCCGGCCCGACGCGATCCTGCTAGATATCGGAATGCCCGATATGGACGGTTATGCGGTCTGCAAGGCGCTTCGGGCGGAGAGTTTGCTTAAAAACACCGTCATTATTGCGCAAACAGGCTGGGGCCGGGACCAAGATCGCTCCAATTCGGGGCAAGCCGGCTTCAACCATCACCTCGTCAAACCAGTGAGCCTCGACGAACTCGAGCGGGTGCTGTCTACGATTCCCGGTACTCGAGTTGCCTTGGCGGCCAACTAAGCCGGCGCTGTGTGACCAGGGTTCATCAGCTGGTAACGGCCGCCCGCGGACTCGACGTCTTTCTCGACTAGAATGCGGCCCATTTGTTCCAATCTCCGTTCCTCTAGGCTCTGGCGTCCAGCGCGATGACCGTCTCGAACAGTACGGCCGCGCCGCGCGCAATCGCGTCGTTGTCGGTCCACTCGTCTGGAGCGTGGCTTCTCCCACTGCGGCTCGGGACAAAAATCATCGCTGCCGGCGCGACGCGCGCGATCCACGCCGCATCATGCCCAGCTCCAGACACGAGGGGCCGCGTCGTCATGCCTGCCGCCCCTGCCGCTTCCTGGAGAACATCGAGAAGCCGAGGATCGAAAGCGACTGGATGGCCGTCCGAGACCCGCGCAGGTGGAGATATTGCGACGCTATGCTCGCTAGCCAGATCTCGTGAGGCCTTGTCGAGCCAGGCGGCGAACGCCTCCATGTCAGGCCTCTGTTCGGCGCGCGCGTCGATCAGAAGACGGACATGACTGGGAATGACATTGGCGGCGTTGGGCGCCATCTCGAACTCGCCAACTGTGGCGGCGAAATGACTGGGCTTCCTCGACAGAGCCAACGCCTCCTCGCAAATCTTTAGCACGAGGTCAGAGGCCGCAACGAGCGCGTCCGCGCGCGCATCCATCGGCGTCGTCCCGGCGTGATCCGGCCGCCCCTCGACGAAGATCTCGAAGCGAGTGATGCCAACGATGCCTCGGACAAGGCCGATGTCGCGACCCTCCCGCTCGAGCACTGGACCCTGCTCGATGTGCAGTTCGAGGAACGCAGCGATGTCACGGCTTGTGCTGCTCAAGAACCGCGGCGGGATCGCCGCCGACGGAAGCGAGGGAATCCGCAAGCGAGCCGGTCTCGTTGCGCCTTGTGAGCCATGCCTCGGGCATCTGACCGGTCATGCCGCGACTGCCGATGCAGGAGACGCCGAAGGGACTGACCTCCTCGGCGAGGAAATCGACGACCTCCAGATCGTGAGCGAGGACGACGCCGCGCTCCGCCAAGGATCGCGCGACTTCCAGCGCCGCAACGACGCCCGCAATTCCGTCGAATCGACCGCCCTCCGGAACCGTGTCGGAGTGCGAGCCAAGCATGAGGACGGCGCGGGCTTCACCTCTGCCCGCGCGGCGCCCGATCAGATTGCCCGCGGCGTCGATTCGTGTCTGAAGCCCAGCGGCGCGCATGCGCGCCTCGATGTAGGCCCGGCCTTGGAGGAAAAGGGGCGAGAAGACGCGCCGCGTCCAGGGCCGGCCGGGCTCCGTCAAGCGGGCGAGCGCCTCGATGTCCTCAGCGATCCGGGCGGCGTCGACCGGCAGATTGTCGCTCATGCCGCCTTGTCCGCAATTAGGATGCGTTCGGGCGGACGGACAAAACGACCGTCGCCCGGCTCCGCCAAGACCTTGGCTCCGTCATACGCAAGGCGACCACCTACGTAGGTCGCCGCGACCTTGTAGGGAAGAGTCATGCCGTCGAAGGGCGACCAGCCGGCGACGCTGTTGCCGCTCTTCGCCGTATCCACCACATAAGATTCAGGAGTCAGCACCATGATGTCGGCGTCGCGCCCGGGCTTCAGCGCGCCCTTCACATGATCGAGCCTGAAGTGCTTCGCGGGATTCTCAGCCATCAGCTTCGCCATCCAGGTAAGCGGAACGCCGCGGTCGAGCGCACCTTTGACGAAGAGCGGCGCTATGGTCTCAAGACCGGGCAGGCCGGACGCATTCGCGAGCATGTCTGGATCAGTTTTGCGGTCAAGCGACCAGCTGACATGGTCGGTTGAGACGAGATCGACGTCTCCTGCCGCGAGGCGTCGCCACAATTTCTCCACTTCGGCGCGCGGCCTCAAAGGAGGATTGCACTTGGAGCGGCCGACGAGTCGGCGCGCGTCATTTTCCTCGTCCAGCATCAGGTAATGGATGAGACACTCCGCCGTCGCGGCGTAGCCCTGCGCCTTATAGCTCGCCGCGATCTCGTATCCTCGGCCGAGCGAGCAATGAACGACATGGGCCGGGCATCCCGTCGCCGCGCCGATCTCGTAGATCGCCGTCATCGCCAGAAGCTCGGTAAGCGGCGGCCGCGATAGACCGTGGGCTCGCCAATCCGTGATCCCCGCCGCTTTCACCTTCGCAATGCTGGCGCGGACATATTCGTCATCTTCATTATGCACCCCAGCCGTGAGTCCCGTGGGCGCAACCGCCGCGAAACATTCCGCCATCAGGGGCGCAGGGATGCGCGGGAACCGTTTCGGGTCGGTGCCGAAGGTCGAGAACTTGAAGGCGGCGACGCCCGCCTCGGCTTGCTCGGCGATTCGCGCAGCTCCCTCGTTAGGGTCGATCGTGCCGTAAAGCGCGAAATCGACCCGCGCCTGCTTTGCAGCGTGGGCGACCTTGCGCTTGACCGCCGCCGCAGATGAGATGAGGTCCCCTTCGTCATATGGCATGTCGACGATCGTCGTTACACCGCCTGCGGCCGCCGCACGCGTTGACCAGATGAAGTCCTCTTGATTTTTCTGCGATAGCGAATGGACCTGGGCGTCGATGGCGCCCGGCAAAATGAACGCAGCACCGAGATGGTGGCTTTCGCGTGCCGAGGGCGGATGGCCCTGCCCGACCTCGGCGATCCTGCCGTCGGCCACCGCGACATACCCGTTCGACAGGATTCGGTCCGGAAGGATCACAATGCCCTGGAGCATCAGAGCGAAATCAGTCATGCGAATCTCCGATATCGAGCCCCATACAAGCGCACGACACGAGACGCGCCAGCGCCGCTTCGGCGACCGCAGCCAGGGTCGCATCAATCACCGGCGCGCCGAGCCTGGCTTCGAGCCTCGCGCGCTCAGGCGCGAGGGCCGGCGGAGAATCGTGCATTCCACGCCTAAAGCTTTCAACCGCCTCGCCCGCGCGGGAAAGCCGCTCAAGGAGGCCTCCCCCTTCTTCTCCGGCGCCACCTCGCGGCGCCGACGAGCCTTGGCTTTGGCGCTTAAGGGAGAATGCCACGTCTCGGCCAACTCTGGCTAACGAGGGCATGCGGCCGCGCCTATATAGAAGTATAGCGCCGTCGATGGGGGATCGTGTAGAACTCATCAGACCGCCCAGCCGCGCCATTTTCTCCAAGGGAGACTCACATGCCCGCCTCTGAGATTGTCATCGCCAGCGCAAAGCGAACCCCTGTGGGCTCTTTCAACGGCGCCTTTGGATCGACGCCTGCGCACGACCTCGGCGCTGTCGCGATCAAGGGCGCTCTTGAAGCTGCAAAGGTCGACGCCGGCGAAGTTGACGAGGTGATTTTGGGCCAGATCCTCACCGCCGCCGAAGGGCAAAATCCAGCCCGGCAGGCGGCGATGAAGGCCGGGGTTCCGCAGGAAAAAACGGCTTTCGGAGTCAATCAGCTGTGCGGCAGCGGCTTGCGCGCGGTCGCTCTCGGCCTCCAACAGATCGCGAATGGCGACGCGCATATCATTGTGGCGGGCGGCCAGGAATCGATGTCGCTCGCTCCTCATGCCGCCTATCTGCGGAGCGGTGTGAAGATGGGGGAAATGAAGCTCGTCGACACCATGCTTCAGGACGGCCTCATTGACGCCTTTCACGGTTATCATATGGGCCACACTGCGGAAAACATCGCGAAAAAGTGGCAAATCACCCGTGAGGAGCAGGATCGATTCGCCGTCGGTTCGCAGAACAAGGCCGAAGCAGCCCAAAAGGCCGGACGGTTCAAGGATGAAATCGTGCCCGTAACAGTGTCGACGCGCAAGGGTGACATCGTCATCGACGCCGACGAATATCCGCGCCACGGCGCCACTTACGAGGGCATGGCGAAACTCAAGCCCGCCTTTTCCAAGGACGGATCGGTAACCGCCGCCAACGCCTCCGGCCTCAACGACGGCGCGGCTGCGTTGGTCATAATGACCGCCGCGGAGGCGAAGCGCCGCGGCCTCCAGCCGATGGCGCGCATCGTCTCTTGGGCGACGGCGGGCGTCGATCCGGCGATCATGGGAACGGGGCCGATTCCGGCGACCCGTAAAGCGCTGGAAAAGGCCGGCTGGTCGGTCAAGGATCTCGACCTCGTTGAGGCTAACGAAGCCTTCGCGGCGCAGGCGCTGGCGGTGAACAAGGACCTGGGTTGGGACCCAGCGATCGTCAACGTCAATGGCGGCGCCATCGCGCTCGGTCACCCAATCGGCGCTTCGGGCGCGCGGGTGCTGACGACGCTCCTGCATGAAATGGCTCGCCGCAACGCCAAAAAAGGTTTGGCCACCCTTTGCATCGGCGGCGGAATGGGAATTGCGATGGCGGTTGAACGTTAGGGCTCGCCGTTCGTTTCAAATCGGACGCGCCGACTGAACGGTGCGCTTCAAAAATCTGGGAGGAAAGAATGGCGAGGGTCGCAGTGGTTACAGGCGGCACGCGAGGGATTGGCGCGGCCGTCTCCAAGGCGTTGAAGGCGAGCGGATGCGAGGTCGCCGCGACCTACCATTCCAACGAAGAGGCCGCCGCCAAATTCAAGGCGGAGACGGGCGTTAACGTCTACAAGTGGAACGTCGCCAAATACGAGGATTGCGTGGCTGGGCTGGCCGAGGTCGCGAAGGATCTGGGCCCGGTCGACATTCTCGTAAACAACGCTGGAATCACCAAGGACGGAATGTTCCACAAAATGACGCCGGAGCAATGGTACGACGTCATCAACACCAATCTCAACTCTCTGTTCAATATGTGCCGTCCGGTCATCGAAGGCATGCGTGAGCGTGGCTTCGGCCGTATCATCAACATTTCCTCGATCAACGGTCAGAAGGGCCAGATGGGCCAGGCCAATTATTCCGCTTCGAAGGCCGGCGACATCGGCTTCACCAAAGCGCTGGCTCAGGAAAACGCCAACAAGGGCGTCACCGTCAACGCCATCTGTCCCGGCTATATAGCGACCGAGATGGTCTTGGCCGTTCCAAAGGACGTGCTCGAAAAGGCGATTTTGCCACAAATTCCGGTTCGTCGCCTCGGCCAGCCGGAGGAAGTGGCTCGCTGCGTCGTCTTCCTCGCTTCCGACGACGCGGGCTTCATCACCGGCTCGACGCTGTCGGCCAACGGCGGCCAGTACCTGGCTTAGAGCCTACGCCTTCAAGCGAATTGCTGCCGCCTCTTCAGCGTGGCTATTGCACAAGCCGCCGGACCGACGGGTATATGAGTGCGCTAGTTTAAGCCACGACTCGCGGCATTAAGGCCGCCGAACAAGGAGCCAGTTTCTTTCAGCATGAACAACTGGCGCCAGAGCAGCATCGCCATCCGAGAGGCTCGACCTCGCGATATCGAGGCCATTGCGAGGCTTGAGAACGAATCGTTCGAGACCGACCGGGTTTCGCGGCGGTCCTTGCGCGAGTTCTTGCGGGCTTCCCATCGTCCGGTAATCGCGGCGACCATCGACGACGAACCTGGCGGGCTACGCATTGGTATCGCTGCGCAAGGGGGCGCGGGCTTTACGGATCTATTCTCTCGCAGTCGACGCGCGATTCGCCCGGCGCGGCGTCGGTAGGGCGCTGCTGCAAGCTTGCGAGGCTTACGGGCGCCGACATCGTCGGACGGCTCTTACTCTCGAAGTCCGCTACGACAATGCCGCGGCGATCGCGCTATACGAAAGCTGCGGCTTTCGCCTGTTCGGTGAGCATGCGCATTACTACGCCGACGGGGCGACCGCTCTGCGCTATGAAAAGCCGCTGCTTCCGGCTCTGCAGCGGGAAACCGGGAACAACTCCCTGGCCGAGCGCGTTCGACCATTGCGCCGCGCATCGCGCCCGCGCTAGGGGTGCGAGAGAAGCGCGGAACTGAGTCGCGCCCGTCGTCGTCGGATCTTCTGCACCGCACATCAGGGGACACCTCCGCCCGCCATCATGCAAAAGCTGTCGCGACTTTCCGCACGCCCCGACTGGCGCGCGACATGAACGGCTGGGTCATTCTGGTCGATCAGGCGAGGGACTTTCCCAAACGCCGACACCCCGCACAAGGTGATCACCACGGGCGACTATCTGGCGCGGCCTAAACTGTTTGCGGGCCTGGGACGAGCCAAAATCGTCAACCTCTCGCGTTCGTACAACTACCAGTCCAAAGGCTACTATGCCTCTCTGCTTGCCGAAGCGCGCGGGCATCGGGTGATCCCGACTGTCGAGACGATGCTCGACTTGCGCGAATTGAAACTCTACGAGCAGTCGCTGCCGGAATTGCAGGAGGCGCTGACCGCAGCCGCGACCAAGGCGCGCGCGACGGAGGCCACAACCTTCGACCTTCTGTTCTGCTTCGGCTTCGCCCAGGATCAGCGTTTCGAGGCCTTCGGCCGGCTCTTGTTCGACTGGTACCGCTGTCCGGCGATTGAGGTCACGATCACTCCAGGCAAACGCTGGAAAATCGAACGGCTGCGCGCCCGCCCGCTCGCCAAACTCGGGCGGGAAGAGACGGAATTCTTCCGCACGAGTCTGCATCGGCACACCCAGCGCGACTGGCGCAACCCGCGAGGCCGTCCGATCGCCCGCTACTCGCTAGCTGTTCTGCACGATCCGCAGGAAGAGCTGCCCCCGTCCTCGCCCGAGACGCTTCGATATTTCCAGCGGATCGCCGAAAAGCAGTCGGTGGCGGTTGAGCTCATCACCAGACGGCAGCTCGCGGAGCTGGCCGAATTCGACGGCCTGTTCATCCGCGCGACCACCTCGATCGACAATTTCACCTATCGCTTCGCCCAGCGCGCCAGAAGCGAAGGCATGCCGGTCATCGACGACCCTCAGGCGATGATCCGATGCACCAACAAGGTCTACCTGAACGAGCTTCTGGAGGCTCACGGGGTCCCCACGCCCCCCACGGTTATGCTGGCGGACGACCCCGACCTGATGAAGGCCGAGCGCCAGCTCGGCTGGCCAATGGTGGTCAAGATTCCGGACGGCTCGTTCTCGCGCGGCGTGCACAAGGTGGAGAACGCCGAAGAGCTGAAAAAGCTGTCCGACAAACTGTTCGAGGACACGGACCTCCTGCTGGCGCAGAAGTTCATGCCGACCAAATTCGACTGGCGGGTCGGGGTGCTCGACGGCGAGCCGCTGTTCGTCTGCCAGTACCAGATGGCGCGTGGACATTGGCAAATCATCAAGCATGGGCCGAACGGGGCGCGTGAGGGCGGATCGAAGACGGTTCCTATCGGCGACGCGCCGCAGCCCGTCATCGACGCCGCCCTTAGGGCGGTGCGCGCGATCGGGCCCGGCCTTTACGGCGTCGACATCAAGGAAACCGACGGCGCGATCGTCGTCATCGAGGTCAACGATAATCCAAACCTGGAACACGGGGTCGAGGACCTGATCGGCAAGGACGAGATCTGGACGCGTATTCTTAACTGGTTCATCAAGCGGATCGACGCGTAGGGCGCGAAGCGCCCGGTGGCCGGCGCGACCCCGCGACCTACCTGCACGTAACCGTCGCCAGCTAACGGGGCGCCGGCGCGGCCCCCCAAATGCGGCGGCGATTGCGCATTCTGGCGAGGACTGGTAACGGTCGCGATCGTCAAGGGGAGTAGAGCAGGGCCAGATTCGACGGGCCATCGCGCCCGCGGGGAGCGAGACATGCCGGATAGCGTGAAGCGGCGACGATTTCTACTTTTCCTCGTCAAGTGCTCCCACTACGACGACGAAGGATACGTCATCCAGTGGTGGAAGTCGGCGCTGCCCTCCAATTCGCTCGCCTGCCTGTTTGGCATTGCGCAGAAATGCATGGAAGATCAAGTCCTTGGCGAGGACGTGGACATCGAGATCTTCCCTGTCGACGAGACTAATACGCGCATCCGGCCGGACCGGATCGCCCGCCAGATAAAGGACAACGGCGGCTTCGGCATGGTCGGCTTCGTCGGCGTGCAGTCGAACCAGTTTCCACGGGCGATGGACTGCGCCCGGCCATTGCGCGCCGCCGGGATACCGGTGGTCATTGGCGGATTCCATGTCTCGGGCTGTCTCTCCATGCTGCCGGAGACGCCTGATTCGCTCAAGGCGGCGCTCGACCTCGGCATTTCCCTCTACGCGGGCGAAGCGGAGGGACGGTTCGACGAAGTCTTGCGCGACGCCGCTGCGGGCAAGCTCAAGCCGATCTACAATTATCTTCACGATCTTCCAGGGCTCGAAGGCGCGACCGGTCCCTACATGCCGCCCGCGCGCGTGGGACGCACGCTCGGCATGATCTCGAGTTTCGACGCCGGGCGCGGCTGTCCGTTCCTCTGCTCGTTTTGCACCATCATCAACGTACAGGGCCGCAAGTCGCGCTATCGCACAGCCGACGACATCGAGGCGCTGGTGCGCGTCAATGTTGCCAATGGCGTGCGCTACTTCTTCATCACCGACGACAATCTCGCCCGCAATCGCAACTGGGAGTCGATCTTCGATCGGTTGGCCGAACTGCGCCAGCAGGGCATCCACTCCCGCTTCATCATCCAGGTCGACACCGCCTGCCACAAGATTCCCCGCTTCATCGAGAAGGCGGTGGCCGCCGGCGTCAAGCGCGTGTTCATCGGGCTTGAGAACATCGATCCCGACAATCTGGCTTCGGCGAAGAAGAAGCAGAACCACATTTCCGACTACCGCGAGCTCCTTCTCGAGTGGCGCAAGCATCGCGTCATCACCTACTGCGGCTATATCATCGGCTTTCCGAACGATACGCAGGAATCGCTGGTCAAGCGCATCCAGATCATCCAGCGCGAACTCCCGCTCGACATCCTCGAATTCTCAATCCTGACGCCGCTGCCGGGCAGCGAGGACCACGCGAAAGCGGTGGCGAAGGGGGTCGACATCGACCCCGACCTCAACAAGTTCGACCTCGAACATGTCACGACGGACCATCCGCGCATGACGCGCGAGGAATGGCAGGAGGCCTATCGCCTCGCCTGGCGCACCTATTACACGCCGGAGCACATCAAGACGGTGATCCGCCGCGCCGTGGCCGGGGGCCCGCGCCCTGACACAGTCGCCTATCTCTTGACCTGGTTCTGGGCGAGCTTCCACTTCTACAACATCTATCCCCTCGAGACCGGCATGATCCGAAGGCGCTCCCGTCGCGACCGGAGACCGGGAATGCCGCTCGAGAACCCGCTCTCATTCTACACGCGCCACTGGGGCGGGCAGGTCGTGACCTACGGCCGGATCCTCGCCATGTTCGCCAGGATCCACATGTGGACGCGCAGGCTCGAACGCGATCCGAACGCCAAGAACTATACCGACGAGGCGCTACGAACCTCCGACGATTTCGACCATCAGGAGATGTACCAACTCTCCGAGGCGGCGCGCCAGGCTGGGACCAAGGCCAAGCGCCTCGAGGAGCAGAAGCACGCCCGCGCCTCTGTCGCAGAGGTGACGATGGAGGCGGTCAAGTAGAGGTTGTTGCCGAACCTTCTGTGCTTCCTTAAGCCGCGGTTACAACCAAAGCGGGAACTCTGTCCGCGTAAGCGCCAGTAAAAGGAAACTAAATGGGCCAAACGCCAGTAAAAATACTAGCGTTTATTTTTTCGAATTGAGACTTTTCAGTGGGTTGTGAGCAGAGGCGTTAAGAAAACTCCTCCTGTCTCTGATCTCGCCAATCGGGTTGTACCCGTTAGGTCCAGCAACCTTTTCCGCTCTTGCTCGCGCGTCGCCACGGGATGCCGCTGACCAGGTTCCGCATTGCCGAGCATCATAGCGTCGATTTCTACTTAATGCGATAGAATGTGCCTCTCCCCGACCAGCCGCCCGGCACCCAATGCCTTCGTTTCACCTCGCTATATTTATTGATATATAACGCACTACCAACTGCCGGAAGAACCAGAATGACCGACGATCCCGCTGAAGCGCGTTCAGTCTCCCTGACAGGATGGGAGATCGAGCAGGGCGGAGACCAAGCCGCCATTTGCCTCACGCTGTCGTTCGAGGACGTCCTTGGCGCCGAAGGGCGGCTTTCGCTCCTCTTGCCGCCTGAGGCTGCGGGCCCACTGGGGCAAACGCTTCTGCAAATTGGCGCCCAGACAATCCTTTAGGGCAGATTGGGTTTAGGCCCGAGCGAATCTACCGGCTTGGCTCAAGCGCAGGTATGAGCTTTAAGGCCGCACGCCCGCCGCCCTCCAGGCCAAGCGCCCGCGACGCCCTCCCGCCCAGCCGAGGCCCGCGAAGCCGAGCAGCAGCATCGCCCAAGTCGAGGGCTCGGGAGTTGCCGGCGTATTGGCGATTCCCGGGCTCACCAGAATCGCATACGCGCTGGCGTCGGCGTTGCTCGGATCGATTGAAAAATAGGGATCGAGGTAGGCGCTAGCAGAGGAAGAACCAGCCTCTGTCAGGGGCACAATCGCGCTTGTATCCAGTTGCACAGCTATGGGGGTGTTTGTCGGAAGCGTTAAGTTTAGGTCGAAATGGTGATGCGGCAGAAAAGGCTCATCGTTGATGGTGAGACCAATCCCGACAAACCCGCTTCCCGACCCGCTTCCCATTGCTAGGCCCGACACATCCACCGACACTTCGCCCGCTGGGCCAGTGATCTCGATATCGTAATCCAATTCCGCGAATGCGGATAAAGAGCCTGTGGCGCCCGGCAAGCTTTGTGCTTGGACTAAGGCTAGAATCGAAGGAAACGGCAATCCCTCATCGATCACAGTCGCCGAACCCGATGCAAGAGCGCTCGCAACGGTGAGAGTGTGTGTGCCGGGTCCCGCTGACTGCGATTGGCCCAGGCCTAGGAGGAGCCCGCCGAGCGTCGGGTCTGGTAGGATTACCGCGTTTGCGAAGGCGGTCGACGCGCCAATGCACCCAATAGCCACGAAGGCCACAGCGGCGCGGCAAAGCCCACTCTTCATGGATGCGACCCGGGCTTTGGAAAGGCGGCCCGCTCGCGATGGGCAAGAACTTCTCGCATAATTCATTAACCAGTTCCTCCGTTGAAAAAACAGCCTCACAAGCCGGCAATTATCCAAGCCGCCGCCGTAACGTCATGACCTAAATTGGCTACGAATCGCATCTCAGAACCTAGCGAGGCGCGAAAGAAGGGCTATGATCTCGCCCTGCCGGCGCACGCCCGTTTTCTGATAGACGCCCTTGAGCTGGTTGCGCGCCGTGTCGATGCTGATTCCAAGGCCGTCCGCGGCCCCTTCGAGCGACTCCTCGGCCAGAAACCGCACGGCCAGCCGCGCCTCCGCAGGTGTGAGCCCAAAGGCCTTCGCGAGCACTCTTCCGTCCACCGACAAGCGGGCGTCGAGATCGACAAAGGTGACGAATCCCGCACAAGCGCCAAATCCGTAGAAAGCCTCGGCGGCCAATCGGGAGGGATACGCTATGATGGGGCGGCCAAGGCGCCGTGGCAGAACTACCCGAGGGTGAAACGCCTCGCCTCTCGTCCAGATGAGCGCGTGCAAGGCCCGATCGAGGGCCGCCGTCGCGTCGCGATTGAAAGATACGAGGCGCTTCTTAACCACTCGCAGGTCGGCGCCGAGCATACGCTCTGCCGAGAGATTGAGCTTGACGACTTCGCCTGAGCGGTCGATCGCGGCGACCGGCGTCCGAACTCGCCTCAAAAGCCCTGAGCACGGCGTCGATGCGCGCCGACCCGAAGGCGCGAGCCAGAGTCGCCGCTCCGACCAGGCCGCGCGACAATTCGCCAAGGCGGCTCAGTTCGTCGGGGGAAAACGGCCCCTGCGCGATCGTGCGCTGCAGCACCAGGGCCCAGACATCTTCGCCTTCGCCCACTTTCACGCCCGCAAACCACCTCAGGCCATAGCGGCCGAGGAAGTCCTGATAATAAGGACTCTTGGCAATCTCCTCCGGCGTGGTGAAATCAAACTCTGACGAGACGCCGCGGCGCAGGAGCGCTGGGACGGACCGATAGCGTTCATCGCGATGAACCCAGCCGCCGCCGAGATAATCCTCCGCCAGTCCCTGCAACGACCCGCTCTTCGGAAGAGTCGGCGTGCGCCCCTGCACCGGAAACAGCATGGCGCCCAGGCTACCGGTCGCATCAGACGCGACATCCATCGCCGCATCCCACCGCGTCGGGTCCATGGCGGCCGCCGCAAAGGCCTCGGTCGGCTTATCGAACGGCCCGAACACGCTCGGCATGGACTTGTCTTGAAGCCAGTTCCGCCCCCCGCCCGAAAGGCGCGCAATTCCCCATAATCGTCATTGTATTTTGGACACAAGTGGAATTGTTTTGCGGGTGCAGATTGAAGCCCCGACAAATCTGTTGGAGCGCGCGCGCAGTCCGACCCGCTCCCCCTATCGTGCGCGGTTCCTCTTGCAGACACTTCGATCGACTTTGAAGAGGGCGTTGCTCATGCCTCGGGCGCCGAAAGACGCAGCGTGAGAAGGAAACCCTGTCGCATGCGCAAGACTTGCGCGGTGATCGCGCTCATGCCCTATGAGGGAATCTGCGGGCCATTCTGATGTCCCGATTCGCGCCGCTCGGAAGCAGGCGCGGCTTGGGGCGGGGCGAAGGCGCTTACGAGCAAGACGACGACACATGACACCTCTTCACCGGGCGATCATCGTCGCCATTCTCACCTTTGGCGCGAGTCTCGTCGGCATGGCGCTGCAATGGATCGTGCCGGCGGATGTGCTGACCGCGTCCAAGAGTTCGGTCGGGGCAATGGTCGGGCTGTTCACGCTGCTACTGGCGCTCGTCCTGGGCCTCCTCGTTTTCACGGCCTTCTCGGTCTATACGACGCAGCAGACCGAAGCGCAGGCGCTGGGCCCGGTGATCATCGAGCTCGACGTCATCCTCGAACAATACGGCGCCGGCGTCGCGGGCGCCCGCACGGGGCTGAGGGAGGCGCTCGGTCGAGCGCGCAGGCGCTTCTTCGGCGATGTGAAGCGTGGACCCCAGGCGCATACGTTCGAGGAGACTCGCGCCACGATGCACTGGATGAATTCCTATTTCGACGGCTTTCAGCCCCCGTCCGAACGCCACCGGCAGTTGTTGGTCGCGGCCCGTGATCTCGCCAAAAAGTTCGCTGAGACGAACATGCTTATGGCGCGCCAGCTCACCAGTCCGTTTCCCCCTTATGTGCTGGCCGTGGTGGTGTGCTGGGCCGCGGCGCTATTTCTTGGCGATGGCTTAGCGGCGCCGCCGAATGCAATCACGGTCCTCGCTCATCTGGCGGGAGCGATCGCCATCGGCAGCGCGATTTTTCTCATCCTCGAACTGAGCACGCCCTATACCGGCCTCATCCGGCTGTCGCCGGCCGGCCTCGACCGGATGCTCGAGGTTCTCGGCAACGTCGATCAGAAAGAGACGCCCGCAAGCTAGCAAAATGCGCGTGACCCACTGGCTTCGCTCGCAATGCTCCGGGCGCTTCGCTAGCGAGCCGCCTGCGAATTGCTGGATCTGAGATCAGGCGGGAAGCCTCATGGACGAGATCGAGCGGCTCGAGATTCGCATCGAGGAACTCAGCGAGGCGATCGCGCGCAGCCGCAGGCTGAGGCTCGTGGGCCTCACGTCAGCCATGATCGGCCCGGCGTTGATCGTCGCGTTTGTTCTTGGCCTCGTCGCCTATTCGCCGACCCGGGTAATTGTCGCCTTCGCCCTCGCGATCGGCGGAATGGTGCTGATGGGCTCAAGCCGCTCCAGCACCGAAGAGTTGGAGCGCGCCTTGAGGCAAGCCGAGGCCGAGCGGACTGCGGCGATCGACGCGCTCGATCTCGTCCAGGTCAGCGGAAAAAATTAGCGAGGCAGCCGAAGGTCAGCGGTTACTCAGCATCATTCGCCCCAATCCGGCAGCGATCGAATGGCGCTCTTCGGGGCTCAGCATCGCGATAAGACGCCGTTCCGTTTCTGCGTGGTCGCGCATCGCCGGCTCCACGAGCTTCCGTCCTTTTTCCGTGAGTTCCACGATGACGCCGCGGCCGTCGGTCTCGTCTGCCATGCGGCGGATGTGGCCAGCCTTCTCCAGCCGGCGCAAGAGGTTCGACAGGCCTCCCGACGTGAGGATCAGCGTATCGAGCAGCGCCTTGGGTGACATGCGATAGGGCGCGCCTTCGACCCGAAGCGTCGCGAGCACCGCGAAGGCCGGATATTTCAGCTTGTGTCTCGCGAGCGCCCGGTTGATGGCCGCCAAGAAAATCTCGTGCAGATGCAGGAGACGGCCGACGACCGCCTTCCCCGAACAGTCGATCGCCGGAAATTCGCGGGTCCAACGGTCCATGCCGGCGCCGACGCGATCGTCCTCCCACAGAGCCCGCGCCCGGCCCGTCTCGGCGCCCCGTGCTGCTCCGCCGCGCATGCGAGATCGTCTCCCTCGGGCCTTCGGCGGCCATGCCGACGGCCGCCGCAAGGCGCCCGCCTCGGTGCAAGGCGCGTCGCCTATATATCTTTCGAATATCTTTCTTGAAATATAAATTTCACCATGCGATGCTTGTCCTCGGCGAAGGCGGCTTCTCGATTGCGCGAACGGCAAGCTCTCGCCCTGAGACGGGAGTGGAAGCCCATGGGTGCTAACCTTCGTGTGGTGTTGGCTGCAGTGGTCGGCCTGGCCTTCGTCATCCCCGCGGCGGCCGAAGACCTGGTGGTGGGTTCCTTCGGGGGGTCGTTCGCCGACAACCTCAAGAAGTGCCACGTCGAACCCTTCGAGAAGGCGACGGGGGCCAAGGTGTCGCTGAAGCTCGGCAATTCCTCGCAGTTCGCAGCCGCCCTTCGCGCCGCCGCGGGCAAGCCGGACATGGACATCGTCTACATCGACAATTCGCTCGCGGCGCAGGCGCATAACGAAGGTCTGACGCAGGCGATCGACCGTTCCAAGCTGAAGAGCGCTCCGGACATTCTCCCGTCGGCCTGGGGCAAAGACGATTCCTACGTCGTTGCGATGGTGAGCGCGACCACGCTCGTCTACAATCCGAAGCTCGTGAAAACGCCGCCGACCTCGTGGCTTGACATCGCCGACCCGGCCTATGCCGGCAAATATGCGATCGGCGACATCAGCGGCACGGCGGGCCTGCAATTCCTGCTCGCGCTCAACAAGCTCAAGGGCGGCACGCTCGACAACATCACGCCCGGGATCGAGGCCATCAAGCCGATCGCGGAAGGCGCGACCGTGCTCTACACGCAAGCCGACCAGCTTCTTTCGTTGTTCGAGCGCGAGGAGATCGCGATCGCCCCCTGGTATCCGGATCGCGCCGGCGTCGCCATCGACAAAGGGCTCTCGCTCGCCGTCGCTTATCCCAAGGAAGGGGCCGTCGGCATTCTACCCGCTGTCGTTATCCCCAAGGGCACGGCGAAGACCGAGCTTGCGCTCAAATTCCTCGACCAGATCCTGTCGGCCGAAGGCCAGTCGTGCTTCTCGGAACATGCCTATATCGGCGCGGTCAACACCAAGGTGGAATTGTCCGACAAGGTCAAGGCGCTCGTGCCCAACGGCGAGAGCCTCGAGAAGACCTGGTTTGTCGATCCCGGGATCATCGCCAAGAACACGGCGGAGTGGACGCGCCGGTGGCAGCGGGAGGTCACGCGCTGAGCGGGAGGCGCCGCGCCGACGGAGCGGCGAAGCGCGCATGAGCGCTTTGACGCTGGACCGGTTGAGCAAGTCCTATGACGGCGTCGCGGTCGTGCAAGATGTTTCGATGACGATCGGCGAGGGCGAGTTCGTCTCGCTCCTCGGGCCGTCAGGCTGCGGCAAGACGACGATTCTCCGGATGGCCGCCGGGCTCGTCGAACCCAGCCAAGGCCGGGTTCTCATCGGCGACGACGATGTGACGGGCCTACCGCCGAACCGGCGCGGGCTCGGGCTCGTTTTTCAGTCCTATGCGCTGTTTCCGCATCTCAACGTATTCGAGAATGTCGCCTTCGGGCTGCGCCGCCGACGGGCGCCTCGCGCCGAGATTGAGCAACGGGTGGAGCGGGCGCTCGCTATGGTCCGCCTCGCAGGTTTTGGCGACCGCCACCCGCGCCAGCTCTCTGGCGGGCAGCAGCAGCGCGTGGCGATTGCGCGCGCAATCGCGCCGGAGCCGCGCGTTCTTCTGTTCGACGAGCCGCTCTCCAATCTCGACGCCCAGCTCCGCGACGAGATGCAGATCGAGCTCAAACGGTTGCAGCGCAGTCTCGGCGTGACGACCCTGTTCGTCACGCACGACCAGAGCGAAGCGCTGTCGATGTCCGACCGGGTCGGCGTCATGGCGCACGGAATCATGCAACAATTCGGGTCGCCCGAGGACATCTATCACCGGCCCACGACGGCGTTCGTCGCGAGCTTCATCGGCAAGCCGAACCGCCTGCGCGGATTTGTCGCGTCGCGGCGCGGCGAGGGCGGTCTTATTCGGCTGGGCGATAGCGTGGAGATCGCGGCCGCGAAGGTCGCGCAAGCGGAAGGGGCGCGGGTCGAAGTCATCATACGTCAGGAGGCGGTCAGGCTCGAGCCAGGCGACGTTGGCGAGACAGCCCTTAGAGGCGCGGTCGCCTTGCGATCGTTCAGCGGCGCACGTGTGCGCTACGTGATCAGGCTCGCCGACGACGTTGAGCTTCTGGCGGACACGGCCTCGCATGGCGAGCAAGCCGCGCTTGTCCCGGATACGCGCGTCGGGGTCGCGCTTGACCCGACGGCCGTCTTCGTGATGGCGCCGGCGGAGGATGCCGCATGATGTCGCGGCGCAGCGCGCTCATGCTGATCGCGCCGCTTGCGCTCACGCTCGCGGCGTTCTTCCTTTTGCCGATCCTGCTCCTCGTCCCGATGAGCTTCGAGAAGTACGTCCCGGGCAGCGGCATAGCCAAGGGCGCATGGACGCTCTCCAACTATACCCAGCTCGTCACAGACGATTACTACCGCGAGGTGATCTGGCGCACGCTCGGCCTTGGCTTCGCCGTCACCTTCGCCTGCCTCGTACTCGGCTATCCGCTCGCCTATCTGATCGCCCGCGGCCCCGAGCGCTGGCGCCTTCCGCTCACGCTCCTCGTGATCTTCCCGATGATGCTCAACCTGGTCGTCCGGTCGTTCGGCTGGATCGCGCTTCTTGCCAATCACGGGCTCGTCAACAACCTCCTCGTCGATCTCGGCCTGATCGCGCGCCCGGTGAAGCTGATCTTCAACTTCACCGGCGTCATGATCGGAATGACGCATATCTATCTGCCGTTCATGGTGTTGATGCTGGCGGCGGCCATTCGCAGCCTGCCGCGGGACGTGGAAGCGGCCGCGGCGACGCTCGGATCGAGCCGCGCCCATGTCTTTTTCGCCGTCACGCTGCCGCTGACGGCGCCGGGCGTCCTTGCTGGGTCCATCCTCGTCTTCGTCCTCACGGTCAGCGCCCTTGTCGTGCCGCGTATGCTCGGGGGCCCGACCTACAAGGTGATGGCGACGCTCATTTACGACGAGTTCATGCAACTGCTCGACTGGCCGAGCGGCGCGGCGCTCTCCTTCGCTCTGACCTTCATCGCGGTCGGCGTCATCTGGATGTCGAGCCGGTTTGCGCGGCGCTGGGCGGGGGCGGCGTGAGCGACTTCGCGGAGAGCCGTCCGAGCGCTGGCGTGACCGCGGTCGCTCTCGTTGTCGTGGCGTTTCTCGAACTGCCGGTCGCGGTCATCATGCTCGCGGCCTTCTCGAAGACGGCCTATCTGACCATCCCGCCACGGGGCCTGACGCTCGCGTGGTTCGGCAAGGTCTTGAGCGACCCGGACTATCTGTCGGCGATCCGCATGAGCCTGATCCTCGCTTGCGGCTCGACCATCGTTTCGCTCGCGCTCGGCATCGCTGCGGCTTACGCGCTCTTCCGTAAGATCCTGCCGGGCGCCGAGGCGATCGGCGCTTTCCTGATGTCGCCCCTCATTCTGCCGGGCGTCGTCATCGGCGTGGCGCTGCTGCAGTTCTATAGCCTGACGGATCTGCGCGGCGCGCTTCTCAGCCTCATCATGGCGCATGTCGTCATCACTGTCCCCTATGTTGTGCGCTCGGCGCTTGCGAGCCTCGGCGGGACTCGACATGGCTCTGGAAGAGGCCGCGCGCGTATTGGGCGCGGACGCCTTCGCCGCCTTTCGGCTCGTGACGCTGCCGCTGATCGCGCCCGGCCTCGTCGCGGGCGGCCTCTTCGCCTTCGTGACTTCTCTCGACAACGTGCCGGTAACGATCTTCCTCATCGGACCCAGCCAGACAACGCTGCCGGTTCTGATCTTCTCGTCGGTCGAGATGGGCGTCGATCCGAGCGTCGCCGCCGTCTCGACGCTCATGATCATCGCGACGGGTCTTGCGCTCTGGTTCGCCGAGTGGCGCACCGGCTTTCATCGTTTCGTCTAAGGAGACTTCTCAATGCCGCTGACGAGCCGCGGATTTCCGCTGTTCCTGACCTTCGATCTCGACGCGGAGACCATGTGGACGGCGCGTGATCCCGGCTATGCAAAGCGGCCGATCCTGATGTCGCAGGGCGCCTATGGCTGGAAAATCGGGACGCCGCGCATCCTCGATCTTCTCGATCGCTACGGCCTCAAGGTCACGTTCTTTGTGCCGGGGCTTGTGATCGATCAGCGCGAGGCGCTGATGGAGGGGATCCTCAAGCGCGGACACGAGATCGCGCATCACAGCTATAGCCACACGTGGATCCTCAATCTCACGCCCGAGCAGGAGCGTGAGGAAATGGAGAGAGGCTTTCAGTCGATCAAGCGGGTGAGCGGCCGGGCTCCGCGCGGCTGGCGGTCGCCGGCGGCCGAATTGAGCGCGATCAGCATGCCGCTCCTGGTCGAATACGGCTTCGACTATTCCTCGAACTTTTTCGACGACGACAGCCCCTATCTCCACGCGCTCGAGGGTCGCGAGACGAAGATCGTCGAGCTGCCGTTCCGTTGGGTGCTCGATGATGCGCCCTTCTTTCAGTATTCGATCGTGCTGCCCGGCCGAACGATGCAGGCGCCTTCGGCAGTGCTCGAGGCGTGGACGAGCGAGTTCGACGCGCTCTACGCCGAAGACCGCATGATGATGATCGGCATGCACCCGCAGCTCATCGGACAGCCGTCCCGGCTGAAGGCGCTTGAGGGCCTGATCGAACACGCCTTGGTCCGTTCAAATGTCTGGATCGGCCGCTGCGACGAAATGGTCGAAGACATGCGCCCCTCGCTCGAGAAGGCCCGGGCGGCGGCCAAGCAATGACCGGACCGTTCCATGGACGCCGCATCCTGGTTACCGGCGCCGCCAAGGGGATCGGACTCGCGACGGTCGTCCGGCTCGCGGCGGAAGGTGCGCGCGTCGCCGCGCTCGACCGCGATGCGGCCGCCCTTGCGGCGTTGCCGAGCCGCCTGGGTCAAGCGCTCGGACACGCCGCCGCCGTCGATGTTGCGGATGGCGCCGCGGTAGCGGACGCCGTCAACGAATTCCGCCGACGCTCTTGGCGGTCTCGACGGCGTCGTCAACGCCGCTGGCGTCGATCTCTACGCGGACATCGAGGCCATGGCGCCGACGGATTGGGAGCGAGTCCTGGCGGTCAATCTCACCGGCCCGTTTCTCGTGATCCAGGCTGCCTATTCTTTTCTGAAAGCGGCGGGGGGCGGGACCATCGTCAATGTCTCGTCAGCGGCGGGGCTATCGCCGCTCAAGAACCGCACCGCTTATTGCGCCTCGAAGGCTGGGCTGCAGATGGCGTCCAAGGCGCTCGCGATCGAAGCGGGCGCATTCGATATCCGGGTCAACACGGTCTGTCCGGGCGCGGTCGAGACGGAGCTCTTTCGCTCGAGCTTCGCTTTGGCGTTTCCCTCCGCGCCCGACGAGCAGGCGATCCGCAATGCGGTGCGAGCGCGCTACGCCCTGAATCGGATCGCCGAGCCTCAGGAAATCGCCGCCGCAATCGTCTGGCTGAGCGGCCCGGAATCCTCCTACGTAACCGGCGTCGCGCTCGCGGTCGACGGCGGACGCAGCTTTCACTGAGAGAAGCCGAAATGGACGTGGGGCGTTTCCTTGGCAAGACCGTCGTCATCACCGGCGCAGCGCACGGGATTGGAGCGGCGACCGCGCGTCGCTTCCTCGCTGAGGGCGCCCGGGTCGCCGCTATTGATCGCGAAGCAGACGGGTTTGCGGATCTTGAGGCGCGGGCGGATGACGGCCGCCTACTGACGATCGCTGGCGATTGCACAGACGTCGACGCCCTCGCCGACTTTCACGCCCGCACGCATGCGGCCTTCGGGCCGATTGATGTGCTCTTCAACAATGTGGGCCAGAGCGGGCGGGAACGCGCAACCGAGTTCCATCAATCGAGCGAGGAGGTCTGGCGCTTCGTCATGGAGGTCTCGCTCTTCACCACAATGCGGATGGCGCGTCTCGTGGCGCCGGCTATGCGCGAGCGCCGTTGCGGCCGGATCGTCAACATGTCGAGCGATGCAGCCTTCGTCGGCGATACGGGCCTCGCCGATTACGCCGCGGCGAAAATGGGCGTCGTCGGCTTCACCCGCGCGCTCGCGCGCGAACTCGCGCCGTTCGGCGTTACCGTCAACGCCGTCGCGCCGGGCGCGATCCGCACCCGTGCGCATGACAGTCTCGCCCCCGAGGTCATCGACCGGATCAAGGCGGGCGCTCCCGCTGGCTACATCGCTGAACCGGAGGACGTCGCGGGCTGCGTGGCCTTTCTGGCCAGCGACGACGCACGATACGTCACCGGGCAAACGCTTCTGATCGACGGCGGCCGGTGGATGGTCTGAACGGAGCCGAAACCTATGACCGACATCGCCGATCTGACCGCCTGCGATCTTGCCGCCGCGATCCGCAACAAGACGGTTTCGCCAGTGGAGGCGGTGGAGGCGGTGTTGACGCGCATGGAGGCGCGCCGCGACCTCAACGCCTTCCTTGCCGTGCCAGCCGAGCGTGCTCGCGCAGAAGCCAAGCAAGCTGAGGCGGCAGTGCGGCGCGGCGATCCACTTGGCCCCCTGCATGGCGTTCCCTTTTCGGCGAAGGACCTGATCAACACGGAAGGCGTGGCGACGACGCAAGGCTCGGCTTTGTTCGCCGGGGTCATTCCCTCGACGGACGCGGTCGCCGTCGCCCGAGCGCGGGCCGCAGGCGCGATCCTCATCGGTAAGACGACGACCCCGGAGTTCGGCCACAAGCCTTTTACCGAGGGACCGCTTTTCGGTCGCACGCTCAATCCCTTTAGCGAAGCGCACACCTGCGGCGGCTCGTCCGGCGGCGCAGCGGTTGCGGTCGCATCGGGAATGGGGCCGCTCGCGCTTGGCACAGACGGCGGCGGCTCAATCCGCATTCCCGCCTCATGCTGCGCGATCATCGGCCTCAAGGCGACGCTCGGCGCGATCCCACACCTGCAGCCTCCGGATCTGTTCGGCGCCAACTCCTACGTCGGCCCCATGGCCCGAACGGTCGCCGACACGCGCCTTCTGTTCGAGCCAGTGGCCGGGCGGGATGGCCGCGATCCCTACGGTCAAGGGGAGACAACCCCGCCGCGACGGCTCACGAACCGCGAAAAGCCGCGCATCGGTTTTCTTCTGCGATGCGGAAACCGGCTAGACCCGGCGGTGGAGGCGGCGGCCGTCGCCGCGATGCGACAAGCCGAAGCGCTCGGGATGGCGGTCGAGCCGATCGAACTCGATCTCGTGTCGATGGAGCCGCATTTCCTCGTGATGCTGCGCTCGCAGCTCTTGACGCGGCTCGGCGCCGCAGCCAAGCGCAGCCCGGAGAAGCTGGACCCGACGCTGATCGCGACAATGGAGGCGGGGCGCGGCTTGAGCGCCACGGATCTGTGGGAGGCGCAATATGCGCGGACAGACTGCTTCGGCAAGATCCAAAAAATCCTCGCCGACCTGGACCTCATCGCCTCACCGACCCTGTCCGCGCCGCCTTTGCCGGTCGGGGTCGATCCGTTGGGTCAGGTCGTGATCGACGGGCGCGACGCCGGCACGATCCGCGGCGCCTGGTACCCCTATACGTTCCCATTCAACCTGACGGGTCACCCCGCGCTGTCGCTGCCCTGCGGCTGGACGGAAGACAAATTGCCGATCGGCCTGCAACTCGTCGGCCGTTGGCATGACGACCGCTTTCTGCTCGACGTCGCTGAAAAGCTCGAGGCGGCCTGCGCCGGGCAGGTCCGCTGATTCCTAGCGGACCTCGGGGAGCAATCTCTACCCGGCGAGTTTCCCCCAATTGCGCGCAAAGACGCCTGCGGCTGTCCTGATCGGCTCGATCGGCGAGCACGCGTCCGACGGGCCGCGCCCACCGTCATTCGCTCACCGACATGGAGGAGCCGGTTCGCTTGTTGCTTCTTCACGCTACCGCGAATCCTCCGTCCGCTCGCAGCGCCACGCCCGTGATCGCGGACGCACGATCCGACAAGAGGAACGCGATCGTCTCGGCGATCTCATCAACCTCCAGAAAGCGGCCGATCGCCATGCGCGCGAGACGCGGCGCCGCGCGCGCCGGATCACTCCAGGCTTTTCGGCCCATATCCGTCATGGTGATGTTCGGGTTGACAGAGTTCACGCGAATGCCATGGCGTCCAAGCTCGACAGCCATTACCCGGGTGAGTGCGTCGAGCGCCGATTTGGACGCGCAATAGGCCGCATGATCGACCACCCCCAGAAACGACGCGTCGCTCGACACGTTCACAATCGACCCAGGCAGTTTCGCCGCGATACGCCTGCGCGCATAGTCCTGCGCAAGCAGCATCGGCGCTTTGGCGTTGACCGTCATGATGGCGTCGAAAGTCTCGAGCGTCATGTCTACGAATGGATCGAGCGCCGTGGCCCCGGCGCAGTTCACCAGGAGGTCGAACGGCTTAGTCTTATGCACCGCCGCAAGCAGGTTTTTGAGGTCGGCAAGATCTGCCGCGATCGTGTCGCACCCGATTTCAGCCTTGAGAGAGGCGAGATCGCTGGCTGTGCGGCTCAACGCGATGACCGAGGCGCCGCGCGACGCAAGCAGCTTGGCCGTGGCGCGCCCGATCCCCTTCCCCGCCCCCGTGACGAGAACGGTCTGTCCACGAAATTCCTCAGCCGCGTCTCCCATATTCGCTTCCTCCTGCCTTGCGCTTCCTATCTGCGATCGCGGGTCCCCGCATAGCGCATCTCGAAGGTTCTCCCTTAACGGCCTGGACGAGGACTCGCCGCGTTTGAAGCGAGAACAATTCCGTCAAGCGCTTCGCCTACGATCGCGTCGGGGAATTGACGATCTTCTTGACCTTCGCCATCCGGTTCACTTGCCCTCGCTTTATGGCGCGGTCAACCGCGTTCGCCTGGATGATCTATGGCTCGCATGCTACGGCGAGCGTCGCTCGATCGGCCCGGCGGCGCGATCATGGGTCGCACGGGATTGAGGGATGTCCGAACCGCCAAGCGTCTGGATCGGAACAAGCTGGAAGATGAACAAGACGCTGGCCGAAGCGCGCGTCTTCGCCGATGGCCTGCTCGCAGGGGATCCGAGCCACGACTTACGTATTCAGCGCTTCGTCATTCCGCCTTTCACCGCCGCCCGCGAGGTGAAGGCGATGCTGAAGGAGACGTCCGTCAAGGTTGGCGCCCAAACCATGCATTGGGCTGACGACGGCGCCTGGACCGGAGAAATCTCGCCGGTGATGCTGAAGGACTGTGGCCTCGACCTCGTCGAGCTCGGCCATTCCGAGCGCCGTGAACATTTCGGCGAGACGGACGAGACGGTGGGGCTTAAGGCCGAAGCTGCCATCCGGCATGGCCTCGCGCCGCTGATATGCGTTGGCGAAACGCTTGCCGAGCGCGAAGCCGGTCGCGCCGCCGCGGTCCTGGAGAGGCAGGTGCGCGGAGCTCTTGTCCGGCTCGAAGGCCCGCAAAAACACGCCCCGATCCTCTTCGCCTACGAGCCCGTGTGGGCGATCGGCGTGCACGGCGTTCCCGCTTCTTCCGACTATGCGGACGCCCGCCAGGCCGAGATTATCGCTGTCGCCGAAAATGTGCTCGGTCGCCACGTTCCTTGTCTCTACGGCGGTTCGGTTGATCTCAACAATTGTAGAGAGCTCATTGTCCGCCCGCATGTCGATGGGCTGTTCATCGGGCGCTCCGCTTGGAGGGTCGAGGGCTATCTTGAAATCCTCGCCCGGTGCGCCGCCGTGCTTTGAAGCACCGCATGCGGATGCCGCCCTCGGCTCGTTTAGGCGGTTCTATGCGCGCCTGGAACTGAGGTCTGCCTGGCTCCGCGTCCGATTTGGGAAAGCCTGTGCCGCCTCCGACCGGCTCCGATTCAGTCGACCGAATGCGCCTGCGTCCGATCGCCTCCAGCGCGATGTCGCTGCCTCCTCCGAGAAGGCGCGAAGGGTCGTCCATTTGCCGCCTATCATCGAATAGGTCGGAATCCCCGACAAGTTATCGCGCTGCAGCGAATGATCGCGGTTCACTTGCTCCCCCGACCGCTCCGGCGCCAGCGGCAAGGGACGGACGCCAGAATGTCGGTAGATGACCTGATCCGACTTGATGGCGATATCGGGAAACACTTCGCGCAGTGTGGAGAGCATATCGCTGCTGCTCTAGCCAATCTGCAGAAACGCGGCCCGGCAAGGATGATGAAGAAGCTCATGCAGCTCTCGATCGAGATGGAGGAGCGATATCGACGCTCCGACCATGTCGATCGAGGTGCAATAGTGACCGACGAAACTCATGTCGACTTCGACGCCCTTTGCGGCGAGCCTTTGCTCAACCCGACGATGAAGGATGTACAGCTCCATGAGAGGAGTGCCGCCGAGCGAGTTGACCAGCGCCGCGACCTTGTCGCCGGACGAAGGATTCATCTCGGCGAAGATCTGATCGAGAACAAGATCCGCTGTGTCGTCCGCCTGTAAAAGCGCGCCGCGCCTCACCCCAGGCTCGCCATGGATGCCGACGCCGATTTCCATGTCGTCCGGACCGATGCCAAAATTATAGCGGCGGGTTTGCGGCAAGGAGCAGGGCTCGAGCGCCACGCCGATGGTATAGGTGCGGGCCGCGGCCTTCTGCGTCACCGCTTCGCAGACGTCGAGGCTCCAGCCTTTGTCACAGGCCGCGCCGGCGATCTTGAAGACGAAGACATTTCCGGCCACGCCTCGGCGCGCGGCGCGGTTCTCGCGCGGCGACGATGACACGTCGTCTGTCGTCACGACCGATCGCGTCTCGATGCCGTGATCCTGGGCGATCTCGGCGG
This sequence comes from uncultured Alphaproteobacteria bacterium, assembly GCA_963836695.1. Classification (GTDB taxonomy): domain Bacteria; phylum Pseudomonadota; class Alphaproteobacteria; order Rhizobiales; family Beijerinckiaceae; genus Roseiarcus. The sequence goes on from CAWIKX010000007.1 coordinate 243,080, forward strand.
CCATGTCGAAGTTCATGACGTCGCCGACGTAATTGCCGTACACGAACAGGACTCCGGCGCCGCCCGAAACCGCCTTTGCGCATTGAAAGATCGGATCGGGCGGCGGCGTCGAGAAGGTATTGCCGATCGCGGCCGCGTCCGACAAGCCCTTGCCGACGTAGCCGAGAAAACAAGGCTCGTGACCCGAGCCGCCGCCAATCACAAGCCCCACCTTGCCGGGACGAGGTCCGTCGAGCGCCACCAGCGCGCGTCTCGCGGCGGGAAGCGGTTTGAGGAACGTGCGATGCGCCCGAATCGCCCCCTCGAGCATTTCCTCGACCACTGCGTCGGGCTCATTGATGAATTTCTTGACGTGCTCTCGAGGTTCGCGTCCGGGCAGCCCGACCGTCTGCCTGTCGCGCCCGCGCCGATCGAGTTCAGCGGCGCCGTCGGCGCGCAGAATGCCGCGCGCAGTGGCGGCGTCGGTCACCAGCACGTTGGCGTAGCGGCCTCGCAGCGCCGCCAGGATCGCAGGCGCCCTGTCGAAGCCGCCGGCCACGCAAATGCGCAGATCGACGCGCAGCAGCTCGTCGAGAGACAAACCGATCACGCGATCGTCGAGGGCGCCAGCGACCGGCCTTCCCCACGCGTCGACAAAGCGAGCCGCCAAAACGCCTACAGCGCCGCGGTCGAGGTACCGTTGGATATCGCTACCCTCGAAGAGGCCGTCGCTATCAAGGGATGTGTTCGGCCGCAAGGCGTTGATTCCAAACAGCGCCTTGTTGGCTCGCGAGAGGATCTGGAGCTGTTCGGCGACGAGCTGCTCGCCGACCATGATCGCGCGCGCTCCGGCGGTCGACGTCACCGCCGGGGCCGAAACGTTTACGCACATGGCGTTCAAGGCTGACGCGATGGTCGAGGCGCAGAGCGAAGACGCGGATGGGTTCTTGGCGGCCGCGCCGCCAATCGCCTGAACGACCGTTACGTCCTGCAGCCCTGCTATCCTCAGATGGACGCCAACCGACATTACGGTTCTGCCGCCCGTCACCGCCAGGGTGTCGCCCGACTTCAGGTACTTGCGCAGAGCAAGGGCGCCAGCTGCGCCAAGTTGCCGAGCAAGCGCGCGGTCGTCGCCGTTGTTCGGCACAACCAAGCAGTCGCGCAAATTGAAATGACTCTTCAGGGCCTGCGCGAGGCTCAATGACGCGAGCCGCGCCGGCTCTATCGAAATATTGACGATCCCGCGCTCGCGCGCCTCATTGAGATAGGCGATTACGGTAGCGCGCGACATCCCCATAGCCTTGGCGATGTCGTTCTGCGTCATCCCTTCCTGGTAATAGAGCCAGCTCGCCCAGACATAAGGATCGTCGCCGAAGCGCAGCGGAGTCGTGCGCTGCGCGATCTCCCCGCCACTATGTTCAGCCTCTCCGGCGTCCGGCTTCGCAGGCGACGACAGTTCCTGGCCTCCGTCCTTATTGACTTTCAGCGACCGGGTTTCGCGCTGTCGAGCTTGTCTACGGCAGCGACATTCGCCGCCGAGGGCCCCGCTGGATCGAAGGAGGAGCGCAGCCATGCGTCGGCGATGGCCTTGGCGAGTTCCGGACCAACAACTCGCGCGCCCATCGTGATGATCTGCGCGTTATTGGATTTCGCCGCGCGCTCGGCAGAATAGGCGTCGTGCGTTTGCGCGGCGCGGATTCCCGGTACCTTGTTCGCCGATATGGCGACGCCAATGCCCGTCCCGCAAAACAGGATGCCACGCTCGAACTCGCCCGCAATGATGGCTTTCCCGACCTTCTCGGCGACTTCCGCGTAAAAGCCGGGCTCGCTCAAATCGATGACCGTGAGGTCGGGCCGACCTGAAAGATGCGCGGCGATCACGTCAAGCAGGGGTTTTCCCGCGCCGTCGGCCCCAAGCGCAATCTTCATGGTTTCAACCTCACACATTTTTCACCGACCGGCCCTATCGGCGCGATGAACCGCTGCACTTAAACGCGCTCCTGGATCTTCGCCAGGCGGACGCGAGCTCACACAATCGTGTAACCGCCATCGACAAGCAGGTCTGCCCCGTTGATCATGTCCGCGCCGGTCGACGCTAGGAAAATCGCGGCGGCGGCGATTTCATTTGGATAAGCGAAACGGCCTGAGGGGATGCGCGTTTTAAGCGCCTCGCCTCTTGGACCGTCCCACGCCTTTTTGCCGAGCTCAGTAAGCACGACGGTCGGGGAGATCGTATTGACGCAGATACGGTGCTTGCCCCATTCCGCCGCCAGGGTCTTGCTCAGGCCGATCACGCCGAACTTGGAGGCGCAGTAGGCCACGTGCTGATCGATGGCGACTGAGCCGGCCTGGGAGGCGATGTTGATGATCTTACCGCCGCTGCCGGCGGCGATCATCGCCCGCCCGACGGCCTGCGAGACCAAAAATGAGCCCTTCAGATTGATGGCGATCGTCTTGTCCCAGTAGTCGAGCGGCAGCTCCTCCGCTGGCGCAAGAAAGACGACGCCTGCGCTGTTGACGAGGATGTCAATCCCGCCCAGCGTCTGAAGGGCGCCGTCGACCGCCTTCTTCACGGAGGCCGGATCGGCGACATCGCAAACGATCGCAACGGCGCCGTTGGCGATCTCCTTCGCCTTGGCCTCGGCGGCGCTCGCGTTGAGGTCCGCCACGGCCGTCCGCACGCCTTTGGCGGCGAAGGCGTCGCAGATTGCAGCGCCAATGCCGGACCCGCCGCCGGTGACAAGCGCGCGCTTGCCTTTCAAGGAGAAGTCAAGATCAATCGCTGGGGACGCGTCGGCCATCTCACATTTCCTAAAGCAACGCTCATGGGGCGTAAGCATACGCGCCGCCAGGCGCGTATGCTGTTTCGGGACGCTCGCGCTCCGTCCTACTTCGAACGCTGCGCGAGCAGCGCGTCGACGTTCGAGCCCGTAACCGGCGTCCATGGCACGTTGTAGATCTTGTCCTTGCCGTTGTTCCAAGGCATGTCCTTGTACTGGGCCCAAATGTCGGACTGAGGCTTGTAGTCGCCCTTCTTGGCGTAGAAGATCGCGAGATCGAGGGCGCCCTGCGCCTGCGCGCGCGCGTCCTGCAGGATCGAAGTCATCTCCCCGGCTTTCACCGCGCGCAGACCGTCGGTGATGCCGTCGATGCCGGCGATGGCGAAGTCTTTCAGGTTGAGGTTGGCCTCCTTGATGGCCTCGATCGCGCCGAGCGCCATTTCGTCGTTCTGACCAATCACCCCGTTGATCTGCCCGGGATGGGCGGTCAGCCAGTTCTCCATCAGCTTCTGCGCCTCGGCGCGCGACCAGTTGGCCGTCTGGTCCTCAAGCACCTTGACATTCGGGCATTCCGCGAGGGCCTTCTTGTTTCCCTGGAGACGCGAAATCTGGGCCGATTGGCCAATCGGGCCCTCGATGATGACGACGTTTCCCTTGCATCCGATCCGGTCGAGGACAGACTTTCCTTCCAGATAGCCGGACACCGTGTCGTCAGACCCGACATAGGAGCTAAGCAAGTCCGAATGGACGCGCGTATTCGAGCCGATGACCGGAATGCCGGCGTCATGGGCCGACTGGACGGGCGTCGCGCCCGCTTCGGCGTCGATCGGCACGAAGATGATCGCATCGTATTTCTGGGTGATCATCGTGTTGATCTGGTCCTGCTGGGTCAGGGCGTCGTACTTTCCGTCGAATACGGTGACTTCGACGTCGCCGCTCTTGACCGCGGGGTGCTCTTTCAGAGCCGCCGACCAGATCTGCATGAATTCAGCCTTCAGGCCGTACACCGCGGCGCCGACCTTCACTTTTTCCGCCATGGCCGGCGAGGCGAAAAGCGCCGCCGCGGAAACCATGGCCAACATTAAGCCCTTGAGTTTCATACCCGTCTCCTTGTGCGCTTTACCGGCTTTGCGCTTTTCGCCGCCAACCGAACGCCGCGCGTTTCCGCGACGTCCCTCTCCTCGGGTCACTCGCCCCGATTTCCCTTCTGATCGAGCATCACAGCGCCGACGATCAGCATCCCCTTCAGCACCTGCTGGTAGTAGGATTCGATTCCCATAAGATCGAGGCCGTTGTTCATGACCCCGATGATCAGCGCGCCAATCAGCGTGCCCGTGACGCGGCCGACGCCGCCTGAAAGACTGACGCCGCCGATCACGACCGCCGCGATCGCGTCGAGCTCATAGCCAATGCCAGCCTGGGTGAGCGCCGAGCCTGTCCGCGCCGCGAGCAGCATGCCGGCGACGCCAGCCAGTCCGCCACAGATCACGTAGACGGCGAAGCGCACGCGCACGACGTCGATTCCCGAGGTCTTGGCGGCGCGCGGGTTTCCGCCGACCGCATAAACATAACGGCCGAACCGGGTGCGCGAGAGCACGAACCACGAGGCAAGGAAGACCGCCGCGAAGATAATGACGGGCGCCGGGATATGGAACAGATAGCCATTGCCGATCCACCGGAACTGCGGCGTCAGCGCCGGCACGGGCCGCCCGCCCGCGTAGATAAGGGTCAGTCCGCGCGCTGCGGACAACATGCCGAGCGTCGCGACAAACGAGGGAACGGAATAGCGCGCGACGATCACGCCGATGACGGCGCCGCAGGCGATCCCGATGAGCGCGCCGACCACAAGGGCGACAAAGACGGGATAGGGACCGCCGGGCACGCTCGCAATCGAGGACGTGGTGGCGAAGCTCGCCGAGACGATGCCGGCCAGCGCGAGCACCGAGCCAACCGAGAGATCGATGCCGCGAGTGATGACAACGAACGTCATCCCAAACGCCAGGACGCCGTTGATCGACGTCTGCAAGAGAACGTTCGAAATATTGCTCTGGGTGAGAAAGTAGCGGTTCGCGAGCGACAACGCCACGACGAGGAGGGCGAAGGCGACATAGATTCCGTAGTCACGCGCGATCCGCTGCAAGGTGTCGGAGGCGACGGCTCGGTGGTCCTTGAGGGAAGGATGCTCGGACACGATCTGCGTTCGCTTCTCTGAAGGCATGATTTAAGCCGAGAGATGGACGAGCTTTTCGGCGGTCGCTTCCGATCGATCGAGGATGCCGACCGACCTGCCGTCGCGCATCACCATGATGCGGTCCGCAACGCCAAGGATCTCGTCGATCTCGGACGAAATCATCGCCACCGTGCCGCCTCCCGCCGCGAAATCTCCGACGATCCGTGAGATCTCGCGCTTGGCGCCGACATCGACGCCCCGAGTGGGCTCGTCCAAAAGCAATACGCTTGGATTGCGCAGAAACCATTTGCCCAGCACGACCTTCTGCTGGTTGCCGCCGGAGAGGCTGGAAACGGGATCGAGATCGCGCCCGGCGCGGATCTGGAAGCGCTTGATCGTCTCGCGACTCGCCTCGACCTCGCGCGCCGTGCTGACGATGAAATTCGGGCTGAAATCCTTCAGGCTCGCCATACTGATATTGCGGCGAATGCTGTCGCTCAGATTAAGCCCGGTGAGCTTCCGATCCTCGGTGACGAGCGCGACGCCCTTGGCGATCGCCTCACCGGGCGTGGTGAGCGAGACGGGTTTGCCGGAAAGTCTGATCTCGCCTTTGGAGGGGCGGTCGAGGCCAAACAGGCAGTCGAAGATTTCGCTGCGGCCGGAGCCCATCAGGCCGTAGATGCCGAAGATCTCGCCTTTGCGGACAGTGAAGGAGATGTCGGCAATCTTGCCGGGCGAAGTGAGGCCGACCACAGAAAGACCTTCCTCGTCGGTCGGCGTGTTGACCTTAGCATATTCCTCGGAGATCTCGCGTCCGACGATCATGCGGATGAGGGTCGCGCGATCGACGTCGGCGAGCGCCCCAGAGCCGACGAAGGCGCCGTCGCGGAAGACCGTGTAGCGGTCGGCGATGTCAAAGATCTCCGAAAGGCGATGCGAGACGTAGACGATGCCGCGACCCTGTTCCCGCAGTCGGCGCACGACGGCGAAGAGCTGGTGAGCTTCGCGCTCGCCGATCGCCGAGGTCGGCTCGTCCATGAAGATGACTTCCGCCTCATGGCTCAGCGCCTTGGCGATCTCGACCAGTTGCATCTGGGCGACAGAGAGGCTGTGCATGGATTGCGTGGCGGGGATTGCGAAGCCCAGATTGTCCAGGATCGCCTGCGCGGCGGCGTTCATCTTGCGAAAGTCGATGCGTCCGAACCGGCCAGGAGGCTCCCGGCCGAGGAAGACGTTCTCGGCCACGGTCATGTGCGGGACCGGGCTCAGTTCCTGCTCGATAATGGCGATGCCCGAGGCTAGCGCCTCTGCCGGGTTGTTGAACTCGACCTCGCGGCCGTTGCGCCAGATTGTGCCGCCGTCGCGGCGGTAAATGCCCATGACGATCGAGAGAAAGGTCGATTTTCCCGCCCCGTTGCCACCGCAGAGGGCGTGAACTGTCCCGGCTTCGAGGTCGAACTGGCCATCGCGTAACGCGGCGATGCCGCCGAACGACTTGCGCAGCCCTTTGACCCTGAGCAAAGCGACCACTTTTTCCTCCGGGCTGCGAAACTGCTCGATCGTTCTATCGCGGTTTTCGCAACTTCGCGGCGAAGCTTTGATATTAGTCCGGTATCGATTGACAAATGTCAAGAATTGGAGCGGCCATTCGGAGCCGGCTTTCCGCGGCTTGGCTTGCTCGATTCGCCCCGCGCCGGTCGTCGGCGGCCTCGGAGCCAAGAGCGACACTCGCCAATCGCCGAGCGTTCCGTTCCGCGCTAAGCCCTAAGACGCGCGCCTGTGGACCTTTCGCGCCCCGAGGTCCAGTATCACTTCGTCAAGTTTGCCGAGTCCATTTGGGGCCGCCATGACGCTTCCCATCAAAGGTCACTCTCATGGGCCCGGACCCTTGGGACTCTTACGCGGGGGCGACGGCGGAATGGCCCACCGGCCCATCGGTGGTTTATGGGACGACGGGGGATGGGCCCCCGGCCCGATAGGAACCTTGTGGGATCAGCAATCCAACTCGCCGGCGTCGGGCACGGCCACGAAGGCGGTGAAGACAACTAAGATGCCTTCGCCCACCAAGGACCATGACAATCGAGATGTTCACGTCGTGCTCTCGCCCCTCTTCGACCCCAAGAAGAACGCCCCTTCCTTTACCGAAGTCAAACAGGCGCCGGGGATAGCCAACTGCCCAGTGGCTGCGATGCTGGCCGCACTCGCCTCCACCACGGACGGCCAAAAAGTCATCAAGAGCATCGTCCCCCCTGAGACGTCGGGCGATGTCGTCACCGACCTGTCGGCGGCGGGAGCCCTGAGCAATCCCCCGACTGGCAATATGCTCCGGTCCTCCAGATACTTCACCGTTAAGCTACAAGGCGGTTCATTCGAGGTGAGCGACGTTTTGTATACCGACGATCATGATTCCGGTTGGTCCCCGTTTTATATGCGGGATCCAGGCGATCAGACTATTTGGGCGGCCATCATCGAAAAGGCTCTCGCCGTGAAACTCAAGGGTTACGATAACCTTGATGACCCCGACATCCACGCTGAGGACTTCTGGGAGAAGGTCACCGGCGTCAAGCCCGGCATAATCGAAATCACGCCCGACACACAGCTCTCGACCATTACCAAAGCCGCCAATGACTCCGTCCGCGTGCCATCCATCGCTGCGTCAAAAGGTGAGCCCGGGAACGACATCCCGCTGAAGGCTGGCGGGGTTTTGGCTGCGTTCCACGGTTTCGCCATGCTGGGGTTTAAAGACGACAAGATTCGCTTATACGACCCGGCGGAAGCCAAGACGCTTCTCCTATCTTCTGCCGAGTTTCGCAGCGACTTTAAAGCGATTCTCTACCGCAAGTAGGTCACGCCGGCTTGACGAATCATCGGCAGTCCAGACTGAGCCAAGTGATTGGAGCGGGCGAAGGGAATCGAACCCTCGTATGAAGCTTGGGAAGCTTCCGTTCTACCATTGAACTACGCCCGCGTAGGTCTCCGTCGGCTAGAGCCGATGGCAGGAGAGGAGGGACTCGAACCCCCAACCCCCGGTTTTGGAGACCGGTGCTCTAACCAATTGAGCTACACTCCTACTGGTCGCCGTTCATGCCGCAACGCGCGTCCGGAAGCAAGCGCGGACGCCCTCACGCGTCCGCTTGACTTCGCCGGCTCCCATCGCCAGTTTCCGCCCGCCGCGCTTGAACCCCCCGTGCGGTTCGCCGCAAGGACCGGATGCGCACCTATCTTAGTTTTGAAACGGCGGTCGCAGATATCGAGGCCCGTCTCGACGAAATGCGCGCCGTGGCGGAGAAAGGCGACTCGCCCGCGCTCGCCGAGGAGCTTGGCAAGCTCGAGGCCAGGGCGGAGAAGGCGCTCGCCGATCTCTACGCCAGCCTAACGCCCTGGCAGAAGACGCTTGTGGCGCGCGCGCAAGGGCGTCCACGCTTTGGAGATTACGTCAAGGGGCTCATCGCCGAGTTCACCCCCCTCGCCGGTGACCGCTATTTCGGCGAAGACGAAGCTATCGTCGGGGGCTTGGGAAGATTCGAGGGCGAGTCGGTCTGCGTGATCGGGCAAGAAAAAGGCGACGACACGGCGAGCCGGGTCAAGCACAATTTCGGCATGGCGCGCCCGGAGGGCTATCGCAAGGCGACGCGCCTCATGCAACTCGCCGACCGATTCGGACTGCCGGTGATTTCCCTCATCGACACCGCCGGCGCCTTCCCTGGCGTCGAAGCCGAAGAGCGCGGCCAGGCCGAAGCCATCGCGCGTTCGATCGACACGTGTCTCTCGATCGGCGTGCCGAACGTCGGCGTGGTGATCGGCGAGGGCGGGTCCGGCGGCGCGCTCGCGATCGCCGCCTGCAACACTGTGCTCATGCTCGAACACGCAATCTATACCGTCGCCTCGCCAGAAGCGGCCGCATCGATCCTCTGGCGCGATTCGTCGCGCGCGCAGGAAGCGGCGACGGGCATGAAGATCACGGCCCAGGATCTGATCAAGTTCGGGATTATCGACGGCGTCGTTCCCGAGCCGCTCGGCGGGGCGCACCGCGATCCCACGGCGGCGATCGCGGCCACCGGTCAAGCGATCAGCGACGCGCTCAACTCCCTTCACAACCTGGGTCCGGACGAACTTCGCAACGCGCGCGCCGAGAAATATCTGGCGATGGGGCGGAAGATTTAGCGGTTACGCGGACGGCCTTTACCATCTCTCGACAGCTGGCCGCTCGTCGGAACGACGATTAATCCCGGGCAAACCATAGGCGCATTGAACGAGCTGTCCGTCCGCGCGCGCTCGTCGGTTGTGTGACCGCACACACAGCGTCCGTCGCGAAGATCGCAGTAAAGCCCCACACTAAATCAATCGGCTCCGATCGATCGATTTTGACTTTGGCCATTCCCGAGGGGGTTCCATGCTGTTCCAGGCATATCACAGCGCGACTGCATCGCAGCACCAGACGAATTTCGACAAGTGGTCCGCGCAGGGCTACCGAATGATCTCGCTCAGCGTTTATGGCGACGCAGACAATCCGAGATATGCAGCCGTGTGGGTGCAACGCGCGGGACCGGCTTACGCCGCCGTGCACGGCGTGGACGCCAACGGCTATCAGGCGTTCTTCACGAAATGGTCGAAGGCGGGTTACCACCCCGTCCTTGTCTCGGCGACCGGCGACGGCGACGCCGTTTTCGCCGCGGTGTTCGAGCAGGGCGATCCGGGTCCGTGGTTCGGGCGTCACGGCATGACCTCCGCGGACTTCACGGCCGCCACTGCGACGGCCGCGGCCAACCAGCAGATTATTCGCTCCTTCGCGATCTATGGTTCGTCCTCCGACCGGCGGTATGCCGCGATCTGGCTCCCAAACCCGTCTTTCGTGAAGTCGCATATCCATACGGCGGATTCGGCCTCCGGCTATCAGACGAACTTCAACGCCGAGACTCAGCTTCCAGGCGTCACGCTCAACGCCTGGCGGCCGGCCTACGTCGCATTGTCGCGCGACGCGACCTATTGCTCAGTCTTCAAAGACGACTGGGTCGGCCCATGGATCGCGCGCCACGGTATGTCCGCGTCCGACTACCAGACCTTCTTCGACAAGGAGGTTGCGCAGGGGTTCTATCCAATCATGGTGCAAGGCGGAGGCACGACGGGAAGCCCCATCTTCGCGGCGGTCTTCGCTAAGCAGGACGTCCCCGACGCCCGGCAATGGACCATGTCGGGGATATCGCTTCCCACGCTGGCGCCGGTCGATCAGGCCGCACAGGCCTATATGCAAGCCAACGGCGTCCGCGCAGCCCAAGTGGCCATTCTGAAGGGCGGCGTCGGTAAAGCCTCGCGCGGCTACACCTGGGCGGAGCCCGCCTATCGCGACACGCAGCCCTCCGACCGTTTCCTGCTCGCAAGCTGCAGCAAGATGTTCCTCGAAGGCGCCATCCAGAGCCTCTACAACAGCGGCAAGCTTGAGCCGCCGAAACTGACCGTCAAGCCGAACGGCAGCGAGAAGCCAGTGGTCGGCGACACGGTGACGGGCAACACGAGCGGCGCGACGGCGATCGTCGCGGCGGTCAACGGAAACGTGCTGACGCTCGTGTCGGTGCTGAAGGTCTTTACGACCGCCGATAACGCCGCGACGATGAGCAATTCTGGCGGGACGGTCGCTGTCGTCGCCTACGATCCTGGCACAAAGGTCTATCCGCTGCTCGGCTTCTCCCATCCGGCCGACTCGCGCAGCGACTCGATCACCGTTCAGATGCTGCTTGACCATCAGGGCGGATACAATGACGGAACCAACCTCGACTTTCCGGCGGCGATGGATCCCACCTACAACATGCGAAAGATCGGGCAGGCGCTCGGCCATGTCGTCGCAGGCAAGCTCGACATGGCGCATTACATGTACGACCAGTCGTTGCAATTCGCGCCCGGAACGGCTTCCGCCTATTCCAACTTCGGTTATCTTTTGCTCGGCGCGGTGGTCGAGAAAGTCGCCGGCAAGACCTACCACGACTATCTGCTGCAGTCGGTCTGCCAGCCAGCCGGGGTCACCGAAGTGCTGGTATTCCCGACGCGCGCCTCCGGCCGCACTTCGCAAATGGCTATCGCCGAGGACGACGGGCTAGGGCAGGACCCGCTCGATCTCGGCTCCGTCCTCAACATTGCCGGTGTCTATGGCGGCGACGGCGAGATCAACGAAGTCGGCGACCCGAACGACGGGACCGGCGCCTCGGCGCACGCTCTGGCGACTTTCGCCCACACCCACGCGGCGTGGGGCAACGGCGGCCGCTCCCCCGGCGCCGCTCGCTCGGGCAGTACGCCTGGCGCCTCGACCTGGGTCGAGTCGCGTTGGGACGGGATCGACTGGGCCTATACGGTCAACACCCGCAACTGGCCGCCGACCAACGGCAACGCCGCGGCGACGACCACGAAAGGCAAGCAGACGCTGAAGGCGACGGCCTTCACGCTGACAGTCACGACTGGCGGCGCGTCTGGCTTTGAGACGTCAGGCCATCTTCTGGTGGATACGGTCAGCAACGGGCAGCAGCTCGTCGCCCACACGGGCCGCACCGCAAACACGTTTACTGGTTGCACCGCTTCCGCCAGCGCCGGAGCAGCTTCGGACGGCGGCAACGTCGTGCAGGCGACGACGGTCGTCGGCTCTCCGGCGCTCAGCCAGACCGCCTTCACGCTGAAAGTCAGCAAGGACGGAACGGAGGGTTTCACGCGTTCCGGCCTGTTGCTCGTGACCAATTCCGCCAACGCCGGGCAAGTGATCCGTTATAACGGACTTGGGGCCGACGCGTTCGAGGGCTGCACGGCGCTCCTCCCGGGCGCGGGGAACGCCGCCGCGGGAAGCGCGGTCACGCAAGGATCGCTCGAAGCGAGCGTCGATCGCCTGCTCACCGCGATCGCGTTGCCTTAATTTTCGCGACGTTTGGAAAAGGCGGCTCGATCTGACGCCGGATCGGCGCCGATCGCTTCTAAGAACGCGAGACCGCGGGCGGCCATCTCGCCTCGGTCGCGGCTTGGATCTTCAGTCTCCGCTTAGATGCGGCATCCTTATCGAGTCCTTGGAGGGATGCGCTATGATGAAAGGGAGAAGGTAGAACGTAAGAAGGAGGGGTCACATGCTGCAAGCCTGGCGCTGGTTCGGTCCGGACGATCCGGTCAGCCTCGATAATGTGCGTCAGGCCGGCGCCGTGGGGGTTGTTAGCGCGCTGCATCACATGAACCAGGGCCAGATCTGGAGCGAGGACGAAGTCGCGAAGCGCCGGGCCGAGATCGAAGCGGGCGGCCTCGTCTGGTCGGTCAGCGAGAGCATCGGCGTCGGTGAGGAGATCAAGACGCGCTCAGGCGCCTTCCGCGCCAAGATCGACAATTACAAGCAATCGATCCGCAACGCTTCGCGCGCCGGGGTGAAGACCTTCTGCTACAATTTCATGGGGCTGACCGATTGGACGCGCACCAATCTTAACTGGCCCCTGCCGAATGGCGGAACGGCGCTGCGCTTCGACGCGGTCGATTTCGCGGCTTACGACCTTTTCGTCCTCAGGCGCGAAGACGCCGAAGGCGACTATGCCCCAGACCGGGTCGCCGCCGCGCACGAACGCCACGAGGCGATGACGGCCGGCGAAATGGAGGCGCTCGAGCGCACGCTCATCGACTGGCTGCCCGCGCGCGATTTCACCTACGATCGCCAGAGCTTCAGGCGAGCGCTTGCGGCCTACAGGGACGTGACCGTCGAAGGCCTGCGCGCCAATTTGATCGAGTTCGTGCGCGAGATCGCCGCCGTCGCGGAGGAGGAGAGGGTGCGTCTCGCCGTCCATCCCGACGACCCGGCCTTCCCGATCTTCGGACTGCCGCGCGTCATGTCGACCGCCGAGGACGTGCGCAAACTGTTCGCGGCCGTCCCTTCTTCGGCCAATGGGATCACGCTTTGCGCGGGTTCCTTCGGCTCCAACCCCCAGAACGATCTCGTCGCTATGGCGAAAGAGTTCGGCCCCCGCGTGCACTTCGCCCATCTGCGCAACGTGAAGCGGGAGCCCGATGGCTCGTTCTTCGAGGCAGACCATCTCGCGGGCGAAACCGACATGGTTCGTCTCGTTGCGGCGCTGATGGCGGAGGAGGATCGCCGCCGCGCTGAAGGTCGGGCTGACGCGGAGATCCCCATGCGTCCCGACCACGGGCACTTGCTTGGCGACGACGGCAAGAAGCGCCTCAATCCCGGCTATTCGTTCATTGGCCGCCTGAAGGGCCTCGCAGAGCTGCGAGGCGTGATGCAGACCGTGGAAGCGTTCCGGACCGGGCGGGCGGCGTGAAGCGGTCGCAGCTTCGCTTACGCTTGCGGCCCGCGCGCCGGCGCTTCTATCGTTGTGCGGCCGCGCTCAAGCCTCACTTCGACAGCGCTCAGGCGCGTAAGCGCGCAGGAGCATGATGGGTCGGCCCTGCAGAAATGTCCTATTGAGCGTTTTCCGCCAGCACGGATAGGCTAGCGTCTCGAAGCGGATGCCAGGAGAACGCCAATGAACATCCCCACGCTGATCGTCGGCGCGGGGCCCGTGGGGCTCACGCTCGCCTGTGAACTCACCCGCTATCGAGTTCCTGTTCGCATCGTCGACAAGGCCCCGCAACGGACCGACAAGTCGAAGGCCATCGTGCTCTGGAGTCGCACGCTCGAGCTTCTCGACCGTGGCGATCAAGGTTCAGCGCCGTTCGTTGACGCCGGGTTCAAGGTCGACGGCGTCAACATCGTCGCGCCCGGCGGGCACGTGGTCGGCCACGTGAACATGGATTCGCTGCAAAGCCCTTATCGATACGCGCTCATGCTGCCCCAGTCCGACACCGAACGCCTGCTTGAGGAAAGGCTTCAGCGCCTGGGTGTCTCCGTTGAGCGCAGCACGGAGGTCACGGCCGTAAAAATCGGGGCGGACAACGTCGAAGCGACGCTTCGGCGCGCTGATGGCGCCGAAGAGAACGTCCAGGCGGATTGGCTCGCTGGATGCGACGGGGCGCACAGCATCGTGCGTCATACGCTTGCAGCTCCGTTCACCGGCGAGACGATGCACAGCGACTGGGTTCTGGGCGACGTCCATATGAAGGGATATCCGTTCCCCGACAATGAGGTCTCCGTCTACTGGGCGCGCGAGGGGGTGCTTCCTATCTTCCCGATCTCGCCGGGGCGATATCGCATCATCGCCAATATCCCACCCAGCGCCGGAGACCATCCTCGCGACCCGACACTCGAAGAGGTTCAGGCGATTGTAGAGCAGCGGGGGCCGAAAACTGCGAGCCTGTTCGATCCGATTTGGTTGTCCGGCTTCAGGATCAATTCGCGCAAAGTCGCAAGCTATCGCGTGGGCCGCGTCTTCCTTACCGGAGACGCCGCGCATGTTCATAGCCCAGCCGGGGGCGAAGGCATGAACACCGGGATGCAGGACGCCTTCAACTTGGCTTGGAAACTCGCCTTGGCCATCCGTAGGACGTGCGGCGAAGCGTTGCTCGACACCTACAGCCCTGAGCGAAGCGGGGTGGGCGACGAGGTCTTGAAGAACACGGCGAGACTGACCGCCATTGGAACCCTGCGCAATCCGATCGCAGAGGAACTGCGCAATCTCGTCGGTCGGGTCGCGCTCGGATTTGCGCCGGTGCAGCACGCTTTCGTCGACCAAATGTCGCAGGTGTCGGTCGGCTATCCCGAGAGCCCGATGAATGGACCAGGACATCGCTCGCTGCATCCAGCGCCTGGCCAACGCATGGCGCCGATCGCTGGCGGGCCGCCGTTCGGCGCCGGCAATGAGCCGCGCTTCACGCTTCTGGCTTTGTCCTCGCCGGGTGTCGTGGACGTTCTCGCCGCTTATCCGCGGCTTTTGAATCAGGCACCTGGAAAGCCGCCATCGCCGGATGGCGTATGGCTTGTTCGGCCCGACGGCTACGTTGCAGCGACGGCGCCCGCGGCGGATCTGTCAGAGATTTCAGACGTGCTGCGACGAATCAGCGCCTGAGTCCGGCAATGCGGCTCGCCCTTTCGTTGTATGCAAGCCGGTTCACCGGCCGCCCCGAAATCGTGATCGCCTCGTCACGATCGCGGCGATGAATGAAGCCGGAGCGCATGTCGATGAGGACCAGGGCGATGTCCCGGAGACGCGCACCGGGGCAGACTGTAGAGCGCATCCGCTATGCCATCGGTCACACCCCAATCGCTGCCTTTCTCCTCGCGCTCAGCGACAAAGGGGTCGTCGCAATCATCATCCGGGAGCATCCCGACGATGAAAAACTCGTCAAAGCTTTGCGCGCACGCTTCCCTCTCGCCGAGCTGCGGCATGACAGGGAGGGCGCGAAAGGGATGGTTGAAGCCGTAGCCGGCTTCGTCGATAATCCGGGCGACAATCTTACGCTTCCGCTCGATATCCGCGGCACGGATTTCCAACGCCGAGTGTGGAAAGCCGTGATGAAAGTCCCGTTCGGGCGAACCACGACTTTCGCCGCCATCGCGCGAGCGATTGGCGCGCCGAAAGCGGTGCGAGCGGTTGGCAACGCCTGCTCTCAGAACCCGCTTGAGTTCGCTATCCCCTGTCATCGCGTCCTGCGCAGCGACGGCGCCTATTCGGGCGGGTCTGCCTGGGGAGATCGGCGCCAGGAGACGATCGTTCGGCGCGAAGCTGCGTCGGCGTCAAAATCCCCTGCAAGAGGGCCGACCTTGAACGGCAGGAGAAGAAGTTGAAACGAGAAATCATCCGGGTGGAGCCTTTGTCGACGTACCTTGAGCGATGGAAGGCGCCGACTTCAGCGGTTACGCGTCACGGGGACACGATTTACGTCTCCGGCTTTCCACCCTTCGATCCAAAAACTGGAGAAGTCGTTGTCGCGCCGATCGAGCGGCAGACCGAAATCGTGCTCGACCAGCTGAAGCTTTGCGTGGAAACGGCGGGCTCGTCGTTGGAACAGGTGCTCAAGTGCAACGTTTATTGCACTTCGGTCGACAAGTTCGCGGTCGTCAACGCGATTTACGCCCGCTACTTTCCGAAGGACCCGCCGGCGCGCATTTTCGTTAATGTCCCCGCCTGGCCAGGGCCGTTCGATATCGAGATCGATTGCGTCGCCGCTCTCTAAACCTGAGGATTGGGACGATGTTCTCAGTGATTTTTGAGGTTCTGCCGAATAAGGCGAACTGGAATGACTATCTCGACAACGCGAAAATGCTCCGCCCCGAGCTCGAGAAGGTTGACGGCTTCGTCGACAATATTCGTTACAAAAGTCTGACCCGGGACGGTTGGGTCCTGTCGCTGTCGAACTGGCGCGACGAAAAGTCGCTCGTCCGGTGGCGGACGCACATGCGCCACCACGAAGTGCAGCAAAAGGGCCGGGATCAAATTCTGGCCGACTATCATCTTCGCGTCGGCCAGATCACCGCGGACAACCACATCCCAGCGGGTTACGCGTTGAGCGAGCAGCGCCTCGACGAAACGCAGGTTGGGGAGGGAACCGCGATCACGCTCATCAATCCCGCTCGGTCAACCGGTCTCAGAGAGACGAACGAGCCTGACGCTTTGGCGAAGCAGTTCGGCATGAAGCCCTGGACGGCCGCCAGCGTGTCCTGGGACCTATTCGACCCGGTGCTGAAGCCCGGCGACTTGATCCTTCTCATTTCCTGGAGGGACGATCCCACGGCCCGCGCTTACGAGGGCGCACGCGCACCGAACGAGGCGGCGCGAGTCCGGCGCGTTCGGATCGTCCGGGACTATGGCAAATATGATCGCCGCGAAGCGCCGCAATATTACGCCGACGCCAAGGGCGCGACGACGATACACGCGTGAGTCGCTCCCGCTTTATCGGTCGCCAGCGGTTGCGTTGAGACGATTGGCCAGCCGAGCCGCGACTAGGGCGGCCTGCGCGCGAGCCGTATTGCAAGCGTTGGTCTCGCGGCCGCGAGCGTTCAAACGAAAAACAACGTTTCCGCGGCTGTGACGACCTTACGAAAGAGAATGACGATGGCGAAGATTGCGATCCTCGACGATTGGCAAGAAGTTGCGCGAAAGAGCGCCGACTGGTCGAAACTCGCCGCTCGCGCAGAGCTTGTGTTTTTTGCTGACGCTTTCGGGTCCGAGGATGAGGCGGCTCGCGCGCTGGAGGATTTTGACATTCTCCTGACCATGCGTGAGCGTACGGCGTTTCCTGAGACTCTGATCCGCCGTCTTCGTAAGTTGCGCATGCTCGGGATCACCGGCGCTTCGAACCCCACGGTGAACGTCGAGGCTTGCACGCGTCAGGGCGTGACGGTCTGCAACACCTCGCCCAGCCGCGCTCTCTACGCGACGGTCGAACTCGCGCTTGGCCTGATGATCGCCGCGGCCCGCGCGATTCCCCTTGCCGACAAGATCATGCGCGGCGGGGGCTTTCAGCGCGGCGTGCCTGTGGGCATGGAGCTTGCTGGCAAAACCCTCGGTATCGTGGGGCTTGGCCGTCTCGGGGCGCGTCTAGCGCGCTATGCGCTCGCGCTCGATATGAAGGTCATCGCGTGGAGTCCGAATCTGACCGAGGCCAAAGCCAAAGAAGCCGGAGCCAGCCTCGTCGGCAAACCGGATCTCATGAGCGGCTCCGACGTCATCTCGATCCACATGGTCTTGTCGTCGCGCACCCGCGGCTTGATCGGGGCCGAAGACATCGGGCGCATGAAACAGGGCGCAATCCTGATCAACACGTCGCGTGGACCTCTCATCGATGAAGCCGCTCTTCTCGCGGCCGTTAAGGGCGGCAGGATCGTTGCGGCGCTCGACGTCTACGACAGGGAGCCGCTGCCGCTGCACGACCCGCTCCGAGCTTCAGACCATACGGTGCTGACGCCGCACCTTGGCTACGGAGTGGCCGAGACGTGGGGTCAGTTTTATTCGCAGAGCATCGAGAACGCGGAGGCCTTTTTGGATGGCAAGCCCATTCGGGTCGTGAACGCGCAATAGCCTTGCGCGTCCTGGAGCGGCCAGTCGCCATCCTAGCCAGCCTGCTCCAAAGGCCAAACTTCCACGGCGCCATGGGCGACTGCGCAGGGCGTTTGCGAGACGATCTTGATCGCCTCGGCGAGATCGGCGGCTTCAATCACGGCAAAACCCGCGACCGGCAAAGCCGATGACATGAAGGCGGAGTTCTCCGTCCTCACGCCAGCCGCCAGCGTGTTGCGAACATGCACCGGCGCACCGGCGACGCCGATCAACGCTCCGCCGTTTTTCATCTCGGCCTCGTGGGAGTGGGCAGCGTCGCGGATCTCTTTGGGCGTGCTGTCGTAGCCAGCGCGGTCGCCATATCCAATCGTGATGAACTTCGGCATGTGAATTTCCTCGGTCGAGCCACGAGCGGCGTGGCGACCAATAACGCACGAGCTCGCCGTTTCGGCAGGTCCTCATTTGCGATCGGAGGAATTGCCCTCAGGGCCTCAGACCGGCGGGACGGGCGCGCTGTTTGTGTCGTGACCGAGGTCACGGCGCAAGCGATCTGGATGCCCGCCAGAGAGGTTATGTGCCGCGGGCCCCTCACCGCCGCCGGGCAAACCCATCCGTGCGTTCGAAGGACCCCCGCCAGGCACGGCATCGCCGCCCTGCGTTAATAGTCCCGGCGCGTTGGCCTGAGTCCATTTTGGGCGTTCGCTTTGCGGCTTGGAACGGACAGCAGCCTGGAGCAAGGTTCGGGACGGAACCTCGTTAACGGCCGTTCTCCGTGCTGGGGCTCCAATGTCGCGATTGTCTTCCTGCCCCACCGCCCTGCGCGCGTTGCTCGTCGCCGCCATGGCGGCCTTCGCCGCGCCGCTCGCCGGCTGCCACGACTTCGGCGATGTCACCGGCTCTATTCCATCGTCGGCGAGGCAGCCGACGGATGACGCGAAGCTCCGTGCTTACGCCGTCGAACTGGGCAAACGGTACGACCGCGATCCGGGTGAGAAGACGGCTTCGATCGAATATGCGCGCGCTTTGCGGGCACTGACCCGGTACAACGAGGCCGTCGCTGTCATCCAGACCGCCGCGATCAGGGCCCCGAAGGATTTCGACGTGCTGGGCGAATATGGCAAGGCGCTCGCCGACGCCGGCGAGCTTCCCCAAGCCAAGGATGTGCTCGGCCATGCCTATACGCCCGACGATCCGCGTTGGGACGTTATGTCGGTGCAGGGCACGGTCGCCGACCGACTCGGCGATCATGCGATGGCGATGCAATTTTACCACGAAGCGCTCAAGATCGCGCCGGGCGAGCCGAGCGTGCTCGCCAATATGGGGCTCTCGCTTGCTCTCGCCAAAAAACTTCCGGAGGCCGAGCAGGCGCTGAGACAAGCCGTCGCGAGTCCGAAGGCTGACGGGCGCATGCGCGGCGACCTCGCTTTGGTGCTCGCGCTGGAAGGCAAGTTCGGGGACGCCGAGACGGTCGGCCGGGCCGATCTCTCGCCTGACGCCGCGCGCGCCAATGTCGAGGCGATCCGCCAGATGATCGCGCAGAACGGCTCCTTGCGCGACCTCGGCAAGCCCGCAGCCGTGAAGCCGAAGGCGGCCAAGACCGAAGACGCCGGCTGAGGCTTCCTCGGCGGACCATCAGCCTTCCGGAACGCCCGCCTCGCGTAGGGCGTCGAGGATATGCGCGAGGGCGGCGAGGTAATCGGGATTGTCGCTGGACGGAGAAGCCCGGTAGCGGGCGATGGTGAAAGATGGATTGAGGGCAAGCCCAGCGCGCACAGCCTCTCGCGCCTCCATCATCCGGCCGAGACGAACGAGGGCGGCCGCGAGCAGGAAATAGGAGGACATGAAGCCAGGGCTCGCCTCGATCGCGCGGCTTGCCCAGGCAACCGCCTCCCCGTCCTTGTCCTCGCCGAGCTTGGCGAAAGCCGCAAACACCATCCAGGCGCATGCGTAGGCGTCGCGCGGGCTGATGCGAAGCGCTTCCTGGATATGCCGCTCAGTCTCCTCGGACCTGCCTAAGAAGAACTTGCCCATGCCGATCCAGCCGTGAGCGGTCGCGAGATTTCGGTCGATGGCGAGCGCGCGCTCGCACTCGACGAGGCCCAACTCCACCCGGTTGCTGTTGATGTAGAGGACGCCCAGCGCCGCATGGGCCGCCGCGCTGCCCGGCCTTAAGCGGAGCGCCTTGCGAAGATCCGCCTCGGCCAAATCGAGCCGCTTGGCGCGATCGTCAGGAAACCACGCTGCAGCGAGGGTCACCTCGACCCAGGCGCGGCGCACGAGCGCCTCGACATTGTCCAGATCAAGCTCCAACGCGCGGTCGAAATGCGTCCGGGCCTGATGGAGGAATTCGAGGCCATTCCGGTGATAGAGGCCGAGCCCAAGAAAATAGTGATCCATGGAATCGGGGTTCGCGGCGCCCTCGGAGCGGCGAGCCTCCGCGTCGGCGAGCTCCTGCCCGAGCCGATTCGCCAAGCGTGAGACTATCTCGTCCTGCATGTCGAAGAGATCGGCGACGGGTTTATCGAAGCGCTCGCTCCAGAGGTGAGTTCCGGTTCCGGCGTCGATGAGCTGAACGCTCACCCGCATCCGCTGGCCGCCGCGCTGAACGCTGCCCTCGAGCACATAGCGCACGTTGAGCTCGCGGCCGATCTGCTTCACGTCAGCCGCTTTCCGCTTGTAAGTGAAGGCGGTGTTGCGGGCGATGACGAAGGCCCCCGAAATGCGGGAGAGGTCGCTCGTCAGGCTCTCTGTGATCCCATCCACGAAGTCTTCCTGCTCAGCCCCGCCGCCAAGGTTCAGGAACGGCAAGACCACAATGGACAAGCGGGGCGCGGCGGCTTCGGCAAATGGCGCAAGCGCCTTCGGCGCCGCGTGGCCATCGCCAGCCAGGGCGAAGACCCGGACCGGTTCGGCGATATTCTTGAGCTGCACGGGACCAAGATCCTCGGCGTTGAGGTCGATCCGCCCTTTCACTTGACGCCAGGCGTCCTCCGACAGGCATATGCCGCCAGGCGCGGCCACTCCCTCAAGCCGCGCGGCGACATTGACTCCATCGCCCATGAGGTCTCCGTCCGCCTCCTCGACGACGTCGCCGAGGTGGACGCCCACTCGCATCAGCATGCGGCGATCCTCCGCGAGGCCCTCGTTGCGCCTGGCCATTGCGCCTTGAATTTCCAAGGCGGAGCGCACCGCGTCGACGACGCTCTGAAAGGCGGCGATCGCTCCGTCGCCGGTGCGCTTGACCACGCGGCCTCGGCGCGCAGCGATCGCAGGATCGAGGAGGTCGCTCCACAAGGTTCTCAGCGCCGCAAGCGTTCCCTCCTCATCGGCGCGAGCAAGGCGCGAATAGCCGACGATGTCGGCGACGAGAATCGCGGCGAGCTTGCGGACTTCGGACATCAGGCCTCCGTCGCGCAGGCTTAGCACTTCGCGCTTTGGCGGCGTAGGCGGCGCCTGGCGCGCGGCTCCGCCTAGCGTCCGATGGTACGGATGGCGCCGGAGGCCTCAGGGGCGACGCCGGGCTCCTGATCGGCGAATACCCACGCGACACCCTCGCCTGTGACCAGGATCACAGCGCATCGGGGCTCGCATCCTGCAAAACGCTGCAAACGGCGCTCTCGCCTGCCCCAAGGCGAAAACATGCTTGATCGGTCGTCGACCCTGGCGGACGAGCCCTGTCTAGGTCGTCCTCGAAGCCCACACGTCCGCGCGGCTTAGGAAGAAGCAAATGGCAAACGTATTCACTTATCGAGCGGCGCCAAGCAAATATCGCTGCGGGAACGATTATACGAATTTGAGCGTGGTCCTTTTTTTCGGACCGTCATCCACCACAGTGCCGCTCGCGTGCGCGTATTCTTGTAACATGAACATCGATTCCGATGGCGACCCTCAATCCTATGGTCCCCTCTTCACCGCCAACATCACCCCGCTGGATTCCCTGGAGGACGCCGGCTGGGTCCCGCGCGACAGGACGCCCGCCATAGGCCAGGACGACTTCAAGCATCGCGGGAACAAACAGCGGAAAGCCGCCTACGACGCCGGGATCGCGTCGGCCAGGAAGGATTACGAAGACCTCCAGAACCAGCGGCTCGCTCTCGAACCGAAAGCGGTCGAAGAGAAAACGAAGGACCTTGATAAAAAGATCGTGGACGCCGACAAGGCCGTCGCCGACCTCAAGGCGCAGAAGGCGACCCCTCAGAAGATCGCGGATGCCGAGAAGGCCCTCAATGATCTAAAGCAGCAGAAGGCGGCCGTCGACCCGCAAACTGTTGCAAAGGCGAGAACCGACCTCGAAAAGAATACGATCCCGGCCGCCCGGAGGAAAGTAGCCGCCCTCAACCCATACGAGTTTAAGCCACCGCCGACGAAGGCTTTGAGGGAACTCTGGCAGAGAGAACCCTGGCGGCAACCACTCTGGCAGTCCGGGGACACAGATAAGCCCGCGAACCTGGGGAAGATCTTCTGGGACTGGTACGGATTGCAGGCGATGACGCCTGACAAGGCGAGCAAGACCCCGCCACATCCGCACACCAAGAAAACCCCGATTATCTATCACCCGACTTTCATGAAGCAGCCGGGGCCAATTCAGTTTGAGATCTATGAAGATGTCTACGGTCGGTTCCCCGTGGTTCAACAGGGGGGAGCGGGGGGCGAACCCGGGCCTGGCTATTTCGTGAGCCAGCTCGCCGTGCCGGTCAATCCGTACTTCCCGGAGTGGGACCAACGATATACGCTTCCGCTACAGGCGACCTCCGTTCAGCCATACGGCGCGGTCGGCGGAAACCTGAACAGCGAAGGAAAGGTAAAGAAAAGCGACACCATACTCGCAATTAGTTGCGACAGCGGGAATTCGCTGGCGTTTCCGATCCTTGATTGGGGCGATGACGACGCGGTGGCGGAATGCTCGTACACGGCATTCACCGCTCTGGGCGGAACGCTATCGCGAGACGCTGCGGGAAAACTGCACAAAACCAGCGAACCTGTCTTTCTATATCTGGCATTCCCCAATGCGCAGACGCCCTCGACGGTGCTGTCGCAGATCGGCGCCTTCGACAACGGCGACGAATTCACGACGATCCTCGCGTGCCTTGTCCAGGCGACGTTTGATCGTTCCTCCAGGAATCCTGTGCAGGACTATGAGCAGCGGAAAAAACATCCGGAGCTGAACCAGAACCCGGCCATCACAAACCTTGCAACTGCGATTGATACGAATCTCCGTCGCAACGGATTCAACCTCCGCTGACCGGCTCCTTACGATCGACACGCAACGGCAGCATCGGCGCTTTTGTCAAAACCGTCTTGCTCTGCGCGCTACCCTTCGTTCGCGATCGCGAGCACGTGTTCGAGGGCGTCCGGCGATATGTGCACTGGACCGCTGAATGGGTGGTCCAGCGAGATGATGACAACAAGGCCGGACGTGAGAGCGATGGACAGAATCGCGGTCATCGCGAAGTGTGCGAGCGCATTGGGGCTCCCGAAGAACAGCGCGAAATAGACGGTAAGCCCCGCGCCCGCAAAGAGCGCGATCCAGATGATCTCCGGCACGAGCCCGCTCGACAGATGCAGGCGCACGCGTCGGGCTAAAGTGAGGTTGTCAATTTGGGTGAACACCTCCGACATGTCTGCAATGTTTCGCGTGCCGGTACGATTGAGCGCCATGGCGGCGCGGTAGAGGGCGCCTAGCGCGTCGGTCGTCTTGGCGTCCTCGCTGTCGGTCGCCATTGCGGGCCAATCGCTTTCGATAACGAGCCGAAGATAGTTTTTAAGGTTGTCGCGAAGCTTAGCGGCTTCCGGCTCCGCGCCCTCGGAGTAGTAGAACAACGCCGCCGCGGCGGCGGATTCTTTCGCGACCGAGGTTTGGCCCTCGCTGAACTTCTCCCAGACCGCAATCACGACAAAGGCGAGCAGCACCGCGTAAACCACCCCGATGATCGCGAAGATGAAACCGGCGACCTCGTTGTTGAGGGAAAGCCGCTCGACGCCGACCGTCCGCCGCACGAGGACCTGAACACCGATCGCGAGGCTCGTAGGGATGACGACCACCGCGAGAATGAGCGCCCAGAGGTGAAGCTCGGACAAGAACTGAGACATTGCATTTAACCCCGCGAGCGGCGCCAGCCGAGACGGTCGCGCCGCCGCCATATTCCATCAGCGGCGTAACCGAGCGCAATCTGGACCGCTGTTCAGCTCCGCGACGGGTCGCCCTTCGATTGATTCCGAATTGATCATCCGAATGCTCATCGTCGGCTACAGCTTCGGCATTCGTTCGGAGCGTCGGCTGTGCGAGGAGGTCCATCTTAATCTGGCCTATCGCTGGTTCTGCCGATCGCGGGAGGCGAGGCCTTCGCGTCGACGCCAGCATCATCGTGGCGGACGCATCGCCGGCGCGGCATCGCCAAGATCGAGGACCTCGCTTTGACGTCCAATCGGGCGAAGCTCGTCCCTCATTCCGCGCCGATCTCCGCCAGATGAGGCCGAGAGGCAGGAATCCGCCTCACTGAGAGCGCCCCAAAACCTCAAGTGCTGGCGCCACAACATGGGGTTTCCCCGGTAACGTTTTGACCCCGTGAAACTGACACGCTGGGGCGATGCTCTATCGCATATTCCCGGTGTGCCCGAGGGAGTAGCGCCCGGGCTGTGGCCACACGGTGAGTCCATGCGGCATGCCGCCGACGGGAATCGTCTTCACCGAGCCATCGTCAGTGTTGAAGGCGTAGATCGCGCCGTCGTAGCGGCCCGACAGCCAGAGCCATTTGCCGTCGGCGGAAAGATTGCCCATGTCCGGGCTCCCGCCGCCGGGAACTTTCCAATTGGCGACGACCTTGCGGCTCGCGAAATCGATCACCGAGACGCTGCCGGGGCCCTTTCGCGCGCCGCCGAGGCTGTGGGTGCCGCGATTCGATACATAGAGCTTTGTCCCGTCGCGGCTCGGATAAAGCCCATGCGCGCCGACGCCGGTCTTGATGAAATCGAGCTGCCCAAACAAATCGCCGTCGATCACCATGACCCCGTCGCCAATGAGGTCGGCGATGAAGAAGATCTTGCCGTCCGGCGCCACCCTGATGTCCTGCGGCATGTGGCCGGGCGTCAGCGGCAGCGTCTCAACGAGCTTGTGGTTGACGAGATCGATCTTGGCGAGAGAATCATTGAATTCGCAGGTGAAGATTGCGTACGAGCCGTCCGGCGCAAAGTCGGCGTGGTTGATCCCCGCGCATTGCGGCGTCGCGATGTAGCCCTGCAACGCCATGCTGTGCGGATCGCGGAACTCGAGCCGGCGCATCGCCTCCGCGACGACGATCGCTGACTTGCCGTCAGGGGTGAAATAGATGTTGTAGGAGTCAGGCACGTCGACCACCTTGCCGACCTTGCCTGTCCTCGGATCGATCGGCGCGACGCCGCCATGCCCGCCGCGAGCGCTCACATCCGCCGAAACCCAGAGCGTCTGCAGATCCCAGGACGGAACGATATGCTCAGGGCTCGGCATCGCGGCCAGGCTGTCGATAACCTTGAACGTATCCGGATCGATGACATCGACCTTTCCCGTCACGAGGTTGGGCGAATAGACGCGCGAAGGCTGGCCGGCGACTGCGGGGCTGAACATGCCGACGCCCGCGCCGGCGTAGACATTGTGCGGATCGACCGGGGCCGGCATCGTGAGGTTCGCGGGCGGCAGGAGAATCGGCCGCTCAGGACCGAGCTGATAAGCGGCGAGGGCGATGAAATCGGCGGGCGAGCGGCGCTCATCGTCGAGGCTGCGGCAAACCTCGGCGCAATCCGCCGCGCCCAGCACGCATGCGTCCGGGACGGTGAATGATCGCGCGCTGCGCAGCTCGAAGCCGGCGCCGACTGCGATCGCAATCACCGCGACGGCGGCCAAGCCGGTGCGAGAAGCCATTCCTGCCCTTTCCCGTCAAGCTGCCCGCCAAAACAACAATTCGGTGCAACTCGGGAACCGAAACTGCAACTGGGACAATGACTATTCGATGAACGATGCCGGACTTTCCGCAGGCGGCGTCAGCGCGGAAGGATAAAGAACAATACTAATATGTTGATATACTCCCTTTTCACGTCATCAACGATTCGCGGATGCTCGAGGATGGTCTCGCGAAAGTCTTGCGATCAAGGCCGCCAAAAGGTCAATCGCCAACGCTAGGATCATGGCCACGGAACCGATCCCAAACAGAAGACGATAGTTTTCGCCGCTTTCGACGAAGACGAATGAAAGGCCATAGGCCGCCACGGCTTGGCACACCGCGAATGCGACGGTCGCGTGGCTCCAAGCCGCCTTCTGCTGCGCGGGATGGTGCGGGAGCAATTCATGGATCCGTCCGAGCACTAGCGGAACCGTGGCTGTCAAGAAGGAGCCGACGACGAAGCTTGAGCCGATGAGCCAGACCCGACCCAATCCGAGTGCGGGGACCGCGATGGCGGCGATCTGAACCAGGAACGCCAGACGAAGCGCCGCTTTAAAGCCCGAACGATCGGCGAGATACCCGACCAGCAGAGGCCCGACAGTCGCGCCGAGACCGAAGACAACCCAATATTCCGACCCCGTCTTTATCCCCTCGCCCCGCCCGCGCGCGATGAAGTCCACGAGGAACACCATGTGCGGGACCCAGCCTGCGGCGTTGAGCCCATACTCGGCGTAAAGCGCGCGCAAGGTCCACAGCCTTGTCTCCTGAGGCTCGGCGGACGCAGGGACGACGGGAGCCGGCCCGCTTGGCCAGCCGCTCCATCCGACAAGCGTCAGGAGCAGCGACACGGCTCCGAGGCCGAACCATGTCTCGCGAAGGCTCTGCGCAAGCAGGAGCGGCACGAGCGTTCCGGAGATCGCCACGCCCACGCCGATGCCCATGAAGATCGCGCCGCCAGCAAGGCCGCGTCGGGAGGCGGCAACATGAGGAAGGACGTTCGGAGCCGCAAGCACCATCAGCACCCCTCCCGCCGCGCCGGCGAGGAAGCGCCAGATGAAGAACCAAGCAAAGCCAAGAGGGTAAGCGCAGGCGAAGAACGCCGCCGTCACGACGAGCATCATCGCGCGCAGCACGACGACGAGGGGCATCCGCGCCGAAAGCGGCCGGCCCGCAAGGGCCCCGAGGAGGTATCCAGCCAGATTCGCTGCGCCGAGATAGGCGGCGGCCGCAGGCGCGAACCAATGTTCGCTGATGAGGGCGGGCAAAAGCGGCGTATAGGCGAAACGCGCCAGCCCGATCCCGATCAGGCTCGCGCAGAAGGCGGAAAGAACGCCTCGCCAGACAATCATCGGGGCCGGCCGTGTTCGCTTGGGGCGATTGGAACGGTGACCATTCTTGTCGATCTCACTCCAGACGCTGCTTCAGAAAGTCGAGCGTCAGCGCGGCGATTTCGTCCACCTTCTCGTCGAGAGCGAAATGGCCCGCTTGGAGAATATGAACCTCCGCGTCGGGCAGGTCGCGCTTATACGCTTCGCCCCCCGCCGCGATGAAGGAGGCGTCGTAGCCGCCCCACACGACGAGAGTCGGAGGCTTGTGTTCCCGCAGCCATTCCTGCCAGGCCGGATAGGCCGCGACATTGGTGCGGTAGTCGTAGAGCAGCGCCTCCTGGATTGCCTGCTGCCCTGGCCGTGACAGGAAGGAATATTCGTCCTCCCAGAGAGCAGGATCGTAACGCTCGGGATGCGGGCTGCCGCCTTGGTGGCGAATTCTCGCAGACTCGAGCGAGGTGAAGGCCTTTGGGATCTCGGGATGCGCCTTCGGGTCGGCCCAGTATTCGGCGACGGCTTTCCACTTCGCCCCGAGGCCCTCGCGATAGGCGTTGGCGTTCTGGATGACGAGCGCCTGAATCCGCTCCGGATGAGCGAGCAGAATGCGGAAGCCGACCGGGCCGCCATAATCCTGCAGGTAGAGGCTGTAGCGGTCGGCGCCGAGCTGGTCGAGCAAGGCGCCTGTCGTCTGGGCCAAATGATCGAACGTGTATGCATATTGCGCGGGCGGCGGAGAGTCGCTCTGACCAAAGCCAGGATAGTCGGGCGCAATCACGTGGTAGCGCGTCGCCAGAAGCGGAATCAAGCTCTCGAACATGCGCGATGACGACGGGAAGCCGTGCAACAGCACGATAACCCGCGCGTCCTTGGGGCCGGCCTCGCGGTAAAAAACCCCTACCCCGTCCACGTTCGCGCGGCGGTAGGTGATCGTCTCCGAGGTCGAGGGAAGCGTCGACGCCTCCGCTGCCCCCGTTGAGGCAGCCGAGAGCGCGATTGCGGCGGCGACATAGGTCTTCATGGATGGCGGGCTCCCTGGCTGGCGCTCGGCGGGGAAAGAACCGGGCGGTCGCCGCAGCGACGACGGCGAAACGCGGCATAACGCTTCGAATGTGCCTCTTCTTGCGGAAGTCGTAAATCCGCTAAGAATGAGAGGGATCTTACCGGGATTCGAGAAGTCTCATGGACCGCGGCTTTGCGCGATGGCGCTCGGAAGCCGCATCGCTTATGTGGAGGCCCATGACCCAGCCCCATCGTCCGGTCGGCCCCGGCGACCACGTGTTTTTGATCGACGGCTCGTCGTTCGTCTTCCGCGCCTATTATCAGTCGATCCGGCAGGATCAAAAATACAATTACCGCACGGACCGCCTGCCGACCGGCGCGATCAGGCTGTTCGCGACCAAAGTCCTGCAGTTCATCCGCGACGGCGCGGCCGGCCACAAGCCTACGCACCTCGCGATGATCTTCGACAAGACGGAGAACTCGTTCCGGCGCGACATCTATCCCGCCTATAAGGCCCATCGGAAGGACCCGCCCGACGAGCTCGTCCCGCAATTTCCGCTGATGCGCGCAACCGTCTCGGCATTCGGCATGGTTCCGATCGAGCAGAGCCGTTACGAGGCCGACGACATCATCGCCACCTACGCCCGACAGGCGCGCGAGGCCGGCGCCGACGTTCTCATCGTCTCCGCCGACAAGGACCTCATGCAGCTCGTCGAGCCCTGCGTCTCGATGTACGATCCGGCTTCCGGCCAAGCCGGGGTCGCGGGGTCTCGCGAAGAGCGGCGTTTCGGCCCGGCCGAGGTGGTCGAATATTTCGGCGTGGCCGCGGACAAGGTGATCGACGTCCAGGCGCTCGCCGGCAATTCGACCGACAACGTGCCGGGCGCGCCAGGCATCGGGCTCAAGACCGCGGCTCAACTCATCACCGAATACGGCGACCTCGAGACGTTGCTCGCCCGCGCCGGCGAGATCAAGCAGCCGAAGCGCCGCGAGGCGCTGACCGACCCCGAGAGCGTCAAGCGCATCCGGGTGTCGAAAGAGCTCGTCACCCTGGATCGCAACGTGCCGGTCGAGACGCCGCTCGAGGCGCTTGCGACGCCCGAGCTCGACGGCAAGCGGCTCGTATCCTTCTGCAAGGCGATGGAGCTTACGACGCTGACCCGCCGCGTCGCCGAGATTTGCGGCGTCGACATGGGGTCGATCGAGCCGGACCCACGCTTCGTCGGGCCCGCGGCGTGGCCAGGCGGCCAAGGCGTGGCGCTTCTGGAGCGAGAAGGCGACGCGCCGGCGGAAGGCGCGCCCGTGAACGCCGCGGCGGCTCCCGCTCCTGCGCCGATTCCCCCGAAGAAGATCACGCCGCAGGGCGCTGCGCCCGCGGACCTTGCGGCCCTGCGGGCAAAAGAGGCGCGAGCGCCGATCGACCGCACGGCGTACAAGATCGTGCGGAGCGCCGCTGAACTTGAGCCATGGATCGCCCGTGCTCATGACGAAGGCGTCATCGCCGTCGACACGGAGACCTCGTCGTCCGACCCACTGCAAGGCGATCTCATTGGCGTATCGCTAGCGGTCAAGACGGGAGAGGCTTGCTACGTCCCGATCGGCCATCGCGCCGGCGCTGACGATCTTTTCGATGGCGCCGGACTCGCTCCCGACCAGATCAAGGAAGCCGAAGCGATCGCGCTCTTGAAGCCGCTGCTGGAATCGCCGGGCGTCCTCAAGATCGGCCACGACATCAAGTTCGACATGCACGTGTTTGCCTTGCGCGGCGTCAGCATCGCGCCGATCGACGACGCAATGCTGCTGTCCTACACGCTCGACGCGGGCGCGACTGGCGACGACCACGGCCTCGTTACGCTTTCCGAACGCTTTCTGGGCGTGAAGCCCATTCCGCTTAGCGAAGTCGCCGGCTCGGGCCGAAATTTTCAGGGCTTCGCGCGCGCGACGATCGAAAAGGCGTGCGAATACGGAGCCGAGAAGGCGGACATCGCCCTGCGCCTCAGGCGTGTCTTGCAGCCGCGCCTTGTCGCTGAGCGCATGTCGACGGTCTACGAGCGGCTCGAGCGTCCGCTCGTCGAGGTCCTGGCGCGCATGGAGCGGCGCGGAATCGCGATCGACCGCAACATCCTGTCGCGCATGACGGGCGAGTTTTCCCAGCGCATGGCTGGGCTCGAGGCCGAGATCGACGCAATCGTCGGCGCGCCGTTCAACCCCGGCTCGCCGAAACAGCTAGGCGACATTCTGTTCGGCCAGATGGGCCTGCCGGGCGGCAAGAAGACCGCGACCGGCGCCTGGTCGACGACCGCGAGCGTGCTCGAGGATCTCGCGGCCGAGGGTCATCAATTGCCGGCGCGCGTGCTCGAATGGCGGCAGATCTCGAAGCTCAAGTCGACCTACACTGACGCGTTGCCGGGCTTCGTCAATTCGCGAACCGGCCGCGTCCACACGGCTTACGCGCTCGCCTCGACGACGACCGGGCGCCTGTCGTCGTCGGAGCCCAACCTGCAGAACATCCCGATCCGCACGGAAGAGGGGCGCAAGATCCGCCGCGCCTTCGTGGCGCCGGAAGGCCGCAAACTTATCTCAGCCGACTACAGCCAGATCGAGCTCCGGCTCCTCGCCCATCTCGCCGACATTCCGGCGCTCAAGCAGGCTTTCGCGGACGAACTCGACATTCACGCCATGACGGCCTCTGAGATGTTCGGCGTGCCCATCGAAGGCATGCCGAGCGAGGTGCGCCGGCGGGCGAAAGCGATCAATTTCGGCATCATCTACGGCATCTCGGCCTTCGGTCTTGCGAACCAACTGAGCATCGCGCGCAACGAGGCGAGCGACTACATCAAGAAGTATTTTGAGCGCTTTCCCGGCATCCGTGACTACATGGAAGCGACAAAGAAGATTGCCCGCGCCAACGGCTACGTGACCACTCTGTTCGGTCGCAAGTGTCACTATCCGCGCATCAACGCCTCCAACCCTTCGGAGCGGGCGTTCAACGAACGCGCCGCCATCAACGCGCCGCTGCAGGGTTCCGCCGCCGACATCATCCGCCGCGCCATGGTCCGGATGGACGATGCTCTGATGAGGGCGGGCTTGAGCGCGCGGATGCTGCTCACCGTCCACGACGAATTGGTGTTCGAGGCGCCGGACGAGGAAATCGAGGCGACGCTGCCGGTCGTCGCGAAAGTGATGGTCGACGCGCCCGAGCCGGCGGTCAAGCTGCACGCGCCGCTCAGGGTCGACGCCCGCGCCGCGCAGAACTGGGAAGAGGCGCATTAGCCCTCCCGCCCAGGAATCTCGCCGATGGCCTCCTCACTGATGACAATCGAGGTCGTTCCGATTGCGCCGGAACACATCGAAAGCTACTGGCGCGCCATAGATATCATCGCTCGCGAGCGGAAATATCTGACACTTCTTGAGGCGTTTCCGCTGCCGCAGACGCGCGAGTTCCTGCTTGACCTCATGGAAAAGGGCGATCCCGTGTTCGTGGCCCTCGCGAATGGTGGGGTGGTGGGCTGGTGTGATATTCGAAGGTATCCCTTTCCTGCCCATTCTCATCGTGGAACGCTCGGCATGGGCGTTGTTCCGGACTATCGCGGCCGCGGCATCGGCGCTCGCCTGATCGATCAAGCGCTGACCCGGGCGTTCGCGACTGGCTTCGTTCGCGTCGAGCTCAGCGTCCGGGCAGACAACCAGCGCGCCGTGCAACTCTATGAGAAGGTCGGCTTTGTCAGAGAAGGCCTGCTTCGCGACGCCGTGTTCGTGGATGGCGAATTTCACAACACGATCGCCATGGCCCTGATCGACCCGGGGTCTCGGTCCACGTGACTCTTATCGCCGACCGCTATCGCGCGCTCGTCTCCGAGCGCGGGTTCGAGTCTGACCCTGCGCAAGCGGACCTTATCCGCAAGCTTGACGCGCTCGCCGACAAACTGAAGGGCTACAAGGCCGAGGGAAAGCCGAGCGGTTTTTCGTGGTTGTTTGGCGCGAAGCCCGCCGAGCCCCCGCGCGGCCTTTACATCCATGGTCCCGTGGGTCGCGGCAAGACGATGCTCATGGACATGTTTTTCGACGCCGCCCCGGCGCCGCACAAACGGCGCGCGCATTTTCACGCCTTCATGGCCGACGTCCATGCCCGGCTCAATCAATGGCGACAGTTGCGGAAGCGGGGCGAAGTCGAGGGTGAGGATCCGATCGGGCCGGTTGCCGTTGATCTCGCGCACGAGGCTTCGCTCCTTTGCTTCGACGAATTTTCGGTGCGCGATATTGCGGACGCGATGATCCTGAGCCGCTTGTTCACCGCTCTTTTCGGCGCGGGCGTGGTGGTGGTCGCAACCTCGAACGTCGCGCCGGACGATCTCTACAAGGATGGGCTCAATCGGGCTTTGTTCCTGCCCTTCATCGCGCTGTTGGGTGAGCGGCTTGACGTGGTCGAACTCGACGCGCGGACCGACTACAGGCTCGAGAAGCTCAAACGCGCCCCGGTCTACTACACGCCGCTCTGCCCGAAGGTGGACGCAGCGCTCAGCGCCGCCTTCCTAACGCTGACGGGGCATGAGCGCGGCGAGCCGACGCGCATTGAACTTCTCGGACGCTATCTCGACGTGCCCCAGGCGATCGATGGCGTGGCGCGGTTCGATTTCGACGCGCTCTGTCGGCGCCCGCTCGGCGCGGCCGATTATCTCAAGCTCGCCCAGCGCTTTCACACGATCTTCGTCGACCGCATTCCCGTGATCGGCGCCGGCGAGCGCAATGAGGCGAAGCGCTTCATCATTCTGATCGACGCCCTCTACGACATGCGGGTCAAGCTGATCGCTTCGGCGGCCGGCGAACCTGAGGCTCTCTATTCGGGGGATGGCGCGGAGGCGTTCGAGTTCGCGCGCACGGCCTCGCGTCTCCATGAAATGCGCTCCGCCGATTACCTTGCGCTGCCGCACGGGCGCGAAGGCGGAGCGCAAGCCGGCGATCTCGGCGGCATCGCGGAGACGTAAAGACGCGAACGACCGGTGGGCGAGCCGTCCTGCCGGTCACGCGCGCGAAAGCGGGCGCGCAGACAGTCTTTTTCCTTGACAAGGGCGATAATGTTCTCTATATGTTCTCGATCGGAATCGTCTCCCGCGCGTTGGGTCCGTGAGCAGGGCGGCGGGGGCGAGGCGGCGCTGTTGGAAAAAGGAAAAGGGCGGCGCGACACAACCGGCGCGCGAAGGGAAAGCGAGGACGGGAATTCTTTGCTCGAGTTGCCTGCAACCCATTGAAAAGGCTCGATTTGGAAAAATAAACGCTAGTAAACGCTAGCTATTTTACTAGCGTTTAGGCTCGTTTAGCTCGCGTTTATGCGCGTTTAAGAGCGTTTATCGCCGTCGGCAGTCGCTGAGGTTCGCGCACAGGTTGTCGAGGCCCGGGAATCTCGGCCCCTACGCGAGGCGCCCGTAGCCCGTCGAGGCCGCCTCGCGCTCGATCTCGATCAGCCGATCGTAGTCGGCTGGGGCCGCGACGCGCGCGCCCTTAAGCCCGAGCCCCGCTCGCGCTTCGGCGAGGTCCGGATCATCGAGCGCGGCGAACAGCGCCTCGCACACCGCCGTGGTCGTCGAAGCCGGGAGGCTGCCGCTTGCGATGAACGGCAAGCAAGGCGAGAGCGGGCTCTCGGCGACGACCACGACGCGCTCGATAAGGTCCGGACGGCCTCGCTTGAGAAGCGCGAGGCTGACGCAATCGATCGAGGCGAGGTCGGCGTAGCCGTCGGCGACCGCGCTCACACTTGCTTCGTGCGAACCCGTCAGACGGATCGCGCGGAAGAAAGGCGTTCCGCCCGCGATCGGAGCGATTGTCGCACGAAACAAATTCATGCCGGTGTTGCTGTCCTGCGCGTTGAGCGCAGCGACTGTGCCGCGAAACTCATCCAGCGCGCGGCGAGGGTCGCTGACTCGCCGGATGATGAAGCTTCGATGGCAGGCGTCTTCGCAGCCTGGAAACGAATATTCCGCCGTAGCGATCAGCGTGACCGCGTCTTTGAGCCCGGTCGCATAGGGATAGCCGCAGGTCTGACCGAACACGAGGCTGGGATGTCGCCAGAGCACGTCGAGATCGCCGCCTCGGGTCAACCTACCCGGCGCTCGAACGCCAGCGTCGTTGAGCCGCGCGGATATCAAGGCCCAGAGCGCGTCATTGGCTGCCGTGGTCCACGGAAAATCGTACATCGGCAGAACCGCAATCGGCG
The DNA here is from genome assembly GCA_963836695.1 of uncultured Alphaproteobacteria bacterium. Taxonomy (GTDB): domain Bacteria; phylum Pseudomonadota; class Alphaproteobacteria; order Rhizobiales; family Beijerinckiaceae; genus Roseiarcus. Next base: position 277,362 of record CAWIKX010000007.1, read on the forward strand.
TTTCGCCGCTCACGCCCGCCGTTGATCCCAGCCTGGATGAATCGGGCTATCATGCGGCCTCAGGAGATAGCGCCGTCCGACGTCGAAATAGCCGTGATAGACGAGCCCGCCGTTGCGCTCGATCAGCGCCGCCCGGTTGAGGCGATAGAATTTCGGCAGCTGATACCAGGGCAGTCGGTGGCGCAGGTGATGGGCTGCGTGCAGATTGTTGAACAGGAAGAGCGGCCCCAGGATCGAGGCGTTCTCGACGATCGCGGTGCGCCGCTCGGCTTCGGGCATGGCGCGATGTTCGGCGAAGGAACGCACCATCGCAAGGCTTGCGCCCGGATAGACGAAGCAGGCGACATAAAGCCAGAGCGGCATGTGGCAGATCGCGATCAGCCAGATCAGGACGGGCGCGCAAAGGATGAGATGACGCGCAAGGATGCGACGCGTGGCGCGCCTGCCCTGCCATGCGTCGCGCAGGAGATCGCGAGTGAAACCGCCGATCAAAAAGGCCGGGCCGAGCGTGATGCGGCCAAGCAATGTCGTCCGCGCATGGGCGATGGCGCGCCAGACTGGGCCCAACCCACCCCATCCCGACGACGTCCAGTAATAGCTTTCGGGATCCTCGAGCGGATCGGTGAGGTTCTCGTCTCTATGATGGGCGAGGTGGGTCGAGCGGTAGATCGAATAAGGAAGCCAGAGCGACAGCGGCCAGCAACCGATCAATTCGTTGATGCGACGATTGCGGGTCGGATGACCGTGGATAGTTTCGTGCTGCAGATTCAATTGCCAGGTGATGGTCCCGGCTCCGAGCGCCGGGAGAGCCCACCATGGCAGATCGCGATAGAAATAGGTGGTCACAAGCCAGAGGCCGTAAATGGCGGCCGCGAGGCCGGCTGTCGGCCATTCGACGCCGCGCTTCAATGGCGGAAGTTCCACGATCTCCATGAGTTGCGCCCCCAAGCGACGCGAATCACCTTTTGAATCGGATAATAGTAAGGTTAAACCACGGCGATCGCAACAGTTTCTTATAATGTTCTAAGTCTATAGTTTTAATAGTCAATAGAATTATAGCGAGTCAGAACGCGGGGCTGGGGGCGGATCGTGGGGCCCGCGGGTCGAACCGCGGCTGAGCGCAAGAAGGCTGTCAGGCTCCGCGTGCCGTGCCCTTCGCGGCCTCGAGCGCGCCGAGCTCAAGCTCACAGTAAAGCAGGCGTTCAGGATCGACGGGCCCAGGCAAGGATATGTGGCCCTTGGGCGCGCGGTGAAACCCCATCCGCGCGTAGTAAGGCTCATCGCCGACCAGGATGACAAGCTTCCAGCCGGCGGCTTTCGCGGCCCCAAGCGAGCTCTTAACGAGAGCTTCGCCGATCCCCTGGCTGCGGAACACGGGCTCGACGATCAACGGTCCAAGCAGAAGCGCGGCGGTTTCGCCAATGACGATCGGCGTCATGGCCGAGGCGCCGACCAGGAGCGTGCCGACCCGAGCGACGAAGCTCAGCATCGGATCGGCCGGCGTCGTCTCGCGAATGCGATAGGCGGTGCGCGAAAATCGGCCTGGGCCGAACACGCGCTCGTTCAGGCGTTCGATCGGCTCGGCGTCGTCGTCCGTCGCCGGCTCCAGAGTGAGGGGCAGGTCGTCCACCGCACGCCTTTAGCACGTCAGCGCGGCGTGAACAGCGACGAAAGCTGCACGGGCGTCAACCGCCGACCAGATTGGGGTCGCGCCACGCGCGTTCGAACGGCAGTCGCCACGCGTGCGGCGCGACCAACTGATAGATCGACTGCGGTCCCCAGGTGCCGGGCGCGTAGACCTTGACCGGCGGGGGCAATTCGAGCAGCGGCTGCGAGACTTCCCACAGTCGCTCGATGCCGTCCGCGGTGCAGAACAGCGTGTGATCGCCGCGCATGGCGTCGAGAATGAGCCGCTCGTAAGCCTCGAGCACGTCGCGGCCGTGGGCTGTCTCGCCGATCGTGAACTGCATGCTCTGCTTGTCGAGCCGCATCCCCGGACCCGGCCGCTTGCCGTAGAACGACAGCGACACCCTTGACTGGTCGGCGAGATCGAAAGTCAGATGATCCGGTCCCTGCAAGCCGACCCCAGAATCCTTCGGAAACATGCTCTTCGGCGGCTCGCGGAACGCGATCGAGATGATCCGCTGTCCTTCGGCCATGCGCTTTCCTGTACGAAGGTAGAAAGGGACGCCGGCCCAACGCCAATTGTCGATCTGGGCTTTGAGGGCGATGAAGGTCTCGGTGTCCGATTCCGGGTCGACGCCCGGCTCCTTTCTGTAACCGATGAACTGGCCGCGAACGACCTGGGCGGGATCGATCGGGGTCAGCGAGCGAAAGACCTTGTTCTTCTCTTCGCTGATGGGGTCCGGCGCCAGCGAGGTCGGCGGCTCCATCGCGGTGAATGCGAGAATCTGGAAAAGATGCGTGACCACCATGTCGCGGTAGGCGCCCGTCTGCTCGTAAAACGCGGTGCGGTTGCCGATGTCGAGCGTCTCTGGCACGTCGATTTGCACGTGATCGATGAAATTGCGGTTCCAGATCGGCTCGAACAGGCCGTTGCCGAAACGGAAAGCGAGGATGTTCTGCGCCGGCTCCTTGCCGAGGAAGTGATCGATGCGGAAGATCTGTTCTTCGGCGAACACCTTGTGCAGCGCGTCGTTGAGCGCAATCGCGCTCTCGAGGTCGGTGCCGAACGGCTTTTCCATGATGACGCGCGATCCGCCGGCGAGCCCGGCCTCGCTCAGCATCTTGATGGCCGATAGCGCCGCGTTCGGCGGGACGCTCAGGTAATGAACAATCTGGCCGTGCTCGACGCAGGCCTTCTCCGCCCTTTCGACGGCCTCCTTCAGCGCCGCTGGACCAGCTGAGATCGGCACGTAATCGAGGTTCGCCTCGAAGGCCGGCCAGGCCTCCTTCTGCGGATGGTGGTCCTCATGCGCGAACACAGCCTTGCGCGCGAGCGCCCGGAACTGTTCCGCGTCGATAGCGTCGAGCGACGCGCCGATGATCCGGCATTGAGAAATGAAGCCGGCGGTTACAAGATGAAAGAGGCCGGGCAGGAGCTTCTTGTGGGCGAGATCGCCGGTCGCGCCATACAGGATGACGATCTGAGGAAGTTTCGGACCGACCCCGGCAGGTGTTCTCGCCATCACGTTCTCTCCGCTCTCGCCCTTGAGCCGCACGCTTAAGCGCCACTCTGTGACGCCCGGTTGACAGAAACGCGACAGGTCGAGCGGCTCCGCGCGGGCAATTTCACCGCCGCAATCTGAGGCTCGCCCAGCCCTCGAGCTCGATCCGCTCCATGAGATGAAACCCATGCGCCCGCCAGGACGCTAGCACGCCCGCGACGTCGGCAAGAAGCAGGCCGGAGACGATGACCTCGCCGTCCGCACTCACGGCGGCGGCGAGCGAGGGCGCAAGCAGCCGCAAGGGCTTGGCCAGGATATTGGCGAAGACGAGGTCGTAAGGCGCTCCCTCGCGCAAGCGCGCGTTTTCGACGCCCCGCGAGACGATCGCTTGGGCGAAAGCGCCGACGCCATTCAGCCGGGCATTGGCGTTGGCGACCTCGACGGCCACCGGATCGATGTCGCCGAGCCAGACCCTGCGGCGCAGGACCTTGGCGGCGGCTATGGCCAATACGCCCGCCCCGCAGCCGACGTCGAGCACCCGGCTCGGCCGACGGCGCTTGAGCAGGCGGTCGAAATGCAGGAGACAGCCGCGGGTCGTCCCGTGATGGCCGGTGCCGAAGGCGAGCCCCGCCTCGATCTCGATCGCCACGTCGCTTGGCCGGACGCGCGAGCGATCGTGGCTCCCATGAACAAGAAAGCGCCCTGCTCTAACCGGCTTGAGGCCCGCCAGCGAATTGGCGACCCAATCGCACTTCTCCGTTTGGCCAAAGGTCGCCGCGCGGGCGGTGGCATCGTCGGACGCCACGGCGATCAGCGCGCGGAGCGCCGTCTTGTCGGGCTTTCGAGCGAAATAGGCCTCCATGAGCCAAGCCTTGCCGGCGCCGGGCAAAAGGTCGTCCATCTCGAACGCGGTTGAAGCGGCCTCGGCCGGCTCGAAGCTCTCGAAGATAAGGTCAGCGACGGCGCGGGCGAAGCGCTCGTCGGTGACGAGCCGGACGAGGTGCGAGGCGTTGTTCGGCGGCAGGCCTTCCAGCATGGCCGCTCAGATAGCCCAGACGAAGCCAAACAGCGAGCCACGCCCGCCCTCGTCGCGAGGGCGGACCGCCGGTGGGCGGTTCAAAGCAGCGGGTCCCCGCTGGCCGCCGGAAGCGCAACCACTGCGCGAATTCAACGAAAGGAAATGGAAATCAACGAAAGGAAATGAAAGAAAAACTGCTTTTATTTCCTTTCATTTTCTTTTCCGAATCGGGACTTTTCAATGGGTTGTAGGCAAAAAAAATAGAAAAATTCGGCGGCGCTCTCCACTCGCGCCTGAGGTTGTGTCGGGTCGCCTCAAAAGCATGTCCGCTCTCACTTTCTCAGGCCGGAAAAATTCGCCAAAACTCAATGCGACGAATTCAAATTTCTAACATAGATTTCCGCTTTCCGCAATAAACTGTCGCGCATAAATTGCGGCAATGACTTCCGATGAGTAACTTCCAGTCCTCGCCCTGAGGAGCCCGCAAGGCGGGCGTCTCGAAGGGCGCTTCCATGCGCGCTGCGCCGCCGAAACCTGGATATGCTTCGAGACGCCGCACTTCGCGCGGCTCCTCAGCATGAGGTCCGTGGACGCCCCGTTCCGAGGCGCCAACCTCGGCGTCACGCCGACGGCCGGTTGATCTGAGCGAAGGGCTCAGTTGGACCGTCGGAGGAAAACAACAATGAAAAAATTTGCACGCACGATGTCGATTCCGAAAAACTCCGTTCGTCGCTTCGATGGCGGGCCGATGAGGCCAGCTCTTAGCAAGGAGACGAGACGATGCGCGTGATGGTGTTCGTGAAGGCGACCGAGGATAGTGAAAAGGGGATTTCCCCCACGCCCGAGACGGCCAAGTTGTTTGAGGCGATGGGCAAATTCAACGAGGAGCTGCGCAAGGCTGGCGTCCTGCTCGCCGGCGATGGCCTGAAACCCTCATCGAAAGGCAAGCGGATTGCGTTCGATGGCCCTAAGCGCACGGTCATCGATGGGCCTTTCGCCGAAGCGCGCGAGCTGGTCGCCGGCTATTGGCTTTGGGAGGTGAAGGACATGGATGAGGGGGTCGCCTGGGTGAAGCGCTGCCCCAATCCCATGCTGGGGCCAAGCGAGATCGAAATCCGGCCGCTGTACGAAATGGCCGATTTCCAAGATTTTTTGACCCCAGAAGCCGCTCAGACCCACGACAGGACGCGCGAGAAGCGTCGCGGCGCCTGAGAGTGCCGGCGGCGGAGGCGATTATCCGGCGCTTGAATGCGGGATAATCGGCAGAAAAGATTTGCCCGCCCCGTGTCGATTTCCCAAAGCTCCGTTCGTCGCTTGGGTGGCGGGCCAATAGCCGGCTCGAATGAAGGAGATGAGACCGATGCGCGTGATGGTGATCGTGAAGGCGACCGAGGACGGCGAAAAGGGCGTTCCACCTAATCCTGAGACGTTCGAGCTGATGGGCAAGTTCAATGAAGAACTGGTCAGCGCCGGCCTCGTGCTCGCCGCCGACGGGCTCACACCCTCCTCGAACGGCAAGCGGATCGCGTTCGATGGCGCGAGCCGCACCGTCATCGACGGGCCGTTCGCCGAGACCCGCGAGCTCATCGCGGGTTACTGGATCTGGGAGGTCAAGGACATGGACGAGGCGGTCGCCTGGGTGAAGCGCTGCCCCAATTGCTGGGGACGGGGCGAGCTCGAAATCCGCCCTTTGTTCGATATGGCCAAGTTCGCGGAAAGCCTGAGCCCGGAGTTCCAGGAAAGGCGCAGCCGCGTGCGCGAGAAGCTCAGCGGCAAACTTGGGCCAGCCGGCGCCTTCGGCGGTCTCGGAACCTGAGCCTGTCGGGCGCGGCCGGCTTGCCCGCCTTGTGGCTTTGGCCGACAAGGCGGCATGACCGCAGGCGAAACGCACCGGGCGATCGAGGCGATTTTCCGCATTGAACGAGCAAGGCTCATCGCGGGCCTGGCGCGGATCTTGCGGGATGTCGACCTTGCGGAGGAACTGGCGCAGGACGCGCTGGTCGTTGCGCTCTCCGAATGGCCGAGGATTGGCGTTCCCGTCAATCCCGGCGCCTGGCTGATGACAACCGCAAAACGGAGCGCCATCGACGCGGTCCGTCGCTTGAGGATGCGCGAGCGGAAGCACGAGGAGATCGCACGCGAGCTTGACGGCGCGCAGGCCAATGCGGCCGAGACGATCGAAGCGGCCATGGACGACGATCTCGGCGATGAGCTCTTGGGCCTCATTTTCACGGCGTGCCACCCCATACTTTCTCCCGACGCCCGAGCCGCGCTCACGCTCCGCGTCATCGGCGGCCTGACGACGGACGAAATCGCGCGCGCGTTCCTCACGAGCGAGGCGACGATCGCCCAGCGCATCGTTCGGGCGAAGAAGACGATCGGAAAGGCGGCCCTGACGTTCGAGGCGCCGCGCGGACCTGAACGCGCGGCGCGGCTCCCTTCGGTGCTGGAGGTCATCTATCTCATCTTCAACGAGGGCTACGCTGCGACGGCCGGCGATGACCTTGTCCGGCCGAGCCTCTGCCTCGAGGCGCAGCGGCTCGGCCGCATGCTGACGGGATTGATGCCCGAGGACGGCGAAGTGTTCGGCCTGCTGGCGCTCATGGAAATCCAGGCCTCGCGGCTCACGGCGCGTGTCGGGCCGGACGGCGCCCTCTTGACGCTGAACGAGCAGAATCGCTCGCGCTGGGACCAGCTCATGATCCACCGAGGCCTGGACGCGCTGGCGCGCGCCGAAGCGCTTGCGCCCAACGGCCCCTACGCCTTGCAAGCCGCGCTCGCAGCCTGCCATGCGCGGGCGCGCAGTCTGGAGGATACCGACTGGTCCCGCATCGCAGCGCTCTACGATCGGCTGCGAGCCGTCATGCCCTCCCCAGTGGTCGATCTCAATCGAGCGATCGCCTACAGCATGGCCTTCGGACCCGAAGCGGGCCTGCAACTCATAGACGAGATCGCAGACGCCGCGGCTTTGCGCAACTACGCGCCACTGCCGGCGGCGCGGGGCGATTTTCTGTTTCGGGCTGGCCGATCGGCCGAAGCCCGCCCCGAGTTCGAGGCCGCGGCCAAGCTCACCCGGAACGCGCGGGAAAGGGCTTTTCTTCTCGCCCGCGCAGAGGCTTGCGCTTGACGGCGTCGACCTTCGACTCTGAAACGCCGCACCGTCGCCGCGCGTTGAGCGCTGCCCGAAGCAGTCTGCTCGAAAACTGCGTCGGAGTCACAGCGCCTCGGTCGCCGAACGCGTCGGCAGCGTCAAAGTCAAGCAAAGTTTCCTGCATTCGTTTCGCCCATTGGATAGCGGGGACAAATGCAAGGCCCCTTCACAACGACCCCCGCCTACCACTTGAGGATGCTTAAGGGCGGGACGTTTGGCTCGAACTGAGCGCCGCCTTTGGGCTTGCTCCGCCAGCGCGCTACGCGTAGGCCGCATGCTGCGTCCGATTTGCGTTCGTGCCGCGTTCGCCTCACCCTGAGAAAGCCCGAGAGGATTTGCCCGCGATCATGGCGACCATCGAACAATTCGCCCAGCGCCCGACACAACCTGAGCAGCGCGCCTATCGGACGCCGCCGCACAATCTCGAAGCAGAGCAGGCGCTGCTCGGCGCGATCCTCATCAACAACGATGCGTTCGATCGCGTTTCCGACTTTCTCCGGAGCGAGCACTTTGTCGAGGAGATCCACCGCCGCATCTTCGAGATCGCCGGATCACTGATCCGCGCCGGCAAGCTCGCGACGCCGATCACGCTGAAAACATTCCTCGGCGAACACGATGTCGGCGGTGTGACGGTGCCGCAATATCTCGCCCGCCTCGCGAGCGAAGCGACCACGATCATCAATGCTTACGACTATGGCCGCAGCGTCTACGATCTCTCGATGCGGCGCGAGCTCATCTCGATCGGCGAGGACGTCGTCAACGTCGCCTATGACGCTCCGGTCGATTCGAGCCCGCGCGAGCAGATCGAGGAGGCGGAGCGACGTCTCTATCAGATCGCCGAGGCCGGACGATACGAGGGCGGCTTCCAGCGGTTTTCCGACGCGCTCAAGACTGCAGTCGATATGGCCGCCCGCGCTTATGAGCGCGACGGCTCGCTGAGCGGCGTCGCCACCGGCCTGACCGATCTCGACCGCTATATGGGCGGGTTGCAGGCGTCCGATCTCGTCATCCTTGCTGGCCGTCCTGGCATGGGCAAGACGGCGCTCGCCACCAACATCGCCTTCAACATCGCCAAGGCCTACGAGGGGCGGACCCGCGCCGACGGTTCGGTCGAGGCCGCCAATGGCGGCATTGTCGGCTTCTTTTCGCTCGAAATGTCGGCAGAGCAGCTCGCGACCCGCATCATCGCCGAACAATCCGGGGTCGCCTCCTACAAGATCCGCCGCGGCGACATCACGGAAGGCGACTTCCACCACGTCGCCGATGCGGTTCGCGAGATGCAGCAGATCCCCTTCTACATCGACCAGACCGGCGGCGTTTCGATCGCCCAGCTTACGGCTCGGGCGCGGCGTCTCAAACGCCAGCGGGGGCTCGACCTCCTCGTCGTCGACTATCTCCAGCTTCTTGCAGGCTCGAAATCCCGGTCCGACAACCGGGTGCAGGAATTGACCGAGATCACGACAGGCCTCAAGGCGCTCGCCAAGGAGCTCAACATCCCGATCCTCGCCTGCTCCCAGCTTTCGCGGCAGGTCGAGCAGCGTGACGACAAGCGGCCGCAGCTCTCGGACTTGCGCGAATCCGGCTCGATCGAGCAGGACGCCGACGTCGTCCTCTTCGTCTATCGCGAGGAATATTACCTCAAGAACCGCGAGCCTCGGCCCGGAACGGAAGAACATATCGGCTGGATGGCGCAGATGGAGAACGCGCATGGCCGGGCTGAAGTCATCATCGGCAAGCAGCGCCATGGGCCGACCGGCACGGTCGAGCTCCAGTTCGACGCCGAGGTGACAAGGTTCGGCAATATCGCCCGGGAAGACACGATCCCGGAAATCCGCTAGGATCAACCCTAAGAAGTCACAACAAAGTTGCAATTGTGGCCTCAATGGGCGCCGCTTATGACGTGGGCGGTCGGCATTGAGTCCGGCCGTAGTCTGGAGAACCTTAATGAAGCTCGCCACCGCCTTTGGCCTCGCAGCCGCTTTCCTCGGGACGGCCTGCATCGCCGCGCCGGTAAGCGCCGACGAGTTCACCCCGGCGCAGAAGCAGGAACTCGGCGCCTTCATCAAGGATTATCTCGTCCACAATCCCGAAGTGCTGCGCGAGGCCATCGAAGCGCTCGACAAGCACGACAAGGCAGTGGCGGACGAGGAGCGCCAGAAGGTCGTCGACACCCAGTCGAGCGCTCTGTTCAGCTCGAAGTATCAGGCGACGATCGGCAATCCGAAGGCTAGCGCCACGCTCGTCGAATTCTTCGACTACAATTGCCACTTCTGCAAAGGCGCGCTGCCGGACGTCGCGAAGCTCATGAAGGACGATCCGAACCTCAAGCTCGTTCTCAAGGATTATCCGGTCTTGGGACCAGGCTCGGTCGAGGCGGCGAAGGTCGCGAGCGCCGCGCGCAACCAATTGCCGGGCGACAAGTTCTGGGCCTTCCACTCCAAGCTGCTTGCGACCCATGGTCCCGTCGGCAAGACGGAGGCGCTGGCGGTCGCGCGCGAGCTTGGCCTCGACATGGACAGGCTCGCCAAGGACATGGAGAGCCCGGAGGTCAAGTCTGGCTTGAGCGAAGTCATGCAGCTCGCCGATGCGCTGCAAATCAACGGCACGCCGACCTTCGTCGTCGGCCAGGACGTCGTCGTCGGCGCGGTCGGCTACGACCAGCTCAAGGACAAGGTCGACGCCGTGCACAAGTGCGGCCACGCTACCTGCTGACGGGCCGGGCGCTCTGCGATCCGATCCATAAGCGCGCGCCCGCCGGGCGTCACTTCCACTGACCGGCGGGGGCCGTTTTGACTGCACTGCAAGCAATTATCATGGCCGTGCTGCAGGGCGTGACCGAGCTTTTTCCGGTCTCGAGCCTTGGCCATGCGGTCATCCTGCCGCGGCTCCTGAATTGGGGAATCGACCTCAAGGCCCCGGATTGGCTCGCCTATCTGGTGGTCATGCATCTGGGCACGTCGATCGCCCTCTTCGCCTTTTTCTGGCGCGACTGGCTAAGCTTTCTGCGCTCTCTCATCAGCGCGCCCGACGCTCGCGCGAAGGCGGACAGAAGGACGTTCTTTTTCGTCGTCCTGGCGACGATCCCCGCCGTCCTGGTTGGGTCGGTGTTCCGTAAGCTTTTGGGCGACGCGTTCGCCGCGCCGGCGATCGCCGCGGTCTTCCTGATCGTCAACGGGTTCATCCTCTATTTCGGCGACAGGATCGGCGAGGAATCGGTCGGTTTGCTCGGCCAGCTCAACTGGAAGGGGGCGCTGGCGATCGGCGTCGCCCAGTGTTTTGCGTTGATTCCGGGAATCTCGCGCTCCGGCGCGACGATCGTCGCCGGCGTCGTGGCGGGCCTGAAGCACGCGGAAGCAGCGCGCTTCTCGTTCCTGATGGGCGCGCCGATCATTCTGGCCGCCAATGTCTATGAGGCGCCGAAACTGATGAAAGAGGGAGCGACGCTGGGGGGGATGGCGATTTTGTCCGGAATTGTCGCCGGAATCTTCGCCTATCTGAGCCTGACGCTGCTCATGCGTTATTTCAACAGACACGAATTCGAGGCGATGAGCCCATTCGCCTATTATTGCTGGGCGGCCGGCGTCATCAGCTTAGGAATTATCGCCTTCGTCTGACGGCCCGGCCCTTGGCCTCAACGTTTGGCGGTCCCATATCACCGTGTTGACGCGGAATGGCCCGCATGGCTTGGGGGCGCGGTTATGGCGACCATCGAATATATGCCGGCGCGCCTGACGCCGGAGGAGACCGAGGACTTAAGGCAGGCGGTCGCCTGTCTTGAAGGGGCGAGCTTCGCCCAGCGGCTGACCGACGCGGTCGGTCGACCGGTCGGGATGCTGAGCCGCGCGATGCCGCAACCGGCGAGGCGGGTGATCGCGCATGTAAGCGAGACCGCTCTCAGGGCGGCGCTCAAGCTCGCTTTGCGCACCCTCGACCTGAACGCGTCGGCAAAGCCCGCTAACCGCGCTCATAAGCTCGCCGCGGCAGCTTCCGGAGCGGTCGGAGGCGCACTGGGCTTGGCGGCCTTGCCGCTCGAACTGCCGATCTCGACGACGATCCTTTTGCGCTCGATCGCCGAGATCGCGCGCGAGGAAGGGGAGGACCTCACCGCGCCTGAAGCGGCTCTGGCTTGCGTCGAAGTGTTTGCCCTCGGCGGACACGGGAGCGGAGGGAGCGCCTTTGAGAGCGGCTATTTCGCCGTTCGGGCCGCGCTCGCCAAGTCGGTCAGCGACAGCGCGCGCTTCGTCGCTGCCGAGGGCGTCGCCGCCCTTCCCGCGCCGGTCGTGGCGCGGCTGATTTCGCAGATCGCCGCGCGCTTCGGCGTCGTGGTGAGCGAAAAGGTCGCCGCCCAGGCCGCGCCAGTTTTGGGCGCGATTGGCGGCGCGGCGGTGAACGCCGCCTTCGCCGACCATTTTCAAACTTTGGCGCGCGGGCATTTCATTGTACGGCGCCTTGAGCGCCAACACGGGACGGGCGTCGTCGCGTTCGAATATCAGCGCTTGCAGGGTGAGCGCGGCCGCGGCTACACGGAAAGCCGAAGAGCGGCGTCGTAAGGCAGGCGTAGCGAGAGCTCGGACCTGGACTTAACGCAAAATGGCCGAGAACCGGCCACCCAGTGAACGGATGAGGATTGGCAAGCGACATCTCCGGCTGGCCGCCCAAGCGCTGGCCGTGGCCCTTTCGAGCTTCGCCGCTCTGCCGTCTTACGCCGACCTGAGGCCCGCGGCGCGCCCACGTCCGCGCCCTATGCATGCGATGCGCTTCGTGCGGGTCACGAGCGCTGACGCGGCCTGCAAGCCGAATTGTCCGGAATGGTTGTCGGCCGAGGGGGAGATCGTACCGGGCTCGGCGAAGGCCTTCGCCAATGCGATTGCGAGTCTCAAAGGGCGCCGGTTGCCGATCCTCATCCATTCCCCGGGCGGATCGGTCGTCGATGCCGGGGCCATGGGCGAACTCATACGAGACAAGGGGCTCGCGGTCGCCGTCGCCCGGACCTTGATCGCCGATTGTCCGGAAATCTCGCCCAAATGTCCGGATGGCCCCGGCAGAGCGATCACTGGCGGCGCGATTTGCGCCTCGGCCTGCGTGCTTGTGCTCGCCGGCGGGGTTGAACGACTGGCCGGTCCCGTTCCGCTGATCGGGGTCCATCAGATCACCACGCTGGTCAAGGAGGTCGAAGGCCTGGCGCATCTCAAGTCGGTGCGGAAAATTTACGAGCAGCGGGGGGTCAACTCCGCGGTCGAGGCTTATCTCGACGCCATGGGCGTGGGCGATCCGGTGATGACTCTCATGCGCAAGACCCCTGCGGCCAGCATTCGGTGGCTCAGTCTTGCTGAGCTCAAGGCCTCGCGCCTGGCGACGCTCGCGCTCGACCCGGCCGAGCCGGTGCTCGCCAGCGGCGCGAATGGCCTCAACAGCAAAGCATTCGAGGGCGATCCGCCGCGCCCCGATCTCATCGAGGCGAGCGTCGCGCAACCGGTCCCTGGAGCCGACGAGACGATCGAAATCGCGTTCCGCTATCGCCGCGGCGGCGGCGTGGTCGAGTGGGAAGCGAACGAGCGCGGACTTAAGCCGCCGGAGGCGCCGTTGTCCCTGGGCCTGAGCCTCACCTCGCGCGCGCCCGGCGGGGGGCAAGCGGCCTCATTGCCGCCCACTGGAACGGCCCCGGCTCGCGCGCTCATCCCGCGCGAGCGCTTCTGCGCGCTCGCTCATGCCGGCGGGACCATTATAGCCGCTGCGCCGCACAAGCCGGATGTCTTCGAGCCGGTTGAACTTGCCGCGATGGAGGGCGCCAAGGCGCTGATCGTCGAAGTCTGTCCCTAAGCGACGCGGGCACAAAGCAGTGGTGGCTGGGCTTGACAGCAACTTTCGGCACGCACCTCGTCGAGGTGAACCGTCCGGTTCAAGCCCCGCGAGACGCCGCTTCGATGTTGTTGCCGTCCGGGTCGATCACGAAGGCCGCGTAATAATTCGGGGCGAAGTCGCGCGGCCCCGGAGCGCCATTGTCCTTCGCGCCCGTCGCGAGCGCCGCAGCGTGAAACGCCCGGACGGCGGATTGGTTCGGGCTCGACAAAGCCAGATGCACGCTGGAGCGAGCCTCGCTCGATTTGCTGATCCATAGACCCGGCGCATCGTGACCAAACCCCGCCGCACTTTCAAAGGCCATGAGCTTCTTGATTCCGAGCGGAGCGAGGGCCTTTTCATAGAAGGCGGTCATGACCTCGAATTGCTGGGTGCGCAGCATGATGTGGTCGAACATGGGATGGATTCCTTTGGCGAGTGACGGAGTTTAGCCCGCGAGCTTGCCGCCGTCGACGGCCAGCGCGCGGCCCCGTGAGGAACGAGGCCTTGGGTGGCGCCAGGAACAGGATCGCGGGCCACCTCCAGCGCCGCCGACTTGGTCAGACCTTCGACCGCGTGCTTGCTCGCGACAGACCGAACCATTCGCGATTCCAATCTTGGCGTCTTCCTCTCGCGAGCGCCGCGGCGATCTGTTAGCTTAGCGGCGTTTGCGTCGCCTCGACCGGGAGGGCTTGATGGCGCCCGTATGGAATTCTATCGCGTCGCCGGCCAGCTATTCTGTGTCGGCGAAACTCATGCACTGGTTTGTCGCGGCCTCGGTCATCGTGCTCCTTGCCTTGGGTCCTGTGATGAAAAGGCTGGTCCCAGAGGGTTCGCTCAGGGACAATCTCTATAACTTCCACGAGGCGCTGGGCGCGCTTGTCCTCATCGTCATGGTCGTGAGGCTCTTGAGGCGCCTGGCCTTTGGCGTTCCGGCTCCGGACGCGTCCATGCCGCCCGTCGAGCAGCTCGCGTCGCTCTGGGCGCAGTACCTGCTTTATGCGCTTCTGTTCGTCACGATGGTGCTCGGCTGGGCAGGGACCAACGCTTATGGCGATCCGGTCAGCGTCTTCGGGCTCTTCAACTTTCCCGCCATTGCCGGCAAGGATCAACCGCTGTCGGACCGCATTTTCGTCTTGCATCTCATCTGTGGGATTCTGATCGGCGCGATCGTCGCGCTTCATGTCGCGGGCGCGCTCTACCATTGGCTCATAAAGGGCGATCGGGTTCTGCAGCGCATGACTTAAAGGGCGCTGCGCCGGGCCGCGCGGTCATGGCTTGGCGCCTGGAAACCATTCGACATGTTCGTCGCCGGTGCGGCCGTAATAGACGGCGCGCCGGCCGGCGAGACTGACGAAATAGCCGACGCAGCCCGCGTCCGCGATCCGCCGGCAGAACTCGCGATATCCGATCTCCTGCCGCTGGATGGCGCGCACCGCCTTTTCCACGCCTTCGGCCGAGAACTTTGTCGCAGCACTGGCCTTGCGGACCTCGACCTCGTCGAAATCGCCATCCGGCAGATAATAGGTCTTCCTGCCGGCTGTGAGATCGGCGTGATAGCGCTCGATTCCAACCGCCATCAGCGCCTTAACGACCTCCGGAAACGTGATGCGCTCTTCGTCCGAAGCCTCGCTCATGTCGCGCACGACTTCCTTCACATGGCCGTCCATAATGTCGCTCCTCTCCACTTCGTGCGGTGCTCCGCCGTTGGTCAATCAACCGGCGCGCCCCGCAGTCCTTTGCGGCGCGCGATGTCCTTCATCGCGCCCATGATCTGCTCGCGCGCCTCGATGTCGAGATCGGCGAAAAACTCGGCGTCGTTCTTATCCGCCAAAGCCGCCAGCTTCGGCGTGATCGCGCGCCCCTGACGGGTGAGCGCCAGCGACTGGAATCGGCGGTCCGCCCCGTTCGCGCGCCGGACGATCATGTCCTTCGCGATCAGGCGGTCGGTGAGCTTCGAGATCGCCCCGCGAGTCATGCCAAGCCGGTCGGCAAGCGCGCTCGGCGCGCTCTCGGAATCATAAAGCTCGCGCAGGACGACCCACTCGGCGACCGTAACCCCGACCTCCGCGAGCTTGAGAGCGAAGGCGTGCGACACGTGGTTCGACACGTAGCGAAGCCAATAGCCGAGATGGGATTGGAGCGAGCTCAGTTCCGTTTGGCGGGGCACGCGGTCTCCATCAGTTGACAAGGAAACTACCCACGACAGTTTCCTTGTCAACTGATATTCAAGATCGGCGGTCAAGAAACGCTTTCGCCGTCCGGACTGGCGACCACCACCACATACCCGTCCTTGTCGCGGAGCCAGATCTCCCGGTGCTGGGGCGCGACGTTGAAATGAGGCTCTTCGATGATCTCGGCCTTGAGCCGACGCGCGCGCTCGACGGCTGCGTCGAAATCGTCAACCTCGAACCACAGCACAACGCCGTGCCCGGGCGGCGCAGCGTTCGCGTTGACGAGATTGGGGTGGTCTTCCGCGTCCCAAGCGTGCAACTGAAGCAGCAACCGGCCGGAGCGCCAGATCCGATCGTAGACGTCGCGGTGCGGGTGGTCGGGAAGCGCATCCGCTCCGAGCAACTCTGTGTACCATCGGCTGCTCGCTCGAACATCACGGACGGCGATCAGCGGTTGAGCCTCAGCGACGGATTTGTGCGCGGGCAAGCTCATGAAGCGCTCCCTCGGTCCTGGCGTCAATTGGGGCCCGGGATTGGCCTGATAGTCGTGAACAATGGCCATTCGACGATTCCAGCCGAACGCGTCTTGGTCTAGCATTGCAAGCCTCGCCCTCACCCACGTCCGAGCCATGCTGGAAAAATTCGAACGTTATCCGCTCACCTTCGGTCCGACGCCGATTGAAAGGCTCAAGCGCCTGAGCGCGCATCTGGGCGACACAGTCGAACTCTACGCCAAGCGCGAGGACTGCAATTCGGGCCTCGCCTTTGGCGGCAACAAGTTGCGCAAGATCGAATACATCATCCCCGACGCGATCGCCTCGAACGCCGACACACTGGTCACGATCGGCGGCGTGCAGTCGAACCACACGCGCCAAGTGGCTGCGGTCGCGGCCAAGATCGGCATGAAATGCCGGCTCGTGCAGGAGGCCTGGGTCCCGCACGAGGATGCCGTCTACGACCGGGTCGGCAATATCATGCTCAGCCGCATCATGGGCGCCGACGTCAGGCTCGTCGACGAGGGATTCGACATCGGCATCCGCCAAAGCTGGGAACACGCGCTGAAGGACGTCGAGGCGCAAGGCGGACGTCCATACGCGATCCCTGCGGGCGCATCGGTGCACAAATATGGCGGCCTTGGTTATGTCGGCTTCGCCGAGGAAGTCCGCGCGCAGGAGCGTGAGCTCGGGTTCGCCTTTGACTATGTCATCGTGTGCACGGTGACCGGCTCGACTCACGCCGGGATGGTGGTGGGATTCGCCAAAGACGGTCGGCAGCGCAAGGTGATCGGCGTCGATGCGTCGGCGACGCCGAAGCAGACCAAAGCGCAGGTGCTCGATATCGCCCGCAAGACGGCGAACCTGGTCGAGCTCGGCCAGGGCATCGCCGAAGAAGACGTGGTGCTGATCGAGGATTACGCCTATCCGGTCTATGGCGTGCCGTCGGAGGAGACCAAGCAGGCGATCCGGCTCGTCGCGCGGCTCGAAGGCATGATCACCGACCCCGTCTATGAGGGCAAATCGATGCAGGGCATGATCGATCTCGTCAAAAAGGGATTCTTTCCCAAGGGATCGAAAGTGCTCTACGCCCATCTTGGCGGCGCGCCGGCGCTCAACGGCTATGCGTACGCTTTCCGCAACGGGTGAGCGATTACAGAACCTTAACAGAAGATGGAGAAGAATTAAGTCGCTCAACCCCCGCATGATGCTTAGATGATTCGCCGCTGAGACTCGGGCATGAGTCGGACAGACAACAAGGCGCAATCATGACGGCGGGGCAGGCGACAATTTGCAAAGGATGCTGGGAGCAGATGAAAGTGCCGGTCCCTTTGCGAGGGCCGCTTTCGATGCCCTTCCGCGCGTTTGGCATCCGGCCAAGCCGGATGAACCCCGATCTCTGCACGATCTGCGAATTGAGTTTCACCAAGGTCATGCGCGCCCGCAAGATCACGATCGACGCTTCTATTCTGTTTGCTGATCTGCGCGGTTACACCGCTCTTTCGCAATCGCTCGACCCCGACGCGTTGTCCGGCCTCTTGGACGTGTTTTATGACGCCTGCGCCGGCGCTATCTGGGAGCAGGACGGCCTCCTCAACAAGACGATCGGCGACGCGGTCATGGCCGTGTTCAATTTTCCTGTCCGGCACGGCGACCATGCGACGCGCGCTCTCCACGCGGCCCGCGAGATCCAGCGCCGGTTTCACGAGCAACGCGCAAAGCTCGATGAGACGTTCGGCTTGAGCGGAGCGCCGCTGGGCGTCGGCATCGGAATCAATACCGGGAACGTAAGCTTCGGGGAGTTCGGCCAATCCCACCGGGATGTGACGGCGATCGGCACAGTGGTGAACACCGCGTCACGAGCACAATCGGTCGCTAAGTCCGGTCAGATCCTCGTTACCCGCGCCGTTGTCGAAAAGGCTCAGCCGGAACTTGCCGGAACCTCGTCTCGCGATTATGCACTGAAAGGGTTCGCCGATCCGATCGCATTGTTTGCGGCTTGATGAACAACGCGCTCGGACGGAGCGCCATCGGCGCCCCTTCTTAGGGCTCCTCGCCTTCAATCACGGCCAGGGCCTGCTCCAGATAGTCGCTGAAGGCGCGCGCTCTTTGCGATGGCTTCCGGCCGGCGGGAAAGACGACATAAGCAGTGACCGGATCAAGCGCGTAGTCGGACAGGACTTCGACTGCCGTGCCTGAGGCGAGCGCGTCTGCGCACATCCAGCTCGACCCAGTCGCGATTCCCAGTCCTGCGACTGCGCAGGCGACAACGCCAGTCGCCGAGCGCGACCGGATTCGGGGGCTCAACGTCTGGCGCTCGATCCGTTCGTTGCGGCGCGCGGCCCACGTCTCGTCGCCTGTATCAGCCGGGCCGCTGATGACATCGTGCCGGGCAAGGTCGGCAAGGCTCGCAGGCGAGCCACGGCCGGCGAGATAAGAGGGCGCGGCGATGAAGAGGCGCTTCGCGCTCTCAAGCTTCCGCGCGACGAAGCTCGAATCTGGCAAGTCGCCGATCCGGAGCGCAAGGTCTGCTCCCTCGGCGATCAGATTCTCGTAGCGGTCCGACATCATCAGATCGATCTTGAGCAGCGGGTGCTGGGCAAAGAACGCCGGAAGCAGCGGCACGATGCGCCGTACGCCGTATTCAGGCGGCAAGGCGACGCGGAGCACTCCAGAGAGATGGTCGGCGCCGCGCGCCGCGCTCTCCGCCTCGTCGACCGCGAGCAGAGCGTCGCGAGCGCGAGCGAGCAACGCTTCGCCCGCGTCGGTGGCGGAGACCTGCCGCGTGGTGCGGATGAGAAGCTTGACCCCCAAGCGGCGCTCGAGCGCCGCGATAGCGCGCGACACTGACGGCTGGGAGAGACCGAATTCACGCGCCGCCCTGGAAAAGCTTCGGCTCTCGACTGTGCGTACGAACAAGGCGAGTTGCTGCAGGCGATCATTCATACAGGATTGGAATATATCATATTGCCTTCTGGGCAATACCTGTCACGACTCGCATTGCTTACCTCCAGCCTATCGGAACTTCCGGCGTTCATCCGGCGTCGGAAAAACAGGAGCAGGGCGATGGGTGAACTCAGCGGAAAAGTAGCGATTGTGACGGGAGCGTCAAAAGGCATCGGCGCGGCGATCGCGCGACGCTTCGGGGAGGCGGGGGCGGCGGTGGCCGTCAACTATGCGTCGGATAAAGCCGGCGCCGACCGTGTGGTCGACGAAATCGCCGGCAAGGGCGGCAAGGCGGTTGCGATACAGGCAAATGTCTCAAAAAGCGCTGACGTGAAGCGTCTCTTCGCCGAGACCAAGGCGAAGCTTGGCGCGCCAAGCATTCTCGTCAACAACGCGGGCGTGTTCACGTTCGAGCCGCTCGAATCGGTGACGGAAGAGGAGTTCCATCGCCAGTTCGACGTCAACGTTCTGGGGACGCTGCTCGCGACTCAAGCGGCGGTGAGCGCCTTCAACGGCGAGGGCGGCAGCGTAATCAACATCAGCACGATTTCCAGCATCAACCCGGTGCCAAACTCGGTCGTCTACTCGGCCTCAAAAAGCGCGATAGACGCCATCACTAAAGCGTTGGCGAAAGAACTCGGCGATCGCAACATCCGAGTTAACGCCATTGCGCCGGGCATGACGGAGACGGAAGCTGTGAAGAAACTTGGCATTTCGCTCGAAGTGGCGAACGCCATAGGCGCGCCCATTCCGCTCGGTCGGCTGGGTCAGCCGGAAGACATCGCACGCGTGGCGTTGTTCCTGGCCTCGGACCAGTCGTCATGGCTGACCGGGGAGCGTGTCTCTGCGTCGGGCGGACAGCGCTAGGCGAGACCCTTCAGAGAACACCAAACCGCCCCTGCGAGAGCAGGAGCGGCTTGTGTGATCGTCATGTTGAAACCGATCTTACAGACCGCAGACCGATGTGTAGCGGCCGTTGAAGTCGTGATAAAGACCGCACGCCGGGCCTGACTGCCAGCCGTTGCCGGTCGCCATCGCCACAGGCGAGGTTACTGCGCCAAAGAGCGGTCCGATGATCGGAATGCCGCCATTGTTCCACCCGTTGTAGTTCGGGTTTCCCACTTGGCCAACAGTTGACGTGTTCCCCTGCTCGCGAGTGGCCACCGTGTCGTTGCCGTTATAGTCGCTGAACGTTTGGGCAAGCACTGGAGTAGCAAGAAGCGACAGCGAAACTGCGGTCGAAAGGAGAGCTAAACGTGACATTATATGTCCTCCGTTATCGGGGCTTCACCCCTCGGCGCATCAACGGATAAGCCTTCTTGTAGGTTCCAAGATCGCGCGGAGTTGAAAGAGCGGTCGCCTCGCAATGTTGACGCCCGTCACGTTCACGCCGCGGTCGTATGGTTCTGACCTGCGGCACCGCGATCGACACGCGCCAAGGATCACCATGGGACGCTTCGCTTCGGCAGTCGCCTATTATGAAAGCGCCCGGCCGCCTTACGGGGCCGCGTTCTTCGAGGCCGTCTCGCAACAGCTCGTTTTGGATGGAAGCCAACGACTCCTCGATATCGGCGCCGGACCAGGCATTTTGGCGATAGGCCTTGCGCCCTATTGCCGGGAGGTGGTCGGTGTTGATCCCGAGCCGGCGATGATTGAGGCCGCCCAAGCCGCAACGAAGCGAGCTGGCGTTTCAGTCAGCTTCATTGAGGGCCGCTTCGAGGAGGCCGCCGAGAGGCTTGGCGCATTCGACATCGTCAGCATCGGCCGCGCGGTCCACTGGCTCGATACCGAGCCTGCTCGAGCGGCGCTCGATCGCGTTCTCGACCCTCGTGGAAGAGTTCTGGTTTGCGGCGCAATGAGCGTCAAAGACGGACGCAACCGCTGGCTCGAAACCTTCAACGCCGTGCGCGATCGCTGGAAGGGCGATCGGCCGTCGCGCGATCATCATAGCTTTTTCGCCGATGGCCAGTTCATGAGGACTGGAACCAATTCGGGTCGAGGGAACCTACGCCGTTCCCGTCGAGCGCTTAGTCGAACGCGTGCTGTCGATGTCGACCTCCTCTTTGGACAGGCTCGGGGACAAAGCGCCCTCGATGAGGAGCGCGATGCGCGAAGCGCTCACGCCCTTCGCCGCCGAGGGGATGATCGAGGACATCGTCGAAGCGCGAGCTGAGGTGTTCGAGCGCGCTTAAGAGCGTTGGTCTATCGATCCAGCTCGCCTCTGGGGTCGTGCTTCAATCCGCGGTTCCCTCAGCGCAGCGTTTCGATCACGAACGCCGCCCTGGCCGCCAATCACAAAGCGGCCGGGCCGCAGCATTATGCGATCTGCCGAACGGGCGCGGCGGTTCGGTATCTCGGCGCCGGAGCGGATTTGGTGAACTTTGGCGCGAGCGCCAAGCGCGCCGCGTCGAAGCGGGTCCAGTCGTCCCCATCCTGGAGCGGGGGGATTGTCACCACTTCTCCCTGGTCGAGGCCGGCCAAGGCCGCGTCGACCATGTCCTCGGTCGACATCACTGTGCCGATGGGCAATTTCGAGTGATGGAGGCCCGCCTTCTCCCAAATATCCGTGGCTGTGGCCGCAGGCAGCACCGCCTGGATACGGACGCCTTTCTCGGCGAGTTCGTGCTGCAGCGACTGAGTCAGCGCAAGGACATAGGCCTTGGTCGCGCCGTAGACACCATTGAGCCTCTCAGGCACGACGCCGACGACAGACCCGATGTTGACGATCGTGCCCCCGCCGCGCGCAACGAAAGTGGGCGCGGCGGCAAAAGTGAGACGCGTGAGCGCCGTCACGTTCAGCGCGATCATCGCTTCCATCTGATCAACATTTGAGTCCAGGAGCGGCGTGAGGGCGGCCGTGCCGGCGTTGTTCACCAGCAATGTGATGCTCTTGTCGTCGCGAAGCACGAACTCAACCTTGGCGAGCGCCGCCCTGTCTCCGAGATCGGCGGGGATCACCTTGACAGAACGGCCCGTCTCGGACGTCAGCCTCGAGGCCAAGGACTTCAGTTTCTCGTCGTTGCGCGCGACGAGGATAAGGTCATAGCCGCGCTTCGCGAGCCGGTCGGCGTAAACGGCGCCGATACCAAACGAGGCGCCCGTTACGAGGGCCGTGCCGAGGGAATTGGTCATCCGAGGAACTCCTGATCACGCCTTGACATTATGCGTATATGCGCATAACTAGGCGTATGTGCTCCTATTGTCAAGCACGCGTACATGCTCTTATTATCGAGGACGGAAGCTTGTGATGCCGACCGACGCATTGGCCCCACCTGAAGAGTGCACCTGCCTCGCCGTCCGCCAGGCGGCGCGGCATGTCACGCAGCTTTACGATCAGCATCTCGCGGCGGCGGGCCTGCGGACCACCCAATTCTCGATCCTCGTCAAGCTCAAGCGGCTCGGGCCAGCGACCATCAATGCATTGGCCGAAGAGATGGTGATGGACCGCACGACGCTCGGCCGGAACATCCTGCCGCTCGAGCGTGACGGCCTCATCAGCGTGGCGCCGGGGCGTAAGGACCGCCGGAGTAAAGAGCTCAGCCTCACGGAGGCGGGCGCCGAACGGGTCAGGGCCGGCTACGACGGCTGGAAGAAGGCGCAAAAAGAATTCGCCGCCGCCTTCGGCGCCGACCGCGCGGCGGGCTTGCGCGCCTTGCTGCGCGAGGTGACGGCGACCGACCTCCCCGTCGGATCCCCATAAACCAGACAACCCAAAACAATCGAGCGCGATATAGGCGTATATACGCATTTATCGCCTTCAGCAGAAACCGATGCGAACAGGAGACAACAATGAGCGCCATCGCGGGCGGACATGCCGAGGTAATCCCGACCAGGATGCTGACAAAAGCCCGGCTCAAACGGCTGGCGTATGTGGCGCTCGGCGGCGTCATCGCGCTCGCTGGGGCGCGATACGGGTACGATTATTGGAGCGTCGGGCGATTCATCGAGAGCACCGACGACGCCTACGCCGGGGGCAACGTCACTCCAATATCGCCGCACGTGGCGGGCTTCGTCACGCAGATCCTTGTCGGCGATAACGAATATGTGCGCACCGGACAGCCGCTGATCCGTCTTGACGATCGCGACTTTCGCGCCGCAGCGGACCGCGCCGCCGCTATCGTCAAGGCGCGCGAGGCGACCCTCGAGAGCCTTGAGCGGAAACAAACCCTGCAGCAAACCGCCATCCGTCAGTCAAAGGCCCAGCTTGACGCCAAGCAGGCGCAGGCAGCTTTCACCAAGCAAGACGATCAAAGGTACCGCGACCTTGCACAGACCGCCGCCGGATCACGGCAAAACGCCGAGCGCGCGTCGTCGCTGAACTTGGCGGCTGAAGCGAGTGTGGTCTCATCTGAGGCGGGACTCGACGCCGCCAAGCAGCAGCTCACGGTTTTGGACGCCGAGATCGCGGTCGCCAAGGCCGACGTCGCTCAGGCCGAGGCCGATCTTCACACCGCCGGGCTCAATCTCGGCTATACGGAGATTCGCTCACCCATCGACGGCTATGTCGGCAATCGCGCTGCTCAAATCGGCGCCTATGTCGCGGGGGGCGCCTATCTCATCACCGTCATTCCGGCGCATGACCTCTGGGTCGACGCCAACTTCAAGGAAAGCCAGCTCGAACATATGATGCCGGGACAAGCGGCGACGGTCGTCGCCGACGTCCTGCCGGACCACGTTTTTCGCGGCCGCGTGCTCACCGTGGCCCCCGCAACGGGCGCCGTCTTCAGCGTGATTCCGCCTGAGAACGCGACCGGCAACTTCACCAAGATCGTTCAGCGCGTTCCTGTCCGGATCAAGCTCGAGGACGACTCCATGCTGCGCGCGCTGCGGCCCGGGCTCTCAACGACCGTCGATGTGGATACTCGCTCAGGCTCGGGGGAGCCAAAATGACCGCCGCTGCCAGCGCCGTTCCTTCCACGGTCGGCTCGTCGACCGCGAGCGCTTCTGACACGAGCTGGATATGGAGTCTCGGGCCGTTCGTCGTGATGTGCGTTGGCATGTTCATCGCGCTCCTCGACATCCAGATCGTAGCGTCGTCCCTCCAGGATATCGGCGGCGGGCTCAGCGCTGCGCAGGATCAGATCAGCTGGGTGCAGACCGCCTATCTGATTGCGGAGATCATCATGATCCCGCTGTCGGGCTGGCTCACGCGCGTCTTCTCGACCCGCTGGCTGTTCACCGCCTCTTCGGTCGGCTTCACCATCGCGAGCATGCTGTGCGGGCTCGCCTGGAACATCGAAAGCATGATCGTCTTCCGCGCGCTTCAGGGCATGTTGGGCGCGTCGATGATCCCGATCGTCTTCACCTCGACCTTTCATTATTTCCAGGGTCCGCGGCGCGTCTACTCAGCCGCTGTGGTCGGCGCCATCGCGTCGGTCGCGCCGACGCTGGGGCCTGTTATCGGCGGCTTCATTACCGACACGCTCGATTGGCGCTGGCTCTTCTACGCCAATGTCGCGCCCGGCATCGCCATATCGATCCTCGTGCCTCTTTTAGTGAAGATCGACGAGCCCGATCTTTCGCTGCTCAAAGGCGCGGATTATCCCGGCATCATCCTCATGGCGATGGCGCTCGGAACCTTGGAATATGTGCTCGAGGAAGGATCGCGCTGGAACTGGTTTGACGACGCCACGATCCGCGATTGCGCGATGATCGCCGCGGTGGCGGGCTTCCTCTTCGTCGCCCGCAGCCTCACCTTTCCACGCCCGGTCGTCGACCTGCGCGCGCTTGGAAACAGGAACTTCGCCCTCGGCTGCATCCTCTCTTTCATCACCGGCATCGGCATCTTCTCGACCATCTACCTCACGCCGTTGTTCCTCGGCTACGTGCGCGGATTCAGCGCCTGGCAGACCGGCATGGCCGTCTTCTCGACTGGGATGGCCTCTCTCGTGGGCGTGCCCATCTATGTCATGCTCGCGAAAAAATTCGACACGCCCTGGCTCATGATGGCTGGGCTCGCATCCTTTGGTCTGTCGATGTGGAGCTTCAGCTTCATCACCCACGACTGGGGCGCGGCGGAGCTGCTCGTGCCTCAACTCCTGCGTGGCTTTCCCCAGGTGTTCGCGGTCGCCCCGGCAGTCAATCTCGGCCTCGGCAGCTTACCCCCGGAACGGCTCAAATATGCGAGCGGTCTGTTCAATATGATGCGCAACCTCGGCGGCGCGGTCGGCATCGCGGTCTGCGGCGCGATGATCAACGACCGCACCAACTTTCATTTCCATGCGATCGCGTCGAACCTGACACCGGCGAACGGCGCGATGACCCGGCTCTTGAACGAGGTCGCGCAGCGCTACGCCGCAATTCCTGGCAGCCCGCTAGCTGGCCATCAGGCGGCGCTGAAACAGCTTTGGCTGCTCACTTACCGTGAGGCCTCCACGCTCGCTTACGCCGACGCTTTTCTCGCCATCATGGTCGCCTTCATCTTCGCCACGATGCTGGTTCCCTTCTTGCGCAATGTCGGCGCTCCGAAGGTTCCGGCGCAGGCTGCGCACTGAGGCGCGCTGAGAGCGCTTCAGGCCTCCGCCGCGCGATAGCCGACGCCTGTCTCGGTCTTGACGATCCTCGGCGTCGTCGGGTCGCGTTCGATCTTCGCCCTGAGCTGGCCGATGAAGACCCTGAGGTACTGGGTGTCCTCGCGGTGCGCCGGACCCCAGACTGAGGACAAGATCTGGCGATGGGTCACCACTCGGCCGGCGTTGCGAAACAGCACGGCGAGCAGGTCGTATTCCTTTGGTGTCAGCTTGATCGGGTCCCCGTCGCGGGTGACGAGGCGCTTGTCGAAGTCCATAACGACGCCCTCGATCTCGACCCGCTGGACGAGCTGAGCCGACTGGGCCGCGTGTCTGAGCGCAGCTCTGAGACGGGCTGTCAATTCGCCGATGCCGAACGGCTTCTCGACATAGTCGTCGGCGCCGAGGTCGAGCGCCTCGATCTTCTCCGCCTCGCGATCGCGCGCGGAGAGCACGATCACCGGCGTCGTCGAGAACTGGCGGATATCGCGCAGAACGTCCTTACCGTCCCGATCGGGTAGGCCGAGGTCGAGAACGATGAGATCGGGCGCGCCGGTCGCGGCGAGCCGCAAAGCCTGCGCGCCGGTCTCGGCCGTTTGCACCTGAAAACCGGCGGCGGCGAGCGCAACAGTGAGAAACCGCTGAATCTGCGGCTCATCGTCGACCACCAGAACGCGCGGGCCCGTCATGCGGCCGGACTCGATGCGACCGGCGTCGCCTGGGCGAGGGGAAGCCGCACGACAAATCGCGTTCCTCGTCGGCGGACCGCTGGGCTTTGCGCCACGATCGTGCCCCCCATCGCTTCGACCAGGCGCCGCGAGATCGAAAGGCCGAGGCCCGTTCCCGCCTTGCGCCCATCGGAACGCCCGCCGCGATAGAATTTCTCGAAGATGCGTTCGAGCTCCGCTGGCTTAATCCCAGGGCCCTCGTCGGTGACGCTGATCACGACCTCGTCGCCCTCCTGGCGCGCGTGAACGGTCGCGCCTACGTCCCCTGCGTATTTGTGCGCGTTATCCAGCAGGTTGAACACCACCTGTTCGAGCAGCTTGTCGTCGCCCCGCACGAAAGGCAGGTCGGACGCGAGGCTGACGCGCATCGACTGGCCCGGAAACGCCTTGCGGCTGCGCTCGACCGCGCCCTGCACCACATCCGCGATGGAGACCAGATCGCGATTGACCTTGAGCCCGCCCGCTTCGATCCGCGACATGTCCAACAGATTGGCGACGAAGCGCGCGAGCCGCCCGGTCTCCTCTTCGATTGAAGACAGGAGTTCGAGCCGTTCCGCCGGGCTCATCTTGTCGCCGAGCGCGCGCAACGAGCTCGCGGCGCCAGCAATCGAAGATAACGGCGTGCGCAGGTCGTGAGAGAGCGAGTCGAGCAGCGCGTCGCGCACCTTCTCGTTTTCCTGCATCGTCGCGGCATTCACCGCCTCGCGTGCGAGAAGCGCCCGGTCGAGCGCGATCGCGGTCAGGTCCAGGATGGCGGTGAGCGCCCGCTCGTCCTCCGCGGTGATCGGCTCGTCGGCCGAGTGGGGCTCGAAGCCGCAGACCGCAATGGCGCCGCGCGCGGCGAGAAGCGGCCGAAACTGATAGGCGATGCGCGGCAGCGTCCCGGTTCCCCAGCCCGCTGGCTCTCTCTTCTGTTGCGCCCAGTTCGCGGCGCCGAGGGCGGCGGCGTCGAGCTGCGCGTCCGGCGGCCAGGCGGCGCGAATCTGCAGTTCGTCCCCCTCGCTGACCAGGAGCACGATGCGACCGCCAAACGTCTCGTGCAAATGCGCGGCCGCCGCCCACAGGACGTCGTCCGGCTTTGAAGCGCCGGAAAGCTTGCGCGAGTAATCGTAGAGCGACTGCGTAACCTCGGCGTTCCGAACCACCGTCTCCCGCTGGCCGCGGATGCGCCCGGTCAGTGATCCCGTGAGCACGGCGACGGCGAGAAAAATGAGAAGCGCGAACAGTTCCTGCGGCTGGGCGACCGTGAAGGTGTGGATCGGCACGATGAAGAAGAAATTGTATACGGCGAACGAAGCGAGCGAAGCTAGCACCGCGGCGCGAGTTCCAAACCGAACGCCGCAGAACAGAACTGCGGTGAGGAAGATCATCGAAAGATTGGGAAGCTGGAGAAACTCGGAGAGCGCCTCGGCGACCGCGACAGCGGCAGCGACGGAAACGAGCGCGGCGAGGATTTCAAGTCCGAGTCCGCGACGGCCCAGAAGGGGCTTGAGATTCGGCCAAAACGACACTCGCGCCACTTCACCCGGAACAATATGAATTTCTATTCCCGCGGCGCGCTGCATTAGCGCCTCCGGCAGCGACCGGCCGAGTAGACGGCCCAAGGGTCCGGCCCGCGATTGGCCGAGCACGAGCTGAGTGAAGTTCTCGCGCGTGGCGAGCTTCAGGATCTCGGCTGGATAGTCGCTCCCCTGGAGTCGCATCGTCTGGCCTCCCAGGCGCTCGGCGAGAGAAAACACTTTGGCGAGCCGATTGGCGCGCTTGGCGTCAGCGGCCTGACCGATGGTCTCGACCGTGACTGCCGTCCAGTCCGCGTTGAGGCCCGTCGCGAGTTGGCTTGCGCGTCTTAAGACCCGCTCCGACACTTCGTCCGGGCCGACGCAGGCGAGCAAACGCTCGGAGGCAGCCCACGGACCTTAAATCGCCTTCCGGCGTAGATAGTCGACCATCTGATCGTCGACGCGATCGGCGGTGCGCCGCAGCGCCAATTCACGCAAGGCGGTCAAATTGCCGGAAGTGAAGAAATTCTGCGTCGCCCGCCGGGCCGTCTCCGGCACATAGATCTTGCCGTCGTTTAGGCGTTGAATGAGTTCTTCGGGCGTGAGGTCGACGAGGACAACGTCCGCGGCCTCATGCAGAACCCGGTCGGGAACAGTCTCGCGCACCGCCACGCCCGTGATGCCGGAAACGACGTCGGCGAGGCTCTCGAGATGCTGGATGTTGAGCGCCGTCCAGACGCTGATGCCGGCGTCAAGGAGTTCCTGGACGTCCTGCCAGCGCTTCGGATGCCGGCTATCAGGCGCGTTGCTATGGGCAAGCTCATCGACGACGATCAGCTTTGGCTTGCGCGACAGCGCCGCGTCGATGTCAAATTCCTCGAGCGTGCGCCCAAGATATTCGATCTGGCGCCGCGGCAGGATCTCGAGCCCCTCGACGAGCGCGCTCGTTTCGGCGCGGCCGTGAGTCTCGACGAGCCCGATGACGACATCGACGCCTTCGGCTTTCAGGCGTCGGGCGTTCTGCAACATCGCGTAAGTCTTGCCGACGCCGGGCGCGGCGCCGAGGAAGACCTTCAGCCGGCCCGCCGTCTCCCGGCGGAACGCCGCCAGAAGCGCGTCCGGATCAGGACGTGCGGCGTCGGGTCGGTTGGTTGTAGCCATTGGCGCTCGTGGGTCGTCACGACGCTTTTAACCCATCCAGCGCTAAATTCAGCCGCAAAACGTTGACTCTCGGCTCGCCGATCAACCCTAACGCCCGACCGTCGATCGCGCCTTCGACCAGCGCCCGCACCTTGTCTTCGGGCAAGCCCCGCGCCTTCGCCACCGAGGCGACCTGGCCTAGGGCGGTTTCTGGCGAGATGTCGGGATCGAGCCCGGAGGCCGATGTCGTGACGGCGTCGGCGGGAACGGGGCCGGGGCCGGCCATCGCGCGCCAGGCCTCGACCCCGCCCTTCACCCGGTCCGCCAGCTTCTGCGAGGTCGGGCCGAGGTTCGAGCCCGACGAATTGGTCGCGTTGTAGGGCGCGTCGATCGTCTTCGTGGAATCGTTTGGGTCGGTGTCGGTGGTGGCGGAGGGGCGCGGGTGGAAATAGCGGTCGCTTTTGAACCATTGCCCGATCAGGGCCGAGCCAACGACGACGCCATCCTTCTGGATCATGCTTCCGTTGGCCTGATAAGGCAGGGCTATCTGAGCGATCCCTGTCACCGCCAACGGATAGACGAGGCCGGTGAGGACGCTGAACAGGACGATGAGGACGAGGGCGGGGCGTATGTGCTGGAGCATATCGAATCTCACGCTTAAGCGAGGTGAAGGGCGGCCACGACGACGTCGATCGCCTTGATGCCGATGAAGGGCAGGATCAGGCCGCCCAGGCCATAGACGAGGAGATTGCGCCTGAGCAGCGCCGCCGCGCCGACCGGCCGATAGGCGACGCCCTTCAGCGCCAGGGGAATCAGTGCGATGATGATAAGCGCGTTGAAGATGACCGCGGACAGGATCGCCGAGTGCGACGACGTCAGACGCATGAGATTGAGCGTCCCGAGGACCGGATAGGTCGCCGCGAACATCGCTGGCAGGATGGCGAAATATTTCGCCACGTCATTGGCGATCGAGAAGGTGGTGAGCGAGCCACGGGTCATCAACAATTGCTTGCCGATCTCGACGATTTCGATCAGCTTGGTCGGATTGGAATCGAGATCGACCATGTTGCCGGCTTCGCGCGCGGCCTGTGTCCCAGTCTGCATCGCAACGCCGACGTCGGCTTGCGCAAGCGCCGGCGCGTCATTGGTGCCGTCGCCGCACATGGCGATCAATCGGCCGCCGGACTGCTCCTTGCGGATGTAGGCGAGCTTGTCTTCCGGAGTCGCCTCGGCGAGGAAATCGTCGACGCCCGCCTCGGAGGCGATCGCCGCCGCGGTGACCGGATTGTCGCCGGTCACCATGACGGTTCGGATGCCCATCGCGCGCATCGCTGCGAACCGCTCCTTGATGCCTGGTTTGACGATGTCCTTGAGATGGATGACGCCCATGAGCCGGCCGTCCTCCGCGACCGCGAGAGGCGTGCCGCCAGACATTGCGACCCGTTCGACCGCCTGACGAAACTCTGGCGGCGTCTTGTCAATCGACAACTTCAGATAGCGAAGGATCAAATCGATCGCGCCCTTGCGAATCCAGCGGTCAGCGATATCGACGCCCGAAATGCGGGTCTGCGCGGTGAACGGCACGATGACGGTCGTCTTCGGATCGAGCTCGGGCTCCGCCAGGCCGAAATCGCCCTTGGCGAGAGCGACAATTGAGCGGCCTTCGGGCGTATCGTCGGCGAGGCTCGAGGCAAGCGCCGCAGCGGCGAGATCCTGACTCCTCGCGCCGCTGACCGGCAAAAACTCGGTCGCCATGCAATTCCCGAACGTGATCGTCCCGGTCTTATCGAGCAGTAGCGTATCGACATCGCCTGCCGCTTCGACCGCCCGGCCGGAGGTCGCGATGACGTTGAAACGCACAAGCCGATCCATGCCGGCGATGCCGATCGCCGATAGAAGCCCGCCGATCGTCGTCGGAATGAGGCAGACGAGCAGCGCGATCAGGACGGTCGCGGAAAGGACAGTCCCTGAATATTTGGCGAGGGGCCACAGGGTGACGCAAACGATCAGGAAGATGATGGTCAGCCCCGACAGGAGGATCGACAGCGCCAGTTCGTTCGGCGTCTTCTGCCGTTCGGCGCCTTCGACCAGCGCGATCATCCGGTCGATGAAGGTCGAGCCCGGCGCGGCGGTGATCCTCACCTTGATGAAATCGGAGAGCACCGTCGTCCCACCCGTGACGGCCGAGCGGTCGCCGCCAGCCTCGCGGATGACGGGCGCGGACTCGCCAGTGATCGCCAATTCGTTGACAGAGGCTACGCCCTCGACGATTTCACCGTCACCAGGAATAACTTCGCCCGCTTCGACAAGAACGACATCGCCGAGGCGAAGATCTAGCGCGTTCACCCCTTCGACGACTTCACTGAGATTCTCGAGATCGATATAGCGCTTGGCGCGGGTGTCGCTGCGCGTGCGCCGCAACGTGTCGGCCTGCGCCTTGCCGCGCCCTTCGGCGACAGCCTCGGCGAAATTGGCGAACAGCACCGTGAACCACAGCCAGGCGGCGATCTGGCCCGAGAACAGCGCCGTCCCGTTGTGAGTCACAAGGTCGCGGACGAACAACAAGGTCACGATCAGCGACACCACTTCGGTGACGAAGATGACGGGGTTCTTCGCCAGCGCGCGCGGGTCGAGCTTCCGCAGGGCGTCGATCGCCGCACGGGCGATGATCTTGCTGTCGAACAAGCCTTGCGGCTTGGCTTTCGAAGCCATTGTCGGTCTCCGATCAGAAGGTCTTGCCGCCGAGCATCAGGAAGTGCTCGACGATCGGCGCCAGCGACAGCGCCGGGAAATATTGCAGGAGGTAGAGAATGACGATCACGCCGACCAGGAGACCGACGAACAGCGGCCCGTCGGTCGGGAAGGTGCCGGCCGAAGCCGGGATCTTCTTCTTCGCAGCCAATGATCCGGCCAAGGCCAATACGGGAACGACAAAAGCGAAGCGGCCGAGCAGCATCGCGATGCCAAGCGTCGAGTTGAACCAGCGCGTATTGCCGTTCAAGCCGGCGAAGGCCGAGCCATTGTTCGCGTTGGTCGACGCGTAAGCGTAGATGATCTCCGAGAGGCCGTGCGGCCCACTGTTGTTCAGACTGTCGAGCGCCGTCTGCAGCAACACGGAAGCGCCGGAGAACCCAAGCACCACGAGCGGATAGATCAGCACCGCCAGCATCGCGAGCTTCATCTCGCGCGTCTCGATTTTCTTGCCTAGATACTCGGGCGTGCGACCGACCATCAGCCCGGCGACGAACACCGCGATGATCACAACGACCAGAAAGCCGTAGAGCCCGGAGCCAACGCCGCCTGGCCAAATGCAGCCCGCGAGCAGATTGAACATCGGCACGAGCCCGCCAAGCGGGGTTAAGGAATCGAACATGGCGTTGACTGCGCCGGTGCTCGTGCCGCTCGTCGCGGCGGTGAAGAGCGCGGTCATCGACTGGCCGAAGCGGACTTCTTTGCCTTCGAGATTGCCCATCGACGGATCGACGCCGAGGGCCGTCAGGATCGGATTTGCGGAGGTCTCGGCCCAATAGACAACGAGAACCCCGACGATCAGGAACACGCCCATTGCCGCGAGAACCGCCCAGCCCTGCTTGAGGTCGCCGACGACGCGGCCAAACGCTAGAACCGACGCAATGGGAACGATGAAAATCGCCCAGATTTCAACGATGTTCGTCCACGCGTTCGGGTTCTCGAAGGGATGGGCCGAATTGGCGTTGAAAAAGCCGCCGCCGTTGGTCCCAAGCTCCTTGATGATCTCCTGGCTCGCCATCGGTCCGATCGCGATGCTCTGTTTCGCCCCTTCCAACGTCGCGGCGTCAACCGATCCGGTAAGCGTCTGCGGCACGCCGAGCGCGATCAGCAAAACGGCCCCGAGCACAGCGATGGGCAGCAGAATGTAGAGGGTGATTCGGGTCAGATCGGCCCAGAAATTGCCGACAGTGGTCGCCGAGGACCGCGCAAAGCCGCGCACCAGTGCAAAGGCCATCGCGAGGCCGGTCGCCGCGGAGACGAAATTGTGCACGGTGAGGCCGAGCATCTGCGTCAGATGGCTCATCGTCGTCTCGCCGGCGTAGTTCTGCCAGTTGGTGTTGGTGATGAAGCTGATCGCCGTGTTGAAGGCGAGATCCGGCGGCACGGCGTCGAAGCCGCGCGGGTTCAAAGGCAGCAGGCCTTGGAGCCTCTGAACTCCGTAGAGAATGAGGAAGCCCGCGACGGAGAAGGCCAGCATCGCCAGCGTATAGGTGAACCAGTCCTGCTCGCGCGCCGGGTCCACCCCGGCTAAGCGGTAAAAGCCGCGCTCGACCGGTCCGAGGACCGGACTCAGGAAATTTCTCTCGCCTGCGTAAACCTCTGCGATGAACTTGCTGAGCGGTATGGCGCACGCAAGAACCAGAGCGAGCACAAGCGCGATCTGCGCCCAGCCGACGAGCGTCATCGCATCACCCTTTCGACTTAGAATTTTTCCGGATGGATCAATGTGTAGAGGAGGTAGAGGCCGAGCCCGATTGCGACGACCAGTCCGAGGATCGGTTCACCCATCTGCCGCCCCTACAGCTGACGCAGGGCATGCGCGTAGACGCCCATCAGCGCCAAAACCGCGCAACCCAGCGCGAGGAATGCAACGTCGAGCATGATCTCCTCCTTTGCGGAGCGATCCTTAACGCCGACCGGCATAAAAGTTCGATTGGGAACCGGGTGGTCGGCTGCAAGGATCTCGTAAGTTTCAGACGCGCGATGATGAACGAGGGCGCGATTTCGGGCGGGTCGAGGTCGCAGGAGGCCAGATCGAGCTTGGACAACCGAAGCGTCCGGGCCGTCCCCTTGCAGAAGGAAGAACGCGCGGGATCGTTGCAGCGAGCGTTAATATCATCTACATTGTGTATGACGCCGCCCGACACATTCGCCGGTGCTAATGGCCGAAAAGATGTGGTAGCAGGTTCGGCCGTAGGCTCAGGCTTGACGGGCGGAGCTTAGCTTCTCGTCCGCCAAGGCTTTCGTCACAATTTCGCGATAGTCCCGTCTGGGCTTCGTCTCGCTGTAACTCAGGAGAAGAGTTTTGCTGCACATAACGCCAATGTCTCGGCGCCGGTGGCGCATCGCTGCAATCGCGTGCGCGCTGCCGGCGGCGATGCTGCTCGCTGGATGCGGCAAGAAGCAGGCGGAGCCTGCCGTGGTCGGCCAGGTCATCGCTCATATCGGTCCAGACGATGTGACGCAGCAGGAACTGGACAATGAGCTTCGCCTCGCCAACGTGCCGACCGACAAGCGGAGCGACCCGATCCTCAAGGCGGCGCTGTCGCGCATCGTCGAACGCAAGTATCTGGTGCAGCAGGCGGTCGCCGCGAAGCTCGATCGCGAACCGACGGTGCATCTCGATCTTTTGCGCTCACGCGAGCAGATCCTTGCCGGCGCCTTCGTTCAGCGGGATCTGTCGTCCAAGATGAGTTCGGTTTCGAAGAACGAGATCGACAGCTACATCCAAGCTCATCCAAAGCAGTTCGACCAGCGGGAGCTGTTCCAGATCGATCAGATTTCTTTCCCGACGCCAAAGGACGTAGAGGCCCTGGCGGCGGCGACGAAGGATTTCAAGACGCTTGATCAGGTTGAAGCGAAGCTGAACCAGATGAACATCAAATTCAGCCGGGGCACGGGGACTCTGGACAGCGCGACAATGCCGCCGGAGATGCTGAAGGTGCTGGACGCCCGCAAACCCGACGACGTTTACTTCATACGTTCGAGAGGGAACGCGAGCTTTTTCAAGGTGATGTCCGTCGATCAGAAGCCGCTCACCACCGATCAGGCCGACGCGTTCGCGAAACGCGAAGTCAGGGTCGATATCGGCAGGAAGAGCGCTGAAGCGATCTCCAAGCAGGCGTTGGCGGATGCGAAGTTCGAAGGGGACTTCACTCGCATCATGACAGCCGCAACGCCTGCAGCACCGGCGCCTGCGGCCGAGGGTGCGGCCGCGCCCGGCGCCACGCCTGCGCCTGGGGCAGAGGGTGCGGCGACGCCTGGGGCCACGCCGGCGCCGGGGGCCGAAGGGACGGCAACGCCCGGCGCGACCGAGACGCCCGGCGAAACCCAAAAAGAGCAGCCGAAGAATTGATTGGTTTAACCTTCGGGCGGCGAGGGCGGGGCGCCCCGTCGCCCAAAGGCCGGCGAACTTGTGTCCGAGTTCTAGGCTTGCGCGATTTCGGTTTGGGCCGGGTCGCGTCTGACCGAGGTTGCTCGCAAGCCTACGCCACTGCTGTTACAGTACAATCCGGATATCTATCCGAGATCGAGATCGCCGGCACTTTCCGCATCAATGCCTCACGCTGGATAGGCAAACCGGACGGCCGATGGTGCAAGAATGAGGTTACCTGGGCTACCGCGATGGGCCGCAGGGGCCTCGGCGCCCTGTCATGCGCGGCGATCATGCAGTCGCTGAAGCAGAAGTCGCCGAAAGACAAGCTTGCGCTTCTCGACGAGGACTACGCTTACTCCCAACACGTCGGGAAATATTATGACGAACGGTTGTCGATATATACGACCCGCGGCAAGTCGAGACGGCTGAACTAAGTTCGTTCTCTCTATTTCGCGAGGTCGCACCAAGCCTGTGGCAGGCGCTGCCTCGTGGATAGCAGCCTCGACGTCTTATACGGCGATATGCACTGAGTCCTTTCACGCCACTTGCCGGTCGACGCCCAAGGCAACCGGGCCGCGGAATGGTTTCGGGATTGTCGCGTCCTATCCCGGCCGGCTTCACTTGATTCATGAGAGCCTGACTGGAAAATCAGAGATACGCCGGAGTCCGGGACGCCCTCCGGCACTCACAGGCGTCAGACACCGGGCAGGCGCGTATTCCGGGCTGCCGCGCGATAGGCGGCTGTGGACGTGGCCGCCTCGTGAGCAATGGCGAGACACGACGCCATCGCTCGTCTTATGACCGTTCCGTAGAACCTTCCGCTTAGTCTCATCCTCTCCGATCAGAGCGGCGGGGCGCTTTTCTCAACTATCGAGGGTAGACAATATTGATGGTTGATAGCGTTGACTTGGCATGATATTGGGTCGTGACAATAATTATACACGCCATCATTGTCCAGGGCGCGGGGGTTGTTATGAAGACACTTGGCTTCGCTGTGGTTTTGCTGTTCGCCTTCACTGTTCCTGTACGAGCGCATCAAGTCTATAGTGGCTGCGCTGTTCCGTCGGCGACGCCTAGACATGTCTGGTACGTTGATCCGGTGCACGGCAAAACCCCGGCCGCGGGCGGCAATGGCTCGCAAGCCAGTCCATGGAACAGCCTTTCCGGCATAATCAGCGGGAGCTGGGCGACGACCGGCTTCTCGGTTCCGGGCTACACGCGCCCGCTGCTGTCGAGCGTTCCCTATTACCATATAACCAGCGCTGGCCGCGTCGATATCGCGGACAACGTGGGCAACCCTCCCGGTTCAGCCGGGCGACGCGATCTATCTCATGAGCGGCAATTACGGCGACATCGGCCTTGGCAACTTCAATAACCCGACCAACAACTCGGATTTTGTCACGGTCGAGGCCGCGCCCATTCCGGGTCAGGTTCCCGTGTTTTCGACCTTGTGGATCGATCGCACGAATAAGTGGGTGTTCAGCGGCATCAAGGTGCAAAGCCTTTTGGGCGCGAACAACAACACCAACGCGCTCATCACGATTGAGGACCAAGGCCCGTCAATCCCCACCACCGACATTATCCTGGAAAATATGCAGATCAGCTCGGCCGACAGCACGGCCGGCTGGAGCCAGGCGCAGTGGGTCGCGCAGGCGCGATACGGCATCTGGGTATGGGGCTCGGCCGGCAACGGCACGAACGGGGAGCCAAACACGACCTGCATCTCGATGGCCGGATCGCACATCCAGAACGTGCGCACCGGCGCGGATGCTTGCCGGAAACAAAACGCTGTTCACGAACAACGTGATTGACCACTTCGGCGACGACGGCATTGACTATGCCGCAAACAATCTCGCGATCACGCACAACACCATCCATGACAATTTGGACCTCGGCGACGGCAATCACGAAGACGCGATGCAGGGGCAGAACGGGCCGCTCGGCCCGGGTGTCGCCTTCAACGCACTTCTCGAACATTCTGTTCGACAGCAACCTCATCCTCCGTCAGACGGACCCGCAGAATCGCATT
This sequence comes from uncultured Alphaproteobacteria bacterium, assembly GCA_963836695.1. Classification (GTDB taxonomy): domain Bacteria; phylum Pseudomonadota; class Alphaproteobacteria; order Rhizobiales; family Beijerinckiaceae; genus Roseiarcus. Next base: position 314,143 of record CAWIKX010000007.1, read on the forward strand.
TCCGACCTATCTGCAGGGGATCGACGCCTTCGACGAGGACTGGACCAATATCACGGTGACGAACAACATCATCGTCACCAGCGCCTGTCATGGAATTACCTTCACAAGCATCCATAACAGTCTGATCGCTAACAATACGGTGGTCGAGGACGGCCTTGTTTCGGTGCCCGGTTGCATGGCCGCCATCAACGTCGGCGGCGCCTCGCACGAGGGTCCGGTAAGCACCAACACCGTTGTACGGAATAATCTGACGAGCGAGCTGAACATCGACACGGTTAGTCGGCGTTGTGGCGGATCACAACGTCGCCATGTGTTGCGGGATCGCCCGAGCATCTCGTGGTACGTCAACGGCGTGGTGCAATATCATAGTCAAACCGGGAACCTATCTGAACAGCAATATCATCGATTCCGGCGGGGCGAAGGCCGAATTCGTCAACTTCAGCCCATCGACGCTGACTTATACTGTCCTGTTGAAGGCAGGCGCGCAGGCTATTGGCGCAGCAACCGTGGGGACCGCGACGGATATCGTCGGCTATACGCGCGTGGCGCCTTACACTGCGGGAGCTTATTCGTACCCGTTTTGAGCCGAGCGGCATTGCTTGAACGAGCTTATTTCCTTGCGCCTCTGGACCGATCTTGGCCACCTTGCCAAATCGGTCTAACGCAGTGGTGGTTTCCCCAGCTCCTCCGCCAGGAGTTGGGTCCTAGGCGAATGCAGCTCCAACGGCTTGGCCGCTGTAGGGCCATTTGCCGAGCAGACTGCAGAATCACCGGTACTGCGAGCGCAAAAGGCGGCGGCGAGTCAGTGGGCTCGCTGTTGAGGTGGGCGTCACAATGACCGCCGCACGCGCGACCCATTCACTCAAACGTCGAAGATTCGCGCCTCTTACGGTGCGGCGCGGCGCTTGTCATGCTTGACAAGTTGGTCGGCAACATGGTTCATCTCCGCCTCAATCTTGGCGGGCCGAAAGAAAATGAGGCCGCCGGGACATTAATTATTTAGTCTTCATAGATTAAGGACTTGCGCTCGTGATTACTGTGGCTGCAGTCGTCGTGACGCGGAACCGACCAGCGCTTCTTAAACGATGCCTCGAGGCGATTAACGCACAAACTTACGCCATCCGCCAGCTTGTGGTCGTCGACAATGCTTCCGATGAACCAACCCGCGAGTTTCTCGCCGGTGAAACCGGGCGTCGGGGCGGCGATTTCCACTTGGTTAGGCTGGAAGAAAATACCGGCGGCGCCGGCGGATTCCACGAGGGAATGCGCGCCGCTCTGCCGCTCGCCTGCACGCACATGTGGCTGATGGACGATGATTGCGAACCCGAACCGGACGCGATGGCCGAACTGGTGGCGGCGGCGGCAATTGTCGGCGAGGACTCCGTACTCGGGAGCAACGTTTTCGATCTGAATGGCGAAAGCATCAACGTCCAGCCCATCAGTCAGCGGCCCGGAACGAACAATATGCCTCAATATGCCCGCTATTTGGCGGAGGGCCTCTTGGAGATGAAGACGCTGACCTTCGTTTCGTTCCTCGTCTCGACCGACTTGGTGCGAAAGGTCGGTCTGCCTTTGAAAGAGTTCTTCATCTGGGTGGACGATACCGAATATTGCCGCCGCCTCGCGCCCTTCACCAAACTCTACCAAGTCGGGAAGAGCAGGACCAAGCATTTAAAATCAGGAGACGCCTCTCAACGTGTATTTGTGGAACAGGATCCTCGAAAGATAGCACAATATCATTGGCTGTATCGAAATAGATTGTTTGTTAATCTGAAATATGACGGCCTGTCATCGAAGGATACAATCCAATTCATCTACAGATCGTTCCGAGATATGGTCCTATCTATCAAGAGCGGCCGGTTCGGCCGCGCGAAGTGCCAAACAATACTCTATGGGCTCTGGGCGGGAGTAGCGTTTGCTCGTTCAATGCCGAAGAAAGAGAAGCTCGGCCTTCCCGACTGATCGCCCACTCATCACTTCCCGCGTCCCGCTAATGCACCGTCAACGGCGGGGTGAAGAAGACGGGAATGTCTCCGCCATTTGAGATCCGTTCCAGCATCCCGTCGGCCGCGGCGAGCGCTTCGCCAATCGTTACATCCATATCGAGATAGCGATAGGAGCCAAGACGGCCGACGAAAGTCACCCCACTAGCTGTCTTCGCCCGATCGACGTATTTCTTTAGCATAGTCTCTTCGTCGGTCTGTCGGATCGGATAATAGGGAATGTCGTCCGGGCCACAGGATCGGCTGAACTCGCGGTATAAGATCGTGCCTTCAAATTGGTCCTTCTCCCACGGAGCAAAGTGCTTGTGCTCTGTTATGCGGGTGAAGGGTGTCGTCTCGTCGCAATAATTGATGACGGCGGCGCCCTGATAGTCGCCCTTCCCTCTGAAGACCTCGAAATCCAGGGTGCGGTAGCCTAGCCGCCCCGAACTGTAACCGAAATAGCGATCAATCGGGCCGCTATAGACCACGTGAGCGAAAGGCTCGGTCAGGTCTTCGAACCGCGCGCCCAACCGCAACTCGAGCCGGGGCGTGTCCAGGATGGCGGCGACCAATTCGGTATAGCCGCGCTCCGGCATGGCTTGGTGGGGGTGGGCGAAGTAGGAATCGTCAAAGTTGAAGCGAAGCGGAAGACGTTTGAGGATCGACGCGGGCAACCGGTCGGGCTCCAGTCCCCATTGCTTGCGGGTATAGCCGCGAAAGAAGGCCTCGTAGAGCTCTGGCCCGATCATGCTGAGCGCCTGCTCCTCGAAATTGGCCGGCTCGGGGATTTTCCGGGTCTTCGAGGCCACAAACGCAGCCGCCTCCTCCGGCCTCATGGCTTTGCGGAAGAATTGGTTGATCGTCAGCAGGTTGACGGGCAGCGAATAGACCAGACCCCCGCTGACCGCCTGCACGCGATGGCGGTAGGGCCGCATGACGCCGAACCGCTGAACGTAGGCCCAGACGCGCTCGTCGGCCGTGTGAAATATATGGGGGCCGTAGACATGCGTCATGACGCCTGTCTCGGAATCGCGCTCCGAATGGCAATTGCCCGCCACGTGCGGGCGCTCATCGATCACGAGCACGCTATGCCCGGCTTCGGCGAGAGCGCGACCAATGACCGCGCCGCTGAATCCAGCGCCGACGACGCAATATCTCATCCCGTCCATTTCCGATTATTTAAGGAGATTAACTGGAACTCTAGCAGCCTCTCGAAGATGTGTCGCGTCTCGCGTCGGCCGCGCCTCCGGTGCGTCTCGCAGACGACGCCCTCATCCTAGTCCGTTTCCTTACTCGACCAAGCCTCGACTCGATTCACAAAATGGCGGTAGAAACCGGTCCCGGCCTTGCGCCGGCGAGCTTCGCGAACAATGTACTCGGCGGGCCGAAAGGTCCCCCCTCCGAGCAAATGGAATCCCCTTGAAATGAAACGCTTCCCATTTCGCCTGAGCCTGTCGACGCCCTTCATCGCGGCCCTGCTCGCCCTTATCGCCTTGAGCGCGATCGCGTCGCCGGCTGAGGCGCAGGCCTCCCGGCGCATCGATGCCTATTATCAGCAACTGATGCCAACTCTTAAGGCGGCTGGATCGCTCAGCGTTCGCGAACGCGATCGTCGTTTCGGGCCGGCCATCAGGTCCGCCTTCGACATTGGCGGCATGGCGAGACTGGCCTCAGGACCCGCCTGGAACAAGTTTTCAGGCGCCCAGCAGGCCGCGGTTCGCGAGGCCTTCGCCGCTTTCCTCGTCGCCGACTATGCGCACCAGGTCACTGACTATTCCGGCGAGAGCTTTGTCGTCGAACCGCAGACGAGCCCGGCCTCGGGCGGCGGCGAAATCGTCAGGACCAAGCTGCTCCAGCCGGGCGGTCGCACCGTGCAGATCAACTATCTTGTTCGTGGCGGGCGCATCATCGACGTCTATCTCAATGGCACGATCAGCGATCTGGCGACCCGCCGCGACGAATTCGCCTCTATCCTTTCGGGCGGCGGCGGCGCGGACGCTCTGATCAAGACATTGCGCGAGCGGACCGAGAGTCTGCTGGCTAGCTAGTTCATCGGCCTGAATGCCACGGCCGCCCTGCAGTTGACCGCAAACGTTCTGGTCGTCTGCGGACTGAAACGCGAGGCGGCGATCATCAGCGGCTCAGGGCGCAGGACGCTCTGTGGCGACGGGCGCACTTTGCGGACTAAGCTCACAGAAGAGCCGAGCCCCCGACCGTCGCTCGTGGTCAGTTGGGGCCTGTGTGGCGGGCTCGATCCGCGGCTCCGTCCTGGCGATCTCATTCTCGGCGCCGGAGTCGTCTCGCGTGAGGGCGGCGTCAGAACCGACGAAACCGTTACGGCATTGCTTAGGCAGCGCCTCGCCGACGCCGGAGCGCGCGTCTTTGTCGAACCCTTCGCCGCCTCGGACACTCCGGTTCTGGCCGCTGCCGCCAAGGCGGAGCTTCGCCGCGCCACGGAAGCGGCGGCGGTCGACATGGAAAGCCTGCTCGCCGGCCAATTCGCGGTGAAACAGTGCGTTCCGTTCGCGATTTTGCGCGCGGTCGCCGACCCCGCCGGGCGCGACTTGCCGCCGCTCGCGTCGAAAGCAATGGCGTCCGATGGCGGGATCAACGTTCGAGCGGTGATCGGAGAGCTTATCCGCTCTCCGGCTCAGTTCGCAGCGCTACGCGCTCTCGCGGCCGACAGTAGCGCCGCCTTCCGTGCGCTAAAGCGCTGCGGCCTTCTTCCGGGCCTTTTCCTCGGCCTCGGAGCGGCGGATCTCTGAGAGCTTCTGGGCGACGTTCTTGTCGAACACGTACTGCGCCTCGCGCTGGCTCCCGAGCGGGATGTCCGGCGCCATCGGCCCCTCGGTCTTGACTCCCATGAGCGCGACACGAGCGGCTTTCCAGGGCTTCGTCACGGTATCGGCGACCGCTGTCGCCTCGAACCCGCTATGGACCATGCAGTCGGCGCATTTCTCATAATTGCCGGTGCCGTAGGCGTCCCAATCCGTGCCCTCCATCAGCTCCTTGAAGGTCTTCGTGTAGCCTTCGCCAAGCAGATAGCAGGGCTTCTGCCAGCCGAAGACAGTCCGGGTCGGATTGCCCCAGGGCGTGCAATGGTAGGTCTGGTTGCCGGCCAAAAAGTCGAGAAACATGGTCGACTGATTGAAGGCCCATTTGCGGCCCTGATCGCCACGCTCGAAGATCGACCGGAAGAGCTGCTTGGTCGCGGAGCGGTTCAGGAAGTGCTTCTGGTCCGGCGCGCGCTCGTAGGCGTAACCCGGCGATACCGTGATGCCGTCGACGCCGAGCTCAGTCACGGTATCAAAGAAGGCGGCGACACGCGCGGGATCCGCATCATTGAAGAAGGTGCAGTTGATGGTGACGCGGAAGCCCTTTGCCTTGGCCGTTTTGAGCGCCTTGACCGCGCGGTCGTAGACGCCTGGCTCACAGACAGACTTGTCATGCATCTCCTGGTCGCCGTCGAGATGGATCGACCAGGTGAAATAAGGGCTGGGCTTGTATTGATCAATCTTCTTTTCGAGCAGCAGCGCATTGGTGCAGACGATCGCAAATTTCTTGCGCGCAATGACGCCCTCGACGATCTTTGCCAGATCTCTGTGCAGCAGCGGCTCGCCGCCCGCCATGACGACCACGGGCGCGCCGCACTCATCGACCGAGGCCAACGCGTCCTCGACGGAAATGCGCTTGTTCAGAATGGCGTCGGGATAGTCGATCTTGCCGCAGCCGGCGCAAGCGAGGTTGCATCGAAACAACGGCTCGAGCATCAACACGAGCGGATAGCGCTTGCGGCCGGCCAGATGCTGGCGAACGACATAGGCGCCAACTCTTACAATCTGTCTGAAGGGTATGCCCACGAGCGATCGATCCTCAAGAAAGCAAACGCGACGGAGAGGTTCAACTCCGAGTCAATTCCGAAGTTCCGCCGGAAGGCGGAAGCTAACCGTCTCTGCCGGACCGTCAAGGACTGACACTTCGGACGGCGCGAGCGCCGACAAGGCTTGAACGACCTCCTCGACAACGACCTCAGGCGCCGAGGCGCCGGCGGTCACGCCGACCACGGCTGCGCCGCGAACCCATTCCGGGTCGATTTCGTTGCTATCCGCGACGAGATAGCTCGGAATTCCGACCTCTTCCCCGATTTCGCGCAGTCGGTTGGAGTTGGAGCTATTGCGGGCCCCCACGACGATGATCACGTCGGCGAGTTCACACAATTCGCGCACGGCGGTTTGTCGATTCTGTGTCGCGTAACAAATGTCGCGAACATCGGGACCCACGACGTCGCTAAAGCGACGATGCAAAGCCGCGATGACGCCCCGCGTGTCGTCGACGCTGAGTGTTGTTTGGGTGATGTAGGCGATTGGCGTGGCGGAATCGATGGGAAGCTGCGCCACATCTTCTTCGTCTTCGACCAGATGCATCTCGCCGTCGATCTGTCCAAGCGTTCCTTCGACTTCCGGATGGCCGTGATGGCCGATGAACACGAGCACGCGACCCCGGGAGATATATCCGCGCCCCTGGTTATGAACCTTGGTGACCAACGGGCAGGTGGCGTCGATGGTCGGGAGCGACCGCGCCTTGGCTTCCTCTTCCACGCTTCTCGCAACGCCATGCGCGCTGAAGATGGTCACGGCGCCCGCCGGCACGTCCTTCAGGGTCTCGACGAAACGCGCGCCTTTCGCCTTTAGCGATTCGACCACGTGGCGATTGTGAACGATCTCATGGCGCACATAGACGGGCGCGCCGTGCTTGGCCAGGGCGCGTTCGACAATATCGATCGCTCGAACGACGCCTGCGCAGAAGCCGCGCGGCTGGGCGAGAATGATCTTCATCCGCTTGCCTTCTCGTCGCAGCCTTGACCGCTAGGGCGCATCCCGTTGCTGGCTGACAGCTCACACGCGAACGCCCCCTGACGAATTTCGAAAGGAAAGCCATACGCCGTGAGCGGCGCCCCGACAAGAGACTCGCTTGCCCATCTCATGCACGGGAGAGATGTGGAAGGGAGCGTTGTTATGTCAAGCCGCATTCGCTCGGGGCCGGCAGCCCTCTGAGCACGCGGTGCCGCCGGTCGAGCGAGTTGGATTGGATTGGCCGAAAGGGGGTGCTCGAAGGCGTCCGCCCTCCTCCGTTCAAGACTAGGCGACCCGTGCTATCGCTATCCGAGCCACACAATCTGGCTCTTATAGCGTCAGCTGTTGTTTCGGGACTTCTGCCGTGAGCCGTCATGGCCGCGCTCGTCGCGGCCATCCACGCCGCCCCGCCGCGATGATCTGGATCGCCAAAGGATCGTGTTTCGTATCAGATGTTTATCCTGATAGAGCCGTGTTCTCGCGGATGGCCGGGTCGATCCCGGATCAAGTCCGGGGACGGCCATGACGCTTCATGACCTGTTACACCCTCTAGGGTCCAAACCCGCGGAGCCAACACGTAACGCTATAAGAGCTCACAATCTCTTGCAGAAAATCGCAAACATGGTTAAGCTTGCCCCATGAACAATTCTGCCCCTCGGTATGGCCTGAACCCCTCCCGGCCGTTCCCACGGGTGTCATCTGGGCGGAGAAGGGAGCGAGAAATATTTTCGCCGAAAATCCCGTATAACCCATTGATAAGGCTCGATTTGGACGAGAGAATCCAAGGAAATCCAAGGAAATCCAACGGCCATTTGCAGGGCTTCTCTCAACGAAACGGCCGAGACCCAAGCAAATCCAAATTGGGATAAACGAACATATTATCGTCGTAGATCCATTAGCTTAATGACAGGCGCAACGCGCTGATTGTAGGGACAAGAGCGAGCGAGGCGCCGTCACAGGCGCGCGGGCGAGGCCAAAGCCGCCCACTTTCGGTTGAGCGCCAGGACGGCGGCGACGGCGGCGAGAGGGACCACAGTCGCCCACGACCCGATCACGGCGGTGGTCGTCGCCACCGCCCATAAGATCGAGACCAGGTGTTCCATCATCCCCACGAGCTTTGACTGCGAGTGACGCCGGAGCACGAGCCCGCGACGAGATGGGGCCTGTCGCCAGAGGTTGATCAGCGCGGCTGAGCCGATCGCGCCGGCGCCGCATAGAAGCGCGCATACCCCAGCCCAGGGCGAGGCGAAGGCCAATGCGGCAAGCGGCAAGGCGAGGATGAGCGCGATCGGCTGGCCAATCGCCGCGATCTTGGCCCGTTCGACGACGGCCCGCGACAGGGGAGCGGTCGTGAGGAAATCCGGCGCGTCCTCGGCCGAAAGCGCGATCCAGGAGAGCGCGCCCGCGAGTTGGGCCGCGATCACCACGAGCGCCGGGGTGAAGGCGATCCCGACCGTGCCTGTCGGGCCGCCGCCGCGCCATAAAATGACAGCGAGCGGCGTCGTATAGGCGGCCTGCAGAAGAAGTTGCGACATCAGCCAAGGGTCGCGCCAGACGACCCGCCGCTCCTTGATGCGTAGGGCCGCGCTGGCGCTCGCGCCAAAGCGCGCCTGTCCCTTCGCTGCGACGCCGGCATTGGGCGGCGCGCCCGCGGAGGCGATCGCAGCGCGTGCGAAGCGCTCGCCGAAAGCCATGCATGCGAGCGCGAAGACGGCGGCGCCAAAGACGGCCCAGATAAGAATCGCTTGCGCGTCGCCCGCCGCCGCGCGTGCGGGCGCCATGAGGAAGCTTGCCACTGCGCTCGCCCCATTTGCGGGGGGCGCCAAGGCCCCGAGAATCGTCGCTCGCAGTCCATCGGGCAGCATGGCGACTATCTGCGCCCCAAGCACGGCGGACGCGCCGATCGCGGTCGCTGCAATCTGGCTGCAAAGGCGCGCGCTTCGCGGGGCCGCCGCCAAGAAGAGCCCCATCGCCACAATGACCCCTAAGCCCGTTCCTGCGAGCCCCGCGGCAATCAGGGCCGGATAGAGCGCCAGCCAATGCGCATGGCCGCGCAAAGCGGCGACATCGGCGAGCGGGGCCAACATGAGCCCCACCGACGCGACGGCCCCGACCGCGATCGACAAAGCTCGGGCGGCGAGGAGAGAGTGAGCATCGACAGGCGAGGCAAGGATCAACTCGAGATCCGAGCGCCCAAATAGCGTCCGGGTGAAATCCGCAATCGACTGGCCAACGATCCATGGGATGATGAGCGCGGCGCCGCCGGCGAGAATCGCCATGATGCGCTCCGCGCCATCGGGGCCGTCTTCAATCTGAATAAGCCAGCCCGCGAGCGGATAGGCTGCGACGTGCAACCCCAGGAACATAACGACGACAAGAATCGCCAGTCTCCGAAGCGACGATGCGCCAAACATCGACGCCAGCGCACGCGCGTTCAGGCGCAAATCGTGCAGGACAAAACGAGGAAAAGCGGCCAAGGACCAATTCAACCGCCGAATCATGCGGCTCGTCCGGCCTCGGAGGTCAAATCGAGGAACACTGTCTCCAGCGTCGCTTGACGCGCGCCGATGTTGGCGCGGAGTTCGTCGAGCGTGCCTTCGGCAATCATCCTGCCGCGCGCGATGATGCCGATGCGGTTCGCGAGCCGCTCCGCGACCTCGAGGATATGCGTGGTCATGATGATGGTCGCGCCGGCCCGCACGCGATCGGTCAGAATATCCTTGACCTGCCGGGCGGCGGCGGCGTCGAGGCCGGTGAGGGGCTCATCGAGCATCAGGAGCCGCGGCTCGTGGATAAGCGCGCCGGCGAGAGCCAGCTTCTGCCGCATGCCGCGCGAAAACCCTTCGCAGCGTTCGCGACGATGCGGCCAAAGACCTAAGCTTTCCAGCAACTCGTCCGCCAGCCGTTTTGCGCGGCGCCCCTCTACCGACCAGAGGCCGGCGACGAACTCGAGATATTCTAGCGGGTCGAGTTTGTCGTACAGCATCGGCTCGTCGGGGAGCCACGCGACGATGCGCTTGGCCTCGAGTGGCGAGCGGCGGGCGTCGATCCCGAAGATCTGGATGTCTCCGTCGTCGGCCGGCAGGAGCCCTGCGACCAGCCGCAAGGTCGTCGTCTTTCCTGCGCCGTTCGGGCCCAGCAGCGCGTAGAATTCGCCCGCCCCGATCGTGAGGTCGAGCCGATCAACCGCCGGACGGCCAAAGCTCTTGGTCAGGCGCCTGAGGATAAGGGCGGGCGCGTTGGGGGCGGGCATGAGGCAATCTCGGCCAAGTCAGGAATACAACCGAGAGTAGAGGGCCGTCCTTGATCGGGCCTTAAGATCGGCCCTTCAACCTGGAGAAGAATGGTGAGGCACGAGAGGGCAGGCTCGCTAACTGGCTGCCATTAGCCGGGGCGAACGCTACATCGCAACGCCAAGTCCGCGTCAGGGCGCAAAAAAGCCGGAAGAAGGTCGCCCTTCCTCCGGCCAAGATCTTGTTAGAGTTCGAAGCTACGAAGGCTCAGAACTTGTAGTTTACGCCCGCGCGGAAGATCGACGCGTTGTAGTTGATTTTGCCGCTCACGGCGACGCCTGGGAAGTTCGCCAACGCGAAGGCGTTTCCGATGCTGTTGAAGCTGCTGCTGCCGAGATCGGCGTACAGATATTCGCCCTTGATCGTGATGTTGTTGGTGACCGCGTATTCAACACCGCCGCCGATCGTCCAGCCGACGCGGGTCGAGCTGGGGTTGCCCGTCCAGAAAGAGCCAGTCTTATTGTCGAAGGCGCTGAAGTTCGTGCTTCCGCCACCGTAGGCGACACCGCCGGTGGCGTAGACCATCAGGCGATTGTCAGGCGTGGCGACGAAGCCGACGCGGCCGCGCGTCGTGCCGAGCCAGCTCAGGCTCGTCTTGCCGTTGACACTCAAGAAGTCGCCCGGGAAGGCGGCTACCGCCGCCGAAGGGAGCGCCGACGTTGTTGAACGACTTGCTGAGAGTCGTCCCATCGAAGTCGGTCTCGATGCCGAGCACGAAAGCGCCCGTCTGCCAATTGTAACCGGCCTGACCGCCGCCGATGAACCCGGCGCTTTGCGATCCGAGACCACCCGGGAACCCAGCATTGAGGAAGCCGCCATCGATACCCGCATTCGGATCGAACAGCGACGCTTCGCGGCTGCCGCTCGGCCAGATGCCGCCGGCGTTCACACCGATGTAAAACCCGGTCCAGGTGAACGGAGGCGGCACGAACACCGGCGCCGGCGCCTCTTTTCTAGTGGGAAGGTCAGCCGCCTGGGCCGCCACCGTCCCCAGAGCGGTAAGCGCCGCGATAGCGACACCCTTTAGCCAGCGATTCATCATCTTGTTGTCTCCGTGGATGTTACGCGACGCTCTACGCAACACGCTCGCGCCCCGCCGCCAATAACAATGACCGGACTATAGGATTCGATGCCGCACGAGTTTATCGGACATTTGGCGTCCACAGGTGTTTGTCGACCAATGTGGCAAAAGCGCAACAGATTGGTAACGTTCTGTTTATCTTTGTTTAACGACCAAGCTCGCCAGCAGCACTGCGATGACGCCGGTGAGGAAAATGCCGTCGAATGTCCCTGCGCCGCCAATCGAAGCGACGGGAGCGCCGAGGCTGCGTAGCCGCCCAAGATTGAGAAGATCGGCGCCGATCAGCACGCCAAGATTGCCGCCGATATAGGCGATCGGCGCCGCGAATCGCCTTGATAAGACTAGCGCCACACCCGCCGCCAGGAGCGGCGGGGCGAATGTTGGCACGGAGATGCCCACGCCCGGGACCGGCGTCGCCATCCGATGGACAACAAAGGCGACGATCGCTGTCGCCACGGCGCCGGCCGTCCACAGATCGTAGCGCATGAGGAGATAGAGCGACAACAGGATCGGAATCACTGCTCCCCCGACGTTGATCGCCAGGATTGTGCCCGGCCAGTCGACGGCGACCGGGGCCAGAAACGGGACGCCAAAGACCTCCACCACCGCCCGAGAGACGACCCGCTGCTCCGGCAGACGCGCGAGCGGCAGATTGATATACGAGCCAAGCAGGGAGGCGAACAGCACCAGGGTCGCCACGCGGGGATCGAGGCCGAGCGCAGAATAGGCATGACCCAGGAGCCTGATCTGGATGAAAAACAGAAGGCCGAGCAGAATTGCGAAGAAGAGGGTCGCGACACCCGCGCCGAGAGGGAAATAGTGCATGTGGGCCACAGGCGCCGTCCGGGTTGGCTCGCCCTTGAGGCGGCGGGATGGCTACACGCTGGCCAGCGCCGCTATGATTTTGTCAGCATAGGGTTTGAGCTTCTCAGCGCTTTGGAAGGGTCCGCCCGGCGGCCGAATCGCAACGCCCGTCCAGCACGGCAGAAGGTGAAAATGCAGGTGTAAGACCTGCTGTCCGCTCGCCGGCTCGTTGAACTGCTGGAGCAGAAGCCCCTCGGCTTTCATGCCAGCCACGACCGCACGTCCGACCTTTTGCACTGAGGGCATGATGCGGCCCAATTCTTCGGGGTCGAGGTCGAAGAGCGTGCGCGCGGGCGTCTTTGGAATGACCAGTGTGTGCCCTTCGGCGCGCGGCATCACATCCATGAAAGCCAGCGACACGTCATCCTCGTAGACCTTGACGCAAGGCGCCTCGCCGCGAAGGATCTTGGCGAAGATGTTGTCGGGCTCATACTTCGGCGTCAAAGGCTTCTCCTATTTCTTCCGCCCCTGGACCCCCGCCATCACCGCGGCGGAAGGGCGCGTATTCCTCATAATGGGCGATCGTGCGCTCGACCGCCTCCCGTTCGTGTCCGAGATAGTCGGCGATCGCCCGGGCAAGCCGCGCGTCGGCGAACTCGTGCGCCGAATAGGTGAGGGTCGGCCGATAGCCGCGGGCGAGCTTGTGCTCGCCCTGGGCGCCAGCCTCGATGCGGCGCAATCCCCGCGAAAGCGCGAAATCGATCGCCTGATAGTAGCAGACTTCGAAATGCAGAAAGGGTCGTTGTTCGATCGCGCCCCAGTTGCGGCCGTAGAGCGCGTCATCGCCGATGAAATTGATCGCGCCGGCGATATAACGACCGTTGCGGCGGGCCATCACCAGAAGCACGCGGTCGGCGAGGGTTGAGCCGATCAACTCGAAGAAAGCGCGCGTCAGATACGGACGGCCCCATTTTCGCGAGCCCGTATGCATGTAGAACTTGAAGAAGGCGTCCCAGTGCTCGGGTCGAATCGCCGAGCCGGTCAGCGGCTCGATCGTGACTTCGCCGTCCAGAGCGTCGCGCCGTTCGCGTTTGATCGCCTTGCGCTTGCGCGAGGCCAACGCCGCGAGGAAGTCGTCGAAATTCGCGAAGCCGTCGCAGGAGAAATGGAACTGCTCGCCGTTGCGGATCAGAAAGCCGGCTTTGGATAGCCGCTCGGTCTCCTGGACGGTCGGAAAGGTGACGTGAATCGAGGACGTCTTGGTCTGTTTACGTAACTGGCCGAGCGCCCCGATCAGCGCCTCGCGCGCGCCCTCGGGCGCATCGGCCGCAACGAGGAGGCGGCGTCCGGTTACCGGAGTGAAAGGAACGGCCACCTGGAGCTTCGGATAATAGTCGCCCCCGGCTCGCTCATAGGCGTCGGCCCAGGCGTGGTCGAACACGTATTCGCCCTGACTGTGGCTTTTAAGATAGCAGGCCGCGGCGGCGACCATGCGCCCGCGCGCGTCTTCAACCGCGAGATGCGCCGGCGCCCAGCCCGAGCGGCCGCCGACCGAGCCCGAAGCCTCGAGCGCATGCAGAAAGGCGTGGGTGAGGAACGGGTTGAACCGTTCGCCCTCGGCCTCTTCAAACGAGCGACCCGGCGGATTGGCGCAGGCGTCCCACGCCGCGGCGTCGATGGCGGCGATGGACGGAACGACGCGCGCGGTGAAGCTGGACATGGCGGCCATCTTAGCATGCACGGCGCCAGTTTCATGGCGGAGCGCCCTGCGCCGGGGGGCACCCTAACGCGGGCGGTCGTTGAGCCTTATCGGCGCCCCCAGACGGCCGTCCTGACAAATCTGCCGCGGAAAGTTGATAACGTCACATTTTGGGTGCATCCATCGGCCGCCGCGGTGATGCGGTGAATTCGGGAGGAAGTCGAAGCCTATGCCCCTTTCGCTCTATCAGATCAGCGTGCCCGTTTACGAGCGCGGTCTCAACGCATTCCTCGCCATTCTGGACAAGGCGGAGGAGCATGCGGCTGCGCGCAAATTTGACCCTAATAGCTATCTCTCCATGCGGCTAAGTCCCGACATGTGGCCGCTCGTCCGCCAGGTCCAGGGCTTCTGCGATCACGCTAAGAACTCGTCGTTCCGGCTCGCCGCCAAGGAGCCGCCCGTCAAGGAGGACAAGGAGACGACGATCGCCGAAGTCCGCGCGCGCATCCAAGCGACCCTCGACATGCTCAAATCGATCGACGCCAAGGCGATGGATGGCGGCGAGACGCGGGAGATCGTCATTCCCGCCGGGGCCAACAAATTGAAGCTTTCGGGCTCCGACTATCTCTTACATTTCGCCTTACCCAACTTCTATTTTCATTTGACGACCGCTTACGACATCTTGCGAGGAAGCGGCGTCGAAATCGGCAAGCGTAACTTTATGGGGGCGGTTCCGAACCTTGTTCGGGTTTAGGCCTCGCTTCTGGAGCATCGATCATGTCAATCAAAAGACTGCATACCGGTCCGCGCATGTCGCAGGCCGTCGTTCACGGCTCGACGATCTATCTCGCCGGCCAGGTCGCCGATCAGGCGAAGGGCAAGAGCGTTGGAGATCAGACCAAGGAAATCCTCGCCGCGATTGACCGTCTGCTTGCCGAAGCCGGATCGGACAAAACCAAGATTCTGTCGACCACCATTTATCTCGCCGATATAGCGACTTTCGCCGAAATGAACGCGATGTGGGATGCGTGGGTCCCGTCTGGCCATGCGCCCGCGCGCGCAACTGTCGAAGCCAAGCTCGCGGCGCCGGCCTTTACCGTCGAGATCGCCTGCATCGCAGCGACGGACTAAGCTCAGCGGCGCCGCCTCCTCCGGAACCCGGACAGAGGCGCCCATCGGGGAGACCGTTTTGGTGATTGTCCCGTCGATCGACAATGCAAGGGGTCCGTTCGAGCGCGTGACATCGCCCGAGGAAGCGGTCGACCGGCTCGTCCGCCTCTATGATGAAGCGACCGAGGCGTTGCGCGGAGCGGTGGAACGTTTTCTCAAGGACGGCGAGCCGCCTTCGGCGGCGAGCCGCGCCTTGTTTCGCTATCCCGAGCTTCGCCTCACTTATGCCCCGAATGGACCAGCGCTCCCGAGCGCGCGCGCCTTCGCCAAATTCAGCGAGGCAGGCGTCTATACGACGACGGTCACGCAGCCGGCGGAGTTTCGAGGCTATCTGCTCGAGCAGCTTGAGCCTCTCGTGACGGAATACGGGGCCACGATTGAGGTCGGCGTCGGCGCGCAGGAAATTCCCTACCCTTACGTAATCGAAAGCGGCGACGAACTGACGCGGGGCGGTGGCGCCGACGCTGCCGAGCTCGCGCGATTTTTTCCGGTGCCTTCGCTAGCCACGATCGGCGATGAGACCGCCGACGGCGAGTTCGACTTCGGGCCTGAGCGACCGCTGGCCCTGTTCGACGCGCCCCGCACCGACTATTCGCTCCGCCGCCTCGTGCACTACACGGGCTCGGACTGGAGGGCGATGCAGCCCTGGGTGCTGCTCACGAACTACCACCGCTATGTTGATCAGTTCGTGCAATGGGGCTTGAAGCAGCTCCATACCGGAACAGGCGTCGAGAAGGTCATTCTGCCTGGCAACGTCGTCATCGATTCGTCGATTTCTCCGACCGAGGCGGAAGCGCGCGTCAGCGCTGTCGCCTGGCATCGCTTCCAGATGCCCGCTTATCATTGCATGCGCTCCGATGGACGGGGAATCAGTCTGGTGAACATCGGCGTCGGGCCATCGAACGCCAAAACAATTACCGACCATATCGCGGTCCTGCGACCGCACTGCTGGCTGATGGTCGGCCATTGCGCTGGCTTGAGGCAGTCGCAGGTGATCGGCGACTATGTGCTCGCGCACGCCTATCTCAGGCAGGACAACATTCTCGACGAGGCCGTGCCGCTGATGACGCCAATTCCCGCGCTTGCCGAGGTACAGGTCGCGCTGCAAGAAGCAGTGGCGAAGGTCACTGGCGATCGCGGCGAAGCGCTCAAGCGCCGCTTGCGCACCGGCACAGTCGTCACCGACGACGACCGCAATTGGGAATTGCGGTGGTCAAAGGAACGCCGCCTCATCAACATCTCGCGCGCCATCGCGGTGGACATGGAATCGGCGACCGTCGCCACCCAGGGCTTCCGAATGCGCGTCCCCTACGGAACGCTGCTCTGCGTCTCGGACAAGCCATTACATGGCGAGATCAAGCTGCCAGGCGCAGCCAACGCCTTTTATGAGCGAGCCATCGCCGAGCATCTGCAAATCGGTATCGCGGCGATCGGCCTGTTGCAGAGTCAGGACGACACCCTGCATTCGCGCAAGCTCAGAAGCTTCGACGAGCCGCCGTTCCGGTGAGCGGCTAGCTGATCACTACCACCGGGGTCCCGACATGCGCCCGATTATAGAGGTCGATGGCGTCCATGTCGCGCATGCGGATGCAGCCCGAGGAGACGTGCCCCCCTATTTCTGAGGGCTCGTTGGTGCCATGGATGCGGATCAGCGTGTCCTTGTTGTTCACAAACAGATAGAGGGCGCGCGCGCCGAGAGGATTGTCCCACCGGCCTTCGAGCGGCCCATGCTGCTTGTAGACCTGGAACTGCGGCCAGCGCTCCATGATCGAAGCGGTCGGCATCCAGGTCGGCCATTCCTTCATCGCGCCGACCTCGGCGCGCCCGGTCCACCCCATATATTCGGCCCCGCTGGCGATCCGGTATTGGACCGCTTCGCCGTGGGGTAGGATGTAATAGAGATAATTGGTGTTGGTGTTGACGATGATGGTGCCCGGCTTCTCGGGCGTCTGATACTGGACGATGCTGCGGCGGGTGGGAATCGTCCACTCGTCTGGTTCGGCAAGCGCCATCATTTGCTTGTCGCGCGCGCTGAGCTGTGGATCAGGAAGGCCAGATTGAATGACTGGCGTACAACCACTCGCCAAGGCCCCCATGGCCAACGCAAGCCCCACAACGACCACATTCCTCTTCATTGCCGCCCCGCCGATCTCACCGCTAACGATTTGCTTACCATAAAGCTCAACGGTTTGATGAAGGTTACCAAACGGAATGTTCAGAGTCCGTTCACGAAACCGCGACCCCGGGCTGGAAGTCCCCGTCCAGGTTTCGCCACAAAGGCTTCTAGCGAAACCCGTCGGTTGAGTCCAACCGATTGTTGCAAGGTCGTTTGCTGAAAGCTACCGACCGAGGCAAAAATGCGACAATCGAGGAAATGTTCCGGCGACATTCCTAACCCCAATGGAAGTGACAATGACCCAATGGCCTGAGCGCCTCATCCTCGTCGGGGCGGGAAAGATGGGAGGAGCCATGGCGCAGGGCTGGCTCGGCGCCGGACTCCCCCCGTCCTCTCTGACTATTCTCGAGCCCAATCCGTCGCCCGAGATCGCTTCGCTTGCGGCTGACCGGGGCGTTGCGCTCAACCCCCAAGTCGCCCCACCAGCCCCCGAAATGCTGGTGCTGGCGGTCAAACCGCAAAGCCTCGATCATGTCGCGCCGCATACCGCCGCGCTTGCCGGCGAGCGCACGCTCCTTCTCTCTATCATCGCTGGTAAGACCATCGCCGACCTTCTCGCGCGCCTTCCGCAGGCGCGCGCCGTAGTGCGCGCGATGCCCAACACGCCCGCTGCGATCGGCCGGGGCGTCACCGCCGCCTTCGCCACCCCGCAGGTCGATGCGGATCAACGGGGCTGGTGCGAGCGCCTCCTCGGAGCGGTCGGAGCGTTCTTTTGGCTCGACGGGGAGGACGCGATCGACGCCGTGACCGCAATCTCCGGCTCTGGACCGGCTTATGTGTTTGCGCTGACCGAAGCCCTTGCCACCGCCGCCGAAAGACTTGGGCTCTCGGCGGACTTGTCCATGAAGTTGGCCAGGGGCACGGTCGAAGGCGCAGGGGAGCTCATGCGCCACGAAAACCTAACCTCGCCCGCGACGTTGCGCCGCAACGTCACCTCCCCGGGCGGCACCACCGCCGCCGCGCTTGCGGTGCTCCAAGGCGCGGGCGCTCTCGACGATCTCATGATTCGCGCAACGGCGGCGGCGCGCGCCCGCGCTGCAGAGATGGCTGGATAAGGGCTTGCTTGGCGGCGGACTGCCGAGCGCCTACATTGGGTTGAAGACCAGCACCGAGGAGCGCGCCATGGCGACCAGACCGAAGAGTGAGGGCAAGTCTGAGCCTACCGATACCCGCGGCAAAATCGTTGACGCCTTGATGGAGCTCGCGGCGGAGCGGCGGCTCGAAGAGATTTCGGTGCGCGACATTTGTAAGGCGGCCAGCGTCTCTCTGGCCGACTTCCGGGACGCCTTTCCTTCCAAGGGGGCCGTGCTTGCCGGCTTCACCCGCCGTATCGATCGCATCGTTCTCGCGCAGGACGATGGGGAGCTTGCGGACGAAAATCCGCGCGAGCGGCTCTTCGATGTTCTGATGCGTCGTCTGGAAGCGATGGCCCCCTACCGCGAAGGGCTGCGCGAGGTCACGGCCTGGATGCGGCGTGAGCCCACAGCGGCATTGGCGATGAACCAGGTGGCGATGAACTCGATGCGTTTCATGCTCGAGGCTGCCGGGATCGAAGCGGAGGGCGCGTCCGGCGCCATCAAGCTTCAGGGCCTGGCGTTGGCATGGGCGCGGGTCCTTCAGATTTGGCTCGACGATGACGAACCCGCTCTGTCCAAAACGATGGCCGAGTTGGACCGCGTGCTGACGCGGGGCGAGCGGGCGGTCGCTGGGCTCGAGCGGGTGAGCGCGCTGGCGACTCCGTTTGGCGCGCTCGCGAAAGCGGCCTTCGACGCTGGCCGCAGAGTTCGGCGAGGCAGGAGCCGCCCGCCGCGCAAGGATGATTCAAGCGACGAGGAGGTGACCAGTCTCTGAGCGCGGACCGCATTTCGCCGGAGATCGGGCCTGACCGTCCATCCTGAAGTCTTTTGGGCGTTGGCCACGTTCGCCTTCGTTGCCGGAGTGACGCCCGGCCCGAACAACTTGATGTTGATGACATCGGGCGTGAAATATGGCTTAGGACCCACTTTGCCTCATCTCGCGGGTGTGATCTTAGGCTTCGGGTTGATGATAGCGGCGGTCGGGCTGGGACTCGATGTCATCTTCCAGCGCTTTCCGCAAATTCTGCCCGTCATGCGGGTCGCCGGCTCGATTTATATGGTCTGGCTCGCGGTCAAAATCGCGCTCGCTAAGCCTCTTAGCGAGGTTGCGGCGGGCGGGCGCCCAATCGGGTTTCTCGCGGCCGCCGGCTTTCAGTGGGTCAACCCCAAGGCTTGGGTGATGGCGTTAAGCGCGCTCGCAGCATATGCCGGCGTCCTCGACGGCTATAGAAACAGCGTATTTTTCATTGCGGCGGTCTCCGCCTTGATAGCAATCCCATGCAGCGGCGTCTGGATGCTGTTTGGCGCCTCGCTGAGCCGGCTGCTCAAGGATCCGCGAGTGAGCCGACCTTTCAATTGGACAATGGCGGCGTTGCTGGTCGCCTCGATCGCGCCAATCCTGTTCGAATAGGATTTAGCCGAGCCAGCCGTCCCCATCGAGCTTTGCCATCACCACTTCCGGTCGGCGGACAAAGCTTTACGCGTCGGAGCCCGCGAGCGCACGCTCGCCGAGCGGCGGAAGCAGATAGAATTCGCCTCGCTCAAGCAATTCGATCATCTCCGGCTCAAAGCCTTCCGCCGGCAGTCTCAGAGCATCGGCGACCGCGGCGAGGCCAATATCGCGATAGATGCGGGTCAGAACGCTACTGGCCCTACGTTCGGCGCCCGCGTCAGGGATAAACTGAAAACGTTCGTCGCCCATGAGGTGATTGAACTCCGCCACTCGTACGCCCAGGCAGTAGCGCCCTGGTCAGAGGAGGGTGAGTGAAAGGGTTTAACAGCGAATTAATGGCGTGATCGAGATTTCCAACCTGGCCCGCCCACCAGAGGCCGCGTTTCGACCACAAAGCGCCCGGCTTCACCAATATGTGAATGAGTAGCATCGACCGGCCTGCCGCTCCGCAGGGAATAGCGAAATCAGAATCAGGACGGGCTGTCGCGTTGCCGGCCGGTTGGAGCTATAAGTCGAGAACGTTCCCGTAGATCCGGGCTTGCAGGGAGACGATAGGGAGCATGCGCCGGGCCGTGGCGTCGGGCCTTGCCCTCGCCTTGATCGTCGCGCTGGCCGCATGCGGTTTCATGCGCTGGCCGCTGTCCGCCGCGAAGGTCGGCGACAGCCTCAATGCCGCATTCGGCGCTTCTCCGCGGCTCCATTGGCGCGTTCCACGGAGGGCCTCGTTTTCCGCGCTGCCGTGGCCGAGCGTGCGCATCGCGAACGCCCGGCTCGACGACGCCTACGGCGTCAACCTTCTCGCGGCGCCGGCGGCGCGCCTGAACCTGTCGCTGGTGGAACTCCTGCGCGGACGCTTAATCCCCACGGGCGTTGTCCTCGTCAGCCCGACGGTTACCGTCGACGTCGACCGACCTCCATTTGCCGGAGCGGGCGGATCGACGGGGCCCGGGACCGCCGCCAGGAGCGCGCTCGCGCCTTTGGCCAGCTTAAGGCTATCGGACGGGTTGTTACGCCTGGTCAGCGCGAGGCGCGGCCTCGACACAACGATCGACAATGTTCACGGCCGCTTCGACGGACTGACGATCGGCGATCAACTGCGCTTCAACCTATCCGCCACGTGGAGGAACACGCCGATCACGGTTGCCGGCGCGCTCAACGATCCTGAGAGCGCCGCCAAGGGCGCGCCGAGTCCGGTCGTATTTGGGCTCGATTCGCCATTGGCCAAGCTTGCGTTCCGCGGCCTGCTCGCGCTCGGCGACAGGTTTAGCGCCGACGGCGATTTGACGACGTCCATCCCGTCGGTCGCCGCCTTGGCTGCCTTCCTGGATACGCCGGCCCTACCCGCTCTCGCCGCCAACGACATCGCGATAACCGCGAAGGTCAAGGGAGCGCCGGACTCCCTAACCCTAGGTGACGCGACGCTGACCAGCGCCGATCAGACGCTGGAAGGCGCGCTCGCGATCAGCGACACGGGTGGCCGCCCAGTGGTCTCCGGCACACTTGCCGCCGAAACGTTGGCCCTCAAGCCGCTTCTGGGACCGCCCGAACGCATCTTCGACCCAACGGGCGGCTGGAGCACGACGCCCTTCGCGGTCGCGCCGCCGGTGGCCTTCGACCTCGACCTACGTTTGTCCGCCGCGCATCTCGACCTCTACGGCTTGCCGGTCGCCGACGCGGCGGCGTCCGTAATCGTCGCAGATGGCAAGCTGACGATGACTCTGATCGACGCTACCGCGTACGGCGGCCGCCTCAAGGGTGAAGTGGATGCAGGCTACGCCGGGCGGGACGTCAAGGCGAGCGTGCGCGGCGAACTCGTCGACGCCGACCTTGGCGCGGCAATCGCCGACTTCAGCAAGGCAGTGATGACGGGGAACGGTCGAGCGCAATTCGCCGTTGAGGCCTCTGGCGGCTCGCCGGCGGCCATGGTGGGAAGCCTCACCGGAACGGCCTCGCTCGAAGCGGCCGATGGCTCCATTCTGGGCGTGAACCTGGAGGAGGCGCTGCGCCGCAGTCGCCGTCGGCCGATCGACGTGGAGCGAGACATGCGCGCCGGCGGAACCGCGTTCGACAAGATCGACGCTTCGCTAGCGCTGGAAGACGGCCGCGCCCGGGTCGAACGCGCCGTGATGACCAGTCATGGCGTTACCGCGGAACTCAGGGGGCTCATCGATCTCCTCGCCCGAAGTTGGGACTTGCATCTCAAGGCGGTGCAGACGGATGCGGCGGGCGAGGAGTCCCAGGACGCGGCCCACTTGACCGTCGACATCGCCGGCCCGTGGGCTCAGCCGACCATCCGCGCGGCCGGCTCGGATTCAACGGAACCCGGCGGGGACTCGCAGTCCCACTGAGCGCTGGCCCGAGAGGCTGAGGAGCCTTGGCCCGCGCCTGGCGATGCAACCGTGGAGCGATCTCCCTGGAAATAAACGTCAGTAATCTCGGCATAAAAGCGAGTAAACGCTAGTAAATTAGCTAGCGTTTACTAGCAATTATTTTTCGGAATCGGAACTTTTCAATGGGTTACGGGCGAAAAAGTCGGAAGGATTTGCTCCGCCTTCCGGCTCACCTTAGAGGTTGTGCTTGGGCCCCCCTTTGGCGCATGGTCTAAATTCGACCTTTGTTCGGTTTCGGGCTGTGGCTCGAAACCCGATCTGGCCAACGGAAATAGATATAGCACACTTTCTTCTTTTTTGAAATAAATTGCACGCGAGCGTTCTCGGAAGCGGAGTGAGAGAATTGTTTCATCAGTGATTTATGGCCCGCGATGTATCTTATCCGCAGCCCGTTCATTCGTCTACCCGCAGCCGAGCGGTGACGAGCGCGGGGTTTGGCGTTCCAATCGATCCAATCAGAAAATCGGCCAATTCTGCCAAGAAGCTTCGAGCGCGGGCTATTCTTCGTCCTCGTCCTCAGCCCGATCGAAGCGCCCGTCCTTGGCTTTCTCCTCCCATTTGGGATCGCCAAGCTTCGAGTTGATGGGCATATCGTGGGCCCGTCTTTCTTGCTCAATCTTGGCTTTGAGCTCGCTCAACTCTTCCTCCAATTCCTTAAGCGATTTGCAAAACTCCTCGCCGGCCGGCTTGTCGGGGTCTGGTCCCGCCATGTTTCCCTCCTCTCCGTGCAAAAGCGATATTAAACAAAAAGCGCCGCTTAGCGAACGGGTTCCGCGCCGTTACCGGATCGCGAAACGCGCGGCCACCCTCAGACGGTGGGCGCAGGAACGCCGAGCGCGGCGGCGATCTGAGCGACTGTCGCCTTTTCCGTCTCGCTGACCTGCGTCCCGCCGAAGCCGAGGAAACCGCCTTCCGGCGCGGCCTCGGCGACGGACTTGGCGACTCCGGCAAGCCAGGTCTTGAACGGCGCGGCGTCTACGCCGCCCTTCGCATCAAGCACAGCGGAGGCCGCCTTCAGGGCGTCGAGGGCTTTTGAAACGATTTCAGCCGGGGCTTTCGCGCCGGTAATCGCGCTCTTCACCCCGTCCTGGGCCAGCCCGCGCCCTTCCGAGGTCTCAAATTCGCTGCCGATCGCTTTGACAAGCGCATCCGCGTTCGGATCGGTCTTGGCCTGAATAAGGGCCCGCGCGCTCGCCATGCTCTCTCTCATCATTCCGATGAGGCCGCTCGGATCGGCGGCGGAAATGGCGACGCCCGCGATGAGCGGGCTTTGCAGAAGGAGCTTCCATTCGTCCGCGGCAAAGTCAGCTTTTGTCGCCATATGCGCCTCCCTTGGTTCGCCAACCATAGACCATGTCGGAGGAGCATGACAGTTTTGCGTCGAATGCAGACACGAGCAGGTCGAAATAGGCCGCTCTGCTCTTGATCAACATTCCTCGGTTCGGTTTGCCCGAGGCGCGATCGCGCACGCTGACCTCATGTTGGCGCCCCGGATGTCTTTGGCGGCGGACTTGCCCGGGTTGCGATCAAACCGGCGGCATGAGCAGGAGAGGGCCCCGGCTCGCGTCCTCCCGTAGCGCGATCAGGTGATCGTGTCCATGTTGTTGATCGTGACCGATTTCGCCCCAGATGTGTCTTTCGAAGCTGTCGAGCACAAAGACCGAAGCGGATGGTACGTGCGGTTGACGCGTCCCGCCATGTTGCCGCAGCAGATCGGAGATTTCAAAACGGAGGCTGAAGCGCGCAAGTGGATCGGCGCCGAGTTCGGCAAAATGGCTGGAGAGATTTGGGGCCAGCAAAGTGAGCTGAGGCCTTGCCCGCACGACTAATCCAGTAGCCGATGGCGCTTGATCGACATCCCGACGCCGAAGTTGAATGAGGCGCCCCGAGGCGCCGCCCTTTTTTACTGCACGGTGATCGGGCTCGCGACCCGCGGAATCATGATGATCGAATCGTGCAGGTTGAACGAGCCGACGGAGAACCAGATACCAGTCGGCTGGAACGGATAGCTCACTTCTCCGAGCACGACATAGTGGGTCGGGACGGTGTTCGGAAGGATGCTGGCGCAAGCGGGATTGTTATTGGCGCCGGAGTCGGCAAAGGCGGAGGCGATCGATGGATCGAGCGAGACTTGCTGGCCCATCGTGCGCGGCGTCCCATTGCCATTGGCCCAGCTTCCGCAGACCGTTCCGGTCGCGGTCCCGTTCGACGTGGTGACCAGCAATTGCGACACTACGACCCCGGCGGTGCTGCCATCGTAAGGGAAGAGGACTAGGTTCGGATAGGCGAGGATCTGGTTGAGCTCCGCGGCAGTGATCGTTGAGGCGTTGGTGTTGTTGGCCTGCGCGAAAATGTTGGCGACCGTAGTCGCGGCCAAAGTCACCTTGCGCTGCACCCCATAGGCTTGGCCGCCGAAGACGACCAAGCTCATCAGCATGAGGGCGATTGGCAGGATCAGCGCCAGCTCGACCGCCGCCAGACCTCGGGCGTCGGCGAGGAACGCGCGGGATCCGAGGCGGAGGTTGCGCGCAATGCGCATTGTTCCGCTCATCCTGAGGACCCCACGCCTTTGGGCTCGGTGCGGAACACCTGCGTCGCGGTCATGAGCATCTTGCCGCTGCCCATGTTCGAGAAGTTGAGCCCGAGCGGGCCGCCGTAAACCCGCCACGGATACATCACGACCAGCAACATGTCCGTGCCTGAGGCGGCGGCGTTGGCGCCCACATCGACCGTCGGCGCGCCAACGAGGTTTCCATGTGAGTCGAATGTCGGAAGCATAGTCTTGAGATTTGTCGTGCCAGCGGGCAGAGGCTCGAGCTCGATGACCAGCTCACCGCAATTGAAGAGCGCGGTCAGCTGATTGCAGATTTCGGTCTGGAACTGCGCCGCCGTTAAGGAGCCGGTCTGATTGGTGAGAACGATCCTCGCCGCCTCCTCGGCAGAAGATTCGAAAAACGCCTTGACCAGGAAGATCGTCCCCGCCTGCAAAGTGGCGAGTACGATGGCGATGAAAATGGGAAAGACCAGAGCGAATTCGACCGCCGGCGAACCGGCCTCGTCGCCTGCGAGCTTTCGCACGCGGCGGTTCAAACCAACGAAGAATTCGCCCACGGACCGCATCGCCGTAACCTCGCTTCCACGACGAAGCCTGCGCGCCAAGCCCTTACTTCGCTCTTATCCCCGATGCGTAATTTTGATGAAGATGCTAGCCAATCACCGTGCCGAATCGGAAGGAAGGCGGCCTTCCGTCGTTAACGTTGCACGTCTGATAAAATTAATGCTGAAGGCGCGCGCATCGCCGCCTAGACTTGTGCAAGGGGGCGGCTCTCGAACGGGTGTGGGCGCGGCACTTCAGTCCACACCAGGATCACTTTCGCCGATACGAACCGATGTGACGCCCTCGATCTCGCTCAACCGCGCAGCGAGCTTCGGCACGGATTTTGCCCCGCGCACTTCGATCATGAGCGTGACGATCCCTTGCCGCGACAGGTCGCTCATCGGCGCTTCCTCGATCTCCATAGGATGATCCTCCCAGCCGGTGCCGCGTCCTTTCCCCGCCTGACCGCCCGATTGATCCTGGCCACGCGCCGGCGCCCGCTCGACTTGCACGCGACTCACCGAAAATTCCTGACTTGTGCAGCCGGCGAGGATCTCGCGCAAAGCGCCGCGGCGTTCTTCGTAAGAGATATGCAGCGTCGACGGTGCCCAGCGCGACTTGGGCAAATGCCGTTCGATCGCCGGGAAGACGAAGACCAGAACGAAATGGCCAAACGTCGCCGCCACGGCGAGAATCGGCAGACCGGCGCCGGCGGCCATACCGACCGCGGCCGTAAGCCAAACGATCGAGGCCGTCGTGAGCCCGCGAACAAGGTCCTTGCGCACGAAAATGACGCCGCCGCCGATAAAGCCGATGCCCGACACGATCTGCGCGGCGACGCGCGAAGGGTCGACGACGACGCGGCCAGTCTCGATGATGTCGGTGAAACCATATTTAGAGACGAGCATGATCAACGCAGACGAAAATCCAACAAGCGTATAGGTCCGCAAGCCCGCGCTCTTCTGGCGCATCTCGCGCTCAAGCCCGATCAGCGCCGACAAAAAGAAGGCAAGGGCCAGCTCGCTGAGCTGTATCCAACTCTGCCCTATCGGTTCTGCGAATAGAATGTGACTAAGCATCGGGTGTCCTCTGCCTGCGCCCACACGCAAGCAGCTTACGGTATCGATTTGCTGGCGGCGAGCGCGACACGTTTGAGGAAAGCCGTGGCAAAGGCCTTGAGTTCCCAGTCCCTGATGAGCGCTAACGCTTTCTCAGGAGCGACTGACGGAACTACGGCTCGTCGATCTCGGCCAAAGTCTCGCTTTGTCGCCGCACGGCGGGCGGAGAAATTGCCGGATGTCCCTGATTGAGGCCGGTCGCGTTCATCCACCGAGCCTTGGCCACGAGATCCCCGCGCAGCGCCTTAGCCCTGGTCATCGATCCACCTTCTTACTCCGTGCCCAGACCCAACCGAGATCGTCCGCCGCGCCGGGTGGCGCCTTGTTATCAAAGCTCCCGGTTATCAAAGCTCCCGCCACTTTGCGTCTTGACTCCCGGATTGCGTCATGAAAAAAATCTCAACCTAAGAAAAAAATATCAGGGAACGAAATGCGAGACGTCGGATCGCCAGCGATCGACGAACGGGACCAGGAGCTCTGCGCTAGGGCGGCGTGGCTGTACCACGGCGCAGGCCTTACTCAGGGCGAAGTGGCTAGACGGCTCGGAGTGCCGAGCGTCAAAGCGCATCGCTTGATTGCCCGGGCAAACCGGCTCGGTTTCATTCACGTCTCCATCGATGGACCCGTCGCCGCCTGCGTCCATCTCGAAAACGAACTGCAGAGAAAGTTTGGGATCGAACAGTGCGTGGTCGCGCCTGACCTCGACGACGGCCCACTGCCCCTGAAATCACTAGGACTGTCCGGCGGCCGGTTTCTGCAATTGGCGATCGAAAGCGGAATGCATCGGGTGATCGGAGTGGGTCACGGCCGAACGCTCGCGTCCTGCGTCAATCATCTCCCGCGCATGGACGTTCCCGATCTCAAACTGGTGTCTCTTCTGGGCGGAATGACGCGGCGGTATGTAACGACGCCTTTCGACGTGATCCATCGTCTGGCTGAGAAGACCAACGCCGGCGCTTATGTGCTGCCGCTTCCCTTTCTCGCGAACACGCCGGAGGATCGCAAAGTCCTGCTTGAGCAGCGCGGCGTCGCGGATGTGTTCGAGCTTGGCGTGGAGTTGACATTGCGCTTGGTTGGAATCGGCGCGATTGACGATCAGGCTTCAATTCTGTCGACAGGCTTGGTTGAGAGACACGAGTTCGGCGAAGCTCGCGCACTCGGCGCGGTCGGCGAATTGCTGGGGCATCTCTTTTCTTCACGCGGCGACTTGATTTTGAGCGGCGTCTCCGCGCGGGCGCTCTCCATGTCCGCAGCCGATATTCAGCGACGTGCGACAATTGCGGTTGCGGGGGGAAGGGCAAAGATTTATGCTATCAGAGGCGTGCTGGCCAGCGGATTGCTGCATGGCCTGATCACCGACGAGAATACCGCGAGACGTCTCGTGGATGAACCATCATCGCGAACGTGATGAGGGAAGGAAACCAAGGAGGAAGCGATGGACGACAAGGCGAAAGAGTTGTTTGCGGCATTCAAGGCCGGCAAGATGAGCCGGCGCGAACTGATGAGCGGGGCTGCGAAGCTAGGCGTCAGCGCCGCGACCGCCAATTTCCTGTTCAACGCCGCCGCGACGCAAGCGCTTGCGGCAGATTTCGACTGGAAAAAATTCCAGGGCACAAAGCTCCACCTTCTGCTGAACAAGCACCCTTATGCCGACGCGATGATCGCGGACCTCGACAACTTCAAAGGTCTGACCGGCATGGATGTGACCTATGACATCTTCCCGGAGGACGTGTACTTCGACAAGGTGACGGCCGCTCTCTCGTCGAAGTCGAGCCAGTACGACGCCTTCATGACCGGCGCCTACATGACCTGGACCTACGGGCCGGCAGGCTGGATCGAAGACCTCAACACGTGGATCAAAGATCCCGCGAAGACCAATCCGAAATACGATTGGGAAGACGTGCAGCCTGGTCTGCGGGCGTCCACCGCGTGGAACGGTGTGCCTGGCGCCGCGCTCGGATCGGCCGACGCCAAGCAATGGTGCATACCGTGGGGCTTCGAGCTCAACTCGACCGCGTATAACCGCAAGATGTACGACAAGGCCGGAGTGAAGCCCGCGAACAATCTTCCGGAACTCATCGAGACCACCGCCAAGCTCACCAAGGATCTGGGTGGACCATACGGCATCGGCGTCCGCGGCTCACGCTCGTGGGCGACAATCCATCCGGGGTTCCTGTCCGGTTATTCCAACTACGGGCAGCGCGACTTTACCGTCACCGACGGTAAGTTGAAGGCCGCGATGAACACCGCCGAATCCAAGGCGTTCCATAAGATGTGGGTGCAGATGATCCAGGACTCGGGGCCGAAAAACTGGTCGACCTACACTTGGTATCAAGTCGGAACCGATCTCGGCGCCGGCGCCTCGGCCACCATCTACGACGCCGACATTCTCGGCTATTTCATGGATGGCGGCGACAACAAGGAGAAGGGCAACCTTGGCTTCCACGCCTTCGCCCCCAATCCCGAAGCCAAGGCTCCGACGCCGAACGTCTGGATCTGGTCGCTGGCCATGAACACCGCCGGCAAGCAGAAGGACGCCGCCTGGTATTGGATGCAATGGGCGTCATCGACCGAGCACGACCTGTTCGGCGCGCGCAAGATGGACTTCGTCAATCCCGTTCGCACCTCCGTCTGGAAGGATGACGAGTTCCGCAATCGGATCGACAAGTCCTACAGCGGCTACCTCGCACAATACGACGCGTCGGCACCGGGCGCCCGCATCTACTTCACGCCGCAACCCTTGTTCTTCGACGTCACGACGCAATGGGCGGAGACGCTGCAGAAGATGGTCGCCAAGGAAACGCCAATCGACGAAGGTCTCGATCAGTTGGCGGCGTCCATCGACAAGCAGCTCAAGGACGCTGGTCTCGGCTGAGCTTTGACCAAAACGTCAGCGCGCGGGCCCAGAGCCCGCGCGCTATGCGGATGGCCAAGCTTGGCGCGCACGAGATGATCAGGGTCAGGGATCGCAGGCAAGGTTTGTTTTGTGACTGACACTGCAGTCGAGAACGCCGGCGCGCCAGCGCGTCGGCGGATCAATTACCTGCCATACCTGCTCAGCCTGCCGGCGCTGCTCGTCTGCATCGGGATTCTGATTCCCTTCGTCACCGCAGTCTATTATTCGCTGCAGCGTTATCGCCTCAATCTGCCGGCGATGCGGGGGTTCATCTGGTTCCAGAACTACGTCAACTTTTTCACAGATAGCGAATTTTGGCACACCGTTCAGGTGTCGCTCGAATATACGGTGCTGACGGTCGGGGTCGAGCTTCTGTTCGGCTTGGGTATCGCGATGCTTCTGCAGAAGCGGACCCGGATCAACAACCTCGTCTCGATCCTGCTTCTTCTGCCACTCATGACGGCGCCGGCGATCGCCGCGCTTATGTGGAAACTGATGACCAACCCGAACTTCGGCGTCCTCTCTTATCTTGTTCAGCTTCTGGGGGTCAGCAATTTCAAGTGGGCGTCCGACCCCCACACCGCATTGTTCACCGTCGTCCTCGTCGATGTCTGGGTCTACACGCCCTTCATCATGATTTTGCTTCTGGCGGGCTTGCGCTCCCTGCCGACCCAGCCGTTCGAAGCCGCGGCGCTCGACGGCGTACCGAGGCAGTTCGTCTTCTTTCGGATCACGCTTCCGATGTTGACGCCCTACATCATCACAGCCGCTCTGTTCCGCATGCTCAATTCGATCCAGCAATTCGACATCATCTATCCCATGACCCAGGGTGGCCCCGGCGATACCCTGCTTGTCTTCCAGGTCCGCGCCTATCTCGAGTTCTACCAATATACGAACGTGGGCAAGTCGGCCGCGCTGCTGATCATCCTGTGGGCTGTGACCTATGCGCTGTCGAATGTGTTCATCAAACAATGGCTGAAGCTGCGCGAACGCGCTCGCGGGCTCGCGTAGGAGGAGGCGGCTGTGGAGCATACGTCTCTTCTGGAGCGCGTCGCGCGAGGCGTCTTGATCGCCGTCATCGTCCTCTTCTTCCTGTTTCCGATCTTCTGGATCTTCCTCATGTCGTTTCAGACCAATGAGGACATCCTTCGTATTCCGCCCAGCCTCTTCTTCACGCCGACGCTCTCCAACTACTCGGCGCTGATCACCGGCAAGCTCGTTTCGACCGCAGGAACGCTCGACATCGCGTTCATGAGAAACCTCTGGAACAGTGTGCTGCTCTCGACTGCGTCCGTCGTCATCGCGCTCATTCTTGGAGTGCCCGCGGCTTATGCGTTCGCGCGGTTCAAGTTTCGTCTGGGCGAGGACATCGCGTTCACCCTCTTGTCGTTTCGCTTCGCCCCTCCGCTGCTCGTGCTGCTGCCCCTGTCGCTCTATTTCCAGCAACTGGGCCTGACCGACACCTACGTCGGCCTCATCTGGGTCTATCAACTGATCGCGCTACCCCTCATCCTTTGGATCGTGCGCGGCTATTTCGAGGATCTGTCCCCGGACATTGAATACGCTTATCGCGTTGCGGGTCATTCCTGGTGGCGCACTTTCACCCGCATCGCTATTCCGCTGGCGGGGCCTGGAATCGCCGCTGCTGGGCTCCTGGCCTTCATTTTCTGCTGGAACAACTTCATCTTCGCGCTCATTTTGGCCTCTGCCTCGAAACAACCGGTCACCGTCGGCGCGCTCGCCTTTGTCACCGCCTCCGGCATTCAATATGGACAGATCGCCGCGGCGATCGTGCTTTCCGTAACCCCGACGCTTGCACTCGCGCTTTACGCCCAACGCTATCTCGTTGAAGGCCTCTCACTCGGCGCGGTGAAGGGCTAATCATGGCCAATCTCGAGATCCGCTCGGTTAGCAAGGAATTCAAGACGGGCAAGGTGCTCGACCGCATTTCTCTCGCAGCCGACAATGGCGAGATTGTCGCTATTTTCGGCCCGTCGGGATCGGGCAAGACTGTGCTTCTCCGGCTGGTCGCCGGCGTCGAACAACCCGACGAGGGGAGTATTTTGCTCGGCGGTCGCGACGTCACCGACCAGGCGCCCGAAGACGCGCGGCGTGGGAATGGCGTTCCAAAACTTCGCGCTATTTCCCCATATGTCGGCGTTCGACAATGTTGCGAGCGCGCTGACCGCCCACAAGGTTCCGCGAGACGTGATCCGCGCGAAGGTCGAGAAGGTCGCCGCGCTTCTGAAGATCGAGCACGTTCTCGGGCACGCGCCGCGCGAACTGTCCAACGGCCAGAAGCAACGCACCGCTCTGGCGAGGGCGTTGGTGGCGGAACCCAAGATCCTGCTGCTCGATGATCCGCTGCGCAACGTCGACGCCAAACTGCGTTACGAGATGCGCCTGGAATTGCCTTCTCTTCTTAAGGCCTCAGGGTCAACGGTTCTCTACGTCACCCAGGACTACAAGGAAGCGATGGCGCTTGGCGATAGGATTGCGGTGCTGTCAGATCGGGACTTCGCGCAGATTGCTCGACCCGCGGAGATTTATGGAAAGCCCGCAACGGTCAATGTCGCTAGCCTATTCGGGGACCCGACGATCAATCTGATGCCCGCTGAGCCCCTCGCTTCATCCACTGGACCGAAGATCGGAATCGGTGGCGTCGCCTTGTCGTTACCCACCGGTTATGGCCACATGGCTGGGAAACCGTGCGTTCTCGGGTTGCGAGCGGAAAACATTGTCGTCGAAGATTCAGCGGCGCCAGACAGCATTCCGATTGAGGTGGTCGCGGTGACCCCGCTTAATGAAAGAACCCTCCTTCTTCTCCGCACCGATGACGGCCGCGAAATTCTGGCGTCTGAGGCGGGAACGAACGAAGCTCCGCGTAGGCATGGCCCTGCTTTCGCTCGTTTCGACGCCGAAGCCATTCTTCTTTTCGATCCGGCTACCGGTCGTCGTATCGTCCCTCAGGCGGCATGAGCGCCATGTCCGAGGCAGCTCTATCTATAAAGAGCGTCGACAAGATCTACGCCGGACGCGGGAAGGGTCCCGTTCATGCGGTGAAGAATCTCGACATGGATGTGCAACGAGGCGAAATCGTCGCGCTGCTCGGCTCTTCCGGGTGTGGCAAAACCTCGACCTTGCGCATGATCGCAGGCTTCGAGGAAGTTACCCACGGGGATATTGTCCTCGAGGGTCGGCGGGTCAATCAGATGCCGCCCGCGCGTCGAAAGGTCGCAATGGCGTTCGAGGGCTATTCGCTCTATCCGCCCCTCACGGTCCGCGACAATATTGCGTTCGCGTTGAAGGGCGCGCGCACGTCCGCGAAGGACGCGCAAAGGTCGGTGGCGGAGGTCGCGCATATTCTCGAGATCGAGGGGATTCTCGATCGATATCCAAGCTCGATTTCGGGCGGAGAGCAGCAGCGCGCCAGCCTCGCCCGCGCGCTCGTTCGCCAAGCCGATCTCTATCTCCTCGATGAACCTATGGGCCAACTCGAGCCGCGGCTCCGCGCCGTCTTGCGCGGCCGCCTGAAGAGCCTTCTGGTCGATCGCCGCATGACCGCGATCTTTGTCACTCACGACCAGACCGAAGCCAATGCGCTCGCCGACCGCGTCGCAGTCATGGAAGGCGGCGTGCTGCAACAGTTCGCGAGTCAGAAGGATTTGCGCGAAAGGCCAGCCAATCTGTTTGTCGCCACGTTTGTGGGCGAGCCGCCGATGAATGTGTTCGAATCCAAGGTTGTGAATAACGATCGGGTTTGCTTCTCGATCGATGGTGGCCCGACCTTCGATTTTGCCGATAGCGATATTCCTCAGAGCGTTCGCGCGGCAATTGGACGACGTGAGAAGGTTGTGATTGGGGTTCGCCCCCACGCGATTCGGTTGGGCGCCGGGGCTGACAGTGCGCGAATTGTCTCCAATCAATGGCTTGGCGATCAGAGCCATTTGGCGATGGAGGTGGCGGGGAAACTCATGGTCGCCGTTTCTCATGCGCAAATCCCGGCCCAAGTCGGGGAACGGCTTCGGTTTGGCGTCTCCGCGTCGGATCTGCACGTGTTCGACGCCGGCACATCGGCGGCTTTGTCGCATGGGCTCGAGGCCGCATGAGTTCCGCCGCCCACTCAAGCAATCGCGAAGCTTCGACCACGACGCGCGATATGCTGATTGGAATCGATGCTGGCACCTCGGTCATCAAAGCGGTCGCGTTTTCGCTGGCCGGAGAGCAGATCGCCGTCGCGGCGAGGCCCAACTTCTACCGGTCCCTAGGCGGAGGTCAGGTCGAGCAAGACCTGCATCGGACCTGGGCCGATTGCGCCGCGGCTTTACGGGAACTCTCTGAACGCGTTCCAGACCTCGCGCGCCGCGTCGCAGCTCTCGCCGTGACGGCGCAGGGCGATGGTTCGTGGCTGATCGACGCGGATGGCGAGCCTGTCGGCGGAGGGCTGCTTTGGCTCGATTCCCGTTCGGCCAGTCTGGTCTCGGATTACCTACAGACCAACGCGTATCGTGAGCATTATGCCCGCACGGGATCTGGCCTCAACGCCTGCATGGCTTCGGCTCAGCTCGCGTGGATGAAGCGCTGGCAGCCCGACCGCATCGCCCGCGCCGCCACTTGTTTTCACTGCAAGGATTGGCTCTATTTCAAGCTGACCGGCGCTCGCGTCACCGATCCAGCCGAAGGCAATTTCACCTTTGGCAATTACCGGACCAGGGAATATGAGCGGTCGATTCTCGAAGGCATGGGGATCGCCGACTGTTGGCGCCTCCTCCCGCCAATGATCGACGGCGTAAGCGAGAGCGGCAAGCTTTCCGCCACCGCGGCGAAGGAAACGCTCTTGCCCGAGGGCTTGCCGGTATCACTCGCCTATCTCGACGTAGTGTGCACGGCGCTTGGCGGCGGCCTTTGCGATCTCACCATGGATGTCGGGGTCTCAATCCTCGGTTCCACCGGGATGCACATGCGATATGTTCCCACGCCTGACGACGTGCGGCTCAACGAGGATCGATCCGGTTATACGATGTGCCTGCCGATCGAGCGCGCCTGCTCTTCGATGCAGTCGAATATGGCGGCCACTCTCAACATCGATTGGCTGATGGACATGGCCAGCGAAGCCGCAGGGATGGCAGGCGCCAGGACGAGTCGCGCGGCGCTTCTCTCCGGTCTGGACGACAGAGTGCTCGGGACCGCTCCCGGTCAAGCTGTTTACCACCCTTATATTTTCGAAGCCGGCGAGCGCGGTCCTTTTCTCAATCCTGACGCACGTGCGCAGTTCAGCGGCCTCTCGACGCAGACGACTTTTGCGGGCCTGGCGCGATCGGTCTTTGAAGGTCTCGCTTTCGCGGCGCGCGACTGCTACCTCGCTTCCGGCTCGATCCCGAGCGAAGTGAGGTTAGGCGGCGGCGCGGCGCGGTCGAAGGCGATGCGCGTCATTCTCGCTGCGGCCCTCAACGCGAACGTACGGACGCTGACGCGCGAGGAGCTTGGCGCCTCTGGGGCCGCAATGATGGCCGCTGTGAACATCAGCGTCTATCCGAATATGAATGTGTGCGCGGACGCGTGGGTCGCGCCGTTTCTCGATAAGCTGACCGTCCCCGACCCGCAGCTGAGCGAATATTACGCGAAGCTTTACCCGATCTACCAAACGATCAGAGCGGCCATGCCGCCGGCTTGGGGCCATCTGGGCCGGCTCAGACAGGAGCACCCGGCTTGAGCAAGGACCTCGAGCGCCGAAGGCCGATCCTATCGATCATGGGCGACCGTTTCATGCTGCCGTCCATGTTCGAGCAGGCCATTCGCGAGAAGTGCGGGGAGGCGCTTGAGATCAGATCGTACGAGATGCCGTGGCCCGACGAACCGATGGAGCACGGCTATGCAGAGCCTGGAATGGAGGGGTTAAAGGAATATCAAGGGACGGCCGACGAGGTGGTGGCGCACATGGATGGCGCGGAAATCGCCGTCACTCATCTCGCGCCCTTCTCCGCCGGCGTGCTTGAAAGGCTGCCCCAGTTGAAGCTGATTGCAGTCTCGCGTGGAGGCCCTGTCAACATCGACATGGCGGCGGCGCGCAAGCGGACGATCCGCGTTGTCAACACCCCCGGTCGGAACGCGTCCGCGGTCGCCGAGTTCGCCATCGGCGCAATCCTTGCCGAGACTCGCCTCATTACAAGGGGGCATGAAAGTCTCCGTCGTGGCGAATGGCGTGGCGACCTCTACCGCGCCGATCTTACCGGCGAGGAATTGTCGGAAATGACAGTCGGCGTGATCGGTTATGGGCACATAGGGACAAAGGTCGTACGAATCCTCAAGGCGTTCGGCTGCCGCATTCTCCTCTGCGATCCTTACGTTCAGCTCTCGGCCGACGACCTGCGGGATGGGGTAGTTCAAGTCTCCCTCGAGCGGCTTTTGCGCGAGAGCGACGTGGTGACTTTGCACTCGCGGGTGACGGAGGAGACGCGCAGTTTCATCGGCAAAGAGCAATTCGAGCAAATGAAACGCGGCGCCTATTTTGTGAACACGGCGCGCGGGCCGATGGTCGACTACGATGCGCTCGCCGAGGCGCTAAAGACGCGGCGTTTGCGCGGCGCCGCTTTGGATACATTCGCGGTCGAGCCGGCGCCCGCCAATCTGGAACTACTTCAACTCGATAACGTCACCTTGACTCCGCATGTTGCGGGCGCGTCGGTAAAGACCGTCAAAATCGCCGCCGCCGCCACAGCCGAGGAAGTTCGCCGATATCTAGCGGGGGAAGGTCCCCTTAATCCTTGTTGAACCGCCGCCATAGGGAATGACTCGGGATCTTGGCCAGTTCGATCTGATCGTCGTTGG
This sequence comes from uncultured Alphaproteobacteria bacterium, assembly GCA_963836695.1. GTDB lineage: Bacteria > Pseudomonadota > Alphaproteobacteria > Rhizobiales > Beijerinckiaceae > Roseiarcus. The sequence goes on from CAWIKX010000007.1 coordinate 350,062, forward strand.
CGGCGGCGTCAACGGAGCCGGCATTGCGCGCGACGCGGTAGGGCGAGGCGTCTCCGTGCTGCTCTGCGAGAAGGACGATCTGGCGCAGGGAACATCGTCCCGGTCAGGTAAGCTTGTTCACGGGGGGTTGCGCTATCTCGAATATTACGAGTTTCGCCTCGTCCGCGAGGCGCTGATCGAGCGCGAAGTCCTGCTCCGCGCGGCGCCTCACATCATCTGGCCGATGCGGTTCGTCCTGCCTCACAGTCCGGAGCAACGTCCGACCTGGATGGTCCGAACAGGCCTGTTTCTCTACGATCACCTGGGCGGCCGCAATACCCTTCCGCCGACACGAAGCCTCGATCTCTTAAGGGCGCCAGAGGGCGAGCCCTTGCGCAAGGATTTCAGCCGCGCCTTCGAATACTCGGACTGCTGGGTTGACGACGCGCGACTGGTCGTCCTCAACGCGGTGGACGTTCGCAAACGCGGGGGTATGGCGCTGACAAGAACGCCGCTCGTCTCTGCGCGGCGTGTGGCCGACAAGTGGCGCGTCGATTTGCGAAGCGAAAGAGACGGAAACACGCTCCAGGCGACTGGAAAGATTCTTGTCAACGCTGCGGGCCCCTGGGTCGAGGATGTTCTGCATCGTGCGGGCCGCAACTCAGCGAGCCGCGTTAGGCTCGTCAAGGGGAGCCACGTCGTCACTCGTAAATTCTGGAACGGTGACCAAGCGTATCTGCTTCAGAACAGGGATAAGCGGGTAATTTTTGTCAATCCCTATGAGCGCGATCTTGCCCTGATCGGAACCACGGATATTCCGTTCGAGGGGCGAGCCGAGGACGTACGCATCGAGACGAGCGAGGTGCAGTATCTCCTCTCGGTCGTCGACCGTTACTTCAAGGACGCGCCCAAAATCGGTGAGGTCGTCGCCTCGTTTTCTGGCGTACGCCCCCTGTTCGACGACAAATCTGCCAATCCGAGCGCGGTCACCCGCGACTACGTCTTCGATGTCGAGGCGCCGGCAGAACAAGCCCCGATGCTCTCTGTCTTCGGCGGCAAGATCACAACGTACCGCAGACTTGCCGAGCACGCGTTGGAGAAGCTCGCTCCCTACCTTCCGCAGATGAAGGGCGCCTGGACGGAACGCGCAGCGTTGCCGGGAGGAGACATTCCTGATGCCAACTTTTCTTTCTTTTTTGCGGAACTGCGCCGGCGGCGCCCCTGGCTCCCGGAAGACGTCGCACACGGCTATGCGCGGCGATACGGCACGAGAGTTGACAGCTTGCTCAATAGCGCGAAATCGCTCAGTGACCTGGGGCGTCCGTTCGGTGGAACGCTTTACGAGCGCGAGGCCCGGTTCCTTGCGGAGGAGGAATGGGCGACCGAAGCCGAAGATATTCTCGAGCGGCGGACGAAGCACGCCTTGCATCTAACGGATAGACAACGCGCGGATTTTACCGCCTGGTTCCAAATGCTCACGCCGCAGCCAGTCTGATGACGTTCTCACATCTCGACGACAGTGAGTTGCACGCGCTGCGGGAGCTGTCCGCCGCGCTCGGCGCTGATCCTTTGCGCACTCAAGGCGCGGGCGGCAATACGTCGATCAAACGAGGCGACGTCATGTGGATCAAGGCGTCGGGGACCTGGCTCGCCGATGCGCTCTCACAGGACATCATGACGCCGGTTCGACTGGACCCTCTGCGCAAAGCGATCGCGGATGGAGATCCTCGAGCCGCGGCGGCGGTCGACTTTGTGGATGCGCAGCTAAACGCCAGCGGCCTAAGGCCCTCGATCGAGACCAGCCTGCATGCGATCATCCCGGTGCCGGTAGTGGTCCATATCCATTGCGTGAACACAATTGCGCTCGCCGTCCGACACGACGGCGAGTCTCTTGCGCGCGAACGCTTGAGGCCGCATGCGGACGTCGTGTTCGCCTTCGTGCCCTATCGCAAGCCAGGGCTGCCGCTGGCTCATGCGATTGAGAAACGGCTGACAAAGGACACGAACGTTCTTGTCCTCGCGAATCACGGCCTCGTCATTGCCGGCGAGACGGTTGCGGAGGTCGCCGATCGCATTGAGCGTGTGTGCGAAGCGGTTTCCACGCCGGCGCGCGCAACGCCAAGGGTTGGCGCTGAAAACCTTGCCGCGATCATCGAGGGCACGGACTATCGTCTGCCGCACGACCCCGCTGTCCACGCCATCGGGCTCGACCCGAAGAGCCTCGCAATCGCGCGGCTCGGCTCGCTCTACCCGGACCACGTGGTGTTCCTGGGGCCGGGTCTCGTGGAAGCCTCAGTCGACGGCAACCGCCTTCGCGCACCGCTCGAAGGCCGCCGACGGCCGCTGATGATGGCGCTGCCGGGTATGGGCGTCGTCCTCCATCGTTCGACATCGAAGAATGCGGAATCGATGGCGCGGTGTCTTGCGGATGTTGCGGCCCGCATTCCCGAAGATGCGCGGATGCGCGTCCTGACAAGCGCCGAAGAAGAGGAGCTGGTGAACTGGGAGGCCGAAGCCTATCGCCAGTCGATCGGAAGATAGGGCCATGAGCTTGATGGACGTGCAGGTGATCGGGATTGATGTCGGCACGTCGGGCGTCCGTGCGGCTGCGCTTTCCGGTGACGGCGCGACTGTCGCCTCAGCAGCCGTTGCGATGACGGCGTTCGGCGACGCCACCGCTCCAACGACATGGTGGAGTTGCGTTCGCGCCGTCATTTCCGAACTGGGTTCGTTGTGCGACTTGAGCCAGGTACGTGCGCTCGCCGTCGATGGCACCTCGGGCACGATGCTGGCCGTGGACCGGTTCGGAGATCCAGTCGGGCCGGCGCGCATGTACGACGAGCCGTGCACCGATGAAGCCGTCATCCGAGCGATCGCCGAGCGTGCGCCAGCCGACAGCGCGGCCAGGGGAGCTACGTCCGCTTTGGCGCGCGTTTTAGTTATGCAGGATCGGCCCAATGTTCGCCACATGCTGCACCAGGCTGATTGGATCAGCGGAAAGCTCAGCGGGCGATTCGACCGCAGCGACTGGAACAACGCACTGAAGACAGGCTACGACCCAGTCGCTGCTCGGTGGCCCGACTGGATCGAACGGACCGGCGCCGATCTCGGAAAATTGCCCGTCGTTCTGGAGCCGGGCGCTCCTATTGGTCAGGTCGGAGCAGAGGCGGTCGGTCTCGACATACCGAAATCGGCGGTTGTGCATGCTGGAACGACGGACGGCTGCGCCTCGTTTCTTGCGACCGGCGCCTCAGAGGCCGGCGACGGAGTGACCGCGCTCGGATCGACGCTGGTCGTCAAGCTTCTGTGCAACCATCCAATCTTCGCTCCCGAGTTTGGAATCTACAGTCATCGGATTGGCTCGACATGGCTCGCCGGCGGCGCCTCGAATACCGGGGGCAAGGTCATCGAGCAGTTCTTCCCACGCGACCGTCTTGCGGCGCTTTCCGCGGGATTGAATCCAGAGATACCTACCGGACTGAGCTATTACCCGCTGCCGAAGCCAGGAGAGCGCTTCCCGATCAACGACCCCCAACTTCCGTCGCGGCTCGAGCCCAGGCCCAAAGACGATACGATGTTCTTCCAGGCGATCCTTGAGGGCGTCGCTGATGTCGAAGCGCTGGCCTATCGCCAACTCGCTCAGCTCGGAGCGCCGTCACTGCGCTCCGTCCGCACGGTCGGTGGCGGAGCGGCAAATTCCGCCTGGACGAAGATCCGAGGGCGAAAGCTGGGAGCGCCGTTCAAACAGGCAGACTCACAAGAAGCGTGTGCAGGAGTGGCTCGTCTCGCATTGCAACACCTTCGCAATTCGAATTGAGCGCCGTGTCCCGCTTCGTGACGATCGCCTCTTCCTTCAAGGCGGTATTCTTCGACCAGTATGGCGTGCTGCACGATGGGCGGAGCCCTTATCCCGGCGCGAGGGACGCTCTCTCGGCGCTGAAGTCGCACGGCGTCAAAATCGTCGTCCTCTCCAACTCCGGCCGCTCCGGTGCCGCCAACGCGGAGCGCATGAGGACGTTGGGCTTTGAGCCAAGGCTTTATGACTTGCTGGTTACTTCCGGCGATGTGGCGCGGACTTTTCTCGAGCGAGGGCGCTTTCCCACGCTGCTTGGGCTCGGGGCTCGCTGCTTCGTCATTTCGACCGGCGGAGACGATGAATTCGCTTCGACGCGCGGCGTCGTCCCGACCCCTGACAGCGACGCTGCCGATCTCGTCATCATCGCCGGCAGCCAAGCTGACAAGGTGTCGCTTGACGACTATCGCACAATGCTGGCGCCGGCGGCGCGCCGCGGGACGCCCTGCATGTGCACGAACCCAGACAAGCTCATGCTGACAGCATCCGGCAATGCGCCCGGGGCCGGACGCATTGCTGAGATTTATGAGGAACTGGGCGGCGCCGTGACATGGGTTGGCAAGCCTTTCCCCGAGATCTATCGGGCGGCTGCGGAGTTAGCCGAAGTTCACAACCCGCGCGACGTTCTGTGTGTGGGTGACAGCGTCGAACACGATATTGCGGGCGCGCACACGTTTGGCGCCTTCGGCGCACTGGTAAGGACAGGCGTTCTCGCCGGCCTATCCGAGAAAGAACTTGCCGGCGAGATCGGTCGCCACGGCGTAGCTCCCGATTTTGTGATTGAAAATCTGGCTTACTAGCGGTCAGCCTGGGCATCGCGCTAAGCCTCGCAGCGGTGGCCTCAGAGTTGGCGGCTCGACATCGCCAGAGCGATATCGTTCGGGAAGCAAATTTCCCTCGGGCAAAGGCGGAAAACTCGGTTCTGTGTGTCAAGTTCTGCAAGGGTCATGGATAACTGAGTATGCGACTTGGAGGTGGGCTTCCTTGCTCCTTAAGGTCGTTCATGGCGAGGTGGCGGAGCGGTTCGAGCCAGTTCTCGTGGCGTCTCGACGGCTAAGGCTGGACTAGGCGCAAGCAGGCTTCTGAGTTGGAGAAGATGCGTACGACATGGCGTTTGTCGCTTGATCTCCTCGTTGAGGCGTTCGAGGGTGGTGCTCTTGAGAAGGATCTCGGGCAGCCCGTCCGAACTCTTGGTCAAAGCCCTTTGACGACTGCGCCCGCAGGCTTAGCCTCGATCTTGGTAATGGCGGTGTTCTCCAGAAGAATCGGGTGACTATTGCATCGCCAGCTTGGCCTCACCCGCCCCATCGCCCTTCAGTAATTTGGAGAATCTTCAGAATGCTCCTCCTTCAACAAGATCGGCGCGCTGGTTTGTGAGAGATTGCATCGCCTGCTGATGATCAATTGCGTGGACCCCTGCTCTTTGCTCCGCAACGATACGATGCGCGAACAAATTCGTATCAATTCGTCGCAATCCAGTGGCTAGTCCCGGCGAATTTGTCGGTCGTAGTGTAAGGCGTGGGACAGAATGTCTCGCTGCCGCTTTTGACGGTGTCGGCGCGGTAAATCAAATTGGAGGAAACGCGATATGAGGTTACGAGCTGCTTTGGCCGCTGCTGGCGGCGCACTCATTCTGGCCGCGGGGTTGGCCGGAACCGCCAATGCGGAAGCCGTGTGCAGCCGCGATTTACGCGTGCTGGCCCAGCCGCGGGACGGTCTGACGCTGCTTGAGAAATACAAAGACGAGTTCAAGAATCTCTCAGGCGCGTCGTTCAACATCGATTATCTCAACGAGAACGATCGCCGCGCCAAGTCCCGCGCCGACGCCTCGACCGTCGGCAAATACAACGTCTATTACATCGATGAGGCGAACGTCGCGCTGTTTGCGAAGTCCAACTGGGTGGCGCCCCTGCTCGACTACTATCCCAAGGAATACGACTTCGCCGATTTTGATCCGGGCCGGCAAAAGGTCGCGACGTTCGAGGATAAAGTCTATTTCGCGCCGCTGACCGGCGGCGGCGACTTGCTCGTCTACCGCAAGGATCTGCTGGAGAAGGCCGGCGTCGCGGTGCCGAAGACGCTCGACGAGATGATCGCCGCAGTCAAGAAGCTGCATGACCCCGACCACGGGGTCTATGGCATCGCGCTGCGCGGCCAACGTGGCTCTGGCGCTAATGTCTGGCGCTGGATGCCCTATTTCCGCGGCTTCGGCGGCAAGTGGTTCGATGGTAACACGCCTGTGTTTGACGGCGAGCCGGCCGTGAAGGCGACCCAGACGTACCTCGATCTCTTCAAATATTCACCCCCTGGCACCAAGACCGGAAGCTGGGACGAGTCCACTGGCGCATTCCTCTCGGGCCAGGTAGCGCTGCTCGTCGAATCGACACCGCTCTCGGGCGAGGCGATCGATCCGAAAGTGTCGAAGGTGGTCGGCAAGGTCGGCTATGCGCCGCCGCCGTCGCCGCTGACCGGGGGCGGTTACGCGCACGGCCTCGCGATCGGCACGAAGGGGAACAAGGACGACGCCGCGAAGAAGTGTGCTGGCTTGTTCATCGCCTGGGCTACGTCGAAGGAAAACGAAAAGCGACGCCTCGACGACGGCGAGTTCGGTGAACTCAATCGCACCAGCATCATGACGAGCGATGAGTTCAACCAGAAGTTTGGCGCAGACCTGGGCCAAGCGCTGGCTGACACGGCCAAAGTCACGGCTGTCAATTTCTGGCAGGATCCCGAATGGCCGAACCTTGGCGATCACTGGGGCATCGAGCTCGAGGAACTGATCACCGGTACGCGCACTGACATCAAGGGTTCGCTGGACGAGCTCAACACCTACGCGAAGGGGCTAGTGGCCAATCGCAAGTAACATCGGCTGAAAAGAGCGCCCTTCCGCGCTTCGGAGGGGCGTCGCCCGAGTTCAAAAAAGCTCGCCCCGAGCGCCTATGAAAATTCGCACAGAGTCTGCCGATCGTCTTCACCGTGCCGACCCTGGCGGCCCTCGTGATTCTGGCTTTCGTGCCGACGATCGACGCTGTCAACATCGCTCTGCAGAACCGAGAGCTCAGCAACCCCGACAGCGCCTATATCGGCTTCGCCAACTTCCGCGCTCTTGTCGACGACCCGCGGTTTCTCAATTCCGTTTGGGTGTCGATCCAATGGGAGATCCTCACGGTCGTCGCCACGATGGCGGTCGCGATTCCCCTCGCCGTTCTTCTGTTCGAGGCGACATCGCCGAACGTGCGCAACGCGCTCTGTGTCCTGTTTATCGTGCCGGCGCTCCTGCCGCGCGTCTCGGCCGCCTTCGTGTGGCGCTTCGCGTTCCATCCGCTGTTTGGTTTGGCGGTCTACCCGCTGAGGCTGATCACTGGCCAACCGGTCGACCTGCTTGCTAATCCGCATACCGCGATGATGGCGGTCGCGGTCGTCGACGTGTGGCAATGGGGCCTTTTGTTCTCGGTTGTCATCGTCAAGCTTCTCGAGACACTGCCGCCGCAGCCGCTCGAAGCGGCCCGCCTTGATCATGCGCGGACCTGGGAGGTCTACGCTTATATCGCGCTCCCGATGCTGCGCGGGGCGCTCATCAGCCTCGTCTTCGTCAAAATGATTAAATCGCTGCGAGCCTTCGATCTGATCTATGTCATGACGCGTGGCGGTCCAGGCATCACCACCGAAACGCTAGATATGTACGCGTTCTCGCAAGGCTTCATCGAATCCGGCCGCATCTCTTATGCGTCGAGCATGGCTGTGTTGATGATGATCGCGACGACTGTGGCCTTCACTGTTCTCTGGCGACGGGTGCGGCGGTGGCAAGAGGTCTGAGCCGGTTCGCCGCCAGCGCAATTATCGCGCTGGTCGCGGCCTCAGTAATCGTCCCCCTCCTGTGGACCCTGCTCAGCGGCTTCAAGAACCGCGTTGACATCGTGACGCCGACGCCGATGCTGTTTTTCACGCCGACACTCGACAATTTTCTCTACGTGCTCGAGCGTGAGAGCGTGCGAGCGGGTCTCATCAACTCGATCATCGTGTCGGGATGTTCGGTGCTGATCGGCGCCGCCCTTGGCCTTCCTCTGGCCTACGCCGTCGCGCGCTATCCAATGCGCTACGCCAGCGACATCCAGTTCTTCGTATTGTCGCTGAGATTTCTTCCGCCGGTCGCGATCGCGATTCCACTCATCGTCATCTGGCTTGACGTCGGGCTCTACGATACGCGCATCGCGCTCATCGTCACCTACAGTCTGCTGACTCTGGCGACGACCATTTGGCTAGCGATCCCTGCGTTTAAGCGCGTGCCGAACGAAATCGAAGAAGCGGCCTTTGTCGATGGCTACGGTCCTTACGCGATCTTTTTCCTCATCGCGCTGCCCATCGCGTGGAAGTCGCTCATGGGCGCGATTGTGTTCTCCTTTGTGCTCGTCTGGAACGAGTTCCTTATCGCGCTGATGCTGACGACGTCCGACGCCAAGACGCTGCCTGTCGTTGCTTCCGAAATGACCCAGCTCGGTCGCGATGTGCCGTGGGGCATTCTGAACGCATCCGTCATTCTGCTTTCACTGCCGCCGCTCTTGTTCCTTGGCGTGCTAAGCAGCTTTTTAAGCTCTGCTCTCAAAACCAGAAGTCAAGGATAAACACATGCGCGCGCTTGTTCTCGAACGGAAGCAAGTCCTTTCCCTACGAGATATTGACCTTCCCACAACGCTCGGCCCCGACGACGTCAGAATCAAGCTGCACACGGTGGGCGTTTGCGGCAGTGACGTCCATTACTACACGCACGGAGCCATCGGCTCCTACATTGTCAAAAGCCCCATGGTGCTTGGGCACGAGGCGGCAGGAACCGTGACCGAGATTGGCGCCAACGTGCGTTCGCTCGGCGTTGGCGATCGCGTCTGCGCGGAGCCGGGCGTGCCGAACTTCCGCTCCAAGGCGATGCGGCTTGGCGTGTATAATGTTGATCCCGAGGTAACCTTCTGGGCGACGCCGCCGGTCCACGGCTGTCTCACGAGCTCGGTCGTTCATCCCGCGGCCTTCACCTTTAGGCTCCCCGATACCGTGACGTTCGAAGAAGGCGCGATGATCGAACCCTTTGCCGTCGGCATGCAGGCCGCGACACGGGCGCGCATCAAACCAGGCGACGTCGCGGTCGTGCTCGGCGCAGGGCCGATCGGCATCATGGTCGCGCTCGCCGCTCTGGCTGGAGGATGCAGCAAGGTTCTGGTCAGCGACGTCCATCAGCCCAAGCTCGACATCGCCAGCCGCTATCCAGGAATTATCCCCGTCAACATCACCAAGCGCGATCTCCTTGATGCGGTGAAGGCCGAGACTGGCGGCTGGGGGGCCGACGTCGTATTTGACGCGAGCGGCGCGGCGAAAGCGATCGAGGGATCGGTGGACATCGCCTGTCCTGCGGGCGCAATCGTGCTTGTTGGCATTCCGGTCGAGCCAGTGGCCTTCAACATTCCTGGCGCGATCGGCAAGGAGCTGCGGGTCGAGACCGTTTTCCGCTACGCTAATATGTACGAACGCGCTCTGAACCTTATCGGCTCCGGCAAGGTTGACTTGAAGCCGCTGATTTCGTCGACGTTCGATTTTGAGCGCTCGATTGAGGCGTTCGAGCGTGCTGCGGAAGGGCGTCCCGCCGACGTCAAGCTGCAGATCGACATGACGAAAGCTGTCGCCTGAACTATGGCTGAGTTATCGTTCCGAAACGTCGCAAAGAGCTACGGCGACGTCGAGGTCGTCGCGGGTTTCAACCTCGAAGTGAGAAACCACGAGTTCATCGTCTTTCTCGGGCCATCGGGTTGCGGCAAATCGACGATCCTCCGCATGATCGCGGGGCTCGAGGATATCACGGATGGTGAGCTCTCGATCGACGGCCGGGTGGTCAATCAGCTCTCGCCGCGCGAGCGCAACATCGCCATGGTGTTCCAGAACTACGCGCTCTATCCGCATATGTCCGTGCGTGACAACATCACGTTTGGCCTGCGCCGAATGAAGATCGCGCCCGACGAGATCGAGCAGCGTGTTCAGGCAGCTGCAGCGACGCTTGGCCTCCAGGAGGTCCTCGGCCGCAAGTCGACCGCGCTTTCTGGTGGCCAGCAGCAGCGCGTCGCGATCGCCCGCGCCATCGTTAAGACGCCGGGCGTCTTTCTGTTCGACGAGCCGCTCTCGAACCTCGACGCCAAACTGCGCAATCATATGCGCGTCGAAATCGCCAGATTGCATCAGCGGCTCAAAACGACGACGGTCTATGTCACCCATGATCAACTTGAGGCGATGACGCTCGCCGACCGCATCGTTCTTCTGCGCGACGGCTTGATCGAGCAGGTTGGCACGCCGCGCGAAATCTTCGAGCGCCCGCACAGTCAATTCGTTGCGGCCTTCATTGGCACGCCGGCGATGAACTTCTTTGAAGTTGATGTGAACGGGAGCGAACTCAAGCCACCGGGCCGCAAAGCGCACGCGCTCTTCATTGATCCAGAGCGCTTCGACCTTGATGGCTCGAAGATGATCGTCGCCGGCGTCCGGCCCGCTCACTTCCGGCCCGCGAACGCTTCAGACACCGTTAATGTCATCTACGGCGACGTCGACCTCATCGAGTTTCTGGGCAATGACGCTCTGATCAATTTCAAATACGCGGGCGTCGAGATCGGCGTCCTCCTGCCCGCGCAGGAGTGCCCGGCGGTCGGCGATCACGTGCGAATGACGTTCTCGGGTGGTAACCTTCACGTTTTCGACAAGGAGACCGGCCGTTCGCTGGCGCGAAGACAATAAGGGGTGAGACATGGGGCGGAAGAAAGGCGCGGCCCGACCGCCAGATTTCGAATCGATTGTCACCGATCCCTCGCAATCGTTCAAATGGCATCAGCACGATTGTCCGAGCAACATCGCTCGTTGGAACTATCATCCCGAACATGAAATTCACCTCATCACCCGCACGCACGGGCGGCAGTTCGTCGGCGACTACATCGGCGAGTTCAGCCCGGGCAATCTCGTACTCACGGGCTCTAATCTGCCGCACAATTGGATGAGCGATCTCAAGCCTGGCGAGGTGGTCGAAGGGCGAGACATCGTGATTCAATTCGCCCCCGATCTGCTGCGCTCACGGATCGATACGTTTCCCGAACTCGCCGACCTTGAGCCGTTTCTGACGGATGCCCTAAGGGGCTTCGAGTTCTTTGGCGACGCGGCGCGGCGCGGCGCCGATCTCATGCGGCATATCGGTGCGGCGCGCGGATTTCAGCGCTTGGCGCTGTTTTTTGAGCTCATCGATTTGCTTGCACGGGCGCCTGAGAAGAAGTTGCTTGCGTCCCCCCATTATGCTCCCACACTCGACAAGGAGAAGCTCGGCGTCGTTCACGATGTCATTTCCTATATCGTCAATAATCTCTCGGGGACGGTCAGAATGTCGGAAGCGGCCGCAATCGCCGGGATGACGCAATCAGCTTTTTCCCGTTTCTTCAAAAAGAACACCGGCGCCAATTTCGTCGACTATTCGCGCAAACTGCGCGTCGGACGGGCGTGCAAACTTCTTTCGGACACTCGACGCCCGGTCACCGACATCTGCTTTGAGGTTGGTTACGCCAATATTTCCAACTTCAACCGCCATTTCCGCAAGGAGCGCGGCGTGACGCCGTCGCAATACAAGCGCCTCTCGAACCTGTGCGCCGCGCCCAATTCACATTCCGCTTGAGCGCCGTCGACGGTCGCCACTCGGAAATGCGCCGAACTCATGTTTGTCCCGCCAAGGTCCCACATTTACCGCGAAGCGCCGAAACAGGATCGAGCGATCTTTAAGGACTACACCCCGTTGGTGGAACGGCTCTCTCTCGATGAAGCCTACCTTGAGGTGAGCGACAATCTCGAAGGCCTCCCGACTGGTTAGGAGATCGCCGAGCCAATCGGGCGCGCATCTACAAGGAAACCAGGCTCACAGCCTCGGCCGGAGTTCCCTGCGACAAATTCCTCGCCAAGACCGCATCGGACTATCGCAAACCCAACGGTCAGTTCGTGATCCTGCCGGACGAAGCGGAAGCCATCGTGGCGGCGCCTCCGATCGCAAAGTTCGATGGCGTAGGCCCGACGACCGCGACTGATTGATCCCGTTCGGGTCGAAGCGGGCGTGACCGCAATGGCCGACGACATCTTGGCCCTGTGCGAGAAAACGAATTGTCGCAGTTGGACCGTCACGGTGAAGATCAAATGGGCGAGCACCTAGGTGTTTAGTCCCGGCCTTTGGTGGATTGGGTCGAGTCTGAAATCTTTTGGGCTCTTTTGTCCATGCTTTGGCGATGAATTCGTAGGGCGTCAGGCCCTTGAGGGTCTTCAATCGTCGGGCGAAGTTGTAAGCGTCGACGAAGTTTGCGAGGTGGGACTTCAGCCGCTCGTGTGTGTCGTAGTTGGTAGCGTTTGACGGTCGCTTCCTTGATCGTGCGGTTCATTCGCTCGACCTGTCCGTTGGTCCAGGGATGATTGATCTTGGTGAAGCGATGCTCGATGCTGTTCTCGCGGCATCGCATGTCGAACATGTGCGTCATGTAGCGCGCGGTGGGGCCGTCGGCGTAGCGCGGCGCGAAGCGGAACTGGATGCCGTTATCCGTCAGGATCGTATGAATCTTGTAGGGAATGGCGGCGATCAACGCGACCAGGAAGGCGGAGGCCGTCACCCGGTTGGCGCTTTCCACCAACTGGACGAATGCGAATTTGCTCGTGCGGTCGATGGCCACGAATAGATAGAGTTTGCCTTCGGCAGTCTGCACCTCGGCGATGTCGAGGTGAAAGAAGCCGATCGGATAAGACTTGAACTTCTTCCTTGTGGGCTTGTCGCCTTCGACGTCCGGCAAGCGGCTGATCCCATGGCGCTGAAGGCAGCGATGCAGGCTTGATCGCGTCAAATGCGGGATCGTGGCCTGCAAGGAATAGAGGCAATCGTCCAGCGGCAGCAGCGTATGCCGACGGAAGGCGACGATGACGGCCTCGTCTTCGACCGTCAGCACCGTCGACTTTGGTTCTCTCGGCCCCGTCCGCAAATCGGAGACGGACTTTCGTCGTTTCCACTTGGCGACCGTCTTCGGATTGATCCCGTAGCGCTTTGCCAGCTCCCTCAGGCTCGCTTGACTGTGCTGTATCGCTCGACGGACCGCCTCTGTCGTCGTGGCGCTTGCGTGAAGAACCTGTCCCATAGCGCATCCCTCCAGGCCGGAGAAAACAATGCACCATCAAATGCCGGGACTAAACAACTAGTCGGCGCCAACATGCGCAATCCGGCCGTCGACCACGACTGGCTGGCGCTTCACCGTGAAGAAGCACTCGATCCGCATCAGCAGATCATCGATCCTCATCATCATATGTGGGATCGGCCCGGCTGGCGCTACCTGCCGCCGGACATGCTTCGGGATATTCACGATGGGCACCGCATTGTCGCGACCGTGCATGTCGAGGACGAAGCCGGCTACCGGTCCTATGGGCCGACCGACATGCGTCCCCTCGGCGAGGACATCGTGGAGGCCTTCAAGAATTTAGCGGCCAAAGCATCGTCCTATGAAAAGGACATGCTGTTCTATCGAACGGCGGCCAACCTACGATTGCTCGTACCGCCCGCTCAAGTCGGGCCTACCCGCGGCGGGCAGGCACGCGCTTAACGATTTGGGATTTTCTGGGACGTAAGATTGGTGCCCCTAGCCGGCACCGGATCTTCATCTCCCAACGTCTCGCATCGTACCAAAAGCATTTTATTTCCTGATACTTGGCACGCTCGATGTCTCTGCCTATCTCCCTTTGTGCGCCCCAATCGCAACCATAGTGTGGGGCTGAATGTGGGGCTGATGTGGGCGAGCTAACTGAACTTAGCGTCAAACGAGCAAAGGAAGGGCGGCATGTGGATGGCGACGGCCTTATGCTCGTGGTCCGACCAAGCGGAAAGAAATCCTGGCTTCTGCGCTACCAGATGAACGGCGTTCGGCGGGATATGGGGCTCGGTTCTTATCCTGAAATCGGCCTGAAGGAGGCCCGCCAGAGAGCCGCTGATGCCCGGCGCATGATCGAGGCGGGCGCCGACCCCATCGTTGCGCGGCAGGCGGGCCAAAAGGCCGCCAGACCCATCCCCACGTTCGGGGAGATCGCCGCACTCGTTGTCGCTGACGCGCAGGCGAAGACGGGCAACGAGAAGGTCAAGTACCAGTGGCAGCGTCACCTTGGCCGGTCCTATTCAGGTCCGCTGCTTGATCGGCCGGTGAACGAAATCACGACTATCGAGGTCGCGGCCGTTCTCCGCCCGATCTGGCGCACGAAGCCGGAAGTCGCAAGGAAAACCTATCCCGCAATCCGTCGCGTGTTCGACCGCGCGCGCGTCATTCTTCGAGACGACCATGGCGTCACGATGAACCGCAACCCGGCAGAGTGGAGCGATCTGAAGGCGCTCGGCTTTGAGGCGCCGAGACAGCTCAGCCGGGGCCGTCATCCGTCCTTGCCGTATGACCAGTTACCGGAGTTCATGGCGGAGCTTCGGAAACGAAAGGCCGTCACAGCGACGGCGCTCGAATTTCTCATCCTGACGAACGTGCGCACGGACGCAGTCCTGAGGGCGACTTGGGACCAGTTCGATTTGGGCTCCGCCGTCTGGACGGTCCCCTTAGCGAGCCTTAAAGACCGCGACCATCGTACCGAACCGTTTCGCGTCCCACTTTCGCCCCGCGCCGTCGAGATTGTCTACGAAATGGAGAAGGCGCGCCTTTCACGCTACGTTTTCCCCGGCATGGGCGGCGGGCAGCCGCTCTCGAATATGGCCATGCTGACGCTCTTGAAGCGCATGAACTTAGGTGCGCGGAAATGGGCGGATAAGGATGGCCGAGGCATCACAGCGCACGGTTTCCGAGCGACATTTAGGACCTGGGCGGAGGAGGTCGTGACCTTCCCGCACGCCGTGGTCGAGCAGGCGATGGGGCATCAGGTGGGGGGCAAGGTGGAGCGGGCCTACAGGCGAACGGATCTGCTCGAAAAACGCCGCGATCTTATGGGCGCTTGGGCTCGGCATTGCGAGGGCGGCGCGGGCGGCAACCTGCTGTCGTTCAAACGACCAGGGTGACACCTCCTGTTGTTTGTTTCCCCGCGCGAGTTTCGACCTGCGACCGCATGCAGAGCCAGGATGGCTCGGCGTGCACTCGCGAAACGGAAAGCTGTGGATAAAAGTCTACTGACGCCGCTGAGCGCGGATGGGCGCAAACCGGGTTTAGTGGGTGCAAGGCCGCGATAATGGGTAACCGAATATCTTGCCCGCGCGTCGCGGCGATAACGAGTGGTTGAATATTCTTGCCCGCGCAAAACCGTCGTAGTTAATGACAGACCGCTAGCGACGCCCAGCAATTCGCGGCGTCCTCAGGAGCGGTCGGATGCTTCCCAAGAACGAAGAAAAACGTCGTGGCCTTTCCGTGCGAGAGGCATCGCGACTAGGAGGGTGGTCGAGGGCCACGACATACAGGTTAATTCGCCTCGGAAAACTGAAGTCGGCGAAGGTCCTCGGTCGGCGCATCATTACGCCTGAAGCGGTCGATGCCGTATTGGATGACTGCGCCTCCCTGAGCGACGAGGGCGGGGAGGCGGGCGTGTGATGCGATAGTCGGCTCAGCGCCGAAATGAGCGCGCCCAAGCGCAAAAATTGGATCGCGCGTCAGTTCGCGGCGCGGCCTATCGAAATGCTCGAAAGTCCCGTCATGCGCGTTCTGACGCTCGCCGAGCGGCGCGCGCTTGATCGGATCGAGATCGAACACGCCCATCACGGCGGCGCGGACAATGGCAAACTGCCGATCACGTACGCAGACTTCGAGCGTTTCGGTCTGCATCCCAACGTTATCGCGCCATCGCTGCGCACTCTTGCTGCGTTGGGGTTCATCGAAGTGACGCGCAAGGGCTACGGCGGTGCAGCCGGAGTGCGCGCGCCGAGTTGGTATCGGCTCACGTATCGTTCCGCATGGAACGCCACCCACCGAGATGGGGACGGCACGCACGAATATCTGGCGCTCAAGACGGTCGAAGAGGCCGAGGCCATCGCGAAGGCTGCGCGCCGCCGCGCTGATCACCGCAACGTCGAGCGGGCGAAGGCGCGCCAGAAAAATCAAAACGCCACCCTCACATTTCGAGGAATTTCGCCCTCGGAAAAGGAGGGCGAAACGGAAAATTCCCGCCCTCACATTTCGAGGCTACAGGCTCACCCTCGGAAAACGAGGGTACTATCTAAAGTTTCGGGACCTTAAGGCATTCTCCCATTCGCTCGGTGCGACGCCCGCACTCGAACTGCCATGGACAACTCGCCCGCAAGCCATGACGGGCCCGCGCCGCGCGCCAGATAACGATGCCGATGCTGAGGCCGCCAACGAGGCCATAGACGCCCGCAGGGCCGTCCTCGCGGAAGGATCGCCGAAAGCCGTCCTTGGGCCGCCTATTGCCTCGGACGCGCCTTTGACCGCGAGAGGTGTTCGGCCGCAACGCCAAGGTCCGGATCATGCACTGGGCGCGCTGGCTGGGCCGCAGGACCAGTGGCGGAAGATCAGCGACATGTTCCGTGCAGTCTGGCGCTGGTGGACAGTCCAAAGCATCGCCCGGCGCTGCTCGCTTCCGGCCGACTAGGTAGTTATACCCATTGACGCTCTGGTTAATGTACGTCAAAATAAAGGTGACCCTCCGAAAGCGGGCGCGTCTAGCGGCATGGGACGCCGCAAAAAGGCGGGGATACAGCGACACACCGGATGCGACAGGGCTGCTCGCTGAGCAGCCCGTGGAATTTCTTGGTGGTGACGGGGTTCGATGCCCGTCCCCAATAACAATTGGGAGGGTTTAACAAATGAAGCGGCTGCTTCTGTCTGTGGGCCTCATGGCGCTGGCAAGTGCCGCGCACGCCCAACTTTTCACCGATGGGGCGAACTTTACCGTTAACCTGGCCAACTCGCCCGGCACGTCATCCAACACCGTCGCTTTTTCGCCGGGAACGGCGGTCCTGATCGACGGCGGCGCTCTTAGAGTGGACATCAACGTGGAGGACGCGGGCGGCGGCAAGGAGTGGGTAGTGTTCACCTACACCACCAACACCAATGCGCCGCTGTCGCAGCCGGGGCAAAACTGGGCGATCAACCAAGTCGGCATCCCAGCCGCCGTGCCGGTCAACTTCATCGGCGACTTCACCCAATTCCTCAATTCGGGCGGCATTCCCTTCGACCAGACGGTTAGCATCTTTGGCCAGACGCTGATGGCCAACCCGGTGCCGGGCTTCTTTGGCAATGGTGAAGGCACGCTCGGCTTTAACGCCCCGTTCGCGGCGGGTCCATTGCCGCAGTTGGGGGCGTTCGCAGATCCGTTTAGCGTTGTGACCAACGCGCTCGACGACACGCAAGTGTTTGGCTTCACGCAGGCCTTGGAGTTCGAGGCGCAGAGCGTCACGCCAGCCGTCCCCGAACCCTCAACATGGGCCATGTTGCTGATCGGCTTCGCGGGCCTCGGCTATGCCGGGTATCGCCGCGCAAAAGCAGGCCACGCGACGCTGGTCGCTTAAGCGCCTGACCTCTCGCTTGTTAAAAGACATCGCGGAGTGTGGTTTAGTTTTGGGCCGCGAGATGACTTGGGTCCCCCCTGCGGGGTCCCCCGGCGACCGGGGTATGGAGGGGGGTCTTTTGGCTCAGGATGCCTGATAGGGTCCCGGCGCGGTTTTTTTTGTCGCTGAATTTTCGCCGCCTTTGATCGATGCGGGCGTCTGCTATGTGCGAAACCCGCGTTCTCTGGCCTGTTTCGTTTTCAGCATGAGGCGGGCGGCGCTTAATTGTTGGTGCGGGTCATCGCTCTCCAGTGCCTTGAGCAAGACGGATTGAGCATTGTCGAGCGCCTGCTCCAGGCGTTCGTGGGTTCGTGCGCGCCAGACTTGTCCCAGCTCTGGAATGGCAGCTAGCGCGTCCTTGCGAGGCGTGAAAGCGCCGGTGAGGTTGAGGCCGACGGCTACGGCGTCCGGGGCGTGCTGGCTTGCGAGCTGACTGAGCCTGAGCGTGATCATGCTGCGGCGCATGCGTTGGGTCAGGCGACGGCTGCGGTAGACGAGCTTCGCTTTGCCCTGCCAACTCGCTGGCGCCGGTTTGAAGCGCAGCGGCTCATTGGTTTCGAGCTTGGCGATGATCCTGTCGAGTTGCTGATCGGCGGCTCGCAGACGCTCCTCGCGGCCCATGCCCCATTTGCCGCGATGCCTGACGTTGAGCTTGTCACAGCATCGCCAGCAGAGCGGCTTGTCGTTGATGGAGTAGAGCGTCTGGGCGAGCGCGGCGCACTTCGGGCAGATGAAGTAGGACCAGCCGCCGCCATGCTTGAGATGCGTGTGGCCGACGCCGATGAGCTTGGTCGAGCCGTCTGGGAACGCGATGATTGCGTTGCGCTTGGCCGGATCGATGGTCCCATTCGCCCTGAAGCGTGAGACGCGGACCGACGGAAACTCGTCGGTGAAACGGCGACCCGTGGCGTCGGCGCGGCGCTTGCCCACGACGATGCCCGCTAACGTGCGTATTCCGCGCGGGTAGCCTCTAATCGCGCTCGAAATTCATCTGATATTTTTTTGTACTTAGGAAAGGTCTCTGTTTCAGTGAACGTCCCGCGCTTCGCATACATCTCTTGGAGGTCCGGCGATTGGGAGGGAATGCAGTACGCCTGACGCATGAAAGGCCATTCATCATCCGTAACGCGCGGAGCTACGTACCACATAGAGTTGGTTGGCGTGTAGTCATAGAGGCGGAACTTCGGCCCGCAACCCCCATGCATATAGCCAAAGATCGTGAAGAGATCGGGAAAATCCGCAATCGCAAGCTCCACGCCATTGTGAGCGATCAGACCGTCGCGCCAGATGAGGGGCGGGCGCCAAACCTTGATCGGCATGAGCGCCCCGGCTCTGACTACCGCTGGAGCGGCGAGGAGCGAACTTAGACCGGCGAGAAAACCACGCCGAGACAGAAAGAGATTGGTCATTCGGATGCTCTCCTGCTGTTGCACGCGCATCGGAGAGCAGGACCTATTGTTGCCTATCGGGCCACATCGTCTTTCACCACCGTTGCCGGTCAGGGCTGGTTGGCGGGGCCGAAGCCCTCTCTGGATGCACGCCAATATTTAACAGGATGACTTTCGTTGATCAAGCAGGTCGCCAACTCGCCCGTGACGCAGCAGGCTATTCGCGGCCCGGACTGCCGCCGGCCCGTATGACCAGTGGGCGCCTGGGCAGTAGCAGCGCGCGTCTGCATCTCCTCCTAATGATGGAGCTGGCCGATCCCAAAGCTCATCACAACGATGGCCGCGACGAAGAGCGTAAGGCCGAGGGCCCCTGTCGCCACCTAGCTCTAACACAAGCCTTGTTTCGACTTCGGCTTCGGTGGCGGAGCGGGCCTGTTGCGCCGCTCGATCTCGTCCGCCGTCCGCCTCGCGATCCGGTTTCCCCATTGGGTTGCCGCGAAGATGACCAGGGCGATGAAAATGAACTCGTCGCGCATCACGCAGCCTCCACTTTCGCCAAGCACAGGATGGCGTCGCTGTAGCTCTCGCCTGGGCCACGGGTGGCCGTGAGGCGGTTCAGGACGCCCTTTTCGAGCCAGAGGCCGAGACAGTGGCGAGGCCTTAAGGTGGAAATGTTGCTCATCAATCGGTTACCGAGGCGGCCCTCCCCGGATAGGGCGCGAAAGCGCATAAGATTGTCCTCAAAAAGCAAGCGCCGACGCTGGGTCCGGCCGCACAATGATGGCCCTGCCGAAGGGCATAGAAGCCCAACTGCCTCTCCACCTAATCTCACGAATAATTTGTTACTTGCCATCCGCCGCATAAGGCCGTACTCACCACGTAAAATGAGGAGGAGGCTGTGGTCTCTGTCATGCTTTTCTGGGCGTCGGTGTCGCGTCGTGGCGCGGATGTTGCGCGCTTGACCGGCCGCAGCGACAGAGGGCCGCGAGCGCCCTCAACCCCTTTGTCACACGCGCCTGACCTTCAATACCTCAGCTCTCCGCACCACCAGCTCGTCGAACCGCCTCTCGGCGGGGTCGATGATCTCCGCGTCCATTGTCTCGACCAGCTTATCGACCGGCGAGTACTCGATGAGATCGAGTACGGCGAGTACTCGATGAGATCGAGTACCCAATCCTAATGCTTGTTCCGCAAGCCCTGCAGCATGGCGAAGGGCTTTCTCGCCCCGCTCGATGATCGGTTGGAACGAGACCGTGATCTCAGGGACCGTCGCCTGCAGTTCCAGCGGCGATGACTTGGGGTTGGTGATGTCCGCGATGAAGCCCCGCGCCCTGGAGGTGGCGCGGGGCAGCGCGAGCGTTGTCACTACGCGGGCGTAGATCGCGCGCAAAGGGCCAAGCAGGCACAAATGGGGAGGCGGATCGCGGAGCGCAAAAGAGAGGCCGCCCGAAGGCGGCCTCTCCAAAATCACAAATGGTCAGTGAGATCAGGCCAGCACGCGCGGCGCGCTAACCTTTCGACGATGGAACGCGGCGTAGCCGAGCCCCGCAAAACCGACGAGCATCATCGCCCAAGTCGAAGGCTCCGGCACACCGCTGGTCTGCGTCGCCGATGGCCCCGCCATGTCAAACTCGAACGCGTTCGTGGTCGAGCTTGCGGTAAATGACGTGAACGGGTTGGTGTCCGAGATTTGGAACCACTGGTTGTCGAAGGTGTCAAATTGGTTGCCTGCCCCGTTCGCCAGCCCCATCGAAACGAGGTCATCGCCCGTGATCGTGTCTGAGCCAACGTTCAAAATAAGTGAATTGTTGTTGCTGCCGTTGCCGTCAATCGAGCCCCAGTAGATATCGAAGCTGGTGACGGCGTTCGCAAAAGTGATCGTTGCGCCCCCCACACCCCATAGATAGTGGCTCGCATCCCCTGCGGGCGCCGCGTTGACGTTTACATTCGTTCCAACCGCAACGTTTCCGTCGGTGGTGAATGTAATCAAGCCCGAATTGGTTGCCGTGGAGCCGCTCGACAAGCCAACCCCGACGTTGTCGAAGGCCGACCAGTTTCCCGGTGAAGAGATCTGGACGATTGAGACGGTCGCGTGCGCGGCGGTCACCGCACCCATAGCGGCGATGGATAGGCCTAATAGAAGCGATTTCATTATGAACGGTTCTCCCTGCAACCACCGAGTTGCTACGAGTTCACGGTGGCCAACATTCCACCTGCTGGCAATGGGTGATTTTACCTAGAGGGCCAGTTCAGACCAGAGGAAGTGCGGACCAGCGCCCGCCTCGGAAGCGCAGGCGCCGGGGGCCCTTCGTCGCTGGACAAGGCGCGAAATCGCAGAAGATTGTCCTAAAAAAGCAGGCGCCGACGCTGCGTTCGGCCGCACAATGAGGGCCCTGCCGAAGGGCAGAGAAGCCCAACCGCAATCTCCGCACTTAATCTCACGAATAATTTGTCACTTGCCATCCAACGCCTAAGGCCGTACCAATCATGTAAAAAGTAGGAGGAGGCTGTGGTCCCTGGCATGCTTTTCTGGGGCGTCGGCATCGCCATCCTCGGCTGGCTCGCCTTTAAAATCGCCGAGCGGATGTGAGGGAATGGGCGGCGATGGCCGCTCGTCGGGCGGTTAAGTCCGCTAGGTAGGATTTTGGATGACCAGGACAGATGCCGACCAATGCCGCGCCACGGGGATTTGGCCAGTCCGGCCGATGACCCCGTTCGAGCCCCTGCCGCCACCGCGCGCTGCGCGGCCATCGCGTGCTCGCCGCGCCCTTGAGATCGCATGGGGCCTCATCGTCGCGCTCGTCTTGCTCAGCGCCGCAGGCGGCGTTGCTTACGTGCTAGCCACGGGACAAACGTGAGCGGCACAGGCCGAGCTGCGCCGCCGCCTTCTGCTTAGGGCGCGGCGCGGATGCTGAGCGGTTAATTGCGAACGCCCGGCCAAGCGCCTCGGCGGGGAAAGTCGGCCTGGGATCGAGTAGACAGGCTCTGCGTTTTCGCCACGGGAACCTGGATCGCATATCTCTCGCGGACCGTATTGGCGAAGGCAATAGCGAACATTCCAAGCGAAAGCGCGAACAGAAGCTCGCCGATCACGAACGCCGGACTATGATGATCCAACACAAGGTTCAACATCGGCGCGTCTCACACCTCAAGTGGCCCTCATGGAGGAAAGCGGCCGCCGCCAGGGGATAGCGGGCGGCCGCAGCATGAGCCGACACGCTGGCAAGTGGGGGCAATCGCCAGTCAGCCTCGACTGAGAGGCACAATAACCCAAATCTCGCGCTGAGCCTTGCTCAGGAAGGCCAATGTTCTGTTTTTGCGGGCCAGGAGCGGCGGATGCCGACCCTGCGCGAGATTGCGGACAGGCTTGCTCAAGCCGGTCACCTCGCCACGACGGGCAAGTCTTATGCGCCTTACGTCGTGGCGCGGATGTTGCGCGCTTGACCGGCCGCAGCGACAGAGGGCCGCGAGCGTCCTAAACCCCTTTGTCACACGCGCCTGACCTTCAATACCTCAGCTCTCCGCACCACCAGCTCGTCGAACCGCCTCTCGGCGGGGTCGATGATCTCCACATCCATCGTCTCGATCAATCGGTCGATTGACGAATATTCGATGGGCTCAAAGACCCAATCCCGGTGCCTGATCCACAAGTCCTGGAGCATGGCGAAGGGCTTCTCGCCCTGCGCGATGATCGGCTGGAACGGGACCATGATCTCAGGGATCGTCGCTGCAGCTCCAGCGGCGATGACTTGGGGTTGGTGATGTCCGCGATGACGAACTTCGACAGGCCAGCCAGCAGGCGCACCGTCTCGGTGAAATCTTTAGTCTCCGGCTTGTCGAAGTTGAACACGATGGGGACGTAACCGCGTTTGCGGAGCGCATCGCGGAGCCGCTCCAGCACGACAATCCTGCCCTCGGTGAAGCGGCCGAGCAGAAGCACGCCCTTCCTGCCGACCGTGTCGATGACGCGGCGGATCTTCTCGTTGTGGAGGAGCAGGTAGACGAACTGGGCCACCTCAAGGTCATCGACTGTGACCGTGGGCTCGCTTCGGGGGTAATGATCAAGCCTTGCTGTTTCGTTCCGTCGCTGATCTTCACGCCCCATGCGGAGACGCCGTAGATCCTGCAGTCGGTCAGTGTTGCATCTTCTAGATTGGTTTCAACCAACAGCGCCCCATCGAGGTGCGCCCCAGCGAGGTTCGCTCTGCAGAGGTCCGCCTCTGTAAAGTTCACCCTGCAGAGGTCCGCCTCTGTGAGGTTCGCGTCGCTGAGGTCCGCCGCTCTAAGGAACGCCGCATCGAGGTTCGCCCCGCTGAGGTCCGCCCTGCTGAGGTGCGCCACATCGAGGTTCGCTTTTTCAAGGAGCGCGTTGTTGAGCAAAGCTCCGGTGAGGTCCGCCTCGCTGAGGTCGGCCCTGCTGAGGTACGCGTCGTTGAGGCACGCCCCGCTGAGGTCTGCCCCGCTGAGGTCCGCCTCGATGAGGTCCGCCTTCCGCTCGGGTCCGAGGTCACCAGAACAATCGAGGTCTTTCGTCCTCCAAGCGTTCCAAGCCTCGACGCCTTGCCTCAGGAGTTCGAGATGCTCTGCGTTGGCCATCTATTCACGGCCCCGTGTTCCACCGACCAGACGCCGCCCTGACTTGGCGAGTTCTTCCCGCGAGCCGCTCGGCTACTCGCGAAAGCTCGGCGAACGCCTGCTCCACCCTCGGCCGCGAGTTTGGCGATCTTCCTAGCACCCTACCGAAGGCGCGCTCGGTCAGTGTCCATGATCGTGGCAATGCAGTCTACAGGCAGTCGCGTCCGTAAACGCCACTTTGGCGCGCGGAAGCAAAAGAATGGCCCGTAAACACAAATGCTCGGCGTGCTTTGTTGGCTAAATGCCCGCCTCCAAGTTGAGGCGAATGGCGAATTACGCCGCGTGTCGTCTCAGGCCAGCGGCCGCCATCTGTCCTCCTACCGGCGGCCGCTGTTCCCATCCATGGGGGCCAACGAGGCGAGCCCAGCAGCTCTTGGGGCGCCACGCCGCCGCTCATGGCTAGCCGTCGCCGACAGAGGAGAGCGGCGGCGGCGCCCATCTTGGCTTAGCCCCACCAGCCCGTCGCTACTACGGCATGACTTGCTCTTCCAGCTCGGCCCCCAATTAAGATGCTGGCGGATGCTGCTGTCACCCTAAAAGGCGGCCACTGAGCGCGCTCGGCACATCTGCCCGGCCGGCGAGCGCGCTCTCCAGGCGCGGTCTTGCTCACGCGCGCCAAATTGTTGCTAGCGCGCCATCTATGCATACCTCGTGTCTAGCGGATGGCCTTCCTGCCCGCGCTCATGCGGAACGAGATCGGGTCCGACGCTCAGGTAGTTTTTAGAGTGTGGGGTAGAGTGTGGGGCTGGCAATTCATCCATCCAGTAAGTCATTGAAAATGATGAATGCTTTGGTGCCCCTAGCCGGAATCGAACCAGCACTCCTTGCGGAATCCGATTTTGAGTCGGACGCGTCTACCAGTTCCGCCATAGGGGCCCGCGCAAGGGCGGGGCGGCCGATATAGAACGCAGGGCCGCACAGGGTCAATGCGCTGAAAATTCGTAAGAAGCGTGCGCATGGACGGCGGCGCCGCAACCGCGTAAAACGCCGCTGCACTGCGAAGGACCTGCATGTTCAACTCGCTCTACCCCAAAGTCCGGGCGCTGGCCGAGGGTCCCCATGCAGAGCGGGCGCTCGCCGCGGTCGCCTTCGCAGAGAGCTCGTTCTTTCCCCTTCCGCCCGACGTACTGCTCGCGCCGATGGCGCTCGCCAATCCAAAGCGCGCATGGCGCTACGCGCTCATCGCAACCATCGCCTCGGTGCTGGGCGGCATGCTCGGCTATGCCATCGGCGCCTTGCTCTACAACACGGTCGGCCAGTGGCTCATCAACCTCTATGGCTATGGCGCGAAAGTGGACGCGTTGAAGCAGACCTACGCGCAATGGGGCTGGCTGGTTATTCTCCTTAAGGGCGTAACCCCGATCCCCTATAAGCTGGTTACGATCACGAGCGGCCTGCTCGGCTACAACTTTCCCCTGTTCGTCGCCTTGTCGATCTTGACCCGCGGCGCGCGGTTCTTTCTCGTTGCCGGCGCGCTGCATTGGTTCGGCGAACCGTTGCGCAATGCGATGGAGCGCAATTTCGCCGCAGTTCTGGGCGCATTCGTTGCGATGGTCGTGGCCGGCTTCGTGATCGCGATCAAGGTGTTCTGATGACGCTTGCCGAGATCGTCCTGCCGCCCTCGCAGATGGTAAGGGCGCTCTGGATCGCCGCCGCGTCCATCGCCGTTCTCGCGACCGTCTGGATTTTTCAGAGCTTCGGCTACGCGCCCTGCGAGCTCTGCCTCACGCAGCGCTATGCCTTCTACGCCGCTATCCCGCTTGCGCTTTTGACCGCGCTTCGCAAGTCGCTCCGCGCATGGCCTGGCGCGAGCGGGGTTTGTGCTTCTCGCTCTCGTATTCGCGGCTAACGCCGTGCTCGCGGCCTACCATGTCGGGGTCGAGTATCACTGGTGGCAGGGACCGACCGCCTGCACCGCCGGGGCAGGATCTCTGGACGTCAACGACCTCGTGAAAGCGCTGGATTCGGTCAAGGTCGTGCGTTGCGACGAAGTCCAGCTGCGCATCGCCGGACTGTCGCTTGCGGGCTGGAATGTCATCGCCAGCGCCCTGCTCGCAGTCTACGCGACGCTCGCCACGGGATCGAGCCGCACGGGAACCTGATCGACAAATCCGAGCGCACGGACGGGAACATTCTTCCGCAGCGACTTCACATTCAATAGCGAACGCGAGCTCTATGTCCGTCCCGGAGGCATAGGAGTTGCGAAAATATCGTCGCGCGTTCTCCACGCCGCGCGAGGGCGTCGCAAAGGACGGCGCGATCCGCTATCGCGCCGCTCAACACGATTGGGGCGTCTGATGCTCAAACCCAAGTGCTGTCCGAATATGCTCGCACGCAAGATCGCGCGATCCGTTCATGAAGCCGCACGTGACAAGCCCGTGCGATCGCCAAGACCGAGCCTACGCCGTCTCATGCCGCGAACGAAAGAAGGTCGAGATGCTCTTCGCTCATCTGAAACGCATACTCAGGCTCGGTCGATTGCGCTCGTTAGGGGCTGGCGCCACGAACATGGGGTTCTTCAACAAAGTCCGTCGGGATCTGGTGTCTCACAGCCCTAGTTGTCGTGGTCGCGGATCGACGACGTCGGCTCGGTGTCCACGGTGGGCTCAGCTCCGGCCGGCAAGATCGGCGGCGTTGGCTCGCTCTCGCCGACCGGCGCTGGCGGCAAGGCTCCATCGGGTCCATCTCCCGGTCCAGGCGAGGCGTCCGCCGGTGGCGGAGCGGCGGTCGCCGGCGCGCTCAGATGCGCGATGTCGAGCGGTTCGTCGATTTCAGGCGCGGGCGGCAAGCCATCGCGAGGTCCGGGCGCCGGCATGAGGTCAGGCGCGGGCGTCGGCTTGCAGATGCGCCGGGGCCCCGTGTCGGTCGAGCCGTGATTGGCGAGATCGAGATGGATATGGTTGTAGTGGAAGACGTCCGCGCCCGGCCCAAGCACGGTGGTGAAATACTGGCATGCGCCGGCGTGGACCTCATGCAGGAAGGCGGCCTCCTGACTGCCGGTCGTCTTCCAGTCGTGAACGAAGTCGATGCGGCCGCCGTCGGCGAGGGTGAAGCCCGCGACGTCGATCGCGTTGCCGAAGGCGTGCTCGGAGAGCCGGGCGCCGGCCCTGTTGTCGATTGGCCGGCAACTATAGGCACCGAACACGTTGACGGTCGCGACCTTCTGCCCGAAGCGGGCCTCAGCGTCGGGCTCGACGATGGCGCTGAGCCAGGCCTCGAGCGCCGGGATCATCGGACAGTCGATCGTGAGCGTTTTGTCGACCGCGATCGCGCCATTATCAAGCGCCGAGACCTTGAGCGGACGCGTCATGCCGCAGATGCCAGGACCGTCGATTTCGCCCGCGGCGACAACGCTCTCCGAGAACGTGACCTGCTTGCGTGCGAAGCAGGCGTTCTCGGCCTGAGCGCGCCAGACCGGCCTCTCGGGACGGCCAGGAAAACCGCAGCTTGTCAGGCACAGAGCTGCGGTTAACACGAGTAAGGCAGGCGGAACGCAACGCGCCATGGCGCGAGACTTGAGCCGATTGCCTTAAGAATTGCTGAACCAAGCAGCGTTAAGATTCGCTCAACCATGATTGATCGAGCGCGCCATCTCGTCGCCGTACTTTGCCACCAAGGAAGCTTCGTTATGGGCGCCCGACGGCGGAACTGGCGAGCAGCGGCGATGGGGCTCGTGTTTTGGCTTGCGGCTGTGGCGCCGGCCAGCGCGCATCCGCATGTGTGGGTCACGGTCAAGAGCGAGATCGCATTCACGCCCGAGGGAAAGGTTTCGGCGGTGATTCACGATTGGGTTTTCGACGAGATGTATTCCTCGTTCGCCACCCAAGGCCTCGCGCCGACCGGGCAGCTGGTCACAAAGGAGCAGTTCGCGCCGCTGGCCAAGGAGAACGCCGGAGGGCTCGCCGACGTCGGCTATTTCACCACGCTCAAGATCGGCGGCAAAGCCATGGATTTCGGCTTGGTGACCGACTATTCGATGCAGGAGCGGCCTGACCATCTGGTCGAGTTCCATGTCACGCTCCCGCTCAAGACCCCGACGCCGATCACCAAGTTCCTCACGTTGCGCGTCGCCGACCCGGAATTTTTCATCGACTTCGACTTCGACGACAAAGAGCCGGTGGAGTTGGTCTCCGCGCCGTCGGGATGCAAGGCGACGGTGGCCAAGCCCAAGCCGCTCGAGGCGAGCGACAAGCAGAAGCTCACTGAGTCCTTTTTCACCAACCTCGCGCCTGGAACGAATTTCGGCTTCAAAATGGCGAGCGCCGCCATCGTCGCGTGCCCGTGACGAAACGCCTCATTTTCCTAACCGGTCTTGGATGGGCGGTTTGGTGCGCATCCGCGGTTAGCGCGCTGGCGCTGCTCACGCACCGGCCATTCGCTGTCGCCGGCGGCGAGAGCGGCGGTGGCGGAGGCGGCGGCGTTACCGGCTGGCTGATGGCCGAGCAGTCCTCGCTCACCCATCTGATGGCGGCCAAGGTGCACGCTTTGCACGGACAATCGAGCGCCGTCTGGGGCCTCATCGGCCTCGGTCTCGCCTATGGCGTGGTGCACGCAGCCGGCCCCGGGCACGGCAAGGCGGTCCTCGCCTCTTACATGGTGGCTAACGAAACGTCGCTGAAGCGCGGCGCGGTGATGGCGCTCTTGGCGGCGCTGCTTCAGGCCCTGATCGCAATCGCGCTCGTCGGCGCGGCGGGATTTGTGTTTCAGGCAACCGCTTCGCAGATGACTCACGCCGCCGACTGGATCGAGCTTGCGAGCTATTGCAGCGTCGCCGCCATCGGCGCGTGGCTCGCCTGGCGAAAAGGCTCAGCGCTGTTTGCTGCACTGAGCGAGCACGTGGAGCGCCGGCGCGCGATCGCCTCGACGCCCGCGTACTTCGGCGGGGCTTGGCGACAGCCTGCCTTCAGCCTCTCGGCCGCGGCCTATCGCGCCGGGGCTCCGGGCGCCTCGGGCGTGCTTACTGACGATTGCGGACACATGCACATGCCCGATCCGGCTGAGCTCGATGGGCGGTTCTCGTGGCGGGCCGCGGCTGGAACGGTAATCGCCGCAGGCGCGCGCCCCTGCTCGGGAGCGATCCTGGTGCTTGTGTTCGCGATGGCGCAAGGGCTGTTCGCGGCTGGAGTTGCGGCCGCGCTCGCCATGGCGATCGGCACGGCTGTGATGACCGGGGCGCTCGCCTGGGTGGCCGTCTTCGCCAAATCGACCGCGATGCGTCTTGCAGCGGGCGGAAACTCGCGCCTTGCGCTTGTCGCGAGGGGATTCGAATTTGCTGCGGCGCTCGCGGTGCTCGCGTTCGGCGTCGCGCTCCTGCTCGGCGCGCGCGGCGGCGCGTGACGGGCCCCTTCTGGCCATAGCCCTTCCAGGCCGCCAAATTATCCGTGCCGATAGGTAGTTATTCGGATAGACTGCGAATCTCCGCCAAGATAAGCGGGCGCTCAGCGGAGCTGTCCCTTCCCGCTGGAGGTTGCGATGGCGAGGACATTCAGCGCCGAAAGCGCTGGCCAAACCACCGATGCATCGACGCTCGCGATCTTTCAGCGAGACTGGGCGCTTTATCGAAAAATGGTCGACAATAATTTTCTCTTTCACCGCGAAGCCTATGGACGCCTGCACGATTTCCTAGTCGGCGAATTCTCGAGACCTTTTCGCTTTGTCGACATTGCCTGCGGCGACGCTGGCGCTAGCGTGGAGGCGCTCCGCGGAACGCAGGCGATCGCCTATCACGGCATAGATTTCTCCGCCCCGGCGCTTCAACTCGCTCGGCTAGCACTAGAGGAACTGGCCTTTCCCTCTACGCTTGAACAAAGCGATTTCCTCGAGAGCGTTGGCAGGAGGCCAAACTCAGCGGATGTCATTTGGATCGGCCTGTCCTTGCATCATCTTCGCGCGCCAGAAAAGCAGGCGTTCATGCGGAAGGTTCGAGGCGATCTTGCGGATGACGGCGCCTTCTTGATCTATGAGAACGCCAGCCCCGACGGCGAAGAACGCGAAAGCTGGATGCGCCGATGGGACCTGCAACGGCCGTTGTGGACCGCTTATTCGGACGAAGAATTCGCGGCGATGACCAGCCATGTTCACAGCGCCGATTTCCCTGAGCGGGACGCGAGTTGGCGATCGCTCGGGATGGATAGCGGATTTTCGTCCGTTCGCGAGCTTTACGCCGCGCCCTCTAACCTCTTTCGCCTCTATTGCTTCACCACGTGAGCGTGGGCGATCTTCTGATAGACGCGGCCGTCGCGGCGCGGCCTGGCTTGCCGTGAACGTCGTGAGCACGTAGCTCCTGAGCGGCAAACCGGCGGGTCAAAATCATGGCCGTGGGAATGCTTATCGTCGTGGGCTGGCTCACTCCAGACTTCCCGCGTGACCAAGGGGGGTGCTCAAAAAAAAGCCGCCCCCAGGGCTGAGGCGGCTTTCCTTTTGTCGGATTAGCAAATTATGCGGCGACGGCGCTCGCCTTGCGGGACTTGCGATAGCCCGTAAAACCGAGGCCGGCGAAGCCCAGGATCATCATCGCCCATGTCGAGGGCTCGGGCGCGTTCAAGGAAAGGCCCCCCCCGCTCGTGCCGTCCACCACCACCCCATCGGCCAAGACGAGCGCGCCATAGAGGCCCGGCCCGTTGCCGGCGCCGACGGAATAGACATCCACGACCGCCCCGTTGGCGAGCGTGAACATAACGCCATAGTCATCGAAGAAGCCGCCGGGCACCAAGCCGATGCAGGTGATCGGCGCATTCGCGCCGGCATAAAACAAATTGTCGTAGGACACGACTCCCGGCGCCGGATACCAGCCAAAACTATAGGGAATGGTCGCGTCAGCATCGAAATGGTTTTGCGGATTGGTCGCGAGGACGCCGGTGATCGCGACATTGGCGAAGCCCAGAGCCACATCCGAGAACGTACCGCTTGCGCCGGTGACGGCGAGCGCATTCGCGGGATCGACCTTGCCCGAGTAGCTCGGTGGAGGATTACCTGGACCCGGCGGACCGCCGAGCAGATTGGCTGGGGTTCCAAAAATGCCGCTCGTGTCGGCAAACTGGTCCGCCCCGACGGTGAGCGTGCCCGAGGCGCTGACGTTTCCATCGCCGCCGAGCGAGAAATAGACCGAAGACGCGTGAGCGCTCCCGGCGAAAACGAGTCCAGCGACCAGCGGCAGAGCCGCCAAAATTCTGCGTGTCATGATGAAGTTTCCGCTCCGCGTTCAGCTCAAGCACGAGGAACATCCCTCGCGCATCTCCCGGCGTGGCCGTCTCGCGAACGAAATCGCCCGGTACTCTCGCCCGGCCGGCCTTCGCCTAGCCAGCCCACCTTCGAGCGCCGTAGAACTGATCGAAACTTTTTCACCTGTCAACTTTAGTTTATTTGATCCGCCCTTCCGTCATGCCGAAGGGGAAAGAGGCGCGTAGGCGCTATGCCGCCGAGACAGTGTCGGCCGCGGCGCGCTCATCCTCCGCGACCTCTGGCTCTCTCACCGGGTGGCCAAGGTAGGCCGCGATGCGAGTCGCGAACGCTTTCGACGTTTCGGCGAACAGCCGCTCGAACTCGACATTGGCGCGCCGCCTGAGCTTTGTCTGCTTGACCGCGATGCGGGCGCCGAGATCTTCCAGCGCCTCTGGCGGCAACTCGCCATGCTCCGCCGCGAACGTTCCCAGCACATGCAGATCGTTGAAGTCGCCGAGCGCCTCGCGAAGATCGTTCAACGCTTCGGCCTGTGCGTTCAGCGCTTCCGGCCAGGCGCAGGAAAGAAGCGAGAGCTGGTAGCGCAGATCGACAACGCGAGCGCGAAACGCATGCAGCGCGACCGGATCGTCGCCGTCGAAGGCGAGGCGCCCGCGACGTCGCGCCTGCCGATAGGTGCGCGCGGCCGCGGCGACGATCTCCTCGGTTCCAACGGCGCTTAGGTCCCATCCCTCGACGCGTCTCACGATTGCGTTGAGGCGAGGCCGCGGCGCGGTGGCGGCGAGGCCGCGACGCGCGCGCTGAGCCGCTTCTCGCTCACGCGCGATCGCGGCCATCAGAGATCCGGAGATTTCGGCCGAGGGCTCGAGGCGCTGGACGCGAATCGCCATCACATCGAGGTCGCGCGCTCGGCCGATCTGGCGTCGGGTCGCGGCGAGCGTCGTGATCGTCACACGAGCCGGTTCGCCAACGCAGTTAAGAAAAAGCCGTGCAATTGCGCGCGCCTCCTTCAGCGTCTTGCGCACCTCATGGACCCGCTTCGGCGCCTCTTCGCCGGGACCGGGAAATTGCGCAGCCGCAGCGCCGGCCGATCGGACGAGCGCGGCGCGGCAATATTGCGGCCAGGCGTCGGAACGCATTCGTCAGGCTTGCTCCGCTTTGATCAGCTTGGCCCGCTCGCGCAGCGCGAATTTCTGCACCTTGCCGGTCGACGTCTTGGGGATTTCGGCAAAGACGACGTGGCGTGGGCACTTGTAACGCGCGAGCCGCGCCTGACACCATTCGATGAGCTCCTCGGCGGTCGCGCTATGGCCGGACTTCATTTCTACGAAAGCGCAGGGCGTCTCGCCCCACTTGTCGTCGGGCCGCGCCACCACGGCCGCGAGCTGTACGCCGGGATGCTCGAATAGCGCGTCCTCAACTTCGATCGACGAAATGTTCTCTCCGCCAGAAATGATGATGTCCTTCGACCGGTCCTTGAGCTGCACGTAGCCGTCCTTGTGCTTGACGCCAAGGTCGCCGGAATGGAACCAGCCGCCGGCCAGCGCCTTCTCGGTCCCGGCTTTGTTCTTGAGGTAGCCCTTCATCACCACATTGCCGCGGAACATCACTTCGCCCATCGTTTCTCCGTCGGCGGCCACAGACTGCATCGTGTCGGGGTCCATGACGTCGAGCGCCTCGAGCGCATGGTAGCGCACGCCCTGGCGCGCCTTGAGATGCGCTTGCGCTTCGGCGTCGAGCGCATTCCACTCGTCCTTCCAGTCGTTGACTACCGCCGGGCCATAGACCTCAGTCAGCCCGTAGAGATGGGTCACCTCGAAGCCGGCCTCGCCCATCGCCTTGAGCACCGCGGCGGGCGGCGGGGCGGCGGCGGTGAAGAACCGCACGCCGTGGGGCAGCGGCCGCTTCTCGTCCTCGCTCGCGTTGAGCAGGATCGACATGACAATCGGCGCGCCACACATGTGCGTCACCTTGTGCTCGGCGATGAGATCGAAGATCGGCCTGGCGCGCACCTGCCGCAAGCAGACATGCAGGCCCGCTTTCACGCTGATCGACCAGGGGAAGCACCAGCCGTTGCAATGGAACATCGGCAGCGTCCACAAATAAACCGGGTGGCGGCCGATGTCGCCGGTGAGGATGTTGCCCGCGGAAAGCAGATTGGCGCCGCGATGATGGTAGACGACGCCCTTCGGGTCGCCGGTCGTGCCTGAGGTGTAGTTGAGCGCGATCGCATCCCATTCGTCGCCCGGCGCGGTTCGTTCGTAAGCCTCGTCGCCCTCGGCGATCAGCGCCTCGTAGCCGAGCCCTCCGAGGCGCTCGCCGGGACCGTCGTACTCCGGGTCGTCGTAGTCGATGATGAGCGGCCGGACCTTCATCCGTTTGAGCGCCGCGTCGATGACGGCGGAGAACTCGCGGTCGACGACAAGCGCCTTGGCCTCGCCGTGATCGAGCATGAAAGCGATCGAGGCCGGGTCGAGGCGAGTGTTGAGCGCGTTGAGCACCGCGCCGCACATCGGCACGCCATAGTGACATTCGAGCATCGCCGGCGTGTTGGCCAGCATGACAGCGACCGTGTCGCCGCGCGCGAAACCTCGCTTGGCGAGCGCGGAGGCGAGCTTCTTCGTTCGTGCGTGGAACTCGCGGTAATTGCGGCGCAAGGTCCCGTGGGCAATGGCCAGCCGATCCGGAAACACCGCCGCCGAGCGTTCAAGGAAGGTCAGCGGCGTCAGCGGCTGAAAATTGGCCGGGTTGCGGTCGAGGTCGCGGTCATAGGGCGAAAGGGGCATCAAGCGGGCCTCACACTGCGCTTCGAGGCGATCATAGCGCGGCTCGGCAAGCTTTGGGCCAGAGAATCGACGAATCCCTACGGCCGGAAGGCGAAAAATCGAAAGCCGATAAAGGTTAGAACCATCGCCGCGCCGCTGCCCGCGGCGACGAACAGGGGCAAGATCGCCGGCCTGACGTCGATCCCGATCCTGGGCGCCAAAAGAACGCAGGCTGAATAGACGGCATAATTGACCGCGAGTCCGACCGAGGCGACGCCGCAATAGCGAAGGAAGGCAGGGAAGACCGGCGCCCGCGAATGGCGGAAGGTGATCGACCGGTTGAGGACGAAATTGACGATCGTGGCGATAATGAAACCCGGCGGCCGGGCGACTTCCGGCGACAGGCCAAAGTATTTCGCCCCCGCATAAGTGACGCCAGCGTCGACGAAATAGCCGAAGAGGCCGATCGCGGCGAAGGCGGGAACTTGCTGGACGATGCTCCCCTGCGCGGGTGCGGTCGGCTTGACGGCGCTCATTGCTTCTATCTGCCTCAAGCAAGCGCCCGAATAGCGTCGTAGGTCAACTTCACTCCGATAAGGAAGGTAAGCGCGAGAATGATGACATAGAACTTGTCGGGGGACACCCGTCGGACCAGCCAGACGCCGGCGAAAGTCGATAGAACGGCAACCGGAAGCAGCCAAGCCGATACAACGAGGTTGTCCGGGCTGAGCTGACCGAGGAAAAAATAGCCCGGAAGCTTTAATAGGTTGACAGCGGCGAAGAAGATTGTCGCGGTCCCGGCGAAGATGCGC
This sequence comes from uncultured Alphaproteobacteria bacterium, assembly GCA_963836695.1. Lineage (GTDB taxonomy): Bacteria > Pseudomonadota > Alphaproteobacteria > Rhizobiales > Beijerinckiaceae > Roseiarcus. The sequence continues at coordinate 384,243 of CAWIKX010000007.1, forward strand.
GGCTCCAGATATTGGGGCATCACATAGACCTGGAACGGCGGCGCACCCGCGTGGCTGACAAAGCTCGTGAAGCCCGACAGTGAACCCCATAGGACGCCGCTCGGGACCCCCGGTTTGTCGACCGGAGCGCGTCCGAGCCGGTCCCGGATCAGCATGTAGACGACGAAAGCGATCGAGATCACGCCAATCGCAAGACGCACGGCGTCCTCGCTGACCCGCGCCGCAAGCAGCCAGCCAGCCGTGACCCCGATCACCGCGGACGGGGTGAGAATGATGAGGTTCCTGAGCGAATAGTCACGCCTGAACGCCCAGACGCTCACCCAGTCCTGCACGATGAGAATGGGCAGCACGATGGCCGCCGCCCGCACCGGCGAGGAGACGAGCGACATCAGTGGCATCGCCACCGTACTCAGGCCCGAAAATCCGCCTTTCGACAGGCCGAGGAGGATCACCGCCGGGATCGCCACGAGGTAAAATTGCATCTCGCCCGACATCCGTCCGTTCCTGCTAAGCCCAGCCGATCGGGTCCTTGGCCCGGCGTCACGGGCGCGGCTGACATTGCGTTCCGACGCGCCGGGCGCGACAGTTCGCGCGCGACAACGACACGCCAGAGCTCGGTGGCGAAGGCGAAGGGAGCGAACGATGACCAGCGGCTATCACGAGACCTATGATCGCTGGCGCGCCGATCCGCAAGGCTTCTGGGCGGAGGCCGCCCGCGAGATCGCCTGGACAAAACCGCCGCAACGGATTTTCGACCCCGAGGCCGGCGTCTATGGCCGCTGGTTCCCCGACGCACGATGCAACGCCTGCTTCAACGCGCTCGACCGGCATGTCGAGGGCGGCCGGGGCGACAGGATCGCGCTCTATTACGACAGTCCGGTCGCCGGGACCAAGCGCGCCATAACCTATCGGGAACTCCTGGACGAGACGGCGACGCTTGGCGCCGTGCTCAATGATCTCGGCGTCGCGACGGGCGACCGCGTGTTGATCTATATGCCGATGATTCCGGAGGCGATCGTCGCCATGCTCGCTTCGGCGCGCATCGGCGCCGTGCATTCGGTGGTGTTTGGCGGTTTCGCCGCGAAGGAGCTTGCTACCCGCATCGACGACGCCGAGCCAAAGGTCGTTCTGACCGCGAGCTGCGGCGTCGAGCCGGGCCGGATCGTCGAATATAAGCCGCTGCTCGATCTTGCGATCTCGCTCGCCAAGCACAAGCCCGCCGCCTGCGTGGTCTATCAGCGGCCCCAGGCCAAGGCCGCCATGAACGGGCCCCATGATTGCGACTGGACCGCGCTTGTCGACGCCGCGCGGGGGGCGGGCAGGCGGGCGCCCTGCGCCGACCTCGCCGCCACCGATCCGCTTTACATTCTCTACACCTCGGGCACGACAGGGACGCCCAAGGGGGTGGTGCGCGACATCGGCGGCTATCTCGTCGCGCTCAAATGGTCGATGTCGGCGGTCTTCGACGTCAAAGCCGGCGAGACTTATTGGTCGGGATCCGACATCGGCTGGGTGGTCGGCCATTCCTACATCGTCTATGGGCCGCTCGTGCAGGGCTGCGCCAGCGTCCTTTACGAAGGCAAGCCGATCGGCACGCCGGACGCCGGCGCCTATTGGCGGGTGATCCAGGACTACAAGGTCGCCGCCTTCTTCACCGCGCCGACGGGCTTGCGGGCCGTGCGCAAGGAGGATCCGCAGGCAAGCCTCCTCAAAAGATACGACATCGCCTCGCTGCGCACACTCTTCCTCGCCGGCGAGCGCGCCGATCCGGACACGGTCGCCTGGGCGGAGACAGTTCTCGGCGTCCCGGTCATCGACAATTGGTGGCAGACAGAGACTGGCTGGCCGATCGCCGCCAATCCGGTCGGCTTGGGAATGCTGCCGGTCAAGCGCGGCTCGCCGAGCGTGCCGATGCCGGGCTACGAGGTCCGCGCCGTCGACGAGGCGGCGATGCTTCTGCCGGCCGGGACGATGGGATCGATCGTCATCAAGCTGCCGCTGCCGCCCGGCTGCCTGCCGACGCTCTACCGCCAGGACGAGCGCATGCGCGAAAGCTATCTCACGGAGTTCCCCGGCTATTATAAGACCGCCGACGCCGGCCTTATCGACGAGGACGGCTATCTCACCCTCCTCGGCCGCACCGACGACATCATCAACGTCGCCGGCCATCGCCTGTCGACCGGCGGCATGGAGGAAGTCGTCGCCTCGCACCCGGACGTTGCGGAATGCGCGGTGCTCGGGGTCAAGGACGAGGTCAAGGGCGAAACTCCGTGCGGTTTCCTGGTCTTGAAAGCCGGCGTCAACCGGCCTCCGCAGGAGATCGAGAAGGAGGTTGTCCAGCTGGTGCGCGACCGGATCGGGCCGGTCGCCGGCTTCAAGATGGCATTCGTCGTGCCTCGCCTGCCGAAAACCCGCTCGGGCAAGATCCTGCGCGGCACGATCAAGAAGATCGCCGACCACGATCCGTGGGTTACGCCTGCGACGATCGAGGATCCGAAGGCTTTGGACGAGATCAGCCAAGCGCTGGAGGCGCGGGCCCGTTGATGGCGAAGGCGACTCCCGCCTAGCGAGAAGCCAAAAGGCGCTCTATATGTCGCGAGATCGTCACGATCGCGCCATTTTGGCGGCCGGTCGGGCGGGGCCCTGCCAGCTTCGATTGGACCCTTGATGACGTCTTCCGTTTCTCCCGCGCCGCTGGTCACGAATTTCACGCTTCCAAACGGCCTCGACGTCGTGGTCATCCCCGATCATCGCGCGCCCGTCGTCACGCACATGGTTTGGTACCGCAACGGCGCCGCGGACGATCCGCCGGGCAAATCGGGCATCGCGCACTTTCTCGAACATCTCATGTTCAAGGGCACGAAGCGGCATCCCAAGGGGGAGTTCTCGGAGTTCATTTCCGAGGTCGGAGGCATGGAGAACGCCTTCACCGGCAACGACTTCACCGCCTATTTCCAGCAGGTCGCCAAGCAGCATCTCAAGGCCTGCATGGCGTTCGAAGCCGACCGCATGACGGGCCTGACGCTCACCGACGAGATCGTCGCGCCGGAGCGCGACGTGGTGCTCGAGGAGCGGCGCATGCATTGCGACACCGACCCCGGCGCGCAACTTGGCGAAGCGGTGCAAGCAGCGCTCTTCACCCATCACCCGTACGGAATCCCGGTGATCGGCTGGGGGCACGAAATCGAGGGCCTGAACCGCGAGGACGCGCTCGCCTATTACAAGCGCTTCTACACCCCCGAGAATGCGATCCTTGTGGTCGCAGGCGACGTCGAGCCGGTGGAAGCGCGCGCGCTTGCCGAAGACACCTACGGCAAGATCAAGCCGCGCGGGGCGAAGCCGCGGCGGGTGCGCCCGATGGAGCCGCCGACGGTCGCCAACCGGTTGGTGAAGGTCGCCGACGACAAGGTCGAGCAGCCGGGTTGGCAGCGGCACTATCTTGCGCCGTCGGCGCTCACCGCGCCCGAGGGCGAAGCCGAAGCGCTCGAATTGCTCGGCCATCTGCTTGGCGGAGGGCAGACGAGCTTCCTCTACCGGACGCTGGTCATGGAGGAGCGGATCGCCGTCTCAGCCTGGGCGTATTATCATGGCGCCGCGGTCGACCAGAGCCGGTTTATCGTCAACATCACGCCTGCGCCCGGCGTCTCGCTCGAAATGCTGGACAAGGCGTTTGACCAGGCGCTGGCGAAATTCGTGCACGACGGGATCGAGGCTGGCGATCTCGAGCGCGCCAAGACTCGCATGGTCGCCGACGCGATCTACGCTCGCGACAGCCAATCGGATCTCGCGCGCTGGTACGGCTCGTCGCTGGCGATCGGGCAGACCTTGCGCGACGTCGAGGAATGGCCGTCGCGGATCGAGCGGGTCACCGCCGAGGACGTGATCCAGGCCGCGCGCCACTGGCTCGATCATAAGCCGGCGGTCACCGGATATCTCATGCCTCTCGTCGAGGAGGCGGCTTAGCGACCTCGACCTTCTTGCTCCCCTTGGAGCCAAAAAGACGAAACCTCACGGAAACGCTCATGCAAAAGCACATTCCCGTTTCATCCGCTCATTCCGCCGTCAATGTCGACGTCGTAACGAGTCCGCGCGGCTTGAAATTCTGGCTCGTCCCCTCCCACGCGGTGCCGGTCGTTTCGCTCGAATTCGCCATGCGCGGCGGCTCGGCGCAGGATCCGGCGGACAAGGCGGGCCTGGGCGCGCTGATGTCCGGGCTTCTTGACGAGGGCGCTGACGAACTCGATTCGCAGGCCTTTCATCGCGCTCTCGACGAGAAGGCGGTCGAGATGTCGTTCCATTGCGACCGCGATCACTGGAGCGGGCGCATGCGTACGCTCACGAAGAACCTCGATCGCGCCGCCGAGCTCTTGCGGCTTGCGATCAACGCCCCCCGGTTCGACGAGGAGCCGTTCGAGCGCGTGCGCGAGCACATGAATGCGCGCCTGCGCCACGACGCCAACGATCCGGGAACCCTCGCCAACCGCAACTGGAAGGCAAAGTCGTTTCCCGGCCACCCGTACGGCCAGCCGGCTGACGGGACGCTCGAAACGCTTGCACGCATCGAACGGGCGGATCTCATCGAGTCCGCCAAGGGAGGGATCGCGCGCGATCAATTGCTGATCGCGGTTGTCGGCGCGATCGACGAAAAGGACGCGTCGGCGCTCATCGATAAGGCGTTCGCCGACCTGCCGGCGAAGGGCGATCTCAAACCCATTCCCGCCGCTGCTTTCAAGGGCCTCGGCTCAATCGACCGGATCGATCTCGATGTGCCGCAATCGACGATCCGGTTCGGCCGGCCGTCTCTCAAGCGCGACGACCCGGACTTCATCCCCGCCATCGTCGCGGCGCATGTTCTGGGCGGCTCAGGCTCGATGACCTCGCGCCTGTTCCGCGAGGTGCGCGAGAAGCGCGGCCTCGCCTATACGGTGTTCGGGACCTTCTACTCGCTCGAACATGGCGCCTATTTCTACGGCGGCACGACGACCAAGAACGAGCGGGCGCGCAAATCCTTCGACGTCGCCTCGGCCGAAATTCGCGATGTCGCGCTGAACGGGCTGAAGGAAGAGGAACTGGAGAAGGGCAAAACCTATCTCATCGGCTCCTACCCGCTGCGCTTCGACACGTCGGCCAAAATCGCGTCCCAACTCGTCCACATCCAGCTCGAACGCCGCCCGCCCGAATGGCTCGTCGAGCGCAACCGCGAGATCGGTGCGGTGACGATCGAGAGCGTCAAGCGCGCCGCGCACCGCGCCTTCGGCGACGGCTCGCTGCATACGACTGTGGTCGGCCGGCCCGAGGGGTTCTAAGAAAAGCGGCCGCACCGCCACTCTCGGTACGTTGATCGGGTCGCCAAGGATGCGGGCGTTACGCCGCCGAGATCACCCTCGCCTGGGTTGCGGCCGAAGGCTCGCTTCCGATCATCGGCCCGCGCGCGCTCGCACGGCTCGAAAATAACCTCGCGGCCGTGAAGGTGACGTTGTCGCCCACGCGTCTCGATGAGGCAAGCGCGATTCCGGCGGTGTTTTCTCACCGGATGCTGCTCGCCTGCGCTTCTTTCATCCCGCGGCCACGAACGACAAAATGAAGCTGCGAGGAGCAATTTGTCGTGACGCCGATCGCATGAGCAAATGCTGAACCCTGCGCGCCCGCCTCAGCACAGGGAACTGAAGCGCTGCGGCGGAGGTTTCCAACTTGACGCGAAAAAGGCGACGCCGATCCCAAACATCGACGACGCCGACAGCGGCGCCAGAGATGCAGGTCCGCCCCTATGCAACCGCCGCCGCAAAAACGCCGAATAAGCTACAAGCTTGGAAGCCTTTACGCGGTCGTCACCGCGCTCCTGCTCTCGGTTCAAGAGCCACTTTCTTTCCTAGCGGCCAAGCGGCTCAGCTTTACGCAGTTTGTGTTCTTGACCCAAGTCGCGTTGTTGATCTCGATCCCGCTCTTGATTACGCGCGAACGAAGCCGCCGCGACCTGATTGTTCTGCTCGGGAATACCGCCAACTATTTCAAGCTTGGAGTTCTATTTCCCATTGGGATGCTCGGTTTGCTGATGTTCAAGCTCGCGCTGAGCAACGCCCATCCGATCATCATATCGGCGATTATCAACCTCCAACCATTTTTCGCCGCCCTCGTGGCGCTCATCATAGCGAAAGTGCCCATCCCAGTTTCGCCCGGGATCTTCTTCGGCTGCCTCGTTAGCGCGTTTCTCGGCGCGATGGCGGTAGCTTGGAGCCAGGTCGGCGGGGTCAATCGGCCTGACCTGCATCAATTGGCCGAGAGCGCGATGCACGGCACCTGGCTCTACGCCATTCCGGTGCCGATCTGTTCCGCGCTGGGGGGAACGCTTATCTGCAAATGGTTCACCAAATACGATGAATCGGCTGCGATCGCGGCGAATTTCTGCGTCTCGGCCCTCATCCTTATCCCGACTGCGGGACTTGTCTTGCTTTGGCGCACCGGCTTGCATTTCGGGCCGGCCGTTCCGGTCATCCTGATGATCGTCGGAACAATCGTTGCGGCCTCGCTGGGTCGCGTCCTCTATCAAATCGCTCTCAGCGTCACCGGTAACGACAATGGCTTCGTGACCATGTTCTTTCTCTTGATCCCAGCCCTTACCGCTTTGATATCGCTTTTCTTATCGCGGTGGATTTCGGATTTGCATTTTGCTGTGAGCTCGATGTTCTATGTCGGCTTGGTTGTCGTTTCGACGTCGCTCCTGTTTTTTTCGCTGAAGTCGTGGAAGCAGTCGGCCGGACAATGATCAAGGCAGGATGTTGCTCTTGTCGCGCGATCTCAGAGCTGCTCGACTACAGGGTGACTAGGCCGCGTGCTCACTAAGCGGCTGGCCGATTGATGTCCGCCGCCGCCCACGGAGGCCGAAAAGCGGACATCGCCCCGAGGTCGCAGGAACGCCATCAAACCTAAATCGTCAGAAAGGCGACGCAATAGCGACGTACGCTTCCTGCGAGAACGCGAACTTGCCCCCATCGAGCATAGCGGGAGTCGATAAGGTTGCAGCCGTGGAAGCGATCGATGAAATGATCGACTGACGTTCGGGCTCGGTCTTGTCTTTCAGTAGCATCGTCATCGGCGTCGCAACTAACTGGAAGCGGACATAGTCGAACACAGAAGGAAACACGATCGTTTGCTGGACAGTCGAGACAACGACGGTGCCGAAGCCCGCGTCGCTCAGTAGGCTCTCGAGCTGCCCCGGGTTCGCAAAGGAATGTTCGCCTCGTTTGATCCGCGAAGCTTCTGGGCCCAGCACTTGATCGAGTGCTTGCACAAACGCGTTCGCCCCCGGCGTCCGTTCGATGGGGCTGTACACGCTGAGCGCAGCCCGTCCGCCCTCGCGCAGGACACGGTGCAGTTCGCGCAGTGCTCCTGGTTGGTTCGGAAAGAATTGGAGACCTTGCTGACAGAGAACAACGTCGAAATGGCCGGACGGAAATGGCATGTCGAGCGCACTGCCCTCTGTCCAGTTAATTGGGGCGCCATCGCTCGGAAGGCTTCGGGCAACACCCAGCATCCCGGCGTTCAGGTCGAGACCCGTGACCTGTCCCGGCCTTACTTTCGTTGCGGCCAAGCGAGCCACGACCCCGGTTCCGCAAGCAACATCTAGTACTAGCTCGCCCGTTCGAAGTTGCGCGCGACGAACGAGATCTTCCGCCCACTTCAAGGTGATCGCGGGCACGAGGTAGCGCTGGAAAAGCTCCGCCGCGCTGCCTTCCAGTTGCCAGTGGCCTTCACTCATCGCGCGCCCCGCTTTGGCATTCCGTAGATGATAAGACGAACGGAGCCGGTTTCCCAGTCCGCTTTGGCGCGCATCGCGACCAAACCGCCCGTTCGGCCGGGCTCGTTGAGCTGACCGTCAAGCCGTGATTCAAGCTCCAGACCGAGGGAGACGAACCATGCGTTACGAACTCACCGACAAGGAATGGGCTGCCATCAATCCGATGCTGCCCAACAAGCCGCGCGGCGTGCCACGAGTGAATGATCGTCGTGTCCTCAACGGAATCTTCTGGGTCTTGCGATCCGGGGCGCCATGGCGCGACCTGCTGAACAATTTCGGCCCGTACACGCCTTGCTACAATCGTTTCGCTCTGTGGCGACTAGCTGGCGTCTGCGCCACGATTATGAGCGCAGTCGCCGGGGCGCATGATATTGCGGTGCAGATGATCGACACATCCATCGTTCGCGTGCATCAGCACGCCTCTTGGATTACTCGGAATAGAAGGCAGTCAATGGGACGGTCGCGAGGCGAGTTGACCGGTAAGATTCATGCTTTGGTTGATGCGAACGGCCTGGACCGGCTCGCGGTGATGCCGGGGGAAGGTCATGACAATCAACTAGTGAGCAAGCTCTTGTCTCAGTTGAAGGCGGGATCGATGCTTCTCGCTGATCGCGGCTACGACGCGGACTGGATCAGAGAATTCGCCGTCACGAAGGCGCCTGGGCGAACATCCCGCCGAAGAGCAACCGGAACGATCCGATCTGTTTCGGCCCGTATCTCTACCGCGCGCAACCGGGTCGAACGCTTCTTCAACAAGATCAAACACTGCCCCGGGGTCGCAACGCGCTACGTCAAACTCGCCGCCAACTACCTTGCATTTGTCCAACTTGCGTCAATCAGGCTGTGGCTCAGCGAAAATGAGTCCACGCCACTAACAAGGCCTCGCGCCGCTTCCCTGTCCTTCGGCGGTAGCGGCTTGCAGACAAGACGCGCCCAACTTTTCGCGACGCGTCGAGCAACCGCTTTACGAAAAACAGAATTCGTGCTATCTTGTTCTTGGTCGCGGAACAGGATCTCTGGGCTCGCGCCGCGCGCCTCATGGACAGAGGAAATGGAGACAAGGTTAGGCTTGAAGGCGCTTTACCCACAACCTGACGCGCGAGTCGAGGGGCGGACGGATTTTCCTCATTTGAGTCGGCCGTAACGCATTGAAAAGTCCGGATGCCAAAAAATAGACGCTAGTAAACGCTAGTGGACTTACTAGCGTTTATGCTCAATTAAGGCTCGTTTATGCTCGCTTATTCTGCGTGAGTTCGCGTGCTGGTTGAGTGGGACGCCGTGGAGCGCCGCCTTCCCGCCGGACGGCGGTGAGCGCCCAAATGGGATCCGGGTCGTCGGAGCCCGAGGAGACGCAATTGCCAACCAATATCCAGATCCTGCTTGACCACCGGCCGTCAGGAAAGGTGTCGCCCGCTTGCTTCCGCCTTGTCGAAACGCCGGTTCCGACGCCCGGACCAGGCGAGGTGCTGGTGCGCCATTCGTTCCTGTCGCTTGATCCTTACATGCGCGGGCGGCTCGATGAGGGGAAATCCTACGCCAAGCCCCAGGAGGTCGGCGCGGTGATGGTCGGCGCCGCCGCCGGAATCGTCGAAGCTTCCAACAATCCGCGCTTCAAGGCAGGCGACGCGGTCGTCGGCGGGGGCGGCTGGCAACGCTATTCGCTGAGCGACGGCCAGGACCTGCGCGGCGTCGACGTCAAAGCGGCGCCGATCCAGGCCTATCTCGGCTCGCTTGGCATGCCCGGCGTGACCGCCTGGTACGGCTTGAACAAGATCATCGCGCCCAAGGCCGGCGAGACGGTGCTCGTCTCTGCCGCGACCGGTGCGGTCGGCTCGGTGGTCGGCCAGCTCGCCAAACTTGCAGGCGCGCGGACCGTTGGCGTCGCCGGCGGAAAAGAGAAATGCGCCTATGCCGTCCAGGAGCTCGGCTACGACGCCTGCGTCGACCACAAGTCGGCGACGTTCGCGCAAGAGCTGAAGGCGGCGCTGCCGAACGGAATCGACGGGCTGTTCGAGAATGTCGGCGGCGAGCCGTTCCAATTGGCGCTGCGAGGACTCAATGATTTCTCACGGATTGCGATCTGCGGCCTCATAGCGTCCTATGAAGGAGCGCCGACCGTGCTGCCCGACATGCGCATTTTCCTCGTCAAGCGCTTCAGCATCGAAGGCTTCATCGTCTCGGATCATCCGGACCTTTGGCCCCAGGCGATCGGCGAACTGACCTCTCTCGCCGCCGCCAAGAAACTCTCGTGGCGCGAGACGATCCGGGAGGGCCTCGCAAACGCGCCCGAGGCCCTCGTCGACCTGTTGAAGGGCGAGAACTTCGGCAAGATGCTGGTCAAGGTCGATTGAGGTCGTGCGAGGCGCCAACCACGCGGGTCTCTGACAGTTGACTTAGTATATAGTTTTTATATTATATGGCTCTCCGCCACGGAGGGCTCGCAGTGCACTCTTCTGTCGTCGAACACGACTTCGCTCGCGCCGCACGGCCGGCGCTCGTGGCGGAAGCCTCCGAAGACACATTCCGCGCCGCGATGCGAGAGTTGGCGCGCGGGGTCTCAATCGTCACCTTTGGCGCGGGCAACGATCGGACAGGGTTTACCGCAACGTCAGTGACATCTCTCTCGGCGGACCCCCCAACTCTGCTGGCCTGCATCCATCGGAGTTCCTCGAGCTACGACACGGTGCGGCGCTCGCTTGGATTTGCAGTGAATCTTCTAGCCGCGGATCAACAGGAATATGCGGAGCAGTTCGCTGGGCGCTCCGGCCTTCAAGGCTCGGACCGCTACCAAGGGGGCCCGTGGCGGTCCCTGCCGAGCGGCGTCCTTTGCCTCGCCAACTCGATCGCCGCCTTCGATTGCGAGATCGAGGACCTGATCGAGAGGCACACGCACGCCATCGTTATCGGCCGCGTTCGGCATGTCTTGATCGGCGCCGGATCTGGAGCGCTCGTCTATTGGCGCGGCGGCTATGATCAAGTTGGCTGGAGCCACGATCAAATCGCGCGCGCGACTGGCCGTTCCCTGGCGCGAGCCTAAACGAACGCGCTAGCTTTGATACGGACGCGGACATTGGCGGGCTTGACAGATTATATAGAAAACAGCGGAGGGGGCTGGTGAACGACTTTCATTTCACTTCTAACGAGACCCTAGTTGTTTAGTCCCGGCATTTGATGGTGCATTGTTTTCTCCGGCCTGGAGGGATGCGCTATGGGACAGGTTCTTCACGCAAGCGCCACGACGACAGAGGCGGTCCGTCGAGCGATACAGCACAGTCAAGCGAGCCTGAGGGAGCTGGCAAAGCGCTACGGGATCAATCCGAAGACGGTCGCCAAGTGGAAACGACGAAAGTCCGTCTCCGATTTGCGGACGGGGCCGAGAGAACCAAAGTCGACGGTGCTGACGGTCGAAGACGAGGCCGTCATCGTCGCCTTCCGTCGGCATACGCTGCTGCCGCTGGACGATTGCCTCTATTCCTTGCAGGCCACGATCCCGCATTTGACGCGATCAAGCCTGCATCGCTGCCTTCAGCGCCATGGGATCAGCCGCTTGCCGGACGTCGAAGGCGACAAGCCCACAAGGAAGAAGTTCAAGTCTTATCCGATCGGCTTCTTTCACCTCGACATCGCCGAGGTGCAGACTGCCGAAGGCAAACTCTATCTATTCGTGGCCATCGACCGCACGAGCAAATTCGCATTCGTCCAGTTGGTGGAAAGCGCCAACCGGGTGACGGCCTCCGCCTTCCTGGTCGCGTTGATCGCCGCCATTCCCTACAAGATTCATACGATCCTGACGGATAACGGCATCCAGTTCCGCTTCGCGCCGCGCTACGCCGACGGCCCCACCGCGCGCTACATGACGCACATGTTCGACATGCGATGCCGCGAGAACAGCATCGAGCATCGCTTCACCAAGATCAATCATCCCTGGACCAACGGACAGGTCGAGCGAATGAACCGCACGATCAAGGAAGCGACCGTCAAACGCTACCAACTACGACACACACGAGCGGCTGAAGTCCCACCTCGCAAACTTCGTCGACGCTTACAACTTCGCCCGACGATTGAAGACCCTCAAGGGCCTGACGCCCTACGAATTCATCGCCAAAGCATGGACAAAAGAGCCCAAAAGATTCAGAACTCGACCCAATCCACCAAAGGCCGGGACTAAACACCTAGGTCGGGCGGCCGTCAATTCCGCGCCTGGGGCGACACAGACTGGAGGCGTCGTCAACCTCGACACGATCACCGTCGCGCCGACCAGAACGGCAGAATCCGTTGTCGACGCCATGGCTGGCGCGAGCGTAATCACGAGCGGTGAGATCCAACAGCAGCAGCCGAATTCCATCGCGGACATGCTGCAGAACGTTCCCGGGGTCGCCTCCGAGGTGACGCCGAACGACCCCGGTCAGTCGATCAATATTCGTGGTATGCAGGATTTCGGTCGCGTCAACATATTGATCGACGGCGCGCGGCAGGACTACCAAATCTCCGGCCACAACGCCAACGGCACGTTCTATCTCGATCCGCAGTTCGTCGGCCAAGCTGACATCGTTCGCGGACCCGTGTCGAACATCTATGGGTCAAGCGGAATCGGCGGCGTCGTCTCGTTCTCCACGCAAGGAGTCGATAGCGTCCTCAACGCAGATGAAAAGTATGGAGCGCTACAGCGCTTCATCGTCGGCACCAACGATTCGGGCGTCGTCACGTCGACCGCAGGTGCGGCGAGGGTCGGCCCCAATGTCGATGTCTACGGACAGTTCCTCTACCGCAACAGCACCTCGTATCTGGATGGAAACGGAAGCGCGGTTCTCGACAGCGGCAGCTCGGTGGTCGGCGGCCTGTTCAAGCTCAATGTGCGGCCATCGGAAGGGCAGCAGATCTCGCTGAGTGCGCTGACCCAGAACGACAAGTTCGCCAACAACGGAACGAGCAATCAAGGCGCGCGCGCTTCGACAACAATGTCCTGACCGGCACCTATACGCTTGGCTACACATACAAGGCGCCGACGACTGCGCTGATCGATCTCAGCTCGCACGTCTATTACGCAACGACTCAAAATCGTCAGACCTTTATCGCGCCCGACCTCGACGGCGCTTATACCGCACTTGGTGTCCAGCCCGGCGCGCCCCTCGAGGACAAGATCAACAGCTACGGCTTCGATCTCCACAACACGGCGCGCTTTACGACCGGCATCGTCAACCATGCGCTAACGGTTGGCGGTGATGGGACGCTAGACCACGTGACGACTTCTGACGACGCCGGCGGCTCTATCTCAGCGTTGACGCCATCCGGAAATCGCTCGCTCTGGGGCGCGTATGTCCAAGACGAGATCAGCTATAATTCCTGGCTACGCGTCCTCGGCGCCTTACGAGAGGACGGGTATAATCTCTCGGGTGGCGGGGTGAGCTCCGGCGGAACGCATCTTTCGCCGAAGCTCACGATTGGCATTACGCCGATCGGGGAATCGAGTTCTACGGCACCTATGCTCAAGGCTATCGTGCGCCGTCGGTGACCGAGACGCTGATCGAAGGCGTGCATCCGTTTCCGTCGTTCACCTTCCTGCCCAATCCGAACCTCGTCGCCGAAACCGCTCATGATTGGGAGGCGGGCGTCAACGTCAAATACGACAACGTGTTTCGCGGGGGCGACAGCGTGCGCGGCAAGGGCACGGTTTTCACCAATCTGGTCGACAAGTTCATCGACCTCGAGCAGGTCGGCGAGCCAATTCTTACCTCGTTCGTCCCTGGCATTCCAAATTCAGCCTGTCCCTTCTTGCCGCCCGGCCTCTGCATACCCTTTCAGCCGTTTCAGTACGTCAACGTCGCGCAGGCGCGGCTCTCGGGCGTCGAGTTGGAAGCTGGCTACGATTGGGGCTCGGGCTTTGCAACCTTCGAAGGTTCAGCGATCAACGGCAAGAACCTCGAAACTGGCATGTCGCTCACGACGGTCCCGCCGTATCGGGCGAGCGGCACTCTCGGTTTCCGATTTCTTGAGAATAGGGCGCTGGTCGTCGGCGCGCGCTTCACCGCGGACGGTGGCGGCCCGTTGCCGAGCATAGGCTACGGGCTCGTGGATCTCTTTGCGTCTTACGCGTACAATGACCGCGTGAGCGCGAACTTCTCGGTGAACAACCTGTTCAACCGAGAGTACACACAGTTCCTCAATGTCGAGCCCAATCCCGGGCTCACCGTCAAGGGCGGCATCACGATCAAGTTCGCGGAGCGCTAGGACGGTCGTTCCGAGCCCGCCACTGCAAGAGCATGACAATGTACATTGCAATGAATCGCTTCAAAGTCATCAAGGGCCACGAAGAGGAGTTCGAGCGCCGATGGCTTGGCCGTGATACCTATCTCGACCAGTTGCCTGGCTTCATCGAGTTTCACCTCCTGCGCGGTCCGGATCGCGGCGATCACACGCTCTATTCCTCCCACACGGTGTGGGCGGACAAGCAAGCGTTCGAGAATTGGACGCATTCGGAGCAATTCCGCGCCTCGCACCGCACCGCGGGCGAGAATAAGCCGCTGCATCTTGGCCATCCGGAATTCGAGGGCTTCGAGACGATCCAGACTCTGAGGAACAACCACGCCCAGGACGCGGCGGCTTGAGGCTGGCTTCGGCATCTCCGGCGCTCGATCTTGAGACGGTGCGCGCGTCGCTGAAGGAACAGCCTGACGGCGTGCTTGACGACATCGCGCGTCGCAACCGCGTGCCGCTGCGCGCCGTGTTCGATCTTCTGCCGGAAGGCGCGGCAAGGTCGGCGCCGGGCGCGCGATTTGCCGAGATCTGGCGGGACCGCGTCGATTGGGGGCAGGTGATGTTCATCGTCCATACCGAGGACGGCGTCTTCGAAACGAAGGCGCCGCTGCCGCCAGGGTCCGAGGGGCGCGGCTATTTCAACATTCACGGAGAGAGCCCGCTTGGCGGGCATCTGCGCATCGCCAGATGCGCCGCGATCTATTTTGTCGATCGGCCGTTCTTTGGCCGAAGATCCCGTTCGCTGCAATTCATCAACGTCGATGGCGGCGCGATGTTCAAGGTCTTTGCCGCGCGGGACGAAAAGCACGAACTGATTGCCGATCAGCTCTCTCGCTTCGAGCGGCTGCGGGAAGCCGAGACCGAGGCTTAAGAGCCGGCAGCGCGCACGCGAACTCGATTCCCCCGTATCTCATCGCCAACGCCGCGTTCGGCTACGACGCCAAGAATTGGGGTCTCGACGTCAACGTCCATAACATCACCAAAGAGCGCTATTTCCTCGTGGCGAATGCTGCGGGCGCGCTCGTCGGCGAACCGCTCAGCGCGACTGTCACTCTTCACGCGAGGTTTTGAGTTCCTGCGGTGGAGTCTTCTGCTTGCCGCGGCCGCTTTGTGACGCGGCGCTGAAGGCTCCAATTTTCGAGCGCTTGCGTGGCGTCGGTCCGGCCGAGTCGCGGTTGTAAGGAAGGACAATCGATCAGGAGAATCTATTTGAGAGATGGTCTTTCACCCGCCGAAATGGATGGGGACGGTGAGAGTGAGAACGGCGCCGCCGAAATCCGGCGGCGGGGCAGGGACGGGGCTCGCGACGCCGCGGCAGGGACACCGCCTCGGCGTCCAGCGCTTGATCGCCAAACGAGCCGATCAGGCGCGTGGACAGTACCTGGCCGGAGCGGGCGATGGTGAAGGCGACAGAGGCGGTCCCTGTGGTGGCGGCGCCGGGCGGATAGCGCTTGTAGCGGTTCAAGTGGGCCATCAAGACGCTCTTCCAGGTCGCCGGCGAGGCAGATGGAGCCGCGCCCGACCCCGCGGCGGGCGCTGCCGCCGCGTTCGAGCGCATTGCCAGCGTGCTTGGCGGCGCCGTGGTCTGACGCTGCTTCGGCTTGTCCGGATCAATCGGCTTCTTGCGCTCGGCCTCATGCGGCTTGGGCGGCGGATCCTTGTGAGCCTTCGGTCTGGGCGGCGGTGGGGGTGGCAGCACGAGCGTCGCTTCGGCCTTGTTCTCTTTCGGCGGCTCCGGGAGCTTCATTTCTGCGGGCTGCCGGGGCGGCGGGAAGTCGGGCTTGAGCGCTTCCGCGAGTTGCGGCCGCTCGGCCGGCGTCGGATCAGGCGTCGGCGGCTCCGCCGCTGCGACAGGGGTTGTGGGGCGGCGCCGGCGGAGCGACGGCGAGGGGCGCGAGGTCGATCATGACCGCGGGCGGCGGAGTGTCCCGCGCGGCCTCGGCCTCGCGCCAGTTGAGGGCAGCCTGGCGGCCGCCAAGTGCGCCACGATCACAAGGATAGTCGCTATGCCCCAGCGAAGCGTCGTGAGCGCTGCCTGTCTCCGCATCGGGTGGCGCGCGCCGTCCTCCATCACGGCTGCGGCGCCCCGGTCGGCTCAGGCGCCGGCGCGCCCACAGTGCTGTTCGATTGGCCGGCGTCCTCCAATCCGACCAGCGCGATCTTTAGGTAGCCTGCGTCGCGGAGGAGATTCATCACGTTCATGAGCTCGCGGTAAGCGACACCGCCATCGGCGCGAAGGAAAACGCGCTGCTCCCGATCATTGCCAGTGTGTTGGTCGAGGACGGCCCTCAGAGTTTCGCGGGGGACCGAATCGTCGCCGATCGGTCGGACATCTCTATGCATCTCGTCACTCATTCCGAGGGCGCAGGTCCTTCAGGAGGAACTCTGACCGTGATGTCGCTTCTTCGCTGAGAACACCGATCCCCATCGGCGGAACGCCAAGCGCCCAACGTAGACGAAAAACTCTGGCGGCTTCGGTCAAACGACGGGCTGTCGCGGTCCAGTCACGTGGCTCTCGAGATGACAGGTGACCCTAACTGCAAGAACAGGTTAACGCGCAAGGGTCGTGAGTTCTCTGTCGACTGTCTAAAGGAGGCAGGCGCCGGCTGTGTCGACCGGCTCATGATCTGTTAAGCCGTCCCCAAGCGGCTCGCAATCGCAATCGCGTTAGAACAATTCTAAAGTGAGGGCACCGCAAAAGCTTAGAGTTCAAACGTGCTCCGTTAGAACTCCAAGGATGCGCGACACGACTTAGAAATATTCCAATCTAAAATGATTTCAGACCGACCGTGGGCCTTGCAAGCGACCATTTGTGAGCACGCTGCTACGGCGGGCCCCAGAATGAATTCTGAATTGCAAAGAGCATTGGTCGGCGTTGTCGCTTTCCTCTCGCTCGCCTTGCATTTTTCGGCATGCAATTCGAGCCGTGAGCTCGAAGGTCGGCGTCCGGCGCCGGACCTCAGTGCGCCACAAGTCAATCCGCGCGGATCACTCTATTTCGCAGGATCCCGATGCGGTCAACGTCGAGTTCGACTGTGTCGCCGCTTTCAAGAAAGCGACCGATCTCTAGACCGCAACAGTTGCCGACGGTGCCGGACCCGAAGAACTCGCCGGCGCGAATTGTCTCGTCCTGCGAGGCATAGGCCAAGATTTCTTCGAACGAAAACAGCATGTCGCGTGTATCACCCTTCGCGCGCGTTTCGCCGTTCACCCGAACCGCGACCTTAAGCGCACGCGGATCGCCGAGTTCGTCTGGCGTGACGAGCCATGGCCCCGTTGCATTGGAGCCGTCGAAGCTCTTTCCCTTGGCCGGGCCAAGCCGAGCCCGCGTCTCGATCGCCTGCCGGTCGCGCGCGGAAAAGTCATTGAAGATCGTGTAGCCGAAAATATGCCGGCCCGCCTCGTTCGCCGGAATATTGCCGCGCGAGCGTTTGGTGACAATCCCGATCTCCAATTCGTAGTCCATCACCTTGCTGTACCGCGGCCATATGACGGTCGCGCCGGGCGCCGCGATCGTGAATCGGTTGGTGATGTAGTAGACAGGAATCTCGCGATAGATCGAAGGGAGGTCATCAAGGGGCGCGGCCATCGCTGCCTCGAACGCTTCCCGGCCGCATGTTGCCAAGGCCTTTATCGCCTTCGCGCCGCGGGCCGCCTGTTGAACGTGAAGCGCATACGACATCGCGTCCCGCATCTGCCGAGGCTCCGGCAGAGGTGCCATTAGGTCGACATCGGAGAGCGCGGACCAAAGATCGATTTCGCCACCGCCGCGCTCCAGAAGTCGCCGCGCATCATCGAGCCCAGCGTCATCGGCGTCGATGAGATCAAGCATCGAGGCGAACGCCTCGCCAGGGGTGCCGACGCGGCGCGCGGCGGCGGCGATATCAAAGACTTGCCCCTTTTCCGCATTGACGACGCCAACTCGGACCCCGCCCGTTAAACGATAGGTCGCGAGTTTCATGACGATTATCCCTTCTGTGGCCACGAACGGGCCGACTCTTCCTCCGGTGAATGCAAAGCTGGCGCCGGACAGGCGTCCATAGAGGCGAGGCGACTCACGGGATCGAAAATGTTCTGTCCATCCTCACGATCCGGCTGGCGAACAACCACTCGCCGTCGACCCTTCGCAGTTCGCAGTCGTACTCGCCCGACGACAACAGTTCGCACTCGCCCGCGGCCGTCGCGAAGTCGAGAAGATAGCACCGCGCGCGGCCACGATCGCCGGCGACGTCGACGCGAAAGTTGCTGACGACGTGACGGAGTTGCGCGCCGCGCTGTTTCGATTCGACGATCTTCTGCGCGAACTGGCGCAACCGCGCCTTGCCTTGATGACGCCCGACGATGGGACTGTCCAGCCATCCGTCGTCGGTGAAGCAGCCCACGACGCCCTCAGCGTCGCCTTCGTCCAACGCGGCGGCGTAGCGGACGAAAAGATCTTCGATCGCGAGGCGCTCCTCGATCGATGGTTTGGCCACGAAATCCTCCGCTCGAGCGTCTCAAACTCCGCACCCTATGGTTCGGATATGATCAGGAGGCCATCGACCGCGACGGCATCGTTTGCTGTCCATTTGATCGGATTGAGTTCGATCACGAAGCGTCGCCATGGCGCGGAGGCGGCGAGCTGGGCAAAACGAGCGACGCACCGGGACAGGGCTTGATCCGCCGTCACGCCTCCGGCGCGGCGCACCACGCGGAGACGGTTGAGCGCGCGCGCCGCGGCGATCGCGCTGATTGGAGCCGACATCAAGATCGCATCGTCAATGAGCTCGGTCATGACGCCGCCCGCGCCGATCGAGACCATCACGCCGAAGTTCGGATCGCGGTGGGCCGAGAGTAACAGCTCGTCCCCGTCGGGCGCCATCTTCTGAACGTAGACGCCGTCCAGCGTGACCGACCGCGATTGAGCCCGCGCCATGATGCGCCCCCAGGCATCCCTTATATCCGCCTCAGTTCGCAGGGAGAGAGTGAGCAGACCGGCGGCCGCGCGATGCGTCACCTGTCGAGAAATCCCCTTCATCGCGGCCGGCATGCCGACCTCGTCCGCGATTTGGACGGCCTCGTCTTCGGTGTGTGCAAGCCGACCCGGCGCCACGCTCATCCCAGCGTCCGCGAGCAAGCGGTGGCATCGATCCTCGGTGACGACCTCGCCTGGCTCCGGCGCCGGCACGAACGCGGACCAGTCGAATATCGCTGGCGCCGCCCGTTCGCCCACCGAGGCGAGATCTTCGACATATGCCGCCAGCCGACCGATCGTGCGAACTCCTCGGGAATATTCTGGGAAGAGGTGCATCGAGCCTGCTCGAAACGTGTCGCGCGCGGCGTCGATTGCAAGCGGCCAGGCCGCGAGGGCCGGCTTTGGACAACGCGCCCGGAACGCGACGATCGTTTCCGCGAGCTCAGCGTCGCCACGGGACATTGGGCCGGCCTGGAAGAAAATGGTTCCGATGCCGGGATCGCTCGCGATCACGTCCAGCACCTGCGGGAAACTCTTAAGCCACTTCGGATCGAGATAGGTTTGCGGAGTGAGGTCAACCGGGTTTCGGGTTGTGGCCAGTGGCGGAACGATTTCCTTCAACGCTTCACGAGTTTCGACAGAAAGCGAAGGAACGGCGAGACCCGCGCGGTCGCATTGATCGGCTGACAAGACACCGCTGCCTCCGCCGAATGTGATCGCCGCCACGCCAGGGCTCGAAGGAAGCTTGGAGAGGTCCGCGCCGCTGAACTGAAGCGCCACGTCGAGAAGCTCCTCAAGTGAATCCACCCTAATCGCGGCGCACTCGCGCAACACGGCGTCCCACACGCGCCTCTCCCCGGCAAGGGCTCCGGTGTGCGCGGCCGCGGCAATAGCGCTGGGCCCAGTTGCGCCCGCTTTGAGCACTATGACAGGTTTGCGCACATCGCGAGCGGCTGTGAGCGCACGTCGAAGCTTTTGGCCGTCGCGCACGCCTTCGAGATAGAGGGCGATCACCTTTGTCAGGGGGTCGTCGACCAGCGCCTTCAGGAAGTCCGCCGCGCCGAGGATCGCCTCATTGCCGGTGCTGACCGTATAGCGAAAACCATAGCCTTGCTGCTGCGCCAAAGCGTGCGCGATCGTCGCCAACCCGCCGCTATGGCTGATTATTGAGATGTTGCCTGGGAGGAAACGATCGAAGGAGAGCATCATCGAGGCGAAGCTCGCGGTGATCGGTGTATGCGTTTCGATGACGCCGAGGCAGTTCGGCCCGAGAATGGCGAACCCCGTTTCCCGACAGACGGCGATTAGCTCCTCTTGCCGCGCGGCGCCATCTGCGTCGCCCTCGATGAATCCCCCGGCCCAAACAATGCCCGCCCTGATTCCCGCGGCCGCGCAGTCTCGTACGGCGCCGGAAACCGCGCTCGCCGGAACGGCGAAGATCGCGAGATCTGGCAGCGATGGGAGTTCGGACAAGCTGAGGTAGCCTGGGAGGCCCGCCACCGACTCTCGCCGCCGGTTGATCGGATAGACCGCGCAAGGGGATCCGAACTTCCGGAAGAACCTGACCGCCGCGCCGCCCACATTGCCTGGTTGGTCGGACGCGCCGATCACCGCCACTGAACGTGGGTGAAGGAAGGCGGACACGTCAGCGAAGTCGTTCGCCGGCGCGAGACGTTCAGAAGCCTCTATGCCCACCCTTGCCGTCACTTTCCATCAGCCGTATTCACTTAGACAATTATGTTGCCTTTTTTGAAATGTTTCAATACGCGCCCTCGATATCGAAATCAAACAACCGGGCAGGGATGAGAAGGGCGAAGAAACCGACGATCAGCGACGTCGCCGCCAGGGCCGATGTCTCTGTCGGCACCGTGTCGCACCTCCTGAACGCGACGACCAATGTCAGCGCCGTCTTGCGCGAGCGTATAGAGAGCGCGATGCGCGTGCTCGGCTACGAGCAGAATATGCTTGCGCATGCTCAGAGGCGCCAGCGCGCCGCGGTCGTGGGAATTTCTGTGCCGCATGTCGACAGCGCTTATCTCGCAGCGCTCATCGAGAGCTTCGAGGATATCGCCGCCGTCCGGGGGTATCAGGTGATGCAGGTCCTGACGCGGCGGGACCCGCAGATAGAACTGCGCCGGGTGCGGGAGCTGCTGCGCCATCGGATTGCTGGCCTCATGCTCGTCCCGACCTCCGATCCTCACGAGACGCTCGAGATCATCCATGCGTCGGGAACTCCCGCCGTGCTTATCGATCGGCCGACCGGCGATCCGAGGTTCGACGAGGTGACGTTTAACAATCGGGAGGTCATGGCGGACGCCATTGGCAGGCTGCTTCGGCTGGGGCATCGCCGCATCTTGTTCGTGGTTCAGTCAAAGCGGCTCAGCATCTCGCGCCTTCGAATCGAGGCGCTCAATGAGGCCGCCTCGGCCTCGGCCTTCACAATCGAGGCGTCAGTTCTTGAAGTCGGTGATGACCCTCGCGGCCACGCTCGACGCCTCGACGAGGCGCTGAGCCGGGCTCGGCTTCCGCTAGCGGTGGTGGTCAGCAACAGCGTCCTCGCAGCGCGAGCGTTGCGAGTGCTCAAGGGAATGGGTGACGCATTTCCCTCGAAGATATCCCTGCTTGCGTTCGAGGAACCGGAATGGGCGGAACTTGTTTCGCCCCAACTGTCCGTTATCCAGCAGCCCGTGAAAGCGATCGCTCGAGAGGCGTGGGAACTGCTCCTGCGACGAATGAACGGCGAGGCCTCTCCAGTCCAGCGGCTGGAGTTGCGCGCGGAAATCAAACTGCGCGACTCTGTGCACGCGGTTGGGCGCGAGCGTCGCCGCGCATGAGAGCTAAGCCACCGGCGAATGGGGCAATGGCCCAGTGAAGGAACGCCTCTTGAAATGTTTCAAACCGCGGGTCATAGTTCGTCGTAAGGGAATGAAACCGACCAAAAAGATTCGGGAGGACCGGCCTATGGCAACCGTGACCGCGCGCTCTCGCCTTGCGCTTCTGCTTGGAGCGGCAGTTGCACCGCTGACTGCCTTTGGACCGGCCATGGCGGCGGAGTTTGAATTCAGGCTCGGCCATCCGCTGACGACAGCCGACGCTGCGCATGTCGCAATGACCGCCCTGGCCGACGGCCTGAAGAAACGCTCCGACGGCCGCATCGACGTGACGGTTTTCCCTGCCGACCAGCTCGGGGCGCAAGCCGACATTGGCGAAATGGTGCGCCAAGGGGCGGCGGTCATTCAGCTGACTGACGCGTTGTTCCTCGGCAAGTATGTGGCGGACGCCGCAGTCCTTCAGGCTCCCTACCTGATGGACGATCCCACCGAATTCAGGAAGCTGATCGGCTCAGCCTGGCTCGACGATCTCAACAAACGTCTCGCCGCGAAAGGCTTCCGCGTCATCTCTTGGAGCAACTATTTCGGTACGCGCCAGATCCTTTCCAAGAAACCGATCCACGAACCGAAGGATCTCGCGGGCCTCAATTTCCGCTGCGGCGCAGCGCCTATGTATGTCGAGATGGTGAAGGCCATGGGCGCTCGTCCTATTACGACCGGCTTCGCTGAAGTCTACACCGGGCTCGCTCAGGGCACCCTCGATCTCTTGGAGGCGCCTTTGCCGACAATGTGGGCCTCCAAGTTTTATGAACAAGCCAAGTATGCCTCGCTGACCGCCCACATGATTGGCTGGGACCCCGTCGTGATGAGCGAAACTGTTTATCAAGCCATGCCGCCGGACCTGCAGAAGATCATTCTCGAAGAAGCGGACGCCGCGGCGGTGGTGATGACGAAGCTCAAGACTCAGGAAGAGCGGGACATCATTCCGAAATACAAGGCCGCCGGCGTCACCGTCATTGAGGACGTCGATCGCGCTGCCTTCCGCCAGGCGACGGCCCCGGTTTATGATCGCTATCCTGGCTTCACTCCGGGCATCAAGGCGACGGTTCAGGGCCTGCTGACGAAATGACCGCGGGCGAAGGTCCTAACGACAAGGGCTACCGCCTATCGCTCGAACTCGTCCTGATGAACGTCGGCTTCGTGGTGCTGGTCGGCGCGATCGTTTGGGGCGTCCTGTCGCGATACGTCACTCAGAATCCCGCGACGTGGGTCGAGGAGGTGTCGAGCATCGCCTTCACCTTTGTCGTTTTTATTGGCGCCGCGGAAGTCCAAAGGCGAGGCAAGCACGTCAGCGTCGATTTGCTGACATCCCTCCTACCGCAACGGGTCCGCAGCTCGCTGGATTTCGTCGTCGGAGCGCTGGTGGCTGTCTATTGTTTCTACGTCGCTTGGCTTGGCCTCAAGGAGGCGGTCGCGAGCAGTGCAGCCACGACCAGCATGCTCAACATTCCGCTCAGCGTTCCATACGGCGCTTTGGCCTTGGGATTTCTTTTGTTCGGCCTGCGCAGCCTACAGCGTTTGTGGCGCGGGCGGAGCTGAGAAGCATGGATGTATGGCCGCTCTCTATTTTCATTCTGCTCCTCTTTCTCAACGTGCCTGTCACTGTTGCGATCGGCTCGGGCGCGCTTTTCTTTTTCCTGCATCAGCGCGGCCTGCCGCTGACGATTTTTCCCCAGCGGATCTCAGCTTTCTCTCAATCCTTTCCGCTCGTCGCCATCCCAATGTTCACCTTCGCCGGCGTAATCATGAATCACTCCGGTATTACAACGCGGCTTTTAAACCTCGCCGAGACATTGGTCGGGCACATGTCCGGCGCGCTTGCTCAGACCAACGTTCTGCTTGCTACGTTGATGGGGTTCGAGTTGGGCTCCGGCAACGCCGACGCTGCGATGCAGTCCAAAATGCTCGGCACGCAGATGGTGCGCCGCGGCTATCCGAGGCCCTTCGCCGCCGCGATTGTCGCTGCGTCCGCGGTGATCACGCCGATGATGCCGCCCGGCCTCGGCTTCGTGCTCTACGGCTATCTCGCAAACGTTTCGGTGGGCAGGCTCTTCATGGCGGGCATCGTGCCAGGTTTCACGATGATGACCGTCCTCATGATTACGACGCATTTCCTCTCGAAGCGCTACGGCTTCCGACCGACACGCGACCGAATGGCGTCGCCGGCCGAAATCCTTGGCGCGCTCAGGCAAGCGAGCTGGGCGCTCACCGTCCCTTTCGTTGTCATCTTTGGTCTGCGTTACGGAATCTTCACTCCGACCGAAGCAGGCGCGGTGATCGCCACCTATTCGTTGGCTGTCGGACTCTTCGTTTATCGCGAGCTGAAAATATCGCAGTTATGGGAAGTCACAACCGAGGCCGCGCTCGCAACCGCGACCGTGATGATGATCATCAGCGCCGCCAACGCGCTTGGCTACTACATGACGCTCGACCAGATTGCGTCGCATGTCGGCTCGACCTTGACGGCGCTTACTACGAACCCGCTCTTGATGCTTGTTGTCATCAACATCTTCTTGCTCTGCATCGGGATGGTGCTGGAGAGCGTGGCGACGCTCATTCTGCTGACGCCGATCCTTGTGCCGATTGCCCTCCAAGTCGGCATCGACCCGGTGCATCTCGGCGTACTCATATGTCTCAACGTAACGCTTGGCGCTATTCACCCCCCGGTCGGCACGCTCATGTTCATCACCTGCGGCGTGCTGGACGTCCGGATCTCGGAGTACACCCTAGCAATCCTGCCGTTGCTTGCTGTGCAGCTTGCCGTCCTCGTGCTGCTCATTCTCTTCCCGCCTCTTGTTTTGACACTGCCCAACTGGGCTTTCGGGCCAGGCCACTAATGGGGCTGAGCGGTGAGTGAATCAGGCGTCCGCTGCCGGATCGAAGCGCCCAGCGTCGCGGTGGTGACATTGGACCACCCCCCGGTGAACGCGCTGAGCCGCGAGGTCCGCATCGCCCTCATCGCGGCGTTCGACGCGCTCGACGCGGATACGGACGTGCGCGCGATCGTGCTCACGGCGAAAGGGAAAGTCTTTTGCGCCGGAGCGGACATCAAGGAGAAGGCCGCGCTTGCTGGTGATTCGACCGACTACGCCCGTGCGAACCGACTGACTCGCGATGGCTTTTTCTGCATCCTGGACAGTTCGAAGCCGGTCATCGCGGCGGTGCAGGGCGCTGCGCTCGGAGCGGGCTGCGTGCTCGCCGCTTGTTGCGACATGATCTTCGCCGCGGAGAGCGCCGTCTTCGGCTTGCCGGAGATCGACGTGGGCCAGGGCGGCGGCGCAAGCTTCATGCAACGCATTTTGCCACCCTCCAAGTTCCGCCGCATGATGTTGACTGGAGAGCGCGTTCCCGCGGCCGAATTCTATCGGCTCGGCGCTGTCGAAGCCTGCGTTTCTGACGGCGAACTCATGCCCGCTGCGCTTGGCATGGCCAGCGTGATCGCTGCGAAGCCGGCCGGCGCCGTCCGGCGTATCCGCGGCGCGTTCTCGACGGTGGAGGCTCTCAGCGTGCGCGACGGCTTTCACGTCGAGCAGGCCTACACGAGCGAACTCAGCCGCTCGCCCGAGGGCGCGGCTGCACGACAAGCCTTCTTCGAACGGCGCAAGGAGAGCAAACCCTAGCCATGCCGAAGCGATGGAGCCGCAGGCCCGATGGGTCGAACTGGGGCGATTTCGGCCCCGATGATCAACTCGGCCGCCTCAATCTGCTGACGCCAGAGCGCGTGCGAGCGGGCGCGCGCGAGGTTCGCGAAGGGATCAGGTTTTGTCTGAGCTTGCCGCTGGATAGGCCGGGCGGCAATGTCTTGAGCCCGAGCCGATTCCCGCCAGTCCTGCGCCCGACGCTGCGCAACGGACGGCCAAGGATGAACTATCGCGTCGCGGACGACAATCCAGATGCGACCGATCTCATCTGCGACGACGCAGCGGTCCTGCACACCCAATATTCCACGCACTGGGACGCATTCTCCCACACCGGCTTCATGTTCGACGCCGACGGCGATGGGGCGCCGGAGGCGCGCTATTACAACGGCTTTCGGGCTGGCGAGGACATTGTCGGTCCGACCGACCCGACGGAGGCTGGGGCGACTGGCTTCTTCCAGGCGAAATCCACATCGTTCGCCAAATCTCTCGGCATCGAAGGAATGGCCGCCACCGGCGTGCAAGGGCGCGGGGTTGTGATTGACCTAAACCGCGACGGCGACGAGGCCCGCGCGGTGATCGGATATGACGCGCTCATGCGGGTTATTGAGCGGGACATGGTCGAGATCGAGACCGGCGACATGGTCTGCATCCATACTGGCTACGCCGATCTGCTCTCGCGCAACTATGGCAGCGTCGATCGGGAGCTTGCGCACAACCGTTGCGCCGTTCTCAATGGACGCGATCGGCGACTGTTGCAGTGGATCACCGACAGCGGACTATCGGTGCTCATTGCCGACAATTTCGCCGTGGAGAGTTTCCCGGCTGTCGAGCACGTCGGTTGCTGCGCCGCGGCCCCCCTCCACGAGCATTGCCTCTTCAAGCTAGGTGTGCATCTCGGTGAGCTTTGGCACCTAACTCCGCTTGCGCATTGGCTGAGGGATGCCGGACGGTACAGGTTCCTGCTGACCGCCCCGCCCCTCCGCCTACCTGGCGCAACCGGCTCTCCCGTGACGCCCGTCGCGACCGTTTGACCCGATCACCAATAGCACGAGGGACCCAATGCCGAAGCCCAAATCTCAGTACGATCCCGGCAGCGCGCCGAAGAATCTTGAATTCATCAAATATGAGAAGAAGGGAAACATAGCTTGCGTCACCATCAATCGGCCCGAAGTTCGCAACGCGCTGCATAGCTTCGCCTATATCGAGCTTCGCTCGTGCTGGCGCGATATCGGGCTCGATCCCAATATCTATGTCGGCATCCTCACCGGGACCGGCCAGGCTTTTTGCGCCGGTCGTGACGTGAAGTTCTTGGCCAAGTACCGCACCGAGGGCAAGCAGACGCCACATGAAGATCCAAACAGCCCCCATTACCACTGGGGCGGGGGCGGACAGCCGCAAGACGTGAGCCTCGAGAAGCCGTTGATCGCGGCGCTGAACGGCTTCGCGGTCGGCGTTGGCCTCAACATGGCTTTGCAATGTCAGCTGCGCGTGATGGCCGACGACGCGTGGATCGGCGATCAGCACACGAATGTTGGCCGACTAGGTGCGCCGCACGAGATGTACCAGGCCCTGCCGCGCACCGCGGCGGCGTATTTGAGTCTCTGCAACGGGCGCCTCACCGCGCAAGAATGCCTGCAACTAGGGATCGTCAACCGCATCGCGCCGAAGGAGAAGGTGGTGGAGACTGCGGTGCAGCTCGCTGAGATGGTTTGCAATGGCTCACCGCTCGCCACCCAGGCGGTTGTCCGTATGTACCGGATGACAACCGCTTTCCCGCCTTCCCTTATCGCCTATGCGCGTCATCTCGATCAAGAGATCGCTGAGACCGATGACGGCGAAGAAGGCGCGCGCGCCTTCGCTGAAAAGCGAGAGCCGCGCTGGAAGCTGCGATGAACCTTGCCAGGTTCCTTGACAAGAAAAAGGCGAACTGCCATTGAAACGGTTCAAAAAATAGACTGCGAAGCGCGATGCCGTTCGCCAAAAAACGCGCCGCCTCTCCATTGCGCAACAAGGGGAATGCGGAAAGCTTGTAACGGGGACGGCTCGCGACACGAGGGAGGAAAAAGAATGCGGACATTCTCGGCGGTCTCACGCGCAGCGCTTGCTCTCTCACTTGCGGCGCTATGGGTTTGCGCCCCCGTTCATGCGCAGCAGTTGAACGAAGTGCAGAAGCCGAAGGAGCCGCTGACGCTCGAACAGGAAGGCAGTTTTTTCGTCGGCGGACACCCGATCGATATCGAGATCACCGAATGGGAAGAGCTCGGCCCCGATTTCGCGAAAGCGTTCGGGATGCCGGGCAAGGCCATGGTCGATCAGATGTATGTGCAGTTCCAGAAGGCGCCGGGCTCCGAAAACCACGTGCCGATCGTCTTCCTGCATGGCTGCTGCCTGACTTCGAAGACGTGGGAAACCACTCCCGACGGCCGCATGGGATGGTACGAGTATTTCACCCGGAAAGGGTTCCCGACTTATCTTGCCGAGCAATCGGGCCGCGGCCGATCAGGCTTCAACCCGACCGGATTCAACGAGGTGCGTGAGGGCAAGCTTCCGCCCGGCGAGCAGAGACGAATGCTGCTCGCGACCGATAAGTTCGCCTGGCTGATCTTCCGCTTTGGCCCGAAATTTGGGGAGGCGTGGCCTGACGAGCAGTACCCGATGGATCACGTCGACGAGCTTTACAAGCAAGTCGTGCCCGACCTAATCCTGACGGAAGTCGCGAGCCTTGGGCAGCAATTCGGGTCGCCTGACACCGACAATCCGACCGTCGTCAATATGGCTACGCTTGCCAAGGACCTCGGCGGCGCAATCCTGGTCGGCCATTCCCAGACGAGCCCGGTCCCGACTCAGGCGGCACTCAAACAGATGCCCGGAATCAAGGGCCTCATTCAGCTCGAAACGGGATGCTTTGACAACCTCACCCCGGAGCAGATCAACGTTCTCGCCAAAATTCCCATGCTTGTGGTCGTCGGAGACCACTGGGATTCGCCTCAGCCTCCGCCGAACTGCAAGAAGGAGATGGACCAGATCAACGGCGCTGGGGGTGATTTCACTTTCATCTCTCTCCCCGACGTCGGCCTAAAGGGCAACAGCCACATGTTCATGCAGGACAAGAATAACCTGCAGGTCGCCGACGTTCTCATCGATTGGATCGACCATCACGTCGAACATCGAAAGAATTGAACTCGAACTGGGGCCTTGGCGCTTCCCGCGCCTGATCGCAGTTTGACGCGGCAGCGGTCGTCTCCCAGCCGGGAGATTACGGAGATCTGAACCACGCATCGGTGGCGACACAGTCCATTTTTTGGGAGCTCGCTGGAAAGCGAGTCTGGCGGATTACCGGCTTACCTTGACCGCTAAGATTGATCGAAGAGTGGCGCCGGGATAGCAGCGACTCGGTGCGATTGTTCAAGGACAGGGAAGAAACTCAGCGGATGTCGTCGGCGAATTTCTGCGGGTCCCAGACGCGTCCGCGATGCTCGGGTTGCGGATCGCAGCGGAAGTTGCGCTCCTCGATGTACCACTTGCCTTTCACCTTCCGGAACTTGTGGTAGTAGATTCCGGTTTCGAAGATCTTCGGCACGGGAAGACGCCGGTGGTGAAGCCGATGATGAAGGAGCGCATCGTTGCGGTCTCTCCATCGCCTTCAAGAATCTGCACCCCATTGTTCCAGTGGCGCAACTGACCCTCGGCGAAGTCGCACACGGACTTGCAGAAGGCGGCCAGCTCCTTTCGGCCGATATATTTCTTTGCGATTTTTGATTGCGAACC
Source organism: uncultured Alphaproteobacteria bacterium (assembly GCA_963836695.1). Classification (GTDB taxonomy): domain Bacteria; phylum Pseudomonadota; class Alphaproteobacteria; order Rhizobiales; family Beijerinckiaceae; genus Roseiarcus. The sequence continues at coordinate 413,547 of CAWIKX010000007.1, forward strand.
CCCGCCCGTATGCATGAACGCGCCGTCTTCGGTGAAGCAATTGGCGTAGGCTTCCGGATCGCCGAGATCGATCGCGAAATCGTAGCGCGCGATCACTTCGCGGATTTCCTCGCGATCCTCTAAGGTGAGCGGCATTGTCGAGTCTCTCCTTTGTTTATGACCGAAAATCGCGCGGGCTACTTCGCCATGATCGTAGCGAGCAGTTGGCTCAGATATTTCTTGAACGCCTCAGGGTGCTCCGACATGGGGAAGTGGCCCATGCCATCCATGCGGGTGTAAGTCGCGCCCTTGATGGCGTCGGCAAGCGCTCGCGAGCGCTCGGGCGTCGCTGACCAGTCGTAGTCGCCGCTGATCACGTGCACCTGGGTCTTCGACGTGTCGATCTTAGACGCAGTGTGGGTGAGGTCGTGTTCGCCGAGGTAATAGTCGAGATCGCCGCGGAAGACCTGCGGCCCGCCCTGGCTATAGACCCAGGCGGTTTCGCGGCGGAATTGCTCGGGGCTGTGCGGCGACATCTGCCCCAGCATGAGTCCGGCCTTCGTCTCGTTCGACGTCCGCGGATGTGACAGATACTCGAGGAAGGGTTCCGGGTCATGGGTCGCAAGTCCCCCTTCGACAGCGATCACAGCGCGGAACAATCCCGGCCGCTCGAGCGCGAGGTCCGGCGCGAGATGGCCGCCCATCGAGCAACCTACGTAGATACCTTTCTCGATGCCGAGCGCCTTCGTCATCGCCTCGATGAAATCGATGGCGAAGCTCTGCGATAGCGAATAACGCTCCCGCCACCAGGGCTTGCCGAGCGGCGGCAGCGACTTGCCATGATAGGGCAGATCGTGAGCGATGAAGCGGAATTCAGACGTCAGTTTCTCGTCCTCAAGGATGTGGCGCCATTGTCGGCCATCGCTGCCAGCCGTGTGCTGCATGATGACCGGCGTCCCCTTGCCGGCCTCTTCGAAATAGAGGCGGTATTCGACGCCTTGCACCGCGACGTGGACGTAGCGGCCGGTGATCGGACTGAACTTCGTCGCCACGGCGGTCACTCCTTCTCGATCGTCGCAAGCGACCGCAGGATCTCTCCCGAGCGGCGGATCGCGTAATAGTAGGGCCAGAGATAGTCAGGATCGCCGCCGAGGCGGAAGCCGTGATGGGCGCTCGCCGGATAGAACTCGTGATACCAAGGCTCAGGCAATGGCTTGAGGAAATGCGCCCAGTCGTCGGCGGGCGCAGTTATGACGACATCGCCTGAACCGGCCTTCATCGGCGCCTGCGCATCGACCGCATTCACTTCGCCGTCCTTGATCTTGATCAGATAGACGTCGTCGCCAATGTCGAATCGAAGGCTGCCGCTCCAGTAGCGCGCCAACACCCGGAACTCCGGATCGTCACGTAGCGCGGACTTGAGCTTGTCTCGCGATAGTTTCGCCTTCAAAGCCGAACCTCCTCGTAGTCCCCGCGAGCGCTTCCGCGCTTACGGCGCGATATGACACTCAGAACACCGATCCTGTGCAGCACTTCAATACGGCGCCGCTCTGGATGGTGGCGAGGGGGGCCCGCGACAGGCGAGTTTGGACCCACCGGTCTCTCCCGCTGCGACGTCGCTCGCAACAAGATTTCCCGTCCGATCGAACCGATTCAAGCACGACCGCGCATGTCGGGTACGGAAATCACATACATGAATTTAGACCGTGGCCGGGATTAAGTAGGTTCGGTCCATGTCAGCCACTCAGCTTCTCGTTCGGCGAACCCGCGATCGGCGTAGGCCTCTGGCCGAATGACTCCGGCAAGCACACCCGCGGCCGCTAAGGCGGTGCCCCTCGCGAACAAACTCTGGACAGCACACAGGCTTAAGCCGAACTAGAAAGCCGTATTGATTGGATCGCGGACAGGAGCGGCCGGTAGGAGGGAGCGCGGGTGCTTCAGTGTGTTCTCAGCGGAGTGTCGATAGGCGCGATCTACGGTCTTCTGGGACTGGCGCTGGCCCTTTCGTTCTATGTCACCCGCGTCATCAATTTCGCGCAGGGCCAGATGCTGACGATGGCGATCGTCGTGGCGGCGTCACTGTCGGAAGCGGGGTACAGTCCTTGGATTGGCGTCGCGCTCGGCCCCATCGCAGCCGGCGCGATCGGCATTTTGTCCTACTTCGTCGCCGTGCGGCCGATATTGAAGGCCGACCGTTTTAGCTTCGGCTGGATGGTGAGCACTCTGGGTTTCGGACTCGCGCTTGAGAATGCGATCGCCTATGTCGTCGGTCCTCGTTCTCGCGCCTTCCCCGCTCTCCTCAACGACATCGCCGTCCATCTTGGCGGAGCGCTTCTGACCGCGCAGCAAATTCTGGCAATCGTTGTCGCAGCCGCCGTTGTGCTCGCGCTCGAGCTTGTGCGGCGATGGACTCTTTTCGGCAAGGTCGGGATGGCGACCGCCGCCGACCCCGAAATGGCGGAATGCATCGGCGCGAATACGATGATGGTCGCCGCCGTCACCTTCGCGATCTCCGGACTCTTAGCTGGAATCGCGGGCGTTCTGATCGCCCCGCGCACCTTCGCCAATCCTTACCTGGGCGGCACATTCAACACCTTCGGCTTCATCGCGATGATGATTAGCGGAGCCGAGAATCCGGCCTTTGCGATGGCCGGTGGAGTTCTTCTTGGCGTTCTGTCCGAGGGGGCCAACACTTATATCAATTCCCAAGCATCGGACTGGTTTCCGTTTGTCATCCTCGTGGGGGTTCTGCTTGCAAGCCCAAGAGGCATATTCAGCCTCAGAGCCGCGCCCCTTGCGCAGCTTCCGTCGCTGATCAGGCAGATCCCGCTCTCTCTCGCGGAGATTGGCGAGCGCGCCACGGCCAGGAGCCTTCACAGGCGGATCGCCGTCAGGCGAACGGAGGAGACGTTCCCTCTTTCGCCCAAACCCCTTTCTGGCCGATTGGCGCGATCCGCACTGATCGCCGCGATTGTGATTGCATATCTCGTCGCGACATATTTTGTCGCCCGGGCGGACCTGCAGGTCCAAGGCCTTATTCTCGTGGCGGCGATCTACGCGATCCTCGCCATATGCCTGGATGCAACGGCGGGGATCCTTGGCCTCTATTCTCTGGGTGTCGGGGGCTTCTTCGCCATCGGCGCCTATCTCACGACGATCCTATCGACGATCTATGGCGTGAACCTGTTCCTGCTCATTCCCCTCATTATCGGCATCACCGGATTGCTTGGAGTCATTCTCGGCGCGGCCTCCCTTCGGGTGAGCGGACTGCATTTCGCCATCACGACGTTCATTTTCACCCTCGTCATCACGGTGCTGGCGACCGACCTTCAAATCACCAACGGAATGCAGGGGCTGCTCGGGCCTAACTTTCCCGACTTGCCGGACATTCTAGCGCCGCTCGGACAGCCAATCGCCTGGTGTGTGATGCTGACTCTCATGGTCGTGACGTTTGTGGTCTGGAGCGTTCGGAGTTCGCTTCTCTATCCGGTGCTCCTGGCGATCAGGGATGCTGAACCTTTCGCCGAGGCTGCCGGCGTTTGCCCCGGGCCCATGAAGATCCTCGTTTTCGCTTTCGCCTCGGCGACGATCGGCTTCGCAGGTTGGTTGTTCTGCTTTCTTGGCGTCGTGTCGCCGAGCCAATTCAGTTGGTCGGTCTCGCTCAATGTGCTCGTCATGATTCTCATCGGCGGAATCAACACGACTTCCGGCCCGATTATCGGGGCTGCATTCGTCAGCATGTTTCCCGTGCTGGTTCACATCAACCCGTGGCTCCAGCAGGTGCTGTACGGGGTCTTGTCGATCTTGGTGGTGACAATTGTTCCGGAAGGCGCTGTTGGCGCCGCCAAGCGGGCGTGGGCGCGTCTGAAGCCGACTTTGCCGGGGGCCGCGAGATCGCCGGCGCCTCCGGAAGCGCTGGCCGCCGGAGCGGGCGAGGGCGCCGTGGAGCGAAACTCGCTTGTTCGGCTGTTTCCCCGGCCCCGTTCGGCGAGTGCGGAGCCCGCACCTTCAGCTCTGTTAACGGCGATCGTCGAATGTCGCGATATCACATTCCGATATGGAACGGGGCCGGCCGTTCTGAGCGATGTGAGCCTTGAAGTCGCGGCCGGGAACATTCACGGGCTGATCGGTCCGAACGGTTCCGGGAAAAGCACGCTCACCAACATCATTGCCGGGCGCCTGCGGCCCGATGTCGGGCTCGATCTTCATCAAAAAGCGGAGGGTCGACGGATTCGGACCGGCCGATCGCGCCCGGTTGGGCCTGAGACGAAGCTTTCAGGCCGCGCAACTGATCAAGGAACTGACGACGCGTCAGAATGTATTGGTCGGCGCCTATGGCCTGGCGACGAACGTTGCCCCGCGAGCGGTCGTGTGGCCTCTTCTCCAATCGGCGCGCCGCGACATGGACCGCGTGTCGGACCTGGCGCTCAGCGCTCTCCGGGCGGTGGGCGCAGGAGGCTGGACCGAGCGACGCATTCGCGACGTACCGCACGGGATCGAGCAACTGACTCAATTCGCAAGCGTCTGCGTCGCGAGCCCCGACATCATTATTCTGGATGAGCCGGCGACAGGACTGACATCTCGCGAGGTCGAACACCTTGCTTGGATCTTGCGCGAACTCAAGGGCCGTGGCCTGACGATGATTGTCATCGAACATCAGACCCGGTTTTTGTTTCCGGTGTGCGACCTTGTCACTGTGTTGAACGCCGGTGAGGTCGTTCTGACCGGGACGCCTGACGAACTGCGCGCAGATCCGGTGGTGAGGAAAGTGTACCTCGGCGAATGAGCAGTTTACCTATCGCGAGTGTTTGCGGTGCAACGCGGTGAGAACCAGATCCTCGGAGTTGCAGGAAACGAAACGGCAACCCTCAAAATCATGGCAAGATCATGAAGCGCCTTCGCGGGCCTCGCTGGCCTCGCCTCGACAGCAATCGAAAGAATGTTAGGGTTCACCAGCACGAAAGAGTGCGCAAAGGGAGGCGCGTGATGAACGTCGGTCGGTGTCAATGGGGTCTTCTTTCAGTCCTCGCAGCCTGTTTGGCGGGCCCGGTCATTGCGGCGCCGACCGGCGATCCGATCCTTATCGGCGTGATGGGCGGAACGACGGGCGCCTACGGAAACATAGGGACGCAGGCCCAGCAGGGCGCGCTGCTGGCGCAAGATAAGTTGATGTCCGAGGGTGGCATACTCGGGCGCCCCGTGGTGGTCGAGGCCGTCAACGACAATGGCGATGGGACCTTAGCCGGTCAGCTATTCCAGAAATTCGTCAGCAAAGGTGCGGTGGCGATCGTCGGTTCGCCTGACAACGGACCGGTCACTGCGCAGCTGGCAGACAGATATCATATTCTTGATATTGGTTTGGTGGATGGCGGCGGCTTGACCGTCTATCCCGATGGTCCGGACAAGCCGCCGCACAAATGGGTGTTTCAATCCGGCGCCAACTCCTTCGCCTGGGGCGCGGCGCTAGGCGAATATGCGCTCAAACACTGCCCGAAAGGCCTCGCGATCTTGCACGACACCACCTCGTGGGGCATGGGCGGGTTCCGCGGCGTTCAAACTAGCTTATGAGAAGGCGGACAAGAAAATCGCGCTCGATCGTCAGATCACTGAGAATTGGACGACGGGAGCCACGGCTCAGCTGGCGCCGGATCTAGAGGCCGTCAAAAATTCCGGCGCCGATTGCGTCGAGGTCTGGCTCTCGCCTCCCGACCAGGCCGCCTTCGCCCAGATGCTGAAAACATCGGGAGAGCATCTCATGGTGCTCGGCGGGTCCGACACCTGCTCCGACAACACCTTCTCAAACTTGGCCGGGCCGGCCGCCGAGGGCGTCGTCTGCGCCTTCATAACGGCCGAGCTCCATCCGAACGACTTGTACAAGGTGTTCGCCGAAGCCTACCGGAAAAAGTACAACGAAGACCCGACCCAATCGGCCGAGGTGAGCTATCAGGCTGTCATGACGCTTGCTCACGTCATCGAACAGACGAAGTCGACCGATCACGCCGTTCTGCGCGACGTCTACGAGAAGCTGTCGGGCGTCCCTGGCATCGATGGGCCCGTGATTTTCTCGCCGACCCGACACGCGTCGTTCACCGAGCAAGAGCTGACCCTCGTGAAATACGATGCTGCGAGCAAGAAGTGGGTCGAAATCCACGAGTGACACGTGCGCGGGCCATGAGGTCCTCATGATCTCATGGCCGCCGGGATAAAGACTCGATCAGGCGGTGGCCGAGGGGGAGGCTCAAGAATGGGAACTTTCAGGTGAGCCGCACTCGGGTCGCCGTAAGGCCGCCGTCGATCAGGAGGATGTGGCCGGTCACGAAGCCGGCGTCCCCGCTTCAGAGAAATGCCGCGGCGCCCGCCACTTCGGCGGGCTGCCCCGCGCGCATGAGTGGCATGGAGCCGATATTGCTGTCGCGATAGTCGGCGTCGTTGGCGAGCCGATCCGCGGTCGCGGCTGTCTCGATAAGGCCGGGCGCGACCGCATTGACGCGGATACCTTCCGGCCCGTATTCGGCCGCCATCTGGCGGGTGAGCCCGGCGATACCCGCTTTGGCGGACGTGTAGGCTGCTTGCTTCGCCATGCCGACGATCGCCAGGCCTGAAGCCATATTGAGGATGTTGCCCCGCCGTTTGCGCAACTCCGGCAAAGCGTCCCGGCATAGCCGGAATGTGCTCGAGAGATTGGCGTTGATCCAGTACTCGAAATCCTCATCCGAGGTGACGTGGGCCGACTTCGAATTGCCGACGCCCGCAATGTTGGCAAGCACGTCGAGACCACCAAATCTGGCGACGCAAGCTTCGATCAGCGGAGCTGACGCGCCTTTCGCCGCGACGTCGCAGAGGTGTGGCTGCCAGCGCTCTTGAGCCTCAGGCAGTTTCGCCAGCGTCTCCGGATTGCGATCGACGGCGAAGACCGACGCCCCTTCGTCAAAGAAGCGCTCGGCGACGGCGCGTCCGATGCCAGAAGCCGCTCCCGTGACAATGGCGATCTTGCCGTGGAAACGATCGTTCATTTGAGACCTCAGGGTGATTGTTGCGCGATTCGCGGGAAGTTAGCGTTCGCTGTGAACAGCGCGCTGAATGTGCGCCGGCCATCACACTCGTTGCAAGATCGCTCGCCAACGAACTCGATTTTGCAACGTAGGGTTTGTCTAGATGAGCCCTTTCGAGACGAACCGTTTCCTGGTCAAATTCCGCGGCCGTCCGAAGGCGGCGTCGTCGCCTTTCTCCGCCAATCTCGGCGTGACCGGTCCTGCGATCACCTTCACTTCTGAGCCCTCTTTCGCAGCATCGGCATCACATGCGCCCGGGTCCTCGCCAGCAGCGGCGACGTATAGGGGCTTGCCACGGCTTCGGCTCTACCCGTGAACGGCGCCGCGAGTAGACGCAGTCGGCCGAGATCAAGCTGCGGCCGCTGTCCGTCTCGATCAGCGCCCAGGGGGAGCGTCTCAGGCGAGATATTCGATCACGTAGATTTCCAGACCGCCAGCTCGGCCATCGCCGCCTCTTCTACACCGCGCCTGATCTTGTTCCAGACATCAGCAGTGAACGTTACGTGCCCCCAGTTTCTGCCAGGCTCGTCGAATCCGTCATTTTAGCAAGGTCAAGCTCGTTGTGGTGCAGCAGCACACGCGTGGCGTGGCGAGCAGCATCGGAGTCCCGAGCATGGATCGCCTCCGCGATCTTCCGATGGTCTTCGAGATTGCGGATGAACGCATTGTCGGCTTTGATTGATGTCTCGAAGTTCGCTCGCATGAGTACGAAGATTGCGCGCGCGAAATTCATCAGCAAGATATTGTGCGTCGCACTGAAAACCATCTTGTGAAAATGTATATCGGCGGCGATAGCCTCCGCCTCATCGTCCGCCCGCTCCTCCATCACCTCGAAGGCCTCGAAGATCCGCAGCACTTCCGTTGTCGTTGCCGAGGTCGCGGCGATGGCGGCAACTTCGGGTTCGATGATTGCGCGTAGCACGGTGAGCTGGTCAACAAGTTGCTTCCGGGTCGCGACTGAGGTCAGGGACCAAGCCATGACGTCGGGATCGAGCAAGTTCCAGCTTTCTCTCGGCAGCACCATGGTCCCTGCGCGACGGCCCGGGCGGACCATGCCCTTGCTCACGAGCGTGCGCACCGCCTCCCGAACGGCGTTGCGTCCCGCCGCGTACACCTGCGCAAGATCCGATTCGATCGGGAGGAACGAGTCCGGCTGGAATTCGCCGCGCACGATGCGGCGGCCGAGATCGCCGGCGATCTGGTCAGCCAGTCCCTTGCCATCGCGGAGGGCGCCGCGCGGCTGGCGCGTGGACGCCGAATCTGAGGCGGACTCAGAAGCGGCCATGGTTGAGATACGCCTCCGTCAGATCGGCGCCAGCTAGGATCGCTTTGCGCACGAGGCTCTCCGTCTCCATCACCCGCTGCACTTCTTGCTTCACGTCGGCGACGATCGCCGCTGGGATGCATATGATCCCATCGATGTCTCCGACGAGTAGTCGCCCGGCGCGATCGCGGCCTCGCCGAAGCTTGGGTTCTCCATCAAGCGGTCGAGGCCGAGCGGCTCGATCTCCTTCGGGAGTACCCTATGCTCGAAGCCACGCTCGCCGAGGACGTCGAACACGGGGCTGCTGTAGCTAGCGTCGAGCTCGGTCGCGAGATCCGCCACGACGCGCCTCACATCCAGCCTGCGTCGACTGCATAGGCCTGCGCGCTGCACATCCGCGATTCGTCAGCGGCGAGAAACGCCACCATGTTGGCTACGTAAACCGGCTCAATCAGTTCAGGCAGGCACTGTCCGCCATAGATGGCCGTTTCCAGTTCAGGCGTCAGCCACTTCCGGACTTGGCGCTCCGTCTTTACGAAGCCGGGAACGACGCAGTTGACGCGGATATGTTTGCCACCAAGATCACGCGCAAGCCCGCGCGTCATCCCCTCTATTGCCGCCTTTGCCGTCACATAGGCAGCCATGTTTCCGAGGCCCAGATGCCAGGCGCATGAGCCCATGTTTATAATCGAGCCGCCCTTCCCGTCAGACATGCCAGGGATGACGGCTTTCGAACAGAAGAACTGGTGGTCAAGATTGACCGCAAGACGATCGCGCCAGAAGTCCGGCGTTATGTCCTCGATCGAATGACGCTCGTCATGACCGGCGTTGTTGACCATGACGCGGACCGGACCCAGGGCGGCGCCGATGCGACCGAAGACGGCGCCGAGTCCCGCGAGGTCGCGCAGGTCGGCCGGCTCGAAGAGCGCGCGGTGAGCCCCGCCAAGCGCAGTAGCCAGCTTCCGTCCGGCTTCTTCGTTGATGTCGATGAAGGCGACACGGGCACCCTCGTGGACGAACTTCCGAACGACCGCCTCGCCGATCCCGGACGCCCCACCCGTGACCACCACGGCCTTGCCCTCGAGGCTGGGGAAATTCCGCGCCATCATGTTTCGGTTCCTTCTCGATCCGCGGTCAACCACGCAATCATTTCATATAGGACGCGGGCCGCCAGCGGCCGCGTGGGCGCGAGCTCAACCAAAGGCAGCGTGGTGAGCAGGACCTGCCGGCCGTCACGCTCGGCGATGGCCGCGCTTGCGCCGAACACGAGGCGGCCGGTCGAGAACACGTCAGCGCCATCGAACGTCGCGGCGCCAGCCAGGACGCGGCCTGGAAGGCCCACAGCGATTTCCTCGGGGAAGACGCCGCTGAAGCGCCAGTCCCAGACGCCGGCCGCGCCGAGGCTCGGCAGCACATCGTTGGCGACTGTGAAGCCCCAGCCCCCGATCCAGTCGCCCATGACCCGAACCGGCCGAACAGCTGCGGCGACAAGCTTCTCTAGATCGCCAAAGATACTTCGTGAGCTTCGGAACTTTAGCTGATTGGGACGGACGAGAACGACAGAGCGTCCCGCCGCGCCGGCAAAGAGCGTGTGGGACGCACGCAGGTTGCCGCCATTGATGAGCGCAGGTTCCGGTCCGTAAAGGCGCCAGTCCACAAGATCGGCGCCGGCTGCGCCGAGGTAGGGTGAGAGTTCGCCGGTCGGGTCGTGGAGCGCGAAGCGCACGCCACTCAGCGAGGGGCGTTCCAGTATGAGGAATCGTTCTGTGAATTCGAGGGCATGACCGCGATGGTCGCCGCGAATCGAGAGCGTATAATCGCCCGCCGGTAGGACCGGCACAATAATCTCGCCGAGCTGTCGAGCTCGACCTTCACCGCCTGCGCTGAGCACGAGCTTTTGCGATTTAACCCTGCCGCTCGGACCGGTGATTTCGAGAACGAAATGCAAGGTCTCGTCGGCCGGCAGACCGATCTCGTCGATGAGGACAAGCTGACAATGCTGGGCGACCGGGAAGCTGTCAGGGACGAGGCCAAGCAGCAAGACCTGCAACGGTTGGTTGGCCGCGGCAAGCGCCGGCGGGTCGAAACTTGGCTTGCGGTCGATGCGCGTAATTCCCATCGTACCGATGCGGTAGTGCGAGTGCCAGCCATTGATTGCGAGTCCGTTGATGTCCGGATTGGCGCGGTGATGCAGCGCGAGTCGAGCAACACCGTGCGACTGGACAATCGTCGTCGCCTCGATGAAGGCGCGAGGCCCGCCAAGAGTGGCCGTCGGGTCAACGTCCGCGAGCCCGGCCTTCAGGTCGTTCCAACACGCGAGGGCCGATGCGCCCACCGAGCCAGGCTTCGCTTCCCGACCGAGTTTCTCCGCCAGGTCGTCGACGCCCGAGAGCGATGTGAAGTTCTGGCTCTCGCCTGCAATCGCGATCGTCTCGCCGAGCGGGCGGATTGCACGCGTCTCACGCTCGATCTGCGGATGCCAGAGCGACGGCCAGTTGCAGACCGCGTGGAAGTCGAATGCTGTGCCGATGTCGGCAGCGAAAGGTCGCGCCATGGGGGTCGGATTCCAGGCGGAGGTCCAGGTGGTGACCCGCGAATTGTCTACCGCCCTCAGCGCAGCAAAGAGGTCCATCGCGACCGAACCCGGCGCGCCGTCGTAAGGATCGAAGCATTCGTTTGCGAGGTTCCACCACACGAGCGCCGCGCGGCTGCGGTCGCGCTTCGCGACACGTTCAACGCGGAGCTTCGCAAAGGGAACGGCGGTGGCGAGCTCAGTGTCGGAGAGCCAGAAGCCGCATCCCATCCGCTCACGCAGCGACGGCAAGCCGCCAGGCTCCTGATAGAGGAGCAACCCCCGCTCCTCCAGCGCGTCAATGAGCTCCGGATTGGCGCAGCGGCGATGCGCGGTTATGGCGTTCTGGCCGAAGGCGACGATGGCCTGCACCTCGTCCGCGAGTTCCGGGCCAGTCGCCCAGGGACCCGTTGAATAGAGGCTCCAGGAAATCGAGGTCTTCAAGTAGAATGGTCGTTCGTTGAGACGCAGCTCGCGCCCGACAATATCGAACGAGCGGAAACCAAAGCGCTGGCGCTGTTCGTCGCGTCCCCCGCGCGCCTCAAGGCGGGCGACCGCGGTATAGAGAGCCGGCCTGCCGATATCGTAGCGCTTGGCGTCGGCGACCGGCAGAGCAAACGTGAGGCGGCCGTCAGGCGCGACCTCCTGAGTTCGCGATGTGACTTCGTGACCCTTCGGATCAAGCAGGGTGACGGTGACTAGACCGCCTTCCTCCGCGAGGCACTCGATGTCGATGAGCGCCGCATCGCACGCGACGTTCGGCCGCACATAGAGATCATCGAGGCGCGCACCATCCGCTTGCTCGAGAAAGACTGGCTGCCAAACGCCGCCGAAGTCCTGGCTGGACGGCAGGGTGACGCCAGCCCAGCGAATTGGGAGAAGATCCTCCCAGTTGGTCGATCCACCAGGATTTGTGATGCGAACGTCAAGGCGGTGACGGCCAGGATGATTGAGTCGTGAAGGAACCTCAATCTCGAACGGCGTGTACCCTTCGAGGTCGTACCCGATCAGCTCGTGGTCCAGATAGACTTCCGCCAACAGGCGGGCGGCGCGGAACAACAGGCGCGAACGTCTGTAGTCTCCGAGCTCGATTTCCCGCGACCACCAGGAGACCCCGTGCCACGAAGGGCGAAATCGCTCCGTTGTGCCGGGGACCTGGACGGTCTCGCCGTACCTGACGCTGTCCCATCCGCCGATTGGCGGGCGGGGTTGAATTGCGGAGATCGGCGTCCCCGGCAGCGGCACAGGACCGGAACGCCAATCCGCGCCATCATCAAAATTCAGTCGCCAGTCGTCCGAAAGATTTGTTCGGATCACCGGCCTAGAGCTCGTCAATGACATCACCGTCACTAGGGCGATCCGGAAGGCGCGATCCACGGTATGCGAGATACATCGGAGGAGTCAACAACATCCCATCATAAAGAGATTTAGCAGGGTTTTTTGTTGACAATCATAGGATCATATGAGGTGATGCAACCGTGCGCCGGCCAAACGTCAGGCGCCGCGGCAGAGGAGGATGGCATGCCCAACAGGCGCGGACTTTCGCGGCGTCAGGTGCTGGTTTCAGCTGGTGGCGCGGCTGGAGCGGCGGCGCTGCCTCATTTCGCCATAGGCAAGGAGCAGAAGCCGCTCGTGTTCTGGATCATGGACGAGCCCAACAAGGCGCCCGTCGCTTCGGTTCTCCAGAAATTCACGGCGGAGTCGGGCGTGAAGGTCGACCTTCAGGTCGTGCCATGGTCGGACGTGTTCGGCAAATGGACCACGAGCTTCGAGGCTGGCACCGGAGCAGACATCTCGCAATGCGGAGGCATGGGGCTGTTTCCCGCGATTTACTATGACCAGGGGCGTCTCCTGGACCTCTCCGACCTGCTCGCCGAGATGGGGCCGGAAAACTACTTCTCCTCGGATTGGGGCAACTACAAAGGCGCGGTTACCTCGGTGCCGTGGTTCCTCGAGACGCGCGTGCTTTGGTATCGCAAGGATTGGTTCAAAGACGCAGGGCTTGCCGCGCCGCGTACCTGGGCCGAGTTCGACGCCGCCGCCAAGGCGCTTACAAAGGACGGCCACTTCGGATCAGCCTTCCTCTTCGCCAAGGACTTCCTGACCGGTCAGAACAACTTCATCTTTTACGTGAATTCTGACGAGTTCCGCCGACCTCACGCTGGCCGAGCGCGACGCGGACGGCCGCCTGAAGGTGACGCTGAACCGCGATCGCTTCATCGAGGCAATCACCGAACACACTAATCTTTACAAGAACGGGCTCGTCCCGCCGAGCGTGACGAGCGGTGACATCGTCGCCATGAACAGACTGTTCAATCTCGGCGTTGCTGGAATGGTGATCATGAACGGCGCATTTTTGACGCAGCTTCAGCAGGAGGCGCCGCAGCTCCTCGCCGAGGACCGTGTTGGGGCAGTTCATGTGCCGGGCAAGCAGGGGCCAGGCTTCTCGTTTCTTGGCGGTTCGGGGCTTTGGGTGAACAAGAAGACCGAACAGCCGGACGCGGCCAAGGCGCTCTTGAAGTTCCTCAATAAGCCGGAATTGCAGATAGCCCTCGCCAAGGCAAACATTCTGAACCAGCCTTCCAGCAAGAAGGCCCAAACGTCCGCCGAGCTGACGGCGAATCCTTTCTTCGGGGTGCTCGCATCTCAGCTCGAAAAATCGCGCGCTTATCTCTGGAAGGCCGGGCCGGAGCCCCGCCTCGCCTCATTTTACGGCAACAATGTCATGGAAAAGCCGGTTCTGGACGTTGTCGTGAATGGCGCCACACCCTCGGCGGCGGCTGACACCATGCAGGCTCTGCTGCAGAAGTACCTTGTCAGCTGAACGAACAGGCCTCTCCCAAACTGCGTTTGACGGCGGCGCGGCCTCCCGCTCCGCCGCGTTCGACTGGCTCGATCGTCGCACCGGCGTCCTCATGGTCGCGCCAGCTGTCCTCATTGTTCTTGGCGTCGCCCTCGCGCCGGCGGTGGCGTCGCTCTGGCTCAGTCTGCAAGATCGAAGTCTCACCGGCGGCTCATCGTTCAAGTTCATCGGATTCGCCAATTATGCGAACTGGTTGGCCGACCTCGACTTCTGGAACGCGGTGCGGAACAGCGTAGTCTACACTGTCAGTTCAGTGTTGTTGCAGTTCCTCATCGGGCTTGGCGTGGCGCTCCTGCTCGACAAACCCTTCTTCGGCCGCAACGTGTTGCGAGCGCTGGTGCTGATCCCCTGGGTTCTCCCGATCGTCAGCGCGGCCAACATTTGGGTTTGGATGTTCAATGAGATCTACGGGATCATAGATACAACGCTTGTCAGTCTCCACCTGACGTCGCGGCCCATCGCGTGGCTGAGTTCGCCGAAGCTGTCGCTGCTGTCGGCGATCATCGTGAAGACTTGGCGGGAGTTCCCCTTCGCCGCGCTGCTCCTCACGGCCGGTATGCAAACGATCCCGACCGAGCTCTATGAAGCGGCGAAGATGGACGGCGCCGGTCCTTGGCGCCGATTCCAGTATGTGACGCTGCCGGGACTGAAGCTCATCATTTTAATCATCCTGCTTTTGCAAACGATCTGGACCTTCAATGACCTCTCGACCGTCTATCTGACGACCAAGGGAGGGCCGGGCACGAGCAGCGAAGTGTTGCCGATCCTAATCTATCGAACCTCCTTCGTGTCGGGAGAGCTCAGCCGCGGCGCGGCGGGCGCCGTATTGATGTTCATCGTGGTCATGGGCCTCGCCTTCGCTTACTTCCGAAGCTATACGCGCAGCGAGCGAGACTGGCGTTGACTCAGCGCTCGCTGTCGCGTCGTCTCTTGTCCGCCCTGGTTCCGCTCGGGCTCTTCATCACGGCGCTCGTGGTGCTGTTCCCTTTCATTTACGCGGCGATCTTTTCCTTTGCACCAAGCGCAGAGATGTTCAGCCTGACGCCGAGGCTGGTGCCGAAGACTTTTACGCTGCAGAACTACGCCGTCGCGCTTGGCGACACCAACTTCCTGATTTACTTCCGCAACAGCATGATCGTCGCCATAACGACGGTTTTGTTGTCGGTTACGATCGGAGCGCTCGCCGGATATGCGCTTGGTTGTCTAGCCGTTCCGTATCGCAACCTGATCTCGGTCAGCTTCCTCCTCGTCTACATGCTGCCAAGCGTGCTGTTCCTCGTCCCGCTGTACCTGCTTATCGTCCGCCTCGGAATCGCCGACACACTCCTATCGCTGATTGTCGCCTACACGACCTTTAGCGTCCCATTCACCACCTGGACGCTCCGCGCCTTCTTTCTTGGAGTGCCGCGCGAACTTGCCGAGGCTGCGAGAATGGATGGGTGCAGCGAATTCGGCGCTTTCGTACGCATCGTCCTGCCGCTTTCGGCGCCGGGACTTGCGACCGCCGCGGTCTTCTCGTTCATCCTAGCCTGGAACGAACTGCTCTATGCGCTGACCTTCATCAATTCCGATGAGCACCAGGTGATCACGGTCGCCATCTCGGCGACGTTGGGCCAGTGGAGCAGTCAGGTCGGGACGCTTCTCGCTTTCACGGTGCTGGCCGGACTCCCCGTGTTGGTCTTCTTTAGCCTGCTGAACCGCTTTCTGATTTAGGGGCTGACCGCGGGGTCGATCAAGGGTTGAATCGGAACAGGCGTTTCAGGAACCAGGGCCTCAGATGATTTACTTTTTTATCGAGTTTATTAGTTTCTTCGGTGCGAGGAGGCACGACCGCGAGACGCGACATTGGCAATCCCATTTGGATTTTCTTGGCTCGTGGCCGTTTCGCCGCGAGCCGCCCGCTTATGAGGGTTGGAAAAGTTTGGATTTCCTTGGATTCCTTCGTCCGAAATGAGCCTTTTCAATGAGTTACAAGGGATTTTCGCCGAAAAAAATTTCGCACGGGCCTTTCTACGGCCAGACCAGCGGAATCCGCAGTTGTCCGTCGAGACCATGCGGGAGGGCAGAATTGTTCATGGGGCGAGCTTATCTTTTTTTCTGATTATCTGCAAGAAATTGCGTGCCTGCGATCGCACTCATCTTCGTCGGTTGCGATACTTTGATGACCGAGTCACCCCCGGATCACAGTCCGGGGTCGGTCATGACGGCAGCAACGCGATCGCTGGTTTCACGAAGGCGGTTCCAACGGGCGCGGCTTGCCTCATGACATCTCGCGCTGAGGCCGGCGAGAAAGGGAGCCTGGAGAGGATGGCGACCCTCGACAGCCGCTCACACCGGATCGACAGCCTGCGGCGCAAGTCGGCGCGTTGCCGAGGGCAAACTCCGCGCATCGTCGTCAGCCGCGCAAACGCGCATTGTCGGCATCGTAGAGCGGCTCGCGACCCACGGTTGCGGCGCGACGTTCGCCGAAGACCTCGATCTCCAACTTCGTCCCCGGCGTGGCGAGATCGCTGCGGACATAGGCGAGGGCGACGCTCTTGTTCAGAGTGAAGCTCCAGCCTCCGGAGGTAACAAGGCCGACATTCTCGTCTCGAAGCAAAACCGGCGCACAAGGCGGCGCGTCGGCGTCGCCTTCGTCGTCGAGCGTAAGAGGCACAAACCTTTGCGCCGCGCCGCGCTCCGCCTCGCGAATGACAGCCTCCCGGCCAACAAACGTGGGCTTTTTTAGGGATACGAAGCGGTCGAGAGACGCCTCATATGGTGAGTAGCCAGTCTCCAGATCCGTCTTCCAGCCGCGATAGCCTTTGTCGAGCCGCAGCGAGTCCATCGCGTAGAGGCCAAAATCCCGCAGGCCATAGGCCGGCCCGGCCGCCGCCAGCGCATCGTAGATTGCAGGCAGGCGCTCCATCGGCGTGTGAAGCTCCCATCCGAGCTCCCCGACATAGTTCACTCGAAGGGCGAGCGTAGGGTTTCCGAGAACGTCGATCGTTCGTGCGGCGAGCCAGGGAAACGCGGAGTTGGACAGGTCGGCGGTAGTAACATGGCGGAGCAACTCGCGAGACCGCGGCCCGGCGACGACCAGCGTTCCAATCGTGTCGGATCGGTTCACAATCCGAACCGATCCGTCGGTGGGCAATCTGTTCTGAAGGACGTCCAGATCGTGCCATTCCGCGGTTGTGGCCGCGACGAGAAAGAACGTGTCGGGAGCGGTCCTCGTAATGGTGAACTCGCTCAGAATCCGCCCCTGCTCGGTGAGCACATAGGCGAGGCTGATGCGGCCGGTTTGCGGCAGCCGCGAGCAAGTTAGCGTGTCGAGAAAAGCCTCGGCGCTCGGGCCTGCGACTTCGAGTTTGGTAAAGCCCGGCAGGTCGAGAACGCCAACGTGCTCCCGCACCGCGCGAACCTCCGCAGCGACGGCGTTCCACCAGCTCCGTTGGCGCCGGAACGATAACGTATGCTCCTTGATGCTCGCGTCGGGGTCAAAATAGACCGCTCGCTCCCAACCGCCGCGCGCACCGAAACGCGCGCCCTTGGCCTTGAGCCACCCGTAAAGAGATGACGTCTCGAGAGGCCTTCCCGCCTCCCGTTCCTCATGCGGGTACGCCGGCGCATATTCGTTCTGGTAGACCTCGACCGCTTTGGCTTTGGTATAGGCGACGTCGGCATAAGCCGTGTAGCGACGGCGGTCCAAGGGCCACAAATCCCATTCCGGGCCGCCATGGATGACCCACTCGGCCAGCGCCTTGCCGGCGCCGCCGGCCTGGGTGATGCCGAACGAGAACGTGTTGGCGTGAAAGAAATTCTTTAAGCCATTCTCAGGGCCAATGTAGGGATTGCCGTCCGGCGAATAGGGAATAGGGCCATTCACCACTCGGCGGACGCCTGCGGATGCAAGAGCGGGAACCCGCGCCATCGCCGCTTCGATATAGGCCTCCAGGCGTTCGAGGTCGTCGTTCCAAAGCTTGAAGGAAAAGTCTTCCGGTATCTCGTCGACCCACATCGGCGTGGCGCGCCACTCATACGGTCCAAGGATGAAGCCGGATCTTTCCTGCCTGAGATAGTATGAGACATCGGGATCACGCAGGAGCGGGAGCCGCTCCGTCCGGGCCGCAAGCTCCGGAACGTCCTCGGTGACCAGGTATTGATGGGACATGGTCACAAGCGGAAGGATGCGCCCGATCATCGCCATGATCTCGCCTGCTCGGTACCCGGCCGCGTTCACGACAACATCCGCGACAATGTCTTCGCTGTTGTTCGTCGTGATGCGCCAGCGCCCGTCGGGCAGCTGCGCGAGGGCCGTCACGCGGGTAAATCGGCGGATCGTCGCGCCGAGATCGCGAGCGCCCTTCGCCAAAGCCTGGGTCAGTTGCGCCGGGTCGATATCGCCGTCGTAAGGGTCCCAAAGCGCGCCCTCAAGGTCATCGAGAGTGACGAACGGGTGCTTGCCATGAATCTCGTCCGGCGCAAGGACTTCGTAGTCCATCGCATTGGCTCGCGCCATGGAGCGGACGTGCTTGAACTCGTCCATTCGCTCCCGCGTGTGAGCGAGCCTGATCGCGCCAACGACGTGGTAGTTGATTGGATAGCCTACTTCGTCGCCCAGCCGGCGGTAGAGCTCGGCTGAGTACTTCTGGAGCTTGAGAAGGGCCCAGCTTGTCGAGAAGGTTGGGCAGTTTCCGGCCGCGTGCCAAGTCGAACCCGATGTCAGTTCATTCTGTTCAAGAAGAAGGCAATCCCTCCATCCAGCTTTCGCCAGATGGTAGAGGGAACTCACGCCCACCGCCCCACCGCCGATGATCACGACGCGAGCACGCTCAGTCATATTCGGATCCCACGTTCAGACAGCCTCCTGCGGCGACGCCGCAAACTCTCCGCTGTCGGCGATCGCCCGCGGAGCCGATCCGCGAAGACAGCCAATCAGAAAAACGGCGTGAGACAAACTATCATCTCTTCACCGAACCCCTCGGCGCAGACCGACTCCGTCGCCCTCGCGGCGGCGAATCCTTTCCTGTTGTGCAACCAGATGGTTTGTGGAAGTCTCATTTCCGAACGGCGCCGCTATGAAGTTGGAGGCGATCGAGGTTGGGTGCTCGTGAATAAGGCCGAACTATTTTCTTATTCTTATGCGACCGTTCCTCTCGACGCTCGTCACCGCAATCGTCTTACTCAAATTCCGCTGACATTCGTCCGCGATTCCCCATTCGTCAGCCGTGTCGCGGCGCGGCTGACTTACCGTCAATCAGAGCCGCATACGGGAGGATCCGCATGAAATTTTTGCTTCTGTCGACCTGCTTAGCCGCAGGTTCTCTTGCGTGCGCAAGCGCCGCGTCTGCGGCTGACTGTGGCTCGGTGACGATCGCGAGCATGAACTGGCAATCCGCCGAAGTTCTCGCGAACGTCGATAAGTTCATCCTGAACAAGGGATTTGGCTGCAATGCCGACATCATCACCGGCGACACGGTTCCGACCATCACCTCGATGGTGGAAAAGCAGGAGCCCGACGTCGCGCCCGAGGGATGGATCGATCTCCTGCCCGAGGTCGTGAGCAACGGCGTCAAAGAAGGCAGGCTAATTGAAGGCGCGACGGCGCTGACCGATGGCGCGATCCAGGGCTGGTACATCCCCCAATACATCGCCGACGCCCATCCGGACGTGAAAACAATCCCGGACGCGCTCAAGCATCCCGAGCTGTTTCCGGCTCCCGAGGATCCCAGCAAGGGCGCCGTTTTCAATGGCCCGCAGGGCTGGGGCGGCACAGTCGCGACCGCTCAGTTCTTCAAGGCCTATGACGGCGATAAACACAATTTCGTCTTAGTCGACACCGGGTCCGCGGCAGGGCTCGACGGATCGATCGCCAAAGCGAACGAGCACAAGCAAGGCTGGGTTGGCTACTACTGGTCGCCCACGTCCCTGCTTGGCAAGTACAAGATGGTGCGGCTCGGCTTCGGCGTCCCGAGCACTGACGCGGCGGAATGGAAGCGCTGCAACACGGTCGCCGCCTGCCCGGATCCCAAGCCGAACGTCTGGCCGCCGGACCACGTCGTCACCTTGTTGACGAAGAAGTTCGCCGATCGCGCCGGTCCAGCTCTGGACTACCTCAAGACCCGGGGCTGGTCGAACGACACGGTGCAGAAGGTCATGGCCTGGATGACGGACAATCAGGCGACGGGCGAGGACGGAGCGAAGTACTTTCTGAAGAACTACGAGCCTGTCTGGACGAAGTGGGTGTCTCCCGACACGGCGGCAAAGATCAAGGCTGCGCTTTAAAGATCAAGGTCGCCGTTTCAACTGCGCTTGAGGCTGCGGCGGCCTAAGCCCCTTGGATGGAGGGAATTCGACGCCCCTCCTGAATTGCCGCAGGAGACGGAATGACTTGGCTGACGACGTTTCCGCAAATGAACGACGCCTACCTCACGGCCTTCAAGAAGGCGATCGATGAGGGATTTCGGCAGTTCACCCGCGCCTATGGCGACAGCATCGAGGCCTTCTTCAGCCCGCTTCAGTCATTCCTGGTCTTCTCCGAGCGGCTCATGCTCAATACTCCGTGGCCCATCGTTATCGCGGCCATCGCCCTGATCGCGTGGGCCGCGAGCCGCAGCATTCGTGTCGTGGCTGGATCGATCATCATCTTGCTTTTGATCGGCTATTTCGGGATGTGGGAAGATACGATGCGAACGATCTCGATGATCCTCGTTTGCACCGTTCTCTCCGTGGTGATCGGCATTCCGATCGGCATCGTCATGTCGCGCTCCCAGCGCGTGCAGAACTTCGTCAATCCTATTCTCGACGTGATGCAGACGATGCCGAGCTTCGTCTATCTCATCCCAGTCGTCATGCTGCTCGGCATCGGCAAAGTTCCGGGGCTGATCGCGGTCGTGATCTATGCGCTTCCGCCAATGGTCCGCCTCACCAATCTCGGGATTCGTTTGGTCGATCGGGACGTCCTCGAAGCGGCCGACGCTTTTGGCTCCTCGAATTGGCAGAAGCTCAAGAACGTCCAATTGCCGCTGGCGATGCCCACGATCATGGCGGGCATCAACCAGACCATTATGATGGCGCTGGCGATGGTGGTGATCGCGTCAATGATCGGCGTGCAGGGATTGGGCCAGCCGGTGCTGAAGGCGATCGCCAATCAATATTTTACGCTTGGCATCTTCAACGGTCTCGCCATTGTGGGCATCGCCGATCATCTTCGATCGGGTAAGCCAGGCCTTCGGTCTCCGGTTGCAGAAGCACAGGGAGACAATCCATGGCTGACCGGGTCGGCCACGGCATCGAGATCAAGCGCCTCTACAAGATCTTTGGCGAGAGGGCGGTCGGCCTCGTCGAGGCCGTAAAAGGAGGAATGTCCAAGACCGCGCTTATGGAGGAGCACTCGCACGTCCTGGGCCTGAAGGACATCAACATCTCGATGGCCGGCGGTTGCATTCAGGTCATCATGGGGCTTTCCGGGTCCGGAAAATCAACTTTGATCCGGCACATCAATCGACTGATCGATCCCACGGTTGGCGAGGTCCTCGTGGACGGGGTCGACGTCGTCAAGATGAACAAAGCCGATCTCATGCAGTTCCGTCGCCATCAAACGGCGATGGTCTTCCAGAAGTTCGCGCTTCTCCCGCATCGGACGGTGCTCGACAATACGGTCTATGGCCTCGAAGTGCAGGGCCTGCCGCGCAAACGGCAAGTCGAGAACGCGATGCTCTGGATCGAGCGCGTCGGGCTTGGCGGCTTTCAGAACCGGTATCCCAATCAACTGTCGGGCGGTATGCAGCAGCGCGTGGGTCTCGCGCGCGCTTTGACCAACGACGCGCCAATCCTTCTCATGGACGAAGCCTTCTCAGCTCTCGACCCTTTGATCCGCGCGGATATGCAAACGGTGTTGCTGGACCTGCAAAAGGAGATCAAGAAGACGATCGTCTTCATCACGCACGACCTCGACGAGGCGCTGCGGCTAGGCGACCGGATTGCGATCCTGCGTGACGGCGAGGTTATCCAGCAGGGAACAAGCCAGGAAATCGTCCTCAATCCCGCCGACGAGTACATCGCCCGCTTCGTCAAAGAAGTGAATCGGGGACGCGTGTTGCAAGTCGGGGCCGTCATGGAGCCGCTTCCATCGACGACGGCGCCCCCGCGAATCCGGGTTAGCGTTCGCGCCACTCTGGAAGAGACAGCAAAGATGCTGACTCAATCCGGCGAGGAACGCCTGGGGGTCATTGGCGACGACGGCAGGATGGTCGGCGTTGTCGACATCCGGCAAATTGTCAAAGCGCTAGCGCCACCGGAGCCAACGCCAGTTGCAAGTCCCGCGGCACCGAACCGACACCCGATCCGCCCCGATGCGACGCTTACGCCCACGGTTTAGAAGCCGAGCGCCCGGACGACGCCTTACGCCGCCTGCCCTCAGTCTTGAGGCGACACCTGGGTGGAGGCCGGGGGCGTACTTTATGGAATGGAGCTAGTGTTTCTCCATCCATTCACAAGTGTGTGCGAAGGACTCGATTCCAGCGTCGGAGCCGAGTCCGGTCGCGACCAGCGCCGCCGCCGCTTGCGCAAAACGCAGCGACGTCTCGGGGTCCATTTCGTGATGTAGCGCCGTGATAAATCCCGCGTCGAACGCATCGCCGCAGCCGGTCGTGTCGGCGACATCGATGGAATAGGCGGGCGCCCGCAATCGCGATCCATTGCGGTGAGCGTAGAAGGCGCCCTGGTCGCCAAGCGTCAAGACGCAGCACGTGGCGCCGCCATCAAGATAGAACGCCGCGCAATCCTCCGGCGTCGCCTGTCCCGACATGTCCTTTGCCTCTTCGATCGAAGGCATGAAATAGTCGATGAATGGGAGCAGGGGCTCGACAATGCGGATCGTCTCGGCCGTTGCCGCGATGAGATCGAAGGTCGTCGTGCGACCGCGCGCTTTGGCTTCGCGGAGGAGGACACGACTGGGCTCGCCGTCCAGCTTACGCAGCAAGCCCGTGCCGCCAAGATGGACGATGGGCGCGTCGAACACCTTGTCGTAAAGCGCCGCCGGAACCTCGAAGTGATCGGAGGCGCCGCGTACATGGAGAGCGGGCCGGTCCCCATTGGGCCTGACGTTAAGAATGGTCGCCGACGTCGGCACGCCCCCGAGCCGCTGCATCGCAGACGTGTCGATGCCACGTTTTTCCATGGCGGCGAGGACGAAATCCGCCTTTTCGTCGTCGCCGACCGCGCCGACGGCCAGACTTCGCAAGCCTAGCTTCGCGGTATCGATCACCGTTCCGCCAGCCGTGCCGGCGACGGTCAAGCGAATCTCGTCGATGAACTCGACATTGCCGCGATCGGGAATCCGGACGACCGGACGCCCCAGAATATCGAGGATGTAAAGACCGATGACCGAGACATCGTAGCGCATGGAAAAGTCCTGCAATCTATCCCGCGACCCGGGCGCCATCGGCGTAAAGCATGATCTTTTCTCGGGGGACCTCGAGATACACTGGCCGGCCCACGGCGAGCCGGCGGCCATCGGTCTTCACCTTCACCTCGGCGTCGCCAACGGCGACCCTGGCGAGGTAGCGACCGGCGATGCCGATCGTCTGATCGATCAGAGTTCCTGGCACGGATCCGACGTGCGGCTCGTCGTGAATAACGATCCATTCCGGGCGGACGCCGATCTTTAAGATTTGGCCAGCCTTCAGGCTTGCGGGCCTAGGCAGAGGCTGAGCAAGCAGGGGGGCGGAAACGCCATTCTCGGAGATGATGGCGGGCACGAAATTCATGCCTGGATTACCCAGAAACCAGCCCCCGAACTCGGTGAGCGGCTCGTTGTAGAGACGATCCGGACGCTCGTACTGGATGATCTTGCCGCCTTGCATGAGGGCGATCCGATCCGCGAGCGTCATTGCCTCTGTCTGGTCATGAGTTACGTAGACGATCGTTTGCCGCGTCCTCTGTATCACCGCCTTGATGGCGCGGATCAATTGCAATTTCGCGTTGACTTCGAGGCTCGTCGTCGGTTCGTCGAACAACACGATCGCCGACTTGCGCGCGATAGCGCGTCCGATCGCGACCTTCTGCCTTGCGCCGGCGTCCAGGCCCTCAATGAAGCTACCCCGAAGGTCGCGCATGTCGAGCGTGTCGAGTATTTCGGCGACGCGTCCCTCGCGCTCGGCCGCCGACAAGCCCCGATCCTCTTTCAGAGGAAGTTCGATGTTCTCTTCGACCGACAGCGTCGGGTACATGACCGGGTATTGGAAAACCATGCCGACGTTGCGACGTCGCGTAGGAAGTCTTGTCACGTCCTCTTTGCCGAAGAGAATCCGGCCGGCGGTCGGCGTCTCCAATCCTGAAATCAAGCGCATGAGGGTCGTCTTGCCGCAGCCTGACGGTCCAAGAAGACAGGCGACCTCGCCGTCCGCAAAGCGAAGGTCGAGATCATGGATTGCAGTGAAAGCGCCGAATTGCTTCGTGACGCGCTCGATGACGATTTCGACCATTATGCTGCCGCACCAAGTCCGGAGCCAAGTCGTTGGCCCGACTGAGCGTCAAAAAGGACGATGTCGTTCGGATTGATGGTGAAGGCGACTGATCCCCCGAATTCAGGCTCGGATTCGCCCTGTGCCGGATAGGCCATGACAAGGGCAGCGCCGCTTGATTCTAGGTAGACGACCAGTTCGCCGCCCAGATTCTCCACCAGCATCACTCGTCCTTCGCCGTCCACGCCACGTCCCGAACCACGCCGGACCGCCTCTGGCCGAAAGCCGATCTTGACGGCGCTTCCTTGGCCTTCCGGCGCCGTTGCGCGCAGCCGAAGCGGCCCGGCGGTCAACGTGTCGCCGGAGATCGTGGCGTCGAGCACATTGGCTCTTGGGAAGCCAATCAGTTCAAGGGTCCGGACGTTTTGGGGCGTGTTGTACAACGAGATCGCTTCGCCTCGCTGAGCCACGCGACCGGCGTCCAGAACGACGAGATCCTGGGCCATCGTCAGCGCCTCGATGGAGTCGGCCGTAAAATAGAGGAAGGTCGCCTTGATCTCCTCACGAAGGCTCTTGAGTTCGTCCATCAGCCGTTCGCGCAGCTTGTAGTCGAGGCCGACCAGAGGATCGTCGAGAACAAAAACTTGCGCGTTCTTCAGAAGACCCCGCGCCAGCGCCGTGCGCTGCTTCTCGCCTCCGGATAGCTGGTCGGGCGTCTTCTTGAGGAGGTGCGTGATAGAGAGCAAACTTGCAGCCCAGTCGACGCGCTTCGCGATCTCCTCAGAGGGGGCTCCGTGAAGGGCGAGCGCGTAACCAACATTTTCGGCGACGGTCAGATGTGGATAGAGCGCAAAACTCTGCGGCACATAGCCAATCTGCCGGTCGGCGGGCGCCAACCGCGTTATGTCCTCGCCTCCGAGCCGGATCGTCCCCGCATCAGGATATTCGAGTCCGACGATCAGGCGGCAGAGAACAGACTTGCCCGATTTTGGTGGGCCACAGACAACTGTGAAGCTTTGTTCGCGGACATCGAGGTCGAGGCTGTCGATCGCGGGATCACCCCGATAGCTTTTTGTTAAGCTGCGAAATGAAAGCGCCGACATTACCGGCCCATTCGCGACAGCACTGGGACCAGCAGAACCCCAACCGCGAATATTGCGGCGATAAGGACAAGGATCAGCGCTATGCGGATCAGGCTGCTGCTGACTGAGCCTTGCTTCGGGATATTTCCAACCGCGATCTGAAGGAGCGTCGACACAGTCAGGACGACAAGCCCCGTCCTGAACAGGTCGACGTTCACGCGTTGCATGATAAGCCCGATACCGAGCACCATGCCTCCGATCAGCACCTGCTCCGCGCGTTCGGAAAAACTTTCCTGCGCCATGATCAGACTTCGCCCCGTACGGTTCCGAAAGTCATGCCGACGAGGATATAGCGTTGGAAGAAATAGATGAATAGCACAGGCGGAATAATATAAATCGAGGTCATCGTGGCGATGAAAGTCCAGTTTATGCCGCCGTCGGAATAGGCCCCGACCGCGAACGCATAGGGAATGTTCTGCGTGGTTACGCCGCCTATGATGAAATTGAAGAGAAAATCGTTCCAGACAAAGATCATGTTGAAGATGAAGGCCGCGATGAGGCCCGGCTTCACCTGAGGCATCACCACTCTAAAAATGACGTGCAGCCAAGAGCCGCCGTTGACGATGCCAGTCTCATCAAAACGCACGGAGACACCGTCGAGGAAACCCTTCAAGATCCAAACAGAGAAGGGGATCGAGAACATGGCGTAGAACAGGACAAGCCATAGATGCGTGTCTTTCCAGCCGAAGGCGGCGTACATCAGATAGACCGGAAGGATCACCGCGGGTCCCGGCAACATCCGGATCGACAGCAGCAAAAACATCAGGAAATCCGTGCCCTTCGGCCGGAAGCGAGAAAAGCAAAAGGCCGCTAGAAACGAGACCAGAACCGCGATGCTGACTGAGGCGACCGACAGAAAGATCGAATTGCCGATCTGAAGCAGGAGCGACTGGCGGTGAAACAGCTCGACGTAGTTGGCGAGTGTTGGAGTAAAGATGAGTTTCGGCGGAACGGCGAGCAGGTCGTTCTTCTGCTTGAACGAGGCCAGCACGATCCAGAGCACCGGCGCCACAAACAGCAGCGACACCAACCATAGCACCGCGTAATACGCGACTCGCTTGAGGCGTTGAACGTTCACGCGCTCCTCCTGCGGCGGAGGTTTAGAATGAAGATAAAGACGGAAGTCAGCGCAATCGAGATGAGGAGCAGCAGAACGGAATAAGCGGACGACCAGCCCATGTTGAAGCTTTCGAACGCTTGCTTGTTGACTTCGAGGGCGACAAGCCGCGTCTCCTGCCCCGGGCCGCCCTTCGTCATTGAATTTATGAGGTCAAGCGTTTTGAAGCTATCGATTGTCCGCAAGAGGATGCCCAGCATCATGATGAACTTGCCATGATGCCAGATGACCAGCGTGATCCGCTTGCGCCACGGGAGACCGTCGATCTCGGCGGCCTCCAATTCAGCGGGCGGGACTGAACCCAACGCGGCGAGCGTCATCATCGTCATGAAGGGCGCCCACATCCAACAGTCGACCGCAAGCACGGCCCAAAAGGCGCCCCCAGGCTCGCTGAGGAAATTGATCGGTCGCGCGCCAAAGAGACCGTGCAAGATCGCGTTGAGGACGCCAAAGTCCGGGTCATACATGAAGCGCCAGAAGGTGCCCGTCGCGACCGGCGTCAGCACCATGGGCGTGAACAACAGGGTTAGCGCAACGCGCCGCCCCGGCATGTCCTTGGATCCCCAAAACAGAAAGCCGAGAACGATTCCGAGCGCCGTTTGAATGCCGACGCCGTAGAGCACGAAGAAGAACGTGCGCGACAGGTCGGCCCAGACGCTGTTCCGGTTGTTGTAGAGCTGCAGGAAATTACGGAAACCGACGAACTGCGGCGGCGAACCGCTTGTCAGCGAGTAATTGTAAAACGAGAGCCCGAGCAGCCACAGTGTCGGGATCGTGTTGAACACGATGAAGAAGATCAGCACCGGCGCGAGAAGCGAGACGATGAGCGTGGTGCGATTGTCGAATGATCGCGCGAGTGCGGACCGCTTCGTTCTTCGCGATGAACGGTCGACAATGCTGGTCATCGAAAGCGGCGCCAAACGGTCGGATGGCGGCAGACGCAAAAGCGGCGAGACGGATTGCCGTCCCGCCGCCGCGCCATCAGAGCGAAACGTTGCTGCACTTATCCGAAGGCTGGGTCTTTGCGGTGCCTTCTTCGAACAGGATCTGCTGCTGACCACAAGCGATGTAGTCGAGCACGCCCTGGGCGCTCTTTGACTGGCCCGTCATGTAGGAGGTGAAGCCTTCCTGCTGGAGCGCGAGCATCTCCGAATATTTCGGATCGTGCCAGAAATCCTGCGACGTGCCCGGCTGGAGCATGAACTGATAGGCGCGGTTCCAAGGATTGATCTTGACGAAGTCCGGTGAGCCCATAGTCGCCTTGTCGCAGGGATTGCCGCCGCGCTTGGCGTATTCGAGCGACGTCTCTGGCAGGTACCACCAGTTCATGAAGTCGATCGCGACGCGCATCTTCTGCTCGTCATTGTAAGCATTGATCACCCAGGGTTGGCCGCCCATGCAGTAGATGCGCTTCTCGCTTCCCTTGGCGCCGAACTTCGGCGGCGGCACAACAAGAACCTTGTCCTTGTTCTGATCGTTAATCATCGCCAGGCCGACCGCAGCCCATTGGGCGCAAGTCGCAACTTTGCCCTGCGTGAAAACATCGATCTCTTCGGCGATGCCGTAGTTGGTCGCGCCGGGCGGCATGTATTTAAGCCAAGACTTGTAGCGCTCCATCGCCTTCGCGTTGCCTTCGGTGTTGAGGACACCCTCGACCTGGCCGGTCTTGGGGTCCCAGATTTGACCGCCGGAACTCCACATGACTGAGAACAACGGGCAAGTGCAGAAGTCGTAGACACGGCTGTACTGCCAAGCTCCTCCCCACAGGCCCTTATCGGGCCGCGTGAAAAACTCCATAACCTTCTCATAGTCGTCGGCATTGAGGTTCTCGTAATCCTCAAAGGTCGAAGGCAACTTCATGTTGTATTTCGCCTGGAAGGCTTCCTGCTCCTTTGGATCCTCTACGAGATCCTTGCGGACATAGAGCGCCACCGTGTCGCCTTCTTGGGGGAGGCCCCAGATGTCACTGCTGCCATCCGGATAACGCATGTATGTGTCGATGACGGTCTGCGAGAACCACGGAATTTGCAGGCCCTTGTTCTGAGAGATCACGTCGTTGAGCTTCAGGATCCAGCCCGGTTTCGCCAATGCTCCGAGCCACTGCGAGTCGGAGATGATGATGTTGTACTCCTGGCTCTTGGTGGCGAGTGAGGTCGCGGCTTTCTGGAAGAGATCGGAAAAGGGAGCCTCGGCGAAACCGAAGGAGACGTCGTATCCATATCGCTGTTTGACGTAATCAGCGAAGAGCGGGGACATCTTCACGCCGAGCGACGACGGCAGCCAGCCGGCGATGCCGAGGATATTCATGTCGATCTTCTTGCCGGCCAGCGGATGGGGCTCCATGGCTCGCAGGCGGTTCACAAAGGGCGCGCCGAACATTGTCGAAAGTCCCGCGGCGCCGGCCCCTTTCAGCACGGTCCGACGAGGCACGACAACGCCCGATCGTCCGCTCACATCTTTGGAATTTCTCACTATGATTTCCTCCCTTTCGCATGGACGCGATTGACGCCCGCATTCTCGGGCGTTGTCGCCGCCAATGGCCTCCCTCCGTCAGAGGCGATTGAATTTCGGCGCGTTTCCGGCATAATTCGAGACAGACTGAATTTTGTCAATGCTGAAACGATCGAAGCAGACGGGAGATGTCCAAGGCGCGCGGGACGCATCCGGCGCGATTCCGCTGCGGTTTCGAGACGAGCCGCTGCTTTGGGCTGGCTGGCTTTATGTTCACGATGGCCTAACTCAACGTCAGATCGCGGCTGTCATGGGCGTTTCTCGCGCCACGGTGAACGCTTATCTCGCAGAAGCGCGGTCGCGTGGCATCGTTCGCGTCAGCATCGATCCGAACAGCTTGGGAGCGACGGAGGGGGCGCAGAGGTTAAAAGAGCGATTTGGGCTCTCCGATTGCGTGGTGATTCCAAGCGCGGGAGGCGATAGATCGCCGATCGACCGCCTAGGCGAGGCTGGGGCAAGCGTACTGAGAAGTCTCCTTAGGGCTGGCGACAGGCTTGCGGTTTGCTGGGGAAGCACGGTCATGGCCATCGCTCAAGCAAGCAGGCCGCTCAAACTTCCCGATCTGTCCGTGGTCCAAGCAACGGGCGGGGGCGACGTAGGAACGGAATGGTCGCCGGAAGAATGCGTCTCCGCGCTCGCCGCCTCCATCGGCGCGCGGTGCATCACGCTGAACTCGCCGGCGCTCGTCTCGAGCCGACGGGTGCGAGATATAATGGTGTCCGAGCCGGCGGTGCGCGAGCGCATCAAAATCATCCGTCGCGCCGACAAATTGCTGTTCGGCGTCTCTAACATTCGACCCGAGAGCCTTACCGCCGCCTGTGGCCTTATCGATCTTGCGATGGTTAGAGAATATCAGGCTCAGCGCGCCACCGCTTTCATCGCCGGACGATTCGTTGACGAGACGGGACGACCCTTGCGCGGAGCGTTAGACGACCGGCTCATCGGCCCGACGCTGGAGGAGCTCCACTCGGTGAAGGTGCGCATCGCCGTGGCGGGCGGCCTGGACAAGGTCGCGGCAATCCTTGCCTGTCTGCGCGGCGGCCATGCGACAATACTGATCACAGATGCGACAACGGCGAGCGGAATTTGTAAAGCGGATGGGGCGCCTCAGCTTTTTGAGCGCAACAGGCTGGTCTCCAATAAGGATGAAGCGGGGGTATCTCGTATGAAAACCAAGAAGCTGATCAATGATCCGGAGATGATCATCGAGGAGATGCTTGAGGGAATTGTCGCTGCGCATCCTAGGCACGTGAAGCAGCTTCCAGGGTCTCTGCGGTCGCTTGTGGCCGTGGACGGCCCTCGGCCAGGCAAGGTTGGAATTATCGTCGGCGGCGGCTCGGGTCACGAACCGACTTTCCTCGGCTTCGTCGGTCACGGGGTCGCGGATGCTTGCGCGGTCGGCAACGTATTCGCCTCACCCCCTCCTGACCCGATCGTCGAATGCGCGAAGGCTGTCCATGGGGGAAAGGGAGTCCTATTCGTGTTTGGGAATTACGCGGGCGATGTGATGAACTTTGAGATGGCGGTCGAGCTGGCCGGGCTCGACGACATCGAAGCCCGCATCGTTGTGACCACTGACGACATTGCTTCGGCGCCTCTCGACCAGCGCGAGAAAAGGCGCGGCGTCGCAGGCAATTTCTTCGTCTTTAAGGTCGTTGGAGCGGCGTCTGACTTGATGATGAGCCTCGACGAATGTGAACGCATCGCTCGGAAAGCGAACGATCACACCTTCACGGTCGGCGTGGCGCTTTCGCCGTGCTCCCTTCCACAAACTCTCACGCCCAATTTCGAAATTGGGCCGGCCGAGATGGAGATCGGAATGGGCATCCACGGCGAGCCTGGGGTTGCTCGCGAGCCGATGAAGACCGCCGACGCCACGACCGACGATATCATGGACCGCATCTTCGCTGAGATGCCGGCGAAGAGCGGCGACAAAGTCGCCGTACTGATCAACTCGCTCGGATCGACGCCGCTTATGGAGCTCTATCTTCTGAACCGGCGGGTGAAGCAGAGACTGGATGCGAAGGGCATCGACGTCCACGCGACTTGGGTTGGGCCTTATTGCACCTCTCTGGAGATGGCGGGCGCATCGATTACGCTTTTCCACCTCGATGACGAACTGACCACATTACTTGATCGCCCTTGCGACTGCGCGATGTTCCGTGCGGGCTGAACACGCGCCGCCCTGGAGACACTCATGACCCCTATCGACACCTCGAGTTCTCATCGATCTCTTCAGCCAAATCGCCCGAGCGATCGAAGCGGACAAGGAGAGGCTGTCCAGGCTGGACGGCGTCATCGGAGACGCCGACCATGGAGTGACGATGGCGATTGGGTTTAACGCAGTGAAATCCGCTCTGCGAGACTTGAACCGTGAGACCAGCAATCCCTCAACGGTCTTCAACACAGCCGCCAAATCGTTTCTCAACGCGGTTGGCGCGTCGACTGGTCCGCTTTATGCGACTGCTTTCATGCGTGCGGCGGCTGCCGTGAAGGGCAAGTCCGACCTCGATCGCGACGCGCTGGTCGCCGTCGTCGGCGCAATGGCCAAAGGAATTCAGGAACGCGGCAAAGGCGAACTGGGCGACAAAACCATGCTCGACGCCTGGCTGCCGGCCGCCGCGGCCGCCGAGGCTGCGGCCAACGAAGGCAAGGATGCGAAAGCCTGCCTTGTGGCCGCCGTCGAAGCCGCTGAGGCGGGTGCTGAAGCGACTAAATCAATGGTGGCTTTGCGGGGTCGGGCCTCTCGGCTTGGCGAACGCGCGCTTGGCCATATGGATCCTGGAGCGGCCTCCGCTGTGGTGATCCTCCGCAGTTTCGCGTCAGCCTGTTAACGCAAGATCTCTCAAGGCGCACCGCTCGGCGCAGGGCTCAAGCCTGACGGGTTCAGGCCAGGGGCGCGGGGCGCGCACTACGATATGCCTGGATCGTGTCCCCCGGAGAAGCCGGCATTTTTACTAGCGTTTACGCCCTATTAGAGGCATTTTGGCTCGCGCTTATCTGCATTCAGATCGCCTTCGGGGTTGTACTCGCGGACCGGGCGCTGCGCCCCGCCTTATCTCGGCGCCATGCGGAGGGCCCCGTCGATGCGGATCGTCTCGCCGTTGAGGTAGCCGTTCTCGATGATGTGCAGGGCGAGCGCGGCATATTCGGCCGGCTGCCCGAGGCGGGCGGGGAACGGCACCGAGGCGCCGAGCGAATCCTGCGCCGGCTGTGGCAGGGCGGCCATCATCGGCGTCAGGAAGACGCCGGGCGCGATCGCGTTGACCCGGACGCCGAACTGCGCGAGCTCACGCGCGATCGGCAGCGTCATCGCGACGACGCCCCCCTTGGAGGCGGAATAGGCGGCTTGCCCAATCTGGCCCTCATAGGCCGCGACCGAGGCGGTCGAGATGATCACCCCGCGCTCGCCCTCGATCGGCTCGAGCTTGGCCATCGCCGCCGCCGCGAGGCGGATCATGTTGAAGGTGCCGATGAGGTTGACCCGGATCACTTTGTCGAAATCGGCCAGCGGCTGAGGCCCTTCTCTGCCGAGCACGCGCTTGGGCGTGCCGATGCCGGCGCAATTGACCAGCACCCGCGCGGCCCCATGCTCCCCCTCGGCCTTAGCGATCGCCGCGCCGGCGGAGGTTTCGTCCACGACATCGCCCGCGACCGCAAGGCCGCCGATGGCCTTGGCCGCTTCCTCGGCCGCCGCGCGATTGAGGTCGAAGACCGTAACTTTCGCTCCCCTGGCGGCGAGCGCTTCCGCCGTCGCGCGGCCAAGTCCCGAGCCGCCGCCGGTCACGATCACCGCAACTCCGGTGAGTTTCATTGCGTTCTCTCCGTTGACCCGAGCGAGCGGGCCTGGCCTCCATAACGGCGGCCAGCGATCCGCGCCTCGGCGGCCGGATTGCAGATCTCGGCGGGCCGCCTGGCAGTCAGCTGAGCTTGACGAGCAGTCTGCCGCCTTCGACCTTCACCGGATAAGTCGCGAGGTTGATGCAGGCCGGCGCGCCCTTGGCTTCGCCGGTGGTGAAGTCGAACCGGCCGTTATGCATCGGGCATTCGATGATCGTGCCCTGAACGAAACCGTCGGCGAGTTCGACCGATTCATGGGTGCAGAGGCCGTCGGTGGCGAAATAGCGGTCGTCCGCGGTCCGGTAGAGCGCGTATTGCTTGCCTTCATGTTCGAACGGCGCGACGTCCTCGGGCGAAATCCGGTCGGTGGGGCCGGTGTCGATCCAGCTCTCGCTCATTTCAGACGGCCCGCTCGACTTTTGCGACGCTCGCCGCCGTCACCTCAGGCTGGGCGTTCGGCGGCAGCTTGCGCCGCACGAAATAGGTCGGATCCTTCAACTGGCGAAAAAGCGTTGGAACGATCTCGCGATAAGCGGCGATCGAGCTCGGATAGGGCGCCGGGCAATCCGCCTTGATCGCCTCGTGCAGCTTCGGCAGCGCGTGATAGGGGACCGTCGGGAAGATGTGGTGCTCCACGTGGTAGTTCATGTTCCAATAGAGGAAACGGAAGATCGGGTTCATGTATACGGTGCGCGAATTCAGCCGATGGTCGAGCACGTCCTCGGCGAGCCCGAGATGCTGCGTCATGCCGCAATAGAGCGCGAACCATCCGCCGTACAAGGTCGGCAGGCCGATATACATCGCGGGCAGGATCGAACGAAAATAGACGCAAGCGGCGATCATCAGCGCGTAGATCGCAAGGTAGACGCGTGCTGTCCGATAAACCTTCGATCGCTCGGTCTCGGGCACGAAGGTCGCCTCCTCCTCCGTGAGTTGGCCAGTTGCGTGCAGGAAGACCTTTCGAAAAAAAGCGACGGTGCTTTTGAGCGCGAAAATGTTGAGGAGAAGCGACACAACATCCGGCGGACGCGGGGTGATGATCTCGGGATCGCGCCCGACGATGATCGTATCCGTGTGGTGGCGCGTATGGCTCCAGCGCCAGATTTCCGGCTCGCGCATGATCATGAAG
Source organism: uncultured Alphaproteobacteria bacterium (assembly GCA_963836695.1). Classification (GTDB taxonomy): domain Bacteria; phylum Pseudomonadota; class Alphaproteobacteria; order Rhizobiales; family Beijerinckiaceae; genus Roseiarcus. The sequence continues at coordinate 447,464 of CAWIKX010000007.1, forward strand.
CAGGCGATCTGATAGATCGCGTCGTTCATCCACTGCGTCTTGAACGCGGTTCGATGGCCGCACTCGTGCCAGCGGCTGTCGGTCGAAGAGCCGTAGAGCACGCCGTAAACGATAAAGAAGGGAATGGCCGCCCAGGTCCCCCAAAAATAATAGCCGAAGCCCCCTGATACGATGAACGCCGCAAACCAGATGAGCGTATCCCGGATTGCCGGACCGTCGTCGCGGCGCATGAGCTCCTTGAGCTCGGCGCGCGTGATCGGCGGCGTGTACCAATTCGCCGAGGCGAGTCCTGCGGCCACGGCCTTATCGGCCTCCGGACCGACAAGACTGTAATCGCGGGTGATCGCCGTGGCTGACATGTATTTCCGAACCCTGCAAACCGGCTTGTGAAGCGCTGAGTTTAGCGACAACTCACCTTTGGCTCAATCTCCCGCTTTTCGCTCAATCTCCCGCTTTCTGGGCGCGGATCTGCGGGCGCCATCAAATGTCGCCGCCACCTTTTGGCCGAGTCATCGCGAACACTCTCTCGACCATCGCGTAATCCTGGTAGCCGCAGCGGGCGAGCGACTGGGCGCGCGCGATGTCGAAGCGACCGTTGTCGATAAAGCGCTCATCGATATGAAAGCCAACCACTTCTCCGAGCGTAAGCACGGCTCCGCTCAAGGCGCCGGTCAACGACCGGATCTCGACGACGTCCACGACTTTGCATTCCAACGCAGCCGGGCTCTCGGCGACGCGGGGCGCATGGACCAGTCTGCATTCGGCCATGGTCAGACCGGCGCGAGCAAATTCGTTTTCGCCGCGGGGGAACGGCGCCGAGGTCTCATTCATCGGGTCGCGCAGGTCGTTCGTCGCCAGATTGGCGACGAACTCGCCGCTCTCCTTGGCAAAGGACGCCGAGTCCTTCCAGCCTTCGCTGGAGAAGCCGACGATCGGGGGCGCGCTTGAAAAGCCGTTGAAGAAACTGTACGGGGCGAGGTTGATGCGTCCGTCGATCGCGCGCGTCGAAATCCATCCGATCGGACGCGGCGCGACGATCGCTTTGAAGGGATCGTGCGGCAGCTTCGTCCGATCTCGCTCCGTCGTCGCATAGAACATCGCCGTCAGGCCCTATTCGGGAAAGTTGGTCACAATCTCTGCGAGCCGCGGGCGCAGGCGATCCTCGATCGCCGCCGTCGTCCGGCCGATGTGAATGAAGCCTGCGATGCGCTCGTGTTCGGCGAGGCCGATCGCGGTGCGAAAGCGGCTGTCATAGGCCATCCATTCAGTTAGCCAAGTCGCCGAGAAACCGAGCGCACGGGCGGCAAGGATCATGTTCATGCACACCGCGCCCGCGGACAAGATCTGCTCCCATTCGGGGATCTTCGAGTGCAGAGCCGCGCGCGAGACGACCGCAACGACCAGCGGGGCGCGGACGAAACGTCGCGCCTCCTCGGCGCGAGCAGGTTCGTCGAGGTCCGGCTTGTCGACGAGACGAAGGTCGAGCGCAAGCTGGCTCGCGCGCTCGCGCGCTTGGCCAGCGAAGACCAGGAACCGCCAAGGCGCGAGCTTGCCGTGATCCGGCACCCGGGAGGCGACGGTCAGGATCGTTGCGAGCTCGTCAGCGGTCGGAGCAGGCCCCGTCATCATTGGCGGCGGTACGGACCGGCGGCTTCTGAGGATCTCGATCGTATCGTTCATCGATTGTTTCGCCTTAAGCGGAGGCTGCTCCTTGGCCGAAAACCCGTGAGGTGTAAACCGCCTTCGATCCGCCTCAATGTGAGGCCACGAGCCGGCCCAGACGCCGCGCTTCGGCGTCAATTTTCGGCTACGCGAGGCGGCTTGGCAGCGGTTTGGCGAATTCTGGCGGCTTTGGTCGCGCTGATGGCGCTGCTCGCGCCGGCCGGCGCTCAAACGCCAACAACCGATTCCGCCCAAGCGACGCTCAACCTTTCGGCCGTCCTCAGCGGCGTCGCCGCGCCGGTTACAGGCGGTCTGCGCTGGCGGGTGTTTGGCGCGAAGGCCGATCCGGACGGCTCGCATCCCTTGATCGTTGAATCCAGTCAAGCCCAGCCGACCTTGACAATACCACCCGGCGATTACGTCGTTCATGTGGCGTTCGGGCTTGCCAGCGCGGCCAAACGCGTAACCCTCGGCGCGGAGGTTCGCTCCGAGCGTCTGACCCTCGCGGCGGGCGCGCTTCGGATCGAAGGCACCGTTTCCGATGCGCCGATCGACCCGTCCAAGTTGTCACTCGCGATCTATGTGCCCCAGAATCGTAATCCGCTCGGCAAACTCGTTTACGCCAAAGCCAAGGCGGGTGATATCGTCGGACTGCCGGAAGGCTCCTATCATATCGTTTCGACCTACCTGGACACGGTAGGCGCTCGCTCGACGGTGAGCGCCCAGGGCAATTCAGGCAAATCGGCGGCGCCCGCGCCGCCCGCCGCGATTCCTTCCAATTCGGTGGTCAACGCCGACATCAAGGTTGTCTCCGGCAAGCGGATCGACGTCGCGATTCGGCACCGCTGCGCGACCCTCACGCTCAAGCTTGTCAACAAGCAGGGGGCGGAAGCGCTCGCCAACACCACGTTCACGATCCTCACCCCGGGCGGCGACGTCATTCGTGAGCTGGTGGGAGCCTTTCCCTCGCTCGTGCTCGCCGAGGGCGAGTACGTCGTCATCGCGCGGCACGAGTCCAAGGTCTACCAATCGACCTTCCAGGTCCAAACGGGGATGGACCGCGACGTGGAAGTTGTTGCAGAAGAGAACGGCAAACAAGGGCCGTGACCTGATGCAGACGTTCTTCGTACAAATCAAATGCGCCCTCGGCCGGACGTACGAGGTCGCGAGCGCACTGGCGGAAGCGGAGATCGCCTCTGAGATCTATTCGATCGCTGGCGACTTTGACATTCTGGCCAAATTCTACGTCGAGTCGAATGTCGACATCGGTCACTTCGTCGGCCACAAAGTGCAAGTGATCCCGGGGATCGTCGACACGCGCACCATGATTACCTTCAAGGCCTTCTGAGGAGCGATCAAGCTCAACCTGAGTTCGCCCGCGCCCCGGGAGCTCCGATTTCAATCTCCAACCGCAAATGGCCCGAATCCAAGATGCGCTTTAGACTTTCTCTCGCCCTCGTCGCTCTCGCCTCCGCCGCGAACGCAGCGGAGCCGGAGACGGCGTTTCTGTTCGACGCTCTGCACGGCAAGACCCCGCACCACGTCTCGTGGGAAAAACTGATGAAGCTCGTGCAACCGACGCCCGACTGGCTCCTTCGGTTCAATCGGAACTTCGATGGCGTCGCCGGGCAGATGACTAATCTCACCATCGATGGCAAGCCGTATGAGATGTCGTTTGTGTGCGAACCGACGGACTGCCAGGGGCACAAGTTCGTCGTGCTGTTCGACGCCAAGGGCGAGCATGCCTATGGCGCGCTCGGCGGGAAGGACAATGATCCGGCCTTCTACGGCTCGCCGACCGAGGCCGAGCAGGGGGCGATGGCCAAGGCGGTGAAGGGCTGAGGACGCCGCGCATAACACCCAAGCTTTCGGATGGCCGGACCGCAGTCAGTTCAGCTCAAGCGCGAACGGTTGCCCTTCGAAGCAGTCCTGGCCGCGGCCAATTTCAGCAATCGCTTCGCTCATGCGCCCCCGCCGCCCGAGGGCCCGGTCGGCGAGCGCCACGAGCAAAGGGTTCGGCGAAGCCGTGGGAGACGCCTCGCGCAGCGAGCGGGCGATCGCGAACTCGTCGCGCTTGGGCGCAAGCGCGCACGCGGCGATGTAGGCGGCGGCGGTCGAGCGGCTGACCCCGGCGAAACAATGAATCAGCATCGGTGCCGCGCGGTCCCAGGCCTGGACGAATCCTAAGAGTTCGTCCAGGTGCGAAGCGTCAGGCAGGACTTGGCCCGGCGTCGCCTCGACGATATCCGAGAACTCAAGATGAAGATGCCGCGACGGGTGGATCGCGGTCGGGCGCTCGATTTCCGTGCCGTGGCGCAGCAGGGTCACAAGAGAGCGCGCGCCGGAGCTCTCGACGGTCTCGGCGATCAAAGCGAGCGAGCAGACATGAAGGCGGGGCATGGATCGGTTCTCTTGTGGCGACTTATGGGGATCTGGCGACTTTAGCGTCGAGTTCAGCGAAACGGGCGAGAAACTGCGCTTCGACATCGGCCGGCCGCATCGGCTCAAGGAAGGCGGCGAAGTCGCGGTTCGGTAGGTTCGGCTCGCCAAACACTTTGCGCGCTTCCGCAATCGAGAAGCCCGCAAGCCCGGTCGCCTCGAGATAGGCCGAGGCGCGGTCGGCCACCTTGATGCGATGGTCGAGATCGTCCGGCGGTTCGGGGACCAAGCCGAAGCGGATGAGGATCGCGCGCTTAAGGCGGGCCTCGACCCGCTTGTATTCGCCGCCGATCGCAGCCTTGAACGGCGAAATCATGTCGCCGATCACGTATTCGGGCGCGTCGTGCAGCAGCGCCGTGAGCCGCGCCTGATCGGAGGGCGCAGCCTCGAAAGCCGCGAACAGCGCCTCCACCAGCAAGGAATGTTGCGCGACAGAGAAGATCTCAGGTCCCCTCGTCTGACCATTCCACCGAGCCACCCGCGCCAATCCATGTGCGATGTCGCTGATCTCGACATCGAGCGGCGAAGGATCGATGAGATCGAGCCTCCGTCCCGACAGCATTCGCTGCCAGGCGCGCGGTGGCGCGCGATCGCTCATGCTTTAAGCTCGCGCGCCAGCCCCCGACAGGCCTCGTGACGGCAACAATCCACAAGGTGATCGTTGACCATGCCGGTCGCCTGCATGAAAGCGTAGACGATCGTCGGCCCAACAAAGTTGCCGCCCCGGGCGCGCAAGTCCTTGGCGATGGCGCGAGAGACGTCAGTCTCGGCCGGCACGTCCTTGAAGCTCTGCCGCCGGTTGTCGATCGGGCGTCCGTCGACGAAGCTCCACAAATGACGCGCGAAGCCTCCCTTATCCGCAAAGTCGAGCACGATGCGAGCCAACGCCGCCGTCGCCTCGATCTTGGCGCGATTGCGAACGATCCCCGCGTCCTGCATCAGCGCATCCTTCTTCTTGTCGGTCCAGCGGACGATCTTCTCTGGGTCGAAACCGTCGAAGGCCTTTCGGAAGGCCGGGCGCTTGCGCAGGATGGTGATCCAGGAGAGTCCGGCCTGGAAGCCGTCAAGCACCAGCTTCTCGAATATCGCTCGGTCGTCGTATTCTGGCACGCCCCACTCCTCGTCGTGGTAGGCGACGTAGAGCGGATCGACGCCCGGCCACGGACAGCGCGACAATCCGTCGGCGCCCTTGACCGCCGTCATGACGCGCGGCGGTTTTTCCTTTTCGATGAGCAGCGGCTTTCCTTTTTTGGCCATGAGCGGCTCCCCTCCTCAGACATCGATGGGGGCAAGCCATTTGACCGGCCCGGAATCCCGCTCATAGACTTCGCCTCTTCGCTCGCCAACCCAAGGGCATCAAGCCATGACGTTTCGCGCCATTCGAGCCGAGAAGAAGGACGCGGGTCACGACGTCCGGCTCGTCGACATGGATGAGTTCGAGCTCATGGACGGCGACGTCACGATCCGCGTCACCCATTCGACCGTCAATTACAAGGACGGCCTCGCGCTGAGCGGTAAATCGCAAGTCATTCGCAGGTTTCCCACGGTTCTTGGCGTCGACCTCGCCGGAATCGTAGAGGGCTCGCGCCGGTCGGACTTTGCTCCCGGTAATGAGGTCGTCCTCACCGGTCATGGGCTCAGCCAGGTTTTCGGCGGTTATTCCAAGAGGGCGCGGGTGAACGGCGACTGGCTGGTCAAGCTCCCGTTTGGCCTTACCCAGGCGGACGCCATGGCGGTCGGCGCCGCCGGTTTCACGGCCCTGCTGGCGCTGATGGCGATCGAGCGCCATGACGGCGGCGCGGAGCGCGCAATGAACAGCCATGTGAGTTCAGAGAGCAAAACCCGGACAAGCCTCGCCGCTCGCCGCGCAAAAGGGAGCTTTCGGAAATGCCGTTGATATCCAAGGATCATGAGGCTCAGCTGCGCAATCTGATCATCGGCTACGGCGATTCCATTCGTCTGAGCGACATCAAGGCGAATATCGCCGTTCTGTTCGTCGCCATCATGATGGGGACGGTCCTGCAATTTCGCGACCATTACCCGCATTATTTGGGCGTCCCGGTGCTGCTGGCGCCGTTTGTCGTCATCTTCTTTAATCTGTTGGCTTCGGTCTATCCGCGGTTCCCCCGCGCGGGACGGAAGCGGTTCCCGATCTGGCGCCATTCAAACCCCGAGGATTTCGAGTTCATCGCCGACCCGGTGCTGGACGTTCAGGAGCTGCCGGTTCGATGCGCGCTCTTGTCGCGCATTCTGTTCTGGAAGAACATCACGCTCCAGACCGCCTATCTCGCCGCGATGGCGACGCTCGTCGCCGCCGGAGTGCTGTTGTTCGTGAACTGGCAAGCATGATTGCCGAGCGTTTCGCTTTTTGCCGAATGTGCACAGCGTCGCGCTACGACCGATGCGCCCGGTTCCAGTTCATACTTTGACAAATGAACCCGTCCATCATGCATCCTCGTGTTGTCATCTGAGCATTGATGACTCGGACGCCGATTGTGTAGCTCCGGTGGCGCTGCGGGTCGAAGGCTTTTCCTGACCAATGCCCGGCGCCGGCCGGCTTGACGTTAAGAATAAGGCGATCGCCCACCGCTTCTCCAGAGACGCCACGCCTGACCCAAGTGTTGCGCGCGCAAACCTCGGCGCCACAGGGCGCCACGTGGATCCTGGTCTTGCCATCCCCGCGCGCCCAATTGCCGAGATAGGCCGCCTCCTTGGCAAGCGAAACTCCGCTTGCGCCGATCATCATAACCGCCGCCAACGCCAAAGCTCTTCGTCCCATGCGCGTAACTCCCCGATCGATGGCGTTCACGGGCCCTCGCGAACGCCGACGCCTTCGATTCTCACCAGCCTTGTCGCGGCGCCAACTCCGCGATTTGGCCCCAATGTCCGCGGTGCATTTCCTTCATCGTTTGACGCGTGAAATCAATCGCTCTATCTCCTAATCAACAAACATTAGCGCAGGCTAGCGCCGACAGCAGATATTCGAACCGAATCGCCCGGGGCGAGCCTAGAGCCAGCCGGGCTTTCGAGATGGGAGAGAAGCGATGGTCACGATCAAGGCGGCGCTTACTGGAGTGCTCGCGTTCACCGCCGCGACGAGCGCGGCGCTTGCCGAGCCTAAAACAAACCTGCTCAGTCAATGGTCGGAGGGATCCGACGCGGCGGCGATCGCCAAGCTCGGCGAGATGTTCACCGCCGCCGGGGGGAAATGGGAGCAGACCTCGATCGCCGGCCATACCGCCAACACGCTGGCCAAACTGCGCGCCGACGTCGTCGCAGGCAACGCTCCGCCCGCGGTGCAGCTCAAGGGGCCGGAAATCGCCGAGTGGAACGAGACCGGCATGACCGGCAACCTCGACGACCTCGCCAACAAGGAAGGCTGGGACAAGGTCGTCGCCCCCGAACTCCTGCCGGTGATGAAGCCGACCGGCCACTGGGTCGCTGCGCCCATGAATATCCACCGCATCGACTGGATCTGGGGCTCGACCAAGGCGATGGATCAGGCGGGAATCAAGGAGTTGCCGAAGACCTGGGCCGAATTCAACGCCGACTGCGACAAGGCGGTCGCGGCTCATCTCATCTGCCTCGCCCATTTCAGTCAGGACTGGACAGACGCGACGACGTTCGAGGTAGTCGTCTACGGGCAGAACATCGACTTGTTCCGCAAGGCCTTCGTCGAGGGCGACACCGCGGCGATGCGCTCGCCCGACATGGTCAAGGCGTTTCAGCAGATGCGCCTGATGGTGTCGAAATACATGGATCCCGGCATCGCCGGCCGCGACTACAACACCGCGACCAGCATGATCGCGAAAGGTCAGGCCGTGTTCATGATCATGGGCGACTGGCAGATCGGCATTTTCACCGCGGCCGGACTGAGAACGCCCCAGGACTACCAGTGCGGCCAAGCGCCCACCGACTGGGGCAAGCCCGGCTTCATCCTCAATTCGGACTCGGTCGTGTTCTTCAAGCAGAAGGACCCCGACTACGTCGCGGGCCAGACGCTGCTTGCCGATCTCATCATGTCGCCGAAGTTCCAGACCGTGTTCAATCAGGCCAAGGGCTCGATTCCCGCCCGGCTCGACATCGATCTCAAAGACTTCAACCCCTGTCAGCAGCAGTCGCAGAAGGCCTTGCAGGCCTCGATCGCCGACGGCACGCTGGTGCGCTCGATGGCCCACAACATGACCATCCTGCAGAAGTATCGCGGCGCGATCCTCGACACGATCACCGCCTTCGTCAACAACCCCAAGACGACCCCGGAAGAAGCCGCCAACGCCATGGCGGACGCCGTCGACGCGCAAAAGTGAGCAGTCCGGGCCGGTCGCGCGCGGCCTTAGCCGCGCGGCCGGTTCTGCGGTTCGGTTGAACGCATATCCATGTCCAACGCTCTGAGCGCGAACCAGGCCATCCAGACGAAGGCGGCCTTGCGCGAAAAACTGGGAGCCTGGACTCCGAGGCTGGCGATCGCGCCCGGAGCGATCGCAAGCGTCATTTATGTGTTCGGCTTCACGCTGTGGACGCTCTACATTTCGATGTCCAACAGCACGATGCTGCCGACCTACAAATTCGTCGGCCTCAAACCCTATTTCGATCTCTGGTCGAACGCGCGCTGGAAGATCGCCTACGGCAATCTCTTCTACTTCAGCGCCTTCTATGTCGTCCTGTCGCTCGCGGTCGGGCTCGCGCTCGCCATCGCCATCGACCAGCGGGTGCGCGGCGAAGCGATCTGGCGGACGATCTTTCTCTATCCGCTCGCGGTGTCGTTCGTCGTCACCGGCGTGGTGTGGAGCTGGCTCTATAGCCCCGACGCTGGCATTGAATTTCTGGTGCGCAGCCTCGGCTGGCATGACTTCACCTTCCGCCTGATCACCAATCGCTACACTGCGATCTATGCGATCATCGCCACCGGCGTGTGGCAGTCTTCCGGGTTCGCGATGGCGCTCTTTCTCGCGGGCTTGCGCTCGGTCGATCCCGATCTCATCAAGGCGGCGCAGATCGACGGCGCGGGGCCGGCGCGCATCTATCGCAAGGTGATCCTGCCTTCGATCGCCCCGATCTTCATCGCGGTTGCGGTCGTGCTACTGCAATTCGCGATCAAGACGTTCGATCTGGTGGTCGCGCTGACTCAAGGGGGCCCAGGCATATCGACGACCTTTCCAGCGAACTACGTCTATGACCTCATGTTTCAGCGCGGGCAAATCGCGATCGGCGCGGCCGCCTCGATCATGATGCTGCTCGCGCTCGCAGTCGTGCTCGTGCCTTATGCGCTATGGACGGTCTGGCGCTCGCGCCGCGAGGCCGCCCGTGGTTGACGCGACCTTCGATCTTGCGCTCGATTCGCAGGCGCGCGGCGAGAGCCTCCGCTTCGCCTTGCGGCGGGTCGCGATCTATTCCTTCCTCGGCCTGTTCGCGCTGATCTATCTCTTGCCGCTGTTCGTCGTGATCGCCAATTCGTTCCGCGAATTGCCTGAGATCACCGAGAACGGACTCATCGCATTTCCGCATAGCTTCTCACTGAGCGCCTGGCCGAAAGCCTGGGCGCATTACTGCGTCGCGGGCACTTGCGAAGGCATCAAGCGCAATTTCTACAATTCCCTCTACATGACCATTCCGGCGACGATCGCCTCGACCCTGGTCGGCGCGCTCAATGGCTATGTGCTCTCGAAATGGCGCTTCCCGGGATCGGAGACCCTGTTCATCTGCATCGTGCTGGGCGTGTTCATGCCGGGCCAGGTCGCGCTCCTACCCTGGGCCTACATTCTCGGGGCGTTGCATCTCTCGAACTCGGTCTACGGGCTCATTCTGGTGCACATCATCCAGGGCCTCTCGTTCACCACGCTGTTCTGCCGCAACTACTACGTCAACATACCCGACGACCTCATTAAGGCGGCCCGCATCGACGGGGCTGGCTTCTGGCGCATTTTCTTCAAGATCGTCCTGCCCTTGTCGCCGCCGATCCTCATTGTCACGGTCATCTGGCAGTTCACCGGCATATGGAACGAATTCCTGTTCGGCGTCGTGTTCACCGGCGGAACCCAGCAGCCGATCACCACCGCTCTCGTCGCGCTAGCGACCAGTCAGATGAACGCTCATCCCTATGACGTAGCAAGCGCCGCGGTGATGATTGGCGCCGTTCCTCCGCTCCTGATTTACCTGTTCGGCGGCAAGTATTTTGTTCGCGGGCTCACTCAAGGCGCCATCAAGTGAGAGCGCGATCATGGCGACGCTGAGCGTCTCGCGCCTCTACAAGCGCTTTGGCGCGGTCGAAGTCCTCAAGGGAATCGATCTCGAGGCTGAGACGGGAGAGTTCATCGCCCTCGTCGGCCCGTCCGGCTGTGGCAAGTCGACGCTGCTCGCTATGATCGCGGGACTCGAAAGCGTCAGCGAGGGCGAGATTCGCATTGATGGAAGAATCGTCAATTCGGTCGCGCCGAAGGACCGCGACATCGCCATGGTGTTCCAGTCCTATGCGCTTTATCCGACGATGACCGCGCGCCAGAATATGACCTTCGGCATGGAGAGCCGGGGTGTGCCGAAGGCCGAGCAGGAGGCTGCGATCAGGCGCGTCGCCGCGCTCTTGCAGATCGAGCCGCTTCTCAACCGAAAACCCGGCCAATTGTCTGGCGGGCAGCGCCAACGCGTCGCGATGGGCCGCGCTTTGGTGCGCGACCCGAAGCTCTTTCTGTTCGACGAGCCCCTGTCCAATCTCGACGCCAAGCTGCGCGTCGATATGCGCACGGAGATCAAGAAGCTTCACCTAAGGGTCGGCAAGACCACGATCTATGTCACCCATGACCAGATCGAGGCGATGACACTTGCTTCACGCATCGCGGTCATGCATCAGGGCGCAATTCAGCAATTCGACGAACCCCAAGCCGTTTACGACCGGCCCGCCAATATGTTCGTCGCTGGCTTCATGGGATCGCCATCGATGAACTTCATACCCGGCGAACTCATGAAGCTCGACGGCCGTCCTGCGGTCGCGATCGCGCTCGGGGGCGGTGAGAGGGCGATGCTGCCGCTTCCTCAAGAGCCCAGGCTCCATCCTGCGAACGGCAAGGTGGTGCTCGGCGTGCGCCCCGAGCACCTGTTCCGCCATAATTCAAATTTGAAGGCGCAAAAGCCCGAGCTCGCTATGCTGACCGCGCCTGTCGAAGTGGTCGAGCCAACCGGCGCCGAAACCCACGCGATCTTAAAGATCGGCGAGCAAGAGATCCTGGGACGCTTCGACCCGGACGGCGCCCCTCGTCTCGGCGAACTCATGGCCCTCGGGATCGACATGGGTCATGCGTGCCTGTTCGATCCCGAAACCCAGGCGCTCATTCCGCAGGTCGCCGTTTGAGCTTCGCCATCTACCCTAGCCTCGCTGGGCGCACGGTATTCGTCAGCGGCGGCGCGACCGGCATCGGCGCCGACATCGTGCGCGCTTTCGCCCGCAATCACGCGCGCGTCGCTTTCGTCGACGTCCAGCACCCGGAGGGCGAGGGGATCGCAGCGGCGGTGAAGGGCGAGGCGGGGCGCTCTTTCTTAAGTGCGACGTGACCGACGTCGCTGCGCTGCAAGCCGCGATCAGGGAAACGCGAGCCAAGCTCGGCCCGATCGCTGTCCTGGTCAATAACGCGGCCAACGACGAGCGCCACGCAGTGGCGGGCGTCACCGCCGACTACTGGGACCACGCCCAGAATGTGAATCTGCGCCATCATTTTTTTGCCGCCCAGGCCGTCCATCCGCAGATGCGCGAGCTTGGCTTCGGTTCGATCATCAATCTCTCGTCGATCGCCTGGCGCGGCGCGCCCGAGATGCCGGCTTACGCCGCGGCCAAGGCGGGGATCATCGGCCTCACCAATGCGCTGGCGCGAGCGTTCGGCGCGGATAACATTCGCGTGAACGCGATCGAGCCCGGCGCGGTCATGACCGACCGGCAGCGGCGGCTATGGTACAAGACCCCGGAATCGGTCGACGCGATCGTCAAGCGTCAATCCATCAAGGCGACGCTGCTCGGCGAGGACATCGCGCGAATGGCCCTGTTTCTTGGCGCCGACGACAGCCGAATGGTCACCAAGCAGTCGATCACGGTCGACGCGGGGCTTCGATGAGTGACACTATGAAGGCGCTTCGGCCGGAGGCGCGCGGACAAACCTTTGCCTTAGGCCTCAACCCCTACGGCCTCACCTACCATCTCGGCTTGCAAGGCGCCGGCGGGCCCCGCACAAACCCTAAAGGCGCCGGCCTCGAAGGCTTCATCGCCATCGCGACCGAGCTTGGCGCGAAGGTTCTCGAGATCTACGACCCGTGGCTTCGAGCGATGAGCGACGACGAGCTCCGCGCGCTGCGCGATCGGCTGGCTAGCCTCGGCATGGCTCCGATCGTCAGCTCGGGCTTGACGATGGGTCCGTTTGAGAGCGCGCTGCGCTCCGCCCGCATTCTCGACGCGAAGGTCATCCGTCATGGCCTGACAAATGTGCTGTGCGGCGATCGTCACGCGCTTGGCGACAAGTGGCGGGAGCTTGTCGCTCACGTTCGCGCTGAGCTCGCCGATCGCGGCCCGCGCGCCGCCGACGAGGGCCGCGTTCTGGCGATCGAGAATCACCAGGATTTCGGCAGCGACGAACTTAGCCAGTTTTGCGAGGCGATCCGTGGACTTGGCATTTGCCTGGACACCGGCAATACCTTTCCGGTTGCCGAGGCGCCGCTCGACTTCGTGGCCCGGGTCGCTCCGCACGTGCGGCACGTGCATTTGAAAGACTACCGCGTGCAGTTCACCGACGAGGGCTATCGCTTAGTGCGCTGCGCCATCGGCGACGGCGCCGTTCCCATGGCTGCCATGCTGGACATTCTGGCGGGGCAGGGCCGGAAGCTCAACGCGGTGCTCGAGCCTGGAGCGCTCGAAGCCCGGCACGTGCGGCTTTTGCGACCCGAATGGTGGAGCTACTACGAGCCTAAGTCGGCGCCGGCGCTCGCGGCCTGCCTCGCCGCCTCAAGGGTCAACCGCCTGCCCGATGATGCCGACTTTCGCACGCCGTGGGAGCGCGGCGACGATGCCGCGATCGCGGATTACGAATTGACGATGATCCACCGCAGCGCCAACAACATGCGCGCGCTGGGCCTCGGGCGTAAGATTGGAGACTGAAGGAATGACCAAAGAGCTCGCCGGCAGAATCGCGTTCGTCACCGGCTCGGGCCGAGGGCTCGGACGCGTGATGGCGGATCGTTTGGCCGAGCTCGGCGCGGATGTCGCGATCCATGACCTCACTTGGACCGCGCCCGCGAAGTATGGCGAAGCGGCCGATCTCGACGCCGTCGCGAAGGTGCTCGCCCGACATGGCGGGAGGGTCGCGGCAGTCAGCGGCAATATCGGCGACAAGGCGGCGGTCGCAAAGATGAAGGAAGAGATCGAGGCAAAGCTCGGCCGGGTCGATATTTTGGTGAATTGCGCCGGCGGCGACATTGGCGCGACGGGCGGCAAGCCCGTGCCTAACGATGCGCTCGGCATTCCGCTCGAGGACATCAAGTCGCTGACCGAGAACAACCTCTACGGCACGATCCTCGTCTGCCAGACCTTCGTGCCGCCGATGGTGAAAGCGGGCAGCGGATCGGTGATCAACATCGGTTCGGGCGCTGCGCACTTCGGCGTGACCAACGGCGTCATCTATGCCGCGCTCAAGGCGGCCGTCGTCCACTATACCCGCTGCCTCGCGGCCTCCGTTCGGACCGAGGGCGTCCGGATCAACGCGGTCAGTCCAGGCGCGACGAAGACTGCGCGCTTCGAGGCGACCCGCGTCGTCGATCCGCAGAAAATGGATTCGTCGATCAAGTCGCTTATCCGTTATGGAGAGCCGGACGAGATCGCCGATGCGGTCGCCTTCCTCGCTGGGCCGAGGAGCAAGTATATGACTGGCCAGGTTCTGCGCGTGGACGGCGGCGAGACGCTGTTTCCGGGCTGAGGAACGGCAAAGAACAAGAGCAGGAGTGTTGAAAGTGTCGGACGCCAAACGGTTTGAGGGGATGACGGCGGTGGTGACGGGCGGGGCGTCCGGCATCGGGCTCGGCATTGCGAAGCGGATCGCCGCCGAGGGCGGGCGAGTTACGATTTGGGACATGGATCCCGCGCGTTTGAAGGCTGCCGTCGCCGAGGTCGGCGCGAAAGCCGCCCGAGCGGATGAGGTCAATGTCGCGGACCCGAACGCCGTCGAGAAAGCGACTCTAACTGCCGCCGGTGAGATGGGTCATATCGATATTCTCGTCTGCTCGGCGGGCGTTGCGGGCAAGAACGCTCTCGTCATCGACTATCCGATCGATGAATGGAAGCGCGTGTTCGACATCAACGTGAACGGTCTTTTCTACTGCAACCGCTATGTCGCCAAGCAGATGAAGGAGCGAGGCTACGGCCGCATCGTCAACATCGCCTCGATTGCCGGCAAGGAGGGTAATCCGACCGCCTCGGCCTATAGCGCGTCAAAGGCGGCGGTCATCGGCCTCACCAAGTCGCTCGGCAAGGAACTCGCGAAGGATGGCGTCACCGTGAACTCGATCACGCCGGCGACGATCGACACACCGATCCTTTCGCAAGTGTCGGACGCTCATATCGCCTACATGCGCTCGAAAATTCCGATGGAGCGCTTTGGCACGGTCGAAGAGGCGACAGCGATCGTCTGCTGGCTCGCGAGCCGCGAATGCTCGTTCACGACCGGCGCGGTCTTCGATCTCTCGGGCGGCCGCGCCACGTACTAATGCCTGCACAAAAGGGGTGGGCGCGCGTGGATAAGTCTGCGTCCATTGAGACCGGCGACCTGATCGAGCTCTTGCGCGACATGGGCCTCCTGAAAGCGGGGGAATCCGTCCGCCTCACGCCTCTGACCGGCGGGGTGTCTTCGGACATCTCTCTTGTCGAGTCTGGCAGGCGACGGTTCTGCGTCAAACGTGCGCTGCCGAGGCTCAAGGTCGCCGCCTTGTGGGAGGCCCCGATCAAGCGCAACGCGGCGGAGGCCGCGTACATGCGCGCCGTTGGGCGTTGGCTGCCTGACGCCGTTCCGCGGGTTCTCGGCGAGGATGCGGAGGCAGGGTGGTTCGCGATGGACTATCTCGCTCCGCAAGACCATCCATTATGGAAGGCGCAACTGCTTGCCGGGATCGTGAACGTGGATTTCGCCGCCGCGGTCGGCCGTGATCTCGCAATCATCCATGCGCGCAGCGCTGCCGATCCGACCATTCCGGCCGCGTTCGCCAATGACGAAACGTTCGAGGCGATCCGCATCGAGCCCTATCTGCGCGCGACGGCCCGTGCCCATCCCGAGCTTGCCTCGCGCTTCGACGAACTCGTCCGCGTGACGCTGGCGACAAAGCACGCGCTGGTTCACGGCGACGTCAGCCCGAAGAACATTCTTCAAGGCCCGGACTGGACCGGTGTTCCTCGACGCGGAGTGCGCTTGGTTCGGCGACCCCGCCTTTGATCTCGCCTTCTGCCTTAATCATCTCCTGCTCAAGGGCGCGCGCGAAGGCGCCGAGAGAGCGCCCTACATCGGCGCTTTCTCGGCTCTGGCGGCCGCCTATCTGGCTGGCGTCGATTGGGAAAACCCGACCGAAATCGAAGCGCGCGCAGCCACTTTGCTGCCAGCCTTGTTCCTTGCCCGCGTCGACGGCAAATCGCCGGTCGAATACCTCACTCACGAGAGCGAGCGCGCCGCCGTGCGCCGATGCGCCATGCCGCTGATCGCCTATCCGTCGCGCCGTCTGATGGACGTCGCCGAGGCCTGGAAGCGAACACGATGAGCATTTTTCCCGGCGCCAACCGCTGCCTTCTTTTAAGCGGCGAGACGAAGCTCAGCGTCTCCCTCATCCTGAGGAGCGATGCGCGGCATCGCGTCTCGAAGGATGGTCCAGAGAACTGCGCCCCGGGCCCATACGGGAGCGTCCTTCGAGACGCCGGCTGCGCGGGCTCCTCAGGACGAGGGCGTAATCGCAATGAGCGAGCCTGTCATCAAATCCGTTGTCGCGCGGCGCATATGGGATTTGCGCGGCCGACCGACAGTCGAAGCGGAAATCACCTTGAGCGACGGCGCGGTAGGCCGCGGAATCGCGCCCGCTGGGGCCTCACGAGGCAGTCGCGAGGCGATCGACAAACGGGACGGCGGAAAGCGCTTCGGCGGGTTTGACGTGCAGCATGCGCTGCGAGGGATTCGCGCTGAAATCGCGCCGGACCTCATTGGCCTCGATCCGTTCGATCAGGCCGCGCTCGACGCGCGCCTCATCGCCCTCGACGGCACGCCGAACAAGGCGAGGCTCGGGGGAAACGCGCTGACGGCCGTTTCGCTCGCTGTGCTTCATGCCGCGGCCGCAAGCCAAGGCTTGCCGCTCTGGGTTTATTGTCTAGGCGACAAGCAGGCGATCGTTCCGCTGCCGGAAATCCAGATCTTCGGTGGCGGCGCCCATGCGGGACGGCGAACCGACATCCAGGACTTCATGGTGATCGCTCCGCGCGCCAAGAGCTTCGCCGAGGCGCTGGAGGTCACGGCGGAAGTCTATCATTCCGCAGGCAGGATCATGGCTGAACGCGGCCTTCTGCAGGGCCTGGCCGACGAAGGCGGCTGGTGGCCGGCGTTCTCGAGCAATGAGGAAGCACTCGAAACGCTAATGCAGTCGATCGAGGGCGCGGGGCTTACGCCCGGCGAGGACGTGAGCATCTCGCTCGACATCGCTGCATCGGAATTCGGCAAAGGGGGCCGCTATCGTCTGGGTCTCGAACAACGTGAGCTCGATCGCGACGCAGCTAGGCGAGATGCTGCTTCAATGGTGCGCCCGCTATCCGATCCTGTCGATCGAGGACCCGTTCGCCGAGGATGACGACAAAGGGTTCGAACAATTCACCGCAGCAATCGGCGACAGCATCCAGGTCATCGGCGATGACTATCTTGTCACCAACGCAAGCCGAGTCGCCGAGGCGGCGCGTCGGCGAAGCGTCAATGCCGTGCTGGTCAAAGTGAACCAGGCTGGAACGATCAGCGAAGCCAAAGCGGCTTCGGACGAAGGACGCCGGTCCGGATTCGGTACTATCGTCTCGGCGCGTTCCGGAGAGACTGAGGACACATCGATCGTTCATCTCGCGATTGGCTGGGGCGCCGGTCAGCTCAAAGTCGGCTCATTCGCGCGCTCCGAGCGGATGGCGAAATGGAACGAGGCTCTGCGCATCGAAGAAGCTCTCGGCTCGAAGGCGCGCTTCGCCGGCCTCGATGAAATGCCGATGCGACGCCGGGCGGTGAAGCCGGTCGAAACGAGCGCTGGATGGCGAGTGTGATGGCGAACAGTCTGTCGATCGAGAGCGGGGCCCTTGCGGTCCCAGAGCCCAATCCAAGCGGCGTTCGCGCCTACAGAGGCATTCCCTATGCCGCGCCGCCGATCGGCCAGTTGCGCTGGCGCCCGCCTGAGCCGGTTGCGGCCTGGAAAGGGGTGCGGCCGACACATGAGTTCGGCGCGCATTCGGTCCAAGGTGTCGTATGGGACGACATTGATCTGAGCGGGGCTGCGACCTCCGAGGACTGTCTTCATCTGAACGTCTGGACGCCCGCCGCTCCGGCGACAGAAGCGCGCCTGCCGGTCATGGTCTGGATTCACGGCGGCGGCTTTGTCGTCGGATCGGGCGCCGAAGCGCGCTACGACGGCGCGCGCCTTGCAGCGCGGGGCATTGTCGTCGTCACCGTCAACCATCGGCTCAATGCGTTGGGCTTCCTCGCCCATCCCGAGCTTACCGCCGAATCCGAGCATCATTCGTCGGGCGCTTACGGCTTTCTCGACCTTGTCGCCGCGCTGCAATGGGTCAAGCGCAACATCGCCGCTTTCGGCGGCGATCCCGGCAAAGTCACGATTGCAGGGGAATCCGCGGGTTCGCATGCGACGAGCGCGCTCATGGCTTCGCCGCTTGCCAAGGGGCTCTTCGCGCGCGTCATCGGCGAGAGCGGGGCGATGTTCGCCTCGCCAAGCCGCGCGCCGGCGTCGCTCGAGGAGGCTGAGGCCGCCGGCCTCGGCTTCATGCGCAAGCTCGGAGCGCATTCGCTGGCCGAAATGCGCGCCATCCCTGCGGACGGCATTCTTGCCGCGGCGCCAGGGCTTGGCTTCCGTCCGATCATCGACGGATGGTTTCTGCCGCGCTCGCCGGCTGAGATTTTCGCCGCGCGCGAGCACAGCGACGTTCCGCTTATGGCCGGTTGGAACAAGGACGAAGGCTTCAATTTCACCCTGCATCAGGGTGACGACGCGAAGCGCCCTTACGTCGATCTGGCGCGGGGGATCTTTGGCGAGCGGACGGAAGAGCTGCTGCAGCACTACCCGGACGGATCGCCGGACATTGCCGCAAGCTCTGCGCGCGCTCTTGGCGGCGACCTCGTCATCATCCATCCCACCTGGGCATGGATCGAGGCGCAGAAGCAAAGCGGACGCGCCGACATTTTTCGCTTCCGTTTCGACCGCGCGCCCCTAACGCCGCAGGGCTGGTTCGGCGAACGCGACAGTAGCGACGCGGGCGCCTTCCATGCGGGCGAGCTTCTCTATGTGTTCGACAATCTGCACGCGTTCCCGTGGCTGCATGAAGACGCCGATCGCGAACTGGCGAAACTGGCGTCGAGCTACTGGGTCAATTTCGTCGCGAACGGAGATCCCAACGGGCCCGACGTGCCGCATTGGCCGTCGCACCGCAGTGAGGGCAGCCCGGTGATGAACCTGGACACGCCGCACAACACGGGGCCGGAGGAATGGCGCGATCGGCACCTGTTTCTGAAGGGGGCGAGGGAAGCGCGCAGGAGAAGCGAATAATAACATAATAATTATGCACAAATTACGCGGCTGTTGTCCCCTGAACAGAGTGACTCGTTAATCGCGACACAACCGATTGGAATCGCGAGAAACGGACTCGCTAATAGCATCTGAGCCGCCGGGCAGAGCCGTGAAGAGTTGATCACTCGGTCAGGCGTGCGTAAGCCGCGGCGAGCGAGAGGATGATCGCTCCGTAAAGGATCTGCTTGATCGGCTCGGAGGTATCGAGCAGCGTGAGGAGTCCGGTCAGAACGGTCAGAATTAGCGCGCCGACGATGGTCCCCGAATAGCCGCCGCGTCCGCCGAAGATGGACGTGCCGCCGATGACCACGCAGGCGACCGAAGGCAAGAGGTAGCTATCGGCGAGACTGAGGTCGGCCGCGTTCGTGCCCCCAACTATGACAAGTCCCGCGATCGCCGCGAGGATGGCGCACAGGAGATAGTTAACGAACAGGACGCGCCAGACCCTGACGCCAGCGAGATGACACGCCTCGCGGTTATCGCCGACTGCGTAGAGAAGCCGGCCGAACCCTGTCCGCTGGAGGCCAAACACGATCAACGCGCTAATGACGGTCCACAGGAACAGACTGATTGGGACCAAACCGAAGAGTTTTCCGGCGCCAAGCGTCTGGATGATGTCGGGCACATGCGGCTGGCTCGCCAGCATATGCTGGCTGTAGACGATCAGCACGCCCCCCGTCATGAGGCCGGTGCCGAGCGTCATCACGAGCGGCTGCACGCGCAAGAGCGCGACCCCGATCCCGTTGATGATGCCGACAAGGACGCCAAGGAGAAGCGCGAGCCCGATCGCCGGCGCCGCGCCGAGGGAAGCGTTGGTCGCGAGCAGGTACGCCGCTCCGGTCGCGACGCTGGCGACCGAGAGATCGATGCCGCCCGTCAGCATCACCAATGTTTGGCCGCCCCCCATGATCGCGAGCGGCGCCGCGAACAGGACCGTATTCGAGGCCCAGAGCGGCGTGACCGTTCCAGGTCTTACAAGCTCGACGCCGACCACAAAAGCCAGAAGCAGCAGGATCAGCGCAAAGATGGTTCGTGCGCGAAGGAAACCGAGAACGGCGCTCATTTGCGTTCATGCAGATAAGCGAACGCGCCGGCGATCATCACTACCAACACGATCAGCGTGCCCTGGATAACCTGGCCGTAGTTCGGGTCTATCCCTAAGAAGATCAGGTCCATGGGCGCGAGCGTCAACAAAATCCCGGCGATGACTGGACCGACCATTCCGCCTCGGCCGCCGACAAGACTGACCCCTCCGATGACAATTGCCGCGACGCTGCTCAGCGTGTAGTAGGCGCCCGCGAGCGGAGCGCCAATTCCAGTCGTCATGGTCAGCGCCATGCCGCCGACCGCGCAGGCAATGCCGCTGAAGACATAGGCGACCGTGCGGGCTCTTATAACGTCGACGCCGCTCCTGAACGCGGCGACCGGATCGCTGCCGGCGGCATAGATAAGCAAACCGATGCGACTCAGCCGGATCGGCAGCCAGATCACCGCAATGGCGATAATCATCAGCACGAGGGCGTTCGGCAGCCATGGCCAAAAATCAGCGCCCGCGCCAATATTGAGATAGGCCGCGGGCGCACCGCCGCCCGGGCGTTCGAGGATGAGCAACGCCACGCCGCCCCAGATGAATCCGGTTGTAAGGGTCGCGACAACGTCGGGAATGCGCGAGAAGGCGACAACGAGGCCGTTCACCAATCCGGCGGCGGCCCCGGCGATCAGCACGACGATCGAGAGGGCCAGAGACTGGCGAAAGTCAGCGTGCTGCATCAGGCTGGCGGAGAGGACGTTAGACACCGCGATCATCGAGCCGACCGAGAGGTCGATGCCGCCGCTGATGACGACGATCGCCTGGGCTGCGGCGGCAAGCGCAAGCGGCAAAGCGCCGAGCGCCAGAGACTGAATCTCGAACGAACCGAAATCAGGGTGGATCGCGATTGTCGCGGCCATCGCCGCCACAAGCAGGAGCGGCATGCCGAGAAGCCGGCCCGCGCGGGTCAGCGTCCGCAAAGAAAGACGGTTGTCTTGAAGGGCCGCGTCGGTCATGCGACCGCCGCTGCGGCCTCGGCGCGGCCAAGGCCATGGGCGGCTCTCAAAAGGCGCGCTTCATCGGCTTCCTCCGCGGGCATTTCCGCAGAAATCTTGCCCGCGAACAGGACGATCGCGCGATCGCAAGCGAGACGAATTTCCGGCAGTTCAGACGTGAACAGGAGAACGGACAAACCTTGATCGGCGATCTCGCGCATGAGCGCGTAGATCTGCTGCTTGGTGCCGATGTCGATGCCGCGCGTCGGATCGAAGCAAAGCAGAGTCTTGAACCCGGCGGCGATCCAGCGCGCGATGACAACCTTCTGCATATTGCCGCCGCTGAGCCGTCTCACTTCCGCCGCCGCCCGGGTGTCGATTTGGAGTTTTCGCACCGCCGCGTCGACCCGACGTCTCTCCTCGCTCATCGAAATGGGGCCCCAACTCCGCAATCGGCCAAAGGCAGCGAGCGCCACGTTCTCCTGCACCGAGCGTTGCGGCAAAAGTGACACCAGCCGATTGGCTGGGACTAGGACGAGCCCGGCGCGGATCGCGTCAGCCGGATGTCGCAATTTGAGCACGCGTCCTTCCGCTAGCACCTGTCCTGCGTCGGCGCGCCTGACGCCCGCGATGCAATCGAACAGCTCTTCCTGGCCCTGCCCTTCCAAGGCGGCCACTCCAAGCACCTCGCCACGATTGACCCGGAAGGAGACGCCGCTCAGCGCATGACCATAGCTCAGGCCTTCCACCTCGAGGGCTGGCGCCTCGCGCGCCGCTGCCGAACGGGCAGCGCGGGCGACCGGCGCCGCCGTCGCCCTGGCCACGTCTGAGCCCAGCATCAGGTTGACGATCGTCTCTTCGCCGCCCTTGGTTGGAGTGACGCCGACGGTGACCCCGTCGCGTAGAACCGTTGCGCGGTCGCATAGCATGGCGATTTCGGCCATGCGGTGCGAGATAAAAATTACGCTCGCGCCGCGGGCACGAAAAGCGCGCACGACCTTGAACACGCGTTCTGAGAGGTCGGCGGGCAGCGCGGCAGTGATCTCATCCAGCATCAGAATATGCGGGTCGGAAGCGAGCGCCCGGGCAAGGTCGATCAGTCGCAGAACCGCGAAATCGACGTCGCGCGCCATGGTCTTAAGATCAACTCGCTCGACGCCGAGGTCGCGCATCGCCGTCTTGACCTTGTCGAGGGCCACGCGCGCGAGACGCATGTTCTGCGCCACCGTGAGATCAGGAACGATGGCAGGATCCTGATAGACCGACACGATGCCGGCTCGACGCGCTTCAGCCGGCGATCGAAAAGCCACCGGCTGGCCCCTGAGGATCATTTCGCCCTCATCCGCCGGGAATACGCCGGTGATGATTTTGACTAGGGTGCTTTTGCCCGCGCCATTCGCGCCCATGAGAGCATGCGCTTCGCCGGACCTTATCTCGAGGTCCGCTGAACGTAGGGCTTTGACCGCTCCGAAGGCCTTCGCGACGCCGCGAATGTGCAGAAGCGCCGGAGCGTCGTTCATACGGCGTTGTCCAAAAAGGCCGGCGGCTTGCGCCGCCGGCGCTACGTTCGGCTACTCAGCGGAGATCACGGACCTTTGCAACCGATTAACTGCTCGGGCGAATAGTGCGTATAGGGGGGCACCGCGGCGACGCTGAAATACGGGTCGAGCTTCGGATTGTACGCGGCCTTAAGCTGGCTCAGGCCTTCGCCATTGTCCCAGACCGAAGGCGTGATCTTGACCAAGTGCGGCTCATCCTTCTTGGCCAGGACGTCGAGCGCGAGGCTTAGCCCAGCAGCTCCGACGGCGGGCGGGTTGCTAACCGCGGCGCCAGACAGGCCCTTGTCTTTCTGGTCGATGAGCTGGCCGATGAAGCCGTTGTTGTCCGCGCCGACCACCGGCACGAATGGCTTCCCAGCGGTCTTATAGGCATCTACGACGGTCGAATCGATGCCCGATGTCCACACGCCATCGATCGGCTTGCCAGAGGCGAGGAGATCCTTGGTCGCTTGCGCGGTTTTGTCGAGCGCCCAGCCCGTGAAGACCGACGTGACCTTGATGCCGGGGTAGTCCTTGAGCACCTCCGAAAAGCCCTCGTGGCGATCGGCGTCAGCGGGAACCCCGTCGATGCCGCGCATCTCGACGACCTGTCCTTTGCCGCCCATTTTGTCGAACAGCCATTTGGCGCCGAGCTTCGCGTATTCGACCTGATCGTTGGTCAGAACATAGGCCTGCGGGGCGGAAACGGCCTGGTCGACGGCGACGACCACAATTCCCTTGTCTGCCGCCTGCTTGATCACCGGGTTCAGCGCTTCGCGGTCGGACGGATTGATTATGATGATGTTCGCGCCGGCCGAAATGAGATTGCGGATGTCGGCGATCTGCTCCGACGGGCCGCCATTGCGGTTGGCGACGACAACCTTCGAGACCTTGCCTGACGCTTCCGCCTCGGCTTTGATTGAGCAGATCATCTCCTCGCGCCAGCCGTTGCCGATGAGCGTATTGGAGACGCCGACGACATACTTGTCGGCGGCCTGCGCCCCGCCTGCCATCGCCATCACCGCGAGTGAGGCGCTACCTAGAATCCAAGTCAGTTTCATTGCTTTCCTCCCATTCAACATGAGGCATGCGGCATAGCGCATTCACTCGATCCGCTCAACCGAAGCGGGCGGATGTCCATGCGCCGTCCTTTTGGCTGGACTTGACGGCGGCCTCAATAAACGCAACGCCCCGCGCGCCGTCCACGACGTTCGGGACAAGTTTCGCACTCTTGTCAGGGGTACGTCCGGCGCGACGAGCCGAAATCAGTTCAGCCGCCCCGCGGTAGAGGTTGGCGAAGCCTTCGACATAGCCTTC
Organism: uncultured Alphaproteobacteria bacterium; assembly: GCA_963836695.1. Classification (GTDB taxonomy): domain Bacteria; phylum Pseudomonadota; class Alphaproteobacteria; order Rhizobiales; family Beijerinckiaceae; genus Roseiarcus. Next base: position 471,268 of record CAWIKX010000007.1, read on the forward strand.
GGGATGGCCGCCGGGCATGCGGGAGCCTTCGACGGCAAGCGGCGTGTTTCCCGGACCCCCCCGTCGCAGAATCCGCGACGGCTCGCCATAGGGCGTGAAGCGGAGTGTTTCCGGCTCCTCGCCCGCCCATTCGAGCCCGGCGCGCGAACCGTAGACTTTGAGACTCAAGTTGTTGAGATTGCCGACCGCGACCTGGCTCGCCGCCAGAACGCCACGCGCCCCGCCTTGAAACCGCATCAGCACATGGGCGTTGTCATCGAGCCGGCGGCCCGGCACGAAGGTCGTGAGATCCGCCGAGACTGCGTCGAGCTCAAGTCCGGTCACGAACAGAGCCAGACTGTGCGCGTGAACCCCGATATCGGCGAGACAGGCGGATGAGCCCGCGCGGGAAGGATCGGTGCGCCATTCCGCCTGCTTGTGTCCGTCGGCGTCGATCGGCAGAGCGAGCCAATCCTGAACATAAGCCGCGTGGACCACCCGGATATCGCCGATTTCGCCCGCCTCGATCATTTCGCGCGCCTGGCGAACCATCGGGTAGCCGGTGTTGTTGAGCGTCACCGCGAAAATGAGCCCTTTCGCGCGGGTGAGCTCGACCAGCTCCGAGGCTTCACCGAGTGTGGTCGACAACGGCTTGTCGCAGATGACGTCGATCCCCGCCTCGAGAAACGCCTTGGCGACGGGGAAGTGCAGGTGGTTCGGGGTGACGATGACGACGGCCTCGACCCCGTCCGGGCGCGCCGCCTCACGGACCGCCATTTCGCGGTAATTGGAGTAGGTCCGGTCGGGCGCAAGACCGAGGTCGCCGCCTGAAGCGCGTGCGTTTTCGGCGTCCGAAGACAGAGCCCCGGCCTTCAGCTCGATCAGGTCGTCGAGGCGCATCGCCATGCGATGAACCGCGCCGATGAAGGCGTTGCGCCCGCCGCCGACCATGCCGACACGTAGGCGTTCGCCCTTATTTCCGTCGGCGGTCGCGTGAACCATCGCTCTAGACTAACCTTTGATGCCGAGCAGCTGGAGATTGGTCGCGCGGTCAGCGCCGGTCTTGGCGAAGTCGTCGAATACGCGGTCCGTCACTTCGATAATGTGGTTAGCGATGAATTTGGCGCCCTCGCGCGCGGCCACTTCGGGATGCTGCAGGCAGCATTCCCACTCGTACACCGCCCAGCCAGCGAAATCATAAGCCGCGAGCTTGGAGAAGATCGCCTTGAAATTCACCTGTCCGTCGCCGAGCGAGCGGTCGCGACCAGCGCGCTCGAGCCATCCCTTGTAGCCGCCATAGACGCCCTGTTTCGCCGTCGGGTTGAACTCGGCGTCCTTGACGTGGAACATCTTGATGCGGTCGTGATAGGCGTCGATGAATCCGAGATAGTTCATGCATTGCTTGATGTAGTGACTGGCGTCGTAGTTGATGTTGCAACGCTTGTGGCCGCCGACGGCGTCGAGAAACATGTCGAAGGTGTCGCCGTCGAACACGTCCTCGCTGGGGTGGATTTCGTAACAGAGGTCAACGCCGTTTTCGTCGAAGACGTCGAGAATCGGTTTCCAGCGGCGGCCCTGCTCGGCGAAACATTCTTCGACGAGTCCGGCCGGGCGCTGCGGATAGGGATAGAAGAAGGGCCATGCGAGGGCGCCGCTAAAGGTGACATGCTCCGTCAGGCCAAAGCGGCGTGAGACGCGAGCCGCCTTTCGCACCTGGTCTGCCGCCCAGAGGCGCCGCTTCTCAGGATTGCCGCGCACGGCCGCCGGGCATTGTCCGTCGAACATCGCGTCATAGGCCGGATGAACGGACACCATCTGGCCCTGAAAATGAGTAGAGAGCTCGCTGATCGCGATACCGATGTCGGCCAGCTTTCCTTTGATCTCGTCGCAATAGGTCTCGCTGTCGTAGGCGCGATCAAGGTCGAAGAAGCGACTATCCCAACTTGGGATTTGAATCGCCTTGTATCCGTAGCCCTTGGCCCATTTCGCGATTCCAGCGAGGGTGTTATGGGGCGGGGTGTCGGTCGCAAACTGGGCCAGAAACAAGCCCGGGCCCTTCATCGTTCGCATGCGCTTTCTCCCTCTGCGATGGACGCCCGCCCTTTGAGGGCGAATTGTTGTGTCGTTAAATTATTTTTGGCAAGAAAATTCCATTTGTCAAATGTGACGCGGCGGTGCCACTCCATATCGTGGCTACGAACGTTCGATAATTTGACAATTGGAATTTCTGATCCAGAATTGTCCTAACGACAAATCTATACGGGAGGCGCGGCGTGAAGGGGCGAGTCGTCATAGTCACCGGGTCAACACAGGGTGTGGGCCTGGCCATCGCGCGCGCGGTCGCCCGCGCTGGTGCAGAAGGCCTCGTCGTGACAGGACGCGACGCGGGGAGAGGCGCAACAGCAGCGGCCGAGGTCGAGCGAAGCGGCGCGCCCGCCCTGTTCGTGGCGGCGGATCTCGAACAGTCGGATGCGCCCGATTTGATCTTCGACGCAGCGCTCAAACGCTTCGGTCACGTCGACGGGCTGGTGAATTCCGCAGCCCTTACAGACAGAGGATCGCTCGTCGACGCAGACATGAAATTCTGGGACCGCCTGTTCGCGGTCAACGCGCGGGCGCCATTCTTTCTCATGCAAAGACTGGTCAATCATTTGCGCGAGCGCAAAACGCCGGGCTCGATCGTCAATATCCTCTCGGTGCACGCACGCGGCGGCGCGCCGGATCTGGCGGTCTACGCCTCGTCCAAGTCCGCGTTGGCTGGGTTGACCAAGAATACCGCGCACGCGCATCGCTTCGACCGCATTCGCGTCAATGGCGTCATCCTGGGTTGGGTCAATTCGCCTGGCGAGCGGCAGATGCAAGCGGTCACCCTTGGCAAGGGCGAGGGGTGGCTGGCCGAGGCCGCCGGAAGCATGCCGTTCGGGCGCTTACTGAACCCGGATGACGTCGCGCGGCTCTCGCTGTTCCTTCTATCCGACGCCTCCGAGCCGATGTCCGGCGCCCTGATCGATTTTACGCAAAACGTCTTTGGCGGACTGGACTGAGCGTAGGCGATGCGACGCCTCGATCGCCACCTTTTGCCAGAGCTGCCGCCCTCAGTGCGCCAGCCGCGATATGATCGCGAAAGCCTGAAGATCGGCCTGGCGCATATTGGAGTCGGCGCTTTCCATCGCTGTCACCAGGCCGAATTTATCGATGACATGCTTGAGGCTCGCTTCGGGCCGTGGGGGGTGCTCGGCGTGAACCTCACGGCGCCGAACCTCGCCGATCTCGTTGGCCCGCAGGACTGTCTCTATTCCCGCACGCTGAGGCAAGACGAGCGCGCCGAGACGCGCATCATCGGGGCGCTGCGTCAAGTGATCGACATTGCGGACCAGGCGAGCGCCGAGGCCGCCATCGCCGCGCTCGGCGAGCCTGACATCTCCGTTGCGACGATCACCGTGACCGAAAAAGGCTATTGCCTGACCCCATCGACTGGCGCGCTCGATCTCGACAATCCGACGCTTCGCACGGACCTCGAGGGCGGTCTCCCGCCGCGCACGCTCCTTGGCCTTCTGACGCTTGCGCTCGAACGGCGGCGGCAGACCAGTGGGGCGCCGCTGACGCTGATCAGCTGCGACAACGTCCCATCCAACGGCGCGCGGCTCAAGGGGGCGACGCTCAAGTTTGCAAGTTCGCGGTCGGCGGAGCTGACACGCTTTATCGAGTGTAGCGTCACGTTTCCCTCCACGATGGTCGATCGGATCGTGCCGGCGACGGCGCCGGATGACGTCGAGGCGGTCTCCCGTGTGCTTGGCGTGCGCGACTCCGCCTCGGTGGTTGGCGAGCCGTTCCGGCAATGGGTCATCGAGGACAAGTTCGCCGGCGAGCGGCCGCCTCTGGACCTCGCAGGCGTGGAGTTCGTCGCCGATGCAAAGCCTTACGAAAAGATCAAGATGCGCGTCCTCAATGCTGCGCAGTCGACGCTGGCGCATCAAGGCGCGCTCGTAGGCCGTGAGTTCACCTTTCAGGCTGCCGCTGATCCGGTCCTTGGCGCGCTGACGCGCAGGATGCTCGAGCAGGAGACCTCGACCACGCTGCCGAAGTTTGGGGGAATGGAGACTGCTCCATATATCGATCAGTCGATGGCGCGCGTCCGCAACACGGCCATCCGACATCGATGCCATCAGATCGGCACGGATGGATCGCAGAAGATTGTCCAGCGTCTCATCGATCCGCTGCGCGAGCGCCTCGAAAGAGGCCAACCCGGCGGCTTGCTCAGCCTCGCGGTCGCCAGTTGGATTGCCTATGGTTTAAGCGGCGCGCGTCGTTTCGGCTCGCGCTGGACCCCGTCAGATCCTTACGCCGAGGCGCTCATCGCGATCGGCGAAAGGAATTCGGACTGGTCCGAGCTCAGCCGGTCCGTTCTCGCCATCGCCCCCATCTTCGGGACGGATATGGCCCGCCCTCAGCTCATCGAGCCAATTGCCAGGCACCTGCGCGGCCTACTCGGCGGCGATCCGTTCGACTACCTCAAGGAGCGGCTCGGCGATGGACAACCGTAAGCCCATAAAACGGGTGGATGCGGTCGCCGCGCTCGCCGACGCTGGCGTCGGGGCAGCGCTCGGCTATTCGCGGCCAGGCAGCTACGAGGAGCTGCGCGCGGTGCTGTCGTCGGGAACGGCTCGGCTCCCCAAGAAGCTTCGCCAGGTCGCGATCCATTTATGGCAGCATCCCACTGCAGTGGCGCTCGGAACCGTGACCAGCGTTGCGAGCGAAGCGGGCGTGCAGCCCTCGACTATGGTGCGGTTCGCGCAGGCGTTTGGTTACACGGGATTCTCCGACCTGCAAGACGTGTTCAAGGCTCATCTCCAAGACGGGGGACGAAGCCGCGACCGCTGGGAGAGCGGCTCGAGCAGCGAGGCGGCGCGGCTGGTCGACGGCTTCACCGGCTCAGCCGCGACGGCGCTCGCTCACGTACGGGATCGGCTTGATCTCACCCAATTTGAGGTCATGAGCGAGACGCTGGCGGCGGCGGATTTCATCTACATCATCGGCTCCAAGCGTGCGTTCTCGCTCGTGAACTACGTGTCGCTCGCGCTCGCCAATCTTGGCGTGCGCAACCTTTCGCTCGACAATGTCGGCTCGACGGCCTTCGAGCTTCTGCGCTGCGCGGCGACGTCCGACGCGGTCCTCGCCGTCAGCTTCACGCCGTACAACTCCATCACGCCGGAATTGGCCGCTTCGGCAGCCCAGCGCGGCGTCCCGGTCGTATCGTTGACCGACAGCGCATTCAGCCCTCTGGTCGCGGTCTCGAAGGCCTATGTCGAGGTGATCGAAGAGAGCTTCTCGGGGTTCAAGTCGCTCTCGGCCTCCCTCGCAGTGGCGATGGCGCTGGTGCTGCGCGTCGAGCAGCGTCGCCGCGAAGGGGCGTCCCATCCGCGTGGTTTGGCGATCCGCAGCGAGAGGGGCGCTGTCCGGCAACAACCGGACGACGATTGACCGGAAGGGGGCGCGCGCCTCCACCTGGCTAATTCGGCGGCCGATCGATCCAATTTGGGTTTTCTTGGCTCGTGCCGTTTTCGCTGCGAAAGGCCTCATTTCTAGGGGTTGGAAAAGCTTGGATTTCCTTGGATTCTCTCGTCCGAATCGTGACTTATCAATAGGTTACAAAAGATTTTCTGAGAAGAAATTATCTCGCGCCCTTCACCGGCCTTGAGAGCCGCGGGGACGGAGGCGCGTCGCCGGGACGGTTGCAGAGGTCAAGATTGTTCATGGAGGGGAGCCTAACTGTATTTCTGACTTTCCGCAACTAGTTGTCGGCTACGCGCCACTCCAGAAATTTCCGCCCTTGCCGCTCGCTGGGTCGCTCATAGGAGCTGGCCGGATCCTAACGATCGCAAGAAGTCCGGGGTCGGCTTGCCGCCTACTGGCTGTTGTGCCTATCCGTCCCAACGCTATCGCTCGTGATAAAGTCTCGGGGGGAGAGAACTGGATGGCGAAGCGACAGGTCCACGCATTGGAAGAGCCGCATCGGCCGCTCGAGCTTGACCCCGAACGCGCCAAGCGGGCCGACCGGCGTCCTTATGCGATCGTGGACATCGGCTCGAACTCGATCCGGCTCCTGGTCTATGACCAGTTCGGCCGAGCGCCGATGCCTCGCTTCAATGAGAAATCGCTCGCCCGTCTTGCCGAAGGTCTGGCCGAGACCGGGGAAATTGCGCCAGCCCATTTTCGCCGTGCCGTCGAGGCTGTGCGGCGGTTCCGCGCCATTGCGGACGCCATGGGGGTCAGCCGAATCGACACGGTGGCGACGGAGGCCATCCGCCGCGCTTCGAACGGACCGAAGTTGGCTCAGGCGATCGAAGCAGAGTCAGGTTTGAAGGTGCGCGTTCTCAGCGGGGCTGAGGAAGCGCGGTTCGCGACGTTCGGCGTCATTTCCGGGTTCTTCCGGCCAGTCGGGACGGTTGGAGACATGGGCGGCGGCAGCCTCGAACTCGCGGAAGCAATCGACGATCATGTGGGGGACCACTGGGTCAGCTTGCCGCTTGGCGCCCTGCCGGTCGAAGCCATGATGTCGGAAGGCTTGTCATCGGCGAAGCGGCAAATCGACGAAATTCTTCACCGCGACCTTCCCCGCACGCTGTCGGGACAAGTGTTCTATCCGGTCGGCGGCGGCTGGCGGGCTTTGGCGAATGCCCACATGGAGGCCATCGCCGCGCCGGTCAAGGTCGTTCACGGTTATACGCTGAAGGCCGTAGAGGCGCGGGATTTCGCGCGGGCGGTCTATCGCCTGTCGGCGGCGAAACTGGCCGCGACGCCGGGCGTGCAGGAACGCCGGGCCCGCACCTTGCCCGCTGCCGCGCTGACGCTCGACCGCGTGCTCAAATACCTGAAGCCAGAACGGGTTGTCTTCTCCGCTCTGGGCTTGCGGGAGGGCTTTCTCTATTCCCAGCTGAGCCGCGAGGAGCAATATCTGGATCCCTTGATCGAGGGCGCGCAGCTGATCGGCCTGCCGCTCGCGCGCGTGCCCGAGTTCGCGCCCGAACTCGCGTCATGGACTGAAAGTCTTTTTCCTGGCGAGACCGCGGCTGAGAAGAGGCTGCGTGTCGCCGTCTGCGCCTTGTCCGATATCGCCTGGAGGGACGCGCCCGACCTCCGGGCCGAAGAGAGCTATCGTCGGCTGCTCGAGTTTCCCTTCATCGGCGTGACGCACCCGGAGCGGGTCTTCATCGCTGCGGCCATTCACGCCCGTTACGTCGGACGACCCGACGCACCGTGGCTCAGTCCCGCCATCAAGCTCATGACGTCGGTGGAGCGCCGCCGGTCGCAGATCCTCGGCCGCGCCATCCTGCTCGCCTATCGTTTTTCCGGCGGCGTGCCGGCAGTGCTGAAAAGCGCGCGCTTACGCGTCGAGCCAGATCGCGTCCGGCTTGAGGTGACGAAAGCCGCACGCGCTCCCGACAGTGAAGTGGTAAGCGACAGGCTCAAGCTGCTCGCCGCCGCCATCGGGGTCAAGCGCAGCGAGGTCGTTGACATCGACGCGCCGTCGGCGCCGCTTGGCTAGGTCCGGCGGCCTTGGAATGGGAGGATTGTTCAGATCAACTATTGCCACGCCTTTCATGCGGGCAACTTCGCCGATGTGCTCAAGCACGCCGTTCTGGCCCGCGTTCTCGTTTACCTGACGCGCAAGGAAAGCCCCTTCCGTTTCATCGATACGCACGCCGGCGCCGGGCGCTTCGATCTCATGAGCCCGGAGGCGAAGCGATCACCGGAATGGCGCGAGGGGATCGCGCGCGTATTGACGGCGTCCCCGCCCGCGCCGATCGCTGAACTGCTGCGGCCCTATCTTCAAGCCATTGGGCCGCACGAGGTCGAGGGTCGGCCCCTCAGCTACCCGGGTTCGCCAGCGATCGCCCAAACCCTCACGCGCGCTCAGGACCGCATTGCGCTATGCGAAGCGAACCCGGAGGAACGCGAGGCGTTGATTGCGGCGCTCGGGCGCGATCGGCGGCTCAGCATCGTCGGCACGGACGGATACGTCGCCCTCAACGCTTATTTGCCGCCCAAGGAGCGTCGCGGACTCGTTCTGATCGACCCGCCGTTCGAGGCGACTGACGAAGCCGACCGCGTCGTGCGGGCCATCGAGCGCGCTTTGCGCAAATGGCCGACTGGAACCACCATCGCCTGGCGTCCGATCCGCGAAGCCCAAGCCGATTCCCGCTTTCTCAATTCAATCGCCGCGCTGGCCATGCCCAACATCCTGCGGCTCGAACTGGACATAGGCTCCGGGCCGATCGGGGCGCATGGCCAGGAGCCGCTCGCGCGGGCAGGCCTTATTCTAGTCAATCCACCGCATACGCTGATCGACGAGGCGCGAATGCTCATGCCATGGCTCGCGCAGATCCTCGGCCGGAACGGAGGCGGGCGCCACCTCTGCGCGTGGCTGACCGAGCCAAGCTGAGCACTTGGCGCCCGTGCTTGCCCGCGTCATCTCCGTCGGTTTATGTGTGAACGATGAGGCGCGGCCGTTCGCATGGCCCGCCAAGGGGCTTCGATGGCGCTGCCGGACATTCTTAAAGACAAGCTCAGGCTGCCTGCGGTCGGCGCGCCGCTGTTCATCATCTCGCATCCGGCTTTGGTGATCGCCCAATGCAAGGCGGGGATCGTCGGGGCTTTTCCTGCGCTCAACGCACGCCCCATTTCGCAGCTCGACGAATGGTTGCATGAAATCACCGAAGCCCTCGCCGCCCATGACCGGGCGCATCCGGAGCGTCCCGCCGCGCCATTCGCGGTCAACCAGATCGTCCACAAGTCCAACACGCGGCTCGAGGAGGACATGGCGCTTACGGTCAAGTGGAAGGCGCCGGTCGTCATCACTTCGCTCGGCGCGCGCGAGGACGTGAACCAGGCGGTGCACGCTTATGGCGGCGTGACGTTGCACGACATCATCAACAACCGCTTCGCGCATAAGGCGATCGAGAAGGGCGCCGACGGTCTGATCGCGGTCGCGGCGGGCGCCGGCGGCCACGCCGGACCGGTCTCGCCGTTCGCGCTGATCCAGGACATCCGCGCCTGGTTCGATGGGCCGCTTTTGCTGTCGGGCGCGATCGCCACGGGCCGGGCGGTTCTCGCCGCGCAAGTCATGGGCGCCGACCTCGCCTATATCGGCTCGGCCTTCATCGCGACGCAGGAGGCGCGCGCAGTCGATGCGTACAAGCAGGCGATCGTCGACGGCGACGCCTCCCACATCATCGGTTCTCCTTATTTCACCGGCGTCTTCGGCAATTACCTCAAGCCATCGATCGTCAAGTCCGGCCTCGACCCCGATAGCCTGCCCGAGCGCGAGGTCAAGATGATGAACTTCGCCTCGAGCGGCTCGTCGGAGCCCAAGGCCTGGCGTGATATCTGGGGAAGCGGGCAGGGCATTGGAGCGGTCAAATCCGTGCAGCCAGTCGCTGAACTCGTCGCCCGGCTCGAGGGCGAATATGCCGAGGCGAAGCGCGCGGTTTGCGGCTAGAGCGCGCAGCGGATGCAACCAAGGCGGGAATTGCATCCGCATAAGCGCTCGCAAAACGACGCTAAATGGGCCTAAAGGCTAGCAAATTAGCTAGCGTTTACTAGCGTTTATTGTTGCTAATCGGGTCTTTTCAACGGGTTAAAGGCGATTCAAATACAGAATTCTCCTTTGCCCGCGGGGTCGCGCGGCGGGTTGTGGACCAAGGTTCTTAAGCAGCCACCTGTTCTCTTCTTTCCGCTGGTCTGCTGGCGCGCTGGAAGAGATTACAACATCAGAAATGCGTAGCGCAGATTTCTGGGTTACCAAGAACTCATCTCTTGTCTCATGTGATTTTGGCTGTTCGTGAGCCGCGGCTTGGCGCTCTTGCCGTTAACTCCGCTTTGGCGCATTCTGTTTCCCCACAATAGAATTGGCGTCGGAAGTATAGTGTGTAATCGTTCGTCGGAGACAAAGATTGCGCCCCATCCTACTTGCAATTTGCGCTTTCCTCGCGAGCGCCACATACGCAGTTGCCACAACTGTCATCGCACGTTGGACGCCTGATGTTGTGACGATCGGTGCCGACAGCATGTTGAGGTATAGGGCGCAGGGAGGGGATGATTACGAAGGGTTTTGTAAGATTAATGTCTGGCATAACGTCGTAGTATGGGCCCTCGCCGGCGCTTATGACGTGCAGAGTATTTTCATACCTACTCCCTTTATTCCAGCAGACATTATCAATCAAGAGCTGTCGCGCGACAGTAATATTTCTGAAGCGTTGACTACCATTGAAAACATTTTTCGGGCTCGACTTGATGAGATCCTCAGCGAAATGAAAAGAAAGCTGCCTAGTGACGCCTTCAAAAGGGACAAGGGGGAGATCGCACTCGAAGGTGTGTTCGCATATGTCCACAACGGACATCCGGAAATCGAAGGGATGAGAATCCGCCTCGACGCGCTTGATCAAGTCAGAATCGAAGCCCGCCATTGCCCGGGGAGTGGTTGCGACCGACGAGGTATTGTAGTTCAGTTGGGGTTTTGGGAAGAAATAGAAAGTGAAGCCATGGACCCCTCTGTTTGGAAAGACGCGCCCACGGCGATCAAGCGGTTCATCGAAGAAGAGGCTGACGCACACCCTAAGGCTGTCGGGCCCCCCGTCTCGCTTATCAGGTCACTAGCGAAGGACCAAAATGGATCTATAAAGGAGAGTGCGACTACAATGGCGCACGCCCAAATCGATAGCTTCATTGCGAAAATCCCCGTCTTTACAGTCGTTTCGTACTTGCAATGAAAATGATCACCTCTCTGCTTATCTTCTGACACGCGTCATAATTTCCAAAGTCTAGTCCACTTGGGTCCCCCGTCCCTAATCTTGCCGCCGGCGAGGCTTACTGGAAAGCGCACGCGCAACTCGAAAGATCAGCAATTTTGCGCCCTCGCTCGTCTGTCGCATCGAGGCCTTTCGCGGCGCGCGACACGCTCGGCCAAATGCAGCGTATCCGGCGGCGTCGCTTAATGATTGTCAGAATGTTAGGTTTTGCTCATTTTTATATTTTGGAACATAAGTAGAACAAAGTCAAGGAAATGTCGTAATTTCCGAATGTACGCTTGTTATCTCCAATGCCTCTCGTGGCTTCGGCTGGTCGTGGCCTTCGCTGGGGCGATGAACAGAGCGCGCCAACTTGACAGAACCATAGCTCTGTGGTTATGGATCGATTCATAGCCACGCAGTTATCAATTCCATGCCGAACGCTCATGACCTGCTCTTTCGAACGCTTGCCGACCCGACCAGGCGGGCGATCTTCGAGCGCCTTTGCCGCCAAGGCGAGCAGACGGTTGGCGCGCTCACGGCTCAGGCGGGGATCTCGCAACCAGCCGTCTCGAAGCACCTTGGCGTCCTGAAGTTGGCCGGATTGGTGCATGACCGCCATCAAGGCCGGCAGACGCACTACAGCGCCGAGGCCCGCGCCTTGGGCCCGCTGATCGACTGGACGAGCGAGATGAAAGGGTTCTGGGAGAGCCGGTTCGATGGCCTCGAAGACCTGCTCAAAAGGATGGACCAATGAACGAACAGCTCGTCGCCGCGCGCTCCATTGTCATCGAGCGCTTGATGCCGCATCCGCCTGAGAAGATCTGGCGCGCGCTGACGCAAGCGCATCTTATTGAACAATGGCTGATGAAAACCGATTTCGAGCCGCGCTTGGGCGCCGAGTTCACGTTTCGGGCGAAGCCGATGGGCGACTGGGATGGCACGGTCCGATGCACGGTGACGGCGTTCGAGCCGCCGCATAGGCTCGCCTATTCGTGGAAGGGCGGTTCGCTCAGCAATCCAACTTACGGCAGCGCGCTCGATAGCCTCGTCGAGTGGGTTTTGTCGCCGGAGCCGGGCGGCACGCGCGTTCGAATGGAGCATTCAGGCTTCGGCCCGCGGAACGAAATGGCCTTCGAAGCGATGTCCTCAGGTTGGCCGGGAGGACTGGAGCGCCTGGAGCAAGTCTCCTCCACGGCGTGATTTTGCGAGCAGGCAGGAGGGATGAATGAGCGCGTCCAGGACATCGCCGAAGGCCGCCACGCGACCACAGCGCAAGGCGCCGTCCGGTAAGACTGTGCCAGCTCTCCTTGCAGGCGGCAATCCTCAGATCGCCACGGGCGAGGGCGATGCTCCCGTTCAGGCCTTTATCGCGGCTATGCCGGGGTGGAAGCGCGACGTCGGACGTCGCCTCGATGCGCTCATCGCGAACGCCGCGCCGGGGGTGCGCAAGGCGGTCAAGTGGAACTCGCCGCTTTATAGGGTCGAGGGCCAGGGCTGGTTCTTAGGACTTCATTGTCTCACGAAAGCAGTCAAGGTGGCGTTCTTCCAGGGCGCGTCACTGCACCCTGCGCCGTCAGGCGAATCCAGGAGCGAGGGCACGCGCTACTTGGACATCCGAGAAAACGACGAGTTCGACGAGGGCCAGTTCATCGCCTGGGTCGAGCAGGCGAGGCGGTTGCCTGGCAAACGGCTGTAGGCGGACGACGAGACACCGGGAATACCCCCGATGAAAGCCAACAGACTTATGAAGAAGACGCAAACGCCCATGAAGAAGCCGACGGACAATTCGAATGCGGGCGCCTCCGCCCCGCAACTCATCGACGCGAGGATCAAGGAGCTCGACGACTGGCGCGGCGAGACGCTTGCGCGCGTGAGAAGCCTGATCAAGGACGCCGACCCCGAAGTGGTCGAAGAATGGAAGTGGAGAGGCGTTCCGGTGTGGTCGCACGGCGGAATTCTCTGCACCGGCGAGACCTATAAAGAGGTCGTCAAACTGACCTTCGCCAAAGGCGCCGCGCTCGACGACCCGTCCCGCATCTTCAACTCGAGCCTCGAAGGCTCGACCCGGCGGGCGATCGACATTCATGAGGGCGGCGCGATCGACGAAGAGGCGCTGAAGGCGCTCATTCGCGCCGCCGTGGCGCTCAATGTTTCAAAGCGAGCCCCTGCTCACCCCACCCGCTCCAAGAAGTGAAGGATAACTCGATGACCACGACTGCTACCGAGACACGTTCCGTCGTTGTGGAACGCGAGATTTCCTATCCGCCGGAAAAGATCTGGCGCGCGCTGACTGAACCGCATCTGATCGAGGAATGGCTGATGAAGAACGACTTCGAGCCCGTCGTCGACCACAAGTTCATGCTTTCCGGCGACTGGGGCGCCGTGGACTGCCAGGTCATCAAGATCCAGCCGATGAGAACGCTGTCCTACAGCTGGGCGGCCCACGGGCTCGACAGCGTCGTCACCTGGACGCTCACCCCGACAAGCAAAGGCACGACGCTGCGCATGGAGCAGTCCGGCTTCCGCGCCCATCAGGACCAGTTCTACCAGGGCGCGAAGATGGGCTGGGGAAACTTCTTCGCCAAGCTGGAGCAGGTGCTGGCGCGGGAGGGGTGAGGGCGCACGGCGTTCGCCGACGCGCACTCCCAGGCCTGCAACAAGGCGCGGAACCGAAGGGTTTGCGCTCGCGCGGAGTTCTCGTTGACGCCTTGGCCCAAGCATGGTATCTACCACTGATAGATATCATGTCCTTGGCTTGGAGCGTCCAACGGCCGCAACAGCAAAAATCTTCATGCACGGGCGCAGTCAGGCCGTCCGCCTGCCGAAAGAGTTCCGCCTGCCGGGGAAGGAAGCGCGGGTCAGCAGGGTCGGCGACAAAGTGATCCTGGAGCCCATGGAGAAGGCGCCCTTCGACATCGAGGCGTGGCGCGCGAAGCTCGCCGCCGCCGTCGCCAAAGCGTTCCTGCCCGAGGGCTTGCCTGAGGATGAGCCGACCTCAGTCGACGACGACATTGCATTTGACTGAGGTGTTCTGCCTCGACACCAATGTCGTCATCTTCGCGATCAATCAGCGCAAGCCGAAAATCGTCGAGCGTCTTCACCGCGAGCTCGCCGCCGGGACGCCGATGCTCGTCCCGGCAATCGTGGTATTCGAACTCGAATATGGTTGCGCCAAGAGCAACCGCCGAGAGCAATCGCGGCGCGCGCTTGAAATATTCTTATCGGCCGGGTTCGGTCAGCCGCCATTCGATCTCGAGGATTCGCGCGAAGCCGGCGAAGTCCGGGCTTGGCTCGAAAAGCGCGGTCAGCCAATCGGACCGTACGATACATTGATCGCCGCCCAGGCGCGCCGACGCCGCGCGACCCTCGTGACATTGAATGCAATGGAGTTCGAGCGTGTGCCGGGGCTCAAGGTCGAAGACTGGGCTGCCTAAGCAATGGAGCGACTCTCACCGCGCCCGGTTCTCGTGGAAGAAGTCATAGACGAGCTTCGCCGTCGCGGCGTTGAGGCCGGGCGTCTTTTCGAGGTCCGATAGGCCAGCTTTGGCGACGTCCTTGGCTGAGCCGAAGGCTAAGAGTAGCGCCCGCTTGCGTGCTGGGCCAATGCCGGGAATTTCGTCGAGCGGGCTTTTCACGAATTCCTTCTTGCGCCGCGCGCGGTGGGTCCCGACCGCGAAGCGGTGCGCCTCGTCGCGCAGGCGTTGGATGAAGAACAGCGCCGGATCGCGGGGAGTGAGCCTGAACGGCTCGCGCCCCTCCATGAAGAACGTCTCGCGGCCCGCGTTGCGATCCGGTCCCTTGGCGATCGCGACCAGCCTCACGCCCTCGACGCCAAGCGCGCCGATGACCTCGCGCGCGGCCTCGAATTGCCCGCGCCCGCCGTCGATGATGACGAGGTCGGGCGTGTCTGGAAAGGCGCCGGGCTCGGCCGTTTCGCCCAGCCGCTTGAGGCGAGCGAAGCGGCGGGTCAACACTTCGCGCATCATCGCGTAATCGTCGCCGGGCGTGAGATCCACGCTTCTGATGTTGAACGTGCGGTACTGGTTCTTGACGAAGCCTTCGGGGCCCGCGACCACCATCGCGCCGATCGCGTTCGTCCCCATGATGTGGGAATTGTCGTAGATCTCAACCCGCCGGATCGGGCGATCGACGCCGAAGGCCTCGCGGAGCGCGACGATGAGCTTCTCCTGCGTCGCCGATTCGGCGAGCTTGCGCGACAAAGCTTGTTGCGCGTTGCGCATGGCGGCGTCGACAAGATCCTTTTTCTCGCCGCGCCGCGGGGCGCCGATGGCGATGCGATGTGGAACGCGGGCGCTTAAGACTTCGGCCAAGGTGCCGGCGCTCGGCACATCGTGGCTCAGAAGCACGAGGCGTGGCGCTGGCCGGTCCAGGTAAAATTGCGCCAAGAACGCGTCGAGCACCTCCTCGCGCGACAGAGCGCGATCGGCGCGCGGAAAATAGGCGCGGTTGCCCCAGTTCTGGTAAGTGCGGAAAAAGAACACTTCGACGCAGAACTGCCCCGCCTCCTCGGTGACCGCGAACACGTCGGCTTCGGCGATCGAGCGAGGGTTGACGCTCTGCTCGCCTTGAATGGCGGAGAGCGCGCTGATGCGGTCGCGCAGCCGCGCCGCGCTTTCGAAATCGAGCGCTGCGGCGGCTTCGTTCATCGCATGGCCAAGCCAACTCTTGATCGCGCGGCTGCGGCCGGACAGGAAATCGCGCGCTTCAATCACCAAATTCGCATAGTCGTCGAGTGCGATTTCGCCGGTGCAGGGCGCCGAGCAACGCTTGATCTGGTGGAGCAGGCACGGGCGGGTTCGATTGGCGTAAAAGCTATCCGAACAGGTGCGAAGGAGGAACGCCCGCTGTAGCGCGTTCAAGGTGCGAAACACCGCGCCGGCGCTCGCGAACGGTCCGAAATAGTCGCCGGCCAGGCTCCGTGCGCCGCGGTGCTTGATCAGTCTCGCCGCAGGATGCGCGGTGCAAATCAGGATATAAGGAAAACTCTTGTCGTCGCGTAGCGTGACGTTGTAGCGAGGCTTCAGCTGTTTGATGAGATTGGCTTCGAGCAGTAGCGCCTCGGCGTCCGACGCAGTTGTAACGAACACCATAGAGTGGGTCTGAGAGACCATGCGCGCGATGCAACTCTGCTGACGCCCGGGGGCCATATAGGCGGCGATGCGCTTCTTGATCGAGCGCGCCTTGCCGACATAAAGCACCTCGCCCTCTGACCCGATCATGCGATAGACGCCGGGGCCAAGCGGCGCGTGGCGCCAGAATTCGCGGATCGCCTCAGCGCCGCGCGTCAGGCGCGAAGGCTCAACCGGCGGCTCGTCGAGCGCGATGTCGAGGGGAGCGGAATCCGGCGCGAGTTCGCGCGCGAGCGCCGCTTCTTCTCGCGCTTCCGCCCCTGGCGCTTCGCCCGGCGGAAAATTATTCGATGCGCCGATCATGACAGGCTTATCTAGGCGCAAGCCTCCGTGGGGGGAATAGCTGGCGGGAGGCGGCGCGCCGGAAGATGGTGGCGTTGGTGGATAGCTGTTGGCGCGGCCGCCTTAACGGACTATTAACCTTAGCTCGCGGCGGCGGACGTGCCGCGGGCGGGAGTTGGTCAAGCGTGAGTACAACGATCAAGGGCCCGATGAGGACGTTTGTCGCGGGTCTCAGTCTGCTGTTGGCTTGTGCGGGCTTGAGCGCCTGCAACGACGTCGCCGCCACCACGCCAAGCACGGATGCGAGCGCTCAGTTCGCCCTGCGCGACGACGCCAATATCGCTGGCGCGACGGTGGCCATCGCCTCGGTCGACGGTCCTCCGGCGGACCTTTCGGCCCGTTTTCGCCAAAGTTTCGATGAGGCCGCCGCGGCGCGCCGGATTGCGGTCGCGGCGCCCGCCAAGGCGCGCTACCTCGTGCGCGGCTATCTCACCGCTTCGCCGATCGAGGGCGGCGCAGAGATCGACGTTGTCTGGGACGTGTTTACGCCGAACAAGCAGCGCGCGCAGCGCCTTGCTGACGCGATCGCGGTCAGGGGGACCGGCGATGACGCGTGGGCGATGATCGATGACGCGGCGCTGAACAGCGTCGCCGCCAAATGCGCCGACGACCTCGCCGCCTACCTCTCCAACACGCCGGAGGCGGCGCCTGCGAGCGCGGCGCTCAGCTATGCCCAATAGGGCTTTTTCTTGTGGACATCCGCTCCGGCTCCCGCCGTTGTGATCTCTCTGTCATGTTGTTCGCGCGTCCGCGCGCTGCTATGACCCGCCGCGTCCGCGCGACGAAGCGCGCCCTCGGGCGCGGTTGGAGAATAGGGCCGTGTCCGGCAAGATGAAGCTTTTGGCCGGCAATTCCAATCGGCCATTGGCCGAGGCCATCGCCGCCTATCTCGGCGAGCCGCTGACCAGCTGCCATGTGCGACGCTTCGCCGATCTCGAGATCTTCGTCGAAATTCTTGAGAACGTGCGCGGACGTGACACCTTCATCGTTCAGTCGACATCCTATCCGGCGAACGACAATCTGATGGAGTTGCTCATCATGATCGACGCGTTGCGGCGTGCCTCGGCGCAACGCATCACGGCGGTTCTCCCCTATTTCGGCTATGCGCGCCAGGATCGAAAGCCGGGGCCGCGCTCGCCCATCTCGGCCAAGCTCGTCGCCAATCTCATCACCCGCGCCGGCGCCGATCGGGTGCTGACGGTCGATCTGCACGCCGGCCAGATCCAGGGCTTCTTCGACATTCCGACCGACAACCTGTTCGGCGCCCCGACCATGGTGCGCGACATTCAGGCTCATCACAACGGGAGCAAGAACGTGATGGTCGTGTCTCCCGACGTCGGCGGCGTCGTCCGCGCTCGGGCGCTCGCCAAGCGCCTCGACGCGCCGCTCGCCATCGTCGATAAGCGGCGCGAAAGAGCGGGCGAATCGGAAGTGATGAACGTGATCGGCGACATCGCCGGGCGCCATTGCGTGCTGCTCGACGACATCGTCGATTTCGGGAGGCACTCTTTGCAACGCCGCCGACGCGCTACTCGAGGGAGGGGCGGCGAGCGTCTCGGCCTACATCACCCACGGCGTGCTGTCGGGCGGCGCGGTTGCGCGCGTCGCCGCCTCGAAGCTCAGCGAACTGGTGCTCACAGATACGATTCAGCCGACCGAAGCCGTGCGGGTCGCGCGCAACATTCGCGTGATCTCGATTGCGCCGTTGATCGGCGAGGCGATCGGGCGCATCGCCAAGGAAGAAAGCGTCTCGTCGCTATTCAACTAGCGACGAACCTCCGTTGACGGGCTGAGTTTAGAGGCGACGGCTATTCGGAAGCATGAGCACGAACGAGGCCGTCCAGATGGATAGCGCGGCGATCAGCCCGACAATATCGACCGTCAAAAAGGATAGGATGCTAATCATAACTTTCCCCCTTTCTTAAGGGGACTAAAGCACGGGCGCGAGCCTGATCGCAGTGAGCGCAATCACACTCCCTTAGCCCTTAACTCTACGAATTGCCTGTAGAGAGATCGCCTCTTTCCGCCGGCGGGAAGGCCGTATCATCTAGCCGCGCGCGGTCATTTCCTCGTCATGACGCGAGCGCAAATCCTCGCCTCCCGCAATTCACTTGGGAGGGGACAAACAATGCTTCATTCGACGACGTTTGAATGCCGCTTTGCTGTTGTCTGTAGTCGCTGTCGCTCCGGCGCCTTCCGAGATGCGGCTTTTCTTAGCTATGACGGGCTCACGTTTCCCGCTTGCTCCGGGTAAATCGCCCGCATAGTCTCGCACCGTTGTTGGCTGGACGACTTGGCTGCGCTTGACAGTCAAGCGGCGGGCGGACTTACTCGATCAGCCGGTTGGTTTCTTGGCGCGAAGTCGGGAGCCGCTCGCGCGAATGGGAGGGTCAGAATATGTTCGGTCGCATCACGCTTATGCCGTTGGCGGCTCTTGCCGGAAGTCTTCTTGCTTCCGTCGCAGCCTACGCGGCCGATACCGTCAAGCCCGCGGTCATCTATGACCTGGGCGGGAAATTCGACAAATCGTTCAACGAAGGCGTGTTCAACGGCGCAACCCGATTCAAGAAGGAGACCGGCGTCGATTTCCGTGATCTCGAGATCCAGAACGAGGCCCAGCGCGAACAGGTCCTGCGCAAGTTCGCCAAGGATGGCTATTCGCCAATCATGACCGTCGGCTTCGCGTGGGAAACGGCTCTGAAGAAGGTTGCTCCCGAATATCCCAAGACGAACTTCGGCATTATCGACGACGTAGTGGACCTGCCGAATGTCCAGTCGATCGTGTTCAAGGAGCACGAGGGCTCGTTCGTCGTCGGCGTGATCGCGGCCGATACATCGAAGACCGGCAAGGTTGGCTTCGTTGGCGGCATGGACATTCCTCTGATCTCGAAATTTGGCTGCGGCTACGCCCAAGGGGTCAAATACGCTTCAGACGGCAAGACCGAGGTCTTCGCCAACATGACTGGAACGACGCCGGCAGCCTGGAACGACCCGGTCAAGGGCGGCGAACTCGCCAAATCGCAGATCGACCGCGGCGCCGACGTCATCTATGCCGCGGCGGGCGCCACCGGTCAGGGCGTGCTGAAGGCGGCGGCGGATGCCGGCAAGTTCGGCATCGGCGTCGATTCGAACCAGAACGGCCTGTTCCCGGGGCATGTCCTGACATCGATGCTAAAACATGTCGATGTCGCAACGTATAAGTCGTTCATGGACGCCAAGAATGGAACCTGGAAGGCCGGCGTCCTGGACCTCGGCCTCAAGGAGGGTGGCGTCGACTACGCGGTCGACGACAACAATAAGGCGATTCTCACCCCGGAGGTGAGGGCCAAGGCCGATCAGGCGAAGGCGGATATCATTTCGGGCAAGATTCAGGTCCACGACTATATGTCCGACAATAAGTGCCCAGGGTGACTCTTCCTCGAGGCAAAGAGTTTGCACCGTGGACGTCGTGGCCGGGCTTGATCCGGCCATCCATGTTCATTTCTTTCGCCCGTGCGCTGAACATCCCGACCAACGCCTGACTGGGAAAGCGGCGGTCGAGACGCGTGGATGGCCAGGTCCAGCCCGGCCATGACGCGCAACCCCAGGATGGGTGTCAGAAAAATGGGGGACACTCCTCCCGCAATCGAACTCATCGGCATCGACAAGAGCTTCGGCCCGGTTCACGCCAACAACAACGTGAACCTCTTCGTCGAGCGCGGAATCATCCACGGCATTGTCGGCGAGAACGGAGCCGGCAAGTCCACATTAATGTCGATACTCTACGGCTTTTATGAAGCCGATAGAGGCGAGATCCGGATCAATGGCGAGCCGGTTCGGATCCGCTCCTCGCGCGAGGCGATCAGCCACGGCATTGGCATGGTGCATCAGCACTTCATGCTGGTCCCGCCGCTCTCCGTCCTCGAAAACGTAATGCTCGGCGCCGAAGGCGGCCCGCTCCTCGCTGAGGGCGCGGGGGCGATCCGCAGGCGGCTTGCCGAACTTGGGCGCGAATATGGTCTCGTTGTCGATCCCAACGCCATTGTCGGCGAATTATCGGTCGGCCTGCAGCAGCGAGTCGAGATCCTGAAGGCGCTCGTGCGTGGAGCGGAGATTCTCGTGCTCGACGAGCCGACCGCAGTGCTGACGCCCGCCGAGGCCGACCAATTGTTCGAAATGCTGCGCGTGCTCAAACGCCAGAACAAGACCATCATCTTCATCACCCACAAATTGCGCGAGATCATGTCGTTGACCGACCGAGTGTCTGTCATGCGGCGCGGAGAGATGGTCGCGACATTCGACACCGCCAAGACGTCGCCGCCCGAGCTCGCCGATGCGATGGTCGGGCGCAAAGTCATCCTCAAGATCGAGAAAGGGCCCTCGCATCCTGGTCGGATTGCGCTGGAAGCACGAAATCTTGTGGTGCGCGACGACCGCGGAGTGGCTCGCATCGATGGCGTTTCGTTCGCATTGCGCGAGGGCGAAATTCTCGGCGTGGCTGGCGTCGCCGGGAATGGACAGTCCGAACTTCTCGAGGCGCTCGCCGGCATCCGCGGCCTGAGTTCGGGCGAGATCCTGATCGAAGGAGCTCCTATTCCGGCGCATGAGCGCAATCCGCATGGGGAGCGGCTCTTGGGCGTTGGCCATGTGCCTGAAGATCGTCATCGCGTCGGGCTCGTCATGCCGTTCGAAGCTTGCGAAAGCGCGATGCTCGGATTCCATCGCGAGCCTGTCTACGGCACTGGTCTTTTCTATAGCCGCAGTGCGATCGTGTCCGACGCCGAGAAAAAGATGGACGCTTTCGACGTTCGGCCGCGCGCGCCGTTGCTCAAGACCGCCAATTTTTCCGGCGGTAATCAGCAGAAGATCGTGCTGGCGCGCGAGATCGAGCGCAATCCAAAGATCTTGCTCGTGGGTCAGCCGACTCGTGGCGTCGACATCGGCGCGATCGAATTCATTCATAAGCGTATCGTCGCGCAACGGGACGCCGGCAAGGCGGTGCTCCTGGTCTCGGTCGAACTCGACGAGATCTTCGCGCTTTCGGATCGCATCATTGTGCTCTGCGGCGGCCGCGTCACCGGCGAGCGGCGTCCTGAGGAGACCGACGCGCAAGACCTCGGCCTCTTAATGGCCGGCGTCAGCGAGCGCGCCGCGTGAGCGCGCCCCTCAAGGCTCTGCCCGCCTGGGCCGATGTCGCGCTTATTCCGCTCGTCAATGTCGCCGCCGCGTTTGTAATTTCCGGCTTCGTTGTGCTGGCGATTGGCGAGAATCCACTTCAAGCTGTCCAAAGCCTCGTTCTTGGCGCGCTCGGCGATCTCGAAGGGATCGGCTACACCCTCTTCTACGCGACGAGCTTCATCTTCACCGGGCTCTCGGTCGCCATCTGTTTCCACGCCGGTCTGTTCAATATCGGCACGGAGGGGCAGGCCTATATCGCGGGCCTCGGCGCGGCGCTTGTCGCGCTCCATTTCGGTTTCCTGCCGGGTTACAGCCTCGCCATCGCGGCAATCATAGGGGCCGCCGTTTTCGGCGCCGCTTTCGCGGCTATTCCCGGCTATCTGCAGGCCTATCGCGACAGCCACATCGTCATCACGACGATCATGTTCAACTACATCGCCTCGGCCATCATGGGCTACCTGCTCGTCAATGTGATGCGCAAGCCGGGGCAGATGAACGCGGAGTCGCAGCCCTTTCGTGACACGGCGCTTGTGCCCCAGTTCCACGAGGTGCTGGCTCATTTCGGCATCACATGGCCGGAGACGCCGTTCAACCTCTCGTTCGCGCTCGCGCTCCTTTGCTGTCTGGCGGTCTGGCTGCTCGTCTGGCGGACGCGGCTTGGCTACGAGATCCGCACCGTCGGCGCCAACCCGACCGCTGCTGTCTATGGCGGCATTTCGCCCGCTCGCGTCACCGTCATCACCACGCTGTTGTCGGGCGCGCTCGCCGGCGGAGTCGCGGTCAACATCATCCTCGGCGATCAGCATCGGCTCATTCTCGAATTCGTTGGTGGGTTCGGCTTCGTCGGCATTGCGGTGGCGCTCATGGGACGCGCCCATCCCGTCGGCATCATCCTCGCCGCGATTCTGTTCGGCGTGCTCTATCAGGGCGGCCAGTCGCTCTCGATCGACATGCCCAAGATCAGCCGCGACATGATTGTCGTGATTCAGGGCTTGGTCGTGCTGTTCGCCGGCGCGCTCGAGCACATGTTCCGCCGGCCTGTCGCGACGCTGCTCGCGCGGCGCACGGCGCAGCCGCCCATCTGACGGGCGGGCGAAGCATGGAATGGTTCGACGCCTTCATCGTCGTCTTCGCCTCCGGCATGCGCCTTGCCGTTCCGCTCATTCTCGCTTGCCTTGCGGGCTTGTGGTCGGAGCGCTCGGGCGTGGTCGACATCGGGCTTGAGGGCAAGATCCTGGTCGGCGCATTCGCTTCCGCCGCGGCCGCGACCTTCACCGGGAGCGTTTGGCTCGGGGTTCTCGCCGGCGTCGCGGCGGCTGTCGTCTTTTCGCTCATCCACGGCTACGCCTCGATCGACCAGCGCGCCAACCAAATCGTGTCCGGCACCGCGATCAATATGGTGGCGGACGGGCTGACCGCGCTCATCGGCAACGCCATCTGGTCGCAGGGCGGACGCACGCCGCAACTGCCGGAGACCGCCCAGTTCCGGGAAATCACGCTGCCGTTCGTCAGTGAGATCAGCGCCGTGCCGATCGTTGGACCGATCTACCGGGAACTGATCTCCAACCACGACCTGATCGCCTACATCGCCTTCGCCATGGTCCCGCTCACCTACTGGGCCCTGTACAGCACGCGCTTCGGATTGCGTCTGCGGGCGGTCGGCGAGAATCCGGCCGCGGTCGACACCGCCGGCATTTCGGTGCGCGGCTTGCGCTACAGCGCGCTCATCATCTGCGGGGTTCTGGTCGGCCTGGCCGGCGTCTATCTCGTGCTCGGCCAGACCGGCTATTTTCAGCCGCACATGAGCGCGGGGCGTGGCTTCATCGCGCTCGCGGCGTTGGTATTCGCCAAATGGCGACCATGGCCGGCGCTCGCGACCTGTCTTCTGTTCGGCTTCCTTGATGCGGTGGCGATCCGCCTGCAGGGAATCGAGCTGCCGGTCATTGGTCCGGTGCCGGTGCAGGCGATCGAAGCCCTGCCCTATATTCTCACCGTCGTGCTGCTCGCGGGCTTCATCGGCAAGGCGATCCCGCCGAGGGCCTCGGGCATTCCTTATGTCAAAGAGCGCTGAAGCGGCGCTTGCCGCGTTGTTCGGCGCCGCCCGGGATGCGCAGGCCAATGCCTACGCGCCCTATTCGCGTTTCAAGGTCGGCGCTGCGCTGCTCACCCCCTCGGGCGCAATCTTTTCAGGCTGCAACGTCGAGAATGCGGCCTATCCTCAAGGGTCATGCGCGGAGGCCGGCGCGATCGCCGCGATGGCGCTCGCCGGAGAACGGCGCATCGCGGAAATCCTCGTCCTCGGTGACGGGGACGCCTTGTGCACGCCCTGCGGAGGCTGCCGCCAGCGTATCCGCGAATTCGCCGACCCTTCGACCTTGATCCATATCGCCGGTCCCGAGGGCGTGCGCGCGAAGTTCACCCTCGGCGAACTCTTGCCGGAGTCTTTCGGGCCGGATCATCTGGCGGTCTAAGCCGGATTGTCGCCATCGTCATGACGCCGTTTTGAACGAGTTTCCTCCGTTGACCGCGTCGGTTCTCGCCATCTTTCGGTATTGCGGCGACGTGGCTATCATGCCGCGAAATCGGAGCCGATCGAACGACGGGGCCGCCCTTCATACCTCGCGAGGCGCGACGAATGAATCCTAGCCCTGACGCCGCGACCGACGCGCTCAGGAGTTCGCGGACTCGTTTCCGTGCCGCCGCTCGCCATTGTGCTCGGCTCGGGCCTTGGCGCTTTCGCAGACGAAGCGCGCGACGCGACT
This sequence comes from uncultured Alphaproteobacteria bacterium, assembly GCA_963836695.1. Classification (GTDB taxonomy): domain Bacteria; phylum Pseudomonadota; class Alphaproteobacteria; order Rhizobiales; family Beijerinckiaceae; genus Roseiarcus. Next base: position 495,448 of record CAWIKX010000007.1, read on the forward strand.
GCGATCTCGTATCTCGACATCCCGGGCTTCCCGGTCCCGAGCGTCGAAGGCCATGCCGGGCGATTGGTCGTCGGTGTGATTGAGGGCCAGCGCGTGGCGCTGTTTCAGGGCCGCGGCCATTACTACGAGCGGGGCGATGCGAACGCGATGCGGATCGCGATCGATGCGTTCCGCCAGCTCGGCGGCGAGACGTTGCTGCTCACCAACGCCGCTGGAGGGCTCAGGACGGAGTGGCGCCCGCCGACTCTGGTCGCGATCACCGATCACATCAACTTTTCCGGGGCCAATCCGCTGATTGGTCACCTGGGCCGGGACCGTTTCGTGCCACTGACCAAAGCCTATGACGAGACGCTGCTGGCCATGCTGCGCGAAGCAGCGAGAAACACGGAGGTCGAGCTCAACGAGGGCGTCTACATGTGGTTTTCCGGGCCGACCTTCGAAACGCCCGCCGAGATCCGTGCAGCGCGAATCCTGGGCGCCGATCTCGTCGGCATGTCGACCGTGCCGGAGGTGATCCTCGCGCGTCGGGTTGGCTTGCGCTGCGCCGCGGTCTCGGTCGTCACCAATTACGCTGCGGGTCTCGCCGGCGGTGACCCGAGCCATGCGGAGACGCAAGCTGTGGCGCACGAAGCCGCTGATCGTTTCAAGCGCCTGCTGCGCGGCTTCATTCGTTCTTATCGGCCGCCGCCCGCATGATCCTTCCCCAGGAGATCATACGCGCTAAGCGCGACGGCGAGGCGCTCAGCGCCGGCGAGATCGGCGACTTTATCGCCGCGCTCACGAGCGGCGCGGTCAGCGAGGGACAGGCGGCCGCGTTCGCCATGGCGATTTATTTCCGGGGCATGTCGCTCGACGAGCGCGTGGCGCTGACCCAGGCGATGACCCGCTCCGGCGCGCGCCTCGATTGGCGCGATTCGAACTTGTCCGGCCCGATCCTCGACAAGCACTCAACGGGCGGCGTCGGCGACAATGTCTCGCTGATGCTGGCGCCGATGCTCGCGGCCTCAGGCGCCTATGTGCCGATGATCTCCGGGCGCGGCCTCGGTCACACCGGCGGCACGCTCGACAAGCTCGATTCGATTCCGGGCTACGCCTCGCAGCCGGACCTCGATCTGTTCAAGCGCGTCGTGAAAGAAGCTGGCTGCGCGATCATCGGCCAGACGGCCGATCTCGCCCCGGCCGACCGGCGCCTCTACGCGATTCGCGATGTCACGGCGACGGTCGAATCGGTTTCGCTCATCACCGCTTCGATCCTGTCGAAGAAGCTAGCGGCGGGGCTTCACGGGCTGGTCCTGGACGTCAAGACTGGCTCAGGCGCCTTCATGACGACCCTGGATGGGGCGCGAGAGCTTGCAACCAGCATTGCGACAGTCGCCAACGACGCCGGCCTCAAGACGGTCTCGCTCATCACCGACATGAACGAACCGCTCGCCAGCGCCGCTGGCAACGCGGTCGAGATCCGCAACGCTGTCGATTATCTGACCGGCGCACGGCGCGACGAGCGTCTTGATCGGGTGACGATGGCGCTCGGCGCCGAATTGCTGGCGCTCTCGGGACTCGCGCGAAATGCGGAAGAGGGCGCGGCGTCGCTGAGGCGCGCGCTCAAGACCGGCGCGGCGGCTGAGCGGTTTGAGCGCATGGTCGCTGCGCTCGGAGGTCCGAAGGATTTCATCTCGCGCGCGAGCGCCGCGCTGCCTCAAGCGCCGGTCCTGGCCGACGCTCCACCGGAAACGCGCGGCTTCGTCACCAGCATCGACGTGCGCGCGATTGGGCTCGCGGTGGTCGAGCTCGGCGGCGGACGGTCGCGCGCCGCCAACTCGATCGACTCGGCGGTCGGTCTTACCGAACTCGCCCCAATCGGGACCGAGGTCGGCCCTGACGCACCGCTTGCCCGCGTGCACGCACGCAATCGTGGTCAGGCCGAAACAGCTATTCGGCGGCTTCGCGACGCCTACCGGCTGGACGAAGCGCCGCTTTCGCCCGGCGACCCGATCATTGAACGGATCGACGGACTGGCGTCGTGAGCGTGCTCATCGCCATTTCCGGATGGAACCCAAAGCCGTGGCGAGCGCGCATGGAAGCGCTGCTGCCGTCCCATCAGATTGTAATGTTCGATGAACCGTTCGATCGCGCCTCGATCCGCTATGCGCTCAGTTGGCGCCACCCGCCAGGCGCTCTCAAGGACCTTCCCAACCTTCGGGTGATCCTCTCGCTCGGCGCCGGCGTCGATCATCTTTTCGCCGACTTCGCTCTTCCGAACAAGCCGACCGTGCGGGTGGTCGATCCCGATCTCACAAACCGCATGAGCGAATGGGTCGTCATGCATGCGCTCGTCCATCTTCGACAGTTGCGCCGCTACGAACGGCAGCAGCGTGAGCGCGTATGGGCGGACGACGAAAAGCAGCCGAAGGCGAGCGATATCCAGATCGGCGTGCTTGGATTGGGCGTTATGGGCCAGGACGCAGCGGCGAAGCTGAAACCGCTGGGCTTCAAGGTCGCCGGCTGGAGCGCGAGCCCAAAGTTGTTGCCCGGCGTCGAATGCTTTTCTGGCGGTGATGGGCTTGAGCGCATGCTCAAGCAAACCGACATGCTCGTCGTGCTGCTGCCGCTGACCCCAGCGACGCGTGGGATCATCAACGCCTCGCTTCTGTCGCAACTCAAGCGCGATGGGCCACTTGGCGGCCCGATCCTCATCAATGCCGGACGCGGGGGGTTGCAGGTCGAAGCCGATATTCTCGCCGCGCTCGATTCCGACGCGCTGAAGGGCGCATCGCTCGATGTATTCGAGCGCGAGCCGCTGCCAAAAGATTCGCTCCTATGGTCGCATCCAGCGCTCTATATCAGCCCGCACAACGCGGCGATCTCCTCGCCCAAGGCGATCGCCGCGCTCGTCGCCGGGCAGATCGAAGCCTACGAGCGCGGCGATCCGCTCGCCCATCTGGTTGACCGGCGCCGCGGCTATTGAGTTCGAGCGCCAGGCGCGCTGACGCCTGCCCCTCAATCGTGGCGCTATTGCTTCTTGCAGGTGGCGATCGTCTCCGGCGTGCAAACGTCAAGGCCGATCGTTACCGGGTCCGGAACAGTCTTGCCTTGCGGGGATGCCGAAGAGACTACCGCCACCGAGTGCATTGAAGAGCTTCTCGTCCGGTCCGAACTGGTAGCCCATTTTGTTGTTGGACACGATCAGCGCTTGGCTGCGCGCGACCGAGAGCATGATCGAAGTGACGACAAACGGCGACAACTTGAACCTCGCGATCGCGTAGCCGTTGACAAGGCCGCAGAGCAGAGCGACCCCCATCCCCGCGCCAGCCCCGATCCACAAAGGATAGCCAGCCTGAAGCGTGAGCCCGGTCACGATGCCGACGAGTCCCATCACTGAGCCTACGGACAGGTCGATGCCGCCCGTAATAATCACCAACATCTGGCCCATGCCCATGATGGCGACGAAGGCGAAGTTGCGGCTGTCGTTATAGAGATTGTCGTAGCTTCGGAACGGCTCCGAGATCAGCGCCATCGCTGCGCAGATGATGACGACCGCGAGCGTGATCGCCGCGGGCTGACTAAGCCGAACGATCCCGAAGCGACGCGCAGGCGCCGCAGCGACTTCAGCCCGCGCGGACACGGTCGTGCTTTTTCCAAATCCAACGCCGACCGCAACGACCGGTCGAGGCGCGTCGAGTTGCGCGGCGATCGATCTGCTGAAGGGCGAAAAGTCTTCCGCCGCCACGACGGCGCCTGCACATGAGCGTTTCCCCTAGTCGGCAGCGTGTTTGTGGTCGCCGCCGATCAACGCGTTCGATAGTTGGCGAGAGCAAAAGCTAGTGACGGATGAATTGCATTGTCAAGCACAGTCGCCCAATTCCAAATGCGTTTGACACCTCGCCATTCGCCAATCGCGAAGAATCTCGCTATCGTCACAATCGGAGGCGCAATCAGCCGAGGGAGGAAGACGCATGCTCTGGGGGATCGATCCGCTGCTCACCGCGGACTTGCTTTACGCCTTGCGAAAGATGGGACACGGCGACGAGATCGTTGTCGTCGACGCCAATTTCCCGGCGGACTCGACCGCACTGTCGACCGCGATGGGCGAACCGCTTCGCTTGCCTGGGGTCAACGCCGGGCGCGCAGTCGAGGCGATCCTGTCGGTGATGCCGCTCGACACGTTCGTCCCCGATCCTGTGTGCCGGATGGAGATCGTCGGCGATCCGGACGCTGTACCCCCCGTGCAGCGCGAGGTGCAGCAGGCCGTCGATAGAGCGGCGAGCAAGCACGTTGCGATGCTTGGTGTCGAACGCTTCGCCTTCTACGAGCGTGCGAAGAACGCGTTTGCGATTGTCGCCACAGGCGAACGTCGCTTCTACGGCTGCTTCATCTTCAAGAAGGGCGTTGTCCCGCCGGAGTGAGCGTGGCTATCCCGCCTTCTTCCGCGCCCCAGGCTTTTGCGCTGTCTGTTTCTCCGGCGCTTCCTTCGCGGGCGCGCCGCCGGCGATTGGTAACAGCATCTCGCGTTGGTCTGAGCTGCTCTTCGCGGCGCGCTTGCCTTTGGCGGCCGAGGCGGGCTTTGGCGCGGCGGCTGGGGCTGGAGTTGCCAGCGGCACCTGTTTGGCGACCATCTTTGGCGTTTCGTCCTTCGCCTTCTCGATGCTCTGCTTGAGCGCCGCCATCAGGTCGGTTCCAGCGACGATTCTCGGCATCGGGCGCTGTTTGGGAATTGGCATTCCCGCCCTTTTCTCGTTCAACATGGCGACGACCGCCTCTTCGTAGCGATCGTGAAACTGGGTGGGATCGAACGTAGCCGCTTTGCTCTCGAGGATATGCTCAGCGAGAGAGAGCATGTCCTTCGGAATTTTGATCTCGTCGATGTCGCCGAAATAAATCGCCTCGTCCCGAACCTCGTAAGGGTACCTAAGCGTGGCGCCCAGCAGTCCCTTGCCTCTCGGCTGGAGCATGATCACCCGCTCGCGTTTTGAGAGGACCACCCGGCCTAACGCGACCATGCCTTTGCCGAGCATGGCGTCGCGGATGACGGCGAAAGCCTCAAGCGCAACCTTGTTTTCCGGAATCAGATAATAGGGGCTGTCGATATAGCGTTCGTCGACCTCGGATTTCGGCACAAAGCTACCGATGTCGATCGTATGGCTGCTCTCGATTGCGATGGCGTCGAGCTCTTCATCCTCGACCTGGAGGTAAACGCCCTTATCGACTTCGTAGCCGCGTCCCTTATCGTCAGGATCGATTGGGTCACCCGTTCCTTCGTCCACCAGCTGCTGACGAAGGCGATTGCCGGTCTTCTTGTTGATTTGACGGAAGGCCACCCGCTCTCCGGCGGAAGTCGCGGTGTAAAGCGCGATCGGGCACGAGACGAGGGAAAGCTTGAGATATCCCTTCCAGTACGGGCGTGGGGGGGCCATTGGAACTCCTACTCAACGCAACCACGGTTGTTATAACACACCGGACGCTCTGTCGGACAGACCTGGCAAGGATTCTTTAACTAATGGCGCTGGTGCTCTGCTCGGGTCCTTCAAGTTAAGGGAGGGAAAGGCGGCAACCTTCACGGCCAATGGGTTCGCCTAAACGCCGATCGCTGGAAGACGCCATCGCCTGACGCAAAAAGCGAGCAATCAGGGATTTGGCTTCTGTTCCTTTGGCAGCGGCTTGACGGGCGAGCCGGGGCCGATCTTCTGCAAATTGCCAACGATAACGCGTTCGCCCTCGCTCAGACCCTTGGTCACACTGACAAGCTCGCCGTCCATCGGTCCAAGCGTAAGGAGCCGCTGCTCCGCCTTGTCCCCGGTGCCGACGACATAGACAAATTTGCCCATCTGGTTTGAGCCGAGCGCCGCCTGCGGGGCCATGAATGCGTCGGGCTCATCCCTGATATGGAGCCGCACCCGCACATACTGGCCCGGCAGCAGGGTGAAGTCGGGATTGGCGATGGTGACCCGCGCGGCGATCGTGCCCGTCGCCTTGTCGACAGTATTGTCGAGGAAGGTCAGTTCGCCCTTACGAATTGTATCCGTGCCTGCGAGCGAGATCTCGGCGTCGATCTTGCCTGCGGCCCGGGCGGTCGCGATCTCGACCAGATCCAACTCACTCGGGTTGAAGGCTACGTAGATGGGGTCCAGCTCGACCAGCGTATTGAGCGCCCCGCTAGTCGCACCGACGAGCGCGCCCTTTGCCGCCTGGTTGCGCCCAAGCCTGCCCGCGAAGGGCGCGCGGATTTCCGTATAGCCCAGATTGAGCTTGGCCGCGTCGATCGCCGCGCGGTCTAGCACCAGCTGCGCCTCAACCTGATGCATCGAGCTCGCCCTCTGATCGTAGGCGTCCTTGGTGACGAAACCGCTTTTGACCAATTCCTCGCCGCGACCGAAATTGGCTTTCGCGTATTCGAGCGACGCCTGGTCGCGCTGCGCCTGCGCGTTCGCTTGATCGAGCGCTGCCTGAAGGTCCCGCTGGTCGATCTGATACAGGAGATCGCCGTTCTTGACGTCGGCGCCGTCGGCGGCCGGCTGAGCATCGATGTAACCCGACACGCGCGCCTGCAAGGCGATGCTGCGGATGGATTCGATGCGTCCTGGATAGTCGAGATAAATCGGCAGCGTCTTTTTGACGACTGAAACGACCGGGACCGGCATTGCCATCATTGCGGGCGCTGATGCAGATTCCGTGGCGCCGTCCGCGTGGTCGCCCACGACGCGGATGCCTACGATCGCGACAACGCCGATTGCCGCCAGGGCGGCGAGAGAGATCTTGAAGGCGCGCATGGAAAGGCTCCTGGGCGTTATTCGGCGGCTTCGGCGCGGGGCGTAATATGAGCGCCGGCGTACGGCGCCGCGGCGGCCGCCCCCTCGCGTCCCTCGCGAGCGCGTTCAATAAGGGCATAGAAGACAGGCACGAAGATCAGCGTCAGCAAAGTCGCAGCGACCATTCCGCCGAAGACGGCCGTGCCGAGCGACTGCCGGCTGGCGGCGCCCGCGCCACTCGCGAACATAAGTGGCAGCACGCCGAAGATGAAGGCGAAGGCGGTCATCAGGATCGGTCGCAGGCGCAGTCGCCCCGCCTCCATTGCGGCCTCGATGACAGGCAAGCCTTCCTCGCGGCGTCGTTTGGCGAATTCGACGATCAGGATGGCGTTCTTCGCGGCCAGGCCGATCAGCATGACAAAGCCGATCTGCGAATAGACATCGACCTGCATCCCGCGAACATAGATCGCGCCCAGCGCCCCGACCAACGCCAGGGGCGCGGACGAGAGCACCATGAAGGGCATCGACCAACTCTCGTATTGCGCGGCGAGAATCATGAACACAAAGAAGATTGCGAGCGCGAGCACGATCGTGGCGAGCGAGCCCGCGCTGAGCTCCTGGAAGGTCACGCCCGTCCATTCGTAGCCGAAATCGCGAGGCAGCGCCTCGGCCGCCGCACGTTGCATCGCGACCACCGCCTGGCTTGAGCTGAAACCCGGCGCGGGGGCGCCATTGATGAGCGCGGACGCGTAATTGTTATAATGCGGCACGGTCTCCGGCCCAATGATCGGCTTGAGAGTTCCAAGCACGTTCAAGGGAATCATGCCGCCGGACGAGTTGCGGACGTAGAGCTTGCTGAGATCTGACGGAGAGGCGCGCGATTTCGTGTCGGCCTGCATCGTGACGCGGAACGTGTGGCCGAACAGATTGAAGTCGTTCACATAGAGGGAGCCGAGATAGATCTGCAGCGTATTGAACACGTCCGGCAGGCTGAGGCCGAGCAGCTTCGCCTTAGTCCGGTCGAGGTCATAGAAGAGCTGTGGCGTCGAAGCAGAGAACGAGGTGAACAAGGATTGCGGGTTGAGCTCCGGCTGCTTGCGGGCGGCGGCGATCAGAGCCTGAGTCGCTTCGCTGAGTTGCGCGCCGCCGCGCCCCGCCAGATCCTCGACCTCGAATTCGAACCCGCCCGTCGTTCCGAGCCCATTGACCGAAGGCGGATCAAAGCTCAGCGCAAAAGCCTCGGGGATCGCAAGCAGCTTCGGTCGCACCGAGGCGACCAAAGCCGACGCGTTCTCCTCCGGTCCGCGCTCGCTCCACGGCTTCAGTACCGCGAATTCGATGGCCGAGTTCGACTGCGCCGCGTTGGTCAGGAAATTGAGACCGCTGATGAAGCCCGCGATCTGGACGCCCGGCGTCGCCTGCAGGACGTCGCGCACCTTCTGCGCCACGGCGTCGGTGCGCTCGAGCGAAGCCCCGTCCGGCAATTGTACGATGACGAAGAAATAGCCCTGATCTTCGACCGGCAAAAAAGTGGTCGGGATGGAGCGCGACAGCACATAGGCGCCGCCGACAAACAGAAAAAAGATGGCGACCAGCGCCCAGCCGAAGCGAATGAACTGCTTGACGGCGCGCGCATAAAAGTTCGCGAGCCAATCGAAGCCGGCGTTGAACCAGCGGAACAGAATGAATTGCCCTTTCGGGCCGTGACGCAGAAAGGCGGCGCTTAAGGCTGGGCTCAACGTTAGGGAGTTGAAGGCCGAGATTCCGACCGAGATCGCCACGGTGAGGGCGAACTGGTTATAGAGTCGCCCTGCGACGCCAGGAATGAAGGCCACGGGAATGAAAACCGCCATCAGCACGGCGGTTGTGGCGATGATCGGCCCGGTCACCTCCGACATCGCCTTCTTCGCCGCCTGAAGCGGCGGCAGCCCGGCCTCGAGCTGGCGCTCGACATTCTCCACGACGACAATCGCGTCATCGACGACGAGGCCGATCGCTAGCACCATGCCGAGGAGGCTCAGCATGTTGAGCGAGAAACCTAGGACTTGCATCACCGCCAGCGTCGCGATGAGCGAAACGGGGATGGCGATCGTGGGAATGATCGTCGCGCGCCAGCTCTGCAAAAAGATGAAGACGACCATCACGACGAGGAGGAGCGCCTCGATCAAGGTGATGACCACGTCATGCATCGCGGCCGACACGAAACGCGTCGTGTCGTAGTGCATCGCATAGGCGATTCCAGGCGGGAAGCGCTTCGAAAGCTCCTCCATCTTCGTCTTGACCTGCTTCTGCAGTTCAAGGGCGTTCGAGCCCGGCATCTGGAAGATGCCCATCACGACCGTGGGATCTTTGCCAAAATAGGCGGAGGATGAGTATTGGAGCGCCCCAAGTTCGACGCGCCCTATGTCCCGCAAGCGCACAACGGCGCCGCTCGCCGGATCGGCGCGCACGATGATGTTGGAAAATTCCTGCGGATCGGTGAGCCGCCCTTGGGCGTTGACCTGCAACTCAAACGCGGTCCCCGGAGGAGCAGGAGACTGGCCGATCTTGCCTGCGGCGACCTGAACGTTCTGCTCGGCGATCGCGTTCTGGACGTCGACGGCGGTCACGCCGAGATTGGCGAGCTTGTCCGGATCCAGCCACACTCGCATCGAGTAGCGCCGCTCGCCGAACATCTGAACATCGCCGACGCCTGGCAGCCGCTTCAACTGGTCGAGGATTTGCAAGTAGGCGTAGTTCGACAGCGTCACCGCGTCGACCGAACGGTCCGGCGAGACGAGATTGACGATGAGAACAAAGTTCGGATTCTGCTTCTTGATCGTCACCCCGCCCTGATTGACGATCGCCGGAAGCGAGGACGCCGCCTGCGACACGCGGTTCTGCACGTCGACCGCGGCGATGTTGAGCGGATAGCCGACCTTGAACGTGACGGTGATTGTCGAGGAGCCGTCATTTGAGCTCGCCGAGGACATGTAAGTCATGCCCTCGACCCCGTTGATCTGCTCTTCGAGCGGAGTCGTCACAGTATCCGCGACGACCTGCGCGCTTGCCCCAGGATAATTGGCGCTAACGACGACCTGCGGGGGCGTGATCTCCGGAAATTGCGAGACCGGCAGCAGGAAAAAACAGATCCCGCCCGCGAGCACGAGGATCGCGGCGATCGCCGAGGCGAAGATTGGGCGCTGGATGAAAAAGCCGACCACGGGACCGCCTCGGCTTCACCGGAAGAGGGTCAGCCGCAGAGCGATGCTCCGCATTCGCCGCCCGTCGTACGTCCCGTGGGCCGCGCCAGAAGGAGCGGTCCGCGAAACCAGCCGCGCCGGCCGAGATCCTGCCCCACCTGTACGGTGGCCGCGAGCCGTGACTCGGCGATGCGGTGCGCCGTCCCGTCCAGCAAGAGTCTTCAGAGCCTGGGGCTCCACGTGGTCGGCGAGCATGACTTTCTGAATGAGCGAGTCCGCCAGAAGGTCGTCGATTGTTTGGGCGCGATACGCCATCGCGGTGTTCCTTTCGACTAAGGCGTCCGGGTTGTTACCGACGGCAGTTTGACTCTACAAGCGCGCGATGGTACCGGTCGGTATCGCTATCTGATACCGATCGGTAACGGGTTCGTCAAGCACCATGAACAAAGAAAAATCAAATCCGGATCCGGAGGTCCAAATTCCCCGGGTTGGGAAGCCTCGCGACCGCATCTTCGACTGCGCGCAGGATCTCTTTCACCGCAAGGGCATCCGAGGTGTCGGCGTCGAAGCGATCGCCGAGGCCGCGGGCACCAGCAAGATGGCGCTTTACCGCCACTTCGACTCGAAGGACGAGCTGATTATCGAGTATCTCAATTACAAAGGGCGAAAGTCGGACGAAATCTGGGCAGAAATCGAGGCTGCAAATCCCGGAGACCCCGGCGGTCAGCTTTACGGCTTCATGGACAAGGCCGCGATCTTCATCGCTGAGGACGAACGCGGCTGCGATCTCGCCAACGCCGCGATCGAATTGACGGAGCAGGGTCATCCGGGTCTTCGCGTGATTGAAGAATTCAAGATCCGCCAACGCAACCGCTTGACGAACCTTTGTAAGGCCGCCGGCGCCTCGCAGCCGGAACTCCTTGCCGACACGCTCTTTCTCCTGATCGAGGGCGCGCGCGTGAGCCGCCGCAGTGTCGGGACAAATGGCCCCAGCGCCAATCTGGTGCGCACCAGCCGAGGCGTCATTGCCTCCTTCGGCGTTCCGCCTCGCGAGCCTCGCCTGTCCGTCCTGGAGCCTGAGTCGAGCGCGCGCTAA
>CAWIKX010000008.1:0-23901 GCA_963836695.1 uncultured Alphaproteobacteria bacterium
TGGTATAAGATGCGCCAACCCTAGGCTTTCGGCTGGCGCGATAATTTTGGCACGGCGATTTAACGGGAGCGCCGTCACGTGAATTATGGCATGGCGACAACCTCCAAGAGCCGCCACGATGATAGAGGCCACGACTGCGCCGCGCGAAACGCGAGCGGTTCGGGAGCGAACTTGGCGCCGCGTTGCCAGTTTCAATGATTTAGGCGCCTTTTTTCTGTCACTCGTAACGGGCAAAGCGGATCGCCAAATCATGGCGCCTGTACGGCCCGGTCAATGAGCCACGTGGGGATCTGAGCGCGGCCGCCGTGCACATCAAATCCAGGTTGGCCGTACGTCCTTTAGTCGTCTTGACGCAAGTTCTGGCTGCGCATGGGCCGTTTCTGAAAATCTATAATAATATTCCAGCTCGGCCGGCAAGAGATTGTCGATTTTTTAAGCCGACGTCTCAAGCTGGTCGGCGCTTGCGCCACACCCCACCTGGGTATTTTTCCCAAGCCAGCGATCGCAGCCTCGAGGTTGGAAACCCGTTGTGGCGCCTTAAGATCAATCCGCCCCCCGAGCCGGGGGGCGAAAGCTTAAGGACCGAGGGGCTCAGCGGCGCATGGACGATCTCTATCGCCTGGCCGAAGACCCCAACGCGTGGGCGGCGCTCGCTACGCTGATCGCGATGGAGGTCGTCCTCGGCCTCGACAATCTCGTGTTCATCGCGCTGCTCACAACCCGCATAGACGAACGGCGGCGGGCTCTCGCGCGCGGACTCGGCCTGTCGCTGGCGCTCGTGTTCGCCTCGCGCTGCTCGCCTCTGCGTCGTGGATCGCGCATTTGACGGAACCCTTGGGCACGGTGCTTGGACGCTCCTTTTCCATGCGCGACCTGCTCTTGCTGGCCGGCGGTCTATTCCTGGTTTGGAAGGCGACGACCGAGATCCACCACCGCGTGGACCGAGATTGCGAGACCGAGGACGAAAAGCCGCCTTCGCCGCTTGGCCTCATCTCGGGTCTCATTCAGATCACCATGATCGACATCGTCTTCTCGATCGACAGCATCATCACCGCCGTCGGCATGACCGAATATTTCCCGGTTATGGTGATAGCCGTTGTCGTCGCCGTCGGGGTGATGACGGTGGCGGTTGGGCCGCTGGCGGCGTTCATCCAGCGAAACCCGACCGTGTTGATGCTAGCCTTGAGCTTCCTCCTGATGATCGGCATGACGCTGATCGCAGACGGTTTCGGCTTTCATATCGAAAGAGGCTATATTTACGCCGCCATGTTTTTTTCCTCTCTGGTCGAGGCGCTCAACGTCTTGGCGAGACGCAAGCCTAGGCGCCCGACATGACCATGAGTTCTCTCTATGCGTTCGTCGCCAACCGGGCGAGGGGCCTTCTCCGCTTGCCCCGAGCGATGCGGCTGGGCGATCGCGCCGCCGGCGGCCTGATGGCCGGAGTCGCGGTCGAAGTCACCACGAGGTAGGGCGCGCCTCATGTCGGATCTTCTGGCGATCGGCGAGGCGCTGGTCGAACTTAATCAGCCGAAGGACGGCGCGCCCTTCGTGCAGGGATTTGGCGGCGACACTTCGAACGCGATGATCGCTGCGGCGCGGCTTGGCGCCGACGCCGCCTATTTCACCGCCGTCGGCGCCGACCGATTCGGCCAGGCGCTGGCTGACCTTTGGCTTAAGGAAGGGGTCGACGCGACCCGGATCGTAGTCAACGGCGGCGCTCATACCGGGCTTTATTTCGTCACCCACAGCGAGAACGGCCACGAGTTTTCCTACATGCGAGCGGGCTCGGCCGCGAGCCGGGTCAGCCCAACCGATCTGCCGGTCGATCGCATTCGAGAGACCAAGATCCTCCACATTTCCGGCATCAGCCAGGCGATCTCGTCCTCCGCCGCCGACGCGGCCTTCACCGCGATCGAAATCGCCCACGACGCCAAACGGCTGGTCTCTTACGACCCCAACCTGAGGCTGAAGCTCTGGCCCTTGCGCCGGGCACGGGCCATCATTCACGAAGCGATGCGAGCCTGCGATATCGCCCTTCCCGGGCTTGACGACGCAGAGCATCTGACGGGCTTGCGCGACCCAGACGCCATCGCGAGCTTCTATCTCGAACTCGGCGCCCGCATCGTGGTGGTGAAGATGGGTCGGGGCGGAGCGCTGGCTGCGACGCCCGAGGACCGTGAGCGCATCTATTCGTACCCGGTTCATGCGGTCGACGCGACGGGAGCCGGCGACTGCTTCGACGGAGCCTTTCTCACCGAATATGCGCGGAGCGGCGATCCCTTCGCCGCGGCGCGTTTCGCGAATGTGGCGGCGGCGCTCTCGACCCTTGGCTACGGCGCGGTCGCGCCGTTGCCGAGACGCGCCGAGGTCGAAGCGGCGATGGTGGCGCGCATACAATGATCTTTGCCAGCGCCTCGTTGGCGGCGGGCTATGTCGCCGCCTGCCTCATCCTTGCCGCGACGCCGGGCGCGGACATGGCGCTTTTCCTTTCGCGGACGCTCGCGGGCGGCAGGGCGCAGGGCTTCGCTGCGCAAGCGGGCGCGAGCGGGGGGCTGATCGTCCACACCTTTGCCGCGGCGCTCGGCCTATCAGCTCTGCTGGCGGCCTCGGCGCAAGCCTATGAGATCGTCAAGATCGCCGGGGCGCTCTATTTGCTTTGGCTTGCCTGGCGGGCCGTCCGTCACGGATCGGCGCTCAAGATCAAGCCCGACGCGCAGACGCGCGGAGGCTTGCGCGGCGCCTTCGCGAGCGGGCTTCTTATCAACCTCACTAATCCGAAGATTGTACTCTTCTTCGTGACCTTCCTGCCGCAGTTCATCAGCGCGAGCGATCCGCATGCCAGTCCAAAGTTGTTCGTGTTGGGGTTCGGCTTTATCGCGATCACAACGATGGTGAACGCGATCGTCATCCTCACCGCCGGACGCTTTGTCGCGGCCGCGAAGCGCAATCGGCGCGCGCTGAGGCTATTCGATTTCGGGTTCGCGGCGCTGATGAGCGTCTTTGCAGCTCGTCTTGTCTGGAACGAAGCGAGATAGGAGCGCCGAACATGGACCTCGCCGCTTTCCGCGCGTCGCTCTCCGCCGCCGAGCCGCCTGCGAACTTGGGCCAAGGCCTGCGGGCGCTATGGCTCGACGCGCGAGGAAATTGGGACGGCGCGCACGACGCGGCGCAGGCCGACCGGGGCGGGGCGGGCGACTGGGTGCACGCCTATCTGCATCGCAAGGAGGGCGACGCCGGCAATGCCGCGTATTGGTATCGCCGAGCGCGCAAGCCGATCTGCAGTGCCCCGCTCGAAGAAGAATGGGTGGAGATCGCCGACACTCTTCTAAAGGGTCAAGGCTAGATTCAAGCCTTTCCACTCAGTGCACCACGGGGGTTTGAGCCTATGCCTGTCATCGTCGCCTTCGGCGATTCCAACACTTGGGGCTATGACCCCGCGACCGGGGGACGATTTCCTCGCGCGCAGCGCTGGCCAAGCGTCCTTCAGCGTGAGCTGGGATCGGATTTTGAGGTGATCGCCGAAGGGCTCAACGGCCGCACGACGGTTCACGACGATCCGATCGAGCCCTATCGCTGCGGCGCGGATGCGCTCCCGGCCTGCCTCATGAGCCATGCGCCGGTGGATCTCGTTGTCCTCGCGCTGGGCTGCAACGACTTGAAGAAGCGGTTTTCCGTCTCCCCCTTCGACATCGCCGAAGGAGCAGCGCACCTCATCTTCCTAACTCGCGCCTATGGGCAAAGCGCGAACGGCAGGCCACCGAAAATTCTCTTGGTCGCGCCGCCGCCGTTCGCCAAGCTCACCGACTATGCGGAAATGTTCGAGGGCGGCAGCGAGAAGTCTGTTCTTCTCGGCCAGCGTTATCGGGACGTCGCAGAGCGCGAAGCCGTCGCGTTTCTGGACGCCGGCCAGGTCATTCGGTGTTCGGATCTCGATGGCATCCGCTACGAGGTCGATCAGCACGAATTGCTCGGCCTCGCTGTGGCCGAGGCGGTTCGCGCAGCGCTCGCCCCTCCTATTGTCTCGATAGGGTAAGGGCCGCGGCGCCCTTTGCGATTGCGCGGGCAAGCCCATGCCGCTAATGCAAGCGGCACAGCCTCCTCCGCCATGGACATGTCTCTTGAGCGTCGACGCGGATACTGACGCGCTTGCCGCGCGCGATCTCTTGATTTCCGCCGCCCGCGAAGCGGGAGCGCTGGCGCTCGAACATTTCAATCCTGGCGGCCGAACGTCCGCGCGCGTCGTGACGAAGCCCGGCGGATCGCCGGTCACGGACGCTGACCTCGCCGCCGATTCCCTTCTGAAGCGCCGCTTGCAGGAAGCGTTGCCCGGCGCAGGCTGGCTCTCCGAGGAGACCGTGGACGATCTTGAGCGCCTTTCGCGCCGCAGCCTTATCATTGTCGATCCGATCGACGGCACGCGCGCCTTTGTGATCGGCGATCCGCGCTGGGCGGTATCGGTAGCGCTCATAGTCGACGAGCGTCCGGTCGCGGGCGTGGTCTACGCTCCGGCCCTCGACGAGATCTATGCCGCGGCGCACGGGCAGGGCGCAACCTTCAATGGGGCTCCTATGGTCCCCGCAGCCGCTTGGCCGCCGCGCGCGGCCGCAGGCCCCAAACTGGTTGTCGAGGCGATGGCGGCGGAGCTTGGCGTCTCGGTTGAGATCATTCCACGTGTGCCAGCGCTCGCCTACCGGCTGTGCCTGGCGGCGCGCGGCGCGGTCGATTTCGCGATCGCCGCCGAGAATTCGCATGACTGGGACATCGCGGCGGCGGACATCCTGCTCGAGGAGACGGGGGCGCGCCTGATCGACGCGTCGGGTGAGCGACTACGCTACAATTCCCGGCAGGTCCGCCGTGGCGCGCTCCTTGCCGCGTCGGACATGGGCGCGCCCCGGCTCCTCAAGGGCTTTCGCGCGGCGACTGGCTCGTCGTCGAGCTGAGCGGCGGCGGCTTTCGGACGCTTGCGTTTTCGCCGCAGCGAGGGCAAAGGCCAACTCGGCGAATTGCGGCGCTTCGCCCGCCCTTTTAGGAAATGTGACCATGACCTCTCCCGATGCGAAAGCCCAAGACGAGGCAAAGCCGCAGCGCCTACACCTCGTGTTCGGCGGTGAATTGAAATCGCTCGGAAGCCACGAATTTCGTGATCCCGCCAAGCTCGACATCGTCGGCGTCTTTCCTGATTACGCCAGCGCCGAGCGGGCGTGGCGCGCCAAGGCGCAAGCGACGGTCGACAGCGCCCAAACGCGCTATTTCATTGCGCACCTACATCGTCTGCTCGAGCCCGACCTCGCCCCTCCAACACGGACGGCCTGAGCGCAGAATGGCGAGGCGTGTCGGCCGGTCGCCGTGGGCGCAGGAGGCGATCGGCTTTGGGCTCGCGACCTACTTGTCGTTCGTTCGCGCTACGAGCCGGTTCACCACCGCGCCTGAAGACATTGACGCCTATATCAAGGACGAGCTGCCGCTCATCGCCGCGATGTGGCATGGCCAGCATCTGATGATGCCCTTTGCCCGACCTATGACAATGGATCGGCTCGCGGTGCTCATTTCCCGCCACGAGGACGCTGGCGCACAGGCGTTGGCGGCTCGGCGTCTTGGGATAACGCCAATCCGCGGGTCGGGAGGCCCTGCTGATCGCGGCTACTACAAGGGCGGCGCGCCGGCGATGCGCGAGCTCCTGCGCCAGCTCGAATCGGGCTCATCCGTCGCCATGACCGCGGATGTGCCGAAGCGCGCGCGTGTGGCGGGAATGGGAATCGTGACGCTCGCCAAGCTGTCCGGCCGGCCAATCGTTCCGACCGCCGCGGTCATGAGCAGGCGCGTTCAGTTCAACAGTTGGGATCGGGCTTCGCTCGGACTGCCCTTCGGGCGGGCGATCATCGTCGTCGGCGACATCATTCGTGTTTCGCGCGACGCGGATGATGGCGAGATGGAGGCGGCCCGGCTCGCGGTCGAGCAGGGGCTCGACGAGGCGCATCGGCAAGGCTACGCCATGGTCGGCGCAAGCGACCCGGGCGCTGATTTGAAACCTCGATGACAGCGCCGCTCTCGCTTCTCGGTTATCGCTTGGCCTCGTTCCTGGCGACGCCGTTGGCCGGCCCGATGCTCAAGGCCCGGCTTCGCCGCGGCAAAGAGGATCCGCGACGGGTGCGCGAGCGGCGGGGCTTGACCGATCTTGCCCGTCCGCAGGGACCGCTCGTTTGGCTGCATGGCGCGAGCGTCGGCGAAGCCGCCGTCCTTCTGCCCTTCGTCGAGCGCATCACGCGCATGGGCGCAACCGCGCTCGTGACCACGACAACAGTGACCTCGGCCGCTATGCTGGCGAAGCGCCTGCCGGTGGGCGCGCTGCATCAATATGCGC
This sequence comes from uncultured Alphaproteobacteria bacterium, assembly GCA_963836695.1. GTDB lineage: Bacteria > Pseudomonadota > Alphaproteobacteria > Rhizobiales > Beijerinckiaceae > Roseiarcus. The sequence goes on from CAWIKX010000008.1 coordinate 6,362, forward strand.
CGCTCGACAGCCCGCTGTTCATGCGGCGCTTCATCAACCATTGGCGTCCCGACGCCGCGTTGGTGGCGGAAAGCGAGCTCTGGCCCAATATGATCCTCGAACTGAAGCGTTCGAAGTCGCGGCTGGCGATGGTCAATGGGCGGATCAGCGAGCGATCGTTCCGCAGATGGGGGAGGGCGCCGCGCTTTATCGCCGCCCTGCTCACCGAGTTCGACGTGTGTCTCGCGCGGAGCGAAGCGGATGGCGATAGGCTCTCAACGCTCGGCGCCCAGAACGTGCTCATCCCCGGCGACATCAAGTTCGACGCACCGACGCTGCCGGCTGACCGCCGCGAGCTCGCCGAGCTCGCGGGTCTCACCTCTGGCCGCCAGATGTGGATCGCTGCTTCGACCCATCAGGGCGAAGAGACGATCGTCGCGGCGGCGCATAAGCGCCTCGCCCAGGTGTTTCCCGACGCGCTGACGCTCATCGCGCCACGCCATCCCGAACGGGGCGAGGCAATTTTGCGGCAATTGGAGGAGCAGGGCCTCAGCTGCGCGCTGCGGTCGCGCGGCGAAACGATCAATCCCGGGACTGCGGTTTACGTCTGCGACACAATCGGCGAGCTAGGGCTTTTCTATCGCCTGGCCGGGGTGGTGTTCGTCGGCAAGTCCTTTGTCGCCGGCGGCGGGCAAAATCCGATCGAACCCGCGAGGCTTGCCTCGGCCATTCTGCATGGACCGATGGTGGCGAATTTCGCCGACGCCTACGCGGCGCTCGACGATTCAGGCGGCGCGCTCACAGTCGCGCGGCCGGACGACTTGGGGGAAACGCTGATCGCGCTCTTCGCCAATGCTGGGCGGCTGCGCGCGATGGCGCGCGCGGCGGGCGAAACAGTCGAGCGCCGCGCCGGAGCGGTCGATCGCTCTATGGGCGCGCTCAAGGCTCTCCTGCCGGCCGCCGGGGCGGGGCGGTGAGGGCACCCCGCTTCTGGTTGAAACCGAGACCAACCGTGCTTGCCCGCTTGCTCCAGCCGACCGGTTGGGCCTACGGACGAGTGACCGCCGAACGCATGCGGGAACCCGGGGAGCGCGCCGGCGCGCCGACGATTTGCGTCGGCAATTTCGTCGCGGGCGGCGCGGGCAAGACCCCGGTCGCGATGGCGCTGGCGCGAATGCTGATCGGCGATGGCCGACGGGTCGCCTTCTTGTCGCGCGGCTATGGCGGCCATGAACGCGCCGAGCCCCTTATGGCCGACGCGGCTGCCCATACCGTGGCGGTGGTGGGCGACGAGGCGCTTCTGCTCGCCAGGCTGGCGCCCTGCTGGGTTGGGTCCGATCGCGTGAGAAGCGCAAGAAGCGCGATCGAGGCCGGCGCGAATACGCTCATTCTCGACGACGGCCTGCAGAATCCAGGGCTCGTCAAGGACCTGTCCTTCGCCGTGGTGGATGGCGAGACGGGCTTCGGCAACGGCCTCTGTGTCCCGGCCGGTCCGCTGCGCGCGCCAGTTTCGGCGCAATTGCCGTTCGTGCAGGCGCTGATCGTTCTCGGCGGCGGCGAGGCGGCGGCCGCGCGGACCGCCGCCTTGGCGCCTCGCAAGCCGCTGATCCGCGCCAGTCTCGAACCCGACGCGCTCGCCGCCGCGCCCTTGATCGGACGCGAAGTCGTCGCCTTCGCCGGCATTGCTCGGCCGGAGAAATTCTACGCTACACTGCGCCGCGTCGGGGCGCAGATCGTCGCCACGCGCGATTTCGCCGACCACCATCCTTACACCCAAAGCGAGGTCGAGGCGCTGATCCAGGAAGCGGGGCGGCGAAATGCGCTACTGGCAACGACCGAGAAGGATCTGGTGCGCGTAAGCGTCCGTCAGGCCCACGCCATCGTCACCCTGCCGGTCACAGTGCGTTTCGAGGAACCGGGGTCGGTAAGACGCATCTTGCGCCAGGCTTTGGCGGATTAGGGAAGCTTCCTCGCTGGCGCATTACGGGCACTCTATAGGCGCGGCTCCATAGCCCGTCGAAAGACGGGCGTTCTTCCGGACGCAGATCGGACCGCGCGGGCCGCGCTTGATCCAAGCGCGGCTACATGAAGGCTCGAACCACAAGTAAATTGTGCCAGCCGCGGACGACACTCCAAGCGGCTGCCTCTCGTGGTCGACGAGGGCGGGTGACCGCCTCCTCTAATCTGTTGGGCTCTTCTTTCCCGATCTTCGTAGGAGAGTCCAACGTTATTCCCTATCATTGGTAACGCTTGACCGAGGCCGTCTCCCTCCCGACGGCTAAGCAGCGCTCACGGCGCGCGCCGGTTAGGCCTGGTCGTCCGCCGTCTCCTTCCTCCACCATGTCGACGGCGGGCGACCTCTTCAGGCCGCCGGCCGCCGACGGGACTACTGCGATCGACAAACTCTCGCCTTCATCGGCGACTGGGCGCCCCGCGATAGATGGGGCGTCTCGGGTTGCAAGCATCTCGAAAGGCGGGCAGATTTTGCTGCAGTGCAACCCTCCGGCAAACGCCGGCTCACACCATCGGAGGACATGAATGCTCGACACAGCGCCCAATGCTCGGATGGCCGCCTTTCTCGGCAAGTTCGACCGCGCATTGTCGACCGGCGATATCGATGCGGTGGTCGCCATGTTCGGCGCGGAGAGCTACTGGCGCGATCTCGTCGCGTTCACCTGGAACATCAAAACGATGGAAGGGCGCGATCAGGTCCGCGACATGCTGACCCATTGCCTCAAACGCGTGAAGCCGCGCGACTGGCAAGTCGCGGAGGGCGAAATCGCGACCGAGGCCGACGGCGTCCTCGAATCCTGGATTTCGTTCGAGACCGAGATCGCGCGAGGCTACGGCCTCATCCGCATCAAGGACGGCGTAATCTGGACCCTCCTGACCACGATGGCGGAGCTCAAGGGCCACGAAGAGAAGGCGGGCTTCACCCGCGGCGCTCGGCGCAAGGCACGGGGTCAATCCTGGCGCCAAGACCTGGAAGGAATTGCGGGACGAAGAGGCCGAGAAGCTCGGCTATGAAACGCAACCCTATGTGCTGATCCTCGGCGGCGGCCAGGGCGCGATCGGGCTTGGCGCGCGCCTCCGGCAACTCGGCGTGCCCACGATCATCGTTGAAAAGAACGAGCGCGCGGGCGACTCCTGGCGCAAGCGCTACAAGTCGCTCTGCCTGCACGATCCCGTCTGGTACGACCACATGCCGTACATCGACTTTCCCAAAAAATTGGCCGGTGTTCTCGCCCAAGGACAAGATCGGCGATTGGCTGGAAATGTACGCCAAGGTGATGGAGCTGAACTACTGGACCATGACGACCGCCAAGAGCGCGAAGTTCGATCCAAAGAAGAAGGAATGGACGGTCGCCGTCGGTCGGGACGGCAAGAAGGTCACCCTGCGGCCCAAGCAACTGGTGTTCGCGACCGGCATGTCCTCGAAGCCGGTTATGCCGAAATTCAAGGGGATGAAGACCTTCAAAGGTGAGCAGCATCATTCGTCAACCCATCCCGGGCCCGATGGCTTCAAGGGCAAGAAGGTCGTCGTCATCGGCTCGAACAATTCGGCGCACGACATTTGCGCTGCGCTGTACGAAGCGGGCGTCGACGTGACCATGGTGCAACGGTCGAGCACCCATATTGTCCGCTCTGCGACGTTGATGGAAATCGGCTTAGGCGATCTCTATTCCGAGCGCGCGGTGCGTGGCGGCGTCACGACGGCCAAGGCCGACCTCGTCTTCGCCTCCTTGCCCTACCGCATCATGAACCAGTTCCAGAAGCCGCTCTATGACAAGATGCGGCAGCTCGACGCCGCCTACTACGCCGCTTTGAAGAAGGCGGGCTTTAAGCTCGACTACGGCGACGACGAATCCGGCCTGTTCATGAAATATCTGCGCCGGGGTTCGGGTTACTATATCGACGTCGGCGCCTCACAGCTCATCATCGACGGCAAGGTCAAGCTCGTATCAGGGCAAGTGGAGGAGATTACGCCTCACGGCGTCAAACTCGATAGCGGTAAGGAATTGCCAGCCGACGTGATCGTCTACGCGACAGGCTATGGCTCGATGAACGGCTGGGTCGCCGACATCTGCGGTCAGGAGATGGCCGACAAAGTCGGCAAAGTCTGGGGCCTTGGCTCGAACACCACGAAGGATCCTGGCCCGTGGGAGGGCGAGCAGCGCAACATGTGGAAGCCGACGCAGCAGGAGGCTTTATGGTTCCACGGCGGAAACTTGCACCAGTCGCGGCACTATTCGCAGTTCCTGGCGCTGCAGTTGAAGGCGCGCCTCGAGGGGATCCCGACCCCAGTCTACGGACTGCAGGAAGTTCACCATAAGGCGTGACGCTCGCGGGATTCGCTCAACGTAGCCGAACGGTCGCCGTCGCCAGGCAGGCGATCCCTTCGCCCCGCCCGGTAAAGCCAAGCTTTTCGCTGGTCGTCGCCTTGACCGCCACGCGGCCGATATCGAGGTTGACGATCTCGGCGACACGTGCGCGCATCACCTCGCGATGTGGGCCGATCTTCGGCGCTTCGCAGACAAGCGTCGCGTCCAGATGCATGATCGTGCCACCACGCGCACGCACACGTTCGGCCGCGTGGGCGAGGAACACCTTTGACGCCGCGCCCTTCCATTGCGGGTCCGAAGGCGGGAAATGTTGACCGATGTCGCCTTCGGCGAGCGCGCCATAGATCGCGTCGGCAAGCGCGTGCAAGCCGACGTCCGCGTCGGAATGGCCGCTGAGCGCGGCGGAGTGGGGGATGCGCACGCCGCATAGCCACACATGGTCGCCGGACGCGAAGGCGTGAACGTCGAAGCCCTGACCGACCCGCGTTTCACCCAAGCTCGCCGAGAGCCGCGCCACGGCCGCTTCGAGATCCTGCACGGTGGTCACCTTGACGTTGGCGGGGTCGCCTTCGAACACATAAGCTGGCGCGCCCGCCCATTCAGCGACCGCCACGTCGTCGGTAAGGTCGCCGACGCCTACGGCCGCGGCGCGCCGATGCGCTTCGAGGATGAGCGGGAAGCGGAAGGCTTGCGGCGTTTGCACGGCCCTCAGCGCCGATCGTGCCGGCGTCGCGAGGACTCGGCCGTCGACATCGACCTGCTTGACCGTGTCGCTCATTGGCGTTCCGGGTGCCGACGCCCCATGCCGCTCGGCGGCCTCGATCGCCCGCGCGATGAGCGCGGGGGAGGGGAAGGGCCGCACCCCGTCGTGGATTAGCACGATGTCCGGCTCCGCAGCCGCGAGTACCTCAAGCCCGGCCAGAACGCTCTGCTGGCGCGTCGCCCCTCCGATCGCCGGCGGCCCAAGCGCCGCGGCAGCCTCTGCTTTCAGATGCGCCAGGGCATCGTCGTAGAGAAAGCGATCCTCTGGCCGGATGACAACCGTGACGGCCGAAAAGGGAAAGCCTGCGGTAAGCGCCTCCAATGTATGGACGAGGAGTGGGCGACCGGCACAACTGAGATATTGTTTCGGCCGGTCTGCGCCGAGTTTGACCCCGCGTCCTCCGGCGACGACGAGAAGCCCAATTCTTTTCGACGACAATTGAAGGCTCCAAGGACCGATTGGAGCGCCTTTTCCTGCGCCATGACGGCTGCGTCAATGCGAGACTGGCGGGAGCCTCGTCTTGACTTGGCTCCGGCCCGCGCCGATCAATTGCGGAGACCACCTCTGAGAAATTATCGTGCCGCTGAAGCTAATCCTCGCCAATAAAGCTTATTCGTCGTGGTCGCTGAGGCCCTGGATCCTGCTTGCTCAGCTAAAGATCCCTTTCGAGGAAGTGGTGATCGCGATGGATCAGCCGGACACGCGCGAGAACATGCTTAAATACGCGCCGACGGGCAAGTGCCCGTCACTGCAAGACGGTAAGATCGTCATTTGGGAGTTGCTCGCGATCATTGAATATCTTGCCGAAGCCCATCCCGAAAAGACGGTGTGGCCAAAAGGCAAAGCCGCTCGCGCCCATGCGAGAGCGCTCGCGAGCGAAATGCATGCGGGCTTTGTCGCGCTGAGACAGGCGTGCCCGACGAACTTTCGTAGGCCGGTCAAGGCGATGGCTATCAGTGACGCGGTTCGCGCTGACGTCGCCCGCATCGAAGCCGCGTGGGCCACCGCGCGCGCTACCTTCGGCAGGGGTGGACCCTTCCTGTTCGGGCGCTTCTCGGCAGCGGACGCGATGTTCGCCCCCGTCGTGAACCGCTTTCATGTCTACGATCTCCCGGTCTCGACTAAGACACGCGCTTATATGGACACGATCATGGCGCTTCCGGCGTGGAAGGCTTGGATTGCGGACGCTCATGCCGAATCTTGGCGGATCGAACGCTACGACGCCATCTGACTGGGTAAGTCGTCGAGCGCGCCTTTCGTAAAGTTTGGCTTGGAGCGTGCTAGGTCAATATGTTGCAAATAAACAACAGCTTGCATGCTCTCACGGAAGCGCAGCATTCGCTGAAAGAAATTATGAAATCGGCAATGGATTTACCCGCAGTATCACGGGTGAACAACGACAACACTTTGACGGTTCCGTTACGTCGGCGGCTTGCCTTTAGGAAATAAAGTGTAATGGCGCGAATAAAGAGCGCTTTGACCACGAAGAGTGGCGGGGGAGAAGGCAACGTTGCGGAATGGCGTCGGCTAGTTGACAAACTCAATCTCCGCCGGCGTGCGGCGGCCGAGGGCGGCTCGACCAAGGCGCGCGAACGTCATGTCGCAAGGGGCAAGCTACTGGCTCGGGAACGCGTAGCGGGCGTCGTCGATCCCGGCTCGCCTTTTCTGGAGATAGGGGCGCTCGCCGCTTTCGACATGTATGAGGGCGATGTCCACGGCGCCGGCCTGATCGCGGGGATCGGCTCTGTCGAGGGTCGCGAGGTCATGATCATCGCCAATGACCCAACGATCAAAGGCGGCGCTTACTATCCGATGACAGTAAAGAAGCATCTGCGCGCGCAGGAGATCGCAGCGGAGAACCGTCTTCCCTGTATTTATCTGGTCAACTCGGGCGGGGCCAATCTGCCCTATCAGGCTGACGTCTTTCCCGACCGCGACCATTTCGGTCGAATTTTCTTCAACCAAGCGCGCATGTCGTCAGCCGGCGTGCCTCAAATCGCGGTGGTGATGGGGTCCTGCACGGCCGGCGGCGCCTACGTGCCGGCGATGTCGGATGAGACGATCATCGTCGAGAAGCAAGGCACGATTTTTCTCGGAGGACCGCCGCTGGTCAAGGCGGCGACCGGAGAGACGGTGAGCGCGGAAGACCTCGGCGGCGGGGACCTGCATACTCGCGTTTCGGGGGTAGCGGATGCGCTGGCGCGCAACGATACACACGCGCTCGCCCTCGCCCGACGCGCTGTCGCCAACCTCAACCGAGCGCCCAAGCGCGCGATCGACTGGGCGAAGCCGGCGGAAACCTTCTATCCGCCCGAGGAGCTTGAACTTCTCGCGCCGGTCGACCTTCGCCGGCAGGTCGACGCCCACGAAATCATCGCCAGGATCGTCGATGGTTCGGAATTCGACGAGTTCAAGTCGCGGTACGGCGTCACGCTGGTTACGGGATTCGCACGCCTTTCAGGCATGCTCATCGGCGTCATCGCCAGCAACGGGGTTCTCTTTTCCGATAGCGCGCTCAAGGGGACACAGTTCGTCGAACTCTGCGTGCAACGCGACGTGCCGATGCTGTTCCTCCAAAATATCTCCGGCTTCATGGTTGGTCAGCGCTACGAGGCGGGAGGCATCGCGAAGGATGGCGCGAAGCTCGTCACCGCCGTGGCGTGCGCCAATGTGCCTAAGATCACGCTGATTGTCGGCGGCTCCTTCGGCGCCGGCAACTATGGCATGTGCGGGCGGGCCTATTCGCCTCGCTTCCTCTTCACATGGCCCAACGCGCGGATCAGCGTCATGGGCGGCGAACAGGCGGCGAGTGTGCTCGCGACGCTGAGGCGGGATGCGCTCGAGGCTAAAGAACTCGAATGGTCCGAGGCGGACGAGGAAGCTTTCAAGGCTCCAATTCGCGCCAAATACGAGGCGGAGGGCTCGCCCTATTATGCGACGGCCCGGCTCTGGGATGACGGCATCATAGCGCCTCAGGAAACACGGCGGGTTCTCTCGCTGGCGTTTTCGGCCACGCTTAACGCTAGGATCGAGCCGACCCGGTTCGGCGTCTTTCGTATGTAGTCTTGGGCGGGGTAGGGGGAGCGTAAGAAACGAATGGGCGTGCCCAGTTTTCAGCAACTTATGTTGCCAACGTTGCAAACGATTGGGCAGCGTTATGACGAGATTAGCATTTCGGGGTTGGAAGACGAAGTCAGCAAGGCTCTCAAGATCACCCTCGAGGACCGGCAACTCAGACTGCCTAGCGGCAATCAGACGCTCTTCGCCAACAGGCTCAACTGGGCCCGGTCCTACTTGTCGAAAGCCGGGCTCATTGAGCTGCCTCGGCGCGGGTATTGTCGGGCGACCGACCGAGGCCGTGAACTGCTAGCCGAGGGGGTGAGCGAAATCGACCTCGGGACCCTCGAGCGCTATCCGGAATTTGTCACTTGGCGATCGCACAGCAAGAGTGGAGAGGCGGCGGAGCAAGTTGAATCGCGGGACGACGCGGAGGAGTCGATCGCTTCGAATTTCGAGCTCCTCAACGCCGAGCTGGCGCGCGACATTGTCGGACGAGTGCATTCCTTCAGTCCGGGATTCTTCGAGCGGCTGATCATCGACCTTTTGGTGCGCATGGGCTATGGCGGCGGACGGGTAGAGATGGGTCGAGCGCTTGGCCGGGTAGGCGACGGGGGTGTGGACGGCGTCATCAAGGAGGACGAGCTCGGCCTGGACGTCGTTTATGTTCAGGCGAAGCGCCTCGATCCCAACAAAGCCGTTCCCCTTTCCGAAGTGCGTGATTTTGTTGGCGGCCTAGAGGGCCACCGTGCGAACAAGGGCGTGCTGGTCACGACATCGTACTTTCCCTCCAGCGCCTATGACTTCATTACGCGCGTTTCGAAGCGGGTCGTTCTGATCGACGGACAAGGGCTTGCGAATTTGATGATTCGACATCGGGTCGGCGTCCGGATCAAGGATGTGTACGAGGTGCGAAAAATCGACGACAGCTATTTCACGGAATCGCGTGTCGAAGCGGGGTTTGCGCGTTAGCGGGCGGCAAAGGCGGCCTGGGAGGATGTCTCTCCCGCGACCCGGCCAAGCCGCTCGATTCCGCCTGGTGGCGCCCTATTTCCTGTCGGAAGAGGATCCGCGCGCCATCATGCCGAGCGCGACCGCCAACAGGAACGCCGACAATAGAGGGCGTTTCAGCGCAAGCGCTGGCGCGGTCTGCGCCAAAAGCGAGGCGAACTGCGGCGGATTGGGCGGGGGCAGGGGCGGCGCTGGCCGTCGCCGGACGGCCAGCGGCAAGAGCGCAATGAGCCCAAGAACCAGGGCAACCGCAGCGACGAGCAGCGCAGCGGTTATCGGCCCATAAAGCGAGGTCAACCAATAAAATAGGGCGGCGAAGAGCGCGATCACGACGATCAGGAAGAACACCACCGCTACAAGACCGAACGCGGCAGGGATCGCGACGCGTTTCACCGCGATTTGCGCCTTCTCTTGCGCGTATTGTTGCGCGAGACCGACGATGTCGTTTCGCATGTCCCCTAACCGCGAGTGAGGAGCGCGAGGAGAAGTCCAGCGGAAAACGCGATTCCGACTGCCGCAAGGGGATTCTTTCGGACGGCGGCGCTCAAATTATCCGCCGCCTTGGACAGGTCCTCATTGCCAACGATAAGGTCGCGTCCACCGCGATAAAGGTTCGAGGCCGTTTCAGCGGCTCGGGCGCCCATGTCATCGAGGTGGGCCCCTGCGACCATACCCTTGGCGCTTTCCATTGCCTGCTGCGCGCGTTTGGCCGCTGCCGCCACTGCAGATGAGGCCTGGTCGGCGCTCTTGCTTTGCGCGGCGGCGCTAAGCTCGTCGAAGCTTTCCGATTCATCGGTCATAGGCTTGCTCCTGTCCGCGGTCGTCATCGACGTGCTGGGCTCCCTCCGTTACTCGAATCATCGGCCCTGCCGGGGCGATGTCCAAACACGACGAACTTCGTACAACCTCAGTGGACCGAGAGGAGCGTCAAAGTCGTAACGCCCGTGGCGAAATTGAGCCCTGACTGACCTTGAACCGAAAGGGGCTGCAGAGAGAAGGCGCGGCCTGTTCCGCCGACCAAAAGGTTGGCGCCAAGGCCAACCCCCGCGGTCGCCTCCGCGCCGACACCCCCGTAAGTTCCCGCCAGCGCTCCGTGCGGGAATCCCGTGGCGGGAGCGAGAACCCCCCAAACCATGGTTCCCTGCTGGACTGCCCCAAGGGCGAGGCCGAATTTCTCGATACGCCCGGTGTACACGTCGGGCGGCCCTCCGTTTGCCGGATCGAAGCTGCAGGTCATCGTCTGTTGCTGCGATATCAAAAGTCCTATGCCGGCCGACACATCGCAAGTCAGCGTTCCGACCTTCACCGACGATTGGGCGAGCGCCGGGCAAGCGACGAACACGGCCAGCGCAGCCGCCGCGCCCAAGGATGCGAGATAACGACTGGTCATTTTGAAAAGCCCCTCCAGAGAAGCGCGCCGAAAGCACCCGTTCGACGAAGCGCGAGCCGCCGTCGAAGGTAGCAGCGAAACTGGGCTCCGTCCACGACGAGAGCGGTCTCCAGATCGCAGCGACTCGTGAACACGCGGATTGCCCGCGAGGTTCCGAACACTCGACCGGACGTTCGCAACACATGGGCTCTCCACGACGGTTGGACTTGGCCATGGGCCGGCGCCGCTCGCCATAGGAACGGGTGTTCGCTACAGAAAGGATGGTCGGAGCCTCGACATGTTCGTCAATGTCCTTATCGCCAACCGCGGCGAGATCGCCTGTCGTATTGTTCGCACCGCGAGGCGGATGGGGATTCGGTCGATCGCCCTCCATACGCCGGTCGACCGCGGGGCGCTTTTCACCCGCCTTGCCGACGAAGCGCACGAGATCGGCGAGGGCGCAAACGGCTATCTCGACCAGGGCGCCATTATCGCGCTGGCGAAGACAGTCGGCGCGCAATGTTTGCATCCCGGTTACGGATTCCTATCGGAGAACGCCGATTTCGCGGAGGCCTGCGCAAGGGCCGGCATTGTCTTCGTCGGCCCTCCGCCGGAAGCGATGCGGACGATGGGCCTTAAGAGCTCGGCCAAGGCGCTGATGCAGAAAGCCGGCGTGCCGGTCGTGCCCGGCTACCATGGCGACAACCAGAACCCGAAATTCCTGCGGGAGAAGGCCTACGAGATCGGCTATCCGGTGCTCATCAAGGCGATCGCGGGCGGAGGCGGGCGTGGGATGCGCCGCGTCGATGCGCATGTCGAGTTCGACGCCGCGCTTGAGAGCGCCATGCGCGAGGCCGAGGCCGCATTCGGCGACGGGCGGGTGCTGATCGAAAAGGTCATCGGCTCGCCCCGCCACATCGAATTGCAGGTGTTCGCCGACGCGCATGGGCGTTGCGTCCACCTTTACGAGCGCGACTGCTCGGCCCAGCGCCGGCATCAGAAAGTGATCGAAGAATGCCCGGCGCCCGGACTGGCGGAAGACACCCGCGCCGCGATGGCGAAAGCCGCGACCGAAGCAGCGCTTGCCGCGGGTTACGTCGGCGCGGGCACGGTCGAATTCATTACCGGCCCCTTGGCCGGTGCCGCCCGTGGCCTGAAAGCCCCGGAGTTCTATTTCCTCGAGATGAACACGAGGCTCCAGGTCGAGCATCCGGTGACCGAGGCGGTCACTGGCCTCGACCTCGTCGAATGGCAGTTCCGCGTCGCCGCAGGCGAGCCCCTGCCGCTTCAGCAAAGCGAGATCGCGTGCGCCGGCGCGGCGATCGAAGCGCGGGTCTACGCCGAGGACCCCGAGCACAACTTCCTGCCCTCGGCCGGGCTGATCCACGCCATGACCGTCAAAGGCGAAGAAAGCGCCAAGGGCGTCCGGATCGATGCCGGCTTCGAAGCCGGCGACAGCATCACGCCCTACTATGATCCGATGATCGCCAAGGTCATCGTTCATGGTGCGAGCCGCGCGGAGGCGCTGGCCGCGCTCTTGAAGGCGCTTGACGAGGCGGTCGTCATCGGACCGAAGACCAATCTCGCGTTCCTTCGCGGACTCCTGCGCAGCCGGGAGTTCGCCGCCGGAGCGATCGACACCGGTTTTATCGACGCCAATCTCGCGCGCCTCGGGGCTCAGCCGCACCCGCCGAACAAAGAGGCTGTTCACGCCGCGGCGCGGCTCCTGCTCGAGCGACGCGACGAGGGCAGGGCGTCGCCGCTTCATCCGTTCGACCCGTGGCGCATCGCCGATTCCTTCGAACTCATAGGGTCCCGGCGCCTGGGCGTTGACCTCACTGTCGATGGCGTCCCGATGCGCGCACATCTCGTCGAGGGCGCCAATGTCGACCCGGTCGAGAAGAACGTGGCGAGCGATGAGGTCACGCTGCACGAGGCGAATGGCGGTGTGTACGCCTTTGCCGGTGGGCGGCAGGCTTTCGTCGAGCTCGTCGATCCTTCCGCGCAGGCCGAGGTGGGCGCGGGGGAGGGTGACGCCGCGATCCGCGCGCCGATGAACGGGCGCCTGGTTGCTCTCGCGGTCGACGAAGGCGACACGGTCGAGGCGGGCCAGCGCCTTGCGGTGGTCGAGGCGATGAAGATGGAGCATGCCCTCGTCGCGCCGCATGCGGGCGTCGTGCGTGACCTCGACGCGACCGTCGGCGAACAGGTGGAGATGGGCGAGACCATCATGCGGGTCGAGAAGGAGCGGGACGGACGGGGGCAGGCCGAGGGCGAGTGACGCCAAGCGGCCGTCGCAGGCATCGGTCGGGGTGCAACCCGCTGCGCGAAACCGCCGTCCAATAAACGAACATACACGCGCTTAAACGCTAGTCAAATGCGCCTAAACGCTAGTAAAAGTGCTAGCGTTTACTAGCGTTTATTTTTCCGAATCGGGACTTTTCAATGGGTTACGGCCAGTTCAAAGAACGAAATTCATGGACATCCAGGCGGGGCCAACCTCCGATTGAAATTTCCCCTGACCTTCGCAATGGGTCGCCTGAGCTTAAATCCGACAATCGCCAAGCATAACACGGTTTCTGATTTTGTCAATCAAAGTGGTGGCGATCGGATTTACCGGATAAATTCCGAGCGTTAGCTGTTGTTGCGGGAATTCTGCCGCGAGCCGTCATGGCCGCACTCGTCGCCGCCACCCACGCCGCCCCGCCGCGACGATCTCATGTCGCTAGGAAGATCCTCTTGTCATCGAGGTTTATCCTGATCCGGGAGTGTTCTCGTGGGTGCCCGGTCGATCCCCGGATCAAGTCCGGGGACGGCCATGATGCCTTCATGACCGCCGACCAACGCACAACGCCATAAGGTCTTCTCGCTGGCGCCTCCGTCGCCTCGACGCGAGGGCTGTCGCCGAGACAAGCCGAAACGATCGTGAAAGCCTCGCGCAACGAAATCGCGAAATGCCCGACGAGGCGCCCTCAATGATCTCTGAGTCCTGAGGGCTCAGACGCGAAACGTTTCGTTTCCCATGGCGAAATGATCTTTCGTCGGCCCAAGCCCACAAGCCCAGGGCCGCCGCGCGGATGTCTGTCCTTTGCCGGTTCGTCGGCAAGCCGGATGCGCGGCGGCAATTTTGGGTTTAGAACCAAGCGGACGCATCTTTAAGGGGTGCGGGAAACGAGCAAATCGTTCATCGCTTGCTGCTCCAATGGGAGGAAATCCGGACCATGAAACGCATATTCCTGGCGCTCGCCGCCGCCACGGTGCTGTCGAGCCCCGCCTTCGCCGCCGCCAAGATCGGGGTGTCGATGGACAAATTCGACGACAACTTCCTCACCGTTCTGCGCAACGGAATGGCCGATTACGCCAAGACGCTTCCTGGCGTGACGCTGCAGATCGAGGACGCCAAGGACGACGTCTCCAAGCAACTGAGCCAGGTTCAGAATTTCATCGCCAACGGCGTCGATGCGATCATCGTCAACCCGGTCGACACGTCCGCCACCGCGGCGATCACCAAGGCCGCCGCCGACGCCAATGTGCCGCTCGTCTACGTCAACCGCGAGCCGAGCGACGTCGACAAGCTCGGCCCCAAGGCCGCCTTCGTCGCCTCGAACGAAGTCGAGTCCGGCACGCTCGAGACCAAGGAGGTCTGCAAGCTTCTCGGCGGCAAGGGCAATATCCTGGTCATCGAGGGACAGCTCTCCAATCAGGCCGCGGTGCAGCGCACCAAGGACATCCATGACGTGATTGCGACGCCCGAATGCAGCGGCATCAAGATCATCGCCGAGCAGACCGGGGAATGGGATCGCACCAAGGGCCAGAACCTGATGACCAACTGGCTGTCGAAGGGCATGAAGTTCGACGCTGTGATCTCCAACAACGACGAAATGGCGATCGGCGCCATCCAGGCGATGAAGTCGGCCGGCGTGGACACCAAGAAAATGATCGTCGGCGGCGTCGACGCGACACAGGACGGACTTGCCGCGATGAAAGCCGGCGACCTCAAGGTCACGGTGTTCCAGGACGCCGCAGGGCAGGGCAAGGGCGCGGTCGACGCTGCGCTCGCGCTCGCCAAGGGCAAGAAGGTCGAAAGAAGGTCTATATTCCGTTCCAGCTGGTGACCCCGGCCAACATGGATCAGTTCATAAAGAAAAACTGAGCGCCCAAATGCTCTCCCTCGCTGACTTTTTGGCGGGGCGAGGGCGCCCGGAGACGCCAGACCTCCCAGCGCCTCCGGGTCGTCGCATGGGAAGAATTAGAGGTAGGGGTTGGCGCAACCTTTCGAGGAAAAAGCAGCGCCGAAATCTGGATAAGGACGGAGCGCCATGGCGACCATCAGTCCTTCGACGGCCGAGACCGTCAGGAAAGCCGCGCCTTCCAGGTGCCAATACCTGCTGGAGGTCGCGAGAGTCCGTAAGGCGTTCCCGGGCGTGGTCGCGCTCGACGACGTGTCGTTTCGGCTGAAGCGCGGTCACGTCCATGCGCTCATGGGTGAGAATGGTGCCGGCAAGTCGACGCTGATGAAAATCATCGCCGGCATCTACAGCCCGATTCCGGCTCATTCAAGCTGAAGGGGCAGGAGATCAAGCTGACGTCGCCGCTCGATGCGCTCAAATACGGGATCGCCATGATCCATCAGGAGCTGAACTTGATGGATTACATGACGGTCGCCGAGAACATCTGGATTCGGCGCGAACCGCTGAACGGCCTCGGCTTCGTGCGTCATGAGGAGATGCGACGGCGCACGAGGGAGTTGTTCCAGCGGCTCGACATCCCCCTCGATCCGGAGACGGAGGTGCGCGACCTCTCGGTCGCCAATCGGCAGATGGTCGAGATCGCCAAGGCCGTCTCGTACGATTCCGACATCCTGATCATGGACGAGCCGACCTCCGCGCTGACCGAGCGCGAGGTGGAGCATCTTTTCCGGATCATCGCGCGCTGAAGGCGCAGGGCAAGGGCATCATCTACATCACCCACAAGATGAACGAATTGTTCGAGATCGCCGACGAAGTGTCGGTGTTCCGCGACGGTCGATTCATCGGCGAGCACAAGGCCTCGGACGTCACGCGCGATGAGATCATCAAGCTCATGGTCGGCCGCGAGATCACCCAGATGTTTCCGAAGCAAGTCGCGCCGATCGGGGAGGTCGCGCTGTCGGCTCGAGACCTCTGCCTTCAGGGCAAGTTCCACGGCGTGTCCTTCGATCTCAGGAAGGGAGAAATTCTCGGAGTAGCGGGCCTCGTGGGTTCGGGCCGAAGCAATGTCGCGGAGACGCTGTTCGGCGTGACGCCCGCGACTTCTGGCGCGATCCTGGTCGACGGCAAGGAGATCGCGATCGCCAACCCCGGCGTGGCCATGGACGCCGGGATGGCCTTCCTGACCGAGGACCGCAAGGCGAGCGGTTGTTTCCTGCTCCTCGACATCATGGCGAACATGCAGATCGCGCTCTTGCGGCATGGTCATGCGACGGCGGGTTTCGTCAACGAGCGCAAAATTGAGGCGCTATGCCAGCAGCAGAAGAATTGCCTTCGCGTGCGAACGCCGGATCTCGAGGAACCGATCGTCAATCTCTCGGGCGGCAATCAGCAGAAGGTCCTGATCGCTCGCTGGCTCATGACCAAGCCCAAGATCCTGATCCTCGACGAGCCGACGCGCGGCATCGACGTCGGCGCCAAGGCCGAGATCCACAAGCTGATCACCGAACTGGCCGTGCAGGGCGTGGCGGTGTTCATGATTTCGTCGGAGCTGCCCGAGGTCCTAGGCATGAGCGACCGGATCCTCGTCATGCACGAGGGTCGGATGACCGGCATCGTCGACCGCAAGGACGCAACCCAGGTCCGAATCATGGAGCTCGCGTCGCAGTAGCGCCGAGGAAAGAGACGCACGAGGAGACAAACGCCCGTGGCCACCGAGATCTCGACCGCCGCTCCGACCTCCGAAGTCAGCCGCCCAGCACGCCGCCGCTTGCCGCCGGAGCTCAGCATCCTCGGCGTCATGGTCGGCATGATGCTCCTGTTCGAAGTGTTGGGCTGGATCTTCGTCGGGCAAAGCTTCATCGCCAATCCGCTGAGACTGAGGATCATGATCCTGCAGGAGGCGGAGATCGGCATCATCGCCGTCGGCGTCACGCAGGTCATCATCATGGGCGGGATCGATCTGTCGTCGGGATCCGTCGTCGGCATGACGGCGATGGTCGCGGCGAGCCTGGCTCAGGCCGCCGGCTACACGCACGCGATTTACCCGAGCCTCACCGGCCTCAACCCGATCTTTCCGGTGGTTGCGGGTCTCGTGTGCGGGCTGATCGCCGGGTGGATCAACGGCGCGCTGATCGCTCTGACCAAAATCCCGCCCTTCATTGCGACGTTAGGCATGATGGTGTCGGCGCGCGGGGTCGCCGACTGGTATACAAACGGCCAGCCGATCGGCAATCTTTCGGACGGGTTCGCCGCCATCGGCGCGGGCTGGTGGCCCGTGATCATCTTCCTCGGCGTCGCGTTCATCTTTCACATCGCGCTGCGCTACACCCGCTACGGCAAGTTCACCTATGCGATCGGCGCCAATCCGCTCGCGGCGCGCGTCTCCGGCATCAATGTCGAACGCCACGTGATCCTCGTCTATACGGTCGCAGGCCTCCTCTCGGGTCTCTCCGGCATCGTGCATACGGCGCGCGCGATCAGTGGCCAGGCCGGGGTCGGCGTCGGCTTCGAACTCGACGCCATCGCCGCGGCGGTGATCGGCGGAACCTCGCTCTCGGGCGGCGTCGGCCGCATGACCGGAACGGTGATCGGCGCGGTCATCCTCGGAATCCTGACGTCAGGCTTCACCTTCCTCAACGTCGATGCGCACTACCAGGAGATCATCAAGGGCGGCGTCATTGTCGCGGCCGTGGTCGCCGACCAATACAGGCAGCGCCGGCGCAAGGGGGCGTGAGAAGCGGGGAAAATTCCTAAGAGAGGCGGGTGGGCCCAGGGGCGGCGCCAGGTCTTTTGTCCGATGATCCGGTTCAAGGTGATCCACAAGCGCT
>CAWIKX010000009.1:0-493350 GCA_963836695.1 uncultured Alphaproteobacteria bacterium
TTGCTCGGCCGGAGAAATTCTCCGCTACACTGCGCCGCGTCGGGGCGCAGATCGTCGCCACGCGCAATTTCGCCGACCACCATCCCTACACCCAAAGCGAGGTCGAGGCGCTGATCCAGGAAGCAGGGCGGCGAAATGCGCTAGAAAAATAGGCCAAGAAGGATCTGGTGCGCGTAAGCGTCCGTCAGGCCCACGCCATCGTCACCCTGCCGGTCACAGTGCGTTTCGAGGAACCGGGGTCGGTAAGACGCATCTTGCGCCAGGCTTTGGCGGATTAGGGAAGCTTCCTCGCTGGCGCATTACGGGCATTCTATAGGCGCGGCTCCATAGCCCGTCGAAAGACGGGCGTTCTTCCGGACGCAGATCGGGCCGCGCGGGGGGAATGATCCGAGCGCGGCTACATCAAAGGTTTCGAACCACAAGTAAATTGTGCCAGCCGCGGACGACACTCCAAGCGGCTGCCTCTCGTGGTCGACGAGGGCGGGTGACCGCCTCCTCTAATCTGTTGGGCTGTTCTTTCCCGATCTTCGTAGGAAAGTCCAACGTTATTCCCTATCATTGGTAACGCTTGACCGAGGCCGTCTCCCTCCCGACGGCTAAGCAGCGCTCACGTGGCGCGCCGGTTAGGCCTGGTCGTCCGCCGTCTCCTTCCTCCACCATGTCGACGGCGGGCGACCTCCGCAAGCCGCCGGCCGCCGACGGGACTACTGCGATCGGCAAACTCTCGCCTTCGTCGGCGCCTGGACGCCCCGCGATAGATGGGGCGGCCGGGTTGAAAGCGTATCGAAAGGCGGGCAGATCTGCGGCAGCGCAACCCTTCGGCAAACGCGGCTCACACCATCGGAGGACATGATGCTCGACACCGCGCCCAATGCTCGGATGGCGGCCTTTCTCGGCAAGTTTACCGCGCATTGGCGGCCGGCGATATTCATGCAGCGGTCGCCATGTTCGGCGTGGAGAGCTACTGGCGCGATCTCGTCGCGTTCACGTGGAATATCAAGACGATGGAGGGGCGAGATCAGGTCCGTGACATGCTGACCCATTGCCTCGAGGGCGTGAAGCCGCGCGACTGGCGGTCGCCGAGGGCGAGATCGCGACCGAGGCGGACGGCGTCCTCGAATCCTGGATCTCGTTCGAGACCGAGATCGCGCGGGGCTATGGCCTCATCCGCCTCAGGGACGGCGCATCTGGACCCTGCTGACCACGATGGCCGAACTCAAGGGCCACGAGGAGAAGGCTGGCTTCACCCGTCCGCTCGGCGCGCGGCACGGGGTCAATCCCGGCGCCAAGACCTGGAAGGAACTGCGGGACGAAGAGGCCGAGAAGCTCGGCTCCGAAACCCATCCCTATGTGCTGATCATCGGCGGCGGGCAGGGGGCGATCGGGCTTGGCGCGCGCCTCAGGCAACTCGGCGTGCCGACGATCATGTCGAGAAGAACGAGCGCGCGGGCAACTCCTGGCGCAAGCGCTACAAGTCGCTCTGCCTGCACGATCCGGTCTGGTACGACCACCTGCCTTATATCGACTTCCCCAAAAATTGGCCGGTCTTCTCGCCCAAGGACAAGATCGGCGATTGGCTGGAAATGTACGCCAAGGTGATGGAGCTGAACTACTGGACCAAGACGACAGCCAAGAGCGCGAAGTTCGATCCGAAGAAGAAGGAATGGACGGTCGTCGTCGATCGGACGGCAAGAAGGTCACCCTGCGTCCCAAGCAACTGGTGTTCGCGACCGGCATGTCCTCGAAGCCGAACATGCCCCGCTTCAAGGGGATGAAGACCTTCAAGGGCGAGCAGCATCATTCGTCGGCCCATCCCGGGCCCGATCGCTTCAAGGGCAAGAAGGTCGTCGTCATCGGCTCGAACAATTCCGCCCACGACATTTGCGCGGCGCTGTACGAAGCAGGGTCGACGTGACCATGGTGCAGCGGTCCAGCACCCATATCGTCGCGTTCCGACACGCTGATGAGATCGCGCTCGGCGATCTCTATTCCGAGAGGGCGGTGCGCGGCGGCATGACGACGGCCAAGGCCGATCTCATCTTCGCCTCCTGGCCCTACCGGGTAATGAGCGAGAACCAGAAGCCGCTCCACAACAAGATCCGCGAGACCGACGAGGAGTTCTACAAGGCTTCGAAAAGGCGGGCTTCAAGCTCGACTGGGGCGAGGACGAGTCCGGCCTCTTCATGAAGTATATGCGCCGCGGTTCGGGCTATTACATCGACATCGGCGCGTCGCAGCTGATCATCGACGGCAAGATCAAGCTCGTGTCCGGGCAAGTCGAGGAGATCACGCCGAAAGGCGTCAAGCTCGACAATGGCAAGGAATTGCCGGCCGACGTGATCGTCTATGCGACGGGCTACAGTTCGATGAACGGCTGGGTCGCCGACATCTGCGGTCAGGAAATGGCCGACAAGGTCGGCAAGGTCTGGGGCCTCGGCTCGAACACCAAGAAGGATCCTGGCCCCTGGGAGGGCGAGCCGCGCAACATGTGGAAGCCGACCCAGCAGGAGGCTTTGTGGTTCCACGGCGGCAATCTGCACCAGTCGCGGCACTATTCGCAGTTCCTGGCGCTGCAGTTGAAGGCGCGCCTCGAGGGGATCCCGACGCCGGTCTACGGGCTGCAGGAAGTTCACCATAAGGCTGACGCTCGCGGGATTCGCTCAGGGCAGCCGCACGGTCGCC
Source organism: uncultured Alphaproteobacteria bacterium (assembly GCA_963836695.1). GTDB lineage: Bacteria > Pseudomonadota > Alphaproteobacteria > Rhizobiales > Beijerinckiaceae > Roseiarcus. The sequence continues at coordinate 2,683 of CAWIKX010000009.1, forward strand.
GTCGCGAGACAGGCGATGCCTTCGCCGCGCCCGGTAAAGCCGAGCTTCTCGCTCGTCGTCGCCTTGACCGCGACGCGGCCGATATCGAGGCCGGCGATCTCGGCGACACGGCCGCGCATCGCCTCGCGGTGCGGGCCGATCTTCGGCGCTTCGCAGACGAGCGTCGCGTCGAGATGGACGATCGCGCCGCCGCGCGCACACACACGTTCGGCCGCATGGGCGAGGAACACCTTCGACGCCGCGCCCTTCCATTGCGGGTCCGAAGGCGGGAAATGTTGGCCGATGTCGCCCTCGGCGAGCGCGCCATAGATCGCGTCGGCAAGCGCGTGCAAGCCGACGTCGGCGTCGGAATGGCCGCTGAGCGCGGCGGAGTGGGGGATGCGCACGCCGCATAGCCACACATGGTCGCCGGGCGCGAAGGCGTGAACGTCGAAGCCCTGGCCGACCCGCGTCTCGCCCAAGCTCGCCGTGAGCCGCGCCTCGGCCGCTTCGAGATCCTGCATGGTGGTCACCTTGACGTTGGCGGGGTCGCCTTCGAACACATAAGCGGGCGCGCCCGCCCATTCAGCGACCGCGACGTCGTCGGTAAGGTCGCCGACGCCTGCGGCGGCGGCGCGCCGATGCGCTTCGAGAATCAGCGGGAAGCGGAAGGCTTGCGGCGTTTGCACGGCTCTCAGCGCCGATCGCGTCGGCGTCGCGAGGACTCGGCCGTCGACATCGACCTGCTTGACCGTGTCGCTCATTGGCGTTCCGGGCGCCGCCGCCCCATGCCGCTCGGCGGCCTCGATCGCCCGCGCGATAAGCGCGGGGGAGGGGAAGGGCCGCACCCCGTCGTGGATCAGCACGATATCCGGCTCCGCAGCCGCGAGAACCTCGAGCCCGGCCAGAACACTTTGCTGGCGCGTCGCCCCTCCGATCGCCGGCTGCCCAAGCGCCGCGGCAGCGTCTGCTTTCAGATGCGCCAGCGCCTCATCGTAGAGAGCGCGATCCTCGGCCGGATGACAACCGTGACGGCCGAAAAGGGAAAGCCTGCGGTAAGCGCCTCCAACGTATGGACGAGGAGCGGGCGACCGGCGCAACTGAGATATTGCTTCGGCCGGTCTGCGCCGAGTCTGACGCCGCGTCCCCCGGCGACGACCAGAAGCCCAATTCTTTTCGACGACAATTGAAGGCTCCGACGACCGATTGGAGCGCCTTTTCCTGCGCCATGGCGGCCGCGTCAATGCGAGACTGGCGGGAGCCTCGTCTTGACTTGGCTCCGGCCCGCGCCGATCAATCGCGGAGAACACCTCCGAGAAAATATCGTGCCGCTGAAGCTCATCCTCGCCAATAAGGCTTATTCGTCGTGGTCGCTGAGGCCCTGGATCCTGCTCGCTCAGCTGAAGATCCCTTTCGAGGAAGTGGTGATCGCGATGGATCAGCCGGACACGCGCGAGAACATGCTTAAATATGCGCCGACGGGAAAGTGCCCGTCACTGCAAGACGGTAAGATCGTCATTTGGGAGTCGCTCGCGATCATCGAGTACCTTGCCGAGGCCCATCCCGAAAAGACCGTGTGGCCAAAAGGCAAAGCCGCCCGCGCTCATGCCCGAGCGCTCGCAAGCGAAATGCATGCGGGCTTTGTCGCGCTGAGACAGGCGTGTCCGACGAACTTTCGTCGGCCGGTCAAGGCGGTCGCGATCAGTGATGAGGTTCGCGCTGACGTCGCCCGCATCGAAGCCGCGTGGTCGCACGCCCGCGCGACTTTCGGCAGGGGCGGACCCTTCCTCTTCGGACGCTTCTCGGCCGCGGACGCGATGTTCGCGCCCGTCGTGAACCGCTTTCATATCTACGACCTTCCGGTCTCGAAGCAAGACACAGGACTATATGGAAGCGATCATGGCTCTTCCCGCGTGGAAGGCGTGGATTGCCGACGCTCATGCGGAACCTTGGCGGATCGCGCGCTACGAGCGCCAGGCTGACGGGCGGCTAAGTCGCCAAGTCGGCGCGCGTTTCTGTGAAGGGGGCGGGTGCCGGTTCCGAGGTTCGGAGCGTGACCCAGGTCGAGGACGATATGTTGCAAATAAACAACATCTTGCGGGCTGTCACGGAAGCCAGCATTCGCTGAAAGAAATTATGAAATCGGCAATGGATTACCAGCAGTGTCACGGGTGAACATCGATAAGAATTTGACGGTTCCGAAAGAGTCGGCGGCTGGGTTTCAAGGAAATAAAGCGCAATGGCGCGAATAAAGAGCGCGTTGACGACGAAGAGCGGCGGGGGAGAAGGCCAACGCTGCGGAATGGCGTCGTCTGGTTGACGAACTCAATCTGCGGCGGCGTGCGGCGGCCGAGGGCGGCTCGGCCAAAGCGCGCGAACGTCATGTCGCAAGGGGAAAGCTTCTGGCGCGGGAACGCGTCGCGGGCCTCGTCGATCCGGGTTCGCCTTTTCTGGAGATAGGCGCGCTCGCCGCTTTCGACATGTACGAGGGCGATGTCCACGGGGCGGGACTGATCGCGGGGATCGGCCTTGTCGAGGGCCGCGAGGTCATGATCATCGCCAATGACCCAACGATCAAAGGCGGCGCCTATTATCCGATGACAGTAAAGAAGCATCTGCGCGCGCAGGAGATCGCGGCGGAGAACCGCCTTCCCTGTATTTATCTCGTCGACTCGGGCGGGGCCAATCTGCCCTATCAGGCTGAAGTCTTTCCCGACCGCGACCATTTCGGTCGAATTTTCTTCAACCAAGCGCGCATGTCGTCAGCCGGCGTGCCTCAAATCGCGGTGGTGATGGGGTCCTGCACGGCCGGCGGCGCCTACGTGCCGGCGATGTCGGATGAGACGATCATCGTCGAGAAGCAAGGCACGATTTTTCTCGGAGGACCGCCGCTGGTCAAGGCGGCGACCGGAGAGACGGTGAGCGCGGAAGACCTCGGCGGCGGGGACCTGCATACTCGCGTTTCGGGCGTCGCGGATGCGCTGGCGCGCGACGATACACATGCGCTCGCCCTCGCCCGACGCGCGGTCGCCAACCTCAACCGAGCGCCCAAGCGCGCGATCGACTGGGCGAAGCCGGCGGAGGCTTTTTATCCGGCCGAGGAGCTTGAACTTCTCGCGCCGGTCGATCTTCGCCAGCAGGTCGATGCGCACGAAATCATCGCCCGGATCGTCGACGGTTCGGAATTCGACGAGTTCAAGTCGCGCTACGGCGTCACGCTGATTACGGGATTCGCACGCCTTTCGGGCATGCTCATCGGCGTCATCGCCAGCAACGGGGTTCTCTTTTCCGATAGCGCGCTAAAGGGGACACAGTTCGTCGAACTCTGCGTGCAACGCGACGTGCCGATGCTGTTCCTGCAGAATATCTCCGGCTTCATGGTCGGTCAGCGCTACGAGGCGGGAGGCATCGCGAAGGATGGCGCGAAGCTCGTCACCGCCGTGGCCTGCGCCAATGTGCCTAAGATCACGCTGATCATCGGCGGCTCCTTCGGCGCCGGCAACTATGGCATGTGCGGGCGGGCCTATTCGCCTCGCTTCCTCTTCACGTGGCCCAACGCGCGCATCAGCGTCATGGGCGGCGAACAGGCGGCGAGCGTGCTCGCGACGCTGAGGCGGGATGCGCTCGAGGCTGAAGAACTCGAGTGGTCCGAGGCGGACGAGGAAGCATTCAAGGCTCCAATTCGCGCCAAATACGAGGCGGAGGGGTCGCCCTATTATGCGACCGCCCGGCTCTGGGATGACGGCATCATAGCGCCTCAGGAAACGCGGCGGGTTCTCTCGCTGGCGTTTTCGGCCACGCTTAACGCTAGGATCGAGCCGACCCGGTTCGGCGTCTTTCGTATGTAGTCTTGGGCGGGGTAGGGGGAGCGTAAGAAACAATGGGCGTGCCCAGTTTTCAGCAACTTATGTTGCCAACGCTGCAAACGATTGGGCGGCGTTATGACGAGATTAGCATTTCGGGGTTGGAAGACGAAGTCAGCAAGGCTCTCAAGATCACCCTCGAGGACCGGCAGCTCAGACTGCCTAGCGGCAATCAGACGCTTTTCGCCAACAGGCTCAACTGGGCCCGGTCCTACTTGTCGAAAGCCGGACTCATTGAGCTGCCTCGGCGAGGGTATTGCCGGGCGACCGACCGAGGCCGTGAACTGCTAGCCGAGGGGAAGAGCGAAATCGACCTCGGGACCTTCGAGCGCTATCCGGAATTTGTCACTTGGCGATCCCACAGCAAGGGCGGGGAGGCGGCGGAGGAAAACGAATCGCGGGACGATACGGAGGAGACGATGGCTTCGAGCTTCGAGCTCCTCAACGCGGAGTTGGCGCGGGACATCGTCGGCCGGGTGCATTCGTTCAGTCCGGCCTTCTTCGAGCGGCTAATCATCGACCTTTTGGTGCGCATGGGCTATGGCGGCGGACGGGTAGAGATGGGTCGGGCGCTTGGCCGGGTCGGCGACGGTGGCGTGGACGGCGTCATCAAGGAGGACGAGCTCGGCCTGGACGTTGTTTATGTTCAGGCGAAACGCCTCGATCCCAACAAAGCCGTTCCCCTTTCCGAAGTGCGTGATTTTGTTGGCGGCCTAGAGGGCCACCGTGCGAACAAGGGCGTGCTGGTCACGACCTCATACTTTCCCAGCCCGCCTATGACTTCATTACTCGCGTATCCAAGCGGGTCGTTCTGATCGACGGACAAGGGCTTGCGAATTTGATAATTCGACATCGGGTCGGCGTCCGGATCAAGGACGTGTACGAGGTGCGAAAAATCGACGACAGCTATTTCACGGAATCGCGTATCGAAGCGGGGTTTGCGCGTTAGCGGGCGCAAAGGCTGCCCTGAGGATGTCTCCCCGGCCCGCCAAGCCGTCGATTCCGCCTGCTGGCGCCTTTTTGCCTGTCGAAGAGGATCCGCGCGCCATCATGCCGAGCGCGACCGCCAATAGGAACGCGGACAATAGAGGGCGTTTCAGCGCAAGCGCTGGCGCGGTCTGCGCCAAAAGCGAGGCGAACTGCGGCGGATTGGGCGGGGGCGGGGGCGGCGCTGGCCGTCGCCGGACGGCCAGCGGCAAGAGCGCAATGAGCCCGAGAACCAGGGCAACCGCAGCGACGAGCAGCGCAGCGGTTATCGGCCCATAAAGCGAGGTCAACCAATAGAATAGGGCGGCGAAGAGCGCGATCACGACGATCAGGAAGAACACCACCGCGACAAGACCGAACGCGGCAGGGATCGCGACGCGTTTCACCGCGGTTTGCGCCTTCTCTTGCGCGTATTGTTGCGCCAGACCGACGATGTCGTTTCGCATGTCCCCTAACCGCGGGTGAGGAGCGCGAGGAGAAGTCCAGCGGAAAACGCGATGCCGACTGCCGCAAGGGGATTCTTTCGGACAGCGGCGCTCAAATTATCCGCCGCCTTGGACAGGTCCTCATTGCCAACGAGAAGGTCGCGTCCACCGCGATAAAGGTTCGAGGCCGTTTCAGCGGCTCGGGCGCCCATGTCATCGAGGTGGGCGCCTGCGACCATACCCTTGGCGCTTTCCATTGCCTGCTGCGCGCGTTTGGCCGCTGCCGCCACTGCAGATGAGGCCTGGTCGGCGCTCTTGCTTTGCGCGGCGGCGCTAAGCTCGTCGAAGCTTTCCGATTCATCGGTCATAGGCTTGCTCCTGTCCGCGGTCGTCATCGACGTGCTGGGCTCCCTCCGTTACTCGAATCATCGGCCCTGCCGGGGCGATGTCCAAACGCGACGAACTTCGTACAACGTCAGTGGACCGAGAGGAGCGTCAAAGTCGTAACGCCCGTGGCGAAATTGAGCCCTGACTGACCTTGAACCAAAAGGGGCTGCAGAGAGAAGGCGCGGCCTGTTCCGCCGACCAAAAGGTTGGCGCCAAGGCCAACCCCCGCGGTCGCCTCCGCGCCGACACCCCCGTAAGTTCCCGCCAGCGCTCCGTGCGGGAATCCCGTGGCGGGAGCGAGAACCCCCCAAACCATGGTTCCCTGCTGGACTGCCCCAAGGGCGAGGCCGAATTTCTCGATACGGCCGGTGTACACGTCGGGCGGCCCTCCGTTTGCCGGATCGAAGCTGCAGGTCATCGTCTGTTGCTGCGATATCAAAAGTCCTATACCGGCCGACACATCGCAAGTGAGCGTTCCGACCTTCACCGACGATTGAGCGAGCGCCGGGGAAGCGACGAACACGGCCAGCGCAGCCGCCGCGCCGAAGGATGCGAGATAACGACTGGTCATTTTGAAAAGCCCCTCCAGAGAAGCGCGCCAAAAGCACCCGTTCGACGAAGCGCGAGCCGCCGTCGAAGGTAGCAGCGAAACTGGGCTCCGTCCACGACGAGAGCGGTCTCCAGATCGCAGCAACTCGTGAACACGCGGATTGCCCGCGAGGTTCCGAACACTCGACGCGGACGTTCGCAACACATGGGCTCTCCACGGCGGTTGGACTTGGCCATGGGCCGGCGCCGCTCGCCATAGGAACGGGTGTTCGCTACAGAAAGGATGGTCGGAGCCTCGACATGTTCGCCAATGTCCTTATCGCCAACCGCGGCGAGATCGCCTGTCGTATTGTTCGCACCGCGAGGCGGATGGGGATTCGGTCGATCGCCCTCCATACGCCGGTCGACCGCGGGGCGCTTTTCACCCGCCTTGCCGACGAAGCGCACGAGATCGGCGAGGGCGCAAACGGTTATCTCGACCAGGGCGCCATTATCGCGCTGGCGAAGACAGTCGGCGCGCAATGTTTGCATCCCGGTTACGGATACCTATCGGAGAACGCCGATTTCGCGGAGGCCTGCGCAAGGGCCGGCATTGTCTTCGTCGGCCCTCCGCCGGAAGCGATGCGGACGATGGGCCTTAAGAGCTCGGCCAAGGCGCTGATGCAGAAAGCCGGCGTGCCGGTCGTGCCCGGCTACCATGGCGACAACCAGAACCCGAAATTCCTGCGGGAGAAGGCCTACGAGATCGGCTATCCGGTGCTCATCAAGGCGATCGCGGGCGGAGGCGGGCGTGGGATGCGCCGCGTCGATGCGCATGTCGAGTTCGACGCCGCGCTTGAGAGCGCCATGCGCGAGGCCGAGGCGGCGTTCGGCGACGGGCGGGTGCTGATCGAAAAGTACATCGCCTCGCCCCGCCATATCGAATTGCAGGTGTTCGCCGACGCGCATGGGGGTTGCGTCCACCTCTACGAGCGCGACTGCTCGGCCCAGCGCCGGCATCAGAAGGTGGTCGAGGAATGCCCGGCGCCGGGACTGCCGAAGAGACGCGCGCCGCGATGGCGAAAGCCGCGACCGAAGCAGCGCTTGCCGCGGGTTACGTCGGCGCGGGCACGGTCGAATTCATTACCGGCCCCTTGGCCGGTGCCGCCCGTGGCCTGAAAGCCCCGGAGTTCTATTTCCTCGAGATGAACACGAGGCTCCAGGTCGAGCATCCGGTGACCGAGGCGGTCACCGGCCTCGACCTGGTCGAATGGCAGTTCCGGGTCGCCGCAGGCGAGCCGCTGCCGCTTAAGCAAAGCGAGATCGCGTGCGCCGGCGCGGCGATCGAAGCGCGGGTTTACGCCGAGGACCCTGAGCACAACTTCCTGCCCTCGGCCGGGCTGATCCACGCCATGACCTTCAAAGGCGAAGAAAGCGCCAAGGGCGTCCGGATCGATGCCGGCTTCGAAGCCGGCGACAGCGTAACGCCCTACTATGATCCGATGATCGCCAAGGTCATCGTTCATGGAGCGAGCCGCGCGGAAGCGCTGGCCGCGCTCTTGAAGGCGCTTGACGAGGCGGTCGTCATCGGACCGAAGACCAATCTCGCGTTCCTTCGCGGGCTCCTGCGAAGCCGGGAGTTCTCCGCTGGAGCGATCGACACCGGTTTCATCGACGCCAATCTCGGGCGCCTCGGGGCTCAGCCCCACCCGCCGAACAAAGAAGCCGTGCACGCCGCCGCGCGGCTCCTGCTTGAGCGGCGCGACGAGGGCAGGGCGTCGCCGCTTCATCCGTTCGACCCCTGGCGCATCGCCAATTCCTTCGAACTCATAGGCTCCCGCCGCCTGGGCCTCGACCTCACCGTCGATGGCGTCCCCATGCGCGCGCATCTCGTCGAGGGCGCCAATGTGGACCCGGTCGAGAAGAACGTGGCGACCAATGAGGTCACGCTGCACGAGGCGAATGGCGGAGTGTACGCCTTTGCCGGCGGCCGGCAGGCTTTCGTCGAGCTCGTCGATCCTTCCGCGCAGGCCGAGGCCGGCGCGGGGGAGGGCGACGGCGCGATCCGCGCGCCGATGAACGGGCGCCTGGTCGCGCTCGCGGTCGAGGACGGCGACACGGTCGAAGCGGGCCAGCGCCTTGCGGTGGTCGAGGCGATGAAGATGGAGCATGCCCTCGTCGCGCCGCATGCGGGCGTCGTGCGTGACCTCGACGCGAGCGTCGGCGAACAGGTCGAGATGGGCGAGACCATCATGCGGGTCGAGAAGGAGCGGGACGGACCGGGGCAGGCCGAGGGCGAGTGACGCCAAGCGGCCGTCGTAGCCATCGGTCGGGTGCAACCCGCTGCGCGAAACCGCCGTCCAATAAACGGACATACGCGCTTAAACGCTAGCCAAATGCGCCTAAACGCTAGTAAAAGTGCTAGCGTTTACTAGCGTTTATTTTTCCGAATCGGGACTTTTCAATGGGTTACGGCCAGTTCAAAGAACGAAATTCATGGACATCCAGGCGGGGCCAACCTCCGATTGCAATTTCCCCTGTCCTTCGCAATGGGTCGCCTGAGCTTGAATCCGACAATCGCCAAGCATAACACGGTTTCTGATTTTGTCAATCAAAGTGGTGGCGATCGGATTTACCGGATAAATTCCGAGCGTTAGCTGTTGTTGCGGGAATTCTGCCGCGAGCCGTCATGGCCGCACTCGTCGCCGCCACCCACGCCGCCCCGCCGCGACGATCTCATGTCGCTAGGAAGATCCTCTTGTCATCGAGGTTTATCCTGATCCGGGAGTGTTCTCGTGGGTGCCCGGTCGATCCCCGGATCAAGTCCGGGGACGGCCATGATGCCTTCATGACCGCCGACCAACGCACAACGCCATAAGGTCTTCTCGCTGGCGCCTCCGTCGCCTCGACGCGAGGGCTGTCGCCGAGACAAGCCGAAACGATCGTGAAAGCCTCGCGCAACGAAATCACGAAATGCCCGACGAGGCGCCCTCAATGATCTCTGAGTCCTGAGGGCTCAGACGCGAAACGTTTCGTTTCCCATGGCGAAATGATCTTTCGTCGGCCCAAGCCCACAAGCCCAGGGCCGCCGCGCGGATGTCTGTCCTTTGCCGGTTCGTCGGCAAGCCGGATGCGCGGCGGCAATTTTGGGTTTAGAACCAAGCGGACGCATCTTTAAGGGGTGCGGGAAACGAGCAAATCGTTCATCGCTTGCTGCTCCAATGGGAGGAAATCCGGACCATGAAACGCATATTCCTGGCGCTCGCCGCCGCCACGGTGCTGTCGAGCCCCGCCTTCGCCGCCGCCAAGATCGGGGTGTCGATGGACAAATTCGACGACAACTTCCTCACCGTTCTGCGCAACGGAATGGCCGATTACGCCAAGACGCTTCCGGGCGTGACGCTTCAGATCGAGGACGCCAAGGACGATGTCTCCAAGCAACTGAGCCAGGTTCAGAACTTCATCGCCAACGGCGTCACCGCGATCATCGTCAATCCGGTCGACACGTCCGCCACCGCGGCGATCACCAAGGCCGCCGCCGACGCCAATGTGCCGCTCGTCTACGTCAACCGCGAGCCGAGCGACGTTGACAAGCTCGGCCCCAAGGCCGCCTTCGTCGCCTCGAACGAAGTCGAGTCCGGCACGCTCGAGACCAAGGAGGTCTGCAAGCTTCTCGGCGGCAAGGGCAATATCCTGGTCATCGAGGGACAGCTCTCCAATCAGGCTGCGGTGCAGCGCACCAAGGACATCCACGACGTGATTTCGACGCCGGAATGCAGCGGCATGAAGATCATCGCCGAGCAGACCGGGGAATGGGATCGCACCAAGGGCCAGAACCTGATGACCAACTGGCTGTCGAAGGGCATGAAGTTCGACGCTGTTATCTCCAACAACGACGAAATGGCGATCGGCGCCATCCAGGCGATGAAGTCGGCCGGCGTGGACACCAAGAAGATGATCGTCGGCGGCGTCGACGCGACACAGGACGGACTTGCCGCGATGAAAGCCGGAGACCTCAAGGTCACGGTGTTCCAGGACGCCGCAGGGCAGGGCAAGGGAGCTGTCGACGCAGCGCTCGCGCTCGCCGCGGGCAAGCCGGTCGAGAAGAAGGTCTATATTCCCTTCCAGTTGGTGACCCCGGCCAACATGGATCAGTTCATAAAGAAAAACTGAGCGCCCAAATGCCTCTCCGTCTCGCTGATCTTTGTTGGCGGGGCGAGGGCGCCCGGAGACGCCAGACCTCCCAGCGCCTCCGGGTCGTCGCATGGGGAAGAATCAAGGTAGGGGTTGGCGCAACCTTTCGAGGAAAAAGCAGCGCCAAATTCTGGATAAGGACGGAGCGCCATGGCGACCATCAGTCCTTCGACGGCCGAGACCGTGAGGCAGAGCGGCGCCGTCCCAGGCGCCGAATACCTGCTCGAGGTCTCGAACGTCAGTAAGGCCTTCCCGGGCGTGCTCGCGCTCGACGATGTGTCGTTTCGGCTGCAGCGCGGTCACGTCCATGCGCTCATGGGGGAGAATGGAGCCGGCAAGTCGACGCTGATGAAGATCATCGCCGGAATCTACACGCCCGATTCCGGATCATTCAAACTGAAGGGGCACGAGATCAAGCTCACCTCGCCCCTCGATGCTCTCAAATATGGCATCGCCATGATCCATCAGGAGCTGAACCTGATGGATTACATGACGGTCGCCGAGAACATCTGGATCCGGCGAGAACCGCTGAACGTCCTCGGCTTCGTGCGTCATGAGGAGATGCGACGGCGCACGAGGGAGTTGTTCCAGAGGCTCGACATTCCCCTCGATCCTGAGACGGAAGTGCGCGATCTCTCGGTCGCCAATCGGCAGATGGTCGAGATCGCCAAGGCCGTCTCCTACGATTCCGACATCCTGATCATGGATGAGCCAACCTCGGCGCTGACCGATCGCGAGGTCGAGCATCTTTTCCGGATCATCCGCGCGCTGAAGGCTCAGGGCAAGGGCATCATCTACATCACCCACAAGATGAACGAATTGTTCGAGATCGCCGACGAAGTGTCCGTGTTCCGCGACGGCCAATTCATTGGCGAGCACAAGGCCTCGGACGTCACGCGCGATGAGATCATCAAGCTCATGGTCGGCCGCGAGATCACCCAGATGTTTCCGAAGCAAGTCGCGCCGATCGGGGAGGTCGCGCTGTCGGCTCGAGACCTCTGCCTTCAGGGCAAGTTCCGCGGCGTGTCCTTCGATCTCAGGAAGGGAGAAATTCTCGGAGTAGCCGGCCTCGTGGGTTCGGGCCGAAGCAATGTCGCGGAGACGCTGTTCGGCGTGACACCCGCGACTTCTGGCGCGATCCTGGTCGACGGCAAGGAGATCGCGATCGGCAACCCCGGCGTGGCCATGGACGCCGGCATGGCCTTCCTGACCGAGGACCGCAAGGCGAGCGGTTGTTTCCTGCTCCTCGACATCATGGCGAACATGCAGATCGCGCTCTTGCGGCATGGTCATGCGACGGCGGGTTTCGTCAACGAGCGCAAAATTGAGGCGCTGTGCCAGCAGCAGAAAATCGCCTTCGCGTGCGAACGCCGGATCTCGAGGAACCGATCGTCAACCTCTCGGGCGGCAATCAGCAGAAGGTCCTGATCGCTCGCTGGCTCATGACCAAGCCCAAGATCCTGATCCTCGACGAGCCGACGCGCGGCATCGACGTCGGCGCCAAGGCCGAGATCCACAAGCTGATCACTGAACTGGCCGTGCAGGGCGTCGCAGTGTTCATGATTTCGTCGGAGCTGCCCGAGGTCCTAGGCATGAGCGACCGGATTCTCGTCATGCACGAGGGTCGGATGACCGGCATCGTCGACCGCAAGGACGCAACCCAGGTCCGCATCATGGAGCTCGCGTCGCAGTAGCGCCGAGGAAAGAGACGCACGAGGAGACAAACGCCTGTGGCTACCGAGATCTCGACCGCCGCTCCGACCTCCGAAGTCAGCCGCCCAGCACGCCGCCGCTTGCCGCCGGAGCTCAGCATTCTTGGCGTCATGGTCGGCATGATGCTCCTGTTCGAAGTGTTGGGCTGGATCTTCGTCGGGCAAAGCTTCATCGCCAATCCGCTGAGACTGAGGATCATGATCCTGCAGGAGGCGGAGATCGGCATCATCGCCGTCGGCGTCACGCAGGTCATCATCATGGGCGGCATCGATCTGTCGTCAGGATCCGTCGTCGGCATGACGGCGATGGTGGCGGCGAGCCTGGCTCAGGCCGCCGGCTACACGCACGCGATTTACCCGAGCCTCACCGGGCTCAACCCGATCTTTCCGGTGGTTGCGGGTCTCGTGTGCGGACTGATCGCCGGGTGGATCAACGGCGCGCTGATCGCTCTGACCCACATCCCGCCCTTCATTGCGACGTTAGGCATGATGGTCTCGGCGCGCGGGGTCGCCGACTGGTACACGAATGGCCAGCCGATCGGCAATCTTTCGGACGGGTTCGCCGCCATCGGCGCGGGCTGGTGGCCCGTGATCATCTTCCTCGGCGTCGCGTTCATCTTTCACATCGCGCTGCGCTACACCCGCTACGGCAAGTTCACCTACGCGATCGGCGCCAATCCGCTCGCGGCGCGCGTCTCCGGCATCAATGTCGAACGCCACGTGATCCTAGTCTATACGGTCGCAGGCCTCCTCTCGGGTCTCTCCGGCATTGTGCATACGGCGCGCGCGATCAGTGGCCAGGCCGGGGTCGGCGTCGGCTTCGAACTCGACGCGATCGCCGCGGCGGTGATCGGCGGAACCTCGCTTTCGGGCGGCGTTGGGCGCATGACCGGAACGGTGATCGGCGCGGTCATCCTCGGAATCCTGACGTCAGGCTTCACCTTCCTCAACGTCGATGCTCACTACCAGGAGATCATCAAGGGCGGCGTCATCGTCGCGGCCGTGGTCGCCGACCAATACAGGCAGCGCCGGCGCAAGGGGGCGTGAGAAGCGGGAAAAATTCCTAAGAGAGACGGGTGGGCCCGGGGGCGGCGCCAGGTCTTTTGTCCATTATTGGTTCAAGGTGATCCACAAGCGCTAGGAAACATCGGAGATGGAGGCGGGCTACGTTTTCCACCGCTCGCCGGCTGTATGCCGCAAACCGCTTCAAAGTGTGGGACTTGACCCATCATGGCGCCTTTGGCTCGAAGCCCAAGGCGAAACGGCTTAGCTTTATCTCTTCCCGCGCGACAGACCTTTCCCTATCGTGCCTAAGGGCGCCAGCTTTTGAAGCTGAAGGCAATCAGTGCGCCATTTGACCTAACTCGATGCGCTCGCTCCTTTATCCGAACCGATGAAGATCGCCAGCTTCAACATCAACAACGTCAACCGTCGCTTGCCGAACCTGATCAGCTGGCTTCGACAAGCTGAGCCCGACATCGTGTGCCTTCAGGAACTCAAGGTCGCAGACACCGAGTTCCCGGCGGACGCAATCCGGCAGGCCGGTTATTACGCGGTATGTCGCGGCGAGAAGCGCTGGAACGGGGCGGCGATCCTTGCGCGATGGGAGCCAGTCGTGACCCGGACGGACTTGCCAGGCGACGTCTCCGACGGGCAATGCCGCTATCTCGAGGCTGCCGTTAACGGCGTGTTGGTCGCCTCGATCTACGCGCCGAACGGAAACCCGCAGCCCGGTCTCAAATTTGATTACAAGCTCGCGTGGCTGAAACGCTTAAGCGCCCACGCGGCGGAACTCTACGCGACTGGAGCTCCCGTGGTCCTGGCGGGAGATTACAACGTGGCGCCCACAGACCTCGACATCTATCCGACGAAATCTTGGGATCGCGACGCCCTGTTGCAGCCACAGAGTCGCGCAGCGTATCGGCGCCTTCTCGCGCAAGGCTGGACCGACGCCGTTCGCGCGCTCCATCCCAAAGAACCGATGTACACGTTTTGGGATTACATGCGTAAGCGCTGGGAGCGCGATGGCGGTCTGCGTCTCGACCACATTCTGCTGAGTCCCGTTTTGAAAGAGCGCCTGCAAAGCGTCGGCGTCGACCGTCACATACGAGGACTAGAAAACGCCAGCGACCATGCGCCCGTGTGGGCGGAACTTCGCGACGCGTCGGACCCGCCCTTCTCCGCGAGCCTTGTTGGCAGGGCGATAAGACGGCAAACCCACACAGTTGGCCCTCGCGAGCCTAAGTCTTCGCACCGCCCATTGCTAGTCATCGACGGCGACTCCTTCGCCCATCGCTCATATCATGCCTTGCCGAAAGCCATTCGCCGCAGCAACGGCAAGGGTGCGGGCGCCATCGTCGGCTTCGCCAATTTCCTTCTGCGGTTCTACGCCGAAGAGCGGCCTCGCGCCGTTATCGTCGGGTGGGACACCTTGGACGCGCCGACGAGGCGTCACGAAATGTTTCCCGGCTATCAGAGCGGGCGCGTGTTCGATGAGGAATTGATCGAACAGCTAGATGTCCTGCCTGAATTTGTCGCCGCCCTAGGGTTTGCGAACGCCAAAGCGCCGGGGTTCGAAGCAGACGACTTTATCTCTGCCGCAGTCGCCGCTGAGGAGCGCGCAGGCGGCGCTGCTGTAGTCGCCAGCGGTGATCGAGATTCCTTTCAGCTCGCCTCAGCCCGTACAACCATCCTCTACCCATCGCGCGGCGGCGAACTCGCGCGCATCGGCCCGGAAGAGGTCCGGCAACGATATGGAGTCGATCCAAGACAGGTTCCGGACTTCATCGCGCTCCGCGGTGACCCTTCTGACAAATTGCCTGGCGCTGCCGGCGTTGGGCCAAAACGCGCCGCGGAATTGCTGCGGCGGTATGGCACGCTTGATGGGGTCCTTGATGCAGGTCTCTTTCAAACTCAGGCTGAGATGCTCCGCCTTTATCGGTTGATCGCGACAATGAATGCGAAAGCGCCAATCCCCACGCTCGCTGATCAAGAGCCGACGTGGGCCTCGGCATCGAACCTCGCGCGCACGTGGGGGCTAAATCAGTTGGCTGATCGATTGCACGAAAAAATAGGACCTCGGTAGTCCCGAGCCGTCGCGGAAGCGAATCCTGTCATCCGACGTCTTGTCGAAGAAACGTTCGCGGGCCCGTAAAATCTGAACATCGGAAAGGAAGCTCTCTCCGGAACGGTCTTGATCCAGTTTGATTTCGCCTGTTTCGGGCATCGATCTGAGGCGCGCCGTCGCGCGTGAAGTGCAGCTCATGCCTTCGGGAACACCCTGCCATTTCCGGTCGGTGTAGTAGAAAACTCCTGGAGATGGCGCCGCTCTTCGGCAAGAATTGTGGCCCAACTCCGGCAGCGTCGTCAGCTTCACGACCAGCGCCCAGCACGGATTTCGCCGCGTATAGAGCCCGTATCGCGGCACCGTCCCGAGCCCAGCAAACGGCCCTTGCGTGTAAGGCGGATTCTGTGTCAAAGTGCGATCGCAGATCGCATAAGGTCGGGTCGATCAAGGGGGGAGTTTGGCTACTCGGAGTAATTCTCTGTCGGTCGCCGAGATGGACAAGAGGTGCCATCTGCATCCATTCACGTCGGTTGCCGCGATCCTCCAAGATGGTCCGCTAGTTCTCGATAAGGCGCGAGGTGTCTACGTCGAGGACGATCGCGGACGCGAACTCATCGACGGGGCCGCGGGCCTGTGGTGTGTGAATGTCGGTCACGGCCGCGAGGAGATCATCGCCGCCATCGAGAAGCAGTTGCGCCAACTCGACTATTTCCAATCATTCGGCGGCGCCACGAATGAGCCGGTCGCGCAGCTGTCAGCGCGGGTCCTAGAGCTGGCCCCTGCCGGCATAAGTCGGGTGTTTTTCGGCAACTCCGGATCAGATGCGGCCGACAGCGCGATCAAGATGGTCACGCTCTACAACAATCTGCGCGGCAAGCCGAGGAAGAAGACGTTCATCTCGCGCTGGCGCGGCTATCACGGCGTTACGATGGCGGCGGGAAGCCTGACGGGTCTCGAAAGTGTGCACCGGCTTTTCGACCTGCCTTTGCCGTTCGTCAGGCACATTGATCCCCCGGATGCCTATCATGTCCCAGGGCTACACGCAGCCGACTATGCGGACGAGCTCGATGAACTGATCCGCAAGGAAGGCGCCGATACGGTCGCGGCCTTCTTCGCTGAACCGGTTATGGGCACCGGCGGCGTTCTGGCGCCGCCGGACGACTACTATACCGCGATCAAAGAGGTGCTAGACGAGCACGACGTGCTTCTCGTCCTCGATGAAGTCATTTGCGGCTTCGGCCGTTTGGGCACTTGGTTCGGCGCTCAGCGCTACGGCGTGGTTCCTGACATCATCACCGCGGCGAAAGGGTTGACCAGCGGCTATCTGCCGATGTCGGCTGTGATCGTAGGCGAAAAAATGTGGTCCACCTTCGAGGCCGAGAAGAGCAAGCTCGGTGTCTTCGGTCACGGGTTCACATCGTCCGGCCATCCGACCGTTGCAGCCTGCGCCCTGGCCAATCTTGACATCATCGAACGTGAAAACCTGGTGCCGCGCGCCGGCGAAATGGGACGCTATCTCATCTCAAAGCTCCGCTCGGCGCTTTCGGATCATCCGCTTGTGGGCGACATCCGCGGAAGCGGACTGATG
Source organism: uncultured Alphaproteobacteria bacterium (assembly GCA_963836695.1). Classification (GTDB taxonomy): domain Bacteria; phylum Pseudomonadota; class Alphaproteobacteria; order Rhizobiales; family Beijerinckiaceae; genus Roseiarcus. Next base: position 19,413 of record CAWIKX010000009.1, read on the forward strand.
GTCGGTCTGGAGCTGGTCGAAGATAAGGCTGCCCGCGTCAACTTTGCTCCAGAAAAGGGCGTGGCTGGAAGGGTGCTCAAGACAGCGATCGATGAGGGGCTTGTCGTTCGCGCCTTGCCGGCGAATGATGTGATCGCCTTGTCGCCTCCCTTCACCATTACGACGCAGCAGATTGATACACTGACTGCCCGCCTCGGCGCGGCGCTGGATCGCGTCAATAAAGACGTGCGGGCCGAGTGATCGTGAGCGGGGGAAGTCAGGGATGCGCCTGAAAAATCAAGTCGCGATCGTCACTGGCGGATCACAGGGCATTGGCGAGGCGATTGCGCGTCGATACGCCGCCGAGGGGGCCAAGGTCGCGATCGTGAACCGGACGGTGGGCAAGGGCGAGGGGATCGCTGATTCGATCCGCAAGGTCGGCGGCGAGGCGCGCGCCTTCGCAGCAGATCTGTCCAAAGTGACCGAGATTGATCGTGCGGTCGCCGCTGTCCTGGGCGCCTATGGCGCCATCGACATCCTGGTAAACAACGCGGGAGCCTATTTTCTCAGCGAAATAGGCAAAACCAAGGAAGACGAATTCGACGCGATGCTGGCGACCAACATCAAGGGCGTCTTCTTCATGTGCCAAGCGTTGCTTCCCGAGTTCGAACGCCGCGGAAGAGGAAAGATCGTCAATATCGGTTCGATCTTTGGGCATACGGGCTTTCCGGGCTCGGCTGGGTACTGTGGCACCAAGGCCGCCATCCATCTCATGACAAAGACTTCTCGCGATTGAGCTGCGTGAACGCAACATTCAAGTCAACGCGATCGCGCCGGGGTTCACGGAAACCCCACTCAATGAAGGCTACCGAGCTACGAACAAGGAATGGATGCGTCGCGCCGATGAGCGGTTCGGCGGTCCTGGCGTATGGATGAAACCTGAAGAATTGGCTGGAGCGGCGGTGTTCCTAGCTTCGTCCGACTCCGATTCCGTTACGGGGTCAATCGTGTTCGTTGACCGTGGTTGGTCCGCTTACTGAGCCGATCGAGGAAAAAGCACCGATGCGGTTTGCCACTGATACCGGCGGCACATTCACCGATCTGGTCGTCGAGGAAGACGATGGCCGCATATTCATGTTTAAGGCGTCGACCGTTCCTACCGAGCCGGTGAAAGGAGTGCTTGCCGCATTCGACGTCGCCGCCGATCATTTCGGCGTCGAGCGGAAAGCGCTGTTGGGGCGCGGCTCCGCATTCATTCACGGGACCACGCACGCCATCAACGCGATCATTACGAAGCGAACCGCGAAGACTGCTCTCCTTGTGACCGAAGGCCATCCCGATATTTTGGTGTTGCGTGAGGGGGGACGCATTGAACCCTTCAACCACGAGGTTCCATTTCCCGAGCCGTTTATCCCACGCGCCCTGACTTTCGAGGTCCCGGGCCGCATCCTGGCCTCGGGCAAGATACATAAGCCAATCGGCGAACAAGCAATTGTCGAAATTGCCAGCAAGTTGAAGCGGCTTGAGATTGAAGCGGTGGCCGTATGCCTCCTTTGGTCCGTCGTTAACCCGGACCATGAACTCAAAGTCGGCGAACTCCTGTCAACACACTTGCCGGGCATTCCGATCACGCTCTCTCACGCATTGAATCCGTCGCTGCGGGAGTACCGTCGCGCTATCGCCAGTTCGATCGACGCGTCATTAAAACCGCTTATGAACCGCTACATGGCTGGTCTGACCAAGGAACTACGCAGCGCCGGTTTTGGTGGCCGCATCCTCGTTCTGACATCCGAGGGCGGCATGGTCGATGTAGCCGAGGTGCAGAACGCGCCAATTCTGGCTATCAACTCGGGGCCTTCTATGGCGCCCATCGCCGGAGCGCGGATCGCCAGAGCCGAGGCGCCAGGGCAGGACTTCATTATATTCGACACCGGCGGCACGACCTTCGATGTCTCTCTTGTGCGCGACGGTCGCGTGCCGTTTAGTCATGAGACCTGGCTTGGTCGTCCCTATCAAAGCGATTTGACGGGATTTTCCTCTGTCGATGTAAAAAGCATCGGCGCAGGCGGCGGCAGCTTGGCTTGGGTCGACAACGGCGGCGTGCTTCATGTCGGTCCTCAGAGTGCGGGCGCCAGTCCCGGACCGGCCTGCTATGGCGCGGGCGGTAAGGGCGCAACGGTCACCGATGCAGCGCTCGTTCTCGGCTATATCGATCCGGACTACTTTCTTGGCGGTCGCATCGTTCTCCGACGGGATGCTGCGGTTGACGCCGTGCGGCGAGATGTGTCGGAACCGTTGAAGATGCCGCTGGAGAAGGCGGCTGCGGCGGTGATGAGCGTCTGGACCGAGAACATGGTCCAGGCAATCGCCGATATCACCGTCAATCAGGGGATCGACCCAGCGCATGCAGCTATCATCGGCGGAGGAGGAGCTGCAGGTCTGAACGCCAACGCAATCGCTGCGCGCCTTAACTGCCACACACTGATCATTCCGGAAGTGGGAGCCGCGCTAAGCGCCTATGGCGCTGCGGTCTCCGACATCGCTCGGGAATATCGGCGCATTTTCGTCACTCGGACGAACCACTTCGATCGCAACGGAGCTTCCAACGTCGTAGCCGAGCTTGCGAAGTTGGCCAACGCTTTCGCCAAATCGGCGGGCTCCGATCCTGCCGATGTTCGGACCCAATACACGGTCGAAGCTCGGTACCACCATCAAGTGTGGGAGATCGATGTCGCTGTCGATATTGATCGTCTGCTGGCCGAGGACGGAGCCAAGAAGCTAGAGGAAGACTTCCACCGCGCCCATGAACAAATCTTCGCCTTCCGCGATCCGGACTCGCCAGTCGAAGTCATTGCTTGGCGGGCTTCAGTCCGTTCCAAGACGGGCTTGGACACCAATCTGACCCTGTCGCAAAGCGGCACGCGCAGCAGCAACGCACGATCGCGGCGCGCCTACTTCGCCTCCATCGGCTGGGCCGAGGCGCCCAGGTTTGAATTCCGAGATCTTGCGATTGGCAAACAGCTCCAAGGTCCAGCGATAGTCGAGTCGCCGTTCACCTCCGTCGTCATCGAGCCCGGCGCGACGTTCTCGCGCACGGAGTCAAGCAATCTTATGCTGAAACCGAAGGCCATCAGCGCATCGATGGCGCCTCGCAAAGCGTCAGTTAAGGCATAGCGTTATGGAACGAAAACTCGACGGCGCCGAAATGGCAATCCTCATAAACCGGTTCGAGGGTGTCGCACGAAAAATGACCAATACGCTCTACCGCACCGGTCGGTCGGGCGTGCTCAACCGTGCCCGAGATTTCTCGTGTTGCATCGTCACGGGCGCGTGTGAATTGCTGGCGACGGCGGACAGCCTGCCCATTCACGTGTTGGTCGGGCCAGACATGATGGCCAAAGCAATGAAAGAGTTTCATCCGAAGCTGAAGCGTGGTGACGCCTTCCTGCACAACTCGCCGTATCACGGCAATTCGCATGCGGCCGACCACACAATTCTGGCGCCCGTCATCGACGACGAGGGCATTCACCGCTTCACCGTCGTAACGAAGGCCCATCAGGCCGATTGCGGCAACGCGTTGCCGACCACCTATATGGGGGCCGCGAAGGACGTCTACGCCGAGGGCGCCCTCATCTTCCCGGCGGTCAAGATACAGGACAACTACGAAAACATCGAAGACATCGTCCGGATGTGCGAGCTGCGGATTCGCGTGCCGGGGCAATGGAAAGGGGACTTCCTAGCCATGATCGGGTCGGCTCGTATCGGCGAGCGCGAAATCTTGGCTTTCGGGCGCGAGGTTGGGTGGGACAGGCTGGAGGCCTTCTCGCGCGATTGGTTCGACTACAGCGAACAGCTGATGGCCGAGCGCATTCGCAAGATGCCTAAAGGCAGAGCGTCCGCCTCGAGCACTCACGACGCGATTCCGGGCACGCCGCCTGAAGGGATCAAAATCGTCGCCTCGATCGAATCGAAGCCCGAAGAAGGACGCATTACCGTCGATCTGCGCGACAACATGGATGCGTTGCCATGTGGACTCAATCTGACGGAGGCTTGCTGCCGCACGGCGGTGCTTGTCGCGGTGTTCAACAGCGTCGGCGGCAGTGTTCCACGCAATGCCGGCAGTTTCCGGCGGGTGGAAATGAAACTCAAGAAGAACAGCGTCGCCGGTATTCCGGTGCATCCGACCAGTTGCTCGGTCTCGACGACGAACGTCGCGGATCGCGTCACACATTCGGTGTCGCTGGCGATAGGCCAGCTTGGCGAAGGATTTGGGACCGCGGAATTTGGCGGATTCCTGCCACCCTCCGACTCCGTGGTTTCCGGCGTCGATCCACGAACCAGCGAGCGTTTCGTGAACCAACTCTTTCTGGGCTGCACGACAGGGGGCGCGACGCCATTCGGCGATGCCTGGCTCACCTACACGCACGTCGGCAATGGCGGCATGTGTCTGTTCGACAGCATCGAACTGGACGAGTTGTATCAGCCGATCCGGGTTGATGAACGCCGGCTGCTGCGAGACACCGAGGGAGCGGGCCGCAATCGCGGCGCATCCAGTCTCCGTGTCGAGTTCGGTCCCGTTGGCTGCGCGATCGAGGTCGGTTATGTCAGTGACGGCAATGTCAACGCGCCGCATGGCGTTCGGGGCGGCGGAACAGGCGGCGGCGCGGATCAGCTCAAGCGCAGCCCAGGCGGCTCCTTGGAGAGACTCGCTGCCTGCGCGCAGGTGAACCTCGAAGACGGTGAAACGATCGTATCGATTTGCTGCGGCGGTGGCGGCTACGGCGCGCCGACTGAACGCGCCGCCGAGCAGGTGGCGCATGACGTCGCCGAAGGCTGGATCTCAGAGCAACGAGCGCACGACATCTATCGCGTCGTTTTGGACTCGTCGGGAAAAGTGGATGTCGCGGAGACGACGAAGCTCAGATCAGCCGCTTAATAGGCCTGGGTAGAGTATAAACAGGAGTGGAGGAAGCACATGAAGGAGCTATTGTCGCTTATAGTCGCGGGAACGGTATTGGCCGCCACCGCCTCGTCGCCGGCTTTCAGCGCCGAAGATGAAATTGTGGTTGGCGCGGCGACGTCGTTCAGCGGCTGGATGGCCGCCTTCGACGTCTCGCCGACGCATGCCGCCGAAATCGCGGTTCAAGACATCAACGCGGCTGGCGGGGTGAACGGCAAGAAACTGAAGCTGGTCCACATCGACACCAAGACAGACCAAGCGCAGACGTCACGCGCGGCTCAAGACTTGGTCAAGCAGGGCGCCAAATTGATGCTGACCGCATGCGATTTCGACCAGGGCTCGCCGGCGGCCCTTGTGGCGCAGCAGGCCAAGGTGATCGCCATCTCGAGTTGCGGCGCGGACATCAAATACGGCAACCTGGTGATCGGCAACGACGTGTTCACGATGGCCACGGATGCAGAGGGCACGGGCCGCATCCTTGCAGACTGGGCCACCCACAAGAAGGGATGGAAGACCGCCTATGCACTCGATGACACCTTTATCGAATACGATAAGTCCGAGTGCCGTGGCTTTGTCGACGAGTTTAAGAAGCTGAACGGGGACAAGGCTATCGTCCTCGAGGACACCTTCAAAAACGCGGACACATCAGTTGCTAGCCAAGTGTCCCGGTACACGGCCTTGGCGAGCAAGCCGGACGTCATGATTATCTGCAGTGTGCCCCCAGGCATCGCCAGCGCAATTCGCCAGTTCCGATCCGCCGGCGTCGACATCCCGATCATTTCGGGTACCGGGGGCGATGGCAGCGCGTGGCATTCGGCGGTCCCAGGTCTGACCAACTATTACTACCTGAACTATTCGGCTGACGCAGGGGTCAAGGAACCCCGGCCCGACGCCGAGGCGTTCTTTCAGAAGTACGAAAAACAGTTCAACGAGCGTCCCGGTTCTGGTCAAGGCATCACCGGGTATAGTGTGATCGAGGCGTGGGCGAAGGCTGCTAATAAGGCCGGCAGCATTGAGACGGACAAGGTCCGCGCTGAGCTCGAGAAATTTACCGATGAACCGCTTCTCGCCGGATTGACCACCTTCACGCCGAAGTTGCACACCAACCTCAACCGGCCGATGCTGATGATCTCAGTCATGGATACAAAGCCGGAGCCGCTTGGCTACTATGACATGCGCAAGCATGACTACGTGGAGTGGTGGAAGTAAGTTGACAGGCGAACCGGGGCCATCGCGCCCCAGTCGCCATGAGTGCTTAAGGTCGCTCGTGACGTCGCTGCAAACTTCGAAGGTGAGCGTCCGCTTCGACGGGTTGAGCGCCCTTGAGAGCGTCGATCTTGTCCTCAACGAGGGTAACATTCTCGGCTTGGTCGGCCCCAACGGAGCGGGCAAGACCACGCTCGTAAATGTAATGAGCGGCTTCCAGAAGCCGACCCAAGGCGAGCTGATCCTCAATGGCAAAAGCGTCACCACGGCTTCTCCGGACCGATTGGCCAAACAAGGCGTTGCTCGAACCTTTCAATCCGTCCGTCTTTTTCGGCGCCTAAGCGTCCTCGACAACGTCACCATCCCGGGCCTCGCTCAGCATCGACGGATGGCGCATGCCCGCGAGGCTGCGCGGGCCGCTCTTGCTTTCCTCGGTCTCGACTCGATTTCTCACCGCCGCGCCGGAGCGTTGGCCTATGCCGACGAGCGCCGCGTCGGAATCGCACGCGCGCTGGCGCTGCGCCCTCGCTTTCTGCTGCTCGATGAACCCGCCGCCGGTATGGACGACGCCGAGTGCGACACGCTGGCGCACCTCATCGCGCGCATCCCGGGTGAGTTCAATTGCGGAGTCCTGCTGATCGAACACAATATCAGCGTGGTGACAACCGTTTGCCGCGACCTCCACGTCCTGAACAATGGCCGTACTCTGGCCAGCGGCCCAATCGATGTCGTGCGGAACGACCCCGAAGTTGTCGCCGCATACTTCGGGACGGCCTGAATGCTCGACTGCAGCGGCATCGAGATCCGCTATGGCAACGTCCCAGCGGTGCGCGACTCGACATTTCGCGTAAACGAGGGCGAGATCGTCTGTTTTGTAGGACCGAACGGAGCCGGCAAATCGACGACGACCCTCGCAGTCGCGGGCGTGTTGAAGCCGACAAAAGGCACAATCTTCTTTCAATCCCGTTCGATCGCGGGCTTGGACGCCGAGATCATTGTATCGCTTGGCGTCGCGCTGGTGCCCGAAGGCCGTCGCATCTTCAGCCGTCTCACAGTCCGCGAGAACTTGCTCGTGGCCAGCGGATTGCGTGGAGGATTGAAGAACGTCGGATCGATTCACGAACGGGTATTGACCCTCTTCCCCATTCTGCGATCTCGCTACGGTAGCTTTGCCGGCCACCTATCGGGTGGGGAGCAACAGCAACTGGCGATTGCCCGTGCGCTGCTCACGCGACCCAAGCTGCTCATCGTTGACGAGCCTTCGCTTGGTCTCGCGCCTAAATATGTCGAGCTCGTCCTTCAGACCTTGCAAGAGGTGCGCGACGCGGGAACGACGTTGCTGGTGGTCGAGCAGAGCATGAAGCGGGCCCTGAGCCTCGCCGACCGCGTCTACGTCATGCGGTCGGGCCGCATCGTGTTGGAGGGCGCGTCGTCAGAGCTCGCGAGTCATGGCGATTTGGAAGGCGTGTATTTTGGGCACAAGTCGAGCGCATGAATCCGATCCAGCTCGCCGTCGACGCTCTAAGTCAAGGAAGCCAATATGCGCTAATCGCGCTTGGTATCGGCCTAGTCTTCGGCGTGATGCGCATGATCAATTTCGCGCACGGCGATTTGATCATGGTTGGCGCTTATGCGCTGGTGGTTCCATCTGCTTCTGACGTGGCGAAACCCTTCATAGCCGCTTGGCCGTGGCCATTTCTGATCGTGGGGGTCGTTGTTATCGTCGCCTTGGCGGCGCTGGCGACAGAACGTTTCGCCTTTCGCCCGTTGCGGCGGCGCGAAGTGGACAGCGCTACGCTGCTGATTTCGTCGTTTGCTATCAGCTATCTGCTGCAAAGCCTCGTGCTCTTCTTTTATACGGGCCGGCCAAAATCGGTCAGCATCTTTCCAAGCCTTACGCAGCAGATCACCATCGCCGGCGTCCGAGTCGCCATGGTCGACGTCGTCACCATCTTGGTGACGGCGCTCTTGCTCGGCGCGACTGTCGGTTTCCTTCACCGCTCGAGGGCTGGGATTGAGGTGCGCGCTGCGGCCGAAGATTTTGTTATGGCGCGCCTGCTGGGTGTTAAGGCCAACCGCGTCATCGCGCTCGCCTTCGGTCTTTCCGGCGCTTTGGCGGGCGCCGTGTCGCTGCTGTTCGTCGCCAAAACCGGAGTCCTGGATTTCCGCATGGGGGTGCCACTCGCCATTGCGGGTTTCGTTGGCACGGTGATCGGCGGTGTCGGCAATCTGGTAGGCGCGGTGCTGGGTGGCTTCTTTCTCGGGGTCGCATCGGTTCTGCTGCAGGCGCTTTTGCCCGAAGATTTGCGCCCGGCGCGCGATGCCTTCCTTTACAGCCTGGTTATCCTTGTGCTGCTGGTGCGGCCTCAGGGCCTTTTCGTGAGGCGCGGTGTAGGGGAGCGCATTTGAAACGCACCCGCTTCGTCGCTGCCTTTCCCGCCGCCGGCCTCATTCCGGCTTTGGGCGTCCTCTGTGTGATCGTCCATTATCTGGGCGGTCCGCTGCTCGAGGGCGCCCTCACTGAGGCGCTGATTTACATGGTGATGGTGATCGCTCTTTATGTCTTCTTAGGCAACTCGGGGATCATCTCCTTCGGCCATGTCACTTTCGCCATGATCGGGGCCTACGCCTCGGCCTGGCAGACCTGCTGCAGTGGCATGCGCGCCGTATTCATGCCGGGACTGCCGGACTGGCTGCTTCAACTAAACATGCCGTCGGCGGCCGCGACGGTCGTGGCCGCGGCCCTGGCCGCAGCAGTCGCCGGGCTGATCGGGGTCGGAATTTCGCGGCTCGGAACCTTTGCGGCGCCCATCGGGCTGCTGTCTCTCTTGTTCGTTGTCAAGACCATCTATGAAAACTGGACGAGCGTAACTGCAGGGCAAAGTTCGATCGTCGGCCTTCCGCTGGACGTCGACATCTGGACTGCGCTGTCGTGGGTCGCTTTCACGATCGTTGTAGCTCAGCTTTATGCGCAGTCGTCATCGGGCTTGCGCCTCCGCGCTTCGCGCGAGGACGAGGCGGCTGCTCGAGCTTCCGGGGTGACCGTTTGGAAAGAACGATGGATCGCCTTTGTGTTAAGTGCTTTCCTATTCGCGATCGGCGGGGCTCTTTTCGGCCATTTCCTCGGCACGCTTGCGGTCAGCGAGTTCTGGCTGGACATGACCTTTCTGACCTTGGCGATGCTGGTGGTCGGCGGGATGCGCAGTCTGACGGGCGCGGTGGTTGGTACGTTGGTCGTGTCGGCCGTTCGCGAGCTGTTGCGCGCCTTCGAGCGTGGGGTAGATGTCGGCAATCTCGATATCCATGCGCCGGAGGGAACTCAGGAGATTTGGCTTGCGGTAATCCTTTTAGCGATCCTGATTTTCAGACCCCAGGGCTTGGTCGGCGATCGCGAACTTGGCCGGCCGCTTATTGAATAGGTCGAGAGAAGTCGTGAACGAGATCTCACTCCCTCAGATCGACTTCGCGCCGCTGCATGAGCGGGTCTACGCTGAAATGCGCCAGGCGGTCATCGCGGGGAAATTCGCGCCGGGGCAGAAGCTTACCTCGCGCAAGTTAGCAGCCGCGCTTGGAACCAGCGACATGCCGGTGCGCGCCGCTATTTCGCGGCTCACTGCCGAAGGCGGCTTGGTGCGGATGGCCAATAGTACTTTTGTCGTGCCGGTGCTTGGGCGGCAACAGTTCAAAGAGGTGATGGAGCTTCGCGCGTTGCTGGAGAGTCGCGCAGCCAGCCTAGCGTGCGGAGGAATCGATCGTGAAGGCTTCAAACGCCTTCAGCGACATTCCAAAGACCTCGACGAAGCATCAAAGAGGGAAGACATCGTCGCCTACCTCGATGCGAACCAGAAATTGAAATTCACGATCTATGGCTATTGCGAGTCGCCAACTCTGACAGCGCTCATTGAAATGCTTTGGTTGCGCGTGGGTCCGGCGCTGCGCTTCCACCTAACGGTGTTGAAGCGGATCACCCGCATCAGCTATCACCATCAGGCGATTAAGGCGCTGGAGCAGAAGAGAGCGAAGGCTGCGGCGGAATGGATTTCCCGCGACATCCTGGAAGGCATGCAATCCCTGCTGTCGGTCGCGCGATTTGCAGACGACGAGATCGAGGCGGCCGCCAGGAAATGAGCGATCCGACCATCTGATGATATCGAACTCCCGAGCTATTGAAACGGTCGCGGTCGTCGGCAGTGGTCTGATCGGCGCTAGCTGGGCCGCCTTTTTCCTCGCCCACGGCATGACAGTTCGGGCATGGGATCCGAATCCCGAGGCGCTTCGGACGTTGCGCGGTCGCGTCCGTGTGGCAGTGCGGCAATTGCGTCAACTCGGTTGGCGCGGCAAAGGAAAACTGGTGATCGAGCGCGATCTTCGCGACGCGCTGGTGGGCGTCGATCTTGTCCAGGAGAACGCGCCGGAGAATCTCAAGTTGAAGCACGAGCTATATGAGACGATCGAAGCCAGTGTCACCAGCGGGACCGTGATAGTGAGCAGTACATCCTCGATGACGTGGTCGATGCTGTCAGAAAAGATGCGTTACCCGAAACGGCTTGTCGTGGCTCATCCATTCAATCCGCCGCATCTGGTGCCGCTTGTGGAGATTTATGGGCCGGCCGCGGGTCCTGTTTCGCGCGTAGCGACATTTTTCCGGCGCCTCGGGAAGACGGTCGTCGTCCTGAAGAAGGAGGCGCCTGGTCATGTCGCCAATCGATTGGCGTCCGCGCTGTGGCGCGAGGCCGTACATATCGTGGCCGAGGGCATCGCGGACGTGGCGGACGTCGATGCGGCGCTGGTCGACGGCCCGGGGCTGCGCTGGGCTGTTATGGGCGCGCACATGACCTATCACCTGGGCGGCGGCGCAGGCGGGATGGAGAGTTATCTCAGGCATCTTGGAGCGAGTCAGGAGCGTCGTTGGCGATCCCTTGGATCACCCAGGCTGACGCTGCGCGTCCAGAAGAAGCTGATCGAGGGCGTGCTGACGGAAGCTGCGGGTCGTTCGATCGAAACCTTGGAACATGAGCGTGACGCCAAACTGATCAACATTCTTCGTGCGCGCAAATTGCCTCGACGCTAGAGGTGGATTGCGAGCGAAGGAAGCGCCCCTCATGCGCGGGCTCGGGCCGTTGTGGTCAGTTCTCCAGGTCGAGAACAAGGTCAGGCTCATGCGCGAGCGCTTCTTCAGGCCGCGGCTAAGGTTCAAGTCCTACGACGAACTGAGTGTCTGGCTCATGGACAAATACAGCCCGACCGACCGGCTGAGGGGCGGCAGAGTAGTCACCTCTTATGCGGAAGGGCCGCTCATTACAGCGGTGAACTTCATCGCGTCCATGTCAAGTCGTTCTGATTTGCGGCGTACGCAGTGGTTGGGCATTCGCTTCACGTCGTTTCACCCCGCGCTACTCCTCAACTTGGCTCCCCTGACAAGCTAGCACTGTGATGTGGATCACAGCGGCGTTGAGATTCTGGCGATACAGAGGGTTGGGGCTCCGTCTGCAATGAGCCGGAGGACACATTGCCGAAATATTTGTTTGAAGCCCGCTACAGTTCGGAGGGCGCCAACGGCCTCTTGAGGGAAGGCGGCGTTGGCCGCCGGGCCGCCGCCAAGAAGCATCTCGACGCCGTCGGAGGCAAGTTGGAATCGATGCATTTCGCTTTCGGGGACGTGGACTGCTTCCTCATCGCTGACCTGCCTGACAATGCGAGCGCCGCAGCGTTTTCGCTTGCTAGTAACGAAAGCGGGGCGCTGATGACCAGAACGATCGTGCTCATAACCCCAGAGGAGATGGATAGCGCGGTCACTAAGGAGGTCTCTTTTCGCGGCCCGGGTCGTTGAGAGCGGCGGTTCCTCGGGCAGGCTTATCTTGCGCTTCCGCCTCGTCGGATGGTTTCGAGCGGATAGCGTAAAGATCGTATTCAACAAGAAATTGCTCGAGGTTGACCTCGCCGACGCCGAAGCATTGAAGGCGGTTCATCCAGCTTAGGTTTGAATTCTTTGTTAGATAGCGCGGCGCAAAGCGCAGCGATGCTCGCTTCGGTCCACGGCCGGCGGCGAGCAATCGGTATCCGTCAACCCCGAAATCGACAATGCCACTGTACTCGCTGAGAATAATTCCGCCGCCGACCGGCTTAATAAGGGCGCGGATTTCTGCGATCCCGACGCCGTCCGGGCGAATGCGCATCCAATCTCCGCCCACAGGCAGAATTTCGCCTGTTAATGCAGGACCTTGAACGTAGCCCCCGCTCCGCAGCAGGAACTTCATGCGAAGGCCGTCTGGCGTCTCGCCGACCGGATCTGTGTCGCATGCCACGGGCGCGGTGACCCGAAAGAGGAACTCCGGGTCAAAGGCGAAGCGCGTTGGGTGCGAGGGAGCGACATACCCGGCGCGCGATGTTTCAGCGCCGGTCGCTCCATGGGCGCCCGGCGGCGATGCTGGGCGGACTAATGGAGTCGGGGCGAATCCACCTCGACGAGGGTCGGCCTGCCGGCCCGAGCACGACAAAATTGGGACGAACGTAGCGCGAGTCCCGTACACCTGCGGCGGAAGATCTAGGGCGAACAATTCTTCTCCGTCAGGCTGGGGACCAGCTCGCAATCGATATCCGCGCGCGAGACGAGCCGCGCCGCCGTCGATAGTATAGAGGGCGGTGACCACGTTGGAGGGATGCGCGGGACGGGCTGCAACGACGACGAGAGGGCTCCGAGGTTGCTCGCTCGAGACGAGGTCAGGCGCGTCCCACCTTAAGGTCAGTCCCATCTCGGAATATTCGGGCATCGCTCGACTAGGCGCTGGCTCGGGCCGCGATCAGGGTTATTGCAGCGCCGTCCATCACCCGCAGCACGGTGGCGTTGTGACCCCGGAAAAAAATGCTCTCCGTCAACTGTCCACCCGGCCGGAACTCATTCACGCGTCACCCCGAAGTTCGCTGACAGGTTCGACAACGTCGGATGGCCACGCTCCAAGCAGCTCGCGTAGAGTTGCCTCTGCGCTCCGTATCAGCGGCGTGGCGCCCTGAGCGACGGCGATCGCCACTGCGGTCCTGGCGTCATGCAATGCGTTTTCATGATCGCCGAGCTTGTCGCTAGCAATCGCTCGCACGCGATAGAGTTCAGGAAGATAGGTGCGCTCTACGCGGCGCTCCGCGTCCACAATGGTTTCCGAAAGGCGCTTGACGGCCTTCGCCTCATTGCCCAATTCGATCAGCAATTCGGCGAGCCGCGGCTCAAACTGGCTCATCACGATTGAAGCGCCGGTCGCCTTGACACCCTCGATGTTTTCGATGGCCCGTCGGATAGCGCCATCACGATCTCCGCGTTCCGCTTTCAAGAAGGCCTCAACGACCCTCTCCATCTGCTCCCAAAACCGAAACCCCTCTTCGACCGAAATCTGAATCGCACGCTCGACGATCGGGCCGAGCCGCTCCCACTCGCCTGCGAAAACGAGAAAGTATGACGATACGCACAAGCAATGAACCAGCGCCGGCGGATGCTTCATAGCTTCCGCCGTGGCGTGAGCTCGCGCTAGCATGGCATACGCTTGGGCATCGTCTCCAAGAAACCAGTGTACGTTCGCCAGTAAAGTCGGGAGCGCCAAACTTGGCGAAAGCTGAAACGCCTTCAACGCTTGAAGATCGCTTTCCCGATCGAACCGCTCCATGCCCGCCTCTCCAGCGGCCAGAGCCTCCCGATACTCGCCACGGGAATAATGCGTGTACGTTAGGGCGTGCGCAGCCGCGAGCGCAAGGAAAGTACTCCCCGACTGCGCGGCCATAGCCTCAACAGCGCGGGCAGTTTCGAGGGCTGGTTCCATTTCGCCGCGGATGAAATAGTTGGTCCACAGTCCCCATGTCGCGCCGCACAGAGCCTGCCCGTCTCCTACCACGGTCGCCAGTTCGATTGCCCGCCGACACGCTGTTTCCACCTCTCGCGCCGCCCAACCGTATATGGCCGACGTCGCCGGGGCGAGGGCCATGTGAAATTGGAGCTCCGTTCCCGTGCGTTCGGAGTTCTCGGGAAGCAGGGCCAATTGCTCCAGGCCGGAACGGAGGTATGTGACGGCAGGCGCATTTGCGGCCCTGGCGAGTGCATGTTGTCCCGCCGCCAGCCAATGCGATACAGCGGGGCCGGGCAGGCCACCCTTCGAGCAGTGGCGCGCGATCACTTCGGGCTCAGACCCCGCGAAAGCCGGCTCCTCGGCCAACATCGCTTCGGCGACCGCACGATGTAGATCGCGTCGCCGTGTCTTTAGGAGCGATTCATACGCCGCATCCTGTATCAGCGCATGGTGGAAGATGATCCCGTCGGCCTTATCCTCGCGATACTCCTGGGCGAGACCCGAGCCGCACAAGCGCCGCAGGTCGCCTTCGATGTTGGAGTAATCGGACGCGACTGCCTGCACCATGCTGGCGGTGAACTCGCGGCCGATGACGCTGCCGATCTGCGCAAGCTCCTTGGCCTTGCCCAACTGGTCGAGCCGGGCCATTAGCGAGTCCTGCAGGGTCGCAGGAATCATAAGCCCATCCAGTGAAGCCGTGGCGTCCCCGAAGCTCGGCGCAGCGTCGAGAACCGTGCGAGCCAGCTCTTCGACGAATAGCGGCACGCCGCCCGCTTTTTCGAGAATCGTCTTCGCCATGGACGGCGGGAGGACGCGGTCGCGCACGACTGCCGCAAGAAGCTGCGCCCCCGCGGTGCGGTCGAGAGCGTTAAGCACAATAGTCTGGGCGTGCTTGGCATCGGCCCACGGCGGTGTGAATTCGGGTCTATGGGTCACGAGCAGCAGCACTGGCAGTTGTGCTATCCGCTCAGTAAATGCCACCAAAAAATCGAGGGTAGCGGCGTCCGCCCAATGCGCGTCCTCAACCAGGATCAGGACCGGCGCTTTTTGCGCGATGCCGACCAACCACCGCGTCAGAACTCCGTACATCCGGCGCGCGCGTGTGGCTGCGTCGAGCTCGAGGTGCGTTGCGGTCTCGATTCCCAGGAGGTGGTGGAGAAATTCCGCATCCTTGTGCGACAGTGTCGGAGACGCAGCGACCAGCGTCTCGATCGCGGCGCGCCGGCCCTCGGCGGAGTGGCTGCGCAAAATGCCCGCTCTGGTTTCGATGTCACGTACGATCGGATGGAGCGCTCGATTCGACAGGTGAGCCGCACAATTCCATTTCACGATTCCCGACGGATTCGCTGCGCAATCGTCCGATCAGCGCGAGTGCGAGCCGCGACTTGCCGATCCCCGGTTCGCCGGAAACATGCACAATCTGTCCAGAGCCGACCCTCGCAGCGCTCCATTGGTTCAAGAGCGCACCGAGCTCTTGCTCCCGGCCGACAAAAGGATTGAGGCCCGAAACGGTTCGCGCATCAAAGCGGCTCTCCGCCGAGCCTTCGGTCAGCAGGCGGTAGATCGTGACTGGGGTGGGAAAACCCTTCAGGACGATGTCACCCCTCTCCTCATACTCGAACATTGCCCCGCAGAGCCTTCGCGTGGTTTTGGAGATGATGATCTGTCCTGGTCCCGCGACAGCCTGAAGCCGGGCGGCGAGATTGAGCGTATTGCCAACGACTGACCGCTCGAGTTCCTGTGCGGTGTCGGTAGACTCGCCGTAGACCGCGACCAGCCCGGTGGCGATACCCACACGAGCGCTCAGCGGCTCTCCGTCCGGCGCGCGCATCTGGCCGACTTTGGCGACAATTTCTAGGGCTGCCCGTGCTGCGCTCTGAACGTCGTCTTCGCGCGCTCGAGGATAGCCGAAATGGGCGAGGACGCCGTCGCTAAGATATTGGGCCACGTATCCTGATCCGCGAGTGATCACATCACCGCAGATATCGTGAAACACGCGAATGACATCGCGAAAATCCTCTGGATCGAGTTTGAACACCAACGGAGTAGACGCGACGAGGTCGCAAAACAGCGAGGTCACTTGTCGGCGCTCACCTATCTCTGGAGCGCCATGCGCTCTATCTTGTTGCTGTCCGGCAGGAGGAACTTTAACCAGCTCTATCAGGGCTCGCAGAAACCTTCTCCGTTCTTCGGGCGTCAGCCCAAGCTCCAGCAGATCTGCCTCGCTTAATTCGCCGATTTGGTCCTCGCTGACGCGGTTGGCGGAGAGCCGACCATAGAATTCGTCCAGACCGAGGCGCTCAAGCGTGATCTGGAGGCCATCTGGCGGATCGGGCCCAACGGGTTGGTTCAGGACCATTTCGCTACCCATGTCGACGAAGCACAAGGCTACAATGGAATGCCGAATTGCTTCCAGGCCATTTGCGACCGGAACTTCGCTTAATTGCTCCGCTACGGCACGTCGGGAGGCGCCGATGTCGATCTATGCGTCGCGCTTGTCGTCACGGAGCGCAAGCGTTGTATCACACTTCTCCTCTATGTGAGCCGCCTGGGCTGGCGCAGGACGTCGCGGATACAGGTAGATCTGATCCTTTCGCCGAACCCTGGGCACACTACGCTATTCGAGCAATCCAGGAGCCCCAATCGACGTAAAGGGAGGTTGGGGATTGCGGCGGTAGACCTCGGTTCTGGGTCACTTCTGCGCGCAGGAGGCGGAAGGCCAAAATTCCTAAAGGCCCCACAGGGCTGATGGAATGGTGCCCAGGGGCGGAATCGAACCACCGACACCGTGATTTTCAGTCACGTGCTCTACCAACTGAGCTACCTGGGCGCCTTGCGCCGTCGAGACGCGGCGGGCGCTTATAAACGTTGCCGTTCGAGCTTGTCCAGCCTGGCTGGCTCGTCTCTGTCCGCCATCAATATGCCGCACTCGAAACCGCAATGCTTCGCGCGGTGATTTCGTGATAAAGACCTGTGTCATGCGCTTCGTTATCGCTTGCTGTTTCAGCTTCTTCGGTCTGCGCGGCCGCGGTCTGCCTAGCGGCCTCACCCGCCGCGGCGGCCGATCTGCCCACGGCGCCGTCGAATTATCCCGCGCTCGGCCCCGGCGGAGCCGACGCCGCGCCCGATTATTGGTCAGGCCTTTCGGTTGGGGCAGGGATCTCGGTGTGGGGAGGCAAGGGGGTCAAGGGGGGTGTCGGCGGCGAGACTGATCTCACCTATGAACACGCGTTCGACAACGGAATCATGCTGGGCGTGCAGGCCTCGACCGGCTACATGCCGTTCCTGCAAGCGAGCCCCGGATTCTCGCAGTTCGCTGGCAGCGCTTTCGCCGGCGGCTCGGCCATTGTCGGCTATAATTTCGGCCAGGTGACGCCCTACGTCATCACCGGGGTCGACTTGATCCGGCCGACGCGCTTCGGCTACGGCGCGTTCAACGCGAGCGACGCGATCAACGGCGTATTCTCCGGTCCCGGCGCGGTGCAGGCGGTCGGCACACTCGGCGTCGGCGTCAATTACCGGATCAGCCCGAATTTCAGCATGGGTCTCGAAGCGATCGTGCACACTGCCCCGAGCGGCGGCGCATTCGCGCCATGGCCGTAACCGGCATCTCGTTCCAAGTTCCAGCGCCGCGCTGCATCCAACCCGATAACCTAGCCTGATGACCCACATGTACGACTTGTCTCGCCGGACGCTGCTCGCCAGCATCGTGGCCGCTTCCGGCGCGCGCTTGGCCGCCCCGGCGGTCGCCCAGACCGATGCTCCGCCGCCCGCCGCGCCGGCGCCGGCGCCGTTCGGCTACCAGGACGTCGTGAAGCGGGCGCAAGATCTCGCCGCGGCCCCCTTCGACAGCGTGATACCGCCGCTGCCCGATGGCCTCGCGACTCTCGATTTTGACGGCTGGCGCGACATTCGCTTCAAGTCCGAGAAGCCGCTGCTCGGCCAGGACGGGGCCAATTTTAGGCTGGAGCTGTTCCATCTCGGACACCTGTACAAGCGGCCGGTGGTCATCAACGTGCTGCGCGACGGCATTCCGGCCCCGATCCCCTATGCCGCCAATCTGTTTGACTATGGCAAAGCCAAGCTTGGCCCGCTGCCGATCAACCTCGGATTCGCCGGCTTTCGTCTACGTTTCCCGATCAATGCGCCCCACGTCTGGGACGAAGTGATCGCGTTTCTCGGCGCGAGCTACTTCCGCTTCCTCGGCCGGGGCCAGCGCTATGGCCTGTCGGCGCGGGGCCTCGTGATTGGCGCGCCTCCTCGCATCGACGAGGAATTCCCCTTCTTTCGCGAGTTCTGGATCGAGACCCCGGACGCGACGGCCGAGCACATCGTCATCTATGCGCTCTTGGATAGCGAATCGGCGACGGGCGCGTTCCGCTTCGATCTGACCCCCAGCCAGGAAACCTTCCTCGACATCAATGTTAGTCTGTTTGCGCGCAAGGCGACGCCTGCGCTGGGACTTGCGCCGCTGACGTCGATGTATTTTGTCGGCAAGGCCGACCGGCGGTACTCCGACGACTTTCGCGGCGAACTGCACGATTCCGACGGTCTTCTCATGCATACGGGGGCGGGGGAATGGATCTGGCGGCCTCTGAGCAATCCGGCGAAGCCCCAGGTCTCTGTTTTCCTCGATTCCAATCCGCGCGGATTTGGGCTTCTGCAGCGCGACCGCAATTTCAGCGACTACGAGGATCTCGATCTCGCCTATGAACTGAGGCCGAGCTACTGGATCGAGCCGCACGAAGGCTGGGGTGAGGGCAGGGTGGAGCTCACCGAATTGCCGACCAGCGATGAGACCAACGACAACATTGTCGTCGACTGGGCGCCCAAGCGAGGGCTCGAGGCGGGCAAGTCGCTCGTTTACGCCTACCGCATCACTTCAATGGCGATGGATCAAAGCCTGACGCCGTCCGGACGCACCGTCGGAACGTTCCGCGTCGCCGCGCGGGCGTTGGGGTCTCCAGATCCGCCTCCGCCGCCCGGGACTACCAGGTTTCTCATCGATTTTTCCGGCGGCGACTTGTCTTACTACATGAGCGACCCGTCGCTCGTGGAGACTGTCGCGACCGCGTCGACTGGGCGAATCCTGCGCACCTTCCTCACTCCAAACGCTCACGTCCGAGGGTTTCGGGCAGGCGTCGACGTCAGCGTAGAGCCGGGCCAGAGCACCGACCTGCGTGTCTTCCTGCGGGCCGGTCCCAAGGCCTTGACCGAGACCTGGACCTTTCCCTGGCGGGCGTGACAGGCGACGCGCACAAGCGCGCGCGTCTCCGTCATTTGAGAGACTTAAGCGCTCTGTTGGCGCCTCCGCATCGTGCGGCTTTCCGTGGAGGCGACCCGCCATCGGATTCGAAACAGCGACCTGCCGTTCGCAAGAGTCCATATCGGAGCCTTGCGAAGGGTGCTGTCTTGGATGCTGATCTAACGCATCCTTAAATGCCCATAACAAAATGAAATGCATGACAAAGTCTTGTGCGCTTAACCTCATGTAAGTGCCGGTGCACATGCTAACTGACGCCGTGAGCTCATTGCAGTCGAGACGAGCGCGCAGGCGGTACGCTCGATCGTGTCCACCGAGCGGCGGCTCAGCAATGCCGGCGGAAGGCGCGCCGGGGTCGAATGAAATGCGCGTCGGCTTGGTTATTAATGAATGTGCGGAAGAAAGTCGAAAAATAGCGAGGGTTACACGAACTTAACGAGATTGAAAACATTTGTTAATTTGCAACTCGAAATCGACAGCTTACATTCATGTTCGCCGCTTATATTTGGGTCCGAAGCCAAGGAATTATCTCCTCAAGTATAACCGCTTCGGTGGTGGGGAATTAAATGCGCGATTGGTATGTTGGCCAAAAGATCGTTTGCGTGAATGCGCAGCCGATCGATGGCGTCCGGAACCGGTTCGTTGATGAATATCTTCGAGAAGGTAAAATATACAAAATTAGAAAGATTTTTGGATTTAATTATAGATTTTCGGAGCGAAATGAGGAGAGGCTAGCTTTCAGATTGGAGGGTATCGTTCCTTATTTAATCGACGGCATAGAATATGCTTTTTTTAACGGCCGGTTCAAACCGCTTGAGGACCAGGACGAGGATCATAAAATCGATATTTCGATATTCCTTAATGGCCTGCGCCAGGTGAACGAGGGTGCGGTTACTCTCAGGAATGAAGATAATCTCGAACTCGAGCCGGCCATTTAGCGCCAACATCAAGATCGGGATGGCGCCGCTTCTCTGCCCAATCGCTGGCGACGGACTGATGCGCATTACTCCTGACGAGCGAGCATGGCCAAGCATCTTGAGCCAGGCGTTTAACTCGAGCGTTTTCACCATTGAACGAGGCGGACTTTCCTGCTAGCGGCTGGCGCTCGCCGCATGGGTTTCCCATATGGCGGTTAAATCTGGGCTTCCGCCGTCGGCCGATGCGCCGGCTAAGCCGCGAAAAGCGGCGATGAGGATCGTGCGTCAAGCGCGACCCTTCCGATCGGCGGACGCCTGAAGGTCAACACGAACCCAAGGCCGGCGTCTGCCCGATCAATCGGGCGCAATTAGGAGAACCAATGGCTTCCACACAATCCCTGGCGCCGTCGCGCGAGGATTTCACCGCACTGCTGAACGAGACATATGGCGACGACGAGGCGTTCGAAGGAACGGTCGTCAAGGGCAAGATCGTCGCGATCGAAAAGGACATGGCCGTCATCGACGTCGGCCTCAAGACTGAAGGGCGCGTGGCGCTCAAAGAATTCACCAATCATGGACGCGACCCGGCGCCTGGGCTTGGCGACGAAGTTGAAGTCTATCTCGAGCGGATCGAGAACGCGCTCGGCGAAGCGGTCATCTCGCGCGACAAGGCAAGGCGCGAAGAGAGCTGGGTCAAGCTTGAGCAGGCGTTCGAGAAGAACGAGAAGGTCGAGGGGGTCATCTTCAACCAGGTCAAGGGCGGCTTCACCGTCGACCTTGATGGAGCGGTCGCCTTCCTGCCGCGCAGCCAGGTCGACATTCGCCCGGTGCGCGACGTTGGCCCGCTGATGAACGTGCCGCAGCCGTTCCAGATTCTCAAGATGGACCGGCGGCGCGGCAATATCGTCGTCTCTCGCCGCACCGTGCTCGAGGAGAGCCGCGCCGAGCAGCGCCACGAGATCGTCGCCAACCTCGCCGAGGGTCAGGTCATCGACGGCACGGTCAAGAACCTCACCGACTACGGCGCGTTCGTCGATCTCGGCGGCATCGATGGCCTCCTGCACGTGACCGACATCGCCTGGCGGCGCGTCAATCACCCGAGCGAAGTCTTGACCATCGGCCAGCAGGTCAAGGTGCGCATCATCAAGATCAACCACGAGACCCATCGCATCTCGCTTGGCATGAAGCAGTTGCAGGAAGATCCGTGGTCGAACATCGAGACGCGCTACGCCGTTGGGCAGAAGCTCAAGGGCCGCGTCACCAACATTGCTGACTACGGGGCGTTCGTCGAACTGGAGCCCGGCATCGAGGGCCTCATCCACGTGTCCGAAATGTCCTGGACCAAGAAGAACGTCCACCCCGGCAAGATCGTCTCGACCAGCCAGGAGGTCGAGGTTCAGGTGCTCGAGGTCGACGCCTCCAAGCGCCGCATCTCGCTCGGCCTCAAGCAGACGCTGCAGAACCCGTGGGAGGCTTTCGCGGAGAGGCATCCGATCGGCTCGATCGTCGAGGGCGAGGTCAAGAACAAGACCGAGTTCGGGCTGTTCATCGGCCTCGACGCCGATGTCGATGGCATGGTCCATCTCTCCGATCTCGATTGGAACAGGCCCGGCGAGCAGGCGATCGAGGATTACAAGAAAGGCGACACGGTCAAAGCCAAGGTGCTCGACGTCGATGTCGAGAAGGAGCGCATCGCCATTGGGATCAAGCAATTGGCCAGTGACCCGTTCGTCGCCGCGAAGACCGGCGACGAAGGCGAAGGCGAAATGCGCAAGGGCTCGGTCGTGACCTGCGAGGTCCTGGAAGTAAAGGACGGCGGCCTCGAAGTGAAGATCGCGGGCACCGAGCTCACGGCCTTTATCAAGCGCAACGAGCTCGCGCGCGACCGCGGCGACCAGCGCCCCGAGCGTTTCTCGGTCGGCGAGAAGGTCGACGCGCGCGTCACCCAATTCGACCGCAAAGCGCGCAAGATCGCCGTTTCCATCAAGGCGCTCGAAGTCGCTGAGGAGAAAGAGGCGATCGCGCAATACGGCTCGGCCGACTCCGGCGCTTCGCTGGGCGATATTCTGGGCGCGGCGCTGAAAGCCAGGGACCGGGCCGACAAGACGAAGTAAGTCGTCCGCCGCCCGTCAAAGAACAGGAGCCCGCGCGGGAGCGATCCCGGGCGGGCTTTTTGTTGGTTGGCGCGCCGCTGAATTCGGCGGCCGCCGTGCGCGCAAGGCCGGGCGCGGCCCCTTACGTTCAGCTCTCGATGAGGAAAGCCGGGTCGACGGGCAGTTGCAGGCCTGTCACGAGCGCGTTTGTCTGCGAGGCCATGCCCACCACCGCGAGAAAATCGGAATATTGCGCGTCGGTCATCCCCTTCGCGCGCGCCGCGGCCGTATGGGAATGGATGCAATAGGAGCAGTTGTTCGTTATCGAGACGGCGATGTAGATCAGTTCTCGAGTGAGGGGATCGAGTGGTCCGGGCGCGATCATCACCGCTTTCAGCGTGTTCCAGGTGCGCTCAAGGATCTCGGGCTGGTTGGCTAAGCCGCGCCAGAAATTGTTGACGAAGTCCGACTTTCTCGTCGCGCGGATATCGTCGAAAACCGCCTTGACCTTCGGGTGCGCATCCGCCTCCGCATCTGTCCAGAGTTTGACCGTGGCCATAACTCGCCTCCCTTATGAGCGCAGCCGCCCGGCGGCCCGGCCGGATTAGGGCGAACCATGTAGCACGCGGGGACGATTCCAAAGCGCGATTCGAAATTCCGCTGTTACGACGGAGGCGAGATCGTCATCGACAAAAGCGTAGGGTTAACCCGCTACCTGCTCGGCGCGCCCGTACACCAAAAGCATCAGGATGATGACGCCGCCGTAGATCACTTGGCGCCCGGCCTCCGGCATTTGCATGATCGAGAGCACGCTGTTCAATAGCACGATCAGGATCACCCCGACCAGCGTGCCGAGATAGCGTCCACGGCCGCCGAGGATATTGGTCCCGCCGATGACGACGGCGGCGATCGCCGGCAGGAGATAAGCGTCGCCCATGCCCTGATAGGCGTTCTGCGAATATCCGGCGAGCAGGACTCCGGCGATGGCGGCGGTCAGGCCGCATATGGCGAAGCAGATGATGGTGACGCCCTTTGTGTTTACGCCAGCCAGATAGGCCGCCGCCTCCTTGTTGCCGAGCGCGTAGATGGCGCGGCCGAGCACCGTTCGCTGCAGCATAACTGCGAGAATTGACGAGACCGCGAGCCAGACGAAGAGCGCGTTGGGGATGCCAAGGACGTGTTCGGCGGCGAGAGCCCGCATGAGAGGGGTGGCGTGGGTGTCGCGGAGCGAAGCCGCCGGTGTGGGCCACCATCAGCCCGCGCATCACCGCGTTGATGCCAAGGGTGAAGATCATCGAGGGAATGCGCAGATAGGCGACGCCGATCCCGTTGACCAGGCCGACAGCAAGGCCAACGCCGAGCCCGATCGGAATCGCCCAGGGCCCGCCAACCGCGGTCGCCATCATTGCCGCCGCGGTTAGCGTCCAGGGGACGGAAAGGTCGATCTGCGCGATCAGAATGACGATCATCTGCCCGGCCGCGACGATGCCGAGGAAGGCGCCGATCTGCAGTTGCTGCAGGAGATAATTCGGGCGACAGCGAGGGCGCGCTGCCGAACCGCTGCCAAGTGTACGCGGTTCCGGCGATGAGGATGGCGACGATGAACAGCGCCGCGATGACGATCGGCCGGTCGTCGCGCGAAGGCTTGAGGATGGCTGGAAACGCAGTCACCTGAAAGAGCTCCAGCGTGTTCTTGATCCTGCAGCACGCGCAAGGCGCCGATGCTGACCGCAGCGAGCAGGATGATGCCTTCGAACAGCGGCTGCAGCAGCGGAGCGATGTCGAAGATGCGGAAGAAGTACGAGATGACGCGCAGGATCAGCGCCCCGAACACCGAGCCGATCGCGCCGCCGTTGCCGCCGAGCAGCGAGGTGCCGCCGATCACGACCGCGGCGATCGAGTTCAAGGTATAGGTTCCGGCCTGCGGGATGTCGGCGTTGCCCGACGAGGTCTGAATGGCGAGGAACAGTCCGCCGCAGGCGGCGAAGAAGCCGCCGAGCGTGAAGGCGGCGAGCCTGCGCGCGGTTGACGTTGAGGCCAGACATGTAGGCTGCGCCTTCCGCCGACCCGATCGCATAGACCGTCCGGCCGGTGACGGTGCGGCTGAACGGGACCCAGATCAGGAGCACGATCAGCCCAAGCAGGACGAAAGGAGTTGGAATTCCGGCGAACGGCGCGAACCAGGGCGCGGCGCCGTCGTTGAAGATATGGACGGTCGACGCGAAGTCGCCGAGCGAATTGGTCAGCGCCCAGTTGAGGTCTTCGTTGATCTTGCCGCCCGGCTGCGGGCGCAGAGAAGAGCGCCACGCCCATGTAGATCGCGCCTGTCGCGAGCGTCGCGATGATCGGCTGGATGCGGCCGTAGACGACCACGAGCGCCGTTGAGGAGGCCGGCGAGAGCGCCGATAGCGAGGCAGATGACGATCGCCGAGCACGATACCCGGCACGCCTCCGGGCAGGGAGCCCAAGTGGAGACGCCATCCGGCGAAGTCGAGGACAGCGGCGTAGGCCGTCCGGCGCGCCGTTCAGGAGATAGCTCGCGAAGCAGCCGACCATCGTCATGAGCGCGCCGACCGAAAGGTCGAGACCCGCCGCGAGAACGGGGACGGTTTGCGCCATCGCCACCAGCGCAAGCGTGAACACTTCGTCGCTGTTTGGACGAGCACCGCCGAAGAGAAGCCCTTGGGATGGGCCAGGTGATAGAGGAAATAGACGACGCAGAAGAGCGCAACCGCGGTCAGGAGGGCGAAGTTCTGGCGAACGCGGATCGCGAGATCGCTAGGCATCGGATGCCTCGCGAAGCGCGCCGGGAGGGGCGCGGCGTCATCGATGTTCAGCGAGCTCGCCACGATATTGGTCTCGTTCAATTCGTCGTCCTTGAGCTCGCGCACGATGCGGCCGTCATACATGATGGCGACCCGGTCGCAGCAGCCGATAAGCTCGTCGTAGTCGGTCGAATAGAACAGGATCGCCGCGCCCTGGTCGGCGAGCTCGCGCATGAGCCGATAAAGCTCTTGTTTGGTGCCAACATCGATGCCGCGCGTGGGATCATTGAGAAGGATCACGCGCGGCTCGGTCAAGAGCCATTTGGCGATGACGACCTTCTGCTGGTTTCCGCCGGAAAGCGTTGAAACCGCATCGGAGCTCGCGCCAATCTTGATCTGAAGGCGCTTCAACGCCGCTTCGACCGCCTCGGCTTCCCTGCGGGCGTCGATGAAAGGGCCAAACGAGAGGGTATTGAGGGATGCGATCGTCAGGTTGTCGGCGATCGACATCGGCAGCATAAGCCCTTCCGTCTTCCTGTCCTCGGGAACGAGCGCGATGCCGATGTTGGGCGACTTGGCGTGAGCCGGAGACCCGGGCCGCACAACGCGCCCATTGACCTCGATCCGTCCGCTGACGCCGCGCAACACGCCGAACAGGGCGAGCAGCAAGGTCTTCTGCCCCTGGCCGTCAAGTCCGCCAAGCCCAACGATCTCGCCTGCGCCGACTTCGAGGGAGACGCCGTGGAGGTGGTTCTCCCAGCTCAGTCGTCCATCTTGAGGGCAGGCGGGCGGTTAACGCGTTTGGGTTTCGGGGGATATTGCGTGGCGATATCGCGCCCGATCATCAGTTGAACGACCTCAGCCGTCGAACGCGCGCCCTGGTCGAAGGTCTCGATGTGGCGCCCGTTGCGGAAGACGGAGGCTCGGTCGGCGAGGGCTTCGACCTCATGCATGCGATGGGTAATGTAGAGGATGGCGACATTGTCCGATTTCAGCCGCGCAAGAAGGGTATAAACCTTTTCAACGTCGGCGCTGGTCAGCGCCGAGGTCGCCTCGTCGAGGATGAGCAGCTTTGGCCGCTGGCCTATCGCCTTGGCGATCTCGACCATCTGGCGGCGCGATAGCGGCAGATCGCGCACGCGCAGAAGCGGGTTGAACGTCCTCGCAGCCGACATCGGCCAGCAGAGCTTCGGCCCGGCGACGCTGAGCGCGGGAGTCGATCATGCCGAAGCGCCTCGGCGGCGTGGCGATCGAAATATTGTCGGCGACCGAAAGGTCCGGCATCAGCGACAATTCTTGGAAAATGCAGACGATTCCGGCGGCGGTTGCCGCGGACGGGCTGCCGAAATCGTCGCGGCGCGCCCTCGAGTGAGATCGACGCCGCTGTCCGGTTGAACGACGCCGGCGACGATCTTGATCAGGGTCGACTTGCCGGCGCCATTCTCGCCGAGGACGGCATGGATCTTCCCGCGCGCGCAGCGCGAAATCGACGTTCTCCAGCGCACGCACGCCGCCGTAGCGTTTGGATATTCCCGAGAGAACAAGAAAATCGCCTTGCGGCGCGTCCGCCATGATCAATCTCAAAAAAGGTGGGCGACGAGCGCTGTTCCGGCGGCGGAGCCTGGCCCGGCGCTTGGCCGGGTCAGGCGTCCTCTCGCCGTGAGGCGACTACTGTGTCGTATTTTTTTCGCTTTGCGCCATGATCTCGGGCGCGGTGAAATTCACCCCGCACGGAGTGAACTGGTTCGGCGCGAAGAAATTCGCCTTGAGGTCCGGCCAGTAGTTCACGCCAGCCTTGAGATCCTGGTAGGTCGCCACGGGGATCGGGATCGAGACCAGTTGCGGCATCACGTTGCCCTGGAGCGCCTCGATCGCCGCCTTGATCGAGATAGCGACCAGCGCGGGAGATTGTCCGTAGGACATGCCCTTGAGCCCGTCCTTCGAATATTCAGCGATCTGCTTGCGGAACTCGTTCTCGCCCTCGCCGGCGAAGGGCACGAGCGGGCGCTTGGCGTCCAGAAACGCCTGTACAGTGCCGTCGTCGCCACCCTGGCTGAAGATGCCGTCGAAATGCGGGTGCACCGCGAGAGCATCTGCCGTCACCTTCTGCGACGTGCCCGTGTCCCAGTTTCCGACCACCTCGGTGACGTTGAATTTGTTCGGAGGCTTGTCGATCACCGAACGAAAGCCGTCATGGCGGTCGCGGTCGACCGAATTGCCCGGCAGGCCGCGCACTTCGAGAATGTCTCCCGTCGTCTTGCCCATTTCCTTCAGCAGGAACTCGGCCGACATGCGACCCGCCTCCGTCTGGTCCTCGTTGATCTCCATCACCTTGTCGGTGTCGAGCACATTGTCGAACGGCACGAGGATCACGTTGTTCTTGTCGGCGAGGCGGATGATGCGGTCGAAGCCCTCGGGCGAGACGGCGTTCACGATGATCGCGTCATAACCCTGGTTGATGAAGTCCTCGATCGCGCCGAGTTGCGCAGCCGCGTCGGTTCCGGTGGAGACGACCTTGAATTCCTTGATGTGTTCCTTGATCCCCGGCTGCTCGGCGAAGGCCTTGGCCGTCTTGATCATCTGGATGCGCCAAGTGTTGCCGACGAAGCCGTTCGCAAGCGCGATTTTGTAGGGTCCGGGTCTCTTCTCCCACTGGAGGAACTTCGTCTTGTCCGACCAGGGCTTGAAGCACTGCGGATCAATCCCGGGCCCGGAAACGACCTTGGGGCCCGCCCATGCGGCGGAAGACATCAACAAACCCGCGAGCGTCAGCGCGGTTATGGGGCCAACATATTTCATTAGAGATCCTCCCTTTTTTGATTTGCGCCCGACCGACGACCGTCCGGACACACCCGGCCGGGCAAAACCCAGCGCGATTGAGAGCTAACATGCCAGACGCCGGGCCTCGCCGCAAGGCGATCGCTCATCTTCGACCCAAGCCCCTCTAATGGCGTGTTGCTCGCCGGATACGCCAGCAAAGCGGCTCCGGCCATGGGTGACGCCTGTCGGTGACCGTCAATCGCCACTGTCGTGCTTGGCGGCTGCATAGGGCCCGGCGGCCGCGGACAGCTCTCGGCGCCGCCCGTGGAGCAGATGCCACGGCCACGGCAAATCTCTACGGAATCCTTATTGTCACGATGCTATGCTTTACGGACGCGAGAGCCGGGCGCGGCAAACCGAACCGGCTTGACGCTTGGCCATGTTGCGTCTGACCTCAGGCTCGACGATCATCATGTCGAATTCACCGTTGTTGGGGTCGGATGCCGCAGAGTCTTTTGGACGACCTCGCGTTTGGGCCGAGCGGCGGTCGGAAGGCGTGGACGAGGGGCGTCTTGATCGCGCTCGCCGTGCTCGCGGCGCTCGCCGCGCTTCTCTATTACACCGTCTCGGGCGACTACGCGTTCCTGAGAGCTTCCGTCCTGACCGGGTCGCCCACGGGCGCCTATCATGCCTTGGGCGACCGGTTGGCCGCGCGGGCGCACAAGAAGAACGGCCATTTGAAGGTTGTCGCAACGGCGGGGTCGGTCGAGAATATCGCCCGTCTCGTTGGCGAAAACGGGCGGTGCGTTCCGGCGTTCGCGTTCGTCCAGGACGGCGTGCCGACGCCGGCGGACGCCGGCTTGACGACTCTTGGACGTCTGCCGCAGCCCGAGTCGCTGTTCCTTCTTGCCAAGCGCGGGCGCGCCATCACCACCTTCAACGACCTCAAAGGCGCTTCGGTCGGAATCGGCCCGGAAGGCTCTGGCACGGCCTATCTGATGCAGCAATTGCTGGACAATTCCGATCTCAGCGGTCTCGGCTTGAAACCATCCAGTCATGATCTCGAGGCGCAGGCGGGACTTGTCCGCGACGGCCAACTCGACCTTGCCGCCTTCGTCATGAACGAGAACGCGGAGATGGTTCGGACGCTCGTGAACAAATACGATCTTGAGATTGTCGCCCCTGGGGACATCGAAGGGTTGGTGGCGCGCGACAAGTGGTTGCGTCTGGGCCGGATCCCGGCAGGCTATTACGATATCGCCAAGCCGATCCCTGCGACCGACAAGCTGGTCGCGCAGGTCGATACGCTTGTCATGACCAATTCCTGCGTGCATCGCGCGGAGCGGGTCGCCTTCCTGATGCTGCTTAGCGAGGAGTTCCCCAATTTCGTTCGCGTCAATCCGCCGCCTTCCGCGAAGTCGCAAGACAGCGCGCCCTTGGCCGACGAAGCGCGCGAGTTCTTCGCCAGCGGCCAGCCCGAGATCGCGGACAAATATTTCCCCTGGCTCGTCAACCTGATGTCGCCCGCCTACTGGATTTATCTCGCGATGGGGGCGACGGTTCTTTTGAATGCGATGGGCGGCTATAGCCGCTTCCGGCTTTGGCGCATCGACGCCAACCGAGGGCTGTTGGAGGATCGCCTGAAAACGCTCGCTTATCCGGGTCTCAGCGAGGATCAGATCAAGGCGCGCGCGCATTCCGGGATCACCCGGGAGCAAATCAAGGCGCTTCCGCCCGAGGCTGTGATCCAGTCCCCTCAGGATCGAAAGGCGGCGGAAGATCTTATAAGCGACTTTGATTTGCTTCGCCGTCGCTGCGAGGAGCAACTCAGTTCATATGTCACGCCGATGGGCTCGGAGATGTACTATCGATATCAGGAGGGGCTGATCGACGAGGCTAAAGCGGTGCTCGCGTCGCTCCTCCGCTCGCCGAAGCAATAACGGGAGTGGGTCGCCGCGCGACAGCGGCGAATTGCAAAATCCATAAGTCTGGCGCGCCGCTCGACCAGAATGCGCCGCGACAATCCTCAAGCTGCGGCGGCCGCTTCGGCCGCCGTTTGCATCCGTTCGGCGGGATGATAAGCGCCGGGGCATGTCTTCATCCGTTCGCGAAGGTCGGCGATCAGCCACCGCCCAGCGCGGCCCGGAGTACGCCCGCGCTCGTGGACCACGTAGATCGGTAGGGCGACGTCCTCTTGGTTGGCGATTTCGAGCTTCTTCAGCCGGCCGGCGACGACATGCTCCGCGACCATATGGCTCGGCATGTTGCACCAGCCAAATCCGGCGAGCAGGAAATCGAGACGGGTCGCCAGGTCCGCGAACCGCCAAACGTGACGGCCGATGATGCCGCCGACCCAATTTTGGGTCAGCGCGGTTCGATCGGTTAGCACAAGCTGGATGTGCGGCTCGACCGTTTCGCGCGTGATCGGCTGGGGCAGGGCGGCGAGCGGATGGTTAGCCGCGACCACCGGCCACATGGCCACGCGCGTCATGAACTCGCTCACCAGATCGCAAGGGCTCGTGGGCGCGACCGTATAGATCGCGAGCCGCGCCGCGCCTTCGCGCAGCCGCTGCTCCGCGCCTCCTAGAGCCTCGGTGAACACGGTCGCCGGCAACAGGGGGAAAGCCGTGCGCAGCGCCTTCAGGCTCTCCATTAGGAGCGGGATCGGGAACATCGAAATCGACCGCAAGGGTGAGCTCTGGCTCGACGTCCTGGGACATGCTTTGCGCGCGTGCGCGGATGGCTCGCGCCCCAGCGATCAGCGCCCGCGCATCGCCGACCAGCGCTCGTCCCGCATCGGTGAGCCTCGGTGTCTTGCCGGCGCGATCGAACAAGGTCACTCCAAGCGTCGTCTCGAGCGTCTGGATCGACTGGCTGATCGCCGATTGAACCCGGCCGAGCGTTCGCGCCGCCGCCGAAAAGCTCCCCGCGTCGGCGACCGCGACGAGAACTCGCATTTGGTCAAGCGTCAATGCGTCGATCATCCATCACCTCCGGAGATCGGATTCTAGCACAATTTGGCCAATTGCAACGATCGGAACAACAACCGACATCAGGCGACGTACAACAATTTTAGGGGATGACGCATGACCGTTCACGTTCCTGAGCCGAAGACAGTCGAAGACCCGGCGCTCGCGCAGATATTTACCGATGCGCGGACGCACAATGCGTTTCTTGATAAGCCGATCTCGGACGAATTGCTCAGCAGGGCGATCGAGCTGGCCAAAATGGGCCCCACCAGCGCCAATCAGTCGCCGCTGCGGGTCGTATTCCTGCGATCGCAAGCGGCCAAGGAGCGGCTCCGCCCGGCGCTGTCGCCTGGCAATCTCGACAAGACGATGAGCGCGCCGATCGTCGCGATCACGGCCTATGACGAACAGTTCTACGAGCATCTTCCGTTCCTGTTTCCGCACGCTGACGCCAAGTCCTGGTTCGCGAACGACCCTGAGAAGGCTGCCCGCGCGGCGTTCCAGAATGGCACGTTGCAAGTCGCCTATCTCATCATCGCGCTCCGCGCGGTGGGTCTCGACACCGGACCGATGACCGGATTCGACAACGCCAAGGTCGACGCCGAGTTCTTCCCCGAGGGACGCGTCAAGTCGAACGTCTTGATCAATATCGGCTACGGCGACGCCGAGAAGCTGTTCCCACGCAGCCCGAGGCTTTCCTTCGACCAGATCGCCACGATCCTTTGATCTTTCCGTTTGCGGACAATCGCTGAGGAGGCCTGAATGACAAGGTGCTGGTCCCAAATCGTCGGCGGCGCGCCCTACGGCGCGACCACGATTGCCGGCGCGCAGGGTCAGCGCCAGCCTTCAAAGATCGAACTCGACGGCGCGCGGCGCCAGGGCGAGCTTATCGCTCAGACCGCCGCCAAGCTTTCCCGCTGAAGGCGTCAATGCATTCTCTCTTCGAAAGGTGAACCATATGACCGACGTTGTCTCCCGACCTGCGCTTCCGATCGTGGGCTCCATATTGCGAGCGCCAGAGATGCTCTCGGTGCTGCGCATCCTGACTGGGCTTCTTTTCCTCGAACACGGAACCGGCAAGTTGCTGGGCTTTCCCGCGGGCCTGCCGTTCATTGACCAGATGCCGCCGGGATTGCTCTATTTTACCGGAACG
The DNA here is from genome assembly GCA_963836695.1 of uncultured Alphaproteobacteria bacterium. Lineage (GTDB taxonomy): Bacteria > Pseudomonadota > Alphaproteobacteria > Rhizobiales > Beijerinckiaceae > Roseiarcus. The sequence goes on from CAWIKX010000009.1 coordinate 51,307, forward strand.
ATGGAGCTCATCGGCGGCTTTGTTGATCACGATCGGTCTTTTCACCCGTCCGGTCGCCTTCATCCTCTCAGGCTTCATGGCGGTCGGCTATTTCCTGGCGCACTTCCCGCAGAGCTTCTTTCCGGCCAAGAACTACGGCGAGCCGGCGGTGCTGTTCTGCTTCGTTTTTCTTTACCTCGCAGCAGTCGGCTCCGGACCCTGGGCGGTGAGGAGAGACTGAGGCGGTTTTGAGCTCGCCGGCTCTACTGCTTCGTCTTCCTTTGCATCGCCGCCGCGGGCCCCGAGGGGCTTGGGCCGTCAACAGGGGCTGACGGAGCTGTGGGAGCGGCGCTAGACGGCCACCAGCGCGCCGACCGGCTGGCGGCGCGAGCGGCGCCAGAAGAGCCAGGAGACAATGGCGAAATTGAACGCGTTCCACAGGACGCCGTTCAGAAACGCCATGCGGTAGGAGCTGGTGAGGTCGAAGATGACCCCGGAGAAATAGCCGCCGAACGCCATGCCGAGGATGGTCGCCGAGACCACGAGGCCGATCGCTGCACCCGCCCGCCGTGGCGGCAAGAGCTCGCGGCAGATGACCGCATACATCGGCACGATGCCACCCTGAAACAAGCCGAAGAGCCCCGAGACGATGAACAGGGACTCGAGCCCGTTGAAATAAAGATAGAGCAGAAGCGCGACGCCTTGCATCAGGGAGCCGATGAGCAGCGTCGCCGTGGCGCCGATTGCATCCGCGACGAAGCCGGAGCCGACGCGCGAAACGATTCCGAGAGCCATCATCAGCGAAAGCATCTCGGCGCCGCGCGCCACTCCATAGCCAAGATCGCCGCAATAGGCGACCAGATGGACCTGCGGCATCGACATCGCCACGCAGCAAGAGAAGCCGGCGACGGTCAACAGAACCAACAAAAGTCGCGGCGACACGCCGACGTCGGCGCGCGCCGCCTCGGTCGCGGCCTCAGCTTGTTCATAAACGCCGGCCAGGGGCCGGCGGCGCATCAAGAGCGCGAGCGGCAAGACAGCGCCGGCGACGAGGATGCCGATGCCCGCGTAAGTCTCGCGCCAGCCGACCAAGGGAATCGTGACGCTCATCAGGAGCGGCCAGATCGTTCCGGCGACGTAGTTGCCAGCCGCGACGATGACGACTGCGACTCCGCGCCGCTTGACGAACCAGTGCGAGATATCGGCCATCATCGGCGCGAAGCCCGTTCCCGCGCCAACTCCGATCAGCGCATGGGCGGCGGTGAACACCGCGAGGTTTGGCGCGTAGCCGGCGAGAACAAACCCCAGGCCCAAGGCGACAGCGGAGATGATCAGGGGCGGGACAATGCCACGACGGTCGGTCATCCGTCCGAGCGCGATCGTCGAGAAGGCGAGCGCGCACATCATCACTGTATACGGAACGGACGCCGCCGCCCGGTCCCCGCCAAAATCGCGCTGCGCATTCGGCAGGACCACGATAATCGCCCACATGCCGGCGCTGGTCAGGACCGCGATCAGGAGCGATACGCCAAGCCGAGTGAAAGCGTAGGCGCCGTCGGGGGCGTATCGATCCGCCGGCAGGGAGGCCCTCGAAAATTGGTTCATTGCACAAATTTGCGCCAGGCTGGCGTCGATAGCAAATTCGGTCGGTCGGAACGCTTTGCGGCCGCGGCGCGTTTCACGCTCGTGTTAAACCAAGTGTAAACGGATTACTTTACGGCGTGATTATGGCAAAAGCGCGTAATTGCGGTGAACGTCAGACTTGGTGTACGTGTGGACTTCGTACGCGGCGACCAAATAAGCGCTGCGATTGGGGAAAAGATTGACCACGCCTTCGACGCCGCTTCTGGATCAAATCGAATCACCGGCTGATTTGCGCATGCTAAAGGAGAGTGATCTCCCGCAGCTCGCGGACGAGTTACGCACCGAAACGATCAGCGCGGTCTCGGTGACCGGCGGTCATCTGGGCGCCGGCCTAGGCGTCGTCGAACTGACGGTCGCGCTGCACTACGTTTTCGATACTCCGACCGATCGCATCGTCTGGGACGTCGGCCATCAGGCTTATCCTCACAAGATCCTCACCGGTCGGCGCGATCGGATCCGGACTTTGCGGCAGGGTGGGGGCTTGAGCGGCTTCACCAAGCGCTCGGAAAGCGAATACGATCCGTTCGGAGCGGCCCATTCATCGACGTCGGTCTCGGCCAGCCTCGGCATGGCCGTTGCGCGCGATCTGTCCCACCGGGACAACCATGTGGTCGCGGTCATTGGCGACGGCGCGATGTCGGCGGGAATGGCCTACGAGGCGATGAACAACGCCGGCGCCATGGGCTCGCAACTCATCGTCATCCTCAACGACAACGATATGTCGATCGCGCCGCCGACAGGCGCGATGTCGGCCTATCTGGCGCGGCTCGTTTCAGGCCGCGCCTACCGCTCGCTGCGAGGCGCAGCCAAGCAACTGGCGCGCCGATTGCCGAAGTTTTTTTATAACAAGGCTCGACTGACGGAGGAGTATGGCCGCAACTTCTGGACTGGCGGCACGCTGTTCGAGGAGCTTGGCTTCTATTACGTGGGGCCCATCGATGGTCACAATCTCGACCATCTTCTGCCGATCCTGAAGAACGTGCGGGACGTGCGGGACGGCCCGGTTCTCGTTCATGTCGTGACAAAGAAGGGGAAGGGTTACCCGCCGGCCGAGGCCGCCGACGACAAGTACCATGGCGTGAGCGCGTTTGACGTCATCACCGGCGCGCAGTCGAAGCCCAAGAGCAATGCGCCCACCTATACCCGCGTCTTCGCAAATGCGCTGGTCGAGGAAGCGCGGCGAGACGAAAAGATTATCGGCATCACCGCCGCAATGCCGGAGGGCACGGGGCTCGACAAGATGAAGGCGGTTTTCCCCGATCGCGTCTTCGATGTCGGCATCGCCGAGCAGCACGCCGTCACATTCGCCGCCGGCTTGGCGACGGAAGGCTTCCGGCCCTTTTGCACCATCTATTCGACATTCCTGCAGCGCGGCTACGACCAGCTCGTGCATGACGTCGCGATCCAGAACCTGCCGGTTCGCTTCGCTCTTGATCGTGCCGGGCTCGTCGGCGCGGACGGCGCCACACACGCGGGCGCGTTCGACGTCGCCTATCTCGCTTGCCTCCCAAACATGACGGTGATGGCGGCTTCCGATGAGGCCGAGCTCGTCCATATGGTCGCGACCGCCGCAGCCCACGATTCGGGGCCGATCGCACTTCGCTACCCCCGCGGTGAAGGCGTTGGCGTCGACCTGCCACAGCAGGGCGAGGTCCTGCCGATCGGCAAAGGCCGGATCGTGCGGGAGGGGACGAGGATCGCAATCCTGTCGCTCGGCACGCGGCTCGGCGAAGCGATGAAGGCGGCCGAGGAGCTGGCGGCGCGCGGCCTATCGACCACGGTCGCCGACGCGCGCTTCGCCAAGCCCCTGGACCGCGAACTCATTCTCAAGTTGGCGGCGACGCACAAGCTTCTGATCACTGTCGAGGAAGGCGCGGCCGGCGGCTTCGGTGCGCATGTGTTGAGCTTGCTGAGCGACGCCGGCGCGCTCGACAACGGTCTTAAGGTCCGCACGATGACGCTGCCGGACAAGTTCCAGGATCACGACAAGCCTGAGCGCATGTACGCCGCCGCCGGGCTCGACGCCAAGGGCATCGTCGCCAAGGCGATCGCGGCGCTGGGCGATGTCGAACGCCTCGCCTCGAGCCGCTCGGCGTGAGTCCATCCTCGTCCGGTGGGGACGAGGATGAGCCGCAGGCAAGCGGGCGCGGCAACATCGCCGCAATCATTGCCGTCATCGTGCTGGCGGCGCTGGGCTACTGGGCCTTCACGGCCATCGACCATCAGCGCAAGATGCAGAACTGTCTCGATTCGGGACGCCGTGACTGCGAGCAGCGCATAGGCGGGGGGCAGTGAGGAGGCGTTGGCGCGCAGTCGAATTCCTAGTCAGGAGCGATCAGCGACAGTTTCGGAAAGTAAGCCCGGTAGCGGGCCGAATCGCGGGTGAGCAACTGATAGCTTGAAACCGCTGCGTGAGCCCCAATAAAAAAGTCCGGGAGTGGCGATCGCCGCGTTCCGCCGCGCCGCCGATAGGCGAGGTACGCCTTACCAGCCAGGAAGGCGGCTTCATAGGGGATCGGCTCCCGTTCGAACAGATCTGGCGGCAAGGCCGCATCGAGTTCCTCGATTCTTGTAAACCGAACGGACGCCTCGGCATAGATCACGGGGTTGATGACGAGGCGAAAGGTGTCCGCTGCGCGTTCGATTGCGGAAACGGACCATGAGAGCCATGTCGCGTCTTCCGTCATCACGTCGAGCAGAACGTTGCTGTCAACCAGGACGGCGGTCATTCAGTCACCGCGGGTGAGCGCCATAATGGCTTCCGTACTCAGCGCGACGTCGCCACGTCCCCGCAAGTGACCGGCAACCCTCGCACCCCTGCCGCGGCCGTTGATTCGAACAACTCGCACGACCTTTCCATCAAATTCGAACTCAACCTCCGTATGGGGCAATAGGCCGGCTCGCTCCCGAATGTCGGCAGGAATGGTCACCTGTCCCTTGGACGTAATCCGCATTCATTCTTACTCCTACCTGTAAGACTAAGGATTCCCCCGTCGAACGCAACTCCGAGAGGCTTGTCGCCGACCTTGCAGAGCAAGTTAAAGAGTGCGCGCCCACGATTGACTTGGCCGCGCTCGCGCGGCATAAGCCCGGCCTTGTAGCGGCGCGCGAAGCGCCGCATTCATTTTTCCGGCCTGCCGCCTTGGTTTCTAACGTAGCGGCGCGCTGGCGTTTGCGCATTCAAGGTCGGGGCCACGCTCGATCTTCCGCTGACGATCGAATTCGGAGACTAGCCCGTGAAGCGGACCTATCAACCCAGCAAAATCGTGCGCAAGCGCCGCCATGGCTTTCGCGCCCGCATGGCTACGGTCGGCGGCCGCAAGGTCATCGCCGCTCGCCGCGCGCGTGGTCGCAAGAAGCTTAGCGCCTGACCGGCTGCGCCCTTGGCTTCGGCCGCCGTCTTGGCCCTTTCGCGGGTCGGTGACGAGGGCACGGAAGGGAGCTTTGGCGCCGTGCATGAGGATGGCGGGTGTGATCGCGCCGGCCAATTTGTTGGCCGCCTGACCAAGCGCGCCGAATTTAAGCGCGTCTCGCGCGGGCGGCGCGCGTCGGTCGAGACCTTCACGCTGCAGTCTCGCCGTCGGGAGGAAGGCGGGAAAGAGGCGCGCTCCGGTCCGCGGGTAGGACTTACGGTGACGAAAAGCGTCGGCGGAGCGGTCGAGCGCAATCGCGTCCGAAGGCGCTTAAAAGAGGCTCTGCGCGCTGCGGCGCCTCTTGAGGCGGAGGGCGATCACGACTACGTGCTGATGGCCCGGCGCGAGGCGTTGGGCCGCCGTTTCGGCGCGCTGGTCGATGATGTTCGCACTGCCTTTCGCGCCGCCGGGCGAGGCGGGGCGAACGATCGCGGGCGCGGACCGGCCAAACGGACGGCGAAGGACAGAGACGCGCGAACATGAAATCCGAGGACACGCGAAACCTTTTTCTCGCGGCCGCGCTGTCGGTCCTGGTGATGGTTGCGTGGCAATATTTCTACGCCGGCCCTCTTTATCAGCGCGAGCACCAGGCCCAGACGCAGGCCAACGAGACCGCGCCGGCTAGCGAAGTGCAGCCGAGCGCCGCTCCAGCGGCGCCAGGCGCGGCGCGCGTTGGGGCTGCCGCCCCGCCGGGCGCTCCGGCCCCCGTAGAGACGCAGACGGTCGGCCAAGCGCTGGCGGCGAACCCCCGCGTGATGATCGACACGCCGAGCATCGGCGGCTCGATCAATCTCAAGGGCGGCAGGATCGACGATATTATTCTCAAGGATTATCGCGAGACGGTCGATCCGAAGAGCGCGAACGTCCGACTGTTCTCGCCGCCCGGCGCGCCCGACGCCTATTGGGCCGAGACCGGATTTGTAAGCCCCGCGGGGGGCAAGGCGCCCAATCTCGACACCGTCTGGACGGCCGATCGCCAAACGCTGACGCCGTCGCAACCTGTGACGCTGAGCTGGGACAATGGCGAGGGTCTTGTCTTCAAGCGAAAGATCGCGATCGACGACAAATACATGTTCACGATCACCAATTCGGTGGTGAACTCGGGCTCGACGCCAGCGACGGTGCAGCCCTACGGGCTGGTGCTTCGCCACGGCAGGCCGAACGTCGCTGGCTACTCGGTTCTGCACGAGGGATTTGAGGGCGTGATCGGCGGCCAGGAGCATGCGCCGACCTACGCCACCATCGACAAGGCGACCGGCAAAACCGAGGCCTACAAGGGCGATGGCGGTTGGCTTGGCTTCACCGACAAATATTGGGGCTCGGCGATCATTCCCGATCAGACCGCCCCGATCGAGGCCCGCTACACGGCCAGTGGGACCGTTCAGCCGGTCGACTACCAGGCCGATTTCCTCGGCAAGGAGCAAACGGTCGCGCCCGGGGCGACGTTCGAGATCACAACCCGCCTTTTCGCGGGCGCCAAAGAAGTCTCGACGATCGACGGCTACGCCGCCAAGCTTGGCATCAAGAAATTCAATTTGATGATCGACTGGGGCTGGTTCTACTTCATCACCCAGCCGATGTACTGGCTGATCGACACGATCTACAAATTCGTTGGCAACTTCGGCGTCGCGATCATGATCGTCACGGTCCTGGTCAAGGGCGCGTTCTTCCCGCTCGCCAATCGCTCCTATCAGTCGATGGCGAAGATGAAGAAGATCCAGCCGCAAATCGCCGCGCTCAAGGACCTCTATCCCGACGACAAGGTCAAGCAGCAGCAGGAGCAGATGGCGCTGTTCAAGCGCGAAGGGGTCAATCCGGTGGCTGGCTGCCTGCCGATGGTGATCCAGATTCCGGTGTTCTTCGCGCTCTACAAGGTCATCTTCATCACCATCGAGATGCGGCATGCGCCGTTCTTCGGCTGGATTCGAGACCTCTCCGCCCCCGATCCAACCAACGTGTTCACCCTGTTCGGCTTGATCCCGTGGGAGCCGACAGCGTTGCCGGTGTTCGGTCATTTCCTCGCGCTGGGGATTTGGCCGCTCGTCATGGGCGTCTCGATGTTCTTCCAGATGAAGATGAATCCCGAGCCGACCGATCCGGTTCAGAAGCAGATGTTCTCCTGGATGCCGGTCATCTTCACCTTCATGCTCGGCACGTTCCCGGCCGGCCTCGTCATCTACTGGACCTGGAACAACACACTGACGGTGCTCCAGCAGTCGCTTATCATGAAGAAGGCTGGCGTGAAGATCGAGCTGTGGGGCAATCTTGCCAGGCTGTTCCCGAAGAAGAGTAGTCCGGCGAAAACGCCGAGCGTATGAGCGAAGCGACGGTCGCGCCGGACTGGACCGAGGCCGGGCGCAAACTGTTCGCGGGTCCTTGCGAATTTATCTTTGCGGCGGCGCGCTCTGATGGCTTGCCGCCGGTCGGCGCCCCCGAGATCGCGTTCGCCGGGCGATCGAACGTCGGCAAGTCGTCGCTGATCAACGCGCTCACTGGCCGAACCACGCTCGCTCGGACCTCCCGCACGCCCGGCCGCACCCAGGAGCTCATTTTCTTCGACCTTGGCGGCAAGCTCCGCCTGGTCGACATGCCTGGCTATGGCTACGCGGCGGTGGCAAAATCGAAATCCGCGTCGTGGGGCGAGCTCGCGCGCGACTACCTGCGCGGACGCCCGTCACTCGTGCGCGTGTTCTTGCTCGTGGATGGCCGGCACGGCCTGAAAGAGAGCGATCATGAGACGATGCGCGCGCTCGACGCCGCCGCCGTCTCCTATGCTGTGGTTCTAACGAAAGGCGACGAAGTCAAAGCCGCCGACCAAGGCGCCCGAATCGCCGCGACGCTCGAGGGCTTGCGCAAGCATGTCGCCGCCTATCCGGAAGTGCTGCTGACCTCGGCCCGCGCCAGCGATGGCGTTGCTGAATTGCGGGCGCATATCGCGCGGCTCCTGGCGGAGCGGACGGGTGGGGCGGCGAGCGCTACCGTCGACTAAACTCAAGTCGACAAGGCGTACCGATAGTTCGGCGAATTGGCGTTACGAGTGAGGAGTGGGATGCCGGGCAAGTTCGTTATCGCGAAGGAGATCGAAGTCAAGATCGATGACGTTGGCGCGTCTAGCCGGCTTAGCGATCCGCACAATACGGGCGCCAAACAGCTCACCGTGATCGACGTGAACTTCGATCCCGGCAAGGGGCATGGTTTTCACAAGCACCCAGATCAAGAAGAGGTGATCCTCGTCATCGCCGGAAAGGTCGAGCAGTGGGTGGATCGCGAGAAGCGCATCCTTGCCCCGGGCGACTCCGCTTTTATTCCAGCCGACGTTGTGCACGCTTCGTTCAATTTGACCGACCAGCCTGCAAAGATCGTCGCGATCCTTGGACCTTGCGTCGGACCTACCGGGTATGAGGTGGTCGACGTCGCGAACGACGCGCCGTGGAAGACGCTTCGGAAGTGAGGAGTTTTAACGGAAAAGTTAGCCGCGGCGGAACAGCACAGCGGCGGCTGGCCCCAGTATGCTGCAGGGATGAAGTCAGAACTTCCGTTGTTCGCTCAACAGGGCAGTCCAGAACCTGTCCACTCATAGATCGCGTCCGGCTCTCCTTCCTCGTTCGACGAGCCGTCGCGCAGTTCAACAAGCCTGAATCCGCGCCGCTCGTAAAACTGTCGGGCGGACAAGTTTCGTTGGAATACGTGCAAGCGCAGGCCCTCAGGGTTTTCGCTCTTTGCGGCAGCGAGCAGGAGTGTTCCTAATCCCTGGCCCTGCAAATGCGGCGCAACATAAAGATGGTCGAGGACGCTATTCCGAACGGACGCGAAGCCGCCGGTCTCAGCCTCCGCAGAAATGGCAAGGGTCACGCGGCTGTCTCGAAGGACGACCTCGTTGATCCATCCTAAAACCTGCGGCTCTGTGTAGAGGACGGGGAGATACGGCATCGCCGCGCGCCGGGAAGAGGTGAAGATCGCCGCAATAGGCTCGCCATCTGCTGCAGCTGCGCGCCTCAATCTCCAATCGCTATTCATGCGCGGACGGACTCATCGCAGAGAGCGATAAAAAGCGCGCACGTCCTGCGCCAAAAGATCGGGCTGCTCCATTGCGGCGAAATGGCCGCCCTTCGGCATCAATGTCCAGCGGCGGATGTTCGTGAACATCGGCTCGGCGAGGGAGCGCGGCGGATGCAACATCTCCTTTGGAAATTCGGCGTAACCGGTCGGCGCTGTGACGGCGGCGCCATCTGGGATCATCCAGGGCCGATGCACGCGGAAGTAATAAGTATAGAACGACGATCCGATCGCGGCGGTGAACCAGTAGAAGCTGATGTTGCCGAGCATCTGGTCACGCGTGAAGACGCTCTCGACATCGCCGCCGCAATCGGACCAGGCTCGGAATTTCTCGACGATCCAGGCCGCCAGCCCCGCGGGAGAATCGGTCAGGCCAAAGCTCAGAGTTTGCGGCCGCGTGCCTTAAATCGCAGCGTACGCGGAATCCTCCTTGAGCCAGTGATTGACCTGGTCGAGAAAAACCTGCTGCTCGGGAGTCGGATTCTTGATCCTGTCCGGCTCGCGGCGCACGGCGAGGAAGTTGACGTGAATGCCGATCAGCTTGTCGGCGTGCGCGTAGCCCATCCGCGCCGCCGTGATGCCGCCCCAATCGCCGCCCTGAACGGCGAAACGCCTGTAGCCAAGCGTCTCGGTCATCAGGTCGGCGAAGGTATCCGCTATCTCCTCGACGCCGAACCGCTTCTGCCCAGGGCGGAATGAGAGTCCGTAGCCCGGCAGCGACGGCGCGACGACGGTGAAGGCGTCCGCCGGATCGCCGCCGAAGCTTGCCGGATCGGTGAGGCGGGGGATGAAGTCCAGGAATTCGAACACGGAGCCCGGCCAACCGTGCATCAACAAGAGCGGAGTCGGATTGGGCCCCTTTCCCGGGACATGCAGAAAGTGCAGGTCGCAATCCGGTCGCGTCACCATGAACTGCGGGAAGGCGTTGAGGCGCGCTTCCTGCGCTCGCCAATCGAAGGACCCACGCCAATAGTCGACAAGACCGCGCAGATAGTCGACGCTCGTCCCATAGGCCCAAGGCTCGCCCGGCGCTGAATCGGGAAAACGGGTGCGCGCAAGCCGTTCCCGAAGGTCGGCAATATCGCTATCCGGCACGCGCAATGTGAACGGCTTCAGCATCGGCTGCTCCTTCGCCAATTCTCGTCTAGTCCGGCGATCCTCGAATGGAGACCGTTCACAGTCAAACGGGCGCGACGGGCGACCTCCCGCGGATTGACCCATCTGAGCCTGCAGGCGAAGGTCTCGCCATGCAGACCCACTATAATATTTTATCAGGTGGCGAGGTCGGCCGTATTGCGGCGCTTAGCGACGGACTGTTCGCCATCGCGGCGACGATTTTGGTGCTCGACTTTCACACACCCGAGCCCACCGACATCCACTCCGAAGCTGAACTCCTCTACGCGCTCGCCGCTTCGGCGCCGAGGCTACTGCCATGGCTTTTGAGCCTTTTAACGCTTGGCATCTTCTGGCTCGGCCAGCAGACGCAGCTCAATCAGCTTTCTCGCTCGAACCGTGACCTCGCCTGGCTCCATTTCCTTTTCCTGGCCATTGTCACCGCGCTGCCGTTCTCGACGAGGCTGCTCGCCGATTTCCTGGCCTATCGCACGGCCTTCCTCATCTATTGGGTCAACATCGTTCTCCTCGGCGCCTGTCTTTATGCGACGTGGGCGTATGCTGAATGGGCGAAGCTTGTCCGGGAAGAAGCGCGCGGCGACGTCTCGCGCGCCGTCAAGCGGCGCATCGTCGTGGCGCAGTCGCTCTACGCAGTCTGTGCGCTGGCGGGTCTCGTCAACGTGACGCTCGGGATCACGCTCATTCTGCTGATTCAGCTCAACTACGCGATCGGGCCGAGGCTGCCAATTCTATCGCGCCTTTGATCCTTCAGCTCTCGAACGGCAGTCCCGCGTATTGTTCGGCGAACTCGGCAGCGGCTTGCTTCGAGCGTTGGTGATAGTCGAATTCGCTAAGCTTCATCCTGCTCTCGAACGCGTCGTCCTCGGGAAAGACATGGAGGAGCTTGGTCAGCCACCAGGAGAAGCGCACCGCCCCCCAGACGCGTCTCAGCGCCATGTCGGAATAGCTGTCGAGATAGTGTTCGTCGCCCTTTAGAAAATGCACTGCAAACGCGCGCTGGAGATAGAAGACGTCGGAGATCGCGAGGTTGAGGCCCTTCGCTCCGGTCGGGGGCACGATATGCGCGGCGTCGCCAGCGAGAAACAGCCGGCCGTATCGCATCGGCTCCGCGACAAAGCTGCGCAGCGGCGCGATCGACTTTTCGATCGACGGCCCGGTCACGATCTTGGCCCCGATATCTTCAGGAAAGCGCCGTTTCAGCTCGTCCCAGAACTTCTCGTCCGGCCAGTCCTCGATACGCGTGTCGAGGCCGCATTGGATGTAGTAGCGGCTCAGCATGGGATTGCGCAGCGAAGCGAGCGCGAAGCCCCTTTCGTGACGCGCGTAGATAACCTCCCCGACCGGCGGCGTCTCCGACATGATGCCGAGCCAGCCGAACGGATAGGCGCGCTCGAAGGTCTTGAGCACGGTGTTCGGAATGTTCTGCCGCGACACACCGTGGAATCCGTCGCAGCCTGCGATGAAGTCGCATTCAAGGGTCTCGGCTATCCCGCCCTTGTCGTAAGTCACCTTCGGCGCCGCCGTGGTCAGATCACGGAGCTGGACGTTCTCCGCTTCTTCAACAATGCGTGCGCCGTCGCGCTCCCGAAGCCGGAACAGTTCCTCGGTGATCGCGGTCTGCCCATACGAGACCATTGGCCTGCCGGTATAGCCCTTAGTGTCAATGAGAAACGGCTCGCGGTCCTGCCAGACGATCCAGCTGCCGTCATGCACGCGGCCTTCATTTTCCATCCTCTCGTCAAGCCCTAGACTCTCGGAACAGCCCAACCGATCCGGGCTCAAGGACGCCGGCGCGAATGCGTTTCAGCACATGCGCCTTCGTTTGCCGCTCGAGCACGACGCTGTCAATTCCGTGCCGATGCAACAAATGAGAGAGGAGCAGGCCGGCCGGGCCGCCGCCGATGATCGCGACCTGAGTGCGCTCCATGTTCGTTCCCTATGAGCTGCGCCCGCAAACTCGACGCCGCTGCATGCCGCTTGTAGCCGCGCTCGCTGGGCGCGACTAGAGTAGTCGAGCGCCCCGAGCGCCCCTCGGGTGAGCTCGATCAGACCGCGCCACACGATGTGGAGGCGAACGATGATTCAATTGTATGGCAATCTCCGATCTCGAGCGACGCGATGCCTATGGATGCTCGAGGAGACTGGCCAGCCTTATCAGTTGATAGAGAAAAGCACCCGCGCGGACGACTTGCAGACTGCCGACTACACGCGCCTCAACCCGAATGCGCGCATTCCAACCCTCGTCGACGGCGATGTGACGTTGTGGGAATCCATGGCCATCAATATTTACCTCGCGCAGAAATATGACGGACCGGTTCATCTCGCCGGCCCCAAAGATCTGGGCCTCGCGGCCCAATGGAGCTTCTGGGCCGTTCTGGAATTGGAGGAGCTGCTTCTGGGCCTCCTGGAGCATCGTGCGGTGTTGCCCGAATTCGCTCGCGATCCGTCCCGCGTGGAACGTAATGAATTGCTGCTGCGAAGGCCGCTGGGCGTGCTTAACGACAGATTGACCGGTCGGGAGTACCTGGCCGGGGACAGCTTTACCGTCGCTGACCTAAACGTAGCGGGTATCCTCGCGTGGGGGAGAATGGCCCGTTTCGACCTGTCAGCGTTCTCGGAGGCGGCGCGATGGTTGGACGCCTGCTTGACGCGCCCGGCCTATCGCCGGGTACGGGATCAGGCGCGCAGCAAGTGATCAGGTCGCGCCGAAAAAGCGATTGACCTCACTCGGCGAGCCCGACCGCCTCGAGCGCTCCGGCTTGCCGACGCGCCACCGCCTCCTCTTCGAAGCCGACGATCGCGTCCTCGTAAAGACGGTGGAAGTTGAGCCGCGCGCCAAGGCGCAGGAACGCCCCGCCGAGGCCGATCGTCGCCCGATCGAGGAACACGAACTCCCGCGGCACCGTGAGTCCGCCGCCCTCGGCGCGCAGCGCGCGCATAACCTGGCCGAGTTCCTTGCGCCCGTATTCGCCCGGACTGACGCCGTCAGCCGTGGTCCGCACGCGGTCGTCGAGGACCGGCCCGCAGAGAAACCGAGCCCAGATGTTCATGGCGTCAAGCGCTCCGCGGCTAAGCCTAGAGAAGCCCCACATCTCGTAAGCTTGCGCGATGCGCGCTTCGTCGCCCGATTGGAACCCTCGGTAAAGCTCGACGACGCCGAGCACGAACCGTGGCGGGAAGATGCGCACGCAGCCGTAATCGAACAGATTGACGCCATCGACGACGCGCGTGGGGCCCTCACCCGACGCGGCTACCGTATAATTGCCAAGATGCGGATCGCCGTGAATGACGCCGTAGCGGAGGAACGGGCGCCACCACGCCTCGAACAGGCCGACTGTAATGGCGTCACGCGCCTCCTGCGAGGCCGTCTCAAAGGCGCTGAGCGGTTCGCCTTCGAGCCAGTGCATCGTCAGGAGGCGCCGCGTCGACAGGCTCTCCTCGATCCGCGGCACGCGCACGAACGGCCGGTCAGCGAGCATGACGCGATAGAGCCGGGCGATCTTGGCCTCGCGCTGGTAGTCGAGCTCTTCGCGCATCCGCTCGCGGATTTCGCGTGCGATCTCGCGCGTGTCGATCGCGGCGCTGGCGCGCCGATGCAGCGAGAACAGGAGGTCGAGGTTCGAGAGATCCGTCTCCACCGCCGAGGCCATGTCCGGATATTGCAGTTTGCAGGCAAGCGGCTCGCCGCTGAGGCTGACCGCGCGATGCACCTGGCCGAGCGACGCGGCGGCTGCGGGCTTGAAGTCGAAATCGCCGAAGCGCTCGCGCCAATTTGGACCGAGCTCGGCTTGCATGCGCCGGCGCACGAATGAGGCGCCCATCGGTGGCGCCTGCGACTGCAGCTTGGTCAATTCGGCGGCGAAATCCGCCGGGACCGCGTCTGGGATGGTCGTCAGCATTTGCGCGACCTTCATCAGCGGGCCCTTCATCGTGCCTAAGGCGGAAGCAAGCGCCTTGGCGTCGGTCTCGCGTCCGCCCCCGCGCAGCCGATTGACGCCGACCCGCGCTGCGAGCGCGCCGGCGTTGACGCCGAGTCGCGCATAGCGGGTCGCCCGCGCGCTCAGGCGATTGGCTTCGTCATCATGGTCCAATCGAGAAATTCCCACAGGCAGGCGTCGGCAAGGACACCATATAAGCCGCGCGTCGATGAATTTCAGCAGCGCGGCAGAAAGCGCGGCAAAATGGCAATTTTTCCCAAGAGCAGCTGAGAAGGCCTTGCTATGCCCGGCTGGTCGCGGGCGAGGCAGAGGAGGCTGAGATGATTTTGCGCGTATGGCGCGGCTGGACGACAGCGGAGAACGCGGACGCTTACGAGGATCTCATCCGGACGACGATTTTTCCCGGCATTCTCGCAAGGTCCATCTCGGGGCTGGAAGGGGTCGAGCTTTTCCGCCGGCCGATCGAAGCCGAGGTCGAGTTCATGACGCTGATGCGCTTCACCTCATGGGACGCCGTCAAGGCCTTCGCCGGCCCAAACTGGGAGGTGTCGGTCGTGCCGCCGGCGGCGCGCGCGGTTCTTGCCCGCTTTGATGAGAAGGCCGCGCATTGCGAGTTGCGGGTCGCACAATCAGGAAAGGGTTAGCGCCGCCGATGGTAGGTGAGGGCCATTCCGAGACAAGCTGCCAGCGCAGCCCGGGGCAGGGGCTTCAGGGCGTCGAGAAGAATCGCCCTGTTCTTTTCGTAGACGAATGCGTCGGAAAACCGGTCGCGGAAATCGTCCACAAGCGTCGTGCGACAATTGAAAAGCACGGCGCATTCTCGCTCCGAGGATCGAGAACGGCCTAATCGAATGGTGCTGCCGGCGCCGCTCGCCTCCGTCAGATAGGCGGGTTCGCCCCATTTCAGTGTTTCGGTCAGGGCGCCCACGCCCTCCATGCGCGCCGCCGTCTCGAAGATGAGCCCGCGCACCTCCAACAGCCGCGCCCGAACGCGGTCAGGGAACGCGGCGAAAGCCTCCGCCACATTGGGGGGCATCGGAGGCGTTGGCCTATGCTTCATGGCCGTAGAGCCAGGCGATTTGCTTGAGCGGGTCGGCGGCGGCGAACGCTTCGTCGCGCCGCCGCTGCTCGGGCCCATCGGGGAAATTATTTTGAATTTCGCGGCCGCGGCTCATCAAGAGCACGTGATTCGCCCTGGGCCGACGCAATTCCTGGTAACGCTTCAGCGCCGTCTCGATCGTATCCGACGCTGCCGATTTCAGGCAGTCGGCGAGCGTCACGGCGTCCTCCACGCCTTGCGCGGCGCCTTGCGCGAGAAAGGGCAGCATCGCGTGGGCGGCGTCTCCGAGCAGCGCAACGCGCCCAGCCGTCCACTGCTCCAATGGAGCCCGATCGAAGAGCGCCCAACGCTTGGTCTGGGTCGCCGAGACGATAAGTTGATGGACGCGCTCGTCCCATCGTTCGAACTCGCGCGTCAGATCCGAAATCTCGCCGTCCGCCGTCCAAAACTCCGATCGCCAGTCTCCGGCGGGCACGATCGCAACGATGTTGATGAGGCGACCGGCGGAGATTGGATAGTGCACGAAATGGCGACCGGGACCCAGCCACAACGTATGCACCGAGCGCAGCGCCATTTCAGGCGCGCGTTCGGCGGGGACAAGACAACGAAAAGCGCACAAGCCGGAAAAGCGGGGTTCCTCTTGAGCCGTGACGAAATCGCGGATCACGGAATGAATCCCATCGGCGCCGATCACGGCGTCCGCCTCCGCTTGAAGAATGCGGCCGGACGCGCTCACGAGCTCGAGGTCGACTCCCTTCTTGCTCTGCTTGACCCCGATGCAGCGATGATCGAAGCGCACCGCCTCATCGGGCAAGGCGCGCCGAAAGAATTCCCTCAGGTCCGCTCGGTGCGCGACATAGCAAGGGGCGCCGTACATGAGCTCACACCTCTCGCCCATCGGCGTCGCTGACAACACCCGGCCGTCTTGCCAGCGTCGGTATTCCCAGGCGAATTCGAGTCGAACGGCAAACTCGTCGAGCTTCTTGGCAAGGTCCAGCCGTCGAAGGAGGCGGACCATGTTTGGGGGAACGACGATGCCCGCCCCAATCTCGTGGAGCGCAGTCGACTGTTCGTAGACGACGACGTTGAGCTCCGCTCGCCGCAAGAACAATGCGGCCGCGAGCCCGCCCAGCCCTGCGCCAACGATGGCGATTTTTGTCGCCGCCATGATCGCCCTCCCAGCCGAGCATTCTACCTCACCCTCATTAAAAAGGAGCCCCAGCCGAAGCTGAATTGTCGGGAGACAGATGTTGGCACTACCGCTCGGCGCTGAGGTGGTGGCCAGCGCTTAGCGCGCTTACGCCATCGTCTCCAGTTCATCGATCATGCGCTCGATCACCGACAAGCCGATTTTCCAGAAGCCCGGATATTTGGCGTTGAGGCCAAACGGCTGAAGCAGCTCGGAATAGGACTTGGAGCCGCCGGCGGCGAGCATCGCGAGATACCGCTCGGCGAAGCCCTCGCTTGAGCGCTCGTAAACCCCGTACAGCGAATTCACCAGGCAATCGCCGAACGCATAGGCGTAGACATAGAAGGGCGAGTGAATGAAATGCCCGATATAGGCCCAGTAGGTCTCATAGCCGGGCCTAAGCGCAATCGCTGGGCCGAGGCTTTCGGATTGCGTGGTCATCCACGACTGGGTGATTTGCTCGGTCGTCAATTCGCCGTTCCGGCGCTCAAGGTGAACGGCGCGCTCGAACTTGTAGAACGCGATCTGGCGCACCACGGTGTTGAGCATGTCCTCGACCTTGGACGCCAGCATCGCCTTGCGCTCGGTGGAATCCGTGATCGTGGCCAGCATCGAGCGGAAGGTAAGCATCTCGCCGAACACCGAGGCCGTCTCGGCGAGCGTCAGCGGCGTCGGCGCCATCAAGGGACCGTTTACCCCGGCCAGCACCTGATGAACGCCATGGCCCAGCTCATGCGCAAGCGTGGTCACATCACGCGCCTTGCCGAGGAAATTGACCAGAATGTACGGATGAGCGGACGGCGTCGTCGGATGCGCGAAGGCGCCGGGCGCCTTGCCGGGCCTGACGGGCGCGTCAATCCAGCCTTCATCGAAGAAGCGCCGCGCAATGTCGGCCATGCGCGGCGAAAAGCCGCCATAGGCGCTGAGCACCATCTCGCGCGCCGCCTCCCACTTGTAGACGAGCCGTGGCGAGTTTGGCAGCGGGGCGTTGCGGTCCCAATGGTCGAGCTCAGCTTTGCCGAACCAGCGCGCCTTGAGCGCATAATAGCGATGCGATAACCGCGGATAGCCCTCAGTCACCGCCTCGACAAGCGCCTCCACGACCTCAGGCTCGACGCGATTGGCGAGGTGGCGCGAATCGGCGACATCCTTGAACTTGCGCCAGCGGTCCGAGATCTCCTTGTCCTTCGCCAGCGTATTGGTGATGAGAGCGAAGAGGCGCAGATTGTCGCCGAGCGTGGCGGCGAGCGCGTTGGCCGCCGTCTCCCTGATCTTGGCATCCGGGTCCATGAGCTTGGCGAGCAGCGGTTCGAGTGTGAGGCTCTCGCCTTCAAAGTCGAACTTGAGAGCCGCCATCGTCTCGTCGAACAGCCGGTTCCATGCCGCCGCGGCGCTCACCGACTTATCGAGGAACAATCGTTCGAGATCGTCCGCAAGCTGATGCGGCTTCTCCTTCCGGATGTCCTCAAGCCAGGGGCGATAGTGGCCAAGGGACGGCGCGGTCATGGCGGTGTTCAACTTCGAATCGTCGAGACGGTTGAGCTCGAGCTCGAAAAACAGGAGGTCGCCAGCGAGCGCGGTCACGCGTTCTTGCGCGTCGCCGTAAAACTTCGCGATTGCGGGATTGCTCGTGTCGGAAGCGTACAGAAGCGACGCATACGACATGACGCGTCCCGTCAAATCCTGCAGCGCCTCGTACGCCTTGACCGCCGCGGCCATTGTCTCGCCCGCATCGGGCCGGTCGGCCAACTGCTCGAGCTTGCCGCGATAGGCTTCCGCAAAGAGCTTGGCTTCCTTTTTGGCGCGTTGGAGATCCGCGGCGAACGCGGCTGAATTCATGCCCTCGTACAAATGCTCAAGGCGCCATTCCGGAAGCGCGCCAAGATCCGTCGCGGTAGGCGAGGACGACAAAGCGGCTTTGGGAGAAAAAGTGACCTGGGACGAATGGAGCTTGGAACTCATCAATCAAGCCTCGGTATTAAGTTGGTGCTAACGCTCCACGATGGTTTGCCGCTCATAGAGTGGCGCTTTTGCGGACATGGGTGGATCGGAACGGGACGCCGTTAACATCGCATTTACCGTGATGCCACAAAGTGGCGCAATGCGCGCTCCGGGAGCCGCCCAAAGGGGACGATGACCGCTCTCATACTTATTGTCGATGACGATCCCATTCAGCGGCGCCTGCTCGAGGCGATGGCCAGGCGGTTTGGCTATGACGCCGAATGCGTGGAATCGGGCGAAGCGGCGCTCAAGCGTCTCGAAGCGAGCGACCGGCCGCCGATCGATCTCTTGATCCTTGACCTCGTCATGCCCGATCTCGACGGCATGGGGGTGCTGGCGCGGATGCGTCAGCGCGATATCGCCATCCCCGCGATCGTTCAGACCGCCCATGGGTCGATCGAGGCCGTCATCTCGGCGATGCGCGCCGGCGCAACGGATTTCGTCGTCAAGCCGGTCGGCGCGGAGCAACTCCAAGTTTCGATCCGCAACGCGCTGCGCGTCGATGCGCTGGAGGACGAACTGAGACGCGCCACGCGGCGCAGCGCCGGCGAACTCGGTTTCCGCGACATCGTCACCCGCGCGGAATCGATGGCGCGCACCATCCGCCTCGCCGAGCGCGCCGCCAAATCGAACATACCTGTCCTCATCGAAGGCGAATCCGGCGTCGGCAAGGAATTGATGGCGCGCGCGATCCAGGGCGGCTCCGAGCGGCGCGGAAAGCCGTTCGTCGTCGTCAATTGCGGCGCGCTGCCCGAGACGTTGGTCGAGTCCATCCTCTTTGGACATGAGAAGGGCTCCTTCACCGGAGCTGTCGACAAGCACGTGGGCAAGTTCGCCGAGGCGAACGGCGGGACTTTGTTCCTCGACGAGATCGGCGAGCTGCCGCCAGAGGCTCAAGTGAAACTCTTGCGCGCGCTGCAGGAAGGCGAGATCGATCCGGTCGGGTCGCGCCGTTCGGTCAAGGTCGATTTCCGCCTCGTCTCCGCGACCAACAAGAACCTGATCGAGCTCGTCAAGGCGGGCCGCTTCCGCGAAGATCTTTTCTATCGGCTCAATGTGTTCCCGGTCTCGATTCCCCCCTTGAGAGCCCGGCTCTGCGACGTGCAGGATCTTGCCTTGCGCTTTCTCGCCCGCTTCTGCGTCGAAGAGGGCAAGCGCATCCGTGGGCTAGCCAATGACGCGCTCGCGCTGCTCACCGCCTATGATTGGCCAGGGAACGTCCGCCAGCTCGAGAATGCCGTATTTCGCGCCGTAGTTTTGGCGGATGGCGATGAATTGACCACGGCGGAGTTTCCGCAAATCGCCGCGCAGGTCGAGGGCTACGATGTGCGCATCCCGCCCGCCCCAGTTCCGGTCGCCGTCGATCCAACCGCTTTTGTCGGTTTCCGGCCGGTCGCTTACGACCACCGCGATCCCAATTCGTTGAGACTCATCAACGACAGCGGCGACGTGCGCACGCTGGAAGAGATCGAAACCGAGGTCATCCGCTTCGCGCTCTCCCACTATCGCGGACAAATGTCGCAAATGGCGCGCAAGCTCGGCATCGGGCGGTCCACGCTCTACCGTAAGATGAAAGACATCGGGATCGCCGATGATGACATGCTCGGCGACGCTGCGGCATAATGCAGGCGAAGCGTCGGGGGCGTCAGTGCGAACGATTTCTACTCAACTTCGTCCCAAGAAGCGTCGCAGGCTTCTGCCGCTAGGCTTGGGCGCCGTCGCGATTGTATGCGCCGCTAATCTTGCCTTTGCCGATCCTCTGTCGCCGCTTAGCCCTTCCGCGGCGGATCTCGGCGCCCGCGTCCCGATCCTGTCGCCCGAAGCGCCGCTGAAGTTCGGCAACCTTGCCGACGTAAGTCCGCTGTTCGCTGTATTCATGGCCGGGGGCATGGCGCAAGACCCGGCTCCGGAGGCGAGCGGGTCTGGCGAGCCGGAATTCGATCTCGCCGCGTCCGCGCCCTCAGCTTCAGAAGAGCCTCAGCAGGTGGTTTACGACCCCACCGTGGGGCCTTCGCTCTCGCCGATCCAAAGTGCGCTGCAGGCTGCCATGGAAGGGCTCGTCACGCGAGGCGATCGCCGCAATCCGGTGGGCAGCGGCGACTGGCGCGCGGCGCGGGGAGCGATCGCGGCCTTCTATGCCGGCCGCTTCTATGAGCCGGTGTGGGTGAGCGAAAACGGCCTGACCGATGCGGGGCAGGGGGCGCTCGCGCAACTCAAGCGCGCCCCGAATGACGGCCTCAACCTCTCTGCTTTCGCTTTGCCACGCAATCTGGGGTCCGACCTTGACCCGGACGCGATCGCGGAGGCCGAGACGGCTATCGCTTCGGCGATCGTCGCCTATGCCGAGCAGGCGACTGGCTCGCGGGTTCCTCCGTCGCATGTTTCGCCGCTCATTTTCGCAAGGCCGAGCGTCGTCGATCCCGGCGTAGCTCTGGTTGAAACAGCCACGGCGGCGGATCCGGCCAAACGGCTCGCCGACTTCAACCCGCCGCAGAAGGGCTATCGGGAGCTCCGCGACGAACTCAACCGCCTCGAGGCTCCCGGCGTCGCCAAACGGCGCCCGCGCGCTCTCAGCGCCGACCTCGACCCCGATCCGCCGCTCGATCTCCAAGACGAGGGCGCTCCACGGCGGATAAAGCGCGCGCTCAACGCCCATATCTACCCCGCCTCAGCCAGCCCCACCTCGGCCGGTCGCTCCACGCGCCAGCGGGCGGCGATCCTTGCGAATATGGAGATGTGGCGCTGGGAGCCGCGCGAGATGGGCGAGCGGCGAATCGAGGTCAATCTCGCCGACTTCTCGCTCGCGGTCCTGGAGGGCGATCGGGTCATCCATCAGGCGCGCGTCGTGGTCGGCAAACCAGACACTCCGACGCCGATCTTCTCCGACGTCATGCGCTATGTGCTCATCAACCCGTCATGGCAGGTGCCCGATTCGATCATCAAGAAGGAAATGATGTCGAAGCTCGGCGCCTTGAGCCGGCGCGGCTACGAGGTGAAAACGGTAGGCGGCCGACTGACGGTTCGCCAATTGCCCGGCGAAGACAATGCGCTTGGACGCTTCGCCTTCATGTTCCCCAATGATCACGCGATCTACCTGCACGACACGCCCTCGAAGGAGCTGTTCGACGAGGAAACCCGCGCCTTCAGCCATGGCTGCATCCGCGTCGAAGACCCGCAGAGCTTGGCCGAGCTGGTCCTTGGCGGCGAATCAACCGGCTGGACGGACGAGCGAATCGAAGCGGCGATCGGGGGCAAGGAGCGGACGGTGTTCCTGGCCAGGCCGCTGCCCATTCACATCGAGTACTTCACTGATTTCGTTGATGAATTTGGCGAAATCAAGGAGCGTCCGGACGTCTACGGACTGATTCGCAGGGTCGAGGACATACTCGCCCGGGCAAGTCAAGATTGAACGGGAGCCGAGATCGAGCTATACGCCGAATAGATCGCTTTTTGCCTTAATTGTGACGCGAGCGTCACAATGCGAACAGGGAGCGCCAGGGACAGGCGCTTGGGAGGTCGCGTAGGGTCGGCGGGAAAAGCCGGCAAAAGCGTAAGAGTGGGACATCGATTGAGCACTGTCTGCCGGCTTCGCCGTCGGTTGTGACGTGTTGGGGAAGGATGGATTATTGGCGGGTTTTAACCTGAGCAACTGCGTGAGCCGCGGCGGAGCGGTAGCGCACATGGCGGTGGCGGCGGCATTTACGCTCGCTTGGCTCGTTCCGAACTCGACAGAGTCGGCGGTCGCCAACGGCGACACGCGCACTATCACCCTCTCGAACCAGCACACCAACGAATCCGGCTCTTTCACCTTCATGGTCAATGGCGTCTACGATTCAGGGACGCTCGACAAGCTGAACTATTTTTGCCGGGATTGGCGGCTCAACGAGCCGACCAAGATGGACCCGCATCTCTTCGACATCATCTGGGAAGTGTATCGCGAATCGGGGTCGTCGCAGCCGATCGATGTTCTTTCCGCATACCGGTCGCCGCAAACGAACGCCATGTTGCGCAGGCGTTCGCGGCAGGTGGCCGAGCATTCGCAGCATATGCAGGGCAAAGCGATCGACGCGCATTTCCTTGACGTCAGCACGGCCCGCATCCGCGACGTCGCCATGCGGGCGCAGGCTGGCGGTGTCGGCTTCTATCCGACCGGCAACACCCCATGGGTGCATATCGACAGCGGTTCCGTCCGATACTGGCCCAAGATGAGCCGCGACGCGCTGACGCGGCTCTTCCCGGATGGGAAGACGGTGTTCATTCCCGCCGACGGGCAGCCAATGGCGCGCTATCAAGAGGCGCGAGCCGAGATCGAAGCGCGCGGCGGAAATATTCAGGTCGCCCGTGGCGGCGGCATTGGCGGGATCTTCTCTTGGCTGTTTGGCGGCGGCGGCGCCGACGACGCCGAGGAGTCCGGCGGCCAGGAAGCGACGACCGCGACTGCGAGCAGCATTGCCGGAGCGCGTGGCGGCCGCAATGGCGGCGGCTATCAGGCGCCCGAGCCGCAGGTCGAGGTTGCCGAAGTCGGGCCGCAAGCGGTCGCCAAGGCCAAGCGCAATTTGCCTACGGGTCAGGCTTACGCCAGCGCCCCCGAACCGGCGCCAGCGCCCAAGCCTGAGGCCCCTGAGTCGCAGGCTGACGTTGCCGATGTCGGGCCGCAAGCCGTCGCCAAGGCCAAGCGCAACCTGCCGACCGAGCAGGCTTACGCCAGCGCCCCAGAGTCAGCGCCGACGCCGCCAGTCAAGCCGCAGGCGGTCGCGGAGCTGGAGCAGCCCAATATTGCGAGCGACGCCTCGCCAGATGAGCCGCGTAGCGCGGGGCCGAAGATCATCGCGCCGCTGCCACCGCGGAAGCCAGCCGATCTCGCCGCTCTCGCATTCGCCAGCGCTCCCATGCCTCCAATTCGGCCGGCGGAACTCGTCCTTGCTTCGGCTACGCCGCAGCCGGCCTTCACCCCGCCCTCGAACAAGGGGTTTGGTCCCGCCTCGCAGCGCGGCATGTTGCCGCAGATTATCACCGCCGGTGTCGACCGGGCGCCGACTGGCGCGCTTGCGCTGGCCGAAGGGCTCGCGACGGCACCGTATGACGACAGCGAGCTCCTGGCGCGGGCGGCCGCGCTTACAGCGCCTTTGCCGCCAATGCCGATCCCGGGCGCCGCCGCAGCCCTGGCGCCTGCTCCGGTGGTGGTCGCCGCCGCGGCGCCCTCGCAGGCCGATCACGGATGGGTTGCCCGCACCGCCTCCGCGGCGGCCGAAGACCTCGCGCAATTGTTCGGCGGGGTCTTCAAGAGTTCCTCGCCGGCCGAGACAAGTCCGGGCGAGCTCCGGGCTTCGCAGCAATAGGTTTAGGCTGGCCTGAGCCCATCTTGCTGACGAGCGGCGAGCCGCGGCGCAGGTCCTCTCGACGTGGCGCGCCTCTTCCGACACCTCTCGCCAAGTTGATTTGAGGAGGGTCGCTGCCCGTCGCTGTACGACGATCTTGCGGAAGGCGGGCCCTCAATGAACGTGTCCCTGGATCAAGCCATCGAAAATCCACGCGAGGGCGCTCAAACATCGGGGTCGGCGATCGAGCGGCGCTGCGCGCGCGGGAACAGGCGCGTCACTGCGCGACGCGCGGCGATGATGAGGGTCACGTCGTCTAGCAGCGGGTCGCCGCCCTCGCCGTAAGGCTTCCCGACAGGTCGCCAACGTCCGTCAACTGACGATATGCGCTTGGCCGCGCTAGCGCGGCCAAGCGCGCTGCGGAGTTAGCAGAGCTGGAAAGCTGCGCCGTTTCGAAGACTGATCTCTATTTTGGAACAAGCTCTTAGCGTGTCAGTTTATTGTCATATTCGAACTCCAGGCGCGTCAGCGGAAGGAATTCCGTCGGGGCTCACCAAAAGCGAGGCGTAATGGCCAACTCGCGCTCCCTAGTTCGATGGGCCTTCAGTCGCGGTCGCGGTCGTTCCGCTCACCCTCGCGTTACTGACCTTCGCGATCGCCGCGCGATGGACGATGCACAGGCGATTCCCGCCGGAGAACAGGCGGCGTTGATGTTGGCTTGCGACAGTTATTTCCAGCGTCGATTTTCGGAGGAGCCGTTCCATGCAAATGCCGCTTTCCCCCAGCTGGACCGATATCATCATTCGTCTCGCATTGGCGATGGTCGCCGGCGCGGTGCTGGGGTTCAATCGTGGAGCCCGAGGCCATGCGGCAGGACTGCGAACCACGACCCTTGTAACCCTGGCGGCGACGGCCGCAATGATTCAGTGCAACATACTGTTGACGCTTGACGGGAAGCAGCCCGGTTCCTTCGCCGTCATGGATCTCATGCGCCTTCCTTTGGGCATTCTGACCGGGGTCGGGTTCATTGGCGGCGGCGCCATCCTCAAGAAGGGCGGATCCATCACCGGCGTGACGACAGCGGCGACGCTATGGATCGCCACCGTCATAGGACTCTGTCTTGGCGGTGGGCAGCTCGGACTTGGGATCGTCTCAACGGCCCTCGGGCTGTTCACGCTCTGGGGAATGCAATGGATCGACCTCCGCATCCCGCGCGAGCACTGCGCGATGCTCGTTGTCGCGACCGAAGCCGGATCGCCAACCGCTCGCCTTGAGGACTTGCTTGGGGCGCAAGGTTACCGCGCCCAGTTTCGGAAACAAACCCGAACGCTGAACGCCCACAACGAAGAGGAAATCGAAACGCGCTTCGAGCTGGTTTGGCGGCAGGCCGAAGGCGCGGCTCCAATGCTCAGTTTTCTCGCCCCTCTCGAACAAGTTTGCAGAGTCAAATCGATCGAAATGACATCGGAACGCGACCGGGCAGGGGCTTGACCCGTCAGTGATCTGACGTGCTCCCAGCGCGAAGCGTTGCTTCGATTCACAAGAACTGCGTTGGCGACTTCAGTTCGCTTGGCCGACCTCATCCTGCCGGAATGCCGGCCGGACGGAGGCATTGACAGCAACTCCGAAGCGGCTTGATGGGCGCGCAATTAGGATAGATAAGTCACCCTACTTGGAAAAATGCCCGTCTGCTTCGGCCGGCGGGTTTTTTTGTGCTTGTTTGCCAGCGCCGAGGAGCTATCGCTTTGCAAGTTCAACGGACCCGTCGAGCCACAACCGATTACGCGTGTCACTCTCGCCATCGACCGGCGGAAAGCGGCGGCGGTAAAGCTTCCTTGCTGAATAGGCGAGATTTTCCGCGGCGCTTTTGCTTCCACAGGGAAGATGAAACTCCGATCCGTCTGAATAAGCGAGGCCCACAAACCAATCCTGTCCTCGTCTATAAGGAAGGGCGGTAAGCAGGCGGGGTGAACGATGGAATATGCTGAATAATATGCTAAGAAATAAGAACATTCTTATTACCCCTCCGAGAATGTTGAAACCGGCGGGGTTGTATGTCAATTCACAGGTTTGTGAACCGCGCGATGGGCGCTAGGCTGAAGCCAGAATAGGCTTAACGCTTAGCGTTTGACCCTTTCGAGAGCTGCTGAGGCGTCGGTAGCCACGGGCCGATGAACGGCTCTCGCTCATCTCGCGACGGCGTGCCGCCGGCGCGATCCTCGTCGGTTAGTTCGGCGGCGAATAGCGCGACGCACTCGTTGCAGATCAACGCGTCATTCTCACTGAGCATTAGCGTTTGAACCGCCGAGGTGCGGAACGAGCGCGCCCGGCAAATGCACCAGGTAGCCGAAGGCGTGCGTCACTCCATCGGCGACCCGCTGTTGAACCGTCGGCGCCCTAGCCGGCGCAAGCGCGGTCGGACTACTTGCGGCTTGCGGGGGCTCAGGCGACTTCTCCGCTTCTTTGGGCGGCGTCGGCTCAGTCGAACGCCGCGCAGGCTCAGCCATCGGTTTTGCTGAGGCTTTTGCGCTCTTGCGAGGCTTTGGCGGTGATGGTCTCTCGGGCGGCGTCTTCCTTAATTCCGTCTCCGTCATCGATGGCGCCGCAGATTTGTTTGACAGAGACGCGGTCGGCCTTGCGTTTGGCTTTGGCGTCCCAGCGTGAGGAGCCGAATTGGATGAAGCGGGAGTGGCCGGCGCGGACGCAACGGGTGATGTGTTCGACTTGATTGCCTGCGAGGCCGCCGCCGCGGCCGCAGCCTTCGGCGCCTCAGCCAGAGGGGCCGTTGAACCAGTCGAAGCGGGAGCGCCCGGCGCGGTCGCAATGGGTGGTGTGTTCGGCTTGGCTTGCGAGGCCGCCGCCGCGGCCGCAGCCTTCGGCGCCTCAGCCAGAGGGGCTGTTGAACCAGTCGAAGCGGCAGTGGACGGCGCGGTCACGGTTGGGGCGCCATCCTGCTTGATCGCTTGCGAAGGCGCCGCCGGGGCCGCAGGCTTTGGCGCCTGAGCCAGAGGGGCCGCTGAACCGGTCGAAGGGGGAGTGGACGGCCCTGACGCAATCGGGGCCCCGTCCGGCCCGATCCGTTGGGTCGGCACCTGGACGGCCGGGGAACTCGGCGGCACCGGCGTGAACGCGGGGGCAGCGTCCAAGCCGAAAGAGGCAAGATTCGGCGCCCCAGGCGCCGCTTTCTCCGGAACCGGGATCGGGGCGCTGTTTGCCGAAGCTTCGCTGGCGGGGGGCGGCGCTTCCAGCGCGCCGACTGCCTCAGCGTGCCGGGCGACGCCCATCAACGAGGGGGAGTCGCTTGAGGGCTTGAGAGCGGGCTCGTTTTGCGACCTGACAGGCCCCGCCGCGGAAGTAACGGAGGGCTCGCGCTCAGGCAGGTTTGGAGCCTTGTTGATGAGAGCAAAGCTCACCCCGATCGCGGCCGCAGCCGCCAGCGCGATCCCGCCCGCAATCGGTGTCCAGCTTCGGGAACGGGGCCTGGTTGCCTTTTGGAGGTCGGTCCGCGGCCCGATCGACCTGTCGACGATCGCTTTGTCGGGAGGGTCGATCCCCCAGTGCGATCGCCGAGTCTCCCGGCGCGGCGAGCCGGACTTGGGCGTCGTCGACGCGGAGGGAGGTGGAGCCTGAGGCGCCCGCGTTGACGACTCGACCACCCGCTTCAACTCCGCGAGCATCTCTTCCGCGTTCGCTTGCCGCTTTGCCGTGCCTTCCATGGGCTCGAAGTCCTTACGTCCTCTCTCTCGCCCCCGGAGAGATGTCCCACTCCCGTCCCATCACGCCGATGGTTAAGAATTCGAGTACGACCCGCTCATATCAGCGCGAGCCGCTGCGCCTCAAGGTCCTGCTAAATATGTCGAATTGAGGGTTGTCCGCCGATCGGGCGGACAAGGGAACGCTCGTTGCGGTGTTTCGGAACCTCTTGATGGGCGCGTAGCGCCGAGCCGGTACGCTGCTCACCCTCGCCACCTGACCATCGTCACCCAGTTCGAACGTCCTCACCTACACGAAGACCCGCACGGGCCGGCGATTGTCAGCGCCACCCGGACGATACTGATCAAGTTCGCTGTATCTCGCTTTTCGTCGCGGCCTCTGTGGCGGAGGTCGAATGTTAGCTTTCCGGCGTAAGTCATTGTCTTGGGTAAATGTTTAGGCAGGCGAGCACCAAAAAGCAGACAAATCCTTGGATAAACCGAGAATCCTTCATATAGTTTCGGCTGATCGAAACGCCCCGCCGCCGCAAAACGCCGGCGGCGATAGGAGAGCGCGTGAAGGAGAGAGCGGAACGCATCAGAAGTTTCCACAACCCGGCGCGCGAGTTGGGGCGCGCGAAATTTTTTTCAATTTTTTCGGCCGTAACCTTTGAAAAGTCCTGATTCCGAAAAGTTTATGAAAAGAAATGAAAGGAAATGAAAGCGATTTTCCTTTCATTCTCTTGCTTTTTCTTTGCGTAAACTCGCTCTCCGGTTGCATCCGAGGCCGTCGCGACGAGCCGATCCGGAGCAGGGCGGGCCTATTCCTCCAGCTCGCTGTCCCAGTAGAGATAATCCATCCAACTTTCGTGCAAATAGTTCGGCGGGAAGAGGCGCCCGTTCTGATGCAGGTCGTGGACGGTCGGCTGGTAGGGCTTGGTGTGAGGCCACATGCGCGCCGTCGCGGGCAGCATGTCGGCCTTCCTGAGATTGCACTCCGAGCAGGCGGCGACGACGTTCGTCCAAGTCGTGATGCCGCCCTTCGAGCGCGGAACGACATGGTCGAAGGTCAGGTCGTCGCGCTCACCGCAATATTGGCAGGTGAAGCGGTCCCGCAGGAACACGTTGAAGCGGGTGAAGGCGGGAAAGCGGGTCGGCTTGACGTAGCTTTTCAGCGACACCACCGAGGGGAGCCGCATCTCGAAGCTCGGAGAACGGACCAGCGTGTCGTATTCGGAGAGGATGTTGACCCGGTCCAAGAACACCGCCTTGATCGCGTCCTGCCAGCACCAGATCGACAACGGATAATAGCTCAGCGGACGGTAATCCGCGTTCAAGACGAGCGCCGGACAGTTCGCCGGCGAAACTGAGCGCACATGAACCGTCAAACCCGACGCTCCGTCCTCCGCATGGTTGACGCAGGCCGATCTCCGAATCCGGCCGCGCTCTTACTCTACAGCTTGCGTGACGCCCTTGTGAAGGCCCCGAAATCCAGCGTTTTTCGTGCCTAACGCTCTTGGCCCTTGGTCGGCCGAGCGAATCGATCAGCGGCCCCGCTCTTCGATCGCCTCCATGTCGGCGTCCGAGAGCCCGAAATGATGGCCGATCTCGTGGACGAGAACGTGGGTCACGACCTCGCTAAGCGTATCGTCGCCTTCGCACCAGAAGTCGAGCAGCGGGCGACGATAGAGCCAGATCATGTTGGGCAATTCGCCCGTTTCCTCGGTCGCGCCGCGTTGAGCCAGTCCACGTCCGCGAAAAAGGCCGAGCAGGTCAAACTCGCTCTCGGCGTCCATCTCGTTGAGCGTCTCGTCGTCGGGGAAATCGACCACCTGAATGACCAGGCCGTCGCTGAGATCACGGAACGAGGCCGGCAGCCCTTCAAACGCGGCCCGCGCCAGCGCCTCGATGTCTTCGGAAGTTGGAGCCCGTAGCGATGAGGCGCCGGCCAGCGTTTCTACGGTCACTGCGCAGCCCGGGGTCTCGTCGTGAGGGCGCCTTGGAACGATTTGATCCGCGTCGCTTCCAAGCCGTCGACCAGTCGACGCATCCGCGCGGCGAGGGCGGCGTGAATCTTCTGCGCGCTCGCCGGGAACTCCGCCAGAACACGTTGGAACGTTTCGCGCGGAATCCGAATGACCACCGCGTCCTCGGCTGCGCGCGCGCTGACGCGGCGCGCTGTGGATGCGTAAAGGGCGGTCTCGCCGATGAGAGCCCCGGCGCTGACGCGACGCTCGACTTTCGGCTCCGCTCCGTCCTTGAGCAACGTGATTGCCCCTGAATGGACGAAATATCCCGAATCGGCGGTTTCGCCGGCGAAGAACAAGGCTTCCCCGGCCCTTAAACGTCGTTTTTCACATGAAAAGGCGATCAACTGCACCGCTTCGCGCGGAAGGAGGTCGAAGGGCCGTGTCCGCGCGAGCCGAAGGACGTCGTCATCAAGCCTCACTCGGTTCGCTCCCCGGAGGCCGCGCTCGCCACCAGCTTATAGCCGCCGCCTTCCGTCACCAGAAGCTGCGCTTCGGCCGGATTGTTCTCGATCTTTTGACGGAGGCGATAGATGTGCGTCTCGAGCGTGTGCGTCGTCACATTGGCGTTGTAGCCCCAGACATGCTTGAGCAGCGTCTCGCGGGCCACGGGCTGTTGTTCGGCGCGATGGAGATAACGCAGAATTGCCGCTTCTTTCTCCGTCAGGCGCAACTTGACCCCCTGCGGGTCGACAAGGTTCTTCGAAGTCGGCCGAAACGTGTAGGGACCGACCTGGAACTCCGCATCCTCGCTGGCCTCATATTGTCGCAACTGCGAGCGGATGCGGGCAAGCAGAACGACGAATCGAAACGGTTTGCCGACGTAATCGTTAGCGCCAGAATCAAGGCCTGATACGGCGTCTGCATCCGTATCGTGCGCCGTCAGCATGATGATGGGCCGACGATATCCGTCTCGGCGCATCCGTTTGACCGCCTCACGCCCGTCAAGATCGGGCAGGCCGACATCCATGATGATGAGGTCGGGGGTTGTGGCTGCGACCGCCTCAAGCGCAGCTCCCGCCGTCTCGACGGCTTCGACCTGAAACTCCGGATGCAGAGCCAACTGCTCGACCAGCGCCTGACGCAGGTCGGTGTCATCATCCACGATCAGCAATTGCCGCGTCTGGCTCATCTATTTGACTTTACCCGCTGGATCACGCGCCGGCTACTGCAGGATTACGGCAAGCATGCGGCTGGCGCCAATCTGACGGCCGGTCGGCGCGACTTCCCGTCGCGTGATTTCGATCGCGTCTCATCAAGGCTCGAGGGTCAGTTCCTGGGCGCCAGCTGTTTTGAGCTCCTTTTCGGAGCCAGCGAGCGTGATCGATTTGACGTCGTTCCAGAGAGGCGTGAGGTCGCCGTAGTGGCGCGAAAAGATGTGGCCCGATTCGCCGGTCGCGATCATGAAGCGGGACTTGTCGGGGTTCGCTAAGTCGTAGAGCCCGCGAAAACCGCCCCCATGTGTGCGCGCAAACGGCAGATCCGGTACAACCTCGGCGCCGCCGCCCCGATCGAGGGTGTAGAATCCCCCGCTCGAGGAAACACTGAGATCGCTCAGCCGATTGAGAAGCGGAACATGGCTAAAGACCGGGTGCTCAAGCACCGCTCTGTGCTCTGCGCCCCAGCGCCACAGGTTCATATCGGCCCCGTCGCGTTCAACCAGCAAGGCGAGTCCGTCGTCGAGGGCGCGCCCGAGCGCCTCACGGCAGTCTGGATCGGCCGCGCCCGGAACGCTGCACCACTTCGGATGGTCGCGCATGAGCGACACGAGAGTCGTTGCGGCGAAGGGGCCTTTCTCCTTCATCGGCAGCCCGGTTTTGTCCTCGATCAGGATCTTGTGCAGCGATCTTAAGAACGCGGTGTAGATCAACGGCTCCGGTCGGTCCTTGTCCATCACGGCGTTCCAGCCGAGCAATATCGTCTGCGCCTTCCGCGCCCGCTCGTCCGATGGCGCAATCATCGCAATGAAGGGCTGCATTTCCCTGACATCCAGGGAAAGGTGGTCGGCCTGCATCGCAGCGGAGGTTTCCAGGCTGTGTTTGTCGGCGGCGTCGAAGAATTGCTGGATCCGGCGGGCCCGGAAGGTCTCCTCGTAGTCCTGCCCGAAACTCGGCGTGTGATCCTCAGGGAAATTGGCGTTGTTGGCGTTAAAGGCGAAGCCCGGTTCGGGATTGTGCAGCTGGGGCCATTGTTCAAACGGGATCGCGCCAGTCCAGTCGAAGTCGGCCGAAGAGCCATCGACCGGGACGAGGCCGAGCCCAGACTTTCGCAAGGGGACCAAGCCGGGATTCAGGAAGCCGATGTCGCCGGCGACGTCGGCAAACACAAAGTTCTGGGTCGGCGTCTGAAAGAGCCGGAGCGCGTCTAGAAATTCGCCCCAGCTTCGCGCCGAATTGACCCGCATCATCGCTTCGGCCGTCGTGTCGCGATCGCCAAGTCCGGTAAAGGCAAGGGCGACCGACTTTCCAGGCCCGGCAAAACTCGCCAGGTCCGCGTTGATGTCAGAGAGGACGGGACCATGTCGGGTCGCGCGGATCGTAAGTTTAACGTCCGCGCCGCCCTTCACACGAATCGTCTCTTGCCGCACCTCGAACGGCTTCGGTCCGTCGGGCCTGAGGTATTTCGACGTGTCGGCCGGATCGACGGTTTCGACAAAAAGGTCTTGAACGTTCGAATCCGCGGTCGTCAGCCCCCAAGCGATCGAATCGTTCTGGCCGAGCACGAAGACGGGGCGCCGGGAATAGTAGCGCCCTTAAGCAACTCGCCGGGCGTGACGACGCGCGCCAAATACCACAGGATGGGAGCGCTAAGCTCGAGATGCGGGTCATTGGCGAGGATAGGCTTTCCGGTCAGCGTCCGCGATCCGGCGACCACCCATTCGTTCGACGCGCCTTTTCCCATTCCGGTTAACGCGCCTAACTCATCATCGATGCTGTCGATGCTCGCATGGGTCTCGCCAATCGCGGGAAGGGTCGTGACAGGATCGCCGGGCCGCGCGCCTGGAAAGAGCCAGCTTGCCCGTTCATCTCCGAGCTTTGCGATAAGACGGGCGCGGAGGAGCTTAAGCTTGAAGTTCTGCGACAGCTGGTAAGCTTCGATCTTCCCGATCACCAGCGAATCGGCCGGTTTCCAAGGCTCGGGTCCATCACCCGCAAGGAGGAACTCAGGCGGGAGAGGGTTATTCCTCAGAAAGGCGTTGACGCCTTCGGCATAAGCCTCAAGCCGCTTCTGCGCCCAGGGCGAAAGCGCCGAAAAGCTCGTCTCGGCCTCGTGATAGAAGCCCATGGTGCGTATGAACTTATCAACCGGCAGAAGATCGGCGCCCGGATTTCCGCAATGCGCCCTTGGCCGACCCGGCGCAGGATGTCCATCTGGAACATCCTTTCGCTTGCATGCAGGTAGCCGAGCGCGCGAGCGGCGTCGTCCATCGAACTCGCAAAGATGTGCGGGATGCCGTAATCGTCGCGCCAGACGCGAACTTCGGATGCAAGACCGGTCAGCCTCTCGGTCCCCGAATAGGTGGGCATGGCGCGATAGAACAGATAGGCGCCGGCGAGCGTCGCGAGGACGGCAAGCGAGAACGCCAAACTTGCCGCCCATTTGATCGAACGTCGGATGGTCACAGCTCGTGGCCGGTTCTGAGGTGACGACAACTACAATTCTAATCTTATCATAACGGGCGCGTGGTCGGATGGACGCTCCCATCCGCGAGCGTCACGCAGGACGCGCATCCATTTGACGGAGTCAGACAGTTCCGGGCTGACCCAAATGTGGTCAAGGCGCCGCCCCTTATTCGCCTTCGCCCAATCGGGCGAACGATAGCTCCACCACGTGTAGAGCTTCTCGTTCTCGGGCACGAATTTGCGCAATGCGTCGACCCATGGGCCAGCCGCTTGCGCCCGCTTCAATTTGTCGACCTCAATTGGGGTGTGGCTCACGACGCGGAGAAGGGACTTGTGGCTCCAGACGTCGTGCTCAAGCGGCGCGATGTTGAGATCGCCGACCAGGATCGACCTTTGCGCCGCCGGCTTCTCGTGCTTAGCCCAGTCCACCATTTCGTCGACGAAGGCGAGCTTGTGAGCGAACTTGACGTTGATCTCGGGATCCGGCTCGTCGCCGCCCGCTGGCACGTAAAAATTGTGAAGTTCGAGCCCCTGCGCCTCTCCACCTAAAACGACATGCAGATGGCGGGCGTCGCCCTTTGCGCAAAAGTCTCGCTTGGAGAAGGTCGCGAGCGGCAGGCGCGAAACGATCGCGACGCCGTGATAGCCCTTCTGCCCGTTGATCGCGATATGGGGATAGCCGGCGTCACGGAAGGCGCCGAAAGGGAAATTGCCGTCAGGGCATTTCGTTTCCTGCAGACACAAAACATCGGGCTGATGCTCGAGCAGATACCGAACCACGAGATCGATGCGCAGGCGCACCGAATTGATATTCCACGTGGCGATGGAAAACGTCATGCGCGGCTCCGGGCAAGGCAGACAGCCACTTGCCGGGCCGAAGGGGGAAGCGCAAGCATCATTGAGTCATTGCCCACAGGCCCGACGTCAACGCCTGCGGTTGCCAAGTTGGTTGGCCGGCAGGTTCTCGTCGATATGAAAGAGGGACGGGTCCGGTTGGGTCTTCAGATCGACATTGAACAGCGTGACGACCGTCTGGAAGCCCTGGGCGTCGATGACCGTCCATTGTTTCAGCGCAAATGTCGAAGCATCGAACACGAGCGAAAGATGCGCCGTGCCGCCAAGCGCGGCCCGATCCTCAAGCTCGATCGTGATCGTCTTGCCCTCTTGGGAGACGTTCAGGAGATGCGTGTCGCGGGCCAGGTCAATATGGTCGGAAAGCAGAAACTTGAGCGGCGTTTGGCCGATGAAGTATTCGTCCTGCGTATTCAGCTTTTTGTCGACGATGGCGACACTGCGGCCATCGGCTATGATCTCGAACCGCGGCGGATCGGTATATTCGAATCGCATGCGGCCCGGACGGACCACGCTCAATTGCCCCTCGGAACGCTTTCCGTTCGGCCCGATCTGAACAAAATCGGCGCTCATGACGCGAGCCGCGTCGAGCCAGGCGTTGGCGCGCGCCACCGCTTCGTCCGCTGGGATCGGCGCGGGGGCCTTCGACGATTTGGCCGACTTTTGCACCGCCAGAGTTGGCGCGGTCAGGTCCATGGGAGCCTGTTGCGCGAAGGCGGACGCGGCGAGAGATCGCAGGCAAGAGTATAAGCACGGGCCGTCGGAAGCGTCTCGCCACGAAATCAAATCCTTTCGACGGGCCGCTGAAGCGCCGAATCGGCGCTTGAGTGGCCGGATATTGGACGGGCGCCGCCTTTTCACAAGCAGTGCGCTCTTTTAATGGCGGCCTCGCGGCCCTCAAGGGATTATCGGACATCGGCGAGCGCCGCCTCGAGCGCTGCGCCGAGGCGCTCGACGATCGCGTCGACTTGGCTTCCCTGGACGATGAAGGGAGGGGCCAAGAGGACATGATCGCCGTTGACGCCATCGATCGTCCCGCCCATCGGGTAGACCATCAGCCCCCGCGCCATCGCCTCGCGCTTGACGCGCGCGTGGACCTTCGCCGCGGGATCAAACGGCCGTTTGCTGGCGCGGTCGCCCGACCAACTCG
Organism: uncultured Alphaproteobacteria bacterium; assembly: GCA_963836695.1. Classification (GTDB taxonomy): domain Bacteria; phylum Pseudomonadota; class Alphaproteobacteria; order Rhizobiales; family Beijerinckiaceae; genus Roseiarcus. The sequence goes on from CAWIKX010000009.1 coordinate 86,383, forward strand.
AGCGCCCAAAAGAGGCCCCGTCCGCGAATGTCGCCGACAAACGGGTGCTGCCCGAAGCGTTCCTTGAGACCCCGCTCAAGCCTTGCGCCCATCTCGACGACGTTGGCGAGCAGGTGATCCCGGCGGATGACGTCCTGGACCGCGAGCGCCGCCGCGGCCGCCATGGGATGGCCCATATAGGTATGGCCGTGCTGAAAAGCGCCAGAGCCATTCGCGAACGCTCGGTAAATCCGCTCCGTCAGCATGACCGCGCCAATCGGCTGATAGCCGCCGCCGAGGCCCTTGGCGACCGCCATCAGATCGGGCGCAACGCCTTCCTGTTCGCAAGCATGCAGCGTGCCGGTGCGGCCCATGCCGCACATCACCTCGTCGAGAATGAGCAGTACACCATAGCGGTCGCAGATCGCCCGGATTCGCTTGAAATAGTCGCCGACCGGCGGGACAGCGCCCGCGGTCGCGCCAACCACGGTCTCAGCGACGAAAGCGATCACGCGATCGGGACCGATCTCGACGAGCTTGTCTTCCAGCGCCTGCGCGGCTCTCGCCGCGTAATCCGCGTCGCTCTCGCCTTCGCGCTGCATCCGGTAGGCGTAGCAGGGGTCGATGTGATGGGTCTCGATGAGCAACGGCTCGAACTGGGCTCGCCGCCAGGCGTTGCCGCCGACCGCCAGCGCGCCGAGCGTGTTGCCGTGATAGCTCTGGCGCCGCGCGATGACATGGCGCCCGCTGGGGCTCGCCGATCTCGACGAAATACTGGCGCGCCATCTTGAGCGCCGCCTCGATCGCCTCCGAACCGCCGCTGACGAGATAAACATGGCTAAGTCCCGGTGGGGCGTCCTCGATCAGCCGGTCGGCCAGACGCTCGGCGACTTCGGTGGTGAAAAAGCTGGTGTGGGCATAGGCGATCGTGTCGAGCTGCCGCCGCATCGCGGCCACGACGTCCGGGTGCCCGTGGCCCAAGCACGAGACGGCCGCGCCTCCCGACGCGTCGAGGTAGCGCCGACCGTCGGCGTCGACGATTTCGACGCCCGAACCGGAAACCGCGACGGGCATTGCAGTGTTTGGCGAGCGATGCAGGATATGCGTCATATGGCGACAACTATGGCGAGTTGTGTGAAGGATCGGTTCGGACCAGTCTATGCGCCCAACATGAGCGGCGGAAAGGCGGAAGGCGGTAAAAGTGGCTGAAGCGCGCGGACAGGTCGTGTTGGCGGTCGCCCCCAATGGCGGGCGCAAGACTAAGGCCGACCACCCGGCGCTGCCCCTGACCGCGGGCGAACTTGCCCACACCGCGGCGGAATGCCTAGAGCAAGGGGCATCGATGATCCACGTACATGTGCGCGACGCTGAGGGCCAGCACTGCCTCGACCCCGAGGTCTATCGCGCGACAATGGCGCAAATCTGCGAGGCCGTCGGGGACCGGCTGGTGCTGCAGATCACCAGCGAATCGCTTGGCCGCTATTCGCCGGCCGAGCAAAGGGCCGCCGTCATCAAGACCAATCCCGAAGCCGTGTCGCTGGCTCTGAGGGAGCTCGCCCCCGAGGCGTCCGACGAGAAGGACTTCTGCGTCTTCCTAGGCAAGCTGAAGCAGATGCGCGTCCACCCGCAGATCATCCTGTACACGCCGAGCGAGGCGGAGCGCCTGGGGGCGATGGTGAAACAGGGGCTGATCCCATTCGACAAGCTCTCCGTCCTCTATGTGCTCGGGCGGTATTCGGTCACCCGCACCGGTCTGCCGCGCGACCTCCTGCCGTTTCTCGCCCCCGACATGCCTCGGTTCCACTCGTGGAGCGTCTGCGCGTTTGGCCGCCGGGAGACGGCCTGCGTCACCGCCGCCGCGCTGCTCGGGGGCCACGCGCGGGTCGGATTCGAGAACAACCTTACTCTGCCCAACGGGGAGCGCGCCGCCGCGAACGCGGACTTGGTCGGCGCCGCCGCCCGCGCGCTCGAAGCGGTCGGGCTCGCGCCCCGGACGACGGACGGCCTGAGAGACGAGATCGCGGCGGCCTTGGGGGCGTGACGTTACGGGGTCCCGCCTTGCGGCAGCTACGCTTGTCATGCATGGCTCGACGAAAGAAAAAGAAAGAGAAGGCAAGGAAATGAAAGGAAAGGAACTTTCATTTCCTTTCATTAATTTTTCCGAATCGAGGCTTTTCAATGCGTTACGAGCGAAAAAATAGAAAAAATCTGACTTCTGCACCGACCTTCTGATAAATGCATAAAACGCATGACTAGCGGCTTCGGCCACGCGGCGGGTCGATTTTGCCAACAGAAAATATTATAGCATGGATTCTGGTTTTCGTAAAGCAGCCCCAAGTTTTTCTCCGGTAGGGAGCTGTCCGTTCGACGCACGCGTCCTTCCTCCCGGGAGAGAGGAGGGTGACGCTGTCCTGCGCGCGCCAGCGACGATCGGTGCGAAAGACCGGCCTAGGCGAACGAGGGGTCGCCGGGGGAGAGGCTCGGTTCGCTTGGTGAAACCTACGCGGTCGCTGCGATCGCTTTTCCAGCGCGACGAATGGCGAACAATCCTACGCCGGCGAAACCGATGATCACGAGCGCCCAGGTCGAAGGCTCAGGAACGGGCGATGGCGTAGAAGGGTTTGCGCCGCCGCCCTGCAAAGAAAGGGCGCCGAGATCGCGTGTCCGGCGAGAGGGAGCTGCCGCCATAGCCGACGAGGCTGCCAACTCCAAAGACGAGAGACAATTGTTCCGCGTCGCCGGACGTGCTGGCGCTGAGAAGATATTCCGTGCCTTGTGAAGACTGACCGGTGATGGTGTTAAACTCAAAACCGTCGGCGACGGCGTCGATCGCGGTGGCGGTTCCGTTCGTTGTGTCGATCGTCACCGTTCCTGACAGCGTCGAATGGTTGTCGAACTCGCCGAACAGGTTGAACACTTCAGTGACGTCCGCCCGCGCCGAGCTGGGCGCGGCCAACACCGTGAATAGCGCGAGCACCCCAGCGAACGCGGCGCCCGCAGCCCCGCGTGAAATGCAAGTCATGGCCGTCCCCCCTGCGAAACTTCAATGTACCCTTCGAGCATATCACAGGAATAGTCAGTGATTGTCCAGACCTTTCCCTCACTCCCTGAGCAGCTCGTTGATCCCGGTCTTGGCGCGGGTCTGGGCGTCGACCGTCTTCACGATCACCGCGCAATAGAGCGATGGCCCAGGCGAGCCGTCGGGTAGGGGCTTGCCGGGCAGCGCTCCGGGCACGACGACCGAATAGGGCGGCACGTGGCCCGTGTGGACTTTCCCCGACGCGCGGTCGATCACCTTGGTCGAGGCTGAGATGAATACGCCCATCGACAGGACCGAGCCTTCGCCGACGATGACGCCTTCCACTACCTCCGAGCGCGCGCCGATGAAGCAATCGTCCTCGATGATGGTCGGGTTCGCCTGCAAGCGGCTCGAGCACGCCGCCGATGCCCACTCCGCCCGAGAGATGGACGTTCTTGCCGATCTGAGCGCACGAGCCGACCGTGACCCAGGTGTCGACCATGGTCTTTTCGTCGACATAGGCGCCGAGATTGACGAAGCTCGGCATGAGGACGACATCGCGGCCGATGAAGGCCGAGCGCCGCACGATCGCGCCAGGAACGGCGCGGAAGCCCGCGTCCTTGAACCGGTTCTCGCCCCAAGCCTCCATTTTCGAGGGAATCTTGTCCCACCAAGTCGCTTGGCCCGGGCCGCCCTCAATCAGCGCATTGTCGTTGAGGCGGAAGCTCAAGAGCACCGCCTTCTTCAGCCACTGGTTGACCTTCCACGAATTGGGTCCCGTCGAGCCGGGCAGCTTCTCCGCCACCCGCGCCTTGCCGCGGTCGAGCAGATCGAGCGCCTCTTCCACCGCATCGCGCGCTTCGCCCCTCGTCGCCGGGGTGATTTTGGCGCGATCCTCGAAGGCCTTTTCGATGAGCGTCTGAAGACGAACGTCGGTCATTGGCTGTCCTGAAATTGAAGCGGGGGGTGTTTCGGCGGCTGAACGCGCCTTGTCAACGGCGGGCGCCAGGGAGGATTTGAGCGCGAGCTCGCCATATTTGCTGGAAACGGCAAGCGCATCTCAACCACATTTGACCTTGTCGGGCGCTTGAAACCAAGGCAGATGAAGACGATCTCAGCTGGCCGAAGGCTTCAATGTGGCGAGGTTTGGATCATGGCGAAATTAATGGTCGTCGCCGCCTTGCTTGCGGTGACCGTGGGCTTTGGCGCTTTCGCGCAGGATAACGGTCTCGTGGCGCCGGAACTCAACAAGCCTGCGGCGGGACAACTTCTCGACAAGGACTATCTGGCGCCGACCGGCGCGACCGTGCCACGACCAGGCGTCCCTCAGGGATCAGGTCCGACCGCGCTCGATCGCAAGATCCAGCAAGAAGACAACAAGATCGACAACAGCATTTGCAAGGGTTGCTGAGCAGCCAGTCGTAGGACGTATCCAGTTCTCCCGCCCCACCGGGGGAGTGGAGAGTTGGCCGCGCCTATTCCACTGTGACCTCGGTCTTCACGGAATTGGCGATGAAGCAGATCTCGTCGGCCTCATGGTGAAGGCGGTCGAGCTCCTGCTTCTGGGGCGCCGCGCTCGCCCACTCGATTCTCGGCCGGAGCTTCACTTTGGTCACCGCCAGTCGCCCCGGCGCGATCTCCTCCGTTACGCCTTCGGCGTGGTCGTCGTAGGCCGTGACGATGAAGCCCGCGAGGCGCGCGAGATGCAGGAAGGACAGCATGTGGCAGCTCGAGAGAGCCGCCACCAGCATTTCCTCGGGATCGACGGCGGCTTGAACCGCCCACTTGCCCACGACATGGGGCGAGGCCGACGCTGGAACCTCCGTCCCGCCGTCGAAGCTTACCGAATGCGCGCGGCTGAAGCGGCCCTTGAGGAAGTCCTCGCCGCTCTCCTTCGCCATCCACTTGATCGCCGCAAGATGGGTCGCCATGGTCCCTCATCGCCTGTTGGCCGCGCATGACCTTAGCAGACCGGCGTCCGGCCCGAGAACTCGGCAACGGTGTGAAAGGGATCAAACAGACATATCCCCGAGTTCATAGCTGTTAACCGCTGAGGAGATAACGGATGGGGCGATTGACGGACGCCGACGCGGAGGCGCTGCAAAAGGAGATGTCCCCTCTGCTTGCCGAACTTGCCGAGACGATAGGCAAGAAAGCGAACGCTACGGCGGTGTTCGGCTCGCCGATCGTCGACGGAGGCAGGACCGTCATACCGGTCGCCCAGGCGCGCTTCGCTCTTGGCGCAGGCGATGGTCTTATCGCAAAAGGTTTGGGCGGCGGGATGATGGCCAAGCCATTGGGCTTCATCGTGATCGACGAGAATGGCGTGCGCTTTCAGAAGACCTCGCAACCGTCGCTCGCGCCGTTCGCGATTGGCGTCGTGATGGGGCTCGCGCTCGCCATGCGGCTGACGAGGCCGCCTCGGCCGAGAATCGCAAGGTAGAATCACTTTCCTGCATCGCAGCGAGAGGCGTTGGTCTCGTCGAACGCGCATGAACTGCCGACAGTCGCGCCACAAAGGCGCGGGGTCATTTCCCGTGCGCTCCGGGTGTTGAATCCCCATAACGTTCTATGCCATGGTCCGCCGCGACGCGACGACGGCGCGGAAGCCGGGTCGCAGGGAGGAAACTATGACTGATACGAAGTTGATTTCGGAAGATCGCCGTAAGCTGATCAAGGCTGCGGCCGCTGGCGCAGGGGCCGCGGCTCTGTTCGGCGGAATGGGCTTCAATCCCATGATGTCCGCCGCGCTGGCCGAGGCGGCCGGGAAATCCCCGAAGCCCCTCAAGGCGGCTTTCTCGAACGCCGGATTGCAGGCGACCTGGTGCGCGCAGGGGAAGGAGGCGGCCGAATATTGGGGCAAGCTGTTCAACGTAGATGTCACCTGGTTCGACGGCCAGCTCGATGCGGTCAAGCAACGCGCCGCGATCGACAACATGGCCTCGCAGAAGTGGGATTTCGTCGCCATCCAGGCGTTCGGCATCGGCACCCTGACCGCGCCGGTCAACAAGATGATCGACGCCGGCATTCCGGTCATCGACATGGATACGCTGATCGCGCCGCTCGACACGATCAAGGTGCTCTCGTTCCTCGCCCCCGATAACGTGTTCATGGGGGCGTCGGTGACCCAGGCGCTGGTCGACGCGATCAACGGCGAAGGCAACATGATCATGACCCAAGGCGCGCTCGGCCACACGGGCGCCCAAGGCCGAGCCAAGGGTTTCCACTCCGTCGTCTCCAAATATCCGAAGATCAAGGTTCTCGACGAGCAACCCGGCGATTGGGACGTCACCAAGGTCGCGCGCATCTGGGAGACGCTGCTCACCAAATATCCCAAGATCGACGCCGCCTACTTCCACAACGACGACATGGCGCTCGCCGCCTACAAGGTGATGGAGGCCAAGGGCCGCACCGAGATCAAGATCGGCGGTTGCGACGCCATGCCGCCGGCGATCAAGGCGGTCCAGGCGGGCCAGATGCTTGCGACCGTCCGCAACCCGTCCTGCCGCATCCATGGCGGGTCGATCGTCGCGGGCGTACAGGCCGTGCTGCAGGGCGCGAAGGCTAATATTCCCAAGAACATCGTCACCGACGGGCCGGTCGTCACCAAGGCTAACGCCGACGGCATGCTGTGGATGCAGGACCAGTTCCTGATCTGAGCCTGTCGAAGCCCCATGGCGCTGCTTGAACTGACTGACATCTCGAAGTCATTTGGCGGCGTCCAGGCGCTTCGGGATGTCGACTTCACGCTGAACGCCGGTCAGATCCATGGTCTGGCCGGCGAGAACGGCGCCGGCAAAAGCACGATGATGAAGATCATCGCCGGCGTCCATTCGGCCGATAGTGGAACGATGCGCGTCGACGGGAAGGAAGTCCATTTCCGTTCGACGCGCGATGCGCTCGCCGCTGGCGTCGGCATGGTGCATCAGGAGCTGAGCGTCGCGCCGGAATTGAGCGTGGCCGAGAATGTTTTTTTCGGCAGCCAGCCGATAAACGGAATGGGCGTCGTCGCGTGGCGGCGAATGGCCGAGCGGGCGGCCGAAGAACTCAAGAACCTCGGGCTCGACATCAACCCGCGCGCGCGGCTCGGCGACTTCCCGATCGGCGTGCAGCAGCTTGTCGAGCTGTCGCGCGTGCTGTTCTCTGGCGCACGCATCATCATCCTGGACGAGCCGACGTCAGCTTTGTCGCCGCCGGAGATCGAACGCCTGTTCGGCGTCCTCGCGAAGCTGCGTGAAGACGGCCGAAGCATCATCTTCATCTCGCATTTTCTTGACGACATTCTCAAGATCTCGAACGCGATCACCATTTTCCGCAACGGGCGCAAAGTGGAGACATCCGAGGTCACGCCCGCGATCGACAAGGGCTGGATCATCGAGCGGATGATCGGCACTGGCCGCGAGGAACTTGAGGAGAGCTATCTCAACGAGATCAAGCTCGACAGCCGCCCCGACGCGCCGGTTGTGCTCAAGGCGGCGGACCTGACCTACGCGCCTTCCTATCGCAATCTGACATTCGAGGCGCGCGCCGGGGAAGTGCTCGGCGTCTATGGCTTCATGGGCTGCGGGCAGCTCGAGCTGGCACGAACTCTGTTCGGCAAGTATCGCCCTCAAAGCGGATCGTTGGCGATTGACGGCAAAGCCAAGGCGCTGAAGAGCACAACGGCCGCCAAAAGGGCGGGCGTCGCCTATGTCGCGGAGAGCCGCCGCGCGATGCTGTTCAGCGACGAGCCGGTTTACAAGAATGTCTCGATCGCAATTCTCGAGCGCCTGTCGAAATGGCTGTTGAAGCCCGATCGCGAGCGGGAGATCGCCAAGGATCAGGTCAAGAACCTCGACATTCGCCCGCCCAAGATCGAGTTGCGTCTGGGCGGCCTCTCCGGCGGCAATCAGCAGAAGGTTGCGCTGGCGAAATGGCTCACCCATCCGCCGCGTATTCTCCTGCTCGCTGAACCGACCCGAGGCATGGATGTCGGCGCCAAGGAGGATGTTGTCCGGATCGTTCGGCATCTGCGCGATCAGGGCATCGCGATCATTGTTTTCTCGACCGAGCCCGAAACCGTGCTGTCGCTCGCCGACCGCGTGCTGGTGATGCGCAAGGGCGAGATCGCGCACGAATTCGCCGGCGAAGCGATCAGCAAGGATCGGCTGCTCGCCGCCGCCTGACGATAGGATCAAATCTCAAGATGGATATGCAGAGCGCCGGGCTACCATCCACACGCGCTTTTCACCTGGGCGATTTCCTGCGCGATCAGTTGCGCAATATTGCCCCCTTCATCACCCTGATCGTACTCGTCGCGTTCTTTAGCATCGCGAGCCCGAGTTTCGCCTCGCTCGGCAATCTCGTGAACATCCTCCAGCAGGTATCGATCACGGCGATCATGGCCGTCGGTCTGACCTTCGTCATTCTTACGGCGGAGATCGACCTCTCCGTCGGCGCGATCGCCAACGCCACGGCGATCGTGCTCACCTTCTTCACTTTGCAGCCCGACTACGTGAACATCGCCAATCTGCCGATGCCCGGCGCCATCGCCATCATTCTGGCCCTGCTGGCATGCGGCGCGCTTGGCCTGCTCACCGCCTTCGGCGTGACCCGCATCGGCATCCCCTCGTTCATCATGACTCTCGCCATGATGCAGATTGGCGCTGGCATATCGGCGGTTCTGGTGCGCGGACAGATCGCTTATTCGGTTCCGCCTCTCATTCTGACGCTCGGATCCAAGACGATCTTCGGCGTGCCCTGGATCATCATCGTCGCGGCGTTCCTCCTGCTCGTCGCCCATCTCGTGCTGACCTACACGCGTTTCGGCCGGTACGTTTACATGGTCGGCGGCAACCGGGAGGCGGCGGAATATTCGGGCGTCAACGTCCGCTTCGTCGTGGGCGCGGTAATGGTGATCTCGGCCGTGTGCTCAGGGTTTGCCGGCATGGTCGGCGTCGCCTATTTTGGCTCAGCCCAGCAGAACGAGTTCGACACCTTCCTACTCGATTCGATCGCGGCCGTGGTGGTCGGCGGCACGAGCCTGTTCGGAGGGCGCGGCGGCATCGGCAACACGATCGTCGGCCTGTTCGTGCTCGGCGTCCTGAACAACGGCCTCGACTATGTGAAGATCGACAGCTTCCTCAAGATCCTCATCCGCGGGCTCATCCTGCTCATCGCGCTCATCATCAACGTCTACGCCGAACGGCTGCGCACCGCGCGGAGCGGCGCGCAAGCGGGCTGACGCAGAGGGCGAGCTTCGCGCGACAGTCGACGACGGAGTGCGACAGCTGGCGTCGACGTCGACGCGGCCGGTAGTTATCGGCGAATCCCGCCCGGTGGCGCTCGGTTCGCTCAGTCGTTGAGGCCGCCCGCGTCTCCGAGGCGGCCTCGCAGGCGGGGAAAGGTCGATTACTTCGGCGCCTCCGGCGCCATCATGTGGTCGCCCTTCATCATATGCTTTTTCATGTGGGGCTTCTTCATGTGAGCCATATGGTCCCCCGACATGTGGTCCCCGGACATGGCGTCCGTTGACATGGCGTCTTTGGCTGGGGCGTCTTCGGCCCGCGCGACATTGGCGAAGGCGACGCCGCCAAGGGCGAGGCAAGCCGCTGCGGGAATGAGAAACTTGAGTCTGGATGTCATGGTGCGCACTTTCCTCGATTGAGGACGCGGGTCCGGGATTGGGCGCGTCCTTGAAATTGCGGCGCGATCGCCGCAAATGGCTTCAGCTTTCGCCGGCGGCGAAGCGCTCTTGACTTGAACGAACCCATTGGCCTTCACCGCCGCGCCGCGGCGAGGATCGGGCCCGCGCCTGTCGCTTGGACGAGGATCGCGGAGCGCAAGGGAGGATCTTCCGCAGGCAGGCTGAAGGTCTCGGGTCGCCCGTTCCACCCGCCCAGTCGAACAATTTCGCGGACGATGTTCTTGTGAGCCAGGGTCTTGCCCGCGTTCTCGCCTCGACGCACGGGCACGTCGAGCGTGCGCGGATCGTAGCGGACCAGCAAGACGTCAGCGGCTCGCGCGGGGCCGCTCGCGGCTCCGAGTTCGGCAGATCCGCCGGAGATTGTCACCGCGGGGCCGGTCGCCCCACGATCCGCCCGACTGATCAGACTCTCGATCTCCCCAGGATCCGCGCCGACGCCCGCGACGCGGCCGTTCACCACGACCTGCGGCGTATAAACATCCTCTTGGCGCATCGCCCGGGCGTACTGCCACTGCCGTTCCGTGAACTGCGGTTTTGCGAAGGTGTCCTTCCAGCCCAATCTATCCCAATAGGTCACCGCGAAGCTCAACGCGAGCACGTCAGGACGCTCGCTCAGCGCATTCAGATTGGCGTTGGCCGGCGGGCAGGACGAGCAGCCCTGGCTCTGAAACAGCTCGACGACCGTCGGATGACTCGGGTCGGCCGCGTGGACGCTTACGGCACCCATCGCGATCGACGAACCGATGAGCCATGCGGCGAGGCGCCGTGGCGACCATTTCATGAAACCGAGCGGCCAGCACCGTGAACGCATGACGCAGTTCTCCGTCCGTAGCCCGGCGGGACAGCGCCGACCGGTTGGTTCACAATGGAAGCATCTTGGTGAAATGAAATTCGGCGAACCCGGGCGCTTGTTACACGGGGCCGCCATTCCCAGCCCTAATTGTCAGGGCCCATTTGCGCCGTTCCACGATGGCAATGCGGACGCGCGGTGCAGCGCCGCGAACCCAAGTTCCTCCTGGATGACCTATAGGAGGGGCCAAAGCAGACGATGATGAATCATCCGGCGATCTGGATCAGCGTTGCCCTCTTGGGGGTGACAAGCGCGTCTTCGGCGCAGAGCGCCGGCCGGGTTCTGACGACTTCGGATGTCGTCGCCATCCGCATCGTCGACCACCCCGATCTGAACACGACCGCGCGCATCGAGCCCGACGGGACGATCAACTTTCCGTATGTGGGCCGCATCAAGGCCGCGGGGCGCACGGAAGACGATCTGGCTCGCGCCGTTAGGCGGGGGCTGATCGAGCGGAAAATCATTGTGGGGCCTTGAGTTAGGGGAGGCGGCCCAGGGCCCCCAAGAAACGAAGACGGGCCGAAATCCCGCCGCTTCATCGCCGGCTAAATAACATGCTTAACAAGCATTGAAATCGGGGCCCTACACCCCATCTGTACATCTGTTCAGCGACTGAGCTGGATGAACACAAATAAGAAAAGACCAAGAATCACAATGCCTTGCTCACAGAATACCCACCGCGCCGGGGCGCCTATTCCTCCCCGCTCATCGTCAACAACCTCTGCGCCCAGTTGGCGCCACTGAATCGCTATGGGATGCCTGGCCTCGGCTCCGTTTTCGTTGATGGAGCGCGTGCGCTCCTCGGCGCGTCCCGTAAGGCTGTCGGCGCAGCGTTGACACGCGCGGAATCCTCGCACGAACAGACGGCGTAAGGCCGAGGTGCTGGCTGCTATCGCACCAGCACGTTCGTGAGCGACAAGTAGTAGATGTTGTGGTGGGTGATGTGAGGAAATTGAGTGTGTATTGTTGTGGAACTGAGTTGTTGTTGGGGGGGGTTGTTGTTGAGATTGCAAGGCGCTTTTGAAGAGCAAACGAGTCGGTCAGTCGCGGCGTTTTTGCGCTTTAGTGTCTTGTCGAGAAAGGCAAAGTTCCTAGGCGGACTGTTCGGTGACCTGCGGGTCATAGGCGACATCGCCAGCAGAGCTGTGGAATTAGGGCCAATCCCAGATGTGAGAGGCAGGGTAGATCTTATAGGCGACCGGGGATCCTCGCGCCTTCCGGTCGTTTAGCATCTTCTCGCATTGCTCTCTTTCAGCGGAGCGATGTGTCCTTGCTCCGAGAAGCACGAGCAGGGGGACGTCGGCTCCTCGCGATGAACGAATGTCGACGGGCGAGGAGCGTCGCCTCGATCTGGCGCCGCGCGACTCGCAGCTCGGATAGAAGGAGACGATGGCGGCGAATGGAAGGGCGCCGAGATAGCGCGAGCAAGGTATGCCCGACAGAGCGAGCACGGTGTTCGCTTCTGCGAGAACCCTACAATCCGACCGCCGCGGGATCGAGGAAGGGTTGCTTTCGAAGCGCTGCGGCGGCGTCGAAGGCGTCCTTCGAGCATCCGGCTCATCGGGACCGAGATAGGGTCGTCGCAATTGGTCTCGACTTTCCGCTGCCACGAGAGGATCGGCTACGATGACGGCATAGCCATGGTCGAGGGCTCGTCTCGCGCAGTCATGAAGAGCGTGGAGAATAAGTCTCGCCGCCGCAGACCGGGACGAGGATCAGGCCAGGAAATGGACCAGCGCCGTCCGGCTTGAAGAGCATGTCTTCATGGTCTTTGCCGAAAGGCTGAGGCTGCGTTTGGAAATTGTAGATCGGTTTGCTTGAAAGGAACGGCGAAGGGATCGAATATTTCAGCCGCCGCCTCTCTGGCTAGGGCACACAAAAAATAGAGCGGACAGCAATCGAGGAAACATCGCATCCTCCTTTGACGTGGGCCGCTATTTTGCTAGGCTAAATTAAACTCCCGGAGCATAAGAATACTTGTGCAGTGACGGAGGAAAAGCCGACGACTGGCGCGCATTCTATACACGCTTTCGTGATTGAATTCAAGAATTCGCGCAAGCCCAGAGGCGCGCTATCGCACCAGCACGTTCCTGAACTGCCACGGATCGCCCTGGTCGATATCCTCAGGGAACAGGCCGGGGCGACCCGCAAGGGGCGTCCAATCGGTATAGACGCCGACGACAGGCCCCAGATAGGGCGTTTGAACCTCGAGGCAGCGGCGGAAGTCCAGTTCGTCCGCCTCGACAATTCCCGCCTTCGGATTCTCCAGCGCCCAGACCATGCCGGCGAGCACCGCAGAGGTGACCTGCATGCCGGTTGCGTTCTGATAGGGAGCGAGCGCTCGCGTCTCCTCGACTGAAAGCTGCGAGCCATACCAATAGGCGTTGCGGGCGTGGCCGTAGAGCAGCACGCCCAGTTCGTCGATGCCGTCGAGAATCTCCGCTTCCCCAAGAATATGGTGCGCGCTCTGGATCTCGCCGGCGCGGCCGAACAGCTCATGCAAGCTTAAGACCGCGTCGTCGCAGGGATGATAGGCGTAGTGGCAGGTTGGCCGGTACACGGCCGCGCCCTTCTCGTCGCGCACGGTGTAGTAGTCGGCGATCGAGATGGACTCGTTGTGGGTGACGAGAAAGCCGAACTGGCCTCTCGCGGTCGGCGTCCATGAGCGCACCCGCGTATTGGCGCCGGGCTGGTTGATGTAGATCGCCGCGCCGCAGCCGCTTTTGTGATAGCCCGCGTTGGCCGGCGCCCATTTCTCATGGCTGCCCCAGCCGAGTTCGGCGGGCTGCATCCCTTCCGACAAGAAGCCTTCGACCGACCAGGTGTTGACGAAGACGTTGCGCGGCTTCGGGCTCTTGGCGCGCTGGGTGTCGCGCTCAGCGATATGCACGCCCTTGACGCCGATGCGCTGCGCGAGACGCGCCCATTCCTCTTTGCTCTTCGGCTCGGCGCCCTTGTCGCCAAGATCCTTGGCCAGATTGACCAGCGCCTGCTTGACGAACCAGGAGACCATGCCTGGATTGGCGCCGCAGCAGGAGACGGCGGTCGAGCCGCCGGGATTCTTGCGCCGTTCCGCGAGCACCGTCTCGCGCAAGGCGTAATTGGTGCGCGCCTCATTGCCGAGCGACTTGTCGTAATAGAAGCCCGGCCAGGGTTCGACGACGGTGTCGACATAGAGCGCGCCGATCTCGCGGCAATGGCGCATGAGATCGAGCGATGAGGTGTCGACCGACAGGTTGACGCAGAAGCCCTGGCCCGAGCCTGCGGTCAGGTATTTGGTCAGCACGTCGCGATAATTGTCGCGCGTAAGCCCTTCATGCACGAAGCGCATGCCGCGCTCGTCAAGGAGCTTGCGGTCGGAATCGTTCGGATCGATGACGACGAAGCGGTCCGGGTCGAATTCGAAGTGACGCTCGATCAGGGGCAGCGTGCCCTTTCCGATCGATCCGAAGCCGATCATGGCGATCGGGCCGGTGATGCGCCCGTGCCGCGGCCAATGGGTCATGGCGTCAAGTCTCCTTCAAGGACGAGCGTCGTCGAACGGGCTTAAAGCCATGCGGCTTTAGGCGCGTCAATAGCGCGAGAGACTCGGTTTCTGTCGCAAAACTGTCGCATGAACGGGTCAGCTTGACGCCTGTTACCTTTCGGCGCAGGCTCGCCCAACTTCAAGACGCTGCAGGTGGCCCAGCAGGGTGAGGGCTCGCGGCAATGGACTTTGAACTGCGCGGGAGCTGCTTTGCAGCGATCCTGCTGCGCCTTCCCAAATTGGTTTCAGGTCGAATTCGGAGGGGCTTCTGCTGGAGCTCGATTGCATTGATAACCGCCAAGAGGGAGCGCACGTGCATAAACATGAAGACCGCAGCCGCAATTATCATGTTGCCCTCCCTCGTGGCGGGAGTCGCGCTCGCGGCGCAGGACCGATATTCCGTGCAGGTGCCGGGCGGTCTCGCCTTCTCCGAGTTCAAGGGATACGAGGATTGGCAGGCGGTCGCCGTCAGTCACAACGGCGACAAGCTCGCGATCATCCTCGGCAATCCCACATTGATCGAGGCCTACAAGTCGGGCATTCCCGGCAATGGCAAGCCTTTCCCCGATGGGGCGAAGTTCGCGAAGATCCATTGGATGGCGAGGAAGGATGAAGCTCAGCCGGGCGAGCCGATCGTGCCAGGCGCGTTGCATGACACCGATTTCATGGTGAAGGACAGCAAGCGGTTCGCGGACAGCGGCGGATGGGGCTATGCCCAGTTCGACTATGATCCCGCGTCCGAGTCATTCAAGCCCGGCGACGAAAATAGTACCCCGCCGCAGGAGCACGACGCCAAGTGCGGCTTCGCCTGCCACACGATCGTGGCGGACAAGGATTACGTCTTCACCGCCTATCCGAAACGGTGAGGGCGCTCGCTTCGGGCTAGCGCAGCCGGCGAAGTCATTGGGAGGAGCGATAGGCGACACTGAAGTGGACAAGTCAGGGATCAGAAGGGCGCCATTCGTCCGTTTCAGGCGGATTTTCCGGATGCGGAGCTTGCCGAATTGCGCATGCGCATCAGCGCGACTCGTTGGCCCGATCGCGAAACCGTCGCGGACCAATCGCAGGGCGTGCAACTTGCGACAATTCAGGCGCTCGCGCGCTACTGGGCGACGCGAGTACGACTGGCGCAAGATCGAAGCGAAACTCAACTCGCTGCCGAATTTCATCACCGAGATCGATGGGCTGGATATCCACTTCATCCATGTCCGCTCGAAACACGAGAATGCCCTGCCGCTGATCGTCACCCACGGCTGGCCCGGCTCGATCATCGAGCAACTGAAAATTATCGATCCCCTGACGAATCCGACTGCGCATCACGGAAGCGCCTCGGACGCCTTCGATGTCGTGATCCCGTCGATGCCTGGGTACGGCTTTTCGGCCAGGCCAACCGCGACCGGCTGGGGCCCTGCGCGCATCGCACGAGCCTGGGACGTCTTGATGAAGCGCCTCGGTTACAGTCGCTACGTGGCGCAAGGGGGTGATTGGGGCGCGGTCGTCGTCGATCAGATGGGTGTGCAAGCGCCTCACGGATTGATTGGCATCCACACGAACATGCCTGGCATCTTTCCGGCCGAGATCGACGCCGCGGCTTTCTCCGGCGCGCCGGCGCCATCGGGTCTCTCAGCCGACGAGAAGCTCGCCTATGAGCGTTTGCAGTTCGTCTATCAAAAGGGAATCGCATACGGTTTCCAGATGGGGCTGCGGCCGCAGACATTGTATGGAATCGCGGATTCACCCGTTGGCCTCGCGGCATATTTCCTTGATCACGACGCGCGCAGCTACGAGCTGATCTCACGCGTCTTTCAAGGCCAAGCCGAGGGCCTGACGCGCGACGACATCCTCGACAACATCACGATCACCTGGTTGACGAACACGGCGCTTTCCGGCGCCCGTCTTTACTGGGAATATTTTGGCAAAGGGTATTTCAACGCCAAAGGCGTCTCCATTCCCGTTGCGGTGAGCGTCTTCCCAGACGAACTCTATCCCGCCCCGCGGAGTTGGACAGAACGAGCGTACCCCAAACTGATTCACTTCAATAAGCTTCCGAAGGGCGGTCACTTCGCCGCATGGGAACAGCCGCAACTCTTTTCGGAAGAGGTCCGGGCAGGTTTCCGCTCGCTTCGCTGACTGCGCGCGGAAGGCTAGTTATCCCTGCGTCTTACGCTCCGACCGTCGAGGCCAATGAGCCGGTCGAGTGAAATCGCGCCGGGACCGAAGGTGAGGATCGCAAGCGCCATCGCCGCCCAATACAAATGGAAGTTCGCCCAGCCGCCCGGATAGATGAGCTGGATGATTCCGCTCATGCACAACAAGCCGAGCGCCGCCCAACGGGTGAGGAGACCAAACGCAAGCAGGATCGGCAGCACGATTTCGGCCGTACTCGCCGTGGTCGCGACGAGCTCCGGCGCGGGAAACGGGATCTCGGCGCCGAAGACGTGGAGCTTGTATTCGTCGGTGAACAGAGCTTTTGCGCCGAATGACAAAGTGAACCAGCCATCCCAGCGCGTAAGTCCCGAGGCGAAGAAAGGCCGCGCAAGGGTGAGCCTCAGGACAAGGAGGGGGAGCCACGCGGGAACGAGCCCGAAGACAAGGCCGGTGATGCGGGCGATCGGGTTCGATGGGACGACCGAGCCCGCGCGCGCCGCGTCGGAGATCATCACGCTTGTCCGGGGACGATGGAGGCAACGGCGCCGGATTCGACCAATCCGACCAGATGGGTCCCGAAGTCGAAAGCGGGGTCGTTGAGCGCCGCGGCGGCTTCGATCAAGGTCGCGCCCTCGCGCAACTCAAACGCGAAATCATGAGCAAGCGGCGGCAGGACGCGCACGCGGACGTCGTAGTCGGGACGCGTGATGAGCGCGTCCTCGCCATGTCCTTGAGTGAGCGCGATCGGCTGGTCGGAGTTCTGCGCCGAGGCCCAGATCGAGGCGGCGGGAGTCGCGAAGCGCAGGAGCCGCGCCGCGGGATGGAACATGATCCGCGCCCCAGGCAGACAATCGGGGTTGAGGGCGGCGAGCTCGCCAACGCTCGCGACGCCTGCATCTTCCGCGTGGTAGGTCTCGACCCAGGCGTTCTCGAGCCGGGCCATGTCCGCGAGGGAAGGGTCGACTCCTTGAAACGCCTCCACGAACTCCGGGAACTCTCCGCCATAGGCGATCATCACCGGCGAGCGCGGCCTGTGCGCGCGGGCGAATGCGCGGGCCATGGCGCGAAACAGGGTCTCGCCTGCGATCCGCCGTGACACGGGATAGCGCGCTTCGAGCGCGCCGATCAGTCCAACGGCGACGTTATTGCGATAGACCGCGAACCGGCGCGCGTCCGGCGCGTCCATGCGGCCGCGCGTCATTGGCGGCGTCGCGGCCGAAGGATCGTCCAACGCCTTCACGAAAGCGCTGACAATTGTCTCAAAGGACATCTGCGCACTCGCGGGTTGGCGCCAACTTAGCAATCGCGCGCTCCGCATGGCGCGCTTCGCTGAAAAGCACCGGCCAGGCGGGCACATCGTTGTCCCATTCGATCAGCGTCGGCGTGGCCCCGAGCCTGCGGATCGTCTCGATGTAAAGAAGCCACACTTCGTCGCGAACCGGCGAATTGTGAGCGTCGATGAGGAGCGGCAGGCCGGCGTCGTCGCTGTCCTCGGCGTAGCCCGCGAGATGGACCTCGCCTACCGCTTGAAGCGGAAAGTCTGCGAGATAGAGGCTGGGATCGCGCCCATGGTTGACGGCGCTCACGAACACGTTGCTGACGTCGAGCAGGAGGCCGCAGCCGGTCCGCCGCGCGATCTCGCGCAGGAAATCGGTCTCGGCCCATGTGCTTTCTTCGAACACGACATAGGTGGAAGGATTTTCGAGCAGGATCGTCCGGCCAAGCGCGTTCTGAACTTCGTCGATATGCTCGGACACCCGTGCCAAAGTTTGGTCCGTATAGGGCAGGGGGAGAAGATCGTTGAGAAACGCCCCCTCGTGGGTCGACCAGGCTAGGTGCTCGGAAACGAGGGTCGGTTCAAATCGCTTGGCCGCCGCGGCCAGCCGCTTGAGATGGGTCTCGTCGAGCGGTCCGGGAGAGCCGATCGAAAGGCCGACGCCGTGGAGGGATAGCGGGTAAAGCTCGCGGATCTTGTCGAGGCGGCGATGCGGCGCACCGCCGGCTCCCATGTAATTTTCCGCGTGGACTTCGAAAAACCCGAGCGCAGGCCGCGCGTCCAGGATCGCCTCGAAATGCTCGGGCTTGAACCCGACGCCGACGCTCGGCCCGGCGAGGCCGCTTGGGGCATGGCGATTGGCGACGGTCATTGCTTTTCTCCAGGCCCTCGTCTGATGCTGAACGGCGTTGGCGTCTTCGCCCACGCCACGGAGCATGTTACATCGAACGGTCCATTCGCGCTTCGAGCAAAATATTTCCCCGGACCTGTAACGGCAGACGAGACAAAACGAAGGCCTTATGAAAGCCCAACCCATCAAGGGTCCGAAAGACGACCCTTGGTCCCGGATGATGATTGCCTCGATCGCGGGTGACGAGGCGGAATACCGGCGGCTGCTCGAGGACATCGGTCGGTCGGTGCGGGCTATGGCGCGCGGAGCGTTTGCGCGCGCCGGCGTGGGCGACGCCGATGTCGAGGATGCGGTGCAAGAGACTTTGTTGGCGATCCATCTCAAGCGCCATACCTGGGACCCCGAGCAGCCGCTCGCGCCCTGGGTCTATGCGATCGCACGTCACAAGGTGGTGGACGCGCTCCGCCGCCGCGGCCGTCGGCGCATCGAGCCGATCGAGAATTTTGAAGAGTTCCTCGCCGCGCCGGAGGCGGAGGACCCGCACGCCCTGAGCGACGCGCGCAAGCTTCTGGAGACGCTGGCGCCGCGCCAGCGCGATATTGTGACCTCGATCTCCCTTGACGGCCAATCGATCGCCGCCACCGCGAAGCGCCTCTCGATGAGCGAGGTCGCGGTCCGGGTGGCGCTCCATCGGGCGCTCAAGTCGCTCGGCGCGGCTTGGCGGAGGTCGGTCGAGTGAAGACCTCCGAACTCATCGCCGCTCTAAGCGCAGATCCCGTCCCGGAGCCGATCCGGCTCGGTCGGCGGGTCGCGATCGCGCTTGCGGTGGGCCTTGTCGTCAGCGTGGCGTTGTACTGCTTGTTGCTCGGGCCGAGGCCGGACGTCGCCGCCGCCGCCGACACGATGCGCTTTTGGATGAAGTTCGTGGACTCGGCAGCATTCGCCCTGCCGACGATCCTGCTGACGCTGCGGCTCGCCCGGCCCGACGCCAAGCCGAGGGCGCTCGCGCTCTGGCTCCTTGCGCCGTTCATTCTGCTCGCCGCCGGAGTAGTGGTGGAATTGTTGGTCACGCCGCAAAGCGAGTGGATGTCCCGGCTCATGGGCGCGACCGCGATGCACTGCACGGTCACGATCCCAATTCTTGCGGCCCCGGTGCTCATTGCGCTCATTGTCGCCTTGCGCGCCGGCGCGCCGCTCCATCCCGCTTTGACCGGCGCTATGGCCGGGGCCGCCGCGGCAGGGGTCGGCGCGCTCGTCTATGCGTCCTCCTGCCCCGGCGATTCGCCTTTGTTCGTGGCGGCCTGGTATCCGCTCGCGACCCTCATCTGCATGGGCGTGGGCGCGCTAGCCGGCCGGCGGTTTCTCGCCTGGTGAGGAAGGGCTTAGGTTACTTCTTGATCAGCGGGTCGAGGATCGCCTTCAGCTGGTCGATGGTGAGCTCCCCGCCATAGACCTTGCCATCTATGATGAAGGTCGGCGTGCCGGTCATTTTGATCTCGTCGGTCGCCCTCTTTTCGATCGCCACCATCGCGTCGGCCTTCGCTTTATCCTTGAGGCACGCCATCGCCTGGTCGCGGGTGAGCCCGGCCGGACGCATGGCGGCGATCAGCGGCTCGAGCGGCTTGTCGACGAACGCCCATTTGTCCTGCTGACTGAACAGAAGCTCGACGGCGGCGAAGGCCTTGTCGTCGCCGATGCAGCGCGCGAGCACGAAGGCTGCGACATCGAGCGGATTGCGCGAGAATTCGCGAAAGATGAATCGGACCTTGCCGGTGTCGATATAGTCCTTCTTCAGCTCGGGGAAGATTTCGCGGCTGAAGGTCGCGCAATGGGGGCAGGTGAGTGAGCCGTATTCGACGACCGGAATCCCCGAGGCGTCGCCCACCGTGAGTTCCGGCAGCGGGCCTGGCTTGAGAACTGTGGCCATATCGACAGTTCGATCGGGCTCGGGGGCTCCGCCCGCGGCGAGGGCGGCATGCGCGGCGAGAGCCGCGACGGAAAGGGCGGCGGCGAAGGCAAGCCGACGAAGCGAGGCGAGGGCCAAAGCAAGCTCCTGAGGTGAGGCGACGGTCGGAAGGGCGACAAATGCGCACAAAGCTCCGCGAGCGGCAAGTGCGTGCTCTGCACGCCTTTATGCGAACAATCAGCTCCGGGCGGCGTCGCTCACAAGCGCGTTATTGGCCTGGGCGGCGGCCTTGCGCATTTCGGCTGGAATGTTAGTTCGTCCGCGGGACCACACGACGTCGAGCGGGGAAGAGTGATGGAATACCGGCAATTGGGCAATTCGGGCCTCAAGGTCTCGGTGCTGACGATGGGCACCATGACCTTCGGCGGAAAAGGAAACTTCGCCAAGGTCGGCGCCACCCAGCTGGACGAGGTCCGCAAGCTGATCGACATCGTCGCCGACGCCGGCGTCAATCTCATCGACACCGCCAATGTCTATTCCGGCGGCGGATCGGAGGAGCTGATCGGCGAGGCCATGCCCAAGCGCAAGCCAGGCATGCTGATCGCGACCAAGGCCCGCTTTCCGATGGGGGAGGGGCCGAACGATCGGGGCCTCTCGCGCTGGCATCTCATCCGCGAATGCGAAGCGAGTCTGAAGCGCCTGCGCACCGACGTCATCGATCTCTATCAGGTGCATCAGTGGGACGGCTTGACGCCGCTCGAGGAGACGATGGAGGCGCTCGACAGTCTCGTGCGCTCGGGCAAGGTGCGCTACGTCGGCTGTTCGAATTGGTCCGGCTGGCACATGATGAAGGGGATGGAAGTCGCGCGCCGCGACGGCCGCATCCCCTTCGTGTCCGAGCAGATTCACTACACGCTCCAGGCCCGCGAAGCCGAATATGAGCTCATTCCTGTCGCGCTCGATCAGAAGCTTGCTGTCCTGGTTTGGAGCCCGATCGCGGGGGGATTGCTCAGCGGCAAGCACAGCCGCAACAAGACGGCCGAGGGGTCGCGTGTCGTGGCCGGCTGGGGCGAGCCGCCGGTCCGCGACGAAAACGCGCTGTGGGATATCGTGGACGAACTCGTGGCGATCGCCGACGCCCGTCGCGTTTCGGGCGCGCAGATCGCGTTGGCCTGGCTGCTCGGCCGCCCGGCGGTGACGTCGCTGATCATCGGAGGCCGCAACGAGGCGCAGTTCCGCGACAACCTCGCCTCCGTCGACGTCAAGCTCACCGATGACGAGCGCGCGCGCCTCGACAAGGTGAGCCAGCCGCCGCTGATCTATCCCTACTGGCATCAGTCCTGGACGGCGAAGGACCGTCTCGGACACGCCGACCTCGCGCTGCACGCGCCTTTCATGAAGGGGTAGGAACAGGGCGTTCAACAGGGAGATGGATCGCCATGGCGGACACGCATTTCCCGGCTTTGAAGCGCGAACCGCCACTGGAGGAGGCGCTGCCCGCCGCGAACCCGACCGTGCGCCTCATCAAAGGCGCGCGGATCAAATTTGCGCCGGGACAGCCGACGGGATTGCATCGCCATCCGATCACGACCGTGGGCGTAGTGACGGCGGGAAGTTTTAACCTACAACTCGAAGGGAAGCCGGTTCAGCATCTCAAGACCGGCGACAGCTTCTTCGAACCGGCCGGCCACACCATTTTGAAGTTCGACAACGCCTCGACTAGCGAGCCTGCCGAGATCGTCTGCTTCTATCTCGCCGATACGATGGAGAGTGCGCCAATCGAAATGCTGGCGGGCGGCATGGACAGCCAGCTCGGAAAAGATCGGTGAGGCTAGCGGCTCGCCTCAATGGGGTCGCGCGCCGGATTGACGTGCGCTCCCGTCGAAGAGGCCATAGTAGCCGACCCCGGACCCGCCAAGATCGCCGCGGCGGGAGTTGGAGGCGTCCGTCTAAGGAAAGGCGGCGCGCTCGTCCGCTTCCGACACGAACGAAACGCCAACACTGGTCGGGATGACGTTGGACTTCTCCGTTGAGGGTCTGGGCGGCCTCGCTCTTCGATCCATTCGATGAACCACAGCAAACATTCCCGCGACCGCGGCAAGCACGTAGACAAGTCCAATAAGGTGAAAGGGAAGATGAGACGCCCCGAGGGAATGGGCCGCAGCCATCAGCGAGCGGCCCCCGGTGCTCGCGACTGCGCCGAGCGCGAAAAATAGAAGGCTGTTGCGACCCATGGCCTGAAAGGATCGCCCGATGTGGCTGCCAACGATCCGAGCGATGGGCGCCGCCCAGGCTCCGAAGGCCGTAAAGGTTGCAATGAGGTAGGCCAGCGCCAAGAAATGCGCGAGCCGCATGACGCCAAGGTCGGGCTTATTGAGGTCAAGGTGGGCGAAAGCGGCGGCTTTCAAGCCCATTGCCTTTAGCGACAGTATCGCAGCGCCAAGAATGAAAGCCAGGGCAAGCGCGACCAGGCGCCGGTCTGGTCGCGGCATGCCGTTCCGCCACACTGAAGCGCTGACGACGCCGATCGTAAAGACAAGCTGCCAAGCGAGTGGATTGAAGAACCAGCCTTCGGGATGCCCGCCAAAGCGGCCGCGCCCGGCCACGTAAATACAGAGGGAAGCAAGAAGGGCTAAAGCGGGGTTGCGCGATGCTACAAGAATGACGATTGGCGCCCAAACGAGCAAAACGACGTAGAGCGGCAAGATGGCCGAATAGCCAGGCATATAAGTGAGCGTTACGGCGCCGAGAGCCGCTGAAACTGGATCGCTGAAAAACTGGGAAAGGCCTAGTCCCAGCGCTACTCCGTCGTCCCCCACGATCTTGGCGGCCGAAAGAGGAATCGCGATGCTGCAGACCACTAACGCAATCTGGACGAAATAGATTTTGATCACCCGCGTCGCGCACCGGTTGACCACGTCTCGAAAGCCAGCTTTCTGAAGGGAAGGCGCATAGGCGAGACAGACAGACACCCCGGACAGGAAAACGAAGGCTTCCGCAGCGTCGGAGAAGCCGAAGTTCTGCGGCGTCAAGTAGTCGAGGCCGTTCCAGGGGATATGATCAATCAAGATGACGATCAGTGCGACGCCGCGCCAAAAGTCGATCTCAGGAATACGCTTTCGTCTTATCTCGGTCCCAGGTTGAGACACTGTGACGGCCCCCCGCTAGCGTCAAAACTAAATGAAATCTTAGGGAGTGAAAAGGGGGATCCGAGTTCGCCAGCGGATTGCCTTGCCCGAGGTTCAATTGGGCGATCGAGATCGTGGTGGTCGTCGGCTTCCCTTTTCGCGCTAGGTCCTCAGGGCTCAACGAGCGAAGGCGTAAGGTCCGCCGCGGCTCAGCGCCCTTTGATAGGGAGGCCGCGCATGTATGCGGGCAAGGAAGCTCATGAGATTCGGTCGCGACGCGTTCAATCCTCCCCGCGCGGCCGAGGCTTCGAGCGGGAAGCTCATCATGATGTCCGCAGCGGAGAACTCAGCCCCAACGAACCAGGGTCGGTGGTCTAGCTCCTTCTCCAGATAGTCGAGATGCAGCTTTATCTGGCCCTCGACATATCGGCGCGCTGGCCAGCCGAACAGGCCAAGCCTGTTTAGAAGGAACTTGAGCAGCAGCGGAGGCATGAGGGAGCCCTCCGCGTAGTGCAGCCAATAGCGATATCGCCAGTAATCCTCGCCGCCTTGCGCTGGCTTCAAATTCTGGCCGTACCGATCGACGAGATAGTCGACGATCGCGCCGGTCTCCGCGAGAGACAGCGAGCCATCCTCAATGATCGGCGACTTTCCCAAGGGGTGGATGCGCCTCAGGCTCTTGGGGGCGAGCATCGTCTTCGCGTCCCGCTGGTAACGAATGACTTCGTAATCGAGGCCGATTTCCTCAAGCAGCCACAAGACGCGCTGCGAGCGCGAATTGTTGAGATGATGGACCTTGATCAACGGCATGGACTCCGGCGAGCGACTATCGGCCCGCTCAGCCGGTCATAGCACGAGCGCCGGTCAGCCCATTGCGCCAAGAGCTTGTCGAAGCCTATCTCGGGTCAGCTATGATGACCGGGAAGGCGCGCGCTGGCGCCGGGTTCAATAACAGCCGAGTTGCGAGCATGGCCGACGAACTCACTGCCCCGGCGGCGCCGACAAGTCCCTACGCTCTGGACCCCCGAGCCATCCGTCCCGCCAGCTTGCCGCGCGCCCAGATCCAACGCGCGGAGCGTCTGGCGGCCACGCTCGCGCTCATCGCCGGGTTCGTTGACGCCTACGGCATGATCACCTACGGCGTCTATGTGTCGTTCATGAGCGGCAACACCACCCAGACCGGCTATCAGGCGGCAGAGGGCGCGTTTGGTCCCGCCTCACTTTCAGCGCTCGCGATCCTCTTCTTCGTCGTCGGATCGTTCGCGGCCACCTTGCTCGGGCAATTCACCGGACGGCACGCGCGGCGCCTGGTCTATGGCGTGGTCGCGGCCGCGCTGGCGGCGGTTGTCGGAATGACCGAGTTCGAGACAGCGCCCGGCAGCGTCGCTGTCGCGTCGATAAGTTTCGCGATGGGTATCATGAACAACGCGCTTTCCCGTGTCGGCGCGCAAGCGGTGAGCGTCGCGTTCGTGACTGGGGCGCTGAGCCGCCTTGGAGTCAGTCTCGCGCTCGCGCTGAGGCGCGCGCCGCTTCCGGACTCGGAGGGGCCGTGGGACACCCATCTGCGCCGGGCGGTGCTGCTCGGCCGCCTCTGGCTTGCGTTTCTTGTAGGCGCGTTATTATCGGGCGCGGCAACGCCGCGTTACGGCGCCTGGGTTCTGGCTGCTCCGGCGCTCATTCTCACGGCGCTGGCGGCGTTCGGTCGCTCTGACAGCAGAGCCGCGGGCTGAACACCTCGGGCGCACGCCGCGATCTAGATGGCGATCAGCGCCGTCAGCTTGGCCCGAACTTGCCGTGCTGTCTCGGCCGGGACGGCGGCTCCGACCGGACGGATGGGGCGCGCGTGAACATCTATGCTGCGCAGGTGGCTGAGCAGGATTTCGCCCGCGATCGGCAGTCCCTCAGGCAGGACGACGCTCGTGGGAAACGGTCGAACACGGGACGTAATCGGGCAGACAAGGACAAAACCGGTGTTTAGCACAAACGCCCGCGGCGAGATCGCGAGCGCCGGACGCCGGCCAGCCTGCTCGCGACCCAAGGGGGGATCGAAATCCGTCCAAATGAGATCGCCCGCTTCGGGTAGGAACTCGGTCCCGCTCATTCCTCGACGCGCTCGCGGCCCTGATCTTCGCCCCAATCAAAAGCAGCCCGGTAGAGCGCGCGCCAGTTTTCGGGAGTCGCACCGGAAAACATCGACTCGACGGTCAACTCTGCGGGAAGCTTGCGGACGATCACCTCCCTTTCCGTCGAAATGATCTCGACTCTCTCGCCGTCGCCAAGACCGGCTTTCTTGGCGACGTGAGCCGGAAGGCGAATCGCTAAATTCTTTCCCCAACGTCCAATGACGACCTGAGCCATGTGCTCTTCCTTTTGGGATATTCCTAGCATATCCTCGCGCCCTGTCCATAGGCAGTTTGGCGAAGCCGAAGTCACGATGGGACGACTGGCAACTGCGAGCCGCTCAAGATTTCATTGCAGAAGAACGGAATATATAGGACGATCATTTCCGTCGAAGGAGAGGACGCGGCATTGCAGAGAATGCGGACAAGGAGCGAGCTGAAACTCGCCTGACGACCTCTGTCTTGTCATCCCAGTCGGCTGCGCAGCAGCCGGTTTTCCAGATCAGCCACCGGCGCTCGGTCTGGTTTCCCGATCAGACCTTCGGTCCGTCGGGAATGATAAAGTCTTTACTCAGCCGCCACCGCCGTCACGGGCGCGTAGTTCAAGACCGGCCCAAGCCAGCGTTCCACTTCACCAATCTCCATGCCCTTGCGCGCCGCATAATCTTCGACCTGGTCGCGCTCCACCTTGGCCACACCGAAATAATACGCCTCGGGGTGAGCGATATAGATACCGCTCACTGAGGAGGCCGGCCACATGGCGTAGCTCTCGGTAAGCTGGACGCCCGTCGCGCGTTCTGCGTCGAGCAGCCGGAACAGGGTCGCCTTTTCGGTGTGGTCTGGCTGCGCAGGATACCCGGGGGCAGGGCGGATGCCGTGATAGGGTTCGGGAATCAGCTCTTCAGGCGTGAACGTCTCGTCGGGCGCGTAACCCCAAAGCTCACGCCGCACGCGCGCATGCATCGCCTCGGCAAGCGCCTCGGCGAAGCGGTCGGCGAGCGCCTTGACCATGATCGAGGAATAATCGTCGTTCGCGCGCTCGAAGCGCGTTGCGATGCCCTCATCGGCGAGACCTGCAGTGACGACAAAGGCCCCCACATAATCATGTGCCTCGCTCGAAGCGGGAGCGACGAAATCGGCGAGCGCAACGTTCGGGCGCCCGTCGCGGCGGGTGAGCTGCTGGCGAAGCGTGAACAGTGTCGCAATCGGCGTGGCGCGCAAATCGTCAGCGAACAGCTGGATGTCGTCGCCCAACTGCGCCGCCGGCCAGAAGCCGACCACCGCTTTCGGCGCGAACCATTGCTCATCGATGATGTGCTTGAGCATCGCTTGCGCGTCTTCGAACAAGGCGCGCGCCGCCGCTCCCTGATCAGGATCGTCGAGGATGGCGGGATAACGGCCCTTCAGTTCCCAGGTCTGGAAGAAGGGGGTCCAGTCGATGTAGCGCGCGAGATCGGCGAGATCGTTCCACTCATACGAGCGCGGTCCAAAGTAAGTCGGCGTCGCGGGCCGATAGGCGCTCCAGTCCACTTTCACCGCGTTGGCGCGCGCTTTCGCAAGCGGAACCCGAACCTTGTCGGCCTCGCTGCGCTCGTGCGCCTCAGCAACCTTGCGATATTCGGCGCGCACCGACTGAATCGTCGCGGCGCGCGTCTGCGGCGAGAGCAGCGACGCGACGACGCCGACGGCCCGGCTCGCATCGTTGACGTGCACCGTCTGGCAGCGGGAATAGCGCGGATGAATCTTGACCGCGGTGTGCACACGGCTCGTTGTCGCGCCGCCGATCAGGAGAGGAATGTCGAAGCCTTCGCGCTCCATTTCGGACGCAACGTGAACCATCTCGTCAAGCGACGGGGTGATAAGGCCGGAAAGCCCGATCGCGTGGGCCTTCTTTTCGCGCGCGACGGCGAGGATCTTCGACGCTGGCGTCATCACCCCAAGGTCGATAATCTCGTAATTGTTGCAGGCGAGCACGACGCCGACGATGTTCTTGCCGATGTCGTGCACGTCGCCCTTGACCGTCGCAAGCACGATCGTGCCCGCGGTCTTGCGCTCGTCGCCGCCCGCGGCCTTTTCCGCTTCCATATATGGCAGCAGAAGCGCCACAGCCTGTTTCATCACGCGGGCGGACTTGACGACCTGCGGCAGGAACATTTTGCCCGCGCCGAACAGGTCGCCGACGACATTCATGCCCGCCATCAGCGGACCTTCGATCACGTCAAGCGGACGCTTCGCCTGAAGCCGCGCCTCCTCGGTGTCGGCGTCGATAAACTCGGTGATTCCGTTGACGAGCGCATGGGCGATGCGTTTGTCGACCGGCCACGTGCGCCACTCAAGGTCCTGCGCCTTTGCCTCCACCCCGCCTTTCCCGCGGAAGCTCTCGGCGATGGCGAGCAGGCGTTCGGTTCCGTCCGGGCGGCGGTTGAGGACGACATCCTCGCAGGCTTCCCGCAATCCAGGTTCAATCGTTTCGTAGACCGCGAGCTGGCCAGCGTTGACGATGCCCATGTCCATCCCTGCTTGGATGGCGTGATAGAGGAACACGGCGTGCATCGCCTCGCGCACCGGCTCATTGCCGCGGAACGAGAACGAGAGATTCGAGACGCCGCCAGAAATGTGCGCGTGAGGCAGGGTTTGGCGGATTTGTCGCGTCGCATCGATGAAGGCGACGCCGTAGCCGTTGTGTTCCTCGATGCCGGTCGCGATGGCGAAGATGTTAGGGTCGAAGACAATGTCCTCAGGCGGGAAGTCGGCCTGTTCCGTCAGAAGCTTGTAGGCGCGCGTACAGATGGAGACCTTGCGCTCGAGCGTGTCGGCCTGGCCCTGTTCGTCGAACGCCATCACGACGACCGCCGCGCCGTAAGCACGCACCAGTCGGGCCTGGCGAAGAAATTCCTCTTCGCCTTCCTTCATCGAGATCGAGTTGACGATCGGCTTGCCCTGAACGCATTTGAGGCCGGCTTCGATCACCGAGAATTTCGACAAATCGACCATCACCGGAACCCGCGCGATGTCAGGCTCGGAAGCGACGAGGTTCAGAAACTCGACCATTACCGCTTTCGAGTCGATGAGGCCCTCATCCATATTGATGTCGATGACCTGAGCCCCGTTCGCCACCTGATCGCGCGCGACGACAAGCGCGCCGGCGTAGTCGCCCGCGGTGATGAGCTTGCGGAACTTGGCCGAGCCGGTGACGTTGGTGCGCTCGCCGATATTGACGAATGGAATGTCGGAGGTGAGGATGAATGGCTCGAGGCCGGAAAGCCGCATCAGTGGCGCGACTGTCGGCGCGGTCCGCGGCTTGGATTTGCCGACGGCTTCGGCAATGGCGCGGATGTGGTCCGGCGTCGAGCCGCAGCAGCCGCCCACAATGTTGACGATGCCGTCCGCCGCGAATTCGCCGATCTGTGCGGCCATCGCCTCGGGGCTTTCGTCATATTGGCCGAAGGCGTTGGGCAGGCCGGCGTTGGGGTAGGCGCAGACGAGGGCATCGGCCGCGTTGGCGATCTCCGCCAGATGCTCGCGCATCGCGCTAGCGCCAAGCGCGCAATTGAGACCTATAGAGAAGGGGCGCGCATGGCGCACCGAATGCCAGAACGCCGTCGGCGTCTGGCCGGAAAGGGTGCGCCCCGATCGGTCGGTGATGGTGCCGGAGATCATGAGCGGCATCTGGACGCCGCGCTCCGCGAACGCCTCGAAGCAGGCGAAGATCGCGGCCTTGGCGTTCAGCGTGTCGAAGATGGTTTCGATGAGGAGGATCTCTGCTCCGCCCTCGATGAGCCCCTTGATCTGTTCGCCATAGGCGATGCGGAGCTCATCGAAACTTACCGCGCGGAAGCCCGGATTGTTGACATCCGGCGACAACGACGCGGTTCGGTTCGTCGGCCCCAAGGCCCCCGCGACGAAGCGGCGTCTGCCGTCCGCCTTCTCCGCCTTGATCGCTGCTCGCCGCGCCAATCGCGCTCCGTCGCGGTTGAGCTCGTAAACCAGATCCTGCATCCCGTAGTCGGCTTGCGCGATCGAGGTCGAAGAGAAGGTGTTGGTCTCGAGAATGTCGGCGCCGGCGAGCGCATAGGCCAGATGAATGTCTTCGATCGCCTGGGGCTGGGTGAGGGTCAAAAGATCATTGTTGCCCTGCAAAAGGCGGTCGCAGGAATGAAAGCGCTCGCCGCGGAAGTGCGTCTCATCGAGAGAGAGGCACTGGATCTGCGTGCCCATCGCCCCGTCAATGAGAAGGATGCGCTGGCTTGCAGCGCTTCTCAGGGCCGTCACCGAATCCTCGCGGCGCGCCAAATCTGTGTCAAAGGCGAGGCTGGGAGACCAATTCATTCCGCATTCCACTCCGCTCGCTGCACTGACATAATGATATAAACATGTCTTTATGTGAAGGCAAGAGACTTTTGCTATAGCGCCCGGGCCAAAAGCCTTTGCTGCCGCACGGCGATCTGCCAAAAGCATGGCGCCCTCTTGGTATGCGTCCAGTTAAAGCAGCGAGCTGTCCTGCAGGAACGAGAGGGGCATCGGAGGAAAGGGTTCGAAACGGCGGAAATTGTCCCGCGGTCGATCACCGGCCAGTTACGCTCGGACCGGCGGTGCGGGGCTTCCCGTTCAAGAATCCAGGCAGGGTTTCAGTTATGAATGACAAGGTCGAGGGACCGAACACGCGCTTTTCGATCACCGATCAAGAGGCGCTCCAATTCCACTCGCGAGGGCGGCCCGGCAAGCTCGAGATCGTGCCGACGAAGCCCATGGCGACCCAGCGGGACCTGTCCCTCGCCTATTCGCCGGGCGTTGCGGTTCCGGTCAAGGCGATCGCCGCCGACCCTTCGACCGCGTTCGACTATACGACGCGCGGCAACATGGTCGCGGTCATTTCCAACGGCACGGCGATCCTCGGCCTCGGCAACCTCGGCGCGCTAGCCTCGAAGCCGGTGATGGAAGGCAAGGCTGTTTTGTTCAAGCGCTTCGCCGATGTCGACTCGATCGACCTCGAAGTCGGAACCGAGGATCCGGACGAGTTCATCAACGCGGTGAAATACCTCGGGCCGTCGTTCGGCGGGATCAATCTCGAGGACATCAAGGCGCCGGAGTGCTTCTACATCGAGGAGCGCCTGCGCGAGATGATGGACATTCCCGTCTTTCATGACGATCAGCACGGGACCGCAATCATCGCAGCCGCGGGAATGATCAATGCCATGGATCTAACCGAGCGCGACATCAGAACGACGCGAACTCGTCTGCAATGGCGCCGGCGCCGCCGGCATCGCCTGTCTCGACCTTATCAAGGCGATGGGATTCGAGCCGGCCAATGTCATTCTGTGCGATACGAAAGGTGTCGTCTATCGCGGTCGTCAAGAAGGCATGAACCAGTGGAAGTCGGCTCATGCGATCGAAACGCCGCACAGGACGCTCGAGGACGCGCTCAAAGACGCCGATATTTTCTTCGGTCTTTCAGCCAAGGGTGCGCTGACGCCAGAGATGGTCAAGAGCATGGCGCCCAACCCGATCATCTTCGCCATGGCGAACCCGGATCCGGAGATCACGCCGGAGGACGCGAAGAAGGCGCGCGAGGACGTGATCATCGCAACTGGACGATCCGACTACCCGAACCAGGTCAATAATGTGCTCGGGTTTCCTTACATTTTTCGTGGCGCCCTCGATGTGCAGGCCAAGACGATCAACATGGAAATGAAGATCGCAGCGGCGCACGCGCTTGCGAATTTAGCGCGCGAGGACGTTCCTGACGAAGTGGCTGCCGCCTATCGCGGAGCTAGGCCTCGCTACGGCCGTGACTACATCATTCCGGTTCCGTTCGATCCGCGCCTTATTCATGTCATCCCGATCGCGGTGGCCAAGGCCGCGATGGCCTCCGCGGTGGCCCGCCGGCCCATCGTCGATCTCGAGGCCTACAAGGCGCAATTGTCGGCGCGTCGCGACCCGATCGCGGGCGCCATGCAACTCATCATTGAGCGGGTCCGGCGGACTCCCAAACGCGTGGTGTTCGCCGAGGGCGAAGAAGAGCAGGTGATCCGCGCCGCCTATTCGTTCGTCAATCAGGGTCTTGGCGAGGCGATATTGGTTGGCCGGGAAGATCGTGTGAAGAGCGTCGCCAAGGCGACGGGCCTCGATCTTGCAGTCAAAGGCATCGAGATTCACAACGCGCGACTGTCCCAGCGTAACTCGATTTACGCCCAGTTCCTCTATGAGCGGCTGCAGCGGAAGGGCTATCTGTTCCGCGATTGCCAGCGCATGATCAACCAGGACCGCAATTATTTCGCCGCGGCAATGGTCGCGCGCGGAGACGCCGACGCGATCGTGACCGGGGTCACCCGCAACTTCTCGATCGCTCTCGAGGAAGTCCGGCGCGTGATTGACGACAAGCCGGGTCACCGCGTCGTGGGCGTCTCAATCATCCTGTCGCGAGGGCGCCCGATTCTTGCCGCTGACACTGCGATCGCCGAGATGCCGACCGCGGCGGACCTTGCGGAAATTGCGATCGAAGCGGCGGGAGTGGCGCGCCGGCTCGGTTACGAGCCGCGCGTGGCGATGCTTGCTTTCTCCAATTTCGGCCATCCGCCTGGCGAGCGCGCGCTTAGGGTGCAGGAAGCTGTACGGATTCTCGACGCCAAGCGGGTGGACTTCGAGTACGACGGCGAAATGGGGGCCGACGTAGCGCTCAACAAGGAGCTGATGGCCGCCTATCCGTTCTGCCGGCTAAAAGACACCGCAAACGTCCTCATCATGCCGGCCTTCCACTCCGCCGCCATCTCAACTCGCATGCTGCAGGAACTCGGCGGCGCCACAGTGATTGGACCTTTGATCGTGGGGCTCGAGAAGCCGGTGCAGATTGTCTCCCTCGGCGCCAAGGATTCGGACATCATAAACATGGCGGCCCTGGCCAGCTTCAACATTGGCGGATGATTACATCCCGACTTCAGCTCAGACCGGTTCGGCGGAGACTTCGCCACGCTTAGCCTACGCTGACCGTCGTTGTCTCCAACCCCAGAACGGCCTTCTGATAGGCCCATTCCGTTAAGCCCCCGACCTGGGCGACGAAACGGACGCTCTCCCGTTCGAGCTTCTCGAATGTCGAGGAACGACGCGGCCGTACGCTACTCCCGTTGGCGGCCGCCATTGCCGTTGTGAACGCCTTGCCGCCCTGGTCGGGCGCGAGAAGGTGATCCTGGATCGCAATCGCGGGAATGAGCTGATAGATCTGCAACCCAAGGCGGCGGGGGTGATTGGGAAACAGCGCATAGTCGGCTGGCAGCGAGGCGCTGGCGGTCAAGTCAAGGTAACGCGCAGCGCCCTCCCGGGTGAGGATGTAAGCGGCGCTGCTTTGGTGGCGCGAATAGAGTTCGGGCGATCTGGCGGTCTCCGACCGCGACCCGCCTCTCTCCGAGTTCGACCTTCTGCAAATAGGTGTCGAGCTTAACGGAATGGGCGCCCGCGGGTATCCAGGAGTCGCTGCGCGTGAGCCCCGCGAATCCTGGCCATATGTGCAGGTCGTCCTCGACAATGCAGGCGCAGTTTTCAGAGCTGTTTAGGAACTGGCGCGACGCGACCCGATGGCTTTCCAGGCAGGCCAGTTCGAAACGAGTAAGCCCTTTCGTGGTCGGCGGATCCTTGGACCCGTCGACCGCGGGAACGCGCTCGAAAGCCACGCCATCCAACTGCTTACGCATATGGGCGAGGCGTTCGGTGTCACGATCGAGGTTGATCAGGAAAGTCTTCATGGCGCTTCGGCTCAGCGCTTCCACTCCAATTCGCTAACGTCGCGCGCCTATTTGGTCCTTCCCCAGAGTAAGGTCAGACCTTCATCTGCGCCCCAAGTTCGACGACACGGTCGGAGGGCAGATTGAAAAAGTCCGGAGCGCTCGCCGCCTGTTTCGTCATGGCGATGAACAGCTTGTCCTGCCAGAGCGGCATGCCGGAGTTGGGCGCTGTCTTCAACGTGCGTCGGCCTAAGAAAAACGATGTCGTCATGATGTCGAACTTCAGTCCGGCTTTCCGCATCGCCGCCAACGCGCGTGGGATGTGCGGTTGCTCCATATAGCCAAAATGAAGCGTGACCAGCATGAAATCGGATGACAGACTCTTCATCTCGTATCGATTGGCGGCGGCCACGCGCGGGGTCGTCTCGTTGCGCACGTTCAAAAGCACGACGCGCTCATGGAGCACTTTGTTGTGCTTGAGATTGTGCATCAGCGACGACGGGGCCGAGGTCGGGTCATTGGTGAGAAACACCGCCGTTCCCTGAACCCGCACCGGCTTCGACCTCTCGAGCATTTTGATCAAATCAAGCATCGGTATCGAGTCCCGATGTGTCCGAGCGAGCAAGATTGCGCTGCCGCGCGACCAGGTCCACATCATGATGAACATCGCGGTGCCCAGCGTGAGAGGCACCCAGCCGCCGTCCACGACTTTGTAGAGGTTGGCGATGAAGAACCCGACGTCGATGACGAGAAATACGCCGGCGAGCGTCAGGGCCGCTCCAAGCGACCATCGCCACAGCTTCCAGACGACGAAGAAGGCGAGCGAGGTGTCGACGACCATCGTGCCGGAAACCGCGATACCGTAGGCGTTGCCGAGCGCTTCGGAGGTGCGGAACAACAGCACCAGCGCGAGGACTCCGACCAGGATGATGCGGTTGACGCGGGGAATGAATATCTGACCCTCCTGGGTGGAGGAGGTGTGGACGATTTCAAGCCGCGGCAGCAGCCCAAGCTGGATCGCCTGGCTGGCCAACGAAAAGGCGCCGGTGATAACAGCCTGGCTGGCGATGACTGTCGCCGCGGTCGACAGAAGGATGAGCGGCGCGAGCGCCCAGGTCGGCGCCATCAGATAGAAGGGGTTTTCGACCGCCTTCGGATTGGTGATGATCAGCGCGCCCTGGCCAAGATAATTGCAGACCAGCGCCGGCAGAACGATGAACAGCCAGGCGGCCTGGATCGGCCGGCGTCCGAAATGGCCCATGTCGGCGTAGAGCGCTTCCGCGCCGGTCACGGCCAGAAAGACGCTGCCGAGGACGACGAATCCGATCAGACCATGGGCATGGATAAAGAAAAGGCCCGGGATAGGGCTCAAGGCCTCCAAGATGATCCAGGCGGAGGCAATGTGCGTCAAACCAAGGGCGGCGTTGACCGCGAAGAACGTCACCATGATCGGGCTGAAGAAGGCTGCAACCCGGGCCGTGCCTCGGCTCTGGGCCGCGAACAGCAGCACAAGGATGACGATTGTCGCCGGCAGCACGTAGCGCGCCAGATCCGCGTCGACCTGCTTCAATCCTTCGAGCGCAGAGAGGACCGAAATTGCCGGAGTGATAATCGCATCGCCTGAAAAAAGGGCTGCCCCTGCGACCCCCAGCATAAACACGATCGTCGTCCGACGGCCCAGGGCGTTTTGCGCGAGCGCCACCAGCGACAGCGTGCCGCCTTCGCCCTTGTTGTCCGCTTGCATAAGGAACAACACGTATTTTCCGGTGACGACCAGCAGCAGCGCCCAAATGATGAGTGAGACGACGCCAATCACTTGAGTGGGGCCGAGCGCACCCTCATTCAGCTGACTAAGCGCGGTCTTCAGGGCATAGAGCGGGCTTGTGCCGATGTCGCCGAACACGACGCCGATCGAGCCCAGCGCCAAAACTCCGAAATTCCTGGACGAATGCCCCTGGGCCTCGCCGCCGCTGCTGACAGACGAAGGCGAGACGGCATCCTTCGAAACGGGATTTGACATTCGAGACGCTGGACCTCGCGGCCGCCGGGCCGGCAAACGGCGGGTGTCTATACCCTCTCATCCCGAGGACGGGAAGTGCGGGAGCTTTCGCAATGGAAGAACTCTCGCAGCCCTTCTTTTGTGGCGCCCGCTCGCGCAGGTCCCTGCCGCCGAGCCTAAGAGGGTGTCCGCCTGGCGTGTTCAGCGACCAGCCGCGCCACGATTTCCGGCTTCTCGACGTTTGGCAAATGGCCCGCGCCTTCAATGATTTCGAAGCGCGAGCCAGGGATAAGCGCCGCCGTTTCCTTAACTACGTTGACTGGCGTGGAGCCATCCTGGTCGCCGACCAGGCAAAGGGTTGGCGCCTTGATGCGCCCAGCATATGGCCGGAGATCGGCGCGCTTCAAGGCGCCGCACGCGGCGAGATAGCCTTGTTTCGGCGTCCGCGTCAGCATCGCCCGCATGCCGGCAAGCTCGGCTGATCGCCGAGCACGAAAATGGGCCGTGAACCATCGTTCCAGCGTGGAATCGGCCAAGACCTCAATTCCCCCGCGCTGGACCTCACCCATTCGCTGGTCCCAGACCTCGTCGGTTCCGATTTTCGCCACCGTGTCGCAAAGCACGAGCGCGCCGACGCGCTCGGGGCGCTGGCGATAAAACTCCTGCGCGATCAGGCCTCCAATAGACAATCCGAC
This sequence comes from uncultured Alphaproteobacteria bacterium, assembly GCA_963836695.1. Classification (GTDB taxonomy): domain Bacteria; phylum Pseudomonadota; class Alphaproteobacteria; order Rhizobiales; family Beijerinckiaceae; genus Roseiarcus. The sequence continues at coordinate 122,279 of CAWIKX010000009.1, forward strand.
GATCGTGGCTCGCCGGACGCCGACAACTTCAAGAAGAGCCGCGAGATCGCTCGCGTAGTCAGCCATATCGTTCTTATCCGGGCCGGCTTCGGAGAGCCCGTGGCCGCGCTTGTCGTAGACGACGATGCGGAAATCCGGCGCAAGGAGCTCCGCAACTTCGGTCCAGATGCGGAAATCGCAGCCGAGGGAATTGATGAAGACGAGCGGCTGGCCATCGCGCGGGCCTTGATCGAGGTAATGGATCACCAGACCGTTGGCCTTAACGAACTTCATGACGCAGGTCTCTCGTGCGGGGCTCGGCGCGCGTCGCGGAAGAAGGTCCACCAATACCCGATGAGGGCAAGCGGCGCCCCAAAAATTGGCGACAGGGGCTTCGGCTGGGCCGACGTACACGTGGCGCGATGTCCGGGCGGCCTTAGGTGGTAAGCACTGTTAGCCAGCACGCCGCTTGTCGCATGATTACTTTTTTGCTTTCGTGTTGCGAGTTCCGCGAACCGGCGTTTCGTGCATAACGACGTTGGCCCGACCAAGGTGGCCGAACTATTTGCGTAGCGATTGGCAATAGGAATCGAAACAATGAGCGTTGCGTCCGCCAAAGCCGACCTCCAGAGACCCAGCGCAACCTTTACGCGGCCAAACGTCTACATGGCGGTCCTGCTTGCTCTGGGACTGTCGCATCTGATGAACGACACTGTTCAGTCGTTGATTCCGGCGGTCTATCCAATCCTCAAGCAATCCTTTGGTTTGGATTTCGTCAAGATCGGGCTGATCACCCTGACCTTCCAAATTGCAGGGGCTCTATTCCAACCCGCCATAGGCCTCTACACGGACCACCATCCACTGCCTTACTCTGCGGCCCTCGGCATGATCTTCACGCTCGTTGGCGTGGTCAGTCTCGCTTTTGCATGGAGTTATCCCGTTATCCTAATCTCCGTCGCGCTGGTCGGCATCGGCTCGTCCATCTTTCACCCCGAAGCCACACGATCAGCCCGATACGCCTCCGGCGGCCGACAAGGCCTCGCCCAAGGCATCTTTCAGGTCGGAGGACAGGCTGGCGCCGCGCTCGGCCCGCTTCTAGCCGCGTTCATCATCGTCCCTCGGGGGCAGGGGAGCCTCGCCATGTTCGCCGTGATGGCGATCGTCGCCATGGCGTTGCTGACATGGACTGCTCGGCAGCAATCCGCAATCCGCACGCAGTTCAACGCGATTGCCTCCCACGCACGCGCGCAAGGCCAGCATACGCTTCACTCGCGCGGCGTCGTCATATTCGGTCTGACGGTCCTCACTATCCTGATGGCGTCAAAGCTCGCCTATCTCGAAAGCTTTCGGTCGTTCTACACGTTTTATCTGATGGATCGCTTTGGCGTGTCGATCTCGACATCTCAATTGATGCTGTTCCTGATTTTCATGGCGTCCGCCGTCGGCGTCCTTCTCGGCGGAATCATCGGAGACAGGATCGGTCGCTATCGCATCATCTGGATTTCGATCCTCGGGCCTCTGCCATTCACACTCCTGCTGCCCTACGTGGACCTGTTCTGGACCGGCGTCCTCACCGTCATCATCAACCTGATCATGGCGAGCGCGTTCGCTTCGATCATGATCTACGGCATGGAGCTGGTTCCGGACCGAATCGGCTTGATCGGCGGTATGTTCTACGGTTTGAATTTTGCTCTGGGGGGCATAGCGGCCGCCTTTCTCGGCGCCCTTACCGATAGCATCGGGATCGAGAGCGTTTACAAGGTTTGTTCATTCTTCCCAGTCATCGGCCTGCTTACGATCTTCCTGCCAAAAATCAGTGATCGGCACGCTCTGCCCGCGAAGGCGAGTTTTTAAGCTCTTGTCCGGACGGGACTCGGACGAACTGTGGCCGCCGCGTTTGCACGGCGCCGACCCCCTTCACGCCGCATTCGCACCTTGTCCGAGCGCGAGGCGGTTCAGGGCTTGGCAGAGGGACATGGGCAGAAATACCCATCCAGCGCTCGCTCTTCCAAGCAAGAGCACCCACCCGTCATCCATGATAGCATCGCCAAGTCCCGAGGCGACGCCATGGCGGAAACGCGGAAGATCGCTGCGATCCTAGTCGCCGACGTCGTCGGATACAGTCGGCTCGCCGGCGCGGACGAGGAGGGGACGCTGGGACGGCTCAGGACGCTGCGCGGTGATCTGATCGATCCGACGATCACCGCGCATCGGGGACGCACCGTCAAGCGAACTGGCGACGGGTTCATCGCCGAGTTCCGCAGCGTGGTCGATGCGGTGCGCTGCGCGATTGACGTACAAACGGGGATGGTTGAGCGCAATGAGGGGATCGCCCCGGAGAGGCGCATCGTGTTCCGCGTCGGGGCGCATCTCGGCGACGTGGTCGAGGAGGCCGACGGCGATCTCATGGGCGACGGCGTCAACATCGCCGCGCGGATGGAGGGCGTTTGCGCGCCTGGCGCAATCTGCCTTTCCGAGGACGCCTATCGTCAGGTGAAAGGGCGGATCAATCTCGCGGTTACCGACCTTGGCCCGAAAGAACTCAAGAACATCGCTGAGCCGATGCGGGTCTATTCGCTCGATGTCGGCGGCCCCTCGTATGCGAAGCCCGCGTCTGGGGAAGCGCAAAAGTTCGAGCCGCGGCGTCTGTCGATCGTCGTCCTACCGTTTGCCAATATTGGCGGCGATCAGGCCCAGGAGCATTTCGTCGACGGCGTCACCGAGAGCCTGACCACCGATCTTTCGCGGATACGGGGCGCGCTGGTGATCGCGCGCAATACGGCGTTCACTTACAAAGGCAAGTCGTTCGACGTGAAAACGATCGGCCGTGAGTTGAACGTCCGCTATGTCCTAGAGGGCAGCGTCCAGCGCGGCGGCGCCCGCATGCGCGTCAACGTGCAGCTCATCGACGCGGAGTCGGGCAATCACCTATGGGCCGAGCGGTTCGACAAGCCGCTGGCTGATCTCTTCGACATGCAGGACGAAATCGTCGCGCGTCTGGCGAACGCGCTCAACGCCCAGCTCATCGCCGCCGAGGCGCGGCGCGCCGAACAGGCCCCGACCCCCGACTCGATGGACCTCTATTTTCAGGGTTTGGCTTGGCTCAATAGGGGCCGGACCGCTGACAATATTGCGAAAGCGCGCGCCTTTTGCGACCGTGCCCTTGCGGCTGATCCTAACAATATCGAGGCGCTCATCGCCTCCGCGTGGGCGGACACAGTCAAAGGCGCGCACCTCTTTGTGAGCGAACCCGCTGCGGCCTTCGCCTCGGCCGAAGCGAAATTGACGAATGCCTTGTCCTCGGTCCCCGACCACGCCTTTGGCCATGCGCTGTTGGGGTTCGTCGACATATTGACCAAGCGCGCGGCGGAGGGCATCGCGGAATGTGAGCATGCGCTCCAGTTGGACCGAAATCTCGCGGGTGCCCATTTTGCCATTGGATTGGCTAAGGTTTTTATAGGACGAGCGGAGGAAGCGGAGACTCACATTGCCGAGGCGGTCCGTCTGAGTCCGCGTGATACGGGGGCCTATATCTGGATGACAACGGCGGGCAGTGCGAAGCTTCACCTCGGCAGTTACGAGCAGGCCGTCGGGTGGTTTCGGCGGGCGATCGAGGCCAATCGAAATAACCCTCCAGCGTATTTAAATATGGGCGCCGCCCTCGCCCAGCTTGGCCGGCTTGACGAGGCGCGTTCCGCGGTTGGGGCCGGTCTCGCTCTCAATCCAGCTTACACCGTCTCCCGCCGCCGAACCTCCTGGGCGGCACAGAGCAACGACCCGACCTATCTGGCCCAGCTTGAGCCCATTGTCGAAGGCTTGCGCAAGGCGGGAGTACCGGAATGACGACCGCCGCGTCTCATGCGGTACTCGCCGCCTTCCTGCCCAGCGCCGCTTGCGCCGCGGCGAGGCGGGCGATCGGGATGCGGAAGGGGGAGCAGGAGACGTAGTCGAGACCGGCCTTTTCGCAGAAGGCGATCGAGGCGGGGTCACCGCCGTGCTCGCCGCAGAGGCCGAGCTTGAGATCGGGGCGGGTCGCGCGACCGCGCTGGGCGGCGATGGTGACGAGTTCGCCAACGCCTTCGGTGTCCAGGGTGACGAACGGATCAGCTTTGAGCAGCCCCTTGACGGTGTAGAAGCCGAGGAACGAGGCCGCGTCATCGCGCGACATGCCGAGCGTAGTCTGCGTCAGGTCATTGGTGCCGAACGAGAAGAACTCGGCGCTTTCGGCGATGTCGCCAGCTCTCAGCGCGGCGCGCGGCAGTTCGATCATCGTTCCGACCTGATAGGGCACCTTGACCCCCATCTCCTTGGCCACGGTCTCGCCCGTAGCGACGATAATGGCCTTGACCATGTCGAGTTCCGGCCGCCCGATCGTGAGCGGGATCATGATTTCCGGCGTGACCGCCTTACCCGTCCTTCGTCCCGCCTCGACCGCGCCCTCGAAGATCGCGCGGGCCTGCATCTCGGCGATCTCGGGGTAGCGGACCGCGAGGCGCACACCGCGGAAGCCGAGCATGGGATTGAATTCATGCAACTCGGCCGCGCGGGCGCGCAATTTCTCCGCGCTCACCTTCATCGCCTTGGCAACTTCATTGATCTCGTCGTCCGTCTTCGGCAGAAATTCGTGCAGCGGCGGGTCGAGCAGGCGGATCGTGACCGGGAGCCCGCTCATGATCTCGAACAATTCGGCGAAGTCCTTGCGCTGCATCGGCAACAGCTTGGCGAGGGCCGATCGGCGTCCTTGCTCGTTCTCGGCTAGGATCATTTCGCGCACCGCCACAATGCGCTCGCCTTCGAAAAACATGTGCTCGGTACGGCAGAGACCGATGCCCTCAGCCCCGAACGAGCGGGCGGTGCGCGCATCCGTCGCGGTCTCGGCGTTGGCGCGCACCTTCATCCGCCTGACCGAATCCGCCCAGGTCATGAGCGTGACGAAATCGCCCGTCATTTCGGGCTTCATCATTGGCGCGGCGCCCGCCATCACCTCGCCTGAGCCGCCGTCGATGGTGAGGATCTCCCCCTTTTTCAGCGTCACACCCCCAGCTGTCATCGTCTGCGCGGCATAGTCGATGCGGATCGCGCTCGCCCCGCAAACGCAGGGCTTGCCCATGCCGCGCGCGACGACGGCGGCGTGTGAGGTCATGCCGCCGCGGGTGGTCACGACGCCTTCGGCGGCGTGCATGCCGTGAATGTCCTCAGGGCTCGTCTCGACCCGGACCAGGATGGATTTTCGTCCCGACTGACGCAAAGCCTGCGCGTCATCTGCGGAGAATACGATCTCGCCGCTCGCCGCGCCCGGCGAAGCGGGCAGGCCAGTCACCAGAGCAGCCGGCTTGTTTTTCGGGTCGAGCGTCGGGTGTAGAAGCTGATCGAGCGCGGACGGCTCAATGCGGCCCACCGCATCCTCACGTGAGATGAGGCCTTCGTTGGCCATCTCGATCGCGCAACGCAGCGCGGCCTTCGCCGTGCGCTTGCCGTTGCGGGTCTGCAGCATCCACAATTTGCCGCGCTCGACGGTGAACTCGAGATCCTGCATGTCGCGGTAGTGCTTCTCGAGAAGCTGCGTGGTGGCGACGAATTGGCCGAACACTTCGGGCATCAGCGATTCGAGCGAGGGCTCATTGGAATGCGCGGCTTTCCGCGCCGCCTCGGTGATATTCTGGGGCGTACGAATGCCCGCTACAACATCCTCGCCTTGGGCGTTGACGAGAAATTCGCCGTAGAGCTCCTTTGCGCCGGTTGAGGGATTGCGGGTGAAAGCGACGCCTGTCGCCGACGTCTCGCCCATATTGCCGAACACCATGGCCTGCACATTGACCGCGGTGCCCCACTCGGCGGGAATGTTATTGAGGCGCCGATAGGTGATGGCGCGCTGGTTCATCCAGGACGAAAACACGGCGCCAATCGCGCCCCAAAGCTGATCGCGCGGAGCCTGGGGGAACGGCTTGCCGGTCTCCTCGATCACCCTCGCTTTGTAATCGTCTATGATCACTCGCCAATCTTCGGCGCTGAGGTCGGTGTCGAGCCCGTAACCCTTGTTCTCCTTGTACTGCTCGAGAATGTCCTCGAAATTGTGGACGTCCACGTCGAGCACGACATTGGAGTACATCTGGATGAAGCGGCGATAGGAGTCGTAGGCGAAACGCGCGTCATTCGAGGTTTTCGCCAGAGTTTCGACCGAGTCGTCGTTGAGTCCGAGGTTGAGGACGGTGTCCATCATGCCGGGCATCGAGGCGCGCGCCCCGGACCGCACGGAGACGAGCAGAGGATTAACCGCGATCCGCGAATGCGCGCCCGGTGTAGCGATTGACCTCGGCCATCGCGGCGTCGACTTGCGCCGCGAGGTCCGGAGGGTAGGTTTTGCGGTTGGCGTAGAAGTGCGTGCACACCTCAGTAGTGATGGTGAAGCCTGGAGGAACGGGCAGGCCAAGCGACGCCATTTCGTGCAGGTTAGCGCCCTTGCCGCCGAGCAGGTTCTTCATTTCGCCCCGGCCTTCAGCCCGCTCGGCGCCGAAAGAGTAGACCCACTTCGTCATGTCTTACTTCCCCAATCTCGCGCGGCGCCTAGAACCGCCCTCATGCGCGGGCGTGCAGTCCGGCGCCGAAGCTCACCCATCCGACGCCGTGAAACAGAAGGTCGACGCCGAGCAGGGTGCCGAGCACATAAACGCTGTCGAGCGGCCAATGCGTGACAATGATCAAACCGAGCAGGATCGTGACGGCGGCGGCGAGAAACACAAGAATGCGCGGATGGTCGGCCGGGAGCTGGAAAGCGAGGAAGGCCCGCACCACTCCGGCGGCGATCAGGCCCGCGCCGAGAAGCAGCGTTAGCGCGGCCGACGCGAGGACGGGGTTGACGATGCATAAGATCCCGGCGGCGATATAGACAAGACCGCCGATCACCCAGAGAAAAAAACGCCCCCACTCGCGCGAGTGCATGCCGATGCCGATCTCCGCCGCTCCGGCGATCAGGAACAGGACGCCGTTGAGCGTCACGGTCACGATGGTCGCGATGAGCGAGAAGAATAGCGCGGCCACCCCGAGCACGACCAGAAGCACGCCGAAGGCGGTGATCGCCGCCCATTTTTCGCGCAAGCGCTCGACGGCTTCGCCGAGACTATCCGCCGATGTCCCAACGTTCGATGCGTTTGACATTGCATTTCTCCGGGTGGCGAAAACAGGATCGAGCTAGCGCTGGCGCTTCAGCTCGCCAAGCACCTGCGCCGCATATTCGACCATCGGCACGATGCGGCCGTAGTTCAGTCGAGTCGGTCCGATGACGCCGAGGACGCCGGCAATGCGATGGTCGCTGTCCCTGAGCGGCGCGGCGATCATCGATGATCCGGAGAGCGAAAAGAGCTTGTTCTCCGAGCCGATGAAGATCTTGACGCCCTCGCCCGTCTCGGCGCGGTGCAAGAGTTCCATCACGTCGGTCTTCGTCTCGAGATCGGCGAACAGCGTTCGAATTCGCTCGAGGTCATCCGAGGCGCGTACGTCGCCCAGGAGATTCGCCTGCCCACGAACGATCAGTTGGTCGCGCTGTCCGCCAGCGCCGGACCATGAGACGAGGCCGGCTTCGACGAGGCGCGCGGCGATCTCGTCGAGCTCATGCCGCGCCTCACGTCGCGCGACTTCGATCTCCGCCGTCACTTCGGCCAGGGTACGGCCTTGAATGCGCGCATTAAGAAAGTTGCTGGCTTCCACAAGAGCGGAAGCGGGCATGCCGGGAGGGGTCGTGACGACGCGGTTCTCGATCGAGCCGTCCTCGGAAACGAGTATCGCCAAGGCCCGGGTCGCCTCGAGGCGCACGAATTCGACATGCTTGAGGCGCGCGTCAATGTTGCTGGTCAGAACCACGCCCGCCCCGCGAGTGAGTTCCGATAAGAGGCTCGTCGTTTCGGCGAGCGCGCCCTCGAAGCCTCCACCCTCCGCGGCCGCGCGCACCTGAGCGTCGATACGCGCGCGCTCTTCGCGGCCCAAATCTCCGAATTCGAGCAGCGCGTCCACGAAAAGCCTCAAGCCCCGCTGGGTCGGCATGCGTCCCGCGCTCGCGTGCGGCGCGTAAATAAGGCCGAGCTCCTCGAGGTCCTGCATCACGTTGCGCACCGAGGCCGGCGACAGCGACATCGGCAGCAAGCGCGACAAGTGCCGGGAGCCGACCGGTTCGCCTGACGAGAGATACGAGTCCACAATGTTGCGGAAGATCTCACGCGAACGCGCGTTAAGCGTCGTCAACGCGCTCGTCTCGGCGGCGGGGCGTTCCGTGGGGGCCGACATAGACCAAGAATGGCTGGAACCGCGCCTACGCGCAAGGCGAGCCGCTTTTTTGGCCCGCGATTGAAATGAACGGCGTGAACTGGCAGACATTGCCGGCGAATTTGATGAGGAACGGCGTTGGGCGAGGCTTTGCGGTCGGGCGGCCAGATTTTAGTCGACCAGCTCGTCGTCCAGGGCGTCGAGCGCGTCTATTGCGTTCCCGGCAAATCCTACCTCGCCGTCCTCGACGCCATGAACAACACGCCAATCGAACTAACTGTCTGCCGGCAGGAGGCTGGCGCCGCGATGATGGCGCTAACCGAGGGGCGGCTCACCGGGCGGCCGGGAATCTGCTTTGTCACCCGCGGTCCCGGCGCGACCAACGCCGCGCACGGGCTGCATATCGCCGAGCACGATTCGGCGCCAATGATTCTGTTCATCGGCCAGGTCGAGCGGGCGATGATTGGCCGGGGCGCGTTCCAGGAGATGGACTACCGGGCTTTGTTCGGCTCGACCACGAAGCTCGCGACACAGATCGAGTCAGCAGCACAAATCCCCGAGGTCGTCCAGCGTGCGTTTCACACTGCGATGCAGGGCCGGCCGGGTCCGGTCGCAATCGCGCTGCCCGAGGACATGCTGACCGAAATGGCAGCCGTGCGCGACGCGCCGCGGGCCGAGCTGGTCCCGATCTGGCCAGGGTTCACGCAAATGGCCGAATTGCAGAAGATGCTGTGGGCGGCGGAACGGCCGATCGCCATTCTTGGCGGAGCGGGATGGACCAAGAGAGCGAGCGCTGCGTTAGCCCAGTTCGCCGAACGCTTCGATCTGCCCGTCACTGGCTCGTTTCGCCGCTCGAGCACGTTCGACGGCGAGCACGACAATTTTGCCGGCGAAGTCGGTCTCTCAATCAATCCAAGGCTGAAAGCAAGAGTCGAAACTGCCGATCTGGTCCTTTTGGTCGGCGGGCGGATGTCTGAGGCGGCAGCACAAGCCTATACGCTGTTTGGTATTCCGGCTCCAGCGCAGCGGCTGGTGCACGTCCACGCCGACGCCATGGAGATCGGGCGCAACTACCATCCCGCGCTTGGCATCGTCGCGACAACGCCGGAGTTCTGCGAGTCACTTGAAGGCCTGCAGCCACCGACGAAGATCCGCTGGTCGGCTGAAACGCGCGCCGCCCGCGCGGATTATTTGGCCTGGAGCGAACAGGCGCCCGCCAATCCGGGCCGAGTGCAGTTGAGCGAGATCATGTTCTCGATCCGACGGCGCTCGCCCGACGCCATCTTCACCAATGGCGCCGGCAACTTCGCGATTTGGGTCGGACGCTTCTTGCGTTTTCGCGCGGTGGAGCAGCAACTGGGCCCGACGTCTGGCTCGATGGGCTTTGGCTTGCCCGCGGCGATCGGCGCGCAGCGCCTGTTCCCGAAGCGGACAGTCGTCTGCTTTGCCGGCGACGGCGACTTTCTGATGAATGGACAGGAATTCGCCACTGCCGTCCAGTACGGTTTGCCGATCATTGTCGTCCTTATCGACAATGGCATGTACGGCACGATCCGCATGCATCAGGAGCGCAAATATCCCGGGCGGGTCATCGCGACGACTCTGCGCAATCCCGATTTCTCGTTTTATGCGCGCGCCTTCGGCGGCCACGGCGAAACGGTTGAAGAAACGGCCGAGTTCTTGCCCGCATATGAACGGGCGTTGACTTCCGGCCTGCCTTCGATCGTCCACGTCAAAGTCGATCCCGACGCAATCACGCCGACAACGACCTTGTCCGCCATCCGCGCCCAGGCGCTGGAGAAGGCAAAGCACAGCGCCGACTTCGTCTTGAGGGCCCGCGACAGCGGGCGTCTCGAGGGACGCTCCAGCGTGCGGCCGGCGCTGGCGGACGTCCAACCCTTCACTCGTCGCGGACCTCGCTGCGGCCGACGTCGCCGCGCGCGACCTCTCCGTCGGTCAGATTTGGGAAGCGGTTCGAGGTGAACCGGATGACAAGGACCGCAAGGGCGAGGATTAGAATGGCGCTCGCGAGAATGAGCACGCCAATATCCGCGACCTCTTCATGCTGGACAAAGCCGATGAGGTGTCGGGTCAGCGCGGTGATGCCGACATAGAGCAGGAACCGCACCGGCATGTGATTGGTGCGAAAATAAATTCCGACCATCGAGCCGATCTCGAGATAGATGAACAGAAGCAGCAGATCCTCGATCGTGGCGCTGCCTTTTTGCACCATGGCGTGGAACGCCGCTGCGGCCGCCCAGACGGTGGCCGCTCCGATTGCGAAGAGCGCGAGAATGTGGAAGCCGTCGGTCAGCAATCGGCCGATCGGATCAACGAGCGACAGCATCCGCTGGTCGAGGTCTTTTGCGTGGTTTTTTCGTTCCGTCATGGCGCTGCCTCTTGTCGCGCGCTGCGAACGTTGTGAGATTCCGCGCAGCAAAAGCCGCAATCACTTTATGCGGTCAATCGACCGCACGCCAACGCCTGGCGAGAAGGACGAGCCGTATCACGCCGCGCCGGCGGCGTTCGCCGCCCAGTCGAGGCCGTGTTCAAGCCGGTCGTTACCCCAAAACACCTCGCGATCGGCGGTCACGAGACACGGTGCGCCGACAATTCCGATCTCGACCGCGCGGGCGCATTCGGTTCTGAGACGCGCCTTATTGGCCTCGCTTTCCGCGCGCTCAAACGCCGCCGCCGGATCAATGCCACAAACAGAAAGCAAAGGGCCGAGCGTCATCCGATCGCCGATCGGTAACCCCTGACCGAATTCCGCAACGAAGACCCGCCGGGAGAAGTCGGAACGCTTCTCGTCTTCGAGCGTGAGCGCAACACGTGCGGCTAAAAGACTTGGCTGCGGGAAGGGCTCCGGCCGTTTAAGCGGAACCCCCATCGCGGCGCATAGCCGCTCGAGGTCGCGCCACATGTAGCGGCCCTTGGCGGGATAGATGTTGAATGGGGAGTCGCGCCAGCCTTGCGCCATGAAGATCGGCCCGAGCAAGAACGGACGCCAGACAAGGCGCACGCCTCGTTCTTCGGCGAGAGCGGCGACGCGAAGCGCCGCGGGATAGGAATAAGAACTCGCAAACTCATACCAGAACTCGGCGCTCACCATCGCGTCTCTCTGAAGCACGCGCGACTTTGCCATATGCGCGGAAGCGACGAAACCCATAGGTCAATGCGAACAAAAAACCGCCCCATCCTTGGGACGGGGCGGCTCATCTTCCGAGTTTCTTTGTCGCGCTGTGCGACTTAGCTCTTCGGCGCTTCAGCCGGAGCTGGCGTTGCGTCGTCGGCCGCAGGCTTCTTGGCCTTCTTGGCCGCCATGTGCTTCTTGTGTTTCGCCTTCATGGGCTTCTTCATGGAGTCGGCGGCGGGCGCCGCTGTATCGGAAGCCGCGGGAGCGCCGGCGGCCGGAGCCGTGGTGTCGGTCTGGGCGATCGCGGCGAGAGGCGCGAAAACGATCGCGGCGCTGATACCGATGGCGGTCAATGTCTTCATCATTTTACATTCTCCATTTTGTTCAACTCTTGGCCGTTGGCGGGCGAGGCCATGCGCCCCTCGAGATGAATTGGCAATGAATATTGAGTGGCGGGAATTGGGCGCCGCCACGGGTTTGACGCGGTTGAGGGCCGTCCGTATGAACCTTGAGGTTCATCATGTCGCATAACACTTTCGGACATCTCTTTCGCGTCACCACCTTTGGCGAGAGTCACGGGCCCGGAATCGGTTGCGTTGTCGACGGCTGTCCGCCCCGGATTCCTTTGGACGTCGCTGACATTCAGGCCGAACTCGATCGGCGAAGGCCCGGAACGTCGAGATTCACAACGCAACGCCGCGAACCGGACGAGGCCCGCATTCTCTCGGGCGTCATGTTTGACGAAACGACAGGCCGTCAGGTGACGACCGGAACGCCGATTGGCGTGTTCATCGACAATGTCGATCAGCGATCGAAGGACTATAGCGACATCAAGGACAAGTACCGCCCCGGCCATGCCGATTACACGTACGAAGCGAAGTATGGCATCCGCGACTATCGGGGCGGCGGCCGGTCCTCGGCGCGTGAAACGGCAGCCCGCGTTATCGCTGGCGCGATCGCCCGCAAGGTGACGCCCGGCGTTCTTGTTCGCGGCGCCCTCGTGCAGATGGGCACATTAAAGATCGATCGGAGCCGCTGGGACTGGGACGAAGTTGGCCGCAACCTATTCTTCTCGCCCGATGCCCAAGCGGCTGAGCGTTTCGCCGACTATCTCGATGACGTGCGCAAGGCGGGCTCTTCGGTCGGCGCGGTGATCGAGATCGTCGCTGAAGGCGTTCCGGCAGGGTGGGGCGCGCCGATCTATGGCAAGTTGGACGCAGAGCTTGCCGCGGCGCTCATGAGCATCAACGCCGTCAAGGGAGTCGAGATCGGCGACGGTTTCGCAGCGGCCGAACTCTCCGGTGAGCAGAACGCTGACGAAATGCGCTGGGGCAACGAGGGGCGGCCGCGCTTTCTCTCCAATCACGCGGGCGGCGTTCTCGGCGGCATCTCGACCGGACAACCGGTCGTCGCGCGCTTCGCCGTCAAGCCGACATCATCGATCCTTGCGCCTCGCCGCACGATCACGCGGGCGGGCGACGAGGCGGAGATTGTCACCAAAGGCCGACATGATCCATGCGTCGGAATCCGCGCCGTGCCGGTCGGCGAAGCGATGGTCGCTTGCGTTCTGGCGGATGCTTTCTTGCGGCATCGCGGGCAGGTAGGTCTGTAAAGCCTCGCCCTGTCGCGCGCGGGAGTTCAATTCCGGCGCAAGAAGCGGGGTGTCGCGCGTACCAGACCTGCGTAGTCGTTCGCTCGGCATCATCGAGCGATTTCGATGATCCTCAAACGATCGAGAGGATCCATTTCCATGAGCAAGCAAGACGACAACAAGGCTGTCGTGGGCCGCTGGTTCAACGACTTCTGGGGCAAGAACGTCAATCTCGCGGTCGTCGATGACATCGCCGCCCCTGACATGCTGCTGAAATACTCGCTCCACGCGCCTCGCCGCGGGCGTGACGACATCAAGGCGTTTATGACCGACTTTCGCGCCGCGTTCCCCGATCTCAACTTTTGGGGCGCCGCCGATTTGATCGCCGAAGGCGACTATGTCGTCGGGCAGTGGGAAGGCGGCGGAACCCATACCGGTCCTGCCTTCGACGACTTTCTGGTTGGCGCCCTTCCTGCCGCCACCGGCCGCAAAATGCGTTTCACCGGCACGACAGTCTTGAAGGTGATCGACGGCAGAATCATGGAAGAAATTGGCCTCGACGACGGCGTCACCGCCCTGAGCCAGCTTGGCTTGTTGAGGGCCGCCTGATTGAGACGGGGCCGCCCCTTTTTTACCGCCGTGAGCAAATCAAGGGGTGGCCTCGATCGGAGCACCAGAGCGCGGCGCCGGGCTTATAGACGCTTGCCTCGAAGAGATAGCGGTAGTTGCTGTTGAGGCCCTCGTTGTTCGGCCCCGGCTGCATCGGGTCGAATGGATTGATGCTGAGAGAGGCCGCATGTGTGCCCGTGGTCTGCGAGGTGACGGCAGGGTGATCGAGCCAGGCGCTTCGCCGCGTTCTACCCAGGCGACGAGCTGAGGCATGAACTGTACGGTCGTTGCGGGATCGCTGTCGACGGGCTGCCCGCACGGGCAGTGGTAGAGGCCGGGAATCATGTAGAGCCCGAAGAGGGGCAGCCCTCCCGCCTGTCCGACGACCGCGCGGCAGTAGTTGATGCTCGCGAAGGGCGGAATCGCCTGATCCGCCCAGCTATGGTAGATGATGAGCTTGCCGCCATTCGCGGCGAACGCGCTCAGATCCGGGTCGGTGGCATTGTAAATCCCGCCGAGTTGCTCGAGCTGCTCGTGCATTCGCGGCGGTGAATGGCACGGAGCCCAGCGAGTATTTGCCCGGATAGTTGGGCATGAAAGCCATTTCGTTCAGGAACGCGAAACCGATTCCCGCGCCATAGGTGTCAGCGGGCGCCGCGGCGTCTGTTGCCGGCATAACGATCCAACCGGCCCAGGCCAGTTCGGAGCCGTATGGTTCTCCGCCGTCGAACAGGCCATGGCATCCTTGTCTGTAGGGTGCGATATTCGTCGCGAACCACGCGGATCTGCGCGTCGGTCAGGCAGCTCGGTTGATCCAAGCCCGCCGAGCAGCGCGTGCTTGCAGGATCGAACGTACATGCGCGGGGGTCCATGATTATACCGTTCTGGTCGGCGCAGGCCGCCATGACTGCCGCGTGCAAAGCGGGAAGCTTCTCCGCGGTCAGAATCTGCTTGCCTTGATTGTCCAGGTTGGCGGCGGCGACCCAGGGTCCAACCAGGCCAGCGAGGGGCGCCCAGTTGTCGCGGGAGCGCCGGCAACGATGCCGTCGAAGTCGGCCGGGTAACGCTGGTCGAGAACCAGAGCTTCGTGCCCGCCATCAAGACGCCGCTGAAATAGGAACAGATCGGCTTGCGGCCATAGTAGGCGGGCACGATGGCCTTCATTGCGCGTGCGAGCTGATGCTCGGAGCTGTAGCCAAACACCCGTCCATAAGCGGAGGTCCGGCCAGAGCGCGTCGCCGTTGCTCGGTGCCTCGTGGCCTTGATCTTCCGCTGCGACACCATTTCCCGTTTTGCAGCGGGATAGGGCGCCTGGTAGCCGCTGGTCCGCGACGGGTCGTCGAGGCTCACATCGGCCTTGCCGCACAGCCCTCCGCAGCCCTGCTGCAGATAGTCGCCGCGCCAGGACTGTAGGCAGGAGCGCCTCGAACTGGGTGACGGGCTGATATAGCCTTTGACGTCGCAGAAGGGATGACCGTTCCGCGTAGTGGCTGCGGCAGAGGTGATGCGGGCGTCCAAGGCAGTGAAATCGGAATTCGCAAGCGTCTCGCACGATATGACCGGATGGATTGCGCTGTACCGGCTGCCGAGGCGTCGGTCTTCATCGCAATCATTGAGCCGTGGCGGCGATCGCGGTAGCGTCAGCAATCCAGGAATTCGCGAAAAGTGCATTTCATTCCTCCTTGGAAATATTGCTGACCATCTGCTGGCGTAAGTGTGAAGTCGGAGGCGATTGCGTGCGAGCCAGCCTGATGGCGTTCAACTGTTTGTGAGGGGCGCCGGTTCCCTATCATCGACTCGCGCTTTAAAACTCGGGCTTCACTGGGTGATTGGTTCATGACTGCGTCATCAAACAAACCGTCACCTGCTGAGGAAGCCATTTGGAGGTCAGAATGTCGGAGCATCATGGCGATGGCGTCACGCGGCGCGGGGTGATGATCGGGGCTGCGAGCGGTCTCGCCCTCGCAGCAATCGACCTTCAGCCTGCGGAAGCGCAACCGGATCCGGGAACTCAAGTCTCCGGCATGGTGTTCGAGGACAAGGACGGCTCGGGCTTGTCGGGCGCGGCCAATCCGGGGATCTCAGGCGTGCTTGTGTCCAACGGACGCGACGTCGCCGTCACCGGCCCAGACGGCCGCTACACGCTGCCGTTGCCGGTTGAGGCGACGATCTTCGTCATCAAGCCTGCGGGCTTCATGCCGCCGGTCGAGCCGCTCACCAATCTGCCGCGCTTCTACCGCCATCACTATCCCAAAGGCTCGCCGGCCGAGCTCAACCTACGCTTCGACGGCTTGGCGCCGACCGGGCCGCTGCCAGCGTCGGTCGACTTCCCGCTGCGCCGGCAGCACGAGCCAAAGGCGTTCAACGTGGTGATGGTGAGCGATCCGCAGCCGGAGACGGGCGCCGAAGTCGACTTCGTTCGCGAGGACCTGATCGAGGCTCTGGCCGGCGTCGACGCGAAGTTTGGCCTGACCGCCGGCGACATCATGTTCGACGATCTCTCGCTCTATCCGCGCTCGAACGCCATCATGGGCGCGATTGGTCTCCCGTGGTGGAATATCGGCGGCAACCACGACCTCAATTTCGAAGCCCCTGACCGCAGATACAGCCGCGAGACTTTCAAGCGGGTCTTTGGCCCGAACTATTACGCGTTCTTCTATGGCCAGACGCTGTTCCTCATGCTGGATGACGTAAACTACCTTGGACCCGATCCTCATAAGGCGGGGGGAGGGGGCAAGTACGAGGGCCGGTTCGACGAGGGGCAACTCAAGTTCGTGCGCAACGTGCTCGCGCACACACCCGATGACACGCTCATTGTCATCGTCATGCACATCCCCATTCGCACCTTTCTCGACGATGAACCTTATCAGAACCTACAGGACCGGGACGCGTTCTTTGCGCTGTTCGAAGGGCGGCGGTATACCGTCAGTTTTTCGGGTCACACGCACACGACCGAGCATCATTATTTCGGCGGCGCGGACGGCTGGAAGGGTGCGGCTCCCCTTCACCAGCACATCCTGACGACGCTCTCGGGCTCATGGTGGAGCGGGCCTTTCGATCATCGCGGCGTGCCCTCGGCCGATAGTCGCGATGGGACGCCCAACGGCTTTCACATCCTCGCGGTTGACGGCCTCGATTACACGACGCGTTTCGTCCCCGCGAAGGAGCCGAACGGGCGGCAGATGCGACTCTCGGTCCTGAGCCGCTTCCACGGGATCGGCAAGGACGTTGACCACGATTTCCGCCAGGTGTGGCTCCTAGGCTCGCCGGTCCCGCGCGACGCGCTGAGCGCGTCTACCATTGTCGCCAACGTCTTCGACGGCGGCGAGAAGACGAAGGTCAAGATGATCATCGGCGACCGCGCGCCGATCGCAATGACTCAGAGCGCCCGCCCCGATCCTTTCGTCCAGGAAGTGTTCGCGCGCAATGAGGCGACGAAGAAGGGATGGGTCAAGGCCGACAATTCGTCCCACATCTGGATCGCGCGCCTGCCTGGCGACCTTGCGCCTGGAACATATCCGGTCGTGGTCGAGGCAACGGGCGAATATGGCCAGCCGCTCAGCGGGCGCCTGGCGCTCGAGGTGACGGGGTAGGGCGGGAGGCGGCGAGCATGCGGCTTGACCGCGGGCTTACCGGCAAAGTCAGCAGGGCGCGCACCAGCAGCGATACCGGCCACAGACCCGGTGACGCCACGGGCCGCAGAACCGGCCCCAATGAGGACCGCAGGCGGCCTTTTCGACCGGCGTGAAGTTTTGCGCCTGTCCGGAAAGCGCCGTGGGGCCGCGCTCGATCTGAGCATTGGCCCTCGAAATGACGGCCCCAATCGTCAGCGCCGCGGCGCCAGCAAGCATGATCACCTTCCTACGTATCGTCTCCCTCCTCGAGACATTTTCCGTGGCAAGCGCAACCCGGCCGCTCAGGGCGACGTTCGCCATGCGGTCGCTGCACGACGCAAATCTCCAACGGGTCGCGAGGCTCTGGCAACTCGGCAAACGTGTTGATGGACCACGTCAAGGCGCTGGCAGCGCCTTGTCGTTTCGGCAGACCGACAATGGCGACGTCCGCGCCAGTTCAACGCGTGTCATAGTTTGCGCGTGGACATCGAAGGCGCCGGTCAGGCAGACGCACGAATACCCATATTGGCCGTTAGTGGCCACGAAACGGTCGGGTTGCGGCTGAGGCAGTTTTTCAATTCCCTCCGCGTAGGGGCCGCCTTGTGCGGAGATGATCCAAAGGCCGCGCGCGTCCTTGAGCCACCAATTGCCGGGAGTGGGATTCTCGAGCCATCCGCACCGCTCCTCCGCAAGAACCGGACATAGCGACGCAGCAAGCGTCAACCCGACAATCACGCCAGCCCTCGCCAGTCGGCGCCCAGCGCTCACGCGGGAATTGGCAGTGCTGAGCATGTCGGGCTGCTCGATATTTTTCCGGAGGAGGCTCACGAGGTCGTGTAGCTGATTGCCGAGTAAAAATTGTGACCGTACATAGCTATCGCTTGAGCTTTGTCCAGACCGTTGATAATCCTCCGAGCATTCACCCAATCTTCCTTTGTTTTGCTGAAGTAATCGCCCAATGACTTGCCAGTAAACAGCCCCTTGATCATGCCCATGAACAAGATATTTGTGGCGTTGTCGAGCTCCAACGCGAGCTCAGGATGATCAACAAAGTCGACACCCAATAAATCTGACATGGTTTTGTAATTGCGTTCCCAGGTTAATTGCACAAAGCCACGACCGTAATAAACTTTGCCGGTCGTCGGGTCAGGTTTTCCATACGGCAGTCCGCGTCCTTTGCCGTACTCTTCGATGGGCTGCATGTGCTGGTCGGTTTCATGGTAGGTCGTTGCAAGGGCGTAAGCGAGCCAGCGGTCATCATCGGTGGGATATTTCGCCTCCCACCCATCGAGAATCGCGTTGATCCCGTCAACCTGCGATTGTTTCAAGGTGTTCGAGAACATGGTTCGACGAATTTGCGTGAAGAAGAAATCGCGGTTGATCAGACTCATGCCCCGGCTCCCTGAACAGCAACCTTAGATGTCACTTTGCAAGACTCCAACTGTACCAGAAACGGCGCGCCTTCAATGTGATCAAAATCACACCCGAGCGATCCGCGAAGATGATCACGGGAAAGGGGTTCATTCAATAAACCGTCTCGCTCGCCTTCGGCGCTCTATTGGTCCATATATAGCGCCGGCGCTCACGCGGGTTTGATCAGGCGCGAAACCACTGGGAGTGAGACGATGGATCCAAAATCGACTGCGGTCGTGCTCATCGAATATCAGAACGATTTCACCACCGACGGCGGGACGCTGCATCAGGCGGTGAAGCCGATGATGGACAAGACCAACATGCTGGCGAATACGGCCGAAACCGTGAAGAAGGCGCGCGAACTCGGCGCAACGATCGTCTACGCACCGATCACCTTCACCGAAGATTACCATGAGCTGAGCCCAACCCCGTATGGCATCCTCAAGGGCGTGGTCGACAGCAAGTCGTTCCGCCAGGGAACCTGGGGCGCCGAGATCGTCGACGTGCTGAAGCCAGAGCCGGGCGACATCGTCATCGAGGGGAAGAGGGGCTTGTGCGGCTTCGCCACCACCAATCTCGATTTCATCCTGCGCAGCTGCGGCATATCGACCATCGCGCTCGGCGGCTTTCTGACCAATTGCTGCGTCGAATCGACCATGCGGACCGGATATGAAAAGGGCTATGATGTCGTGACCCTTAAGGACTGCACGGCGACGGTCAGCGAGGAAGAGCAGAGCGCCGCGGTCGAGAAGAACTATCCTATGTTCTCGAAGCCGATGACGCATGACGAGTTCTTGTCGAGCTTGAAGAGCAGCAAGACGGTCGAAACGAAGTCGCGCGGCTACGAGGCAGTGTGAGGGAGAACGCGTCGGACCATGGTGAGGCTGAACGAAGTCCGGCGTAACGAAGTCGCAGTCGAAGCGCCATCGTCGTTTGACGCCGGACTCACGTTCATCGGAATGATCCGCACGCCCTGGACCTCGCGCCTCGATTGTCCGCGTCAGGGGCGAGCCGACGGGCCGATCTGCCGCATTGAGGTCGCTGAGCCTTGGGTCGCCGGGCTGGATGGGATCGAGACCTACGACCGGATCGAGGTCCTCTATTGGCTGCACGAATCGCGCCGCGATCTCGTGCGCCAAAGTCCGGCTAATGACGGCGCGACGCGCGGCACGTTTTCGCTGCGTTCGCCCGTTCGCCCAAACCCGATCGGGACGGCGCTCGCGATGCTGGTTAAGCGCGAAGGGGCGACGTTGCTGGTCAGGGGCCTCGACTGCCTCGACAAGACGCCGCTCGTCGACCTCAAGCCTGACCGCTGCCAGTTCACGCCGCTCGCCCCATCCCAACCGGGAGACTTCGAGACGGGGTGAGGACTTGGCGGCGACGCAAGCCCTCATCGCTTTCAACGATGTTGGTCTCATGCGAGGTCTCTGATCGATTTATCGCGCCCGGCGACTGCGAGCCAGCGAATGGCCATTTGCGCGTCCAATTTGAGCGATTCCATAGGCTTGCGGCGCCATTTGCGAGTCAATTGTCGCTCCCAACCGCTCGTCCTGACCGGCGGGAGGCCGCCTCGAGGCTCCATATTCGCCCGGCCAAGACGAAGGCGAAAACGGCCAACGCGAAAGGCTCATTTCGCTCTACGAAACGAAACGTTTCGCAGAGCGTGGCGTAAATCGTTGAGATCATTATGGACGCCGAATCAGTCATCTCGCCGGATTGTTTGTTTTCAATGGCTTAATGGACGTTTCGTTTCGCTATTTTCTTGAGTTCGTTTGTTTTCAATGACTTAGCTCCACTTTTTCGTTTCGTAGCGGTCGTTTTCCTAATCGCGACCCGCTATGGCGCGCGTCGGGCGCGCTGCTGAAAAGCGAGAATATACGGTGCCGCAAATTCCGTAAAACCGTAACGTCGTTTCAGGCGGCTCGTCAAGAAAAAGTCGTTTTTTTGAACGCCGCCCATGACCGGGCGCTTTCGTGCCGTCCAGCGGACCTGCTGAACCGGAGGCGCCGCTCGTCGGCCAGAAGCCCGATCTCTGCAGTTCACGCCGCGCCCCCGTCGCAGCGATTTCCAGGCCGAGTGAAGCGGCGAGGATCGGGCGGTCGAGCTGGGTTTGATTTTCGCGATTTAGAGCGCCATGCTTAAGAGGCGTTGGACCGCCAGGTCAGTCGTGGACATCCTCCTTGAAGCCATCTCACGCGCTAGAACGTCATCGCGTTGCGGTTCGCGAAGCAGCCAGCCGGTTCCGCGCGGCGAACCCGCGCGTCTTCGGCTCGGCGGCGCACAGCGCCGATGAGGAAGGAAGCGATCTCGATATCCTCGTCGATGCTTTGCCTGGGCGACCCTGTTCGATCTGGGCGCTCTTCAGGTCGAGTTGGAGGACTTGCTTGGCGTGCCCATAGACCTGTTGACCCCGGGCGATCTGCCGCCGAAGCTTCGGGAAGCCATTCTCGCTGACGCCAAACCGATATGAGCCTGAGCAGGCTCGGCGACTATCTTGATCAGATGCTGACGGCCGCGAACGACGCGCGCCGCTTCATCGACGGAATGAGCAAGGAGGATTCCTTGCCGATAAGCGAACCCAGCAAGCTGTGGTGATGAGCCTTGTCATCATCGGCGAGGCCGCCGCCAGGATCATGGACAAGCATGGCGAATTCATCGCGAGCAATCCCGAGATTCCTTGGCGCGGAATGAGAGGGATGCGCAATCGCGTTGCCCACGGATATTTCGACGTCAATCTCGACGTCGTATGGGACACAACTCAAGCCGCTCTTCCGGATTTGGTGCTACGGTTGAAGCGTCTTCACCGGTGAACCATTGCGATAAGATTCACGATCCTGCAGGACGGTAGGATCTAGGTAACCGAGACACACCCGTGTCCGAGGTAGTGTGTCTCTAACCGAGACACTACGATCCCCCGTCCTTGACTCTCTCCCATTTTTAGGTCCAAAACAAGAACAAATGACGAACAATAGGACGCGGACCGAATGTCGCCAAGCGGCAGAGCGGAGGGGATGGCGCGTCTCAGGCGCGTCATCGCTAAGATTGAGGCCGAAGACGGTCGGTCAAGCGAACGCGCCGCAGGGCGACTTCCGCTCACACGCGCGTTCGATTCCGCTCTCGGCGGCGGCCTTAAGGACGACGCCCTGCATGAGATTGTCCCGGCCGGCCCTCAGGACGGGGCGGCGGCGATGGGCTTTGCGCTGGCGCTCGCCGGACGGTTCTTGAGCCAGCGGCCAGCCTCGGCCCTCATCATCAGCGAAGGCTTCGCGGAGCAAGAGTCGGGCGCGCTCTATGGGCCGGGCCTCGTCGCGCACGGGCTTAGCCTAAGCCGCCTCGTATTCGTGCGCGCGCCCGATGCGGCTTTGGCCTTCTGGGCGATCGAGGAGGCTCTCAAATGCGGCGCGCCGGCAGCGGTCATTGGCGAGATCTGGAGTCTCAAGGGCTATAGCCTCGCCGCCTCGCGACGCCTGTTGCTCGCCGCGCGAAAAGGCAAAACGCCCGCGCTCCTGATCCTGGCCAGCGCCTATGGCCAGGCCGAGCGCCTCTCCAGCGCCGCCGATACGCGCTTCGAGATCACCGCCGCGCCCAGCGCCACAAAGCCGGCGGCGGGTGGCCCTGACCTGCCTGGGCCTTTCGCCTGCGGGGCGCGGCTCATCAAGGCGCGTCTCGCGCGTGCGGGGCCCGAGGGGCCTTTTCAGGCTTTCGACGCTGAACGCGTCATTCATCTCGAATGGCGAAGCGAGGACATGACTTTCAGGGACATGGGCGTTGACGACCAGGCGATTTCTCTCCCTCTGGCTGCCGCGTCTGGCGACCGACCGCGCGCGGCGGCTAGGCCACGTTGACAAGGCGGCGCCGCTTGTCGCGGTCGGCAGGATCGACAATGCGCAGAGGCTCGTCTGCGTCGACGCTCAAGCCTCTCGGCTAGGCTTGACCTCAGGCCTTTCGCTCCCCGACGCGCGCGCCCGCTTTCCGGCTCTTATCGCAGTCGAGGCTGAGCCTTCGGAAGAGGCGCGGCTTCTGACGCATCTCTGCGATTGGTGCTCCCGCTACACCCCGCTCGTCGCTCTCGACGGACGCGACGGGCTGATGCTCGATATTTCTGGCGTCGCCCATCTGTTCGAGGGCGAAGCGGCGCTGATCGAAGATTGTCGCGCGCGGCTCGCCGCGCAAGGAGTAACCGTCCTCATCGGCGCCGCCGGCAATCCGCGCGCTGCCTGGGCGCTCGCGCGGTTTTCGTACGTGAAGACCGCGCCCGAGCCCATGGGCGACAAGGCGTTCGCCAAGCTTTTTTATGACCTCCCGATCGCCGCCCTTGGCCTCGACGAGAAGACTGTTGCGGACATGGCGCGGGCTGGCTTGAGGCGCATCGGCGACATTGCGCTCCGGCCGCGCGCGCCGATCACGGCGCGGTTCGGCGCCGTTCCGATGGCGCGGCTCGACGCGCTCAAAGGCCTCGAGCGCTCGTCGATCGTGCCGCGCTTCCGGCCGCCGGATTTCTGCGCCGAGCGGCGGTTCGCTTCGCCCATCCAGACGATCGAGGCGATCGAGGTTCAATTGCGCAAGCTTGCCGACGATCTTGTCGTCTTGTTGGAGCGGCAGGCCAAAGGCGCGCGGCGGATCGAACTCAGCCTCTATCGGGTCGATGGCGCGGTGCGTCGTATCCTTTTCGGCGCCTCCCGGCCGCTCAATGAAGCGCGCGCCATCGTGCGGCTCATCGCCGAGCGGCTCGCGAGCCCGAACGAAGACGCGATCGACGCCGGCTATGGCGTCGATCTCATGCGTCTCGCCTGTCTTGTGGCTGAACCGCTCGCGCCTTCCGAGGCCGAGCTTGAGCGCGCGCACGAGGCCGGGCGCGCCCTTGTTCTCGCCGAGCTTCTTGACCGGTTGAGTGCACGCCTCGGCGCCCGTGCAGTGACGCGGCGCGAACTTGTCGATGCGCATCTGCCCGAGCAGGCCGAGGCGGCGGCGCCGGCGATGCTTGGGCAGGCGCGTGGGTTTACGCGAGGAACGCTCCGCTGCGCCTCCTCCCTCCTTGTGGGGGAGGACCGAGGAGGGGGTGCGCGCTGTCCCACGCGAGGAGCCAGCGATGGCGCATTCGATAATCTCCTCCGTCCGCGCGACCCCCCACCCCTGCCCGCCCCCACAAGATGGGGCGAGGGCGCTAACGTCATCGATTATACTGAAAGGCCTCCGACTTTAGGGCAGGGGCGGCTTCGTAGGGAGGAGCCCGCGGCAAGGGCAGCAAGCGCCCCGGCGCGGCCGTTGCGTCTCTTTGCTCGTCCTGAGCCAATCGAGGCCATAGCTGAAGTTCCCGATGGGCCGCCACGGGGCTTCCGTTGGCGGCGAGTCCTGCATGATGTCGCTGCTATTGAAGGGCCGGAGCGCATCGCCGCGCCCTGGTGGCGCCATGCGGGCGCGCCCACGCGCGACTATTTCCGCGCCGAGGATTCCGAAGGCCGGCGCTTCTGGCTCTATCGCGAGGGCCTATGGGGCCACGAAACGATGCGGCCGAAATGGTTTGTGCACGGGCTGTTCGGGTGAGAGGACGATGATCCCAGGCGCTCTTGACGCGCAGGGGCGCTGGCGGACAACATCTCGCCCAGGCCAGCACCACATCGAGAGCGTCGAATTGCCGTCGGACAGGACCATCTTGAACGTCCGCCACCTGACGACCTACCGCTACAAGCGGCCGGTCGAATTCGGCGATCATCGCATGATGATGCGTCCGCGCGAAGGGCATGATCTGAGGCTTCTGTCATCGGGGCTCGAAATCGAGCCCGAGCCGAGACGGCTACGCTGGTTCTATGACGCGTTCGACAATTGCGTCGCCGTCGCATCGTTTGCAGGCTCTTCGACGTCGCTCCGGATCGAGAACCGCTTCACCGTCGAGCGGATCGAAGACGACCAGCCAGGCGGCGAGATCGATCCACGGGCGCAGTTCTTTCCCTTTTCCTACGCTCCCGAGGAACTTCCCGATGTCGCTCGGGCGATGGAACGCTTCTATAGCGATCCCGCGGGGGATCTCGATCGCTGGGTGCGCCAGTTCTTGTATGCAGGGGGGACGATTCAGACCAGCCATCTCTTGATGACGGTGACCTATGCGATCAAGGAAGGCTTCTCCTACGAGCGCCGCGACGCGACTGGCGTCCAGACGCCGCTTCAGACCTTAGAGCGGCGCCGCGGCAGCTGTCGCGACTTCGCGGTTCTGATGATGGAGGCGGCACGTTCGCTCGGCATCGCCGCGCGTTTCGTTTCTGGCTACCTCTACGTCCCAAGCGGAGACGACGAGCCGGTCCCATTGAATGGAGGGGCGACACACGCCTGGTGCCAGATCTATGTGCCTGGCGCGGGTTGGCTCGATTTCGACCCTTCGAATGGGCTTGTCGGCAGCGCGGAGCTCATCCGCGTTGCGGTCGCGTGTAATCACGCCCAGGCGACGCCGCTAAAGGGCAGTTATATTGGCGCTTCCGGCGATGAATTGGGTATGGAAGTCACCGTCGAGGTGACGCAGCCGAAGCAGGCTGAGCCCGTCACCCTCGCTGACGCGTAGGGCTTGGTCAAACCCAAATCAAACCGCTCCCTTCGCTTCAAAGCGGAAGCTGCGCGCCACAAGATTTCAATAATTTTGGACCGCGCGGGCCCCGTTTCGACCCACCTCAGGCCTTAAATGGCAGATGCTTGCTCATGCTGACGCGCGGTTCGATCTCATATCCGGCCTCTTCATAGAACCGAACGACAGGCGAGCTGGTCTCAACGACTTGAAGATTGACCTTGATACAGCCGAGCATCGCTAACCGTCGTTCAGCTTCTGAAAGCAAAGCACGCCCAATCCCCTTGCGCCGATGCGCCTGGAGAACGGCAACTCGGGAGATCCAACCCCTGTGTCCGTCATATCCAGCCATCACCGAGCCAACAACCAGCCGGCCTTCGAGCGCGACCAACATCAGGTCTGGTTGAAAGCGCATCTTTTCCGCAATGGCGATCGAAGCCTTGTTCCACGGAGCATCATTTGGGAATGCCTCCTGCCAGAGCGCCTCGACGCCAGCAAGATACACGTCTCTATATTCCGAGATTGTTGGCATCGAGCTTCCCGCTGCGACATCGAGCTACCCGAAGATCAGCCGTCGGACCAAACCTCGCGAACCCCTTCGGCGAAACACGATCATGGGTCATCTGCGCAGGATGTGCGATCGCGTTCGAGCCATTTGCTAGTCTCGCACGCTCACGCCGTCCCAGCCCTGACCGCGACGATGAACAGACGCGGGTAGGCGAACAGGGTGCGGCCGTCAGGCTGAGCGGGATAAGCGTCCTTTAGGCCGGCGCGGTAGCGGGCGAGGAACTCGCAGCGCTCCTCGTCGGCGAGTCGCTCCAGGAATGGCTGCAAGGTCGAGCCGGCGAACCAGTCGGCGATGCTCTGCGGTCCGTCGAGCGGGTGAACATAGGTCGTCATCCAGATGTCGACGCGCGAAGCCGCGGGCCCCAGCCAGTCGTAATAGCTCTCGTAGTCGGCGATGAGCGGTCGCGTCTTCGCGATCGGCACCAGGCGTGCCGACCAGGGTCCTTCGGCGGCGAGCATGCGCATCAGCGCATGCGAGGATTCGCGGGCGATGTTGGGCATCTGCGCAGCCAGGGCGCCGCCCGGAGCCAGATAGGACATCAGGCGCGGAAAAAGCCGGTCGTGATCGGGCAGGAACTGCAGCGCCGCGTTGGCGAATATGAGATTCGCCGGTTCCTCGGGCGCCCAATCCGCAATGTTCTGCTTGACGAATCTTGCTTGCGGCGCACGCACGCGGGCATGCGCAAGCATGGCGTCGGACGTGTCGAGGCCGACCATTCGCGCCTCAGGAAAGCGGCGGAGCAGCAATTCCGCGCTGTTGCCGGGGCCACAACCCAGATCGTAGGCGAGACGCGCCGAATTGAGCGGGACGCGGGCCAAGAGATCCTCCGCCGCGCGCATCCGCTCGGCTTCGAACTTCGAGTAGAGCGCGGGGTTCCAATCAGTCATCAGCATGGGTCTAGCATCGTGCTTCGCAGCGGCGCTCCGTGTCCTCGCGCAATATGAAGGCTGAAAGCAGACGCCTCTAGCTGAGCGGCACGAAATGATTGAAGACGACGAGCAGCGCAAGGAGAGCCAGGCCTAAGCCGAGGCTCCAGCCGATCAGCTTCTTTTCAATCGGCAGCAACGGCTCATAGGCGCTTGTCGCTTCGCGCAAGTCAGGTTTCGGCATCGCAAGTTCCTTCCATCAGGACGCGAGCGGCGGTTTGACGCCGGCGAAGAAGAGCCACGAGATGACGAACCCGACCCAGACGACAAATCCGAACAGAGACACCAGATAGACCGCCGCCAGCTTGGCGAAGCCTTCCTGCCAGAGCTGGCGGAAATTCGACATGACCCCGATCGAGAAGAAGGTCAGCACGAAAAAGATCAAGCGAAGCACATTGGCCTCGCCGGTCGCCGCAGCGAGCTTGCCCGACGAGGCCGCCGACGTTCCCAGCGCAAGCGCCAAAGCGATAGTGAACGTCAAAACGAAGCCAAGGATGAACTTCGGGAACCGCTCCCAGATCTCCACCAGCCTCGCCTTCGGCGCACCCACGCGGGGATTGATGTGATTGGTCCAGATATAGGCGAGAATGAACGCCCATACGCCGATGAAGATGTCGATGAAAACTTTCACCGTCGCCGTGACAGCCAGCATCCACCCGGGCTGATAGGCGATCCCTTCCGCCGCGGCGCTCGCCTGGACGAGCGATTGGGTGATGCCTCCAGCCGCTAGCGCCGCCCCGTCGCTTTTCACGGCAAGCCCCATCCACGCCGCCGCGACCATGGGCTCATGGGACATGAACGTTTGTGCGATGATCGGTAGGATCAAGACTTCGATCACAGCGAACACGACGACCAGCGACGACACGAGAATGGGAATTTGAGGGCGGGCGCGGATCGCGCCGCCGGTCGCGATCGCCGCGGAGACGCCGCAGATTGAAACGCCGGAGGCCAGCGGCGCCGCCCATTCGCGGCTGAAGCCGAAATCCCTTGCGCGCGATCAGATAAACGACCGGCCAGTAGATCAGATAGGCCTCGACGATCGCTGCGAAGCCCCGCAGCATCAGCGACGACGCCAACGTCAGCTTGCTCGCCACGGTCACCGCGATGGAGGCGCCGAGGATGACGATCGCGATCTTGATGTAGAGCTCGGGACGGACGGCGGTCCTGAGCCGCTCCGCAAAGGCCGGGAAGACGTTCGCGATCACCAGGCCGACGACAAGCGCCACGATATACCCGCCCTCGTTGGTGAGCTTGAGCGACCACGAGACGCCGAACTTGGCCTGATCAGCCGGGGTGACCGCGGCGAGATAAGCCCAATTGCCGACGAACCAGCTCGCATAGGCGAGGGCGAACACACTAGTGAAGGCGAGCGCGAAGCGCCCGACATGGTCGCCAAGCAGATAGGCGCTTAAGGACAGAACGGCGGTGAGGACGAGGTAAGTGACGAAGAGCGCGCCCAAGCCGCCGAGGCTTGCATAGGCCTTCGAAGCGGGCGCAAGCGCCGTCGACGGGTCGGCCCATACCGACGCGTTGACAAGCCAGCCGAGGGCGTCCGGGCCGAGAAGCGAAACCAACGCCAGCACGAAGACGGCAAGACCGAGAACGAGGGCGACGACGTCCTCGCTAAGTCGAGGCGGCGCCGCCTGAATGGGAATGGTTGCTTCGGACATTTCAGAGCCCTTGGCCTCAACAGCGAGAATGGTCAGTTATTACTGATTGAGTCTATAGACTTTTGGGATGAAATCAACTGGACTCACGGATTGGTCGCGGGTCTTCTCGCGTGTATCATTGCAAAGCCGTCGTTTATCGTCGATCGTACCGACCAATTCCGCGCCGGTCCTGGCGCGTCGGGATGGGCCAAATATCATTGCCAAAGATCTAACCTGTATTCCGAATTATTCTCTCGCTCTACTTTACCATCTTCCTCAATCAATTGGATAAGCTCACCGCTTACACTCCAAAAGGAACAAACCCTACCGCTCCACGTTGGAGCAGTAGCACGCTTCTCATGGCTCGGTTGAGGAGACGCATTATGTTTGGACAGTCCGCCACTCGCAGATTTTCGCGGTTCTCCGGCCGCACCCGTTCCGAGGGTGCGGGGCTGGTCGCTTGCGCCTCGGCGGCGCCCCTCGCAATACTGGCTCTGGCGGTGGCCGTTGATTACGCGAAGGTCTCCCACTTCCGGAGCCGCGTTCAGTTCGCGGCAGGCTCGGCGTCGGTCGCCGCAGCGGAGGCGATTGCCCGGCAGCCGGGCATCGCCAATGGCGGCGACATTATCGCGGGCCGAGTTGCGGAATCTGTCTTCAAAGATCGGGCTCCGCATGGGGCTGGCGCCCCTACAGTCGCGGTAACAAGCCGCGCGGCCGCAGTGACGGCCACTGTTGGATATGCCGGCGTGGCGCCGAGCAATTTCGGCTCCGCGTTGGGCTATGACAGCGTCAGCGCCGACGCCTCGTCGATCTCGCTCGCACGCGTCGCCAATTCCCGGCTGACAGTTGCTCGCTGAAGCGCGCGGAGACTGGTTCGAACTCAACCCGCCCGTGCGGAAGAAAGCCAAAGAAATAGATGGCCTCTTGCCGCTGGCGCGGACCTCGGTTAGACCCGCCTCATGACCAAGCCAGTGCCATGGATTTTGGGCATTATCGGCATCGTCTTCATCGGCGTGGCGCTCGTTTACTGGCTCACGCCCGCGGGCGGCCTTCCCAGCTTTCTGCCCGGCTTCGACGCGGGCTCCGATCACGTTCATCTCACGCACGCGCTTGGCTCGCTGATCATCGCGCTCGCCCTATTCGCTATCGCCATCATCTGGTTTCAGCTGATCACAGAGGATTAGCTCCGTCCACGCGGGCGAGAGGCGCAGCGTCTGGGGCCGTATACGGCCCCATCGGCAGGTTGTCGCGCCGGGAAAGGGCGCCAAATACGGCAGGCTCCGGTTGTCGCCAAACCGTCATGAACCGCACTTACTGATGCGATGCGGCACACGAGACGCTGGGACTGCGCGCATGGACATGAAAGTTCTAGAGGCCGACGATGGGATCGGTCACGTCGTGCTCGACGGTCGTTTTGACATTCAGGGAGCGCAGGAGGTTGATTCCCGGTTCGACGAACTGGCGAAGAGCAATAAGGCTCTGGTTGTCGAGCTTGCCAAGGTTTCATTTCTCGCGTCCCTCGGCATTCGGACGCTGATGCTGAGCGCCAAGACGCTCATGCGCCGCGGTGGCGAAATGGCCGTCTGCGGGGCGAATGAGAGTGTCGAGAAGGTTCTGCGAACGACCGGTTTCAACGAGGTCGCAGGGATTTATCCCGATTATGAGTCGGCCGTCCGCACGCTGCGGGAAAGGCTCGGCGCCTTCTCGACAAAGAAAACATGAGCAGCCCGGCGTCGCGAACCTGCTCCCGCGACTTCCCCGGCACGGTCGAGGCCGCCTCGGACGCTGAGAATTGGGTTGCGGGCCAGGCGAGCGCGCTCGGGCTCGGCGAAGAGGCGGAATTCGCGATTGGTCTTTGCGTCGAGGAGCTGTTCCTCAACGCTGTCACGCATGGCCATGCGAGTCGAGCGCAGATTTCCGTTAGCGCTGAATCAGGCGGCGTCATGCTTGAGTTCGCTGATGACGGCGCCCCGTTCGATCCGACCCTCGCCCCAATGAAGCGCATCGGCGGGCCGCCACAGGATTTCGACATCGGCGGCTACGGCAGGGGGCTTATGCGAAAATTTTCGCGGCGCATGACTTATCGCCGCTTTGAAGGCATGAACCGCCTCGTGCTGGAATTCAACGCCGGACGCAGCGCCAACGCCGGTTCAACTGCGTCGAGCGCCGCATGAGGACATGAAAGATTCTCCGGAGCTGCGCGCCTCCATTCTAACAGCGAGCGCCTTCCGTGCGCTGTCCGACAACAACCTCGCAATCCTGATCGAAGCCGCCGAACTCCAGGCATTCGATCCCGACGCTATCCTCATGGTGCAGGGCGATCCCAGCGATTTCGCCATGCTGATCCTTGAGGGAGATGTGACGGTCACTGCTGACAGCGCTCGCGGCGCCATTCCCATTTCCACTCTTCACGCTCCCTCGCTGGTCGGCGAATTGGGGGCGCTTGCCCAGTTGCCGCGCAGCGCTACCGCGCGCGCCTGCACGCGGGTCACCGCTCTGCGTTTCGGACGCGCGGCGCTGGTGAAGGTCGCGTCCGCGACGCCGTCCTTGCTCATCGACGTGATCGGCCGGATGGGCGAGCGCATGCGCAAGTTCAACGGCGCGATCAGCCTTTATACCGAAGCCCTCGGCGCGCTCGAGCAGCACACGTTCGATCCGGCGCTACTCGAGGAGTTGCGCAATCCGATCCCCGATCTCTCCGATTTCGGCCAGACCTTTGGGCGCATGGCCGAGCAGATCATTCTGCGCCGTCAGCGCGACGACGAAATGGCGAGCGCCGCGGTCATTCAGCGCGCGCTTCTCCCCAGAGTGAAGGATTTCGCCAAAGACTCCCGCCTCGACGTCTGGGCGGCGATGACGCCGGCGCGCGATGTCGGCGGCGATTTCTTCGAAGTCGTGGCCTTGGCCGATGGGCGCGTCGCGCTCGGTATCGGCGATGTTTGCGGCAAAGGCGTGCCCGCGGCTTTGTTCATGGGCATCACCAAGACGCTCATCCGCATCAACCTGCGCGAAAATCCTGATCTGCCGGGAGCGATCGTCAAGGCGAACGCCTTTCTCGCCGACAACAACGCCGGGCAATTGTTCGCGACCGCGCTCTACGTCGCCTACGATCCGCGTTCTGGCGCGCTCGAATATTGCAATTGCGGCCATCTTCCAGGTCTTATCCGCCGCCCCGGCGGCGCCGTCGAGACGCTGCCTGTCGGAGGCCTGCCGGTCGGCTTGTTCGAGCCCATGAAGATGACGGTGCATAAGACCCAGCTCCGGCCGGGCGACCTTTTCTTCACCTACACTGACGGCGTCACCGAAGCTGAGGACCCGGGCGCAGTCCAGTTCGGGGAAGAGCGCCTGGAAAGCCTCCTCGCCAGGAAAGGGCACGGCGTCCGTGCCTCCCAATGGATCGCCCGCGTGGAGAGTGCAGTGCGAGAGTTCGCTCGCGGACGACCGCAGCTCGACGACATCACTTGCCTCGCGCTGCGGCGGTGACCGGTCGAACGCCGACTGTGATCGCGCGCTTCTCGTCTTACGCCTTTTCGACCGCGCCTAGGTCAATTGTTACCTTCGCAATCTTGCCGGTGAAAGCAAACGGCAGCTTGTAGGTGAAGTCGACAGGCGAGCCGATGTCCATGCCGACATCCAAGCCTTCGCCAAGCGAAAACTGAACGGGAATGGTCTTCTCGAGCCGGCCTTCGGCAATCGTCTTGCCGTTGGAGCTCATCGTGAGCTGGCCGCCTTTGCCCATGCCGCCGCCATCGTATTTGAAGTCGACGACCAGCGTGACCTTGCCTTTCGGTAAAGGCTCCTTGGCGACGAAAGTGGGACGATCGGCGCCAAGGAAATTGTAGACGAAGGTTGGTTTGCCGTCGCGTAGATAAAGGCCATATCCGCCCTCGAGGCCGCCATGCGTGAC
Source organism: uncultured Alphaproteobacteria bacterium (assembly GCA_963836695.1). GTDB lineage: Bacteria > Pseudomonadota > Alphaproteobacteria > Rhizobiales > Beijerinckiaceae > Roseiarcus. The sequence continues at coordinate 154,480 of CAWIKX010000009.1, forward strand.
GACCATGCCTTCGGCCTCGCCATCGGGCGTTTCGATGTCGGCAGTAATCGTCCAGGACTTGTTGCACATGCGCGGCGAGGCGGGGTCGGGCAGACCAATGGTTCCAGGGTAGTAGGTCATTGAGGTGCGATTACCCATGAGACTCGGACGACCCATCGCCTCTGCGTTCATACGGATCGTGCCTCGCCAGTCGAGCGGAAGTACACTGTATCGCGCCGCCTCGACCCACCAGAGATCCTGCAACTCGCGCAGTTTCTCTGGATGCTTCGCGGCGAGATCGTTCGCTTGGGAAAAGTCTTCGTCGATCTTGTAGAGTTCCCACACCGCTTGGTCCGGGTCCCATTCCTGCCGGTTCGGATCCCAAGGGACGAACGACGGTGCGGAAGCCATCCAACCGTCGTGATAGAGACCGCGATTGCAGCCAAGCTCGAAATATTGGGTCTTGCGTCGGCCTTCGGCTTCGCCGTCTTCGAAGGAGTAGGCAAAACTGATCCCCTCGATCGGCTTTTGCTGAACGCCATTCAACACGCTGGGCGGATGGACGCCGCAGACTTCGTAGATGGTCGGCGCGATATCGATTGTGTGCAGAAACTGATCGCGCAAGGCCCCCTTGTCCGTGATGCGCTCCGGCCAGGAAATGATCATCGGATTGCGCGTGCCCCCGAAATGGCTCGCGACCTGCTTCGTCCATTGGAAGGGCGTGTTCATCGCGTGCGCCCAGGATGAGGGAAAATGGTTGAAGTGCTTCGGACCGCCTAAGTCGTCGATCGCCTTGATGTTGCCTTGCCACTTCTCCGCGAAGCCATTGAAGAACATGTTCTCGCAGAGCGAGCCCTCTAGTCCGCCTTCGGCGCTCGCGCCATTGTCGCCGCCGATGTAGAAAATGAGCGTGTTGTCGGCGTCGGGAAGTTGCTTGCAGGCCTCCACGACGCGGCCGAGTTCATGATCGCAATGGGCGGCGTAGCCGGCGAACACTTCCATCATGCGCGCGTACAGGCGTTTCTGGTCGGCGTTAAGCGAATCCCAAGCGGGCAATCCCTTCGAGCGCGCCGTGAGCTTCGTATCCTGGGGCACGACGCCAAGCTTCTTTTGACGCTCAAGCGTCTGCTCGCGATATTTATCCCAGCCCTCATCGAACTGGCCTTTGAACTTCTCAATCCATTCTTTCGGCGTGTGATGGGGCGCATGCGTCGCGCCGGTCGCGACATAGAGGAAATACGGCCGATTGGGCGAAATCGTCTTGGCTTGGCGCACCCATGAAATCGCCTTGTCGGCGATGTCGGCGGTCAGGTGATAGTTCGGGTCGGTCGAAGCCGGAACGAGGTTGCGATTCTCGTAGAGAATCGGATTCCAGTGGTTCATGTCGCCGGCGTTGAAGCCGTAGAAATAATCAAAGCCAAGGCCGTTGGCCCATCGGTCGAATGGCCCGGCGAGGCTTGTCTCCCAGGTCGGCGTGTTGTGATTCTTGCCGATCCAGGCGGTCATATAGCCGTTCTGCCGCAGCACTTCGCCGACCGTTCCGCAGTTTCGCGGCAGGATGCAGCAATAGCCATCGTAACCGGTCGCGAGTTCGGTGATGCCGGCGAACGAAGCCGAATGGTGGTTGCGCCCGGTGATCAGCGCAGCGCGCGTCGGGCTGCAAAGCGCCGTCGTGTGGAAGCGGTTGTAGCGCAGCCCTTCCGCCGCGAGCTTGTCCATGGTCGGAGAAGGAATGCCGCCGCCGAACGTGCCATATTGGCCGAAACCGCAGTCATCGATGAGGATCAGCACAACGTTCGGCGCGCCTTTGGGCGCCATGACCGGTTGAGGAAACTGCGCTGGGTCGGAATCGAGATAGGTGCGCCCGATTTGACCCTCGAAATGGAAATCCGGCCTTGGCAGAACGTCGGGCGTTTGCGCCTCTACCTCAGTCAACTTCTCTGCGTCGTGGGACATGGACGGTTCCTCCATTTGCGGGCGACGTTGCCTCGGAACTGAAATTCAGTCCCATGGTAATCTGCGAGTGCGGGACCTGCTCGCCATTTATAGATTGTCTATCACTGTTGCCGGAATTGGGGCCGGGGTCGGATCGCTTCTTGAGGTTGTCTGCCCGCAGCGGTCTATCCATAAATCACGGTAGTATGATGTTACTGTGTTAGTGTTGACGGAAAGATTTTTCGACAATTCCTTTCAGAAAATCAAAATCTAATGTAGGATGTATTTTAGTCGCCGAAGCGGCCGTTTACGGGCAGCCGACGCGGCAGAGCATCGGGCTATGCGATGGAAGCATAAGGCTGAGGCCATGAAATGGGGGCTGGAGGGAAGGGCGAGCGGTGGGAAATCGGTTTTTCTCCGCTCGCAATCCCCTGAAAGGGCTCGATTGTAAAGATATATACTAGTAAACCAAGCGTGTTTAATAGCATTTGTGCCCGTTAAGGCCCTGTTCATGCTCCTTAACGCTCTCTTGTTTGCGATGAGTCGGCTGCTAGGAACGGCGCGGTTATGACATGGAGGAATGGGTGGACGATTTGGGGGGCATAAGCGAACGCAGCGTCGACGAAGAGCGCTCGGACTATTTCCACGCCGGCAATCTGGATCGCATCAGGGACGCGCCGCCCAATGCATCGGCGACCGTGCATCGCCATGATTTGACGACCATGAGTGAACTGGCCCGCCGAGGGTTCCACTTGGTCGACATGAGCGGCGAGATTTGGACGATGCGCCGCGCCGGATAGGGTCCTCGCGCGTTCGCTCAGGCACCTGATCTGCCGGCGCTAGGGCGCCTTGGGAATGGCGCCGACAGCCCTACTACACCCAGAGCCCGTGGAACGGGATTACCCAGCACGGATCGCCCGCCTTGGCGGGCGGGGCCCGCGGCGGCCGGACGATGAGGCCATCGGCGCGCGCCATCGTTTTCACCAGCGAGGAATCCTGGTCCGCAACCGGAGTCGCGGCTAGAATTCCGTCTGCCTTATGGCTCAAGGATGCGCGCATGTAGTCCTGGCGGGCGCCGTTCGCCGGGAGATCGACGGCAAGGCGGCCTTGACGGATGTGATCTGCGCCAGGGTTGGGTTCGCCGTGCAGCGCGCGCAGGAGCGGGCGCAGGAACAAGATCGCGCAAACCACCGACGAGGTCGGATTGCCGGGCAGGCCCAGGACGCGCATGGGGCCGAGCCGCCCATGCATTAGCGGTTTGCCGGGGCGCATGGCGATCCGCCAGAAGCCGAGCTCCATTCCAGACGAGATGAGGGCCTGCTGGACGAGATCGTGGTCGCCAACCGATGCGCCGCCGAGCGTCACCAGCACGTCAATATTGGCGTCGCGCGCTTGGGCCACGGCCGCTTTCAGCGCGCCAAGCTCATCAATCGCGATGCCGAGGTCGATCGCGACGCCGCCGCACGCCTCGACAATCCCGGCGACGGCGAAATTGTTGGAGGCGATGATCTGCGCCGGGCCGAGCGCTCCGCCCGGCGGGACCAGTTCGTCGCCGGTCGCGAGAATCGCCACTTTGGCGCGGCGGCGGACGGGAAGAGCCGTATGGTTCGCCGCAGCCGCCAGCGCGACATCTCGAGGGGTGAGCCGCCGGCCGGCTGGAATGAGCGCTTCGCCGGAACGAAAGTCCATGCCGGCCTGGCGCAGGTTGTCGCCTTTCGGCACGGCGGCCGAGAGATGGATCCGTTCGCCCTCGCGCTCGACGTCCTCCTGAATGACGACAGAGTCGGCGCCGTCCGGTATCGGCGCGCCCGTGAAGATGCGCACTGCCTCGCCCGGACCCACAACGCGTTCAAAGGCACGGCCCGCCGCGGACTCGCCGACCACCGTCAGGGTCCCACGCGCCTCTGCATCCCCCGAGCGCACCGCGTAGCCGTCCATGGCCGAATTGGGAAACGGTGGCTGGGTGCGCAATGCCTTAAGGTCACGAGCCAGCACCCGACCGTAAGCCGCTTCCAGAACGACATTTTCCTCTCCGAGCGGCAGATCTGCGGAGGCGAGCACGCGGTTGAGCGCCTCCTCGACCGTCATCATTGGGCTCATCGGCGCTTGTCCTCCAGCTCTTCCGTCGCCCGCCACTCGCCCGATTTGCCGCCGCGCTTCTCGATCAGCCGTAACTCCTCGATGCTCATGCCCCGATCGATCGCCTTGGCCATGTCGTAGATGGTGAGGCAGGCGACGGAGACGGCGGTCAGCGCCTCCATTTCAACCCCGGTGGGGCCGAAGCAGCGCGCCTCCGCGCGAACGCGAAGGCCGGGCAGGGCGTCGTCTGGCGCAATGTCGACCGAAATCTTGGTCAAGCCCAAAGGATGGCAGAGCGGAATGAGGTCGGAGGTTTTCTTGGCCGCCATGATGCCGGCAATCCGCGCCGCCCCCATGACGTCCCCTTTCTTGGCGTCGCCCGCAAGGATCGCGGTCAGAGTTGAGGCGCCCATGCGCACCCGTCCCTCGGCGATCGCTTCCCGGTTCGTCGCCGCCTTGTCCGAAACGTCGACCACCCGCGCCTCGCCCTCGGCGCCGATATGGGTAAGCGGCTTTGCTTCTTGCGCGGATGAGACCATCGGATGGGCGCCTTTGCTCGAGTTCCCGCGTGAATTCTGTCGGTCGGATATCGTCGGCGGTCCCTTCAAGCAAAATTGGCCCAGAGCGGCAAGCAGCGGTCGACCCGAATTGTCCGGCCTGACCCTTCCCTGTAAGGACGCGGCCGGGCGCGCCGCGCGCCATGGTTTCAAGTGAGATGATGGCGCGCCAGCCCAAAATTGCCTATGTCATGCTGCGCAATGCGCATTTCGGCCCGCGTCTCGCTGCCTCGGTCGAGCTTTGCGTGCGCGATCTCGTTGTTTATAGCCGATTTGCGCGATCGACGCTGGTTGTTTGCCCGCCGGTGGACGAGCCGTTCGCGGGAGTTGAGATTGCGACGATCCCCCACGCGCCAATCAGCGGCAACCTCGGGAAAGCCTGGGGCGTCGCGCGCCTCTTAAGGCGTCGCGGCGTCGACCTGGCCATCGTAGAAAATCACTTGCCCGCGGCGGCGTTCATTGCGGTTACCTCGGGAGCGCGGGTGATTTTGCATACCCACGCCTATGTCAAAGCGCCCTCGGGCGCGCTTGACGGTGGCTTCCGCAGCCAGGAAATGCGTCAGCTTTCTGGCTTCGCTTTTGTGAGCGAATACGCCCTGGGGCAGTTTCGCGCCGATTTTCCTGAGCAGCGCGCAGCCCAGCGCGCGGTCCCGAACGGGCTCGACATGCAGGATTGGTCAGCGACGAAACCCAAGGACCGCTCGATCCTCTGCGTGGGCCGGGCCCTCCGTCATAAGGGCCACATCGAGGCGATGGCGGCGATCACGCGGGCTTTGTCTTCGCGTCCCGACTGGAGCGCTCGCTTCATGGTGTCCGATCCGGCGGCCGCCGACCGGGAGCCGGAGATTGTCGACGCGCTTCGCGCCGCCGCCGAGCCTTTCAACGGCCGGATCAGGGTGGATGCGAACGTTCCCTATGCCGAAGTCAAGGTGGCGTGGGAGCGCGCCGCGGTCGGAATGGTGCTGACGATGGGTCCTGAACCGTTCGGCCGAACGGCGCTCGAAGCGCTGGCGAGCGGCGCCGCGCTCATCACCTCGGGGCGCGGAGGTCTTAAGGAGATTTGTGGTCCGTGCGCGGTGATGGTCGAGCCGAGCAGCGCCGAAGGGGTTGCGAGCGCGCTCGGCCAACTCTTGGACGCGCCTGAACGCCGAGCGGAGCTTGCGCGCGCCGGGCGGGAGCGCGTCGAAAAGCTTTACGATATCCGAACAATCGCGCGGCAGATGGACGACTTTATCGAGACCTGCGTCGGAGCGGGGCGCGGACACGGGCAACTGTCCGATACCGAACATACGGCCGCTGTCCGGTTGTAGAGAACACTTCGAGGCGCGGGCCACTCTTCAATTTGTCTTGCCTTTCCCGCTCGCCGGCGGAAGGCTGCCATGGTGACGTCGAGCCCCACAACCTTGAGATTCGAAGCGCCCGCAGACAATTCGCCCCTGACAGCGCGCGGCCGCGACCGGTTCTGGCGTGTGAACGCTGGGCTGTTCCTCGGCAGTTTCGCGACCTTCGCGATGCTCTATTGCGTCCAGCCGCTGCTGCCGAGCTTCACCCGCGCCTTCTCGATTTCTCCCGCCGCCGCAAGCCTGTCTCTATCTGCGGCTACGGGCGTATTGGCGGTTGCGATGCTCTTCTCCGGAACGCTGTCAGACACGCTTGGACGCAAGGCGGTCATGACGGCGTCGCTGGCCGCCGCCGGGGCGGCGACGGTCGCCGCCTCCCTCGCGCCGAATTGGACGACCCTGGTCGCGCTTCGGGCGCTGACCGGCCTTGCGCTCTCGGGCGTTCCGGCCGTGGCCATGGCTTATCTGGTCGAGGAGATCGATCGCTCCTCGATCGGGCTCGCAATGGGCCTCTTTATCGCCGGCAACACGCTGGGTGGCATGGGCGGCCGCTTGGCGAGCGCAGGGATCGCTGACGTGGGCGGTTGGCGCGGCGCGGTCGGTATTGTCGGCCTCGTCTCGCTAGCCTGCGCCGCTGTGTTCGCCTTCACACTGCCAAAGGAGGGGCGGGTTCGAGCGAAGGCGCAAACGACCGCGCTCCTGCCGATGATCGCCATGCATTTTCGCGACCCGGGCTTGAGGTACTTGTTCGCGATGGGCTTCCTCTTGATGGGCGCCTTCGTCGCCACTTACAACTACATTGGCTTTCGCCTGGAGGCGCCGCCCTTTTCGTTGAGCCCCACGGTGGTCGGACTTGTGTACTCGATCTATCTTATCGGTGCGGTGAGCTCGACCCTGACCGGCGAGCTCGCCGAACGCTATGGCCGGCGGCGCACGATCGGCTTCGCCATCGCCTTCATGCCGATCGGCGTCCTCATGACCCTGCCGGACAATTTATGGCTCATGATCGTCGGCGTCGGGGTTGTGACGATCGGGTTCTTCGGCGGCCATTCGATCGCTTCGAGCTGGGTGGGTTTGAGGGCCGACACAGAGAAGGCGCAGGCAAGCGCGCTCTACCTGTTCTTCTACTACGTGGGCTCCAGTCTTGCCGGCTCGATCGGCGGTTGGGTCTTCTCGCTCGCCGCGTGGCCGGGAGAGGCCGCCTTCGTCGGGGGGATGTCCGTGATCGCTCTCCTCATCGCCTTGAAGCTCGCCCGCGTGCCTCCGCCGGCGCACCTTCGCGCTCCCTAAGAGCAGGCGACCCACCCATGGAATGGCGCGACGAGGGTCTCATCATCGGGGTCCGCCGACACGGCGAGGCATCAGTCATCGTGGAGGCGCTGACCCGCGGCCATGGTCGCCATCTCGGTCTCGTGCGCGGCGGGCGGTCAGCGCGGCTGCGCGCCACCCTCCAACTCGGCAACACGATCGGCCTCGTCTGGCGCGCCCGGCTCGACGAACACCTGGGGTCTTTCGCTATCGAGCCTCTTTTGCTGCGGGCGGGCCGGTTAATGGAAAGCGCGCTGGCGCTGGCTGGACTCAACTATGTCGCGGCGCTGGTGCGGGTGCTGCCCGAGCGCGATCCGCACGAGGCGGTTTACGAGGCGGCGAGCCTCATCGCCGACGCTCTCGACGAGGCCATGCTTGCGCCGACGCTGATCGCGCGGTTCGAAGCGCAGATCCTGGCCGAGTGCGGGTTCCAGCTAGACCTTTCCAGCTGCGCCGCGACGGGCGCGACCGATGACCTCATCTATGTCTCGCCCAAGTCGGGGCGGGCGGTGAGCGCCGAGGCCGGCGCGCCCTGGCGCGATCGGCTGCTGCCGTTGCCCCCCTTCCTGCGCGAAGGCGCGGCTATCGAGGCGCAGCCGAGCGCGAGCGAGATTGCCGACGGGTTCCGTTTGACGGGCTTCTTTCTCGCTCGCGACCTGTTCGCCCTTCATGGGGAGCCATTGCCAGACTCGCGCGCCGCTTTTCTCAAGGCCGCAGGTCGGGGCAGGTCGAGCGAAGACTAGCCGCATCCCCGCGTCGCCCGGCTCTATTTGGGTTTTCTTGGCGGCCGGCGGTTCTGCTGCGAAAACCCCGAATATGCCTATTAGATTCTCTTGGATTTCCTTGGATTCTCTCGTCCGAATCGAGGCTTATCAATGGGTTACACGGGATTTTCAGCAGAAATTATTTCGCGGCGCTTCTCCGGGCGACGAGAGACGACGGAGCGGCGCTCGCGGCCGCAGACTACTTGAAGATAAGGGCTTCCTCATCGGACAAATTTAACGCAATTTCTGATTATCTGCAAGCCATCGTTCGGCTCTTATGGTGCTCGCTGTTGGTCGCGAAATTCAGCCTTGGACGTCATGGCCGGCCTTGTGCCGGCCATCCACGCCGTACCGTCGCGACAATCTCCCTTACCACACAACAATGTCTCTTTTCAGATGCTTACACCGATAGGAGAATGTTCTCGTGGATGGCCGGGAGAAGCCCGGCCATGACACCTTCAGGAGCGCCAATGCCTGACGCTGTAAGAGCCCTCTTGTCGCCGCACCCGTCGACTTTAGGCGCCTCGCAAAAAGCAACTCGCTTTGAGTCTAGCGCGCCGAGGCGGGCGCCGTGTACTTGCGTTCAATCGCTCCTCGCACAGAGCGTCGGGTCGCTTTGGGATCGCGTCCAGGCTCGCTCTCGATCTTCTGCAGCTCATCCGCCAGTCCGTCGTCCTTGATCGCCTCACGAATCCAGCGCGAATAATCTTTCGCCTGCAGATGGTGTAGCCACGTATCGTCGTCCACGCCGTCGGCCATCTGCATGAACAGGGTTAGGTTCTGCGCCCTCAGATTGAGGGCGTTCGCGGGCCCGCGGAAATAGAAGCTCTTGTCCTCGCCCAGCGCTCCCTCCGCATATTTCCGGATGTGGCGCTCGGCTTTTTCGGCCGGCGCGTGAGGTTTCATGATTTTCGCTTGGCGCCCCGCGCTTCGTCGCCAGAACAGAGCCTCCCCTTTGCTCGGCAGCGCCTCCGGCAGTTCGGGGACCGGAATCGATAGCGCGCGAGCAAAGGCCGTCATTGCCTCCGCGGCCTTGTCGCCAACAGCGAAGATGTCATCAATTCTGCGCAGCGCGTCGACCGCCAAAGTCGCGGGATCGACGGTCACAAGAATGACCGGGGGCAGCGATTCGAGAGACGCGGTCGCGCTCACGTCGCGCTCGGCAGGCAAGAGATGATGCGCTTCATCCATCAGAACCCAGTGCGGCCGTCCGATCTTGGCGCGCAGGTTCGCGATGGCGGAGATGAAATCAGAGAGGAGCGCCGGCCGGTCTTCGGTCGGGACGGCCAACATGTTGATGACAAAGCTGTCGGCGGGCCGTTCCATTAATTTTACGACCTCTGCGAGCTGAGGCGGCGACTTCGCGTCGCCGAACACAACGCCGGAGCGAAACTCGGAATAGTCGCCCTCAGGATCGAAGACGCAGATCTGATAGCCGGCGTCGACGATCCTCTCGAGCAACGCCGTCGCGACCGTCGATTTGCCGCCGCCTGAGGAGCCGCAGATGAGCGTTGAGCCTCCATGCGGACGAATAAGGATCGGGCGACCATCGGGGTCGAGGCCGACCTCGACGCTATTGTGGGCTTCGCTCGAGTGAAAAGCGCCGACGTCGTCTTTGAGCACGGCCTCGATCAGTTCCACGACGCCGGCGCCGCGCGCGCCTTTGGTGATGAGGTCGGCTTCGTCCTTGATCGTGGGCAAAGCATTGGCGACCGCGACGGCATAGCCGCTCGCCTGCAGGAACGCGTGGTCATTTTCGGCGTCGCCGACCGACACAACGTTGTGCGCCGAGAGCCCCAGATCGTCGAGCGCGGCTTGCAAGCCGCTTGCCTTGTTGACGCCGGGAGCCAGCACCATGACTGCTCCCTTGTTGAATACGATTTGCAGCTCAAGTCCGTGTTCGCGGATCGCCTCGAGAACCAGTTTTTCGTTGGGCTCCCAGGTCGCGACAATGGAGCGCCCGACGGAAAGCGGAGTGACGCCCTTTTTGCGCAAAGTCTCCACCAACGCGGGTGAGGGCTCAGGACCGAGCGGTGTCTCTCTTTTCGTGGCGGGATCGAAGAGCAACGCTCCGTTCTCCGCAACGATCCGATCGAAGAGATCAATCCGCGGAAAGACGCGCGTAAGATCCGGCAGCTCGCGCCCTGTGACGAGCAGAAGCCGCCTGCCGGACCGCCTGAAAGCTACGAGCGCGTCCGCGGTTGCGTCCTCGACGATCCCGTCATGCGCGAGCGTGCCGTCGTAGTCGGTCGCGAGACAGCTGATGTACATGGACCCCCGCGCCAAACATCCCCACGAATTCTGGCTTGAACTCCCCAAAGACCGTCACAGTTCCGGCCTCGGCGGCAAATGCGCCCTGAGCCGCGCTTAAAGAAGGAACAACGCGCGTTCTTCCCGGATTTACTCGTAGCCGGGCGTACGCGCCCCGGGCAGCGAGCGGAAAATAAATGTCGGAGCATCAGAGGATCTGGCCACTTTTTGTCTATGGGGGCCTCGCCGCGATCGCCGCGCTGCTTCGCAAAGACACAGACCCGATACCCGGGGACGAGACCTCCGCGACGCTTCGCAAGCCTTACCGGACACCTTATCCCTCGCTTGACGAGAGTAGACGGACTTCGGGCAACCCCTCGCCCGACCACAGCCGCGAGCCCTCGGATGATTCTCGTTCGGCGCCGAAAGTCGATCCCGATAAGAGGCCGCAGGAGCAGATCGAGAACGACCAGCCGCTTTCCGCGCAACTCAGCCGCGCGAAGGAGAAGGGCAGGGGACGCCACGCTGTCGTTCCGTGGGAGATTCCTTGGACAGGTTGGAAAGACATCGTCTGGCGCGTCTACGCCAGCGTGAACGACAATAGGTTGCTCGCCGTGGCGGGTGGCGTGGTCTTTTTTTCACTGCTGGCGATCTTTCCGGCCATTGCGGCGTTTGTCTCGCTATACGGCCTCATCGCGGATGCCTCGACAATCGACTCCCACCTCTCGCTGGCGGCAGGCGTTTTTCCGTCCGGCGCGGTTGACATCCTTCACGAACAGATCACGCGCCTGACGGCAAAAAGCGACGCCAAGCTGGGTCTTGGATTCGTCACCGGACTCGCCATCGCGCTGTGGAGCGCCAACGCCGGGATGAAGGCGATCATCGACGCGCTTAACGTTGTCTATGACGAGAAGGAAAAGCGCAGCTTCGTGAAGTTGAACCTCCTCACCCTCTTCTTTACGCTCATCGCGATCTTCTCCCTCATGATCGCCCTTGCTGCGGTGGTCGTTGCTCCGATGGCTCTCTCCGCCATCGGTCTTTCGTCTCTTCTCGGTCTCTCCATCGCGGTTCTGCGCTGGCCGTTATTGCTGATTCTTGTGACGCTCGCCTTGGCCGTGATCTATCGGTATGGGCCGAGCCGCACTGAGCCGCGCTGGCAATGGCTTTCGGTCGGCAGCGCAGCGGCAGCCATCGGATGGTTGATCACGTCGGTTCTCTTCTCCTGGTACATCGCCCATTTCGGCGCCTACAACGCAACCTATGGGTCGCTCGGCGCGGCTGTCGGCATGATGATGTGGATGTGGATCTCCGCCATCGTGATTTTGCTTGGCGGCGAGCTCAACGCCGAGATCGAGCATCAGACCGCCAAGGATTCCACCGTTGGCTCCGAAAAACCGCTTGGCGAGCGTGGGGCGGTGATGGCCGACACGATCGGCGCGGCGCGGTAGCGTTTATATCGGGCTTCGCAGGCCACGCCGCTCATTTGTCAGCGAGCCGCTCTTGGGCCTTCGCCTCGTCCCAAAGCCGCTCTATCTCGTCGAGACTGGCGCCCTCGGGGGTCTGCCCGGCTTCAGCCAAGCGATCCTCGATATGAGCGAAGCGCCGTTCGAATTTGGCGTTGGCGCCGCGCAAGGCCGCCTCGGGATCGATCTTGAGATGGCGTGCAAGGTTTACGGCCGCGAACAGGATGTCGCCCACCTCGCTCGACAGCGCCTGCGCCGAACCCTCTGGGATCTCCGCCTCGACCTCGACGATCTCCTCCCTGATTTTCTCCAGGACTGCGCGGACGTCGTTCCAGTCGAAACCGACCTTCCCGGCCTTCTCCTGCAATTTCATGGCGCGCGAAAGCGCCGGCAAGGCTAGCGGAACTCCGTCGAGCGCGCCCAACTTTGCCTCTTGAGGCTGTCCGCTATTCGCGCTCGAAGCAAGCTTCGCGCGCTTTTCATCAGCTTTAATGCGCGCCCACAGCACCTTGACTTCGTCGGAACTGAGCGCTCCGGCTTCACCGAAGACATGGGGATGACGGCGCACGAGCTTGGCGGTTATGGCTTCGACGACGCCGCCGAAATCAAACAGGGCCGCCTCTTCCGCCATGCGGGCGTGAAAGACGACCTGCAACAAAAGGTCGCCGAGCTCCTCGCGCAGATCTTCGGTCGAACCGCGCTCAATCGCGTCGGCGACTTCGTAAGCCTCCTCGATCGTGAACGGCGCGATCGACACGAAGGTCTGCTCCACATCCCAAGGGCAGCCGCGAACGGGATCGCGCAGCGCCGCCATGATTTCGATCAGGCGGCGAATGTCGCGTGAAGGCTGCATGGGCGAGGCCAACAGTCTGAAGTGAGAACAGAAGGACTATTGGACAGCCAAAGGGAGCGCAGAAAAAGCGCCCCCGACTTTTTGCTGAGCGGTCAGCTCAGAGGGACAGCGAAATCGCCTCGCGGCCCTTAGGCGTGTCCACGACTTTCATCGTCACTTGCTGGCCTTCCGCCAAATGCGAAATGCCGGCGTGTCCGAGGACGGAGATATGAACGAAGACGTCTTTGCCGCCATCCTCGCTGGCGACGAAGCCAAACCCCTTGGCGTCGTCAAACCATTTCACCTTTCCAATGACCGAGACCGCGGTCGATGGGTCAGGAGCGACCCGACGTGGTCGAAGCCCATCGCTCGGTGGCCGTTGTGGACGCTCGACGACGCCCGTCGCGTCGACTTCGATCACCCGCGTCACCTGCGCACCCTTGGCGCCCGCGCCGACCTGGACCCGCAATTTGGCGCCCGCAGGAACCATTTCGTGGCCTGCGGCATGCAAGGCGTTGGCATGCAGGAAGGCGTCGCCCTGGCCACCGGCCAGCTCGACGAATCCATATCCCTTGTCCGCCTTGAACCATTTCACGACGGCGTCGACCGGCGGCGCTCCTGAATCGATCGGCGCAGAGGCGCCGCCCATGGCGGGGCCTCCGAAAGCGCTCCCGTCTGGGCTTCCGCCATAGCTTCGAGACGGGCGAGGCCTTGACTCGTAAGGCATTGGCCCATCATCGTCGAACCCGCGCTTACGAGGCGCCCTAAAGTCCTTACCCTTGCTCATATGAGTCCTAAATCTCCACCCAAAGCCTAATCGAACGGAGCGCCACGCGGCCCCTCGCGGTCCGCTGGTCCCTCAGCGAACTCCGACGCGACATTTCGTCTGAACAATCTTCTTCGATTGAAAGCGCGATCCACATATCCGACGGCCCACTCAAAGGCAGGCCCCCTCAGTCGGTAGACCAAATGTGGAATGACGTCGAGCACGCTCACGCGCCTCGGTCGGCGAAGTGCGCCCCGCCACCGGCATGACAGTAATAAAATGCAGCGCGCGCATCATCAAAAGCCCGCTAGGCCAATACCGGACCTCGCTTACAGAAGATAGCGTACTTTTGGAGCGGTTGCCAGATGGTCCAACAGAGCGCGTAAACTATTTGTTCATTTAAACCACTCGTATCGAGTGATTTATTTTGCGAGTGAACGTTGTGAGCGGCAAGCACCCTCCCAGAGAGACCGGCGTTCGCCGAAGTTAGAGTGGAACGACCTCGGCGCCGTTTCACCGGAACACAAGCGCAGTTTAGCGCGGACGCCAAACGGTGAGAGGAGGCTACAAGTCCACGAGGTCGAGCGATTTTGGCGCGCGCTCCTGGATGAAAGCGAAGCGCGCCTCTGGTTTTGCTCCCATGAGGCGCTCCACCGCGTCCGCCGTCGCCTCGCTCTCGTCTGCGGCGATGGCGACGCGCAACAGGATGCGTTTCGCGGGGTCCATGGTGGTGTCGCGCAAATCGCGCATCGGCATTTCGCCCAATCCTTTGAAGCGGCTGACTTCGATCGCGCCACGGCCGCTGAATCCCGACTTCAGCAATTCCTGTTTGTGGGCGTCGTTGCGAGCGTAGAGAGAGCGCGCTCCCTGGGTCAGCCGATAAAGCGGCGGAACGGCGAGATAAAGATGCCTTTCCTCAATCAGCTTTGGTGTCTGCCGGTAGAAGAAGGTGATGAGCAGCGAGGCAATATGAGCGCCGTCAACGTCCGCGTCGGTCATGATGATGATCTTGTCGTAGCGGAGATCGGACGAGCGGTATTGGGAGCCGGAACCCGCGCCGAGCGCCTGCATGAGATCCGAAAGCTGCTGATTTTGCGCGAGCTTATCGCGAGCCGCCGAGGCGACGTTGAGGATCTTGCCCCTGAGCGGCAGCACCGCCTGCGACGCGCGATCCCGGGCCTGCTTAGCCGAACCGCCCGCTGAATCGCCCTCGACGATAAACAGTTCAGAGCCTTGCGCCGAGGAATTCGTGCAATCGGCCAGCTTGCCCGGGAGCCGAAGCTTGCGCACGGCCGTCTTGCGGGCAACCTCTTTCTCTATCCGACGGCGAACGCGCTCCTCGGCGCGCTCAATTGACCAATCGAGGAGCTTGACCGCCTGACTTGGCGCAGCCGCAAGCCAATGGTCGAACGCGTCGCGGACCACGTTGTCGACCAGGCGTGCGGCCTCCGCCGTTTGCAGCCGGCCCTTGTTCTGTCCCTGGAATTCGGGCTCGCGGATGAATACCGAAATCAGCGCCGCGCAACTGACCATAACGTCGTCGGTCGTCAGCGCCGACGCACGTTTTCCCTGACCAATGCGGTCCGCATGATCCTTGAGCCCGCGTAGCAAAGCGGTGCGGAGGCCTGCTTCATGCGTTCCCCCATCGGACGTCGGGATGGTGTTGCAATAGGAGTGGACGAAGCCGTCATCGCCGGCGAGCCATGCGATCGCCCATTCAACCGAGCCATGCTTGCCTGCTTTGTCGACCCGGCCAGCGAAGACCTGGTCGACGACGAGCTCCTGACCCTCGATGTCGGCCGCGAGGTAGTCCCGCAAGCCGCCCGGGAAATGGAATGTAGCTTCCGCCGGGACTTTCGAGGTGTCGCTTACGAGCGAGGGCGCGCAACGCCACCGGATCTCGACGCCTCCAAACAGGTAGGCCTTCGAGCGGGCCATCTTGAACACGCGCGCGGGGTCGAAGCGCGCCTGAGGCCCGAAGATTTGCAGGTCGGGCAAAAAGCGCACCTTGGTGCCACGCCGGTTTGGCGTCTTGCCTACGATGGTCAGCGCGCTGGTCGGCTTGCCCCGCGCGAAGGTCTGGCGATAGAGGGTCTGGCCGCGGGCGACCTCGACCTCGAGCTTTTCGGAGAGCGCATTCACCACCGACACTCCAACCCCGTGCAGCCCGCCAGAGGTTTCGTAGGCGCCGCTGTCGAACTTTCCGCCCGCGTGCAGCATCGTCATGATCACTTCGAGGGCCGATTTTTTTGGAAATTTGGGGTGCGGATCGACCGGCATGCCGCGCCCGTTGTCGACCACGCTCAAATAACCGCTCTCCTCGAGCGAGACCTCGATGAAAGTGGCGTGGCCGGCGACGGCTTCGTCCATAGAATTGTCGATCACTTCCGCGAAGAGGTGGTGGAGGGCATTGGAATCGGTCCCGCCCACATACATCCCGGGGCGTCGGCGCACTGGCTCCAAGCCCTCGAGCACTTCGATTGAGGCGGCGGTGTAGTTCGCTTCGTCCGGCGTTCCATTGCGGGCGCCAGACTTGCCATTGGCAGGCGCGGGCTTGCCGCGTCGGGCCGCTGCGGCGCCGAAAAGATCGTTCATGTCTTTGCCACGCTCAAACGAATTGGGTTTGCGTTACGCTACCACGAGCATGAAGAGAACGAAAATAGAACAAGCGCTCGCGCCAGGAGCGTCTTGGCGTCGGGAGGATCGAGGATCGCTACATTCCCGTAAGTAGGGTGCGGGTCGCCGCTGCGACGTCTTTGTGGCGCATTAGCGCCTCGCCGACCAAGAATGCTTCCACCCCGGCTTTTGCCAGCCTCTTGCAGTCTGCGTGGTCGGAAATGCCGCTTTCGGCGACCACGATCTTGTCCTTCGGGATTGAGGGCAGGAGCCGTTCGCACACCTCGAGCGACGTTTCAAAGGTGCGAAGGTTCCGATTGTTGACGCCGATCAGACGACCCTCGAGCGAAAGCGCCCGTTTGAGCTCAGTCTCGTCATGGGTCTCGATGAGAACGTCGAGGCCAAGATCATGTGCGGCCTTGTTGAGGGTTTTGGCGATTTCGTCGTCGACGGCAGCCATGATGATGAGGATGCAATCGGCGCCCCAGGCGCGCGCCTCCAGCACCTGGTAGGCGTCAAAAAGGAAATCCTTCCGCAATATGGGAAGCGTTGTCGCCTTGCGCGCCTTGATCAGGTGGTCCGGCGCCCCATGAAACGACGGCCCGTCGGTCAGCACCGAGAGGCAGGATGCGCCTCCGGACTGATAGGCCTTCGCCAGAGCCGCGGGCTCGAAGTCCTCGCGTATGAGCCCTTTCGAAGGGCTCGCCTTCTTGATCTCCGCGACAAGACCGAACCGCCCCTCTTCGATCGCCCTCTGTAGCGCCTTGATGAACCCTCGCGGCGGTGACTGGCCGTCAATTTCGCGCTCCAAAGTCGCGCGCGGCACCCTGACCTTGGCTTCGGCGATTTCGCGGCGCTTGTAGCTTTCGATCTTTTTAAGGATGTCGGTCATTGGCGTTCCCGACCGTCAGGCGTTCGACGCTGCGATCAATCGATCGAGCGTGCGGCGGGCTCCGCCGGAGCGAATGGCCTCATCACCCATGGCCACGCCCTCCTTGACGGAGCCAGCCTTGCCGGCGATCACAAGGGCCGCGCCCGTGGTCATGAGCCCAATGTCGCGATAGGCGCTCTCAGCGCCGTCGAGAACATCGACGATTGCCTTCGCATTGTATGCAGGATCGCCGCCCTTCAGCGCCGCCGGCGTCGCGCGAGGAAGGCCGGCAGCTTCCGGCGTCAGTTCGAAGGCGTGCAGGGCGCCGCCCTTGAGTTCGACCACCTTGGTAGGCCCGGTGGTGGTGATCTCGTCGAGACCATCAAGTCCGTGCGTCACCCAGACGCGCTCCGAGCCGAAGTTGCGGAGAACCTCCGCCATTGGTTCGAGCCAGGCGGCCGAAAAGACGCCAACGAGCTGGCGCTTGACGCCGGCGGGATTGGAGAGCGGCCCGAGGATATTGAACAATGTGCGCGTGCCGAGTTCGGTCCGGGTGGGGCCGACATTGCGCATCGAGGCGTGGTGGGTCGGCGCCATCATGAAACAGATACCGGCCTCATCTAGGCAGCGTTCCACGCCGTCGGGCGCCAGTCCGATCTTGACGCCGAGGGCGCCAAGCGTGTCTGCGGCGCCAGAACGCGACGAGGCAGCGCGATTGCCGTGCTTGGCGACCGTTACCCCGCAGGCCGCGGTAATGATCGCGGCCAGAGTTCGACACATTGAGAGAACCTGAGCCGTCGCCGCCGGTGCCGACAATGTCGATCGCGTCCGGCGGCGCTCTTACGCTGAGCATCTTCGCACGCATAGCGGCGACAGCGCCGGTGATCTCCTCGACCGTCTCTCCGCGGACCCTCAGCGCCATGAGGAATCCGCCCATTTGCGAAGGCGTGACTTCGCCCGAAAGCATCGAATTGAAGGCGCTTTCCGCCTCGCTCTGCGTTAGCGTAGCGCCCGCGGCGACCTTAGCGATCAGAGGCTTGAAGGATTCCATATCCTCGTTTCGCGTTCCCGTCAGAAGGTTTGCTGGCGCTGATGAAAGGCTGCGGCGAGATCGAGAAAATTGCGCAGAATCTGCCTACCGTGCTCACTGGCGATGCTCTCCGGATGAAACTGCACCCCAAACGTCGGACGATCAACGTGCTCAATCCCCATCACGAGGCCATCGTCGCTCTCCGCGCTCACCTCGAGCTCGACCGGCGCGCTTGTTCGCTCGATGACGAGCGAGTGATAGCGTGTTGCAGAAAAGGGGCCGTTCAGACCGTGGAAGATCCCGCGCGCATTGTGCGAAATGCGGGACACCTTGCCATGCATTGGCGTTGTCGCGCGCACAACATCACCGCCAAACGCCTGCCCAATCGCCTGATGCCCTAAGCAGACCCCGAGCATGGGCGTCGTTTCGCTCGCTGCCCGAACAAGATCGAGACAAACGCCCGCTTCGTTCGGCGTGCAAGGGCCGGGGGATAAGACGATGGCGTCCGGCCGGTCGGCGATCGCATCTGCGACCGTGACCTCGTCATTGCGCCACACAGACACGTCCGCGCCCAGCTCGCCGAGGTAGTGGACGAGATTGAACGTGAAGCTGTCATAGTTGTCGATCAGCGTGACGCGCTGCATCCTGGCTCCCGCGCACCCGAGGTGAGCCGTCTTTTCCGATGCTCAGCCGCGCCCGTCAAGTTGAGCCGGGCAATGCTGCGGGCGAGGGTCGTCGGAAGCCCGCGGGGTCGAATGTCCAAGTCAAATTTAAGAAAGGCGCTGAGCGGTGGCGCGCGAAGTCCATTTTGGGCCGTGCTAGGCGCCGGCAGTTTCCTATCAGGGACCTGGGCGGAGCGCTCTTAAGCCGTCTCGGGCTACCGACCCAGACGCATCATCTCCTCGGTCTTTCACCTCCCGTTACACCGCTGACCACCTTTTCTCTCCGTTACACCGCTGACCACCTTTTCTCTGGCATGTTAGCTCACGTTCGCTGAGCGGCGGCCTTACCGCCCGGCGCGCTCCATCAAGGACAAGCGCGGAAATCGAAGCTGCGCCGCAAGCGCTTCAGACTCGTCTCGCGGGGAGGATTTTTTGCATGAATCGTAACGTCTCGATGCTCGCCCTGGCTACAGCGGCCGGTCTTTTCGCCGCGCAGGCGCTGGCCGACACCAGCGACAAGAAAATCGCCTTCTCCAATAACTATGCCGGCAATTCCTGGCGCCGGTCGATGCTCAAGAGCTATGACATTGTTAGCAAGAAGGCGGTCGCCGACAAGATCATCGCCGCAGCGGATGTGTTCACGACCGCGGACCAGGAAGTGCCGACCCCGGCGGCGCAGATCCAGAACCTCATCCTGCAGGGCTATAACGCTATCGTTATCAACGCCGCTTCGCCCGACGCGCTGAACGGCGCGATCAAGCAAGCCTGCGACGCGGGCATCGTCGTCGTCTCATTCGACGGCATCGTCACAGAGCCCTGCGCGTATCGCGTGGTCGTTGACTACAGGATATGGGCAAGCAGGAAGTCGAGCATCTGGTGAAGTTCGAGCCGAAGGGCGGAAATCTGCTCGAAATTCGCGGCCTCGCCGGCACGTCGATCGATGGGCTCATTCACGACGGCATCGCCGAAGGCGTCAAGGAACATCCGGAATTCAAGATCGTGGGCTCGGTCGAAGGCGACTGGGATGAGACGACAGCGCAGAAGGCGGTTGCAAGCGTATTGCCGTCGTTGGCGCCGATCGTCGGCGGCGTCGATCAAGGCGGCGACGGCTATGGCGCGGCGCAGGCCATCGCCGCCGCCGGCAAGCCGCGTCCGACCATCATCATGAGCAACCGCCAGGACGAACTGCAATGGTGGAAGGAGCAGAAGGAGAAGGACGGCTACAAGACCTGGTCGGCCTCGATCGCTCCCGGCGTCTCGACGCTCGCCTTCTGGGTGGCGCAGCAGATCCTCGACGGCAAGAAAGTTCCCCACGATATGGTCGTGCCCTATCTCGCTTTCAGCCAGGACGACTTCCAGACGCAGCTGCCGAATGTTCCGAAGGGCGGCGTCGCCAGCCACGAATACACTCAGGCCGACGCGATCAAAGCCAATATGAAGTAAGCCCGGTAGACAGCGCCCGCGCAGCAATCAGAACAGGACCATGGCGAACGCGGGCGCCTCTCTCATCGATTTCATCGGCGTCGAAAAATCCTACGGCGCCGTCCGGGCTCTGGACGGCGCCGATTTTTCGCTTGAGCCCGGCGAGTGCGTCGGTGTCGTTGGACATAACGGCGCCGGCAAGTCGACGCTGATGCATGTCCTAAACGGCGGCGTAACGCGGGATCGCGGCGAATTCGTCGTGGACGGCGAGGAGCAGCCGCACTGGAATTCCTTGCGCGCAAGAGCGCTGAGCCTCCGCTGTGTCTTTCAGGAGCAGCCGCTCTGTCCGAACTTGACGGTCGCCGAAAACGCACGCGTCGTTCACCCGTCGATCCACGGCTTCGGTTGGCGGCGCCGGGCGGGACGGCTCATTATCGACAAGCTCGACTAAATCTTCCCGGGCCATGGGGTAAGGCCTGGCGACCTTGTTCAGGACTTGACCATCGCCGAAAACAGATGGTTGAGATCGCGCGCGCCTTCTCGGTCTCGGAAGCGCCCGCGCGCCTCGTCATTCTCGACGAGCCGACCTCCTCGCTTGACGTGCATACGGCCGGGCAGCTCCTGGCCCATGTGCGCTGGTCGGTCGAATCCGGCGTGAGCTGCGTGCTCATCTCGCATATCCTGGGGGAGGTGCCATCTACCTGGCGACCGCATTGTCGTGATGCGCGACGGCAAGGTGGTCGGGTGCGTCGCGCTTTACGCCCCGCTTGGCGCACTCATCTATCTGCGCAATCTGCCTTCGATCGTCGTCACGCTCGGGATGAGTTTCGTCTGGCAGGGTCTGGCGATCCTTCTCCTGCCCAAGCCCGGCGGAAAGGCGCCCGGCTGGCTGCTCGCGACCATGGGGGTCAAACCGCCGTTCGTCCCGTTCCCGATCGTCGCCGCAGTGATCATCGCGGCAGTCGGCTATTTCGGCCTGATGCGCACCTCATATGGCGCGATCCTTCGCGCTTGCGGTGGGAACGCGCTGGCGATCGAGCGGGCAGGGTGGTCGCTGCTCAAGGCCAAGATGGCGCTATTCGCGCTGGCTGGCGTCTTTGGCGTGCTGTCCGGGATGGCGCTAGTCGGCATCACCACTTCGGCCGACGCCAATATTGGCAACGGCCAGACGCTGCTCTCGACCGCCGGAGTGATCCTCGGCGGCGGCGAGTTCGTTGGCGGCGTCGTGTCGCCGATCGGCGCGGTGCTCGGCGCGCTCACCATGGCGATGGCGGCCTCGCCGCTCCTGACCTTCATGCATATTCCCCCGGACTGGCAGGTCGCGGCCAATGGAGCGATCCTCATCATCGTCCTCGCCGCCCGGGTCATCATTACGCGTAAAGGCTCGGAGCGATGACCGCGGCCTTCCAAACGCTCCTCAAGCGGCTTGGTCGTTCGTCGGCGCCGGCGTGGTCTGGCTTGCGGCGATCGCCTTCACCGGAGGCTATGGCGCCGGGGGCATGCTGACCGCGGCGCTGTCCTTGGCGGTCTTCACCGTCATTGTCGGCGTAGGCCAGATGTTCGTCATCACGCTCGGGCCGGGCAACGTCGACCTGTCGCTGCCGGCGAATATCGGGCTTGCGAGCGCCGTCGCCATGAAGACGATGGGTGACGACGACCGATTGCTCATCGTCGGTCTCGCCGCCGCCATTGCCCGCGGGCTTGCCGTCGGCCTCGCCAATTACGTTCTGATCTGGGCGTTGCGCATCCCCCCGATCATCGCCACGCTGTCGGCGAGCTTCATCATTCAATCCATCGACATCTCTTACGGGCCGGGCCTGCAGATCAAGCCGCCGCCCGGCTTCGGCGACTTTACCAACATCGTGGTCGCAGGCGTGCCTCTATTGGCGATCCTGATGGTGCTCATCACGATCGGCGCGAGCGTCGCCCTTCATCGGACGATCTGGGGCCGGTCGGTCGTCGCGATTGGGCAGAACCAGCGCGCGGCGCGGCTGGCGGGCCTCATCGAGCCAGTGCGTTGCGCCACCCACGCCTTGTGCGGCGCGCTCGGGGGGCTCAATGGCGCCCTGCTCGCCGGCTATTTCCGCGGCGCCAACGTCGACATCGGTAACGAGTATCTGCTCGCCTCTATCGCCGTCGTCGTGATCGGCGGCACGTCGGTCAGCGGGGGCAGGGCGAACCTGCCTGGCGTGTGGGGCGGCGCTTTGTTCCTGGTGCTGCTCTTGACCATGCTCAACACGTTCGGCGTCAACGCGGGCGGGCGCCTGCTCTTGACCGGGCTCATCATCGTGGCGGTCATCACGGCGGCGGGCGGGGAGAAGGCGACGCGCTGAGGGACCCGTCAATCACAACACAAACGGCACGAGCGCCGGCACGCGCGCGGCGTATCGGGCGTAGGCCTCGCCGAACTGACCGCGCATGACGGTCTCCTCGAGCCTCAGCTTGCGCCAGAACGAGGCGGCGACGATTGCGACGGCAAGAACGCCGCGCCACTCGCCGACCGCCAAGGCCGAGCCCACGAAGGCCAGAAGAAGGCCGGTATAGATCGGATGGCGGACCAACCGGTAGGGTCCAGCGATGATCAGCTCATGATCCTGCTTGAGCTCGACATAGCTGCTCCAGTTGCCGGCGATGACGAACCGAGCCCAGATGGCGAAGGCGAGGCCGGCAAAGGTCAGCGCCGCGCCGACCGTCGCGGACCACAACGCGGGCGGGACAAACCGCTCGTTGAGAAAGGGCAGGGGGACATGCGCGACGAGGAGACAGGCGGCGATGAGGAGGGGCACGATATGCGTGAGGCGCGAGACGGCGCTCTCCTGCTGAGCCACGACTTTCGCCCGGCGGGCCATGACGTTCCAGACGGCCAGCCAACCGCCCCACATGAGCACAAAGAGCGACACAAAGAGCCAATGAACGAGCATTGGGCAGCCTTGACAAGGCCGCGAAGGCTTTAGCCTTCGAACGCCTCCACCGCTTGAACTTCAGGAAGGAAGTGCTTGAAAAGATTTTCGATTCCGTGCCTCAGGGTAGCTGTCGAGGACGGGCAGCCGGAGCAGGCGCCCTTCATCGTGAGATAGACGATTCCGTCGCGGTAGCCCTTGAAGATGATGTCGCCGCCGTCATTCGCCACCGCCGGCCGGACCCGGGTCTCGATCAGCTCCTTGATCGCCTCGACCTGCTCGGAATCCTTGGGATCGAAGAACTCGCCGGTCGTTATGGAATCGGCGCCGCCCGTCTCGATCAGCGGCTCGCCGGAGAGGTAGAACTCGGTCACGACGCCGAGCACCGCGGGCCTCAAGTGTTGCCACTCGCCGTCGGTCTTGGTCACCGAAATGAAGTCATTGGCGAAGAACACGCCGCCCACGCCCGGCAGTTGCATGAGCGCCTTGGCGAGCGGCGAGCGCTCGGCCTGAACTGCGTCGCGCGCCTCGAACGTCCCTTCGTCCATCACCGGACGTCCGGGAAGGAACTTGAGCGTCGCGGGATTGGGGGTGACTTCGGTCTGGATGAACATGGGGCTTTGCTCCTGCCTGACTAGATAAGCTTGCTCGCGTCCCGGCGCAAGAAACGGCCCAGGTTCCGAGTGGGCGTCGCAGCGTCCCCGTCTCGACGGCCGACAGCGATCGGACGAATGCGTCCCACCGCGCGAGTCTCAGACGAGCGACCGCTCGCTAAAGGTCAATAAACGCGCATAAACGCCACTTAGCGCATAAACGCCACTTAAACGCGCCTAAACGCTAGTAAAATAGCTAGCGTTTACTAGCGTTTATTTTTCCTAATCAAGCCTTTTCAATGGGTTATGGGCGCTTCGATTGGAAGAATCTGGCCGCGATACCGCGCCCGACGAATTGGATCCTCTGCTCATACTCGTCCCCACGTTCGACCATCTGGTTGGCACGCGACATCGAGGAAAGATTTGTAGCACGGATTTCTGTTTTGTGGAATAGATTGTTTGCGGGCCACGCCGCCGCGGCGAGCGCAGACCACCTGCGAATAGTCCCTTTTTTCCGAGAACCGAGAGTCTTGAGGGTCAAAACCCAATCGCTTGCTTCTGAATCAGATCAAGTTCTTGGTCGCGATCACCGATAGCTTTACGAGGCGGATTTCAGCGCCTCCCGCGACGCGATGCAATGGCAGGAACGCGCAACTAGCGGTCGTTCCGAGGCATCTCTCCCGCGTCACCCGGCAACACAGCGTCATGCTGCAAGGGCAACAACCTCATGTGAGCTTTCGAGCGCAAGGTCCCAAAGGGCGAGTTTTTTAATCGGAACTATTTCACGCTTTTCGCGTAGTTATTGAGATGGAAAATCGAGGCGGCACCGATCAATGTTGCTTGCCGAATCTGGCGAAGTTCTACGGGGCGATGAGGGGGCGAGCGCGTGTCACTCGATCGGACGTTCACAACGGTCTCCAACGCTGTTGCCCGGGCTGCCGGCGCTCCCACGACCTTCCTAATCTGCTGCGTCGTGGTGATCGTCTGGGCCGTCAGCGGCCCTTTTTTCGGCTTCTCCGACACATGGCAACTGGTCATCAACACTGGCACTACGATCATAACGTTCTTGATGGTGTTTCTAATTCAGAACACGCAGAATCGCGACGGCGCCGCCATTCAGGCCAAGCTGGACGAGCTGATTCGCGCCAGCGCCTCGCAGAACGCATTCATAGGAATTGAGCATCTCACCCAGGCCGAGGTCGAAGAGTTCCGTGTGAAATGCGCCGAGCGGGCCGCGGCGGCTACGGCCGGAGACAAAGCGGTCATCCGAGCGGATGAGGCTGCAAAAGATGCAGCGGCGCGCGCGGTCTCCAGCTAGTTTGAGCAAACCAGGCGGAGCAGCTCAATCTGCGCTCAGTTCCAGAAAAGCCTGATGGCGCGCACCGCGTTTGGCTGCTGCGGACGCGACGGTTCCACCGCTTCCCGTCCTTCACTCCCCCGGTAGTCCGGCCTTGAGCAGGCCTTCGTATAATCGGGCGTAAGTATCGAAGACACGCGGATCGATGGTCACGCCGGCGGAACGCGCGTTGTGCGCCTTAAACGCTGCGATCGTCCTGACTTGCGCGCTGGAAGGAAGCGCAAGGTATTGCTGCAGCGCTTCCCGGGCCTCCGCTTCATGACCGCTCAAAGCCAATGCCGCAGCGATGTTTGCCTGGTTAAACGGGCTGCTCGTCCCGACCGCGATCGCCCGGCGGCCCCAGTCGACCGCATGGTCGTATTGCTTCAGCCCGAAATAGGCCCACGATTTCCCGCCTTCCATAAACTGCAGCTCCGGATCGCGCGGGCTTAATCGAATCGCCTTGTCATATAATTCCAGGCCCTTTTCATAGCGCCCAAGGGCGAGGTGATCCCAGGCCATGCCCTCCATGGCGCCCACGTCGGCCGGGTCCAAGGCGAGCGCTCGTTCTCGCTCCGCGATAGCCTCCTCGAAGCGACCCTGCTCGTTGAGAAACCAGGCCTTTGCGTTGTGAGCCGAGGCGTTGGCAGGATCGAGGGCGAGAGCTTGCGACAACAAGCCCTCCGCACGCTTCAGGTCGGCCTTGGGGTCGGCGCTCATGCCCATTGCGACCGGCACGTGGAATTTCATGGCCAAGACCCATAGGGCGCGAACATTGTTGGGATCGACGCGGAGCGCCTGCTCGCAGAGAAGGTATCCCGCATCGGCTTCCTTGCCGACAAATCCGCCCTTCTGCACGCCCGCAAAACATTGGAGAGCCAAATCCTCGGCGTCGGGATTCGCCACAGGCCTCAGTTCGAGACGGGCGGCCTCGACCCAGGCGAGCTGCTCCTCCATCGCCCGCGCCAGATGAGTGACGATCTCATCCTGCATCTGCAACAGATCGGCGCGGGGGGTGTCGAATTGCTCGGCCCAGAGGTGGGCGCCGCTGGTGGCGTCGATGAGCTGGGCGTCGACTTTGGCTTGGGCGCCGGTGAATTGCACCGAGCCTTCCAGGACATAGCGGACGCCCAAGTCCTTGCCGATCGCCTTGGCGTCCGTCGGCTTGCCCTTGTAGGTGAAGGCCGTGTTGCGCGCGATCACAAACTGGCCGGAGATGGTGCCGGAGATATGTGCGAGGCTGGTGGTCAATTCATCCGTGAGCGCGTCGACGAGATAATCCTGGGTAGGGTCGCCGCTAAGATTGGTGAAGGGCATGACGACGATGGAAAGACGCGCCGCCTCGGTCGTCTTTGCCCCTTTGCCCGCGAGGACAAACAAACCGCTCGCCGCCGCCAGGAAGAGAAGGGCGGCGATAGCCGGCCATAGCAGGACCAAACCGGCTGGCTTCGAGGTTGGCGATTTCGTTTGATCGATTGCCGCCTGCAGCGCCTGTTTGGCCTTGGCCTCAAGCAAATCGTGATCCGCACGTCGCTCAGGCAGCGCCTCGCTCAGCGCACCCTCACGGGGCGACGCATCGCTCCCGGACGACGGAACCGCGATCGTGAGCCCCTGACCGGACAACGAGCTTTTCGCCAGACCATCGAAGCGATAACCCTCGCCCGGCACAGTTACGATGAGCCGCGGCTGTTTCGAATCGAGCTCGATTTTGCGCCGAAGCTTCCCGACCATCACATCGACGCTGCGATCGAAGGGCTCGAAGCGCCGGTTGGCTAAGGCGTCAAGCACGGCGTCCCGGCTGAGAACTCGACCTGGCCGGGTCACGAAAACGCGCAGAAGCGCGAACTCGCCCCGGGTCAGCGCCACTGCCTCTCCGGTTTCGCGCACAACCGTGCAGGCGTCGAGATCAAGGATGAAGTCCGCGAAGCGGAGGAGCGACGGCGCCTCGCGGGGCTGTTCCAATGGGCCAGATCCCGGAGCGTCGCGCATGGGCGTTCGTCCAAATCCAGGACGTCCTTTTACCTCGAACGGCCGCGATTACAAGACAGTTACCGCCTGAACATCGCCTGATTACGCCCCTGACGTAGCTTCCGCCGGCCCTCGACGACTGTGAGCGCCAACGGAGACATGTCCCATGCAAAACTTCCCGCGTTTTAGCGGCCTAGCCGCCGCGCTCGCCTCCGTCGCTTTCGGGCCGAGCGCCGACGCACAAGAGCTTCGTAATCACGATCTCTGCCGTCAAACCAGCACTGACCCGCTTGAGCAATTGGGCGACCGTGATGGCCACATGCTGAACTCCGGGTTGGATAGCTGTGAGACAGTAGAAGGCGTGACCAAGGGCGCCATTTGGACCAGCTACATCATGTGGGAATGGGATGGACCGAAGGCGAAAGAGTTAGCCGGCTGGGCCGTGGGGCGTAAAGCGGGGGCGACACAGACGTGTCAGGACATACCAGAAAAGGGAACAAACGAACTCATTATGACCGATGGCAAGGTGACGGGCTGGACGGCCTCCGGGCAATGTGTGGTTACGATGGGCACCGGGGATTTCGCGTCGATGGCCGGCAAGACATGGTACTGGAACGCCAAACCAACCGGGCCAATGACCTACGAGATTATGTCCACGGTGAAGTGACAGCGTAACGGCCAATGTCGGGACAAAAAAAGAGGCCACCCATACGCCACAGATGGCCTCCTTCAGCGCTCTCTATTCCGACCGACTTACCAGGAGAAGCGGGCCGGATCGGTGAAGCGATACGGCGCGCGCCGTGAACCGCTTAGGCGACCATCGCGAGCGCCTGCAAGTGCGGACGCCGACGCCCGGAACGAGAAGCAATTCGGCGAAGAGTTGGCGGCCGATGCGAGACCGGGTCATTTGTCGCAGACGTGACCACGCTCGACGCAGGTTTGTGGCGCTTTGTTTGAGCAGGACCCTTCCGCGGCAGACTCGGTGACGTTGATCTCATTGCCTATCGCGGCGCCCCATATGGCAGGATTGCTCTTACTTTCCGCCCACGCTGTGCAGCGTCCTTTGGCCATTTGTATGACCCTGCATTTGCCGCCTGGACACGCATGAAGCGCGCCGTCCGCCGCTGTGGCCTGTAGTTGATGAACGACGCCTGCCCAGTTGCCGTGATCATCGGTCGCAATCGCTGCCCATTCGTAGTCGAGCCCCGCAGAAACTGCCGGAGACACTGTCGAAGTGATCGCTACCGCAACGCCTAGAGAGATTAGGGCAGATCCAATGATTTCCTTGAATTTGTAAATCATAGTCCTCCTCCCCTGGGAGATTGTCTCTAATCGCGACTGCTGAACTCCTTTGAAATCTTGCAGCCGAAGTAGTTTCCCTCGGAAATGACTGAGTGTATGTGACGCGGCTCACAGGTGGCATGCGGCCGCTTCAGTCCGGCTGACCTCGCGGTTGTTGAACGATCCGCTCGGAAGCGCCCTCGCCGGGTCGGCCGGCGACGTGAGGGGCCAACGATTATCCGCACCCGAAGCGGTTCCTTGGCGATTGCGGGCAATTCAGCGATAAGTCCGACTTGGGAGACCCGTCGATGCCGTCGCTCACAAACCTTTTCGCTTTTGCGCTCGTTGCGCTGGGCCTGGTGCTGACGCCCGGTCCGAACATGATCTATCTGATCTCGCGGTCGATCATCCAAGGTCGCGTCGCGGGTCTCATTTCACTTGGCGGCGTCGCGCTCGGATTTGTCTTCTATATGCTCTGCGCGGCATTCGGCCTCACCGCGCTCGTTTTCGCAGTGCCTTACGCCTATGACGCGCTTCGCCTGACGGGGGCCGCCTATCTCCTCTGGCTTGCTTGGGCTGCGGTGCGTCCCGGCGGACGGTCGCCATTCGAGGTAAAGGCCTTGCCGGTCGACAGCCCGCGCCGGTTGTTCGCGATGGGTCTTTTGACCAATCTCCTCAATCCGAAAATTGCGATGCTCTATTTGTCGTTGCTGCCGCAGTTCATCGACTTGCACGCGGGCAGCGTGCTCTTGCAATCGCTGGCGCTCGGATCGACGCAGATCATCATCAGCGTCACCGTCAACACGATCATCGCCATGATGGCCGGATCAATCGCCGCGTTTCTGAAAGCGCGTCCATCGTGGGCGCTGATCCAGCGCTGGCTGATGGGGACGGTTCTCGCCGGCCTCGCGGTCCGGATGGCGGTGGAAAGCCGAAGATAAATGGCGCTTCTGGTGGCCGCAAACTAAAGGCGAAAGGCGATGAAAGTTCTGATTGCCGGGGGAACCGGCGCGATCGGCCGGCGGCTGGTTCCTCGCCTGAGAGCGAGCCAGCATGACGTTTTCATACTCGTGCGAGCCCCGAATTCCGCATCGTTGAAGGACATTGACGCGGAGCCCATCGCAGGCGACGCGCTGGACGCCGTTGCGGTGAAGAATGCCCTCGGGCGGCTTCGGCCTGACGCTGTGATCAACGAGCTGACCTCGTTGCCCAAGCGTTATACGCCCGCTGAAATGGCGGCGGCGGCGGAACGTGATCGCAAGGTCCGAGTGGAAGGCAACGCGAACCTGCTTGCGGCGCTTGGCGATGCGGGCGTGCGTCGCTACCTCCTGCAGAGCTCCGCGTTCTGGTACGCGCCCGGCGCGGGCGCCGCCGACGAATCGGTCCCTTTCATCTCCACCGCGCCTCCTGGAGTCGAGGGCGCGGCTCGAACTTATGTGCAACTGGAAGCGCGCGCGATGGCGACGCCGGGAATAGAGTTCGTGGCGCTTCGCTACGGATTCTTCTATGGCCCCGGGACCTGGTACTCGCGCGAGGGCGATATAGGCGATCAGGTGCGGCGGGAGCAGGTTCCGATCATGGGCGAGGGCCAGGGGGTCTATAGCTTCGTCCATATCGACGATGCCGCCTCCGCAACAGCCGCGGCGCTTACGTGCGCTCCGGGAGCCTACAACATCGTCGATGGAAACCCGTCGCCTCAGCACGTTTGGCTGCCGGCGTTCGCGCGCGCCGTGGGCGCGCCTCCGCCGCCTCGGATCAGCGAAGAAGAGGCGCTTCGGACGTCAGGCGCCAATGCGATCTATTACGCAACGAAACTGAGGGGCGCTTCGAACGACAAAGCCCGTCGCGAGCTTGAGTTCCGTCCGCGGCCTCTCGAGTGGATCACGGTTGCCGCTGGTTAGACGGGGCGGGCGTTCGGCTTCTCCTCGCCAGGAGACAGGTCGGGCGCCGCGTCCCCATGCTGCGGCCGCCGCCTGCCCGAGCCAGCTGCGCGTCGGACGCCGGTTCATCACGACGCGATGATGAGCGCGTCCAGCGCGACCGCTCCTTCGCCGCGCGCATAGATGACAACCGGATTGAGATCGACCTCGCGGACCGACGGTTCGTCGAGCAGCAACCGGCCGATGGCGCTCACAATCCGGACTAAGGCTTCGAGGTCGAGCGGGGGCGAACCGCGAAAGCCTTCGAGCAGCGCGCCGGCCTTGAGTTTCTTAAGTTCCGCCTGAATTTCAGCGTCGCTCGCATCCGGCGCCAGCAGGCGCGAATCTTTGAGCATTTCGGCTTGCACGCCGCCGAAGCCGACGACCACGACAGGTCCCCATTCCGGGTCGTTGCGCCCTCCGACGATCAGCTCGACGCCGGGCGCGCCCATCGCTTCGATCAGGACGCCGTCGAGGATGACGCCCGGCCGGCTGCGTCCGACATCGTCTGCGAGCTTCGCCCATCCCTCCTTGAGGGCGGCTTGGTCGCGAAGGCCGACGATCACGCCGCCAGCATCGCTCTTGTGCGGAAGGCCGGCGGACTGCGCCTTGATGACGACCGGATAGCCGATCCTCGCCGCGATCGCGCCCCCTTGCGCAGGCGTCGTCGCGAGCGCCCCTTGCGGAAATGGAATCCCGATCGACGCGAGGGCGGCCTTCGCGCGCCACTCGGGGATCACGCCCGCAAGGCCGGTGAACGCCGCATCTTTGGCCGGTTGCGGCATTGAGGAAGCTGAAACCGCGCCGTTCCAGCGCGCAAGACGTGCAAGCGCACGGACGGCGCGCTCCGAGGAGGGGAAATAGGGGACGTTCAGTGCGCGCAGGCGCTCGACATATTCGGGCGGAACGACGGCGCCTTCGTCGAGACCCGCGAAGACGACCCGCTTCTCAGGCCGAAGTTCCTCGATCGCCGCAAGGATTGGCGGGAATTTGAGCCTCGCCGTCACGGCGTCGGTCTGGATGATCGCGAGCAACACGCTCGAGACGCGGTCGTCACCGATGAGCGCGGCGAGGACGCGCGCGTAGAGATCTGGATCGACGAGGCCCTGGGCGGTGACGTCGAGCGGATTGGACACCGGCACGAAATCAGGCA
The DNA here is from genome assembly GCA_963836695.1 of uncultured Alphaproteobacteria bacterium. GTDB lineage: Bacteria > Pseudomonadota > Alphaproteobacteria > Rhizobiales > Beijerinckiaceae > Roseiarcus. The sequence continues at coordinate 185,504 of CAWIKX010000009.1, forward strand.
ACGCCGCCCGCAACCCTGGACTGTCGGCGTCGCTGAGCGGGGGGAGGGGGAGACCCTCGCGCTCAGCGAGGTCGAGCGTGAGCGCCTTATAGGCGCCGGATTCGCAAACCACCGCCGAGCCGCCCGCACCTCGCGCCGGAAGCCTGAGCAGCATTTCGGCGACGTCGCCGAGTTCCTCGAGCGTCTCGACAACGAGAACACCGGACCGCTCGACCTTGAGCCGCATCACATCGTAATCGCCCGAGAGGGCGCCGGTGTGCGTCGCCGCCAATTCCCGCGCCGCGCTCGACCGGCCGGGATGGAGAAGCGCGATCGGCTTGCCGATCGCAGCCGCCCGCGTCGCCGCGGCAAGAAACCGCGCCGGCTTGCGGAACTGCTCGACGATCATTGCGATCGTGTGCGTATCGGGATCTTCAACGAGATAGTCCACGTAATCCTCGACGCCGCTCGCCGCCTCGTTGCCGGTCGATATGGAATAGGAGAGGCCCAGACCACGACTCGCGAGCGTCACCGTCAGCACCGCGGCCATCGCCCCGGACTGCGAGACAAGACCAATTCCAGGCCGCGCGCCCAGCCGATCACCGGGCAGTTCGACGAAGGTCAGGGGAACGCCGTCGACGAAATTGACGAGACCGAGGCAATTCGGCCCTTCGATCGCCATATCGCTGTCCGCTGCGATCCGCGCCAGTTCCCGCTGCTCGGCGAGCCCTTCGGCGCCGGTCTCCGCGAAGCCTGCGGAAAAGATGATCGCTGCGCCGGCCTTGCGGCGGGCAAGCGCGCGTACAGCCTCGAGAACGGCCGCCCGGGGGATCGCCAGCACGGCCGCGTCGACGCCCTCCGGCAGGTCATCGACCGAGGCGACGCAATAGCGGGCGCCAATTTGGCCCGCTTCGGGTTGACCAGGTGAATGGCGCCCTGAAAGCCGGCGCGCTCAAGATTGGCGAGCACGGAGGCGCCGAGCGCGCCCACCTTTTCCGACGCGCCGACGATCGCTACCGAGCGCGGGCGGATCAGCCGCTCAAGCGAAAGCCGCATTCGGGGCATCATAGCTCGGCCGCGTCAGGACTTGGCGCGCGTGCGGTCGTAGGCGCCGAGACCAGGTTTGAAGCTTTTCTCGTCGATAAACTGGCGGATGCCTTCCTTGCGGCCTTCGTTGTCGAAGCTGTTCGCCGCCTCCTGAGCGCGTACGAGATAATCCTCGGCTTCGTCGTAGGTCATCGCGCCGACGCGGCGAATGGCGTCCTTCGCCGCCTTGAGCGCAACTGGATTCTTAGCGAGCAACACCTTGGCGACGTCCTCGACGCGCGCTTTCAGCTTGTCCGCCGCAACGGCCTCATTGACGAAGCCCCAGTCCGCCGCCTTGCGGCCGTCGATCGCTTCGCCTGTCAGCGCATGATACATCGCGTTGCGAAACGTCGTGAGTTCGCGGGCGACCTTCGTCGCGCCGCCGCCGGGAAGGATGCCCCAGTTGATCTCGGAGAGGCCGAACTGCGCATCCTCCGCGGCGAAGGCGAGATCGCAAGCGAAGAGCGGCCCGTAGCCGCCGCCGAAGCACCAGCCGTTGACCATCGCGATGGTCGGCTTCTGGTACCAGCGCAGACGTCGCCACCAGCCGTAGGATTCGCGCTGAGCCTTGCGCGTGCCGGCGAGCCCGCCCGCCTCAGTCTCGCGAAAGTACTCCTTGAGGTCCATGCCGGCCGTCCACGCCGCGCCTTCGCCGGTGAGCACGAGCACGCCGACGTCGTCGCGAAACTCGAGCTCGTCGAGCGCCTCCATCATCCGCCGATTGAGCTTCGGACTCATCGCGTTGCGCTTTTCTGGACGGTTGAAGCTGACCCAGGCGATGCGGTCAGCGACCTCGAAAGAGACCGTGTCGCGCTCGGAGCGTTCGGTCATGGGCTACCTCCCGGAGTGAACGATTGAATGCGGGCGCCGCGGCTGTTTCGGCGCCTTCTCCGCCGTCATCTATCCGAGCGAACGCCAGCAGTCGATGTCCGATCCTCGGTCTCGAAGGATCGCACGATGCGCCACCGCAGCCGACGACGGCGACTCCCTTCCAAAATGGCCCGCACACGTCGTCTGGCGCGCGCCCGTATCTGCGGTCATTCAGTCGGATTTAGCCGCGGTTGGAGATCCGTTTCGGCTTTCCCTCGTCTGGAAACGTGTCGGGCGCCGGCTCCCAACCGAACACGCTGCGACCGCCATAGGAATGCGAGAGGCGCCGCTCTTCGGCGATGACGTCCGGCACAGCCGGCCCGGCGCGCCTTTCGACCCGGCGGGCCTCGGCGTCGAGGCGCTTGAGCGCGGCGAGCTTGTCGTCCTGTCCGAGCTTCGCCTTTTCGACCGCCGTCTTCATGACGGAGATCGTCTCGTCATAGACCTTGAGCGGCACCGGGAACGGATGCCGGTCCTTACCGCCATGGGCGAAGGAGAAGCGGGCGGGATCGGTGAAGCGATAGGGCGCGCCGTGGACCACTTCGGCGACCATCGCGAGCCCCCGCACCGTGCGAGCGCCGACGCCGGGGACAAGCAGCAATTCGGCGAAGTCGGCCGGACCCCGGTTTGCGGCCGCGGTGAAGGTCGCATGGAGGCGCGGCGCGAACACGTCGCTCGCGCGCACGTCGTGATGCGCAGGCATGACGAGATGGGGCAGGGTCAGCTGGATCGGTTCGGGCAGGGGCTTCGGAGGTTTTGCCTCGATGCCGGCGAGTTCGCGCGTGAGGCCGTCAGGACCGAGCGAAGACAAAAGCTCAAGCTGGGTCCGGCGGGAGACGTCGGCGCGGCGGTCCGTGAGGTTGACGATTTCGCCCTGATGGATTCCGTCGATTGCACTGTGCGGCTCCTCGACGAAACTCTTGAGGCCCTCGGACAGCCAATGGTACCGGCGAGCCGTGCGGCTCGCATCGTTCATGCCCTGCTGGACGACGGTCCATTTGCCGTCGTCGGTGACGATGAAGCCATGCAGATAGAGGTCGAAGCCATCCTGAATGGCGGCGCTGTCGACCTTTGCCACCAGCCGGCTGACGTTAGCGAGCGCGCCGCCATCAATGCCGACCCGCTCGCCGACCGCTGCGAGTTCCAAAGGCGTCTTTCGCGACTGTTTGCCCCGGCCGCCGCAAACATGGATGCCGAGTTCGCCCGACAGCGGCTCGAGCCCACGCTTGAGCGCGCCGATGACGCTCGTGGTGATGCCCGAGGAATGCCAGTCCATGCCCATGACCGCGCCGAACGACTGGAACCAGAACGGTTGCGCAAGGCGGCGCAGCAACTCGTCGCGGCCGTAATGGTGGACGATCGCCTCGGCGATGACCGCGCCGAGGCGCGTCATCCGGCCGGCGAGCCACGGCGGCACCCGCCCGCCATGCAGCGGCAGATCGGCGCTTCCTGATCGATGGGCCATAGATTGTTCCGGGATTCGATAGGGGGCCGCGTGCCCAGGAGGGGAGACTGCGAGCCTTGGATTGTCAACGCGCCAAACGCGTCCTGCCACCTCGACCCTGAGGCGCTCTTGTCGAAGCAAGCGCCTCGAAGGACGATCGAGAATATACCCTGCGCCTTGATCGGCCTGCGCGCCATATGGGGCCGTCCTCAGCGTAGCGGCGTGCGGGAGTGTTCCCTCAGACAGTAGACAGCGGGCCCTAGTAGACGGCGCGAACAAATAATCAGCATTGCAGCGCCGCTGCGACAATTAGAAATGTGGAAAAGAGTTAGATTACACTGTTCATAATCTTCTCGCGCGGGCCAGGAATCCAGAAATGTACGTCCAAAGTCAGAAACATCGGTGAAAGTCGTCGCTCTCTACTGTGGGCTTCGTTCGACCGTTGCGCCCCCGGCCCTTGCCGCCGGCTGACGCGTGGCCCCGAATATTTTGAGCCCGCTGTCGACGCATCACAGCTAAATTCGACATTCATCTCCAATTCAGCATGGGAAGCGCAAAGAGCGATTGTTCGAGAAACAAGAGTCGGAAGAACTCGCTTCAAGAGGAACGACAATGATCAACAAATACGTCGCGATGGGCCTTGGCGCCCTTATCGCCCTTGCGCCCGTCGCCACGGTCCAGGTCGCCCAGGCCGCCACCGACAGCACGAGCATGGCCTCCCCGGCGACCGGGCATACCGGATCGCATCGCGGCCACGTCCGCCGCAAGGGCAACACGGCCGGTCATCGTGCGCGGGCTTCGGCTCATCACATGCATTCTATGCACGCAGCCCCGGCCATGGCTCCCAAGAGCTGATTGATGAAATTCGCGCCGTTTGGGGGGCGCGAACGAGATTGCGAAGGGGGCCCGATCATCGCGGCCCCCTTTTCCGTTTCGAGATCCATTGGGCCTAGAAGGCGAACGCTTGACGAGTGGGCGCCCCAGCTCGCGAGGCCGGCTAAGGTTCACCCTATCTAATCCTCTCTCTTTTCATCGTGTAGCCATTCATCCGCGCTCCGCGAGGCGCTGGCGGATCGATCCCGACCCTTGTTGATCCGGGTCGTCGCTGAGGCGCGCCGACCCTCCACATCCTCGCAGTAGCCGCGCCCCGTTTGACCGGCGAAGGTTTCTTTTCCGGCTGGTCGGAACATGCTAGCTCTCCGACGCCTGATGAGCGCGGGGCTTGAGTTTGAAGATGCCGAGCCGCATGAGCGATGAGCACGGCCAGCTTTCCTGCATGCCGCCCCTGGCGAGGTCACCGGTCAAGCCGCCTGGCGCCTCGGTTTCAGGATTTGGAATGAGTCCTTGAGCGCCCAGGCGGATAACCGTTCATCCGGTATTGGGCGCGCCGCGACCACGCGCGGGGCGCTCTTCCTCGTCTTCTGGCTCATGATTTCGGGATGGGGGTCAGGGGATCTTCCTGTTGGTCTTGCGGCCGTGGCGGGCGCGACGTGGGTAAGCCTACGCTTGTTGCCGCCGAAAGGATCGGAATTCCGCTTGGCGTCACTTGGGGCGCTCGCCGCAAACTTCTCGCGCCAGTCGGTGGTTTCGGGAGCGGATGTGGCGTGGCGCGCGCTCAGTCCGACGCTGAAGCTCAAGCCCGGATTGGTCGCCTGTCCGCTGCGCTTGCCGGAAGGCGGGAAGCGAAGCGCGTTTTGCGCACTGTCAAGTCTGATGCCGGGAACGCTGCCGACCGGCACTGACGAACAGGGGGCGCTGCTGGTTCACTGCCTCGACACAAGCCAACCGGTCGCGGCGAATCTCTCCGCGGAAGAGCGGCTTTTCATCCGGGCGTGCGGCGGTGACTGATTTCCTTCTTGCGACCGCAGGCGTCATCCTTTTCACCGTGGCTGTCGGGCTCGTGCGCATCCTGGGCGGCCCGGGCGACGCCGATCGCCTGATGGCGGCGCAGCTCATCGGCACAGGGGGAATCGCTTCGCTGCTCCTGATCGCCGCGGCGACCGGCGCGCGCGGGGTCGAGGATGTCGCCCTCGGACTGGCGCTTCTCGCGGCTTTCGCCTCCGCCGCCTTCGTCAATAGCGGCGTGCCGGCTGAGGATTCTGACGCCGCGGATGGCCTATGAGAGTTGTCGACCTCTTTAGCATCGCCGCGATTGGCGCCGGCGTTTTCTTCTTCCTGGCCGGCACGGTCGGCCTGTTGCGCTTTCCCGATGCGCTGAGTCGTCTGCATGCGCTGACCAAGGCCGACAATCTCGGTCTCGGCCTCGTCGTGCTCGGCCTCCTGCCGCGTTCCGAAAGCCTGCTCGCCGGGCTCAAGCTCGTCGCCATTTGGGCGCTTGTGCAATTGGCGGGGGCGACCGCGGCGCAGCTTGTCGGACGCGCGGTGCGCCGCAAGGGATCGGCTGCATGAGCGTTCTGCAGGCGCTCGACATCGGACTCGCGTTTCTGGTTTTCGCGGTCGCGGCCTGGACCGTCTTCGCTCCCGGCGCCTTCGCCGCGACGGTCGGCTATGTCGTCTATGGCCTACTCCTGTCGCTCGTCTGGATACGCCTGTTCGCGGTCGATGTGGCGCTGACGGAGGCCGCGATTGGCAGCGGCGTGACCGGGGTTCTGCTCATTGGCGCCGCGGCGCGATTGCGCGGAGCGGAGACCGCGGGGCGCGAGAAACCTTTGAGCGGCCTCTCGTGTCTCCTTGTCGCCGTTCTCTGCGTTCTCGTCGCCCTGGCGTTGGCCGGCGTCGTGCTGCTGTTCCCTGACCAAGGCCCATCGCTTGCCCCGCAAGCGATGCAGCATCTGCCAGAGACTGGCCTCGGCAACCCCGTCACCGCCGTTCTGATCGCCTACCGTGCGTTCGACACGATGCTGGAAAAGGTCGTCCTGGTTCTGGCGGTGGTTGGCGTGTGGTCGCTCGCCGCGGACCGCTATTGGGGCGGCGCGCCGGGAGAGGCGAAGTCGGACCGCCCCGAGCCGACACTCGCCTTCCTCGCGCAAATGTTGGCGCCGATCGGCATTCTGGTCGGCATACACGTCTTCTGGATCGGCGCCGATGAACCAGGGGGCGCTTTTCAGGGCGGCGCCATTCTCGCCGCGATGTGGATGATCGTCATGATGGCGAGACTGAGCGAAGCGCCTCCGACGAGGGCGCTCTGGCTGCGGCTTGCGCTGATTGCCGGGCCGCTCGTGTTTCTGGCCGCGGGCGTCGCTGGAGCGATCTTCGCTGGTGGATTTTTCGCCTATCCGCCAGGGTTCGCCAAGCCGGTGATCCTGTTCATCGAGGCGTTCATGGTCCTCTCCATCGCCGTGACCTTGCCCATGCTGGTGGCCGGACCGCCGCGACGCGAGGCTGAGCGATGACGTCGGCCACTCTGGCCGGGCTTATCGGTGCGGCGCTGGTCGGCCTCGGACTCTATGGCCTCATCACCAATCCCCAGCCGCTGCGAAAAATCCTCGCGTTCAACCTGATGGGCAGCGGCGTTTTTCTCGTGTTCGGCATCGTCGCACGGAAAGGCGCGGCAGCCGGATTGCAGGCCGATCCCGTGCCGCAGGCGATGGTGATCACCGGGATCGTTGTCGCCTTCGCGGCGAGCGCGCTCGCCGTCGCTCTGGTGCTTCGGCTGTTCGACGAGACCGGCCGGGCGGCGTTGAGCCCCGACGCTTGGACAAAGCCTTCCGGTGAAGGAGCCGACGCCGAATGACGGCTCCTTCCGCCGCCATTGCGGCGACAGCGGGCGGGGGCCTCATGCCGCTGGCGATCCTCTTGCCCGCTCTCGGCGTGCTGCTGTCGCTTGTCGTCGGCGGCCGGATGGCCGAGCGGATTGCGCTCATCCTCATGCCGGTGCAACTGGCCATCGCCATCGCCATCGCGTGGCTCGTGCAGCGTTCGGGTCAACCGCTGGTCTATACGCTTGCCGGCTATGCGCCACCGCTCGGCATCGCTCTGAGAGCCGACGGATTTTCTGTCGCTATGCTTGTGACGACGGCGCTGATCGCGCCGGCCGCAGGGCTCTTTGCCCGGGCCAATTTCGCAACGTCTCAGGAAATCGAAACGAGAGCGCCGCTCGTCTTCTGGACGTTGTTGCAGGGCCTGCAGGCAGCGCTGAGCCTGATCTTTCTCGGCGGGGATCTGTTCAATCTATATGTGGGCCTCGAGCTTCTCACCTTCGCCGCGGTTCCGCTGGTTTGTCTCGACGGACGTCCCGAGACTGTGGCCGCCGCGCTGCGCTATCTCCTCTTCGCCCTATTCGGCTCGGTGTTCTACCTGCTCGGCGTAGCCTTGCTCTACGGGGCCTATGGCACGCTCGACATCGCGCTGCTTGCTTCCCGTATTCGCGCCGAGCCGGCCGTCTGGTTGGCGGCCGGGCTGATGACCGCCGGGCTGTTGGCGAAGACGGCGCTCTTCCCGCTGCATCTCTGGCTGCCCCCCGCCCACGCCAACGCGCCCGCGGCGGCGAGCGCCGTGCTGTCAGGGCTGGTGGTCAAGGGATCGTTCTTTCTCGTTGTCCGGCTCTGGTTTGACGTGCTGGCGGCTCTGCCCGGCGTGGTTCCCGGGACGATCCTCGCCGCGCTTGGTTCGGCTGCGATCCTGTTCGGCAGCGTGCTTGCGCTGCGTCAGGCTCGGCTCAAGCTGCTGATCGCCTATTCGACCGTGGCGCAGATCGGCTACCTCTTTCTCATGTTCCCGCTCGGTCACGGGCCCTGGGCGGCGGACGCCTTCAGCGGCGGAATCATGCAGGCGCTTTCACACGCCTTCGCCAAGGCGGCGATGTTCCTGTCCGCGGGGCTCATCGCCGAGTCTCTCGGCCACGACCGGATCTCCGGTCTTGGCGGTGCGGGGAGGGCGATGCCCGTGACGTTCCTCACGCTCGGCCTCGGCGGGCTGTCGCTCATGGGGCTGCCGCCGAGCGGGGGCTTCGCCGCAAAGTGGCTTTTGATGAAGGCCTCGATCGCATCCGGCCAGTGGCTTTGGGCAATCGTCATGGCGGGCGGCGGGCTGCTGGCGGGCGGCTACCTTTACCGGGTGCTGGCGCCGGCGCTTTCCGGGGAAAGCGCGCAACTGAAGAAGGCGCCTCAGCGCAGCCGTGAGGGCGTCGCTCTGGCTCTGGCGCTTGTCGCCGTCCTGCTCGCCTTCGCGCCGCCTGAGTTCTTCAGCTTTCTGCAGATCGGCCGACCGGCCGCAAGCCTTGCGCCGCAATGAGCGGGCTGGCGCAACAATTCGGTCCAGCGTTGTTGGTCCCCGCGTTCGCGGCGCCGCTCGTCGTTCTGGCCGCCGTCCTCGCGCCGCCGCTCCGCGCACTGGCGCGCACGATCACATGGCTCGCGCCGCTGCCCGCGCTCGCAGCCGGCGTGCTCGCGATCGGCGGCGCGCCGTTCGGGGCCGAACTGCCAGCGCTGCGCGTGAGCTTCTGGCTCGATCAGCCTGGCGGGATGCTGCTCACCGCAGCCGCGCTGGTCTGGCTCATCGTCAGCATGTTTGCTCTCAGGGAAGGGCAGGGGAGTCCGAACGCCGACCGCTTTGCCGTCTCCTGGCTGCTCACGATGGCGGGCAGTCTTGGTCTGTTCATCGCCGCTGACCTTCTGACCTTCTACCTCGTCTACGCGCTGGTCAGCATCCCGGCCTATCACCTCGTCGCGCACGACGGGGAGGCAAGCTCGCTCCGCGCTGGCGGCGTCTATCTCGCCTTTGCTTTGCTGGGCGAGGCGGTGCTGCTTATCGCCTTTGTCATGCTGGCGGCGGGCGAGCCGAGCGGCAGCGTGCAAATCCGCGACGTCATGGCGGCGCTCCTGGCTTCGCCATGGCGCGATGCTGTGCTCGCGCTGATTATCATCGGCTTCGCCATGAAGATCGCGCTTGTGCCTCTGCACGGCTGGATGCCGCTCACCTATACGGCGGCGCCCATTCCGGCCGCGGCGGTGTTGAGCGGCGCCGCGGTCAAGGCAGGCGTCATTGGCCTCATCCGCTTTCTCCCCCAAGGCGCGGCTTTTCCAAGCTGGGGCGAGGCGCTCGTTTGGGTCGGTTTCATCTCGGCCTTCTATGGCGTCGCGATCGGCGTGACCCAGCGCGACCCGAAGACAATGCTCGCCTATTCGAGCGTGAGCCAAATGGGGGTGATCGCCGCGGCGCTCGGTATGGCTCTCGCTACCGCACAGCAGGGCGCGGCGACGGAAGTCGCGTTCTACGCGGCGAACCATGTGCTGGTGAAGGCCGCCCTGTTCCTGACGGTCGGCGTCGCCGCCGCGCTCGACGGCCGCGCGCGGACGCTGGTGCTGATCATGGCGGCGTTGCTCGGCTTGAGCCTCGCAGGATTGCCGCTGACCGGAGGGGCGCTCGCCAAGCTCGCGGTCAAAGACCTGTTCGGCGACGGCGCCGCCGGCGTGGCCGCGCAACTCTCGGCCGCCGCCACTACGGCGCTCATGCTTATGTTCCTCATGCGGCTCGCGCGATCGCCAAGAGAGGACCGCATGGATTCGTCGCCCGCGCGCTTCTGGTCTTGGGCGGCGCTGGCGGCCGCCGCACTCTTCCTCCCGTGGTTCATGTTCGCCGGCATCGCAGGTCTGGCCGAGGCGTTCGATCCGGCCAAGCTCTGGGACGCAATCTGGCCGATGCTCGTCGGCGCCGCACTGGCCGGCTATTTATGGGCCGCAGGGGATCGTCTCCGTTGCATTCCCGCCGGCGATTTAATCGTCGCCGAAGAGGCTGCGTTCAGGGCCTCGCTCTCTCTCGGGCCCATGTTCGAGCAAGCGGATCGCGCTTTGCGGGAGTGGCCAGCGGCAGGCGTTGCGCTGCTGGTGATCGCGCTTGCGCTCACGGCCGCCGGATGGGCGAGTCGGTAAGGCAACTCAGCCAAGCGAACTTCACTCGCCGGTTTCGCGGTTTGTGCTATGGCGAATGCAAGGCGCCCAAGGAGCGCGCCAAGTCCTGCGCGCCGGGGGAAACCATGGGGAGAGACGAAGCGCCAAAGATCGGCCGGTTCGGCTGGGCGACTGTCGCGTCCGCGAGGCTCGTCGCCCTGGCCGCGCGCGTCGGCGCAGATCCTCATGAAAGCGGCGACGCGGCGCTGCAGCGGCTGGTGATGGTCCTCATGGCCGTGGGCGTCTTGCCGCTGACGATCCTGTGGTCGGTGGTCTACTTCGCCGCCGGAGCGCCGCTCGCCGCCGCAGCGCCAGCGGCCTATTCGGTCGCCACGCCGATCAACACGGCCCTATTCGCCTGGACCCGCAACCTTCGCCTCTACCGCTTTATCCAGCTTCTTATGACCCTTGTGCTGCCGTGGCTTGTCACGATGAGCCTTGGCGGCTTCAAGAATTCGAGCGCGGTGATCATCTGGGCGGCGCTTTGCCCCGTCGTCTCGCTTCTGGTCGAAGATCTGCGCCAGACGGTCCTGTGGATCGTTGGCTTCGTCCTGCTCCTGATCCTGACAGCAGGCGTCGAGCCTTCGCTCAAGCCTCCGGAACTGCCGGAGGCGTTCGTCATCTGGTTCTTCGTCTTGAACCTCGGAGCGGTGATCGCAATTGTCTTCGCGCTCCTCTACTATTTCGTGGCGCAGCGAAACTTCTTTCAGGAGCGGTCGGAGACGCTGCTGCTGAATATCCTGCCGAAGGAAATCTCGGACGCGCTCAAAGTGGATCGGAGCGCCATTGCCGCGCATTACAAATCCGCGAGTGTCCTCTTCGCCGATGTTGTTGGCTTCACTCCGATGGCCGCGGCCATGAGTCCGCTGCGCCTGGTCAACCTCCTCAACGAGGTATTCTCCGCCTTCGACGATCTCGTCGAAAAGCACGGCCTCGAAAAGATCAAGACGATCGGCGATTGCTATATGGTCGCCGCGGGAGCGCCTCGCGAGCGAGCCGATCATGCGCTGGCTTTGGTGCAGCTTGCTCTCGACATGCGTGACGCTGTGGCGAGCCGAACATTCGGCGGCGAGACGCTTGCGTTCCGGATCGGCGTCAATTCCGGGCCCGTGGTCGCCGGCGTCATCGGCCGGAAGAAGTTCATCTACGATCTCTGGGGCGCGACCGTGAACCTCGCAAGCCGCATGGAATCCCATGGGCGGAGCGGCACGATCCAAATCACGCGCAGCACCTACGATCTGGTTAGCGCCGAGTTCGACTGCGAATCCGCCGGAACCGTCGAAGTCAAAGGCGCAGGGGACGTGGACGTGTGGCGTGTGATCGGCCGGAAGGCCGGCATGCGCTCAGCCGAGGCCGAAAAAGCGGGCCGCCTCGAAGAACCCGGAGGCATTGCCTACCGAGCGGATTCTTGTTGATATGGCCTCGCCCACGGCAACGGGGCGCGCGCCGGCCGGCGAGGGAATTGGCGATGAACAATGTTTTGAGCATCGGCGACATCGGCATTCAGCGCATCATCGAGATCGAGGGGCCGTTTCTGCCCGCGTTCGACGTCTTTCCCACACTCTCGCCGGAGTTGCTCGACGAGAATCGCGGCTGGCTCGCGCCGAGAGCTCTCGCTCAGGACGACAGGCTGGTGTTCTGTTTTCAATGCTACGTCGTGTGCACGCCGCATCATAATATCCTCGTCGACACCTGCATCGGCAACGATAAGGCGAGGCCGGCACGGCCACAATGGAATCTGAAGCGCGACGAGACCTTCATGCGCGGGCTCGCCGCCGCGGGTTTGAGCGTCAACGACATCGATTTCGTCATGTGCACGCATCTGCATGTCGATCATGTCGGCTGGAACACGCGTCTCGAGGACGGGCGTTGGACGCCTACTTTCCCTAACGCCCGCTATCTGATTTCGAAAGGCGAATTCGACTTTTGGGCCGGGGAACACGCCAAAACGCCTTTGCCGCATTTCGGCGACAGCGTGCTTCCGGTCGTCGAAGCGGGGCGGACCGAGTGGGTGCGCGACGACTATGCGCTTGACGACCATGTGCGCCTTTTGCCCACTCCAGGACACACGCCCCACCACGTTGCGGTTTGCTTCGGGCGGGATGGCGACGACGCGGTCATGCCCGGGGACCTAATCCATTCGCCGCTGCAGACGCGTTATCCCGAACTGTCCCCGCGCTTCGATGTGGATGGGAATATGGCCGCCAAGACGCGCCGCGGCTTTCTCGAACGATATTGCGACACGCGCACCTTATGCTGCACGGGGCATTTCCCGTCGCCGTCGATCGGGCGCATCAAGCGCTGGGACAATGGGTTTCGCTGCGACTACATCGAAGCCTGATCGACCAGCGGGTCGATCCCAGTCCTCTCCGCCTTTAACTCAGGCCGACGCTTTCCTGCTCCGCGGCCAGAAGGCGATGGCAAGACCGGCAACCGCAACGCCGGCCAACACCAGGAGCAGCGACGCCTGTTTGAGCCATGTCATGGCTGGGATGGAAAGCGCCATGGCGGCCCCGAGAAAGCAGATCCGGAGCGACATGAGATAAATGCCGGCGAGGAAAGCGCCGACACCCAGTAGCAGCAGGAGCACGAGACCCGCGGCCTGCACGGGCAAGACGAGCTGAAACCCTTGCAGCAGCAGAAGGTTCATCGCCACGAGGATGGTGATCCAGTGCGCCGCTTGCGTCCAGATCAGCTTGAATCGCGCCTGGCGGTCAGGCGCGTTCGGCCATGCCGTAATGACGCAGACAAGGCCAATCGCAATCGCCAGGAATTCCCAATAACCGTTCATCGTGTGGCCGGAGAAATTGCTATAGGCCACCCCGAATATGGCGAGCGCCAGCGCGATAATAAAAGGCAGGTTGCGATACAGAGTCGCCATCGAAATGAAGGACTGGGCCGGAGGCTCAATCGCAGCCTCGATCTCGGCCGCCGGCTCCGCCTCCGGATCGAGAAACTTATCTGGGTCGGTCATGGTCCGTCCAAGTTGCGATGGAGCCCGAAACTCTTTACCCTTAGGCCGCCGCAAGTCTAACACGGCGCATCTTATTTGGCGCTTCGAAAGTCTCGGCGGGGACAAATCAATAGCTGACGGTCGGTTGATCCCCGCGCCTCTCGCATTGCGATTTGCTGAGGCGCGGCCCCCTGCGCTTGGTTCGAAGGGGGAGCGGATCTGACGCCAAGCCTAATCCGGCAAGTCTTTCGAGGTTCAGAAATGCCGACCGAAGCCAAGCCGATGACGCGCAAGCCCGTCCTGATCGATCTCGCCCTCCAAGGAGGCGGATCGCATGGCGCCTTCACCTGGGGCGTGCTCGACCGGCTTCTCGAGGAGCCATGGCTTACGGTCGACGGCATTTCCGGCACCTCCGCGGGCGCGATGAACGCCGCCGTGCTGGTCTACGGCCATCAGTTGGGCGGGGCTGCAGGCGCGCGTGAGGCGCTTGGCGCGTTCTGGCGGCGCGTCTCGGACGCCGCCCGTTTCAGTCCGTTTCAGCGCGGGCCGCTCGACGTGCTGCTCGGGCGCTGGACGCTCAATTCGTCGCCCATGTATGTCGCGATGGATCTCATGTCGCGCCTGGTGTCGCCCTACGACGTGAATCCCATGGGCAAGAACCCGCTGCGCGAGATCCTTGCCGAACTGATCGATTTCAAGGTCCTGGCGCAATCGCCGATCCATCTGTTCATTACGGCGACCAATGTGCGCACCGGACGCGGGAAAGTCTTCAAGAACGACGCCGTGACACCCGACGTCCTGCTCGCTTCGGCCTGTCTGCCGACGATGTTCCAGGCGATCGAGATCGACGGTGAAGCCTATTGGGACGGCGGCTATTCGGGCAATCCGACGCTGACCCCACTCGTCCGCGAGTGCAAATCGCAGGACACGATTCTCGTTCCCATTAATCCGATCGAGCGCCCGGGGGTGCCACGCAGCGCGTCAGATATTCTGAACCGCCTGAACGAGGTCTCGTTCAACGCGGTAGTCCTGAAGGAGCTCAGGATGATGGCGCTCCTGCGCAAGGTCGCCGATCCGGGGGACGGGGAGGGCAAGCTCTGGACGCAGATGCGCGTGCATGTCGTCAGGAACGCCATCATGACCGAGCTTGGCGCCTCGTCGAAGCTCAATGCTGAATGGTCGTTCTTCACCTACCTTCGCGACGAGGGGAGGAAGGCGGCTCAGGCGTTTCTCGACGCGCATGGAATGGACATCGGCAAACGCTCGACGCTCGACATCGACGTCCTGCTCGACGGAGTCTGAGCCATGGGGCTCGTCGGCATCCTCATTGCGCTTGGGCTTCTCATCTGGTTCGCTTATCGCGGGTGGAGCATCCTCCTGCTTGCGCCGGCCGCCGCGGTTCTTGCGGCCGGTTTAGCCCGCGAGCCGCTGCTTGCGCATTGGACGCAGACCTTCATGGCGAGCGCGGCGCAATTCGTGATGCAGTTCTTCCCGATTTTTCTTTTGGGCGCGCTGTTCGGCAAACTTATGGAGGATTCGGGTTCGGTGACGTCGATCGCGAAATACATGACCGAGCGTTTGGGGCCTCAGCGGTCAGTGCTCGCGGTCGTGCTGGCCGGCGCCATCGTCACGTATGGCGGGGTCAGCCTGTTCGTCGCCTTCTTCGTTCTTGCGCCGATGGCGCATCAGTTGTTCCGCGCGGCGGCGATTCCGCGGCGCCTGATGCCGGCGGCGATCGCTCTCGGCACAACGACGTTCACTATGTCAGCTCTGCCGGGCACGCCCGCAATTCAGAACGCGATCCCCATGCCCTTCTTCGGCACCACACCCTTTGCGGCGCCGGGGCTTGGCATCATCGCCGCCATCGTGATGTTCGGCTTCGGCATGTGGTGGCTCGGGCGGGCCGAGCGAAGCGCGCGCGCCAAGGGCGAGGGCTACGGGGTGGACGTTCCACAGGAGAATGCGGCAGAAGACCTTGTCGTGCGCGAGCGCGCCACGACCGCGAGCACGTTCGATCCGCCGGAAGCGATCCATGGGCGGCCGAACGACATAGGGCCACCGATCGTGCTCGCGGCTCTGCCGCTCGTCATCGTCGTCGCGGTCAATCTCCTCATGTCGCTCTTCGTCCTGCCGCGCATGGACGCATCTTTCCTCGCCAAGCCGGAATGGGGCTCGACCTCGCTCTCCGCGGTTGGCGGCGTGTGGGCGGTGGTGGCGGCGCTGTTTGTCGCCATCGTCGTTTTGATCGCCGTCAATTATCGGCGCCTACCGGCTTTGCGCGACAGCATGGACGCGGGCGCCAATGCATCGGTGCTGCCGGTGCTCAGCGTCGCGAGCCTGGTCGGCTTCGGCTCGGTCGTCGCCGCGCTTCCCGCGTTCGGGCTGGTGCGCGAATGGGTGCTCGGCATCGAAGGCGGCCCGCTGGTGTCGCTCGCGGTCGCGACGAATGTGCTGGCTTCGTTGACCGGGTCAGCCTCGGGAGGCTTGACCATCGCGCTGGATGCTCTCGGCGCGACCTACCTCAAGATCGCCCACGAGCAGGGCATCGACCCGGGACTTCTGCATCGGGTCGCGGTAATCGGCGCGGGGACGCTAGACAGCCTGCCGCACAACGGCGCCGTAGTGACGCTGCTCGCGGTCTGCAATTCGACCCACCGCGAGAGCTATCTCGACATTGTCATGGTGTCGATTGTTGGCGGCCTCCTGGCGCTCGCCGTGGTGATCGCGCTAGGGAGCACCGTCGGGTATTTCTGAGCCGCCCCCCTCTCCTACGGGAGAGGGGTCGGGGGTGAGGGTTTGCGTGCAAAGCAGGCCTTGGCGTGGGGGAAAGTCCCTCATCCATCGCGCTACGCGCGCCACCTTCTCCCCGAAGGAGAGGGGAAGAAGCCAACCGTCTACCGCACGAACGTATAGTGGAAGCGGTCGCCGTCGGCGGACACCAAGCCCGTAGTCGGACTCGGAAAATGGATCGGCAGGACAAACGCGCCGGTGTCGGCGACTTGGCTGAGAAGGCGACGACGCGACCGCGCCGCCTGAACGGAATCAAAATCGAAGATAGTCGACCAGTCCGGCTCTCGGCATTGCAACGCATGGTGCATCAAGTCGCCGGTCACGATCGCCTCCTGGCCCTGCGAGCGGATCATGACGCAACAATGGCAGGGTGAATGGCCGGGAGTGGGAATGAGCGTGAAATTGTCGTCGAGTTCAAACGTGTCGTCGACCAGCAGCGCCTGTCCCGCCTCGACGATCGGCCGGCAATTGTAGCTCCAGGAGTTACCGGGTAGGGCCCCCTGCATGATTCCTGGCGGAGTCTCTCCGCGTGCGGTCGTCGCCTCCCATTGAGCGTACTCGTCCTTGTGAAAGATGTATTTCGCGTTCGGAAACGCCGGCGTCCACCGGCCATTGCGAAGCATCGTGTTCCAGCCGGTGTGGTCGAAATGGAGATGCGTGCAGAAGACGTGCGTGATGTCGTTGACGCCCAGGCCCGCTGCGTGAAGATCGTCGAGCCAGGGTTGCTTGGTGAAGTCGTAAGGGGCCGGATAGCCTTTGTCCTCGCCGGTGCAGGTGTCGATCAGGATGGTATGCTTGGGCGTGCGCACCAGAAACGTCTGGTAAGTAATCACCATGCGACCGCTCGCGGAATCGAACAAAACCGGATCAAGCTCTGCGAGATGTTTGCGCCCGATCGCGGCATCATAGGCCGGAAACATAGCCTCCGGCGTCCGCCAGGGACCGTCGCGCTCGATAAGGCTCGTGATGGTGATCTCGCCGACCTTGAGCGTTTTCACGAATGTCTCCCTGCGGCGATCCCCTCTCCTACGGTAGAGGGGTTGGGGTGAGGGTTCGCTTGCGGAGCGCGCTTTCGTCCCGGACCCTCATCCGACCGGCTACTCCCGCCAACGGCTCCCGGAAGGGAGAAGGAGCTACGCCGCCGCCACCGCCTCCCTCTCAGGCTGCTTGGCGCGGTAAAGCGTGATGTAGAAGACCGGCAGCACCAAGAGCGTCAGCAACGTGGCGACGAACAGTCCGCCCATGATGGCGAAGGCCATCGGTCCCCAAAACACCGTCGGCGCAATCGGAATCAAGCCCAGCACGGTCGAGATCGCGGTCAGCATGATGGGGCGGAAGCGCGAGAGGGTCGCTTCGACCACAGCGGTCCAGATGTCGCGACCCTGCGCGCGCTCGGTCTCGATCTGATCGATCAGGATGACGGCGTTGCGCGCGATCATGCCGACGAGCGCGAGAATGCCAAGGATCGCCACGAAGCCGAGCGGCCGGTTGGCGACGAGGAGCGCGAGAACGATGCCGATCAATCCGAGCGGCACGGTCGCCACGACCAGCGCGACGCGCCCGAAACTGTGCAATTGCGCCATCAGGAAGAGGAGCATCAGGAAGAGCGCGGCGGGTAGAAGCGCGAACACGGAAGCTTGCGATTGGGCGCTCTCTTCGACCGTGCCGCCGGTGGCGACGTGGTAGCCGGTCGGCAGGCTCGCTTCGAGCTTCTCAATGGCCGGCTCAAGGGAGGCGACCGCGTCTTCCGGCGTCGCGTCCCCGCGCACATCCGCCTGCACTGTGAGCGTCGGGACGCGGTTACGCCGCCAGATAAGCGGATATTCCTGATCGAAGTCGAACGTCGCCACCTGGCTCAGCGGCACGGTGCGCCCGCCGGGGAGGGGGAGTTGCAGGGAACGCAGGGTGGAGAGCGAGACGCGCTGCTCGTCATTCGCCCGCGCCACGACATTGATGAGATAAATGCCGTCGCGAACCTGCGTGATCGGGATTCCGCTCATCACCGCGTTCAGCGTTTCGGCCAGCGTCTGCGAGCTCAATCCGAGCAACCGTGCCTGATCCTGGTCGATTTTGACACGGACCTCACGCGACGGCTCCATCCAGTCGAAATTGACCAGCCTGAGGTTTGAGTTCTCGCCCATCGTCTGGCCGAGCTTGAGCGCGATTTCCCGCACCTCCGCTGGGTCGGGGCCGCTCACTCGATATTGCACCGGCCAGCCGACCGGAGGTCCGAGTTCGAGCGGCGACACGCGCGTGACCGCGCTCGGCAGCTGTTCGGCCAGCGCCTTTTCGAGCTTGGCGTGCAGCCGATCGCGCGCCTGAACATCCTTGGCGATCACCACGACTTGCGAGAAAAAGTCGTTCGGAAGCTTGACGTCGAGGGGCAGGTAGAAGCGGATCGCGCCGCGCCCGACATAAGTGCTCCAGCTTGCAACGTCGGGATCGCCCTTCAGCATGGCGTCCAGCTTCGAAGACGCTGTTTCGCTGGCGAAGATCGAGGCGTTCTGCGGAAGCGTCAGATCGACCACTAGCTCCGGACGGTCGGAAGCGGGGAAGAACTGCCGCGGCACGTAAGGGAGCGCCAAAACCGCGCCGATGAAACAGGCGAGCGTGACCGCAATCGTGATCCAGCGCGCCCGCATCGCGCCGACGAGGATCGAACGAAACGTACGCATGACAAAGCTGGGCTTGGCGTCGGCGGCAGCCTCGGGCTTCTTGAGTAGCCAGACGCCTAGCAGGGGCGCGAACAGCACCGCGACGAACCACGAGACAACAAGCGCAATCGTCACCACGGCGAAGATCGAGAATGTATATTCGCCGGCCGCGCTGCGGGCGAAACCGATCGGCACAAAGCCGGCGATGGTGACGAAGGTGCCAGTCAGCATCGGCAGCGCCAGCGTCTTGTACGCGAAAGAAGCGGCGTCTTCCTTGCTGTCGCCTTGGGCAAGGCGCGTCGTCATGACGTCGATCGTCGTCATGGCGCTGTCGACGAGCAAGCTCAACGAAATGATGAGCGCGCCAAGCGAGATGCGCTGGAGGTCGATATGCATCGCCTGCATGATCGGAAATATGATCGCGATCGTGAGCGGAATCGTCAGCGCCACCACCGAGCCCGGCCGCAAGCCGAGGCTGATGATGCTGACCGCCATGATGATGGCGATCGCCTGCCAGAGCGACTCCATGAACTCGCCAATCGCCGTCTGGACGACGACCGGCTGGTCGCTGACCAAACTCGCATCGATGCCGAGCGGCAGATTGGCGACGCTCTCGTCGATCGCCTTCTTCACGTTGCGTCCGAGCGCCAGAATGTCGCCGCCATCGCGCATGGCAATGGCGAGACCGATCGCCGGCTTGCCATTGACGCGAAACATGGGCTGCGGCGGATCGGAGTAACCCCGCCGGACGGTCGCGATGTCGCGGAGCCGGACCAGCCGGCCGTTGGACAGGAAGTTGAGGTCGAGAAGATCCGCTTCCGACCGGAAGGCGCCGGAAACCCTGAGCGAAATCTTCTCTTGGCCGGTTTCGAGGGCGCCTGTGGGACTGACGGCGTTCTGGGCTCTGAGTGCAGCGATTAGCGCCGTTCGATCAACGCCGAGGCCCGCCAGCTCCTGCGTGGAGAACTCGACATAGATCTGTTCGTCCTGCGCGCCGAGGAGCTCGATCTTCGACACGTCGGGAACTTGAAGCAAGCGCGAGCGAATATCCTCGACATAGTCGCGCAGCTCACGCTGGCTGAAGCCATCGGCGGTGAAGCCATAGATCAAGCCGAACGTGTCGCCGAAGTCGTCGTTAAACCCTGGCCCGACCACGCCTGCTGGCAGCGTGCCACGGATGTCGCCGATGTTCTTACGCACCTGATACCAGATGTCCGGCACTTCGGAGGCTTTGGTCGAGCCCTTAAGGTTGACGAAGATCGTCGTACGGCCAGGGATGGTGTAGCTGCGCAGGAAATCGAGCCCGCGCGTCTCCTGCAATTTGCGCTCAAGCCTCTCCGTGACCTGCTGGAGCGTGTCGTCCATGGTCGCGCCGGGCCATCCGGCCTGGACGATCATGGTGCGGAAGGTGAAGGGCGGATCCTCGGCGCGGCCAAGGCTGAAGAACGAGGCGACGCCGGCGAGCGTCACCGCGGCCATGATGAAGACGATGAAGGAGCGATGCTTCAGCGCCCAATCGGAGAGATTGAGCGAACTCACGAAGTCGCTCCGAGGAGCCGCACCTTCTGGCCCGGATGCAGCGCCTGGACGCCGGCCGTCACCACGACATCTCCGGGCTCAAGCCCCGACGAAATGACTGCGGTCGCCGGATCGAACCGCTGCACTTCGACATTGCGCAACGCGACCGTGAGGCTCTGAGGGTCGACGACCCACACGGCCGGCTGCCGATCGGTCGAGGTGAGCGCGCTCGCCGGAATCGAGATGCCGGCTCCGCCCTCGAGTTGCAGGCGCCCCGTCACCGTCGCCCCGAGCCGCATGGCTTCGGGATGATCGATGAGACCGAGCCTGACCCGGAATAGCCGGGTGACCGGATCAGCCTGCGGATCGACCGTCCGCACGCGCGCTTTCGCGGTCACCGACGGGTCGTCGGTGAGCGCGATGGTGACGATCGCATCCGGCGGCGCTCCCCGTAAGACCTGAGCCGGAACGTCGAACACGGCGTCGCGCCCATCCTGTCGCGCGACGGTGAAGATCGATTGTCCCGCCTGGACAACCTCGCCCGCTTCGGCGGATCGCGCGGTGATCGACCCCGAGACGTTGGCTCTAAGCTCTGTGAAGCTCAACCGGTCCTGAGCGATGTCCAGCTGCGCCGACGCGTCGTCGACTCGGGCTTGCGCCGTCTGCAGCGCCTGCTTCGCGGAATCGAAAATCGCGCGGGTAGTGAAGCCTCGCTCCATCAGGTGATTCTGGCGATCGAAATTGTTCTGCGCCTCGACCTCCTGGCCGCGGGCGGCATTGAGGGCCGCCTGCGCCGAGCGCACGCCATTGAGCTCGTCCTGCGGGTCGAGCTTCGCCAGCACCTGATCCGGCTCGACCTTGTCGCCAACCCCGCCTTTTCGTTCGATGATCCGTCCGCCGATGCGGAAGGCGAGGTTCACCTCGTTTTCGGCGCGGATGTCGCCGGTGAGCGTGACCGTGTCGCCAACCTTGCCCTTCTCGACGGTGACAGTGCGAACCGGGCGCGGTTGCGGTGGCTCGGTCTTGGCCTCCTGGTTGCAGCCCGCGATGAGCAGCGCGAAAGCCGATGCGGCGACGAGTGCGCGAACGCGCCCACGGGCACGCTGATCAAGGTTGCACAGGGCCAAGGGCGAATCCTCTCACGGACGACGCGGCCGTGATTATAGTCCAGCCGCGAGCCGCGCAACGAACGGAAGGTTCGCCGCCCCTTGGATTGCGTTCAGCGGCGTTGGCTGCCGCCGCGATTGCCGCCCCCGGGGCGGTGCGCCGGCGGCCGTTGGTGACCGGGCCTGCTCGCGCCATGGCCTGGACGGTGGCCCGGCGGGCGATGCACGGGCGGCCGATGGGCAGGCGGCCTGTGAACGGGTGGTCTGTGGACAGGCGGTCTATGGACAGGCCGATGGACGAATCCCGGGTGGCGCCAGCCGTGCCAGCCGGCGGCGCCGCCCCAGCCGGATCCACGACGCCACGCAAAGCCGCACT
Organism: uncultured Alphaproteobacteria bacterium; assembly: GCA_963836695.1. Taxonomy (GTDB): domain Bacteria; phylum Pseudomonadota; class Alphaproteobacteria; order Rhizobiales; family Beijerinckiaceae; genus Roseiarcus. Next base: position 207,128 of record CAWIKX010000009.1, read on the forward strand.
GGTACCAGCCGGGACCGCGCCAGGCCGAGTTGTACCAGCAATACCTCCGGCCGCCCCAGACGAACTGCGCCTTTTCCACCGGCGAGCTTTCCACAAGCGAGGCTGGCGGCGCGAACGCGCCGACGCCCAGCGCAGCCTCGGCGGGAAGAGCGAACTGGGAGATCAATCCTGCCACGGCGAGAGACAGTGCAAGCTTGCGAAACATGTGCTGGGTCCTCCGAAGGCCCCGATTGTGGACGAGCCGCTTGAACCTCCGATGAATGGACGGGGCGCGGTTGCGTTCGCCCGGCCGACGGGCTGCGCTACCGCGGAGGGACGCGGGCATGTCCCAATTAACCTCGATGCCCGTAGGCCGGGTTTGGCGTCCTCTGTGAGCGGCTCGAGGATTTTAGGGACAGCGCACTAAGCGGGTCACGGGCAAATCAGAGCAGCCGTTCGGCAGCAGATCCGCGTTCCAAATAAGTTCTGCACGCGCTCCCTTATCGTTTGGCGGATCGAGAAATGCGTCGATGACGCTCACTCGCCCCTGTCCGTCAAACATAAAGTTGACGTCGCCGCTGCCCCAGCGCTGTCCTTGCGAGTACAGGCTCAAGAAATGAAGGCCACGCTTAATCTCTCTACCGTTAACATTCATGGCCTTAATTACCTCAGCCCGCGTCGCGCTCCGCATGCTCATAAGGAAATCTTCCGTTAGCGCGCGGCAGGAAATATCTTGCCGACTGCTATCTCCAAAACACTCGGAATTGCCCGCGCCGAGCACAGGTGAGTTATCCGGCGGTAGGGACGCGCTCATTAGGTCAAGGTCGAGTGGGTTTGAAAGGATTCCTGTTACGGAGGCATTCAGTTCGCCTCGGGATGCCAGAAACTCTACCGGCACGGATTCGTCGTCGAGGCTCGTGTCCAATGCACCGCGCTTGATTACTGCATCCGCCTGATAATAGATATCCGAGTCGCCAACTATTGACGGAAGAACCCATCCCCACTCATTGGACAAGGCGGGTCTGGCGGGGACTGAGGCGCACGGGGCGTTCTTGGTGAGTGTAACAGGATTGTCGTAACGGCGGCGCTTGAATGCTTCCTGTCTATCGACATGTCTTCAGCAATAAGGCTGGATCGCCGTTTCTTCTCCTCCGGTGTTATCTCCTTATGGACCCCGACTTCGAAATGAGCGGAGTCCTTCGGGTCCAATAGCGAGCCGCCGATGATGTGGCCTGCGTACTCGAACACTGTCCCAGCCGGGACCAGCACTGGCCCTTTTGAAAACTCAGCGTCCCAATCGTCAGGGTCCGCATGTTCTGCGCAAATGTAGAGGCCATCCACTGCCAACGCCGGCAATGGGGCAGCCGCTGCGCGAAGAGCAATCGGACCGATCAGTCCCGCCGACACGGCGAGGGATAGGACAAGCCTGCGGCGCACAGCGCATCCTCCGGAAGTCGCGCGCCGATTAAACGCCATATGAGTGACGCAGTCAGCATCCTTCGTCTAGTGGCCGCCTCGCTACCGAGCGGGGCCGCCGCATGCTATGCCACAGATGCTGTGGGAAAATTCTCATCTGACGCCATGCCAGCGCCCGACGCTTCTCCTCCGAGCGCCGAGCTTGAGCGCCGCGAGCTGCGTCCGGCAGGGCCGATCCTCGATCCGCGCGATGGCGACGCCGAGGACGACGCATCGAGCCCGAAGCAGAAGTCGCTTCTGGCGATCGCCGGGAGCCTCTTGGCCGAGATCAGCCTGACGAAACTTTTGCTGGCGTGGACCGCGTCAATTCTGTTGCCGGCGGCGATCCTGGGTCTCGCGCCGCTGGTTGCGACAGCATGGTTCAATGGCCTCTTTTCCAAAATCCTGGAACTGTATGGCTTTGGCGCCGGGCTCATCCTGCTCGCCGTCGCCCTCGCCGGCTGGTTCGGCTGGCGACCGCTGTTTCGCATAGCGGAGGCCAATTTCTGGTCGCTCAACGCGCTCGGCGTACAGCCCGGATACGCTTTGTGCCGTGAGGCGATCCGGCATCTGGCCGAAGGCGCCTTCAGGCCTCGCCGCGGAGCGGAGCTTGCGCGTATGCGGGCCATGAGCTGCGCCGGCGCCGGAATTCTGCTGGCCGTGATCGCGGCGCTGGTGACGTCCATTGTTTGGCCGGCGACGAGTTGGGTCGGATCGGCGTCCGATCTCGCCGTCCCCCACCAGCTGATCCTGCCGACCCTCGCCAACGCCATCGTCATCATGTCGGGCTACCTCGCGGTGGCGTCGCTTGTCTGGGGCTTCGCCGACGCCAGCATGGACCAGCCGCTCGACCTCGAAGCGTTCGACGCCGCCCCACCGGCCGACCGCGTCTGGCGCGTTGCGCATCTGTCCGACATTCATATCGTCGGCGAGCGCTACGGCTTTCGGATTGAAAGCGGCCGGGGCGGCCCGCGCGGCAACGAGCGGTTGAGGCAGGTCATGGCTCTCCTCGAAGCCGAGCACGCGACACGGCCGCTGGATCTCGTCCTCATTACCGGGGATATGACCGACGCCGGACGCTCCGCCGAATGGGCCGAGTTCTATGACATTCTCGGGGGCTATCCCGACCTCGCCGGACGGACGCTCATTCTGCCGGGCAACCACGACGTGAATGTCGTCGACCGCGCCAATCCGGCGCGACTAGACCTGCCGTTCAGCCCGGCGAAAACCTTGCGCAAGATGCGTGCGCTCTCGGCGCTCTCGGCCTTCGGGGCCGAGCGATTGCGCATAATGAGCGCCGGCGAGGCCAAGCCTGGCCTTACGCTCGCAGCGACCCTCACGCCACAGCGCCAAGCGATCAAGACTTTCGCCGACCAGGGTGGACTTCGGCGATCGAGCCGCCTCACGCGCCTCTGGGACGAGCTATTCCCCCTCATTCTTCCGCCAGTCGAAGATGATGGTCTCGGGGTCGCCATCCTCAATTCGAACGCCGACACGAATTTCTCGTTCACCAATGCGCTGGGTCTGATTTCAGCAGGGCAGGCGCGCCAGCTCACCGCAGCCTTAGATCACTATCCGCAAGCTCGATGGATCATCGCCCTGCATCATCATCTGATCGAATATCCGATGCCGGTCGCCGCCTTCTCCGAACGGATCGGGACGGCCCTGATCAACGGCAGCTGGTTCCAGCGCATGCTCAAGCCCTATGCGGAGCGCGTCATTGTCATGCACGGCCATCGGCACGTCGATTGGATCGGCGCTTGCGGCAAACTCAAGATCATTTCCGCGCCGTCGCCGGTGATGGCGCCGAACTCCAAGCCCACCCATTTCTATGTCCACGCTCTTGGACCGGGGTCGGACGGACGACTGGCGCTGATGGCGCCGAAGCGGATTGACCTGGCCGCTGCGGAGGAGGGCGACCATCATCGGGCGAGATGATCTCGCCGAGCCCTCAGCCGTCATTGCGAGGAGCGTAGCGACGAAGCAATCTAGAGCCGGCTGGCGCCCCACAACTCTTGGATCTCCACGTCGCTTCGCTCCTCGCGATGACAAGCTCCTGCGCAACCCTAATCTTGCGCCAGCGGTTCCTTTTCCATCGGCCCGCCGAGAAGATCGGCGATCCAGCGGCTGGAGGGGTGATAGGCGCAGAAGGTGACGATCGCGATGACGATCGGCACGCCGATGAAAGCGCCGAACAGGCCCCAAAGGTAGGTCCACAAGAAGACGGCCAGCAGCACGACCGTGGGCGACATCGAGAGCACGGCGCCGGACACGCGCGGCTCGATATAGCTGCCGACCACGAACTGGATGACGTTGAGGCAGACAAAAACGCCGACGACGGCTTCCCACGACTGAAACTGCGTCATCGCAACCAAAGTGGGAAACAGCGTGGCGACGAACGGGCCGATAAATGGAATGTAGTTGAGCGCGAACGCGATCACGCCCCATTCGAGGGCGAAAGGCAGCCCGGCGATCCATGCGAATAAGCCTACGAGAACGCCCGTCGCCACGCTCATGAGCGTGCGCACTTCCATATACTTGCGAAGCTTCACCGCCGTCGCCGCGGTTCCCTGCAAGAGGATGCGAGAGGTCTCGGGCGAGAGGAAGGTCTTTGCGCGCCAGCGCAGGTCGTCGACCTCCATCAAGCCTAAGATGACATAGAGAAGAGCGATCAGCCAGAAGGTGAGGGTGGTGTTGACCCGGCCGGTGATTTGGCCCGCCCAATGCACGAGCCAAGCGACATTGAAATGCTCGCTCCAAAGCCCGGCCACGGAAATTCCGCGATCATCGAGCCAGTCGATCGCGCGCTCATAGAGCGTCTGATAGCGTGCGGTGTCGGCGAGTAGCGATACGCCGACGCGGCCAAAGCCCCACGCGACGAGCGAGGCGAAGGCGATGCACACGGCGACGGTCACGCTCATGGTGATGGCGAGCGCGAGCAGCGCCGGCATGCGAGCCTGCAACCAGGACTGCAAAGGCCAGACCAGAGCGATGATGAATAAAGCTAATGCCAAAGGCGCGAAAACGTCGCTGGCCTGGGAAGCGGCGACACAGATTACGACCGCGGCGATGATCCCGACCGAGACATTGAGCGCCGAGTCGCGAGTCATAAGAGAATTCCCGAAAGACCTAAGTCCCGCCTGCGCCAGGGCGCGGTTTGTGCCCGAACGCGGCGCCGGTGTACAGGCGGAGGCCTCTTCCTGTGAGGGGCGGACCTTTAGCAGACGCGGCCGTCGCGACCGGACTTGCGCGCGCCCGGAACAAAAGGCGTCGCGATTCTGTTTCGCGCGATAGACAGTCGGAGACTGGCGGAGGCTTGGAAAAGCTGACAGTCTCGGAAGCGCCGGCGAGCCGGCGAGGTGGGACGCATAGGCGGAAGGACCTTTCGATGGCGGCGCGTCCATTCTGGAAGGGTTACATGAAGCTCAGTCTCGTAACCTGTCCGGTGGCGATGATGTCGGCTACCAGCGAGGAGGAGAAGCTCCGGTTCCATGTGCTCAACCGCCGGACCGGCAATCGAATCCAGAGCCACTATGTCGACGCCGAAACAGGCAAGCCGGTCGATGAGGCCGACGAGGTCAAGGGCTATGCGCGCGGCGAGAACGATTATGTTCTCCTCGACGATGACGAGCTGGAATCGGTGGGGCTCGAGAGCGCCCGCACCATCGACATTCAGAGCTTCGTCGCGGCTGAGAGCATCGATTGGATCTGGTACGACACGCCCTATTACCTGACCCCTGACAACCCTATAGGCGAGGAGGCTTATTGCGTCATTCGAGACGCGATGGCTTCGACCGAAATGGTCGGTATTTCGCGGCTTGTCCTCAATCGGCGCGAACGAGCGGTAATCCTGAAGCCGCGCGACAATGGAATTGTGCTTTGGACCTTGCGCTTCGGCGACGAGGTTCGAGATCCCGGCGAATATTTTGCCTCCATTCGCGAGGCAAAACCGGATGCGGAGCTGATGCGCCTGATCGGTGACCTGATTAAGTCGCGCAAGACGACCTGGCGTCCGAATATGGTCGCCGATCCGGTGCAGGAGCGGCTTGTCGACATCATCGAGGCCAAGAAGAGGGGGGCGAAAAAGAGCAAGGCGAAACCGAAGGCCGAGCCCGAAATCCGAACCCCCGAGCAACGTCATCAACATCATGGATGCTTTAAAACGGAGCGTCGCGGGCGCGAGGAAGCCAAAGGCGCGTTAGTGCGCGAACGATTGGACATGGTCATCCCGAGCGTAAGCGAGGCGATCCAGAGGCACGGTCCTCCGGCTTGGGCCGCCGGTCTCTCAACCTCCTCGCGATGACGAGGGGCGTTTCCGGGTTGCCTTGGTTTTGTTGCCGTCCGTCTCGATGGGCGCGGCGGCCGCCCGGAACTCCGCCCACGGATCGGCGACGGAAGCAAGGCGTGCAGGGGCGTTGCGGGTGGTGAAATAGGCGGGCCCGATCTCGGACGATAGCTCTTCCCAGGCGAGCGGCATCGAGACCGAAGCACCCGGCCGCGCACGGGTGGAATAGGCGGCGACCGCCGTCATGCCACGCTGATTGCGCAGATAATCGATCAGGATCTTGCCGTGGCGTCGCGCCTTTGGGATCGTCGAGACGAAGCGCTCGGGACTGTCGGCGGCCATGAAGTCGGCCATCGCTTTGGTAAACGCCTTCACCGCCGGCCAATCCGCCTTGGGCTTGACCGGGGAGACCACATGCAACCCCTTGCCGCCGGAAGTTTTGACGAACAACTCGAGGCCCGCTTTTTTCAGCCGATTCCGAACCTCTCCCGCAGCCGCGATGACCGAAGTCCAGTCCACATCGTCGCCTGGATCGAGGTCCATCACGATCATGTCCGGCCGTTCCCAGTCGGTGACGGTCGATCCCCAAGGGTGGATTTCAAGCGCCGCCGATTGGACGAGCGCCATCAGCCCATCGAAGTCGCGAATGCTGATGATCGGCTCCGGCTCCTCCGGGTCTTTGACGAGGACGATATTGCGGTTGAGCCCCTTCCAGGCATGCTTCTGAAAGAACGTCTGTCCGCCAATTCCGTCCGGGCAACGCACGAGCGCCAGCGCGCGGCCGACGACCAGAGGCTTCATAAAGGGCCAAGCCTCGGCGTAATAGTCGGCAAGGCCTTCCTTCGTGACGCCCTCATCAGGCCAGTAGATGCGATCGGGATGGGTCAGCGTCACGCTGCTCTTCGGGCGTTCAGGCGCGGCGTTCGTGGCCATGGTCGTCTCTCGCACAACCTCATGGGCGGGCTTATCCTCGCGCAAGCCTTGAAAAGACGCTTGACGAAGTAAGCCGTCCCCCGTCCAGCCCCGGAAATCAATCTCCGCCGTGAGTTCCGGCCGTACGTAGCGGACCTGCCGCGCCTCAGCCGTCGTCAGCCGCTTGGCGAAAGGGCTCGACTTGACGCGCATCTCTTCGAGCCGAGCGAACAAACCCTCGGCGACGCCTGAGGAAAACCCGGTGCCGACGCGCCCGACGTGCCGCAAGTCTGCTCCCTCGTAGACGCCAAGCACGAGCGAGCCGATCGCCTTGCGCCCGGTCGACGAGGGCACATAGCCGGCTATGACAAACTCCTGCTGGGCCGAACACTTGGCCTTGACCCAGCTCTTGCCGCGTCCCGAAACATAGAGGGACTGGCTGGCCTTAGAGACAATGCCCTCGAGCCCCAGTGCGCAGGCGCGCTGCAGAACAAGCTTGCCATCCTCCACGAAGTGGGAGCTGAAGCGAACAGCGCCGCCGCTGGCTCCGATCAGCTTGCCAAGCAGTTCCTTGCGGCGAATAAGCGCGGCTTCGCGCAAATCGTAGCCATCCAGGTAAAGGCAATCGAAGGCGTAATAGGCAAACCGATCGACGCGGTGGTCGCTGAGATCGGCTTGCAGAAGCGAGAATTCAGACACTCCGCTCTGGTTCTCGGCCACGAGTTCACCGTCGATCAGGGCGGTGCGCACCGGCAGGTTTCGTAGCGCCTGTTGAACGGGCCCGCCGAACTTCTTCGTCCAGTCGAGCCCGCCGCGCGTCCAGAGAGAAACCTTGCCGTCCTCGATATGCGCCTGCAGGCGATAGCCGTCGAACTTGATCTCATGAAGCCATCTCTCGCCCGTGGGCGGAAACTTGGCGAGTGTCGCCAGCATCGGCTCGACGAACCCAGGCATAGGCCCTTTCGCCGCTCCCTCGATCGCCGAAGGGTCCACCGCGCCCGCGGTCGGCTTGATGGGACTTGGCTCAGGGGCGCCGCTGCCGGCGCCGTCGGGCTTCTCGATTTTTCCCGTCTTGGATGACCAGCCCGGCAATTCTCCTTCGAGTTCATCGATGGTCCTGCCCGTGTTGATCAACTCGGGCCTCTCCTCAAGGATATCGGCTTCCTCGGGAGAGCGGGCGAATTCGTCATCGCCCTTGATCAGAAGCCAGTTCTCACGCTTCTCGCCCGGCTTGCCGTGCATTCTCACCAAGTGCCAGCGCCCGTCAAGCTTGTGCCCGTGAAGCTCGAATTCGAGATGGCCCTTCTTTAAGCCCCTATGGGCGTCTCCGACCGGCGCCCAGGTTCCATTGTCCCATACAATCACCGAGCCGCCGCCATATTCACCTTCGGCGATCGTGCCTTCGAAATCGGCATATTCCAGCGGGTGGTCCTCGACCGCGACAGCGAGGCGCTTTTCGCCCGGATTGAGGCTTGGGCCGCGGGTGACCGCCCAGCTCTTCAAGACCCCGTCCAGCGCCAGCCGGAAGTCATAGTGCAGCCGGGTGGCGTCATGTTTCTGGACGACGAAGATATCGCTGTCTGTCAGCGGAGTGGAGCCCTTAGGCTCAGCGGTGGAGGCGAAATTGCGCTTCTTGCGATAAGTTTCGAGCGCCATGCGTTAGCCCGCTTTGCGCCGCGGCGCGGTGGGCTTCGCCTTCGCGGCAGCGCGTCGGCCGGTCTTTTTCTTGGCCGGAGCCTTGCCGCCACGTGCCCTTGAAGCGCCTGCGCCCGCGCTCTCTCGCAACGCTTGCATAAGATTGGCCGTCGGCTCGCTTGGGGGTGGCGCGCGCTTGGGGATCGCCTTGCCTTCGAGCTTGAGCTTCACCAGTTCGGCCAGCGCATCTTCGTAGCGATCCTCAAACTCGCGCGGATCGAATGCGCCTTTCTTGGTCTTGATAATGTGGATGGCGAGATCCAACATCTCTCCGGTGATCTTTTTCGCCGGGATATCCGAGAAGGCCTGCTTGGCCGAGCGCACCTCGTAATCGTAGTTCAGCGTCGAGGCCGCCAGTCCGTCGTCGAGAGGACGGATCAGCACCGTCCGGACGCGTCGAAAAAGGACCGCTTGCGCGACCGCCGCGACTTTGGCCTTGCGCATGCCATCGCGCACCAACTCGAACGGTTCGTCGGCGCTTCGGTCTGACGGGCCAACAAAATAGGGCTTATCGAAATAGAGGTCGTCGACGCCGGCCAGGTCCACAAATGCGGAGACCGTCAGCGTCTTGTCGCCATGTGGGATCACAGCAGCGATTTCGTCCGGTTCGACCGAGACGTATTCGCCCTTCGCCACCTCATAGCCTTTGACCTGCTCGTCGCGGTCGACGGCTTCGCCAGTCTCCGCGTCGACGAACTCGCGCCGAACGCGGTGGCCGGTCGGCCGATTGATGGTATGCAGTGCAATGCGCTCACTGGTCGAAGCGGCGGCGTAAAGCCCAACGGGCACCGTTACGTCGGCGATCTTCAGGAAGCCTTTCCAGCTTGCTCTCGGCGACAACGACGACCTCGCGGAGTTCTGAGAGCGGCCAGCGCCGCCCGGGATTAAACCCTTTCAATGCCGGACGGTCAAACTTTGATCCAAAGCGAAAAACATCGCTTTGCGACGAAGCCGGAACTTTTCCCGATGTCTCGTGTTCTTGTCCGCCGGCGCCTCGATCGACGACGCTAAGTCTCACCCTTAAAGTAGCGCCAAGATTGGTTCGCCGAGGAACGCGGCTCCGCCCGCGGGGCGAGAGGGAGGGATGATGGGGGAAGGCCGGCCGGAGAAAGGCGCGGTGGTGGCGGAAAGTCCCTCTGCGCACCCCGAAATCACGCTGCGAGAGATTTCGGCCTGGTCGCTCGCGGTCCTCGCGGCTATTGCAATCGGTTTCGTACTCTTCGCCGGGCGGGAGGTCATGCTGCCGGTGGTGGCGGCTTTCGTCGTCGGCGTGATGTTGGGTCCGGCGGCGCGGAGACTTGAGGCGCTGCACATCCCGCGCCCTCTCGTGGCCCTGCTGCTGGTCGCCGGCGTCACGCTTATATTCGCTTTCGTGATCCTGTTGATCTTCCCACGTGTATCCGAACTCGCGAACGGCTTGCCTGGCATTGTCGCGTCCCTGAAGGAAAAGCTGCACGTATTTGATGGCTTGGTCAGAGCCTGGCAGCGTCTCACGACGATGCTCGGCGAGCCCCCAAGCGCCGAGGGTGTTGCGGTTCCCATACCCGGAATTTCCTGGGTGCCGACGACGATTTCCCTGTTGTTGCCGCCGATTACGGGCTTTCTTTTCTTTCTCGTCGTGTTGCTTTTGGTCATCTCGGAATGGCCGGACTTGCGGCGCGGCCTCGTCATGACCTTTGCAAGCCGTGATTCGCGTCTGACGGTTCTTAAAATCCTCAACGAAATCGAGTCCGGATTGGCGAGCTATCTTTTGATCGTGACGCTGATCAACATTGGCGTCGGCGCGGCGGCTGGGGTCATTTGCTGGCTGACTGGAATGCCGAACGCAACCGGGTTCGGCGCGTTGGCCGCGACCCTGAATTTCATCCCGATTATCGGACCGATTGCGATGTTCGTGGTTCTTCTCGTGGTCGGAGTGGTCGCCGAGCCAACCTTCCTGTTGGGCCTTCTTCCCGCCGCCGGGTTCCTCGTTGTGATCACGGTGGAGGGCCAGTTCCTGACTCCGATGATCATCGGACGTCACCTTGAGCTCAACGCGCTCGGGGTCCTGCTCTCACTTGCGTTCTGGACCTGGCTTTGGGGCCCGATGGGCGCGTTTCTTTCGTCGCCCATTCTGATGGTGGCGCTAATCTTGAAGCAACGGCTGTATGTCGACGAGGACCACTGAGTACCTTCGGCGCAGGGAACCTTCCGCGTGGACCCGCGTTAACATTACCAGGTGTTTCGGAGGAGGGAACGACCTATGACTTTCCATCCGATGCTGAACGAAGCAACGAGGGCGCAGGTGATGCCAAGGCCTTTGCCCGTCTAGAAAAGGAGATGGCGAAGATGAGAGACGCAATTGGGGGTCTTTCCGACCAGATTTCGGACGCCGCCAGCGATATCGGCACGGTGGCCCAGGAGCAGGCGAAGCGCGGCTTGAAACATGCCCGCGCCAATATGGGATCGATGGTGAATGACGCTTCCGATCGGCTTGGAGTTGTCGCCAACAGGGCGCAGTCGCAGGCCGCTTCGCTCGGCGACTCGCTCGAGGACGCGATTCAAGAGCGCCCGTTATCCACTCTCGCTCTTGCCGTTGGGCTGGGCTTCCTGGCCGGCCTGATCTGGCGAAGATAGCAGCTCGGCGCACCCCTTCGAAATTGGACGCCTCAAACATCAACCCCGCCGCGGTCTACGGCGGGGTTGATTGCTTCTTGCAGAGCCCATTAGCCCGCTACACATATCCAAGTAAGGCGAGAATGAGGAGGATGATCAGGATGGTCCCGAGCCCGCCCGCGGGATAGTAGCCCCAGCCGGTGCTGTAAGGCCAAGCGGGCACAGCGCCGATGATCAGAATGATCAGAATGATGAGAACGATTAGACGCATTTCGGCCTCTGCTTGGGTAAACCGACCACTCGGCCGCCTTGATAACGCCAAAATCCGCGAACTGTTCCAAATGCTACGATTCCCGCGATGGCAGCGAGCGTGGAAATGCGCCAATTCGTCGATATCCTTTCGATTTCAACCCGCAGTCGTGGGCTCGTCGAAATCACGCGCGAAGTCGTCAGCTGGCTCGAGCCGCACGACGTCCACGCCGGGCTCTTAACGCTATTTTGCCGGCATACCTCGGCCGGATTGCTCATACAGGAAAACGCCGCGCGGGACGTTCGCACCGATCTAGAGGCCTTTTTCGATCGCCTCGCACCCGAGGATGCAACTCGGTATCAGCACGCGGACGAAGGCGCAGATGACATGCCCGCCCATATCCGTGCGACGCTGACCGGCGTGCAACTCGCGGTTCCGATCCTGCACGGCCGGCTCGCTCTTGGGATGTGGCAAGGTATTTACCTGTTCGAGCATCGGCGCGCGCCGCATCAGCGAGAAATCGCCCTGCATCTTATTGGCGAATAAAAGTGGATCACACACCCGGGCCACGGATGTATGCCTTGATTACCCGAATTTTCCCGAAATTACTCTCAGATAAGCGAGAGGAGGTTTCTGTGGATGAAACTTCAATGACACCGGGAACGCCATATTTTAGTGGACGTTTGCCCTGAGGTGTGATTAAAGCGTGACGCCGCGACGGGTTAACCTGGGCCTTTGGGTTGAGAACCCCCTTCAACCCAATGAGTAACGCGGCGAGAATGGAGGCGACGCGACTAGCACCAGCCGGGAGGGCTTGCAGCAAGTTCGTCTGGCAGAGTCGCTTCCAAAAAAACTGGGCGGTTTCGAGTGCTCACGCATTCGGGCCGCCCTGTCTTTTCTGGCGTCGCACAACTCAATAAGCCGATGGCAAATCTCGCAGATTCGGGCGTTTTGGGCTATTTGGTCCTGCGGCCGCCATTTGACCGTTGTCAAGCTCGGCGCGCTGGGACGTGGGGCTGGTTTCCTGCGTAGCGGGACGGTCACGTTGTTGCCGCGATTGGGCGTCACTCCTCGCGGCGGAAATACGGCGGACGGCGGACCGCCAGGAGCAAATCAGCGCCTGTGGGCGCGTCGGCGGGCGGCTCCTCGTTCGGCTTGCGAGGGTCGGAATTCGTTAGCGAATTCGAAACGAAGCGGGATCAATGTTGCGCAGCGGGCTTGATGGTTCGGAAATATTCTGTCGCTGTGGCGGGCTCGGCGTTTGAAGCTCGAACCTTGCGCTGCTGGGCGACCCGAGTAAGCGTGATGAGCGTTTCGGGCCTTGAACCGCAGGTTTATGCGGGCAATCGGAGATGGCGGGGCGCTCTCAGCCTCGGCGCGGCGGCATTGGCGCTCGCCGGCTGCGCGACCCCTCAACCCACCCATGTCTCGTATTCTCACGGCCACGAACATTTTTCCCAGGGCAAGTATGGACACGCTAGCCGCAAGGTCGTCGCTGATGGCGAGCGGGTGCCTAAAGGAGGGGGGCAGTATCTGATCGGCCGGCCTTACACGGTCGCCGGCCATCGATATTATCCTGCCGAGAATCCATCCTATACGGCGGTCGGCATGGCCTCCTGGTATGGAGCGGCGTTCCATGGCCGCCGCACCGCCAATGGCGAGGTCTACGACATGGCCTCGCTTTCGGCCGCCCATCCCACGATGCCCCTGCCGAGCTACGCTCGAGTGACCAATCTCCAGAATGGCTATTCGGTCATCGTGCGGGTCAACGATCGCGGACCCTATCACGGGGGGCGGGTGATGGACGTGTCGTCGCGTGTCGCGGATGTCCTCGACATGAAGGCGATGGGCACGGCGAAAGTGAAGGTCGACTATGTCGGGCCTGCGCCGATGGGAGGGTCGGACGATTCGCAGTTGCTGGCGAGCCTGCGAACGGACGGCTCCCCGGCGAATATGATGGGCTACTCCGCGCCGGTCATGATGGCCGACGCCGCCGCGCAGCAGACCGACACGATCTGGTCGTTCTTCTCCGGCGGCGCCCGAGGCGGACAACAGCCGCAACCGCAACCTGAGGCCCAGCCAGCCCCGCCGCCTGCGCCCGAACCCCCGCCGGTCCAGGTCGCAAGCGCGCCCGAGCCTTCACCGCCGCCGCCGGAGCCAGTGCGGGTCGCGGCCGCGCCTGTCAACTCTGGCATAGCCCCGGCTGAATCCGGCGACGCGGACCCATTGCCGCCGGAGCCGATCCATTCCACCCACCTGACGAGAGGCCCGGTTCCGCTGCCGCCCTCCCGACCGTTCGATCTCAGCCTAAGCCACGGCTCGACGGTCGTGACGGCCGCCGCCGCGCGCTCGTCGGTTGCGTCGATGCACGTCTCGTCTGTGCGCGATGTCGCGCCGCCACGCCGGCCCGAACTTCACGCCAGCGCCGAGAGGGCGCTCTATTATTCCGGACCTGTTCGTCTGCCGCCCAAGAAGCCCGACCGGCGCCTTCGACCACGTGAAGTCTGCGAAGACCGCTCGGGCCGATTATTAAGCCGCTTTACTGTTGGAAGGAGCGGGGGCTCCTTCTCGGCGGCGGCCCGCGACCTTGGCTCATCGATCACATTTGGATTTTCTTGGCGCGTGGCCCTTTCGCTTTGGAAGCCCCCGAATCCAGAGGTTGGAAAAGCTTGGATTTCCTTGGATTCTCTCGTCCGAATCTAGACTTATCAACAGGTTACGTGGGATTTTTCGCGAAAAAAAATTCTCATGCCTTTCTCCGCACGGGTGAGGTTCGGCGGAACGGGGGGCCGGCGGTCGAGGCCATGCGGAAAGGCGAGATTGTTCATGCGGCGAGCTTAAGCTGCTTTCTGATTTTCTGCAATAGATTGTCGCCCGAGCCGTTGCCTTTCGGCCTTCTCAATTCAAACGGAAACGTCCTTCGGTCAACACCAATCGCCGCGTACGGCCGCGACCGCCATGGGCGGGGTGCGGGCGTTTGGCATCAATTCAGCGGACGTCGGCAATGCGCAAATACCGGTCATTGCCCGAGGGTGTGCCAAATGGGTCAAAGCGACCCGAAGCGCGCATTCCTGTTCGGGCCTGGGATGGAAGGAATGCGCAGATGAGCGATCCTTCCTGTCTAAAACAGGCAGATCGGGGCTGGCATTTGGGCTAGTGTGGCGACTGCAAGAGGGGCGCGCCATGAGCGAGACCCGAAAGATAGCGGCGATCCTGGTCGTCGATGTCGTCGGCTACAGCCGGCTCGCCGGAGCGGACGAGGATCGCACCTTGGCGCGGCTGCGGGCGCTCCGCAGCGACCTGATCGATCCTACCATCGCCGTGCACCACGGCCGCGTGGTCAAGCGCACCGGCGACGGGAGCATCATCGAGTTTCGCAGCGTGGTCGATGCGGCGCGCTGCGCGATCGAAGTCCAGAGCTCTATGGTCGAGCGCAATGCGGGCGTCTCGCCCGATAAGCGCATTGAGTTCCGTGTCGGCGTCCATCTCGGCGACGTGGTCGAGGAGAGCGACGGCGACCTGATGGGCGATGGCGTCAACATCGCCGCGCGGCTGCAGGGCGTTTGCGAGCCGGGCGGGATTGTCCTGTCCAGCGCAGCCTACGAACAGGCTCGCGACCGCCTGAAGGAGACCTTCGTCGATCTCGGCGAGAAAACGTTCAAGAACATCGCCCGGCCGGTGCGCGTCTATGCGCATAAGATGGGTTTAGATGGCGGCGCACCCGCGCCACGCGTTGCCCCGTTGGAAAAGCGCGAGCCGCCGCGTCTGTCACTGGTCTTGCTGCCCTTCGCCAACATCGGCGGCGATCCTGAGCAAGAGTATTTTGTCGACGGCGTGACCGACAGCCTGACCACCGACCTCTCGCGCATTTCAGGCGCCTTCGTAATAGGGCGCAGCACCGCCTTTTCCTACAAAGGCAAGTCTCCCGATCTCAGACAGATCGGGCGCGATCTCAATGTGCGCTACGTGCTCGAAGGCAGCGTACAGCGCAGCGGAAACCGGATGCGGGTCAACATGCAGCTGATCGAAGCGGAAACGGGGGCGCACCTGTGGGCCGAGCGGTTCGACAAGCCCGTCGCCGACCTTTTTGACATGCAGGATGAGATCGTTTCGCGCCTCGCCAACCGGCTCGGCCAAGAGCTCGCTAGTGCCGAAGCGCGCCGCGCCGAGCGCTCGGCCAACCCGGACTCGATGGATCACTACTTTCTGGGGCTTGCGCTCTTCAACAAAGGCCCAACCGCCGAGTTCCTTGACAAGGCGCGGTTTCACTTTGACCGCGCTCTCGATCTCGATTCGGACAATGTCGACGCGCTGGTCTGGCGCGCGCGGGTCGATGTGGGCTTTGTCGGTCAATGGTTGTCAGAAGACCGCCACGGGCGGTTACGCTCCGCCGAGGCCGGCCTGGGCAAGGCGCTCAAACTGAGGCCGGACAACGCAATCGCGCGCACCGTATTGGGGATGGTGCGAAATCAGAGCAACCGCGCCGCCCAGGGCATCGTCGAATGCGAGCGGGCGCTGGCGATTGACCGAAATCTCGCCGCCGCCCACGCATGGATCGGCATGGGCAAGTATCTTACCGGCCGCTTTGACGAGACCGAGGGCCGCGTCCTCGAAGCGTTACGGATTAGTCCCCGCGACACCTCCGCAGGCATTTGGATGCTGTTCGCGGCGTTCGCCAAGTTGTGCTTGGGTCGTGACGAGGAAGCAGTCGCGTGGCTCAATCGCTCTGTTGAGCTTAGTCCGAGTATTCCACAAGCGCATTTCCTCCTCGCCGCCGCGTTCGCGCGCCTTGACCGTCTCGAAGACGCGCGCGAAGCGGCGCGGGCAGGCCTCGAGCTCAATCCGAGTTTCACCATCTCGCAATACCGATCCTCGCCCTTCAGCGACAATCCCGTCTATCTCGCGGGCCGTGAGCGCATATATGAGGGCCTGCGCCTAGCGGAAGTGCCAGAAGGGGACAAGAAAACAAATTGATCGGCATCGCAAGTGCAGCGTCCGCCTCGCGTCTGCTGCAGTCGATCAGCGGACCGCTCGGGACTCCAGCTTCGGGCCGGATTCCTGCCCTTCGCTGGCGACGTCGGAAGGCCCGATATCCGCCCAATTGAGGCGTCCAAGGCCGCGAACCGGATTGTCCGCTTCGCGTCGACCTGCGGCATTCGTCCCTTCCCGACGATCTCTGCTTTGGGTCGACACTGGTCCAAGTGATTGGGTTTTGACCCTGGCACCCCGGCGATCCGGTCCCGTGCCGGACGTCACGATGCACGCTCGTTGCCAATACTTGCAGAACCATGCTGAAAAGAGCCGTCGGCGGCGGCCTTTGAGGCGGCGTTTGCAAGAAGGGTTGGCGGTGGGCTTCGTACCCGGATTGGATGAGAATTGAAGCGGAAGCCGCCTCGCGTCGGGCGCGCCAAATGACCCGGCAGGCCAGGGGTCGTTTCATCACGCTCGAGGGCGGCGAGGGCGTCGGCAAGTCGGTTCAGGCCAAGCGACTCGAGGAGCGCCTGACCCCGCTCGGGCTCGCCGTCGTCCGAACGCGCGAACCAGGGGGCTCTCCCGGTGCGGAGGCGTTGCGCAAGGCGATCCTTACCGGCTTTGCGGCTGACTTCAGCCCCGCCGGACAGGCATTCTTGTTCGCCGCCGCCCGCATCGACCATCTCGACAAGACCATTCTGCCAGCGCTTGCGAGCGGGGCCTGGGTCATTTCCGACCGGTTCGCCGATTCGACGCGCGCTTATCAAGGCGCGGCGGGGAATCTGCCGTCCGGGTTCATCGCTTCGCTCGAGGGCCTGACGGTCGGCGCGAACCGACCCGACTTGACATTGATCCTCGATCTCGACCCGGAGGTCGGCCTCCAGCGCGCCGCCGAGCGAAGGCGGGCGGGGCCTGCCGACCGGTTCGAATTGGAGGGGCTGCCCTTTCACCAAATCCTCCGCCAGTCGTTTCTCGACATCGCCGCGGCCGAGCCCGAACGCTGCGTCCTTATCGACGCCAATGGAAGCGAAGAGACCGTCGCCACCGCCATTTGGTCGGCGGTCGAGAAGAGGCTCGATCCTGCCGGCGCGCGCCAGGGTAAGCTCGCATGAGGAAGTCCTCCCACCTCGTCCTGAGGCGCCGCGGTGCGGCCTCGAAGGATGCTCCAGTGGGCGCCAACGGCGTCGAGAGCTGGAGCCGTGCTTCGAGACGCCGCGCTTCCGCACGGCTCCTCAGCGCGAGGTCCGTGGGGAGCCGCCGTTCCAAAACCCTGCCATCGCAGTTGCGCCCATGAACCAGCCTCGCGCGAAGAAGGGCGAGAGCGAGGATCTTCCCGAAGCCGACGCGCTGCCGGGCGCGCCCCATCCGCGCCACGTCTATTCGCTGATCGGGCATGAACGCGCCGAAGCGGAAATGCTCTCAGCCTATCGCGAGGACCGTCTCGCTCACGCCTGGCTGATCGGCGGGAAGGAGGGAATTGGCAAGGCTACGCTCGCCTGGCGGTTCGCCCGCTTCGTGCTCGCCAACCCAGACCCGACGGCGAAAGCGGTCCGCGAGGCGACCAGCCTCCATGTCGAGCCGACTCATACGGCCGCACGGCTTCTTGCCGGGCTCGCCCATCCCGATTTCGCCCTCATCCGGCGCGAGTGGCAGGGGGCGACAAAGAGGCTCGCGACCGAGATTTCCGTGGACGCCGTGCGGCACGGATTGCAAGTCTTCCAGCTCTCGGCCGCCTTCGGGGGATGGCGAATCGTGATCGTGGATTCGGCCGAGGACCTGAATCGCAGCAGCGCCAACGCCTTGCTCAAAATGGTTGAGGAGCCGCCGCAGCGGTCGCTGATTCTCATCGTGTCGCATCGGCCGGGCCAGGTTTTGCCTACAATCCGCTCGCGTTGCCGACGGTTGCGGCTCGATCCTCTCAATGAAGATGAAATCATCAAGGCTGTGATCGGCCTCAGTCCGCCGTGGAGTGAAGCGGGCGGCGAGGCTGTCGCTTCCGCCGCTAAGCGCGCCGAGGGGTCGGTTCGCGAGGCGCTCATCCGCCTTGCGCCGGAATCGGAGGGTATGAGTGCGCTGATCGACTCGGTCGTCACGGGTCTGCCCCGCCCCGATCCCCGGGCGGTCGCCAGGCTCGCCGACGCAGTTAGCGGGCGCGCCGGAGACGAGACTTACCGGGCTTTCCATCGCGAGCTCTACGATTGGCTGGTTACTTACGCGCGTGACGTCGAGCCAGGGTCCGTCCGCGTGGAGGAGATCGGAACCTTATGGGACCGCATTCGCGACGCGCAGCGCGAGACGGAGGAACTTAATCTCGACCGCAAGCTGCATATTTTGGCGGTGTTCAGCGAGATCGCCGCGACTGCGCCGAGGCGTTGAGGAATTTAGATTTTCGTCGCCGCTTAAAAACTTTTGCTTTAGGACGGCGCTCATGAGCCGCTTCTACATCACCACGGCGATTCCTTACGCCAATGGCGCGCCCCATATCGGCCATGCCTACGAGCGCATCGCGACCGATGCGATCCAGCGGTTCATGCGGCTCGACGGGCGCGACACTCTGTTCGTCACCGGCATGGACGAGCATGGCCTCAAGGTGCAGCAGGCGGCCGCTCGCGAGGGCATATCGCCGCAGCAGTTCGTCGACCGCGTCGCGGCCGAATTCGAGGCGATGGGTGAGATGCTGAACGCCCGCGCCGACGACATTATCCGCACCACCCAGCGGCGCAACGATCGGGCGGCGCAGGCGATCTGGGAGCGGATGGCTGCCAATGGCGACATCTACCTGTCGAAATATTCGGGCTGGTATTCGGTGCGCGACGAGGGGTATTTCGTCGACAGCGAGCTGACCGATGGCCCTGACGGGAACAAACTCGCGCCGAGCGGCGCGCCCGTCGAATGGGTCGAGGAGGAGAGCTACTTCTTCAAGCTCTCCGCTTACGCCGACAAGCTATTGGCGCACTATGAAGCCCATCCTGACTTCGTCACGCCCGAAACTTATTGCAACGAAATCGCCGCCTTCGTGAAGCGCGGGCTCTCCGATCTCTCGATCAGCCGCGCCACCTTCGACTGGGGCACCCCCGTCCCCGACGATCCGAAACACGTGATGTATGTCTGGGTCGACGCGCTGACGAACTACATCACCGCGACCGGCTTTCCCGACGACGGCCCTCGGGCGAAGTTCTGGCCGGCCGACGCGCATGTCATCGGCAAGGACATCACCCGCTTCCATTCCATCTACTGGCCGGCGTTTCTGATGTCCGCTGGCTTGCCCGTGCCCAAACAGGTCGTCGTGCACGGCTTCTTGTTCAACCGCGGCGAGAAGATGTCGAAGTCGGTTGGCAATGTCGTCGACCCTAAGGCGATGGTCGAGGCTTACGGACTGGACGCAGTGCGCTATTTCTTTCTGCGGGAGGTGCCGTTCGGCCAGGACGGCAGCTACTCGCACGAGGCCATTGTCGCCCGCATGAACGCCGATCTCGCCAATGACATCGGCAATCTGGCGCAGCGCTCGCTCACTATGATCGCCAGGAACTGCGGCGCGCGCACGCCTGACTGGCGCAAGGCGGCTCCGACCAAGGATGATCTGGCGATGCTCGCCCGCGCCGACGCCTTGATCGTCGAAGCGCGCCGGCACATGCAGAGCTTCGCGCTCCATCTCTATATCGGCGGCGTGTTCGAGGTCGTTTCGGAGGCCAACCGCTATTTCGCCAACGCCGAGCCGTGGAAACTCGCCAAGAGCGACCCTAAGCGCATGGAGCTTGTGCTCTATGTGACGATCGAAACCTTGCGCATCGCCGCGATCCTTCTTCAGCCCGCGATGCCGGGGGCGATGGGCGCGCTCCTCGACCTGCTGGCCGTCCCGCCCGAGGCTCGGACGTTCGCCGCGCTGGACGCGAGCGACCGCAGAGGCCAGCTCGACGCCCCGCATCGGCTCGAGCCGGGCAGGGCGCTCCCCCCGCCAGCGCCCGTCTTTCCCCGTTATGTCGAGCCGGAGGCGGTGCAGTGAGGGCGCAGGCAAAGGCCGGCGCCAGATGACCATCATCGATAGCCATTGCCACCTCGATTTTCCCGATTTCGCCGACGACCTCGACGCGGTCGTTGAGCGCGCCCGCGCCGCCGGCGTCGAACGTATGATCACCATTGGCACGAAAGTCGCGAAGGCTGCTGGCGTGGCGGCGATTGCGGAGCGCTACGACGACGTCTTCTTCACAGTGGGCACACACCCGCACGAAGCGGCCGGGGAGGGGGCCGAGGACTTCGACGCCATGCGCGCCTTCGCCAGGCATCCAAAATGCGTCGGCATCGGCGAGGCGGGCCTCGACTATTACTATGACAGCGCGCCGCGCGATGTCGCCCAGCGCGTGTTTCGCGGACACATCGCGCTCGCCCGCGAGCTCGACCTGCCGCTTGTGATCCACACGCGCGACGCCGACGACGACATGGGCACGATCCTAACGGAACAGATGGGGCAGGGGCGGTTCCGGGCGGTGCTCCATTGTTTTACCGCCTCGCGTGAACTCGCGGAGACTGCGCTTAGCCTCGGGCTCATGATCTCGTTTTCCGGCGTGGTGACGTTCAAGAAGTCGGAGGATTTGCGCGCCATCGCTCGCGACGTCCCGCTTGACCGCATTCTGGTCGAGACCGACGCCCCCTATCTTGCGCCAACGCCGCATCGCGGCCGCCGCAATGAGCCCGCCTTTGTCGTCGCCACGGCCGGCGTGGTTGCGGATGCGCGCGGGATCACCCTGGGAGCGCTGGCCGAGGCGACGCGCGCCAATACTCTAAATGTTTTCTCCAAGCTTCCCCTGGCCCTCGGCAGGTTGCCGCAGGCCGTTGGATCGTCCCATTGACGCTGCGTCTGACCATCCTTGGCTGCGGCTCGTCCGGCGGCGTGCCACGGGTCGGGCAGGGGTGGGGCGCCTGCGATCCCTCGAATCCGAAGAACCGCCGCCGCCGCTGCTCGGTGCTCGTCGAACGCCTGGGCTCGGAGGGTACGACTGCCGTTCTCATCGACACTTCGCCCGATTTGCGCGAGCAACTGCTCGACGCCGACGTGGAGCGGCTGGACGCTGTTCTTTTGAGCCATCCCCACGCCGATCACACTCATGGCATCGACGATCTGAGGCCGCTCTGCCTGGTCATGCGTCGCCGTCTCGACATTTATATGAACGAGCGTACATCGCTCAGGGTCGCCGACGCGTTCTCGTATATCTTTCAGAGCCCTGACGGCAGTTCTTACCCTCCTATTGCAGCTGAGCTGCGTCTCGTGGCCGGCCAACTCTGCCGTATCGAGGGCCCGGGCGGAGCGGTCGAGGCGATGCCATTCGATCTTGATCACGGTGATATCAGCGCGCTTGGCTTTCGCTTTGGAGAGCTCGCCTACACGCCTGATGTGAAACGCATTCCGGAAGCGAGCATTCCCTTCCTCGAAGGCTTGGATATGTGGATCATCGACGCGCTGCGCGATCGGCCCCATCCCTCCCATTTCAGCCTCGACGACGCGCTTCATTGGATCGAGAGAATGCGTCCGCGCTGCGCGATCCTCACCAATCTGCATACCGACCTCGACTATAAGACCTTGTGCGCGAGCCTGCCGGCGAATGTGGCGCCCGCTTACGACGGGATGCGCGTCGAGGGCTTCGAGAAGGAGCGAACCCAATGACGGGGACCGAAACCGCAATCCATAATTTCGTGCGCGATCAGGCTGAGGCCGAGACGCGCTTCCTCGCCGAGATCGTGAAAATTCCGTCGGACAATCCGCCGGGAGATTGCGACCGCGCCGCGGAAGTCGTCGCCAAACTCTTGGAAAGCCTTGGCTTTCAGGTCGAGCGGCACACGGTTCCGGCGGACCTCGTCAAGGCGAACGGCATGGCTTCGGCAACGAACCTGATCGTGAGGCGGCGGTTCGGGCAGGGTGGACCGACCATCGCGCTCAACGCGCATGGCGACGTGGTGCCGCCTGGTTCAGGCTGGACGCGCGACCCTTACGGCGCGGAGATCGTCGACGGTTGGATGGTCGGGCGCGGAGCGGCGGTGTCGAAGTCGGACATCGCGACTTACGCCTTCGCGATGCTGGCGCTCGAGAAGTGTGGCGCAGCGCTTAACGGCGTCGTCGAACTGCACGTCACCTATGACGAGGAGGCAGGCGGCGAGATCGGCCCGCGCTATGTCCTCGAGCAGGGCCTCTCGCGTCCTGATCTGGCGATCGGCGCTGGCTTCTCCTATGCGGTGGTGAACGCCCACAATGGCGCCCTTCACCTTGAAGTCGAGGTTCTCGGCCGCTCGGCCCACGCCGCCCGTCCCTCGACCGGGGTCGACGCGCTCGAAGCGGCGAACGCAATCCTTGCGGCCCTTTATGGCTGGCGCGGCGGCCTTCAGGCCAGGACTTCCGCAATACCCGGCATCGGCTCGCCGCAGATGACGGTCGGGCTCATCGCGGGCGGGATCAACACCAATGTCGTGCCGGATCGCGTGGCGTTCCGCCTCGATCGGCGCATCGTGCCGGAAGAAAACCCGGCCGAGGTCGAGGCGGAGTTGCGCGCCGTTATCGCCGGCGCGGCGGCCCTTCATCCTGCGGCCAAGGTCGAGGTCAAGCGCATCCTGCTCGCCGAGCCGCTGACGCCGACGCCGGCGGGAGCGAAGCTGACCGAGATTCTCTGCCGGCAGGCGAGCCAAGTCATGGGCGAAAAAATCGCAGCTTCAGGCGTGCCGCTCTACACCGACGCGCGCCACTACGCGAAGGCGGGCGTTCCGATCGTGCTCTATGGCGCGGGCCCCCGTACGATCGAGGAAGCCAACGCCCATCGCGCCGACGAGCGCCTGCCGCTCTCGGATTTGTACAAAGCGACCGAAGTCATCGCGATGACGTTGGCGGAACTTCTAGCCGGCTGAGGGCTGCCGCGCGGCTTTCGCACGCAACGGCGACTGTCGGTTCTGTGACCGCGCTCACAGTCTTGTGAGCCCGACGTCGTGTAAAGCGTATCAGTTTTACGATTTTTGCCCGCCGCATTTTCTGGCGGACGCACAATTTATTTCGGGAGAGGCTCGTGATTGTTGACCGCGCCTGGATCGAACGCAATATCGGCGTCGATCCGACATCCATTCCAATTCCGGCGTCGGCGTTCGCTCATCGCGCCGCGGCATCGCCAAACGCAAGCCTCGACGATCTCCAACGCGAGATCATCGAATTCGATTCGGAGGGTTCGGAAGGCGCCGCCTTTCTGGCGTTCACCAAGGCAACCGGCCTCAGTCGTTTTGTCGACATTCCCTGGCCCAAGGGCCTCGCTCCAACGCCGGCCACGCGACCGCCGGCTGGCGGCGCCAAGCCGCTGCCCCGCGCCGACGTCCTCGTCGTGACATGGACAGTCGATGAGGGACACGCTCTGAGCCGCGTGCTGACCCCCGGGAAGGATTCCCGCAATGACTATGTTCCCTACACCCACAATTACGCGACCGTCTCGAAGCAGATGAGCAAGGGCTCGCCGGCGGTCGAGGCGAAGAGCCTTGGAGCGTTCTGGACGACCACGATCGGCACAAAGGACGTCGTTGTCTTCAAGTCCAACTCGCATTTGTCGCAGGACACGGACAAACATTTTCCTGCCAATGGACAACTGCCGAACGCTGAGCTCTGGAAGCAGATCATCGGCGAGGTTCAGCCGAAACTGGTGCTGACCACCGGCACCGCAGGAGGCATAGGCAAGGACTGCGAGGTCGGCGACGTCGTGGTCAGCCCCGTGGTGCGCTTCGACTCAACGAGCTGGCTGAAAAAGGCGCCATTCGCCGCCGCGCATTACGCGAGCCAGGCCGCCAAAACGACCATCTTTTCGGAGGCGAAGAGTCTCTTCAAGGCCAACGCATCGCAACTTCCGCCCGACAATACCCGTTCACCCACGATCACCGTCGTCAAGCCTTCGGGTCTCTCGCAGTCGGTCGTGACAACCGACTTCTTCGGCTTCGACACCACGGACGATCATTTCAAGCTTCAGGGGCTCGGCGATGTCTCGGAGATGGGGGATGCGGTGCTCGGCATGGTCGCACAATCACTCGGCGAGAGCGCGCCGCCATGGCTTGCGATCCGCAACGTCTCGGATCCAGAGATCGCCGCCGAAGGCACTCTCAAGCAGCAGGCCCAGGCCGCGGCGACAATATACAAGGCTTACGGCCGTTGGAGCTCGGTCTGCAGCGCCATTGTGTGCTGGGCCGCCGTCGCCGCCCTTTAGGTGGGTATTCGGAAAGGAGGAAGGAAGCGCGTCAATTTTCAAGCGCATGCGTTCAAGCTTTCTTTGAATTTCATTTCAGAAAAAGGATCTCTCCAATGACAACGAAGAAAAATGGAGCTGCCCAAAGAGTGACGTTGCCGACGAGCGAGCATCGGATTCCGGTAGGATCCACGGCCCTGAAGCAAACGAGCAGCGGCAAATGGATCGAGTTGACGATCGGCGTCAAACCGGTGAAGGCGCTGCCCGATCTCTCAGCCCTTGACGAGAAGCTGCCGGCGCAAAGGAAGTACATGACGCGAGAACAACTCGCGCATGAGTATGGTTCTGATCCCAAGGCCGTGCAGGCGATCGAAAGCTTCGCGAAGGAACACGACCTCGTCGTCACAAGAAATGAGCCGGCCTCAGCGCGAATGGGTCTTGCCGGCACGGCCGACAAGGTTAACGCGGCCTTTGGGGTGACGCTGACGGACTTTGAAAACCCGAAGCTCGGCGCATTTCACGCGCGCACCAGCCCCGTGACCCTGCCACCCGAAGTCGGCGATGCGATTACCGGCGTGTTCGGGCTGAACAACCACCGCATATTGCAACGCGGCTTCCGCGCGGCGCACCATCTCGCGCCGCAGATGGCGACACCGAACCGGCCTTGGTTTATCCCGACCGAGCTCGCTTCGGTCTACAATTTCCCCAATGCGAACGCGCAGCAGCAATGCATCGGGCTCTTGGAGTTCGGAGGCGGCGTCGAAACGTCAGACGTTGCGACCTATTTCAGCAAGATCGGCTCGCCCGCGCCCAGCGTTCACGTGGTGGCGGTGGACGGCGTCTCGACGGATCCCGCAAGCGACCCGGATTCGACCGGGGAAGTGATGCTCGACGTGGACGTCGCCGGTGCGCTAGGGGCAGGGGCCAAGCTCGCTGTCTACTTCTCCTCATTCGATGAGAAAGGCTTGGTCGACTGCCTCAGCAAGGTGATCAACGACTCGGCCAACGATCCTTCGGTCGTCTCGATCAGTTGGGGGTGGGACGAGAACGAGGCCTTCAACAACGCGGGCGTAATCTGGTCGGCCGCGGCGATCCAGCACTGCAACCAAAGCTTCCTCGCCGCGGCGCAGCTCGGGATCACGGTATGCGTTTCGACCGGCGACGACGGCTCCGAGGCGCAAATGAAAGATGGCCGCGCCCATGTGAACTTCCCGGCGACGAGCCCCTATGTTCTCGCGGTCGGCGGAACGACGTTGCATGTGCGTAAAAGCGCCAAGGGCGTCTCACACGTCAGCGAGACTGTATGGAACGACGGGTCGAACGGGGGCGGAACAGGCGGCGGTGTCAGTGAGCTCACCGCTTGCCCGACCTGGCAGAAGGGTAAGGTCGTGCCGTCCGTCAATCCCGGACACTTCGCCGGGCGCGCCATCCCGGACGTCGCCGCTGACGCCGATCCGGCCACCGGCTACCTCACCATGTCGGGCGGCAAGATGCAGATCGTCGGCGGAACCAGCGCGTCGGCGCCGCTTTGGGCGAGCTTGATCGCCCGGATCAATGCGTCGCTCGGCGCCCGCGCGGGCAACTTCAACGCCCTGCTGTACTCAAAACTTGGGCCGAGCGGAGTGCTGAGGGACATCACCTCGGGCGACAACGACGTCGAGGGGCTGCTTCACGGACAATATCGGGCTGGGGCAGGCTGGGACGCCTGCACCGGTTGGGGCGTTCCCGACGGCCAGAAACTGCTCGCCGCGCTCAAGGGCGGCGGCAACGGCAACGGCCACGGGCATGGCTCGAGCAAGGTGGCGTCTACCAGACATCGTGCTAGCTAAGGGCTGGAAGGGGAGGGCGACGCCCTCCCCTGTTCGCTCCAAGCTTCGACTGCGGGATGGCGTAATCTTCCCAGGAAATATTGCTGTCCTTGTCGCGGGTTAGCAGGTGATCTTTACCCAACCTGAACTTGCCGGTGCGCTCGCCGGAGGCAATCACCGCGACGGCCGCCTGTAAAGAACGCACCTCCAGGAACCTGGTTTCCTAACGGGAACCTCTGGCCGCGCCGCCGGACCCTTATGCTGCGGGCTGCCCGACGCGGCTGCTGCTCGATCGCGTCGGCGACAAGTTGATGGTGCTGACGCTCAGTCACATTCGCGATAAATCGCGCCGCTTCAACGCGCTAAAGCGTGATATCGAGGGATCACTCAGAAGATGCTGTTGCGGATCCTGAAGCAGATGGAGCGCGACGGGCTGGTTAGCCGGACCGTCCTGCCGACGATGCCGGTTTCGGGCGAATACGCGATCACGCCGCTCGCGGACGTGTTAGCCGCCAGGCGATTCTACGACGCGAGCGGCCGACGTTAGAGCTGCCAGCGACGAAGGATCTGCCCGCCCGCCAGCGGCCCAGCATCTTCTCGAACTAGGTTCCATAATAACTATTATGCGAATCGAGCCCCGGCAGCAGGCCGCTACCTCGATACCGAGGTAGCGGACCGTGTGTCGCCTCGGCGACCTCGAACTGCACCGGTCTGTACGACGATTGCTTGCGCAGCAACTCGGTTGCCGATGCCGAGATCGAACAGGGCCAATTCGCCCGTTCGGGGAAGCGCAGATCTTCCCAAATTTAAGTGGTGTTTCTGACGACAAGTTTGCTCTTCTTCCAAGGGCTCGAAACAAGTCTAACTCTAAACTCATCCATCGTAGGCTCCTCGAAGTTGAACTACCCTAGCCTCGCGCTGCCCGGTCTGAGGTCATCCCGAATCGAGGTCAGCCGGTCGTTGGAAATCGCGACGGGGGCGTCCCAGTTCGAGGGTGTTTAACCAGTCGCGGCCCCTGCCCCGCAACGCAGTCGTGTGGCTCTCCCGCATCGCGAGAGCGAAGCCCCAGGTCGGCGGCGCCCGTTGTTCGCGAAGAACGCGAACGTTGACTTCCAACCTGCTCCCGACGAGGCATTGAACGCGCCGGCGCATTGTCAAGCCCAGCCAGTTTTCGCCAGCAGTCGGAAGAACAGGCCATCGTCGGCCCTGTTGGAGATCTCGACGCCGCCATTCTCACGCATGAAAGTGATGGGATCGGGGGTGCGCTTCCCTTTGCCTTCGAGGTAGGCGCCAAGGCGACGCGATTCGGCGACGACCAGAGCGCTTGCCGGGCGACGAACAGCGTCGTATCGCGTCAGGCCGTCCTCGACATCCACGCCGGTGAGCGCTGCGGCAAGTTCGATGGCGTCGTGGCCAGCCTTGATCGCACCCTTCGCGACGTGTGGCCGTGCAACGAACGCTGCGTCGCCGAGGAGCGCCACGCGCCCATGGCGCATCATTGGCGATTCGAGATCGCCGATCGGTTGGAAGAGCGGTTGCGCGCAGATCCGCACGATCTCCGCAAAGACCGGTGGGAGCATCGCCTCGGCGTCGCGTCGCAGCGCGGCAATCACCTCTGGCCGGATCAATTGGGGCGGGATACCTTCGGAATGGACGCGGCCCACGGCGTCGGTCTGCATCTCTGCGAGCGTGGTTGCGGCATCGATCGGGCGATACCAGACGAAACTGTAACGCCGGCGGCCCGGAGTGAGATCATCAAGGGCTCCGGGCACCGGATAGCCAAGGACGTGCTCGCCCTCGAGGAGGCCCCATCCGAAGCGGTGGAAGATAGCGGCATGAGTGGAGGGCGTGATCGCGGCTTCCTCAACCATGCCGCGCCAGGCGATGTAGCCCGCGTAGACTAGATCGACATCGGGGAACATCTGCCGCCGCACCGTCGAGCGAACGCCGTCAGCGCCGATGAGCACGTCTCCTCGGACCTCCGAACCGTCTGCCAAGCGAGCGGTCACGCCGTCATCGTCCTCGGCGAAGCCGGTTAAGGCTACGCCGCGGCGGATGCATTCTTCGGGGAAAGCGGCCGACAGCATCGAGTAGAGCCGCGCCCATGAGGTGCAAAGCTGTGGCATGTGAAGTTCGCCAGCAATGCCGCCATCGCGTGCAAAGGCAGTGCGGCCGCCGACAGCGACGCCGACGCTCCCGTCGACCTTCGCGCCCGCAGCCAGCAACCCCTGGAGCATTGGCGGATGCACGCCGAGTCCGGCGCCACGACCCTCCAGCCGTCCTCCACTCCGCTCGACGACGGTCACATCCCAGCCTGAACGCATCAGGATGGCGCCCGCGAAGAGGCCCCCGAGGGAACCGCCGATCACGATCGCGCGCGGCATGTCGTTTCCTGGTCATCGAGGGAGAGACGTTCGGAGCGACCATGCCGTCTTTGATCCCTTGGGAGCAAGCCGGTGCTTAAGTTTGGATCGCGCCGCAGGCCGTCTATGCTGACGGCGCATCAGGGAGAGTGCGGGGCATGACGCGGATCCTCATTCACGGCGCGACCATCCTGACCCTCGATCCCAGGATTGGCGATCTCCGCGGAGACATTCTTGTTGAAGGCGCGCGCATTGTCGCAGTCGCGCCTTCAATTTCCGCGGACGACGCCGAACTCATTCCCGCAAAGCGCATGATTGCGCTGCCGGGCTTTGTCGATTCCCACCGCCATACCTGGCAGTCGCTGTTGCGCGGCGTCGCGATCGACTGGACGCTTGCGCAATATTTCGCAGGAATTCGTGGCGTCATGGGCCGCCTCTACACTCCCGACGACATGTATGTCGCTAACTATCTCGGGGCGCTCGAGGCGCTCGATGCGGGCATCACGACCCTCTACGACTGGTCGCACAACAACAACACACCCGATCACGCCGATGAAGCCGTCCGCGGACTCAAGGACGCTGGCCTCAGAGCGGTCTTCGGCTATGGCAACGCCAACGACGAATGGATCCCGCCTAGCACGCTTCCAACAAATTTCGCCGACGTCGAACGGGTGCGCCGATCGCATTTCTCATCGGACGACCAACTCGTAACAATGGCTTTCGCTGCGCGCGGCCCGCAATTCACGACGCTCGACATCACCGCCGACGAGTTCCGCAGGGCGCGCGATCTCGGGCTTCGGATCACTGTCCATGTCGGCGACGGGCTCTGGGGTACCACGCGTCCAGTACTGCAGCTGGCAAGCCGTGGGCTTCTGGGCGATGATATAACCTATGTCCATTGCAATACGCTGACCGACGAAGATTTCCGGCTGATCGGCCACAGCGCCGCGACGGCCTCGATCTCACCTGAGGTCGAGCTTCAGATGGGACACGGGTTCCTAGCCACGCTAAAGCTCATCGACGTCGGCGTGCGGCCGAGCCTCTCGATCGACATCGTCACCTCGATCGCCGGCGACATGTTCGGCGCGATGCGGATGCTGCTTGCCGGCACGCGGGCCGTGGTCAACGATGCGGCGTTACGCCAACGCCGCATCGTCGATCCCTTGCCGCTGATGAGCCGCGACGTGCTCGAATTTGCCACCATCCAAGGCGCCCGCGCGTGCGGCCTCGAGGCGCTGACCGGTTCCCTCACGCCCGGCAAGGAGGCCGACATTGTGCTGATCGACACCGACAGCCTGAACCTCATGCCGCTAAACAATCCGCACGGCGTCGTTGTCGAGTGCGCCCACGCTGGGAACGTTGACACGGTCATGGTCGCGGGGGAGATCGTCAAGCGCGACAAGCGCCTGCTTGGCATCAACTTGCAGCAGATCCGAGCTCGCGTCGACGCGGCGCGCGACGCTCTTTTCCGACGCGCAAGTGTCTCGTCCGACGGATCGTGGCTGCCTCGCCCTTTCAGCGAAGGGGCCGACGTCGAGGGCTAGAGCTGGACTTTGCTTTGCGGGGCGACAGGCCTCGGAAGACGCTGCGCGGAGCTGTGGCTTCGATTGAGCGCTTTTATCTCCCTGCTTTCGCAGCCGCGCTGCCCAGAAGTTTGCCGGGCTTAGGCGTACGGACCTCCGTGTCCAGGGGGGCGCCGCGCATTGTGGTAGACTTGACTCGGTTCCTCGCCAGGACCAGCATTCCCGGGCACTCGCCGAAAAAACGTCGTAACGACAGGCGAACACAGGGAGAAAACCATGAGACAGACCGTTCGGCTCGCGGCCGGGGTCGCGTTGGGCGCCGGCGTCGCGTTGGCGCTCGCCGCGCAGGCGCAGGCGCAACAGAGTTTCACCCTCGGCTATTCAACGGGGTTCCTGCAGGACCCGTTCCAGGTGATCCAGGCCGACCGCGTTATGACTGAGGGTAAGAAGGCGGGGCTAAAAACGCTGCCAGTCGCGAACGCGGCCAACGACGCCGGCAAGCAGATCACCGACTTCCACAACCTGATCTCCGAGGGCGCGCAGGGCATCTTGCTGGTTGCGCGCGACAGCGAGGCGATCGTGCCGGCGCTGAACTTCGCCGAAAGCAAGCATGTTCCTGTGGTCGCGATCGACATGGGCCCGGCCGGCGGCAAGGCTGCGATGGTGGTGCGGGCCGACAATATCCGCATGGGCGCCGACGCCTGCGCGCTGACTGGTAAGGCCCTCGGCGGCAAGGGTGTGGTGCTATCGCTGATGGGCGATCAGGCGACGCAGAACGGTCGCGACCGCACCAGCGGCTTCGCTAACTGCATGAAGAAGGATTTCCCAGACATCAAGGTGATCGAAAAGCCGACCAAGTGGCAATCCGAAATTGCGACGTCCATTACCCAGACGATTGTTGGTTCCACGCCCGATCTCGGCGCGATCTACATGCAAAGCGACGCGGTCATGCTGCCAGGCGTGCTCAACGTGCTGAGCAGCGCCGGCAAGCTCAAAAAGGTCGGCGAACCAGGGCATATTTTCCTAGTTAGCATCGACGGCACGCCGTTCGCCCACCAGAAGATCCGCGAGGACCTGTTGGACGCGAGCTTGTCGCAGCCGCAGGACGCTTACGTGAAGTGGGGATTGCACTATCTGGAAGGCGCAGTCGCCGGCAAGAGCTTCGGCGCCGGCCCCACCGACCACGACAGCCGCATCGAGATTGTCAATGGCAACCCGATGGACTTGCTGCCAGCGCCGACAGTCACGAAGGCTAACGTCGACGATCCGAGCCTATGGGCGAACGGCGCCAAGAACTGAGCCGTCCCAGCAGCCTGCCAGCGGTGCTGGTATGAGCAGTAATCAGCCGGCCTCGGACACCGCGGTGCCCGGGCCGGCGATCGTCGAGGTGTCCGGCGTCTCGAAAAGCTTCGGCACCAGCCAGGCGCTCAGCGACGTCTCGATGCGCGTCCCGGCTGGCGATTCGCGCGCGCTGGTCGGCCGAAACGGCGCCGGCAAATCGACGCTGGTCGGCGTGCTTACCGGCATCATTTCCCCTGATGTCGGCCGCGTCCAGTTCGGCGGAAAAGAAGCGCCGGGGATTGCCGAGCGGCAGAAATGGCGCGACCGCGTCGCCTGTGTCTACCAAAAATCCACGCTGGTGCCGACGCTGACGGTGGCGGAGAACCTGTTGCTGAACGCCCAACCGACCGGCGGCCTTGGCTGGATCCGCTGGGGCGCGATGCGGAGGGATGCCGAGCGCGTACTGGCGGGCTGGGGCATGGAACTCGACGTCGAGCAGGAATGCGCGCGGCTTTCGGTCGAGCAGCGGCAGATTGTCGAGATCGCGCGAGCGCTGGTCCAGGGGACGCGCTTCATTATCCTTGACGAGCCCACGGCGGAACTCGAGGGGCGGGAGGTGCGCCGATTGTTTGACCGCATATCTCATCTGCAATCAACCGGCGTCACATTCCTCTACATCTCGCACTACCTGGAAGAGATCTACGAGGTTTGTCGTAGCGTAACGGTGCTGCGCGACGGTCGCGTGGTCGCCGAGGCGCCGCTGGAAGAAATGCCGAAGGAGCGGGTGGTGAAGGCAATGGTGGGCGACGCCGCACCCGCCGCAGGCGACCGCCGCCGGGCCGGCGGCGGGGCCGCATCGGCGCGCGAGGCGCCAGCGCTGGAGGTGCTCGACCTGCAAATCGATGGCGCGGTTTTTGGGGTCAGCCTGCGGGTCGCGGCCGGCGAATGCGTCGGGCTTGCCGGGCTTGCAGGCTCCGGCAAGAGTGAGATCGGCGACGCGATCGCCGGTCTCGTCAAGCCAATGGGGGGACAGATCTTGGTCAGCGGCGCGGACTTGCGCGGCGGCGATGTGACCGACGCACGCCGGAAAGGCGTAGGCTACGTGCCGCGCGACCGCCACGCGCGCGGCATCATTCCGCTGCTCTCGATCGCCGAGAACATGACGATGACCATAGTCGAACAAATGGGGCCAGCCGGCATCGTGCTGCCTGACCGGCAGGCGGACGCGGCGGCCAGGATGGTCGGCTCGTTGCAGATAGTCGCCGCCTCGACCGACCAGCCGATCAACGAACTCAGCGGCGGCAACCAACAGAAGGCGGTGATGGCCCGAGCGCTCGCTTCCGCGCCGCGAGTACTGGTGCTGCTGTATCCGACGCAAGGCGTCGACATCGCCTCAAAGGAGGCGCTTTTCGCGATCGTCGAGCGGGCCCGCGTCGGCGGCGCCGGGGTGCTGATCGTGTCCGACGAGTTGGACGAGCTGTCCGTTTGCGACCGTGTGCTCGTCATCCTCAAGGGCCGGCTGACGCAGGAATTTCCAGCCGGCTGGAGCAGCGAAAAACTGGTCGCGGCCATCGAGGGGATCGGACATGGCGAGCCAGCGGGTTGACGCGGTGCAGGACCGCCCGGCCGTGGTGCGGCGCGGTGGTCTTCTGCTGGGGTTGCGCGAGCTTACACTGGTCCCCGTGATCGTGCTGGTGATCGTCATTGGCGCGTTCGCCTCCGACGCGTTCCTCACTACCGACAATCTCCTCAACATCCTGCAGCAATCTTCGGAACTCTCTGTCGTCGTGATCGCCGAGACCTTGATCCTACTGACTGGAAAATTCGACCTTTCGCTGGAATCGGTGGTTGGACTCGCACCGATGCTGGGGGCGTGGCTGATCATCAAGAACGTCGAGATCGGCGGCTCGGGCGTTGGGCTCGCGTGGTGGCTGGCGATTCCGGTCGTGCTGTTGACCGGCGCGGTTGTCGGCGCGATCAACGGCTTCCTGATCGTCCGGCTCCAACTCAACGCGTTCATGGTGACCCTGGCGATGCTGATCCTGCTGCGCGGCGTGCAACTCGGCACCACCAGCGGCAAGACGCTGTTCGACCTTCCAAGCGGGTATTTGTATCTCGGCTCCGGCAAGTGGATAGGCATCCCCGTGTCCATCTGGATCGCCGCCATCCTGTACATCGTGTTCGGCCTGTTTCTGCGCTACCACCGGCTCGGCCGCGCATTGTACGCCATCGGTGGCAACGCGCAGGCCGCGCGCGTCGCCGGCGTCCGCGTCGACCGCGTGCTGTGGGGCACATTCAGCGTTGCCGGCGTGCTTGCCGCCCTCGCTGGGCTCATGTTGACGGGGCGCATTGCGTCCGTCGTGCCGAGTCAGGGCCAGAACATGATTTTTTACGTCTTCGCGGCGGCCGTGATCGGAGGCATCAGCCTAGACGGCGGCAAGGGCCGTCTACTCGGCGCGCTGACGGGTGTGCTGCTGCTCGGGATTTTGCAAAACGTATTAACCCTCGCGGAAATCCCCGCGTTCTGGATTGACGCCGTCTACGGCGCGATCATCCTGATCGCGCTGGTGGTGAGTTGGGCGACCGGGGGCACGGCCGAGGAAACTTAGACAGGCTCCGCGCTCGACCAGAGGATCTCACAGCTGGGGCTCGACGCCGACTGGGCCGTTGCGCCACGTCACCCGACTATGGTCGACCGCAACCCCGGGCACGCCGGGCGAGGAGCCGCCCAAAGAACCTTCCAATCGTTCTCCGAAACTGCGAACCCTTCAGACGGAACACTCAACGGCTTTTTTTCGAACGACATCTGCGCGTTTAAGACCCTGGAGACGTTTCGAAATCCACGTTAAGCCGACATGAGACAAGCCGCGTCCAACGCCGAATGTCGCCCGGCGGGCGGCGATGGCGGGCGCCCGGCTCTCGAAGGTCGAGAGGGTTACGTCAGAATTGGCAGACAAGTCGAGCTTCTGACCGTGAGGCTTAAAAATCCTGCGGATTAAGCCGGGATTTGCAGAACTGGCTCTTTGAACTCGGTCCTTGGAGGGGTGTGAAGAGACGGCGTTTATCGCACCGTCGATGAGACCTCGCGATGTTTTCTCATTGGCTCTGACGAAGGCCGGTCCGACGCGTGCAACGTTGCCGCCAAAGCGGCGGCGACACGCGCCGCGCAAGCAGTCGCCGAGCGAAGCTCGGTTGCGGTCGCAGTCGGACGTGGAGATAGACGCAAGGTCGCGGCATAACCGGCAAGTGATCGAGCGACCAGCGTCTCTATCCTATTTGCTCCTGCATCGGAATCACGAGCCCAAGCTGCGCGTCGCCGAGCCGCTTCGAATTCGCGCTCTCCGCTCGACACTATCAGAGACACGCAGGCGTCCGTATCATCTCGGAGCACTGGAAGCAGCGCTTCAACTGCATTCGCCATGGCGCCGAAGCCATAATACGCAAGGCCTAGCCGCGTGGCGGCCGGGCCAGCGAGCAACCGCCCTCGACTGTCTCGCTCCGCCAGCCCGACCGCCTCGAGCCCGCCCGCCAAGACAAAAGCTGTCGATCGACGAATGCCGAGTTCGTTCGCCTGCTCGGCCACCGTCGCCTCCCGGGCCTCGCTCAGGCGCCGAAGCAGGCGAGCGACCGCCGCGACCCCAATGGTTTCACCAACGCCCATTGGGCGCCTCCACAAGACGCGCGGCCGAGCGGTTGTAGCGATTGCCTTTGTAATGGACGCGAAATGAGCGCGGATCATAGGACGCCCCGAGGCCGCTCGCGAGGACGAGGTCGTCCGCCAGGTCCCACCGCACATGCTCGTCCGACCAAAGATCTGGCCGGACCGACCGCGTCGCATGGCCGCGGGTGACCACGATTTCGGTCGGGACGTCGATACGGCGAGGGACGGGCCGACCCCGCAACACGTCGAGCAAAGCTTCTACTGCGCGCAAGCCCATGGCCGGCGGATAGTCGACGGCCGCTTGCGGGACGCCATGACGGATCGCGAGCTTGTAGGCCAGATTGAGGTCGCCTCCGGTATGGGGCGGGATCTCGCCGCTCTTCCCGGCCGCAAGATAGGCCCGCAACGAACCGACGGCCTGCAAGCCGGAGTCGCACCACACGCCGTCGATCGTCTCTTTCCCGGGGGCGAGTTTCGCTGCAATGACCTCGCGGCCGACCTCCTCCTGCCAGCCGGTCCAGCAGATGTCGGCGACACGCAGGCCTGGGTAGCGGGCGAAAACCGCCCGTGCACCCTCCAACCGCCGCTGCGCCGGTTCGGCTTGAAACAGCCCCGGGAGGAGAACAATGGAGCCACGCCCGCGAAGGCGCTCCGCCATCCATAGCCCCGTAATGTCGCCTATCGCATAGTCGTCGCAAGTGACGAAGCAAACATGCGGCAGGATGTCTGGTCGCCCTCGGTCGACCAGCACGACGGGCACACTTTGCCGTTCGGCTTCCGCAAGATCGTCAGCTAGCGAAATCGAAATCATGGGCGCTGACGATAAGACCGTCGACCCCACTCTTCAAAAGCTCCGCGACGTCGTGAGCCTGTCGCGCTGCGTCGAGACCCGCGTGCCGCACCGCGAAAGATGATACAAGGTCGTTGGAGCGAACCGCGCCGTACTCGACGCTATGGACGAGTGCTGTTCGCCATGGATGGTCCAGCGACGCATTCGAGAATCCAAGGCGGAACTTGCGGCTTCGCCGCGAACGCGTCGTACGCGCGACGACCGCGCAGTCCGGGTTCCGGATCAGTGAGTAGCTTGCGCCGGGAGCTCGGGCGAGCCGCTTGCGCCGTGGGGCCAACCGCCGCTCGTCCTCCGCGCGCATGAGGTCCTCCCGTCGAGATCCGAGAGCGAGCGCGGCCGGCCCCAGCGCGATCCGCCCGCGGCTAGAAACATCGATGAGCGCGTACCCAGCCAGGATTCGGCAAAGACGGTTCAAGGTCGACCGAGGCGCGTGAAGACGTGCGACTGCCTCCCCAGTCCTGACTGCGCCCTCCGAGGCGGACAGCAACACAAGAAGCTCGATGGCGGTCCGCCATGCTGGGAGCTTCCCTTTGACCCGCCGGTTCCCCGGATCAAGCGCAAGTTCCATTCCGACCACCATCGCCAGCCTAAAGTATGTGCCAAATGCCGGACTCTAGCGCCAGATTAACGATATGAACACGCCGTTCAAAGGGCTAGCTTACGCCGAGGCGCCAAAGAGCGGCCGAAACGCGGGAGGAGCCGATGACGGCCTATTTGTTCCGGAACGTAGAGATTTGGGACGGCGAAGCCGATGACCGCTACCCCGGCGAGGTTCTTGTCGTTCGGAATCGAATTTCCAAGGTCGCCCGGGGACAGGGCCAAATCAACTCCGAGGCAGCGGCGGAAACGATAGACGCCGGCGGGCTCACATTGATGCCCGGCCTCGTCGAAGGGCATTGCCACCTTTCATTCGTTGGCCCTTTGCGCAACCAGGACCTCGGCGAGATCCCGCCGGAGGAGCACCTCCTTCGCACTTGCCGCAACGCGACGCTCATTCTCGATCACGGATTCACGTCCTGCTACTCGGCCGCGTCCGCCAAGCTGCGTCTCGACGTGGTCGTGCGCCAAGAGATCGAAGACGGCTATCTCGCCGGACCCCGCTATCGCGCCGCGGGGCCGGAAATCACGGTGACCGGCGGCCTCGGCGACGAGCGTAAGCAGCATATGCACGCCGAAAGCTTTGGCATGATCGCTGACGGACCCGACGAGATCAGGCGCGCGGTTCGGATTTGCTGTCGCGAAGGGGTCGATAACATAAAGATCAACATTTCGGGCGATGAGTTCGTGTCCAACGCGCGCGCCGAGATCACCTCAATGAGTGAGACCGAGGTGGCGACCGCGGTCGAGGTCGCCCATGAGTGGAATAAGCGCGTCGCCTGTCACGCGCGCGCGGCGGCTTCAGTGAAGCGGGCCGTTCGCAATCATGTCGATTGCGTCTATCATTGCGACTTCGCCGATGAAGAAGCGCTCGACATGCTCGAGGCGGCGAAGGACCGCGTGATCGTTGGTCCCGCCTTCGGCCTCGTCCACAATGCGGTCTACGAGGGCGACGTGGTCGGCATGACCCGCGACGTCGTCGAGTCCATGCATCTGCCGCGCAAGCTCGAAGCGACCTGCCGCACCTACGAGCAGATGCGGAAGCGTGGGATCAAGGTGGTGATCGGCGGTGACTATGGATTCAAGATTACGCCGATGGGCCAGAACGCCCGCGACATCGGGCACTTCGTCAAGTTCTTCGGTTACACCCCGGCGGAAGCGCTCCGGTGCGCGACTGCGGTCGGAGGTGAATTGATGGGTCATAAAGGTGAGCTCGGCGTCGTGAAGGCCGGCGCGCTCGCCGATCTTCTACTCGTCGACGGCAATCCGCTCGCTGACCCTTCGATCCTGGTGGGGCCTGATCGCTTGGCGATGATCATGAAGGACGGCAAGATGCACCGCGACCCGCGCACCCGCGCGATCGCCTCTGCGCGTGAGGCGGCGGAATAGCGCGGCGGCGACGGGAGAACAGGAGACTTCGAGTGGAACGCGCGCCGTTCGCCCTCGAGATGCTGAACGTCAGCAAGACCTTCCCCGGGGTCCGGGCGTTGGACGATGTGAGCTTCGGCTGCGCGCGCGGCGAGGTCCATGCGCTCTGCGGCGAGAACGGAGCGGGGAAGTCGACGCTGATCAAAATCCTTGGCGGCGCCTATCAGCCCGATCGCGGCCGAATAGTCCTCGATGGCCATGAGGTCGCATTTTCTCACCCTGTTGCCTCGCGCCGCGCTGGCGTCAGCATTATCCATCAGGAGCTGAGCCTCCTGCCGCATCGGAGCGTCGCGGAGAACATCTTTCTCGGGATCGAGCCGACCCGCTACGGCATGCTTGATCGAGGCAAGATGCGCCGCGATGCGGAGCGTTTGCTCGGCCGCATTGGTTCGTCAATCCGTCCGGAAGCCGGCGCGGGCGACCTTTCGATCGCCCAGCAGCAGTTGGTTGAGATCGCCAAGGCTCTCGCCATCGAGGCGCGCATTCTCGTGATGGACGAGCCTACCGCCGCGCTCGATCGGGACGACGCCGCGCGTCTCCTCGATCTCGTCAAGCGCCTGAGCGCAGAAGGCGTCTCCGTCATCTATGTCTCTCATAGAATGCCGGAGATCAAAACCATTGCCGATCGCGTCACCGTTTTGAAGGACGGGCGCACGGTGATGACCGCGCCGATCGCGGAAGCGCCGACCGGCCGTCTCGTCCGCGCCATGGTGGGCCGCGATCTTGCCGACTTCTATCCGCCGCGCGCCGCCAACCCCCCGGGCGCTCCGGCGCTCGCAATACGGGCAGGCGCGAACGATCATCTGACCGACATCGACCTTACCGTCCGCGCGGGCGAGATCGTCGGGGTGGCGGGGCTCGAAGGCGCTGGCAAAAGCGCGCTCGGGCGCGCCATCGCGGGAGACGAGCCGTTCGAGCAGGGCGCGATGGAGGTCAAAGGCAAGGCCTTAACGCTCAGAAGCCCGCGCTCCGCAATCGAAGCTGGAATCGGACGATTGTCAGAGGACCGCAAGCGCGAAGGACTGCTGATGCAGCAGTCGCTGCGCGACAACGCGACCCTTATTCAGCGCGCGTTCGCAGGACCGTTCCGCACCCCAAACGCCGACGCGATGTCAAATGTCGACACGGACCAGCGCCTCACACAACTGGACGTGCGGGCAGCAAGCTTCGAGCAAGAGGCCGGACGGCTCTCCGGCGGCAACCAGCAGAAGGTCATTGTCGCCCGCTGGCTCGCGCGCGATCCCCAAGTTCTCGTATTCAGCGAACCGACGCGGGGAATAGACGTCGCCGCGAAAACGGCGATCTACAAAATTATGCGCGACCTTGCCGACCGGGGTCGCGCGATCTTGATGATTTCCTCCGACCTTCCCGAGATCGTTGGCGTGAGCGATCGCATTGTCGTCATGAGGGAGGGCCGCATCGCCGGCGAGGTGCCGGGCGGCGCCTCCGAGGAGGACGTCATGGCGATCGCAGTCGCCCATGAAACTCATGAGTCTCTGGGCGCGGCATGAGCAGCGCAGACGTCATGGCCCCCGGCTTCCAGATGAGGCGCGCGCCGAGAGCCCCGCTCCTGCTGCTTCTTGGCTCCGTTGCGCTCTATATCGGTGTCGCGATTGCGACCGGGCAGACCAGGATGCTCGAGGTCGAGGGCGTGGTCGGTCTCCTGCAACGGATGGTCGCGCTGGGGATCGTCGCGATCGGACAAACGTTTGTCATTCTGGCTGGATCGATTGACCTTTCGGTCGCTAATTTAATCAGCGTCGCCGCTGTGCTCGCCTCGTTCATCATGCAGGGCAGGCCTGAAATGATGCTCGTGGCTGTGGTCGCGGTGCTCGCGATCTCGGCGGTGGTCGGACTCATCAACGGCCTGCTCGTCTCGCGCCTGCAGGTCAGTCCCTTCATAGCGACGCTCGGGTCCGGCCTGATCCTGCAAGGTCTGCTATCTGCAAGCTTCACTAATTTTGCCGGCTCCGTGCCGGTCGAGTTTCAGGCGCTCGCCTATGGCGCCCTCGGCCCCCTACCCTATTCGGTGCTCGGTCTCTTTCTGCTCACGATCCTCGCGTCGATCCTGCTGAGAGCAACGAAATTTGGCGCGCATCTCTATGCCGTCGGGGGCAACGCCGAGGGCGCACGTCTTGCGGGCATCCGCACCGATCTCGTGACCATCGGAGCGCATGTGCTCTGCAGCCTGACGGCCGGCGTGAGCGGCCTCTATCTCGCGAGCCGACTACGGTCCGGCGCGCCATGGGTGGGGCGCGACGGCGTGTATGATTTGGAATCGATCGCCGTCGTGGTCATTGGGGGAACACTGCTGGCGGGCGGGCGGGGCGGCGTCTGGGGAACGCTCGCCGGCGTCCTGCTTTTCGCCGTCCTCGACGCGTCGTTCAACATGCTCGACGTATCGGCCTATCCCAAGCTCGTGCTGCGGGGCGCCATCGTCATCGCAGCGGTCGCGATCTATACGTACCGGTCGCGGGATCTCGCCGCATGACGATCGCGCTCAAGGAAGCCCGGCAGAGGCAAGCTTTCGCTCACGTGGCGCGGCGCATCAATGTCGCCCTTGTCGTCTTTTTGCTCTTCTACCTCGCAATCGGTCTGCTGCAGCCGAACTACCTCGAACCCGCGGGAGCGATGAATTTCCTGCGCCGCGCGGCGCCCCTCGCGATCCTCGCGGCCGGGCAGCTCTTCGTGCTGGTCAGTGGGGGCTTCGACCTTTCGGTTGGCTCGCTGGTGACGCTGACGGTCGTCGGCGGCTCCATGTTGACCGCAAACGATCCCGGCAACACGTGGTGGGCGATCGCCATCCTCTACGCCATTGGGCTCTTCGTCGGGCTCATCAATGGCGCCGTCGTCGCTTATCTCCGCACGCCGTCGATCATCGCCACGCTCGGCACGCTGCTGTCGGTCAACGGCGTTGCGATGATGTGGTCCGGCGGATCTCCGCGCGGATATCTTCCCGATAATTTCCGCATATTCGGCCGTTTCGTCTTTCATAACCTGCCGGTCGTGAAGATCTTCCCCGTCGCTATCGCTGTGCTCGTCGTAGTCTGTGTGCTTGCGCAATGGGGCCTGCACGGGACGGTGTTCGGGAGGCGCGTCTTCGCCATCGGCGATAACGCGCGCGCGGCGCAGTTGGCAGGCGTCGAGGTGACTTCAACGCGGATCACGGTCTTCGTCATCTCGGCTCTTGCCGCGGTGACAGCCGGTATTCTGCTCGGCGGATTCGGCGGCGTCTCGGTGGACGTAGGGGTCGGCCTCGAGGTGCAGGCGATCGCGGCCTGCGTCGTCGGCGGTGTACAGCTCATGGGCGGACGGGGCACATTGGTCGGGGCGGTTGCGGGCGCTCTCACTCTGACCGCGCTCTTCACGCTGCTGACCTTACTCGGGTGGCCGCAACCTCTGAAGGAGACGGCGCAGGGCGTCATTCTGATCATTGCGGTCGCGTTCGGCGCGTGGCGCCGGCGGCGCACGGGATAACGGAGCTCAGGTTCCGTTTGGAAGCCGAGATATTCGGCGACAGGGAGGAAAGAGGAAGCCATGAGACTACTCAAGTTGATTGCGCCGGTCGTCGCCGGCGCAGCGCTCGCCACGGCGGCGCCTTACGCGGCGTCAGCACAGAATTTTGACGATCCGAAGGAGTTCCAAGCAGCGCAGGACCTGTTGAAGATGACCCCGTCGGGTCCAGAGGGAAAGCCGTGGGAGCAGAATCTTGGCGGCAAGGAGGTCGACACCTCCAAATACAAGAAGGCGGGCCCATACCGCATCTGCTTCTCGAACGCCGGCGTCGACAACCCGTGGCGCGTTGTCGGCTGGATTAACATGCAGGCGCAGGTCGACGTCCTGAAGGACGACATCAAGTCCTTCAAGGCCGCCGACGCACAGGGGAAAGACGACAAACAGATCTCGGACATCAACGCCTTCGTCCAGAGCGGCGATTGCGACGCCTTGATCGTCTCGCCAAACACGACGGCGGCGTTGACTCCAGCGGTCGAAGCGGCCTGCAAGAAGCTGCCGGTGATCGTCTTCGATCGCGGCGTGCTCACCACCTGCCCGGTCACCTTCGTCAATCCTATCGGCGGGTATGGCTGGGGCATCCAGACGGCAAACTTCATCGTCTCGAAACTGCCGAAAGGCGGCAAGGTTCTCGCGTTGCGCATTTTGCCCGGCGTCGACGTCCTCGAGACTCGCTGGTCGGCCGCCAATCGCATCTTCAAGGAGAATGGCGTCAACGTCGTCGGCGCCGAGTTCACGGGCGGCGATAACGCCAAGACGAAGCAAATCGTCGAGGACTACATCAACAAAAATGGGAAAATCGACGCGATCTGGATGGACGCCGGCGCGACGGCGGTCGCGGCGCTTGAAGCCTTCGAAGATTCCGGCCAGCCCTATCCGATCATCACGGGCGAGGATCAGGAAGACTTCCTGAAGAAGTGGAAGGAGAAGGGCTTAACCGCGATGGCGCCGACCTATCCGACCTATCAATGGCGGTCCCCGGTTATCGCCGCGGTGAAGGTGCTCAAAGGCGAACCTGTGATCGGTCCCACATGGAAGCTGCCGCAGCCGGTCATCACCCAGGCCGACCTTGACAAGTACGTCGACGACAAGATGCCTCCGCTGCACTACGCGATGTGTGGCTGCAAGGACCTTCCCGGCTATCCGCAGCGCTGGGGCGGCAAGTAAGACTTCACAACGGAGCCGGAAGGGTGCGCCCTTCCGGATTTCATTAGCGACGCTCGATAGATAGACACGACGGCGACCCGGGAGGAACGAGGCTTCGCCTGGATTCATTCAACTTCGAAGACGGCGCGCAGGTTCTTAAGGCCGTCCCTCGCGAGACAGTCTTGGCTCTTCGCTAGCGGCCGCCAGATCGACACGGCTCGGGCGATCTCGCGGACTTCCGGCGTGAAGGCCTCGATTACGACGGGACCGTCGTAGCGGGCCTCGCGCAAAGCCCCGGCGATGGCATTCCACGGAAGGTGATCTTCTCCCGGCGTCCCGCGATCGTTGGAACACGCATGAAATTCTATGATGCGGCCGGCGGCCCGGTGGATCGCAGCCGGAATATCCTTTTCTTCGATATTCATGTGAAAAGTATCGAGTAGAAGACCGACATTGTCTGCGGCGATTTCGTCGACCATTCGCAGCGCCTGGTCGACCGTGTTGACAAGATCAGTTTCAAAACGGTTTAGCGGCTCGATGGCGAGCTTAACCGACCGTTCGGCCGCGTAAGCCGCCGCGACCTTCAGGTTTGCAGCCGACCGCTTCCATTGCGCGCGACGCGCGTCCGCGTCGAGAAGCCGCGTATTGCCGACAGCCGCGTACATCGGGCCGGAGACAAAGGGGCTGCCGAGCGCCTGCGCAAAGTC
This sequence comes from uncultured Alphaproteobacteria bacterium, assembly GCA_963836695.1. Taxonomy (GTDB): domain Bacteria; phylum Pseudomonadota; class Alphaproteobacteria; order Rhizobiales; family Beijerinckiaceae; genus Roseiarcus. The sequence goes on from CAWIKX010000009.1 coordinate 250,342, forward strand.
GGCGCAACGGCGAAGGTAGGAAAGTCCGGCCTTCTGAACCGTCTCGTTCTCGGAACTCAGATCACGGTTGGGCCCGAACGCGCCGCAAATCGATACGCCGAGGTCGGCCTTTGCAAGGCGCGTACGGATCGCGGACAGATCAATCGTATCAGGATCCTCAAGGCAAAGTTCGATCAGGTCGAATCCGAAAGCCTTTACGCGATCGATAAGATCCAACGTTTTATTGGAGAACGGTGAAACCCAGATGAAGGTGCTCGCGCCAAATTGCATCACTGGTTTGCCTCCGTCTCACAGGTAAATTCATGCGAAGGATCTGCGATGTGATCAAGGCAATCCGCCGTGCTGAGCCTGAACGTTCGCCGTCGTCCTTTGGCAGGGCGCGCCTGCGTGGCCGCGCCCACAGCGCTTGAGCGCGCGTCGGACGTTCGATCTGGTGCAGCCGCACTGATTGATTCGGTCAACTCGCTTACCGCCTCTTGGTCTATCGGCAAGCTTATTGAAATAATCCTTGAAAATGGTCGGAGTGGCGGGATTCGAACCCACGACCCCTAGTCCCCCAGATTGATTCAACGGCTTTCCCGGCCTTTGACTATCGTTCCCGCTGTTGCCTAGCCAATTGATTCCGCATGTTTCTCTTGGATTGTCATTCCTAACGTTGTATATTGTTTTCAATTGGGTGGTCACCTGGTGGTCACCGTGAGCCTAGAAGCGGAGGCGGAACGTGGTCTCATCGTCGAAGAAATTGACGAAGGAGATCGTCGACCGGGAGGCACCCAAACCCGCTCGTTATGAGTTATGGGATAGCACGCTTCCCGGTCTCGGTCTCCGGGTTGAGCCGTCCGGGACCAAGACATTCATCCTCAGATATCGTCCTCTGGGTACGGGCCGGGCTGGATTCAAGAGGTTTCTCAAGATCGGGCGATATGGTCCGCTGACTCCTGAGCAAGCGAGGAGGAAGGCGAAGGAGCTTTTGGGCCAGGTCGCCAATGGAAAAGATCCCGCCGCAGACCTGGCCGAATTGCGCGCCGCGATCACGGTCTCAGATCTCGCCGCGCGCTACCTCCAAGACGAGGTGGGCCCGAAACGCAAGCCCGGGACCGCCCAGCTCTATGGCCATTATTTAAACCGGTTTGTAGTTCCCGAGATCGGGAGGCTCAAGGGGGCATCGGTCACCCGGGCGGTGATCGCCAAGCTCCACGTCAAGCTCGGCAAAAAGCAACCGGTGACAGCGAACCGCGTCCTGGCGACGCTGTCCGGGATGTTCGCATTCGGCGAAAAGCGCAACCTTCTCCCGGCCGGCCATGTCAATCCTGCGAAGGGGATAGAAAGGTTCTCTGAAACCGCGCGCGAGCGGTACCTGACAACTGACGAGCTTGAACATCTGGGCGCGGCGATCCGCGAGGCCGAGACGACCGGCGTCCCTTGGGATATCGACGGGACGAAGCCGGTCTCCAAGCACCTGCAGAAGACCGGCCGGCTGACTGTCATTTCGCCCTTCGCCGCCGCAGCGATCCGACTCCTCTTGTTCACAGGATGCCGTCTGCGTGAGATCCTGAACCTTCGGTGGACCGAGGTCGACTTCGAGCGGGGAATGCTAAATCTCTCGGATTCAAAAACCGGGAAGAAATCCGTAGTCTTGAACGCCCCTGCCCTAAGCATCATCGCCGCGCTGTCCCGCGTCGGCGACTATGTCATCAGTGGCGATTGCCCCACGCAGCCCCGCTCGGATCTGAAACGGCCATGGACGGTCGTAACACGCCGTGCCGGCCTTGAGGGCATCCGCCTCCATGATCTGCGCCACAGCTTCGCTTCTGTTGGCGCTGGGGCGTCCCTTGGGCTGCCTGTCATCGGGAAGCTTCTCGGTCACCGATCGGTCGAGACGACGCAGAAGTACGCGCATTTGGACGCGGATCCAGTACGGCGCGCGACGAACACCATTGGCGCGACCATCGCCGCGGCATTGGAGGGCCGCACCGGAGTCGAGACCACACCGATGCGAAAGCGGGGGAGCAATTGATCGCCGAGAAGAAAGTTCCCTCGCCGTTAGAAAGCGGATGGCGACCGCTCGGAATCCGCGCGCCGAACGTTGATCGAGGGGACGAATTCCTTGGGAGGCTGCACGCCCGATACAGAGAGGCGCGAGAGGCACTGAACCGTGATGACGACAGTCATACGGCCTCGCCGCGCGCTGGGAGCGAATTCAAAATCACGCGCTGTGGGCAGCCAGGCGATGTCGCTCTCATTGCCGGTCGGGAAGCCAAGATCGAAGCGGTGCTTCGATCGCTTCCGATTTGCCGGAGAAGGAGTTGATCGTTCCAAGTCTCGTCGCTGGGCTAGCGGAGATGACCGCAGCCGGTGCGTCACCGCACTTTCGGCCGGCGAATACGGCGACGGTCGACAAACAACTTGTCGATTTGCGGACCCGCACCAGTCGCTTAGTGATGACAAATGATCGCGGAGGCGCAACGGCGCGAAAGCGTGAGCAATTGGCACTTCTGATCCGAGGGCTTTCATCCGACACGATTTAAGCGTTGGCCAACGCGCGGTGGCCGACAATCGCGGGTACGCCAGCCTCATTTAATATCGGGTGGTTCCGCACAGAGCTCCCCGCCGCTCTTGAGCGCGGAGATCCAGTCTCTAGCGAAGCTCTGCAAATCGTGGAGAGGGTTGCGTCGTCGGCGTCCTTCATAGGGGCACATGGCACGCCCGCCGGCCGGCCGAGACATTTCGACGAGCACGCGGTCGGATGGGTCCTCGCCAGGCAGTACAAAAACCTGACCGGTCTCGATCCAACACTATCACGGGTTCTGGACCCTGTAGATGGTGTCAATGACCGACATGCTGATGGCGGCAGGTTCTACGTTTTTGCCTCTCGCATTCTTGAGGCGCTGAATTTTCCCCAGAAAGCGATTTACGCCGTGATTGAAGAGGCGAACGCGATGAGAGGCCGCGCGAAGAGACGCAAAAAGTAGGGCCCATTGCCCGTTAGTTACTTTCCTTGAAATGTGCCTAGATTGCCGAGCCGTCGCCGCTGATAGCGGTTTGTTCCTAAAGGACGGCTCTCTATGGATAACGCAACACAGACGTTCCCAAGCCTTCTCAAAACGGGAGAGGCGGCGAAGATCGTTCGGCTGTCCGAAAGCCAACTCTGCAAGCTGCGGGTCTACTCTGGTGGCCCACAATTTATAAAAATCGGCCGATCCGTCTTTTATGCGCGAGAAGATCTCGAGGCCTGGGCCTTTAGCAACCGCCATACATCAACCGCTGGCTACAGCAGAAAATGAAAACTCCGCGCGCGGCGCTGCGGGGGAGTTCCCGAAAGAGCCTTCAAAGCTCCAACGAGCAATTGGAAACTCAGGATTTTTTGCGTCTTTCGTCAAACGTTTGCGCGCGCTCCCCAATGGAGCGCACACAATGAGTATTCTAAACGAAGCGGTCGAAGTTGTTCGCGGGAGGTGCACATGAGCAGCCGCGTCGTCAGAATCGACCCCGGTACCCCCGGCGCCGTCGCTGTGCTCGGCGTAGGCGGCGAACTCCTCGAAGTGCTAGACATGCCGTCGACGCCCGAAGCGAAGGGCAGGCCAGCCCCGGACGTGCCCTTGCTCGCAGGCATCCCCGCGCACACCCAGGCCCGGATAGCGCTTTGCGAGTTTCTCGGCGCGTTCGCGTTCGGCCGCGCCCGCGGTGTCATTGAGGGCTGCGCCGGCGCACTCGGCCTGCCAATCGTATTTCTGACCCCGCCAACATGGAAGCGGCTGGCAGAGATTCCGCCTGGTGCCGAGAACAAGGACCTGGCTCGCAGCAGAGCAATCCCCCGCTGCCCGGCCCGGGCCGAATTATTTGCCCGCAAGTGCGACATCGACCGCGCCGAGGCTGCCCTAGTCGGCTTCGCTGGCATCATGCGGGGGGGCCACGCAATGTCTGATCACTCCCCCCAACATGTCGCTCTCGCCGACCTGTTCGACGAGGACCGTTACGACGCCCTCTTCGAATTCTCGGATCGAGCAATTTCCTTGTGGATCTCGATCCGCGAGGCATCTTACCGCCGAGAGCACGCGACCATCGAGACTCACTGCCGGCAAATCAGAGTTCTGACGCTTGGAGCCTTTGAAACCGTCAAGGCGCTGGGCGCAGGCGACAAGGCGGGCGCGGCATGAGCCGCCCCTTTGCCTACGGGGACGACGCGACCCCGGTTCGCCCTCAGACCGCGCCACTCGAGATTCCCGCGCTCGGGTCCCAGGCCGAGTTCAAAAAGGGAATGGCGCGCGAGCACAGGACGTTCCAAACGCTGGCCACCTTCCTGTCAAAATACGAGCCCCTCGCCTACGCCCTCGACGGCCTATTGCGGTCCGGTTCGGTCTACGCGCTCACGGCAGTAACCGGCGCCGGCAAAACGGCGTTCAATGTCATCTTATCGCTTGCTGTCGTGACAGGTGACGGTCCGAAGCTGCTGGGCCGTAATGTCGAGAAAGGCCGGGTCTTATACATCGCGCTCGAAAATCCCGACGATGTTCGAATGCGATTTATGGCCGCGTGCTATCTGCTCAATATCGACCCCGGCGAGATCGGCGACCGTCTGGTGATCGAAGATCGCGGCCGATCGCCCGAGGACGTCTTCGTCGATATGCGGCGCGAGCCGGAATTCCGCCTCGTGATGATTGACACGTTCGCCGCGCATTTTGACGGCAAGGATGTCAACAACCCCGTTGAGGCCGGCAATTTTATGCGGCGCTATCGACCCATGACTCAGCTTCCTGGGCGCCCGACCGTCTTGGTGAGTGCGCACCCGGTCAAAAACGCCACGAACAGCAACCTGATCCCCTACGGCGCCGGCGCGATCCTCAACGAAGTCGACGGCAATCTGACGCTTGTAAGGAATGACAAACGGATCACCTTGCACTGGCAAGGCAAGATTTGCGGGCCCGACTTTGAGCCGATGACGTTCCGCATCGAATCCCAGCCCTGTCCAGACATCCTTGATATCCAGGGGCGCGAGGTTGCGACACCCGTCTTGATGCCGTCGACGCTGGAGGTCGCCGCCGAGGTTGAGAACATCGACTTCGACAAGGACATGAAGCTCCTTATCGCCATGACCGAGAAGCCGAACGGAACCCAGAATGACTGGGCCAAGGCAATTGGTGTGCGCGCCAGGAGTAGCGTGAACGGTCGGCTGCTGAAGCTCAAGTCGGAACGCCTCGTTGAACAAGTCGCGGGTGTCTGGTGCCTGACTTCGAAGGCCAAACGCGCGGTTAAGACGGCTACATCAGCCTCGGAATTTGTTCGGATCCGCTCCGAACAGAATATGACTTGTTCGGATGACAACCACCCGAACAGAACGAAGCCGAACGAGCCGAACAAAACGCCCGGAGACGCCCGGAAACACAGGTCTTTCGGCAAACAAATGTTCCGAACAAGTTCCGAACAAAAGCCTAATCTTGTTCGGCGTTCGTTCGGTTCCCCCCTTTAGGGGGAACCACGCCAACAGGCCGACCGAACCAGAGACCGGACGCGGACCCGGAAGACAGGAGAAAAAAATTAGCATTAAACCAATCGATCGCGGGACAGCCGAAGGCGCTGGCAAGACCCTGACGTCCCACGCAACGCCTGGATACAGGTGCGACTACGCAACTGGCATGTTCGCCAACGATCCGGAGCGATCTGAGAACATGTCCGACTTCTTCTTCGATGTGGAACGCGTTTGCTACCATGAGGCCGGCCATGCTGTCCTCGGCTACGCACTGGGCGATGGGTTAACGCGGATCGAACTCAGCGAGGTCATCACTCTTACTGATTCCGGTAAGCTCATCAGCGTAGGTGGACTCTGCGCAAGTCGCAGGTATGTTGATCTCAAGATATACAGCCGCATCCGGCGCCGTATTCTTGACGATCGCGTGGTCGGATCCGCGGTCGGAATCGCGGCTGGCCCCGCCGCCGAACGCAAGTTCAACATCCTGAATAACCAACCACAGCGTTTGCTCGGCGGAAGCGCAGGTGATCACACGGGAACCTCCTGGATCCATCTTGACCCCTATTTTGACATTCAGGAGGAGGCTTGGCGCCAGGCGCAGTAGGCGCTGGAGATCGATATCATTTGGGATGGAGTTGAGATTCTCGCCGCAGAGCTTTCAGAGCGCTGGTGGCCGGAGAATGATAACAATGATCCAGGCGAATACCGAAATGAAATGCCAGGGGCTCGCGCAAGGCGATCCTCCGACGGTGCGGAATGAGACCCAGTTTGCTGGACGGTTTCTGGCCTCGAATTGAACCGCACGCCTTCGCCCTGGCCGATCTTAGACCTTCGCCAGATATCGTTCACTATCTCGCTTGTCAACCCAAAGGGAACGCTTTGCAGGCTGGGTGGTGAACGTGCACTATGAGTATACCCAAACGAGGCGAACCGAAGGATCTCAATATGCTTTCCACACTCTATACATGCTGATTTGCAATCGATCGGGGGGCTTTGAGAGATCGTTGCAACTGACGCGGATTGGAGGCAGCTTTCGTGCAAAAAAAACCGGGTGTATCAGCTGACCGCGCTTGGCGAACGGCCTTTAATCATCCACAGCAAGCTATAAGTATAAGTATCAGGGCGATCAAGATATCCGAACAAATCCGTGATTAATCTTTCGGCCTCAGCTTGGCTGCCCAGGCTTTGGGATATGCGTTCCATTCCGGCCTGGAGAACTTCAGCATAGTTGCGACGCCCTTCCGCGCTTATAGGGCCAAGTGCGGAATAGATCCGATCCAACTCTATTTCGACGGAAACGTCGCGAAAGCCGCACTGCGACAACATTGACGGTAATTTTTGCGGCAGATCGCCGTCAAGGATCGCTGAAAAGGCCCGTGTTCGGCGATTTCGCAACTCAGCGTCTTCCGGATGATCGATCATGTTCGGAAAGTTGTGGAGAGCAACAACCACCTCGCCGCCGGGGCGCAGAACCCGACGAAATTCTCTAATCGCGTCCTCTGGACACGGTAGAAAATAAAGGACGAACCGGGACCAGACAACGTCAAAACTCGCGTCGGCGAAATTTAGCGCGCGCAAATCGCCCTCTTCAAAGGACAAGTTGGTGAAGCGACCGCGATCACGTGCGTAGGCGACATACGCTGGGTTGAAATCGACCCCCACAACGTCCCACCCTGGGTGGGTTGAGGCCATAAGGCGAGCCATCGCGCCCGATCCGCTCCCGGCGTCGAGAACGCGCGCGCGGGACCGCTTAGGAAGATGAGGCAAATAGCGATCTAGACCGTCAAGAACGGCTTGGCGTTCCAGACGTCCGCACTCGTCGGCGCTGTCCAGGACATAGTCCGCGCACATCGCAGGCTTTCATTTCAGGATAGGCAAAAGAGCGGCTTAAAGCTTACTGGCCCAATAGCTCCCTAACAAGAGAGCGCCGTATGTGTTTGTCGTGCTTACAGCGGCGTAAGAAAGAGACGCGCAGAGATCAAGAGTTAGCGCCACCGATCGTCCGGACAGTCGAGATTTCCGCAGCGCAAGCTACGTCCGGCCAACGTCGATTTTGTTGAAGAACCCCCTGTTGTGGCAGCCGCACTTTGGATTTGTAGCGCCGTCAGCGCGGCAGATTCCTGCCTCTTCGCCTTATGTGGCGAGGATCGGCGCAGGGAGGGGGATAAGCTTCGCCAGTTTTCGCAGATTTTGGGCGGTGGCGGCTAAGAGGAACTCGTCTTTGGCTCCGTTTGGACCTCGGAGGCGCAATCGACCCAGCCTGAGGATGCGCTTCAGATGAGCGAAGAGCATCTCGACCTTCTTTCGTTCGCGACATGAGACGGCGTAGGCCTCAGTCTTTGCGATCGCACGGGCCTTGTCGCGAGCGGCTTCATGAATGGAGCGCGCGATCTTGCGTGCAGGAACGTTTGAGCAGCACCTAGGTTTAAGCGCGCAGGCGTCGCAGTCGTGCTTGCGCGCGAAGTAGATCATCGTGCCGTCTTTGGTCACTCCGTCGCGTGGCTTGGGGAATGAGCGATGATATTTCTTTAGCTCTTTGCCGGCGGGACAGACATAGAGGTTGCCCTCTGGATCGAAGGCGAAGTCGCTGCGGGAGAAGGTTCCGTCCGTGCGCTCGGACTTATCCATCAGTTTCACATGCGGCTCGATCCCGCGCTCGTCCACCAGCCACCCAATCATCTCGGCCGAGCCGTAACCCGCATCGGCGACCAGGCGCGACGGAGCGACTTCGAACTGTTCCGCCGTGCGGTCGAGCATCGTCTTGGCCGCGCCGACTTCGGCCTGGCGAACGGTCGTCGTCGCCTCGACGTCCATGATCACTGCATGCTTAAGGTCGATGAGGTAGTTGTCGGAATAGGCATAACCGGCGACAGAGTTGGCCGAAGCGGTGTAGCGGGCGGCCGGATCGGTTGGGGAGATCACCTTTGGCTCGACGGGCGTCGCCCCGCTAAAGGCCGCATCATCAAGGACCGACAGATATTCTGCGACTGCGCGGCTCGAACTCGGAACTAAATCTTCGACCTTGGCGACACCCCGCCGTCGATGCGCGTCCGCCACGATAATGCTGGCGTCGACTGCGAAAGCCTCACCCCCGACGACCCCTTCTTTCATGCAGCGCGCCACCACGGTCTCGAAGAGCTTGCGCAGAAGATCGCTCTCGCGAAAGCGGCCGTGGCGGTTCTTGGAAAACGTCGAATGATCCGGGACGTCGCCATCGAGCCCTAATCGACAGAACCAGCGATAGGCCAGATTGAGATGGACCTCCTCGCACAGCCGCCGCTCAGAGCGAATGCCGAAGCCGTAGCCGACGATCAGCATCCGGATCATCAGCTCGGGATCAATCGAGGGACGCCCGACCTCGCTATAGTAGGGGCCCAGATGCGCTCGAACCTCGGACAAGTCGACGAACCGGTCGATCTTGCGCAGCAGATGACCATCGGGGACGTGCCGCTCGAGGCTGAAGCCGTAGAACAGCGCCTCCTGCATCACGCGACGCTCGCCCATCATCGGCCGAATCTCCTGCTCCAAAGAGAAGAGAATCAGCGACTGGCGCCGCGATCAAGCAGAGTTTTTCAACACAATTCGTCGATTCAGGCCGTCGCCTACGCGTTGAATTCTTTCGTGAGATTACTTGGGATTGGAGCACTCAGTAGATCGGGGTCCGTCCAGACTCCGTAAGGTGCGCCGTTTTTCAGAGGCTATGATGCTCGGATCCAGATCTCCGCTATCCCTTGCGTGTCTATCCTTCCTACCCCGCTGGAGGCACGTTTGCACTAGGAAGCCTCCGCTGGATTTTCGCGTTTCTTTGCAAGGTAGTCGGGTAGCAAATAATTTCCTAGGCGCAAGAGCACCGCTAGCCGGAACATTCCATGATTGATCCCTCGGCTTCAAGTCGGGTTGTCGGCGCGTTCGTCCTCCCCGAGTTCTGGGAGAACTCATCGCGCGTGCCTTCGAACTTGCGAGCTCTAAGGGATGTGGGCGTCAACTCGATCATAACGGAGAGCGACCGATATAAGTTCTACGATATCGAGGCGACCCACGACAGCGGACTTCGCTTCTACGCCGGGGTCGCTTGTTTTTCCGACCATTCGGCGAATTTCCGCTTCATCAAAGAGCGTCCAGAGCTCTGGCCAATCTTGGAGAACGGCGAGCGCCGAGCCCAGATGGAATGGTACGTAGGCATGACGCCGATCGACAGCAGACGCCAGGATGAGGTTCTTGCAACGATCGGCTCGATCGCACGAACGTATCCGGTGGACGGTCTCTTTCTCGACTTTGTGCGCTGGCCGCTACATTGGGAAATCGAATTGAGGCCCGGGCAGGCCAAGCCGATGGACTCGAGCTTCGACCCAACGACGCTCGCCAAATTCGAGGCGGCGTTTGGAGCTCTGCCAGGCGGTCTCAATTCCATTCCCGCCAAAGCCGCCTGGATACGCGAGAACCGGTTGCGGGACTGGATCGACTTCAAATGCCAAGTCATCACCGACTTCGTTGCGAAGGCGCGAAGCGTTCTCAAGGATGCTAGGCCTGATGCAAAGCTTGGCCTTTACCTTGTGCCGAACGTAAATGGGCTTACGGAGCCGCTAACCGGCCAGCGAGTCCGCGATCTTGCGCCGCTTGCTGATTGGATTGCCCCTATGCTGTACCACAATATCCTTCTGCAGCCGCCGGCTTGGGTTGCACCTGCTATCAGAGAGGTCTCTGAAATTGCTGGGATGAAGACGTTGCCAGTTGTTCAGGCCGATTCAAATCGAGATCCGAACGATGCCGCCGATTGGGGACCGCCAATGTCAGCTGAGGATTTCAGCGACTGTTTGGACCACGTCGGGAGGCAAAACAACGTCGCCGGGCTAATCGTGTTTCCGGGACGAGCGTTAAACGATGGCAGGGGAGCAGCTCTGCGTGCAATGACGCAAGCTCGCCGATGACTGACGCCGGCTTCGCGCCTGATTCAATCTTGCGAGCGCAAGGGATCAACAAGAATTTCGGCGCGGTCGTCGCGCTCGAGAACGTGTCGTTCGCGATTCCGAAGGGCGAGATTATTGGACTCGTCGGCGACAACGGCGCTGGCAAGTCGACGCTCGTGAAGATTATCAGCGGGGTGCTCGCGCCCGACTCCGGCATGATCGAATTTGAGGGCAAGCCGGCGACGTTTGCTTCGCCCGCAGAGGCCCGCGCGCACGGTGTCGAAACCGTCTATCAGGATCTTGCATTAGCCCCCAATCTCGCCGTCTGGGCGAACGTCTATCTCGGTCGGGAACTGACCCGCGGCCCCAAAATGATGCACGTCCTCGACAAGCGCGCGATGGTCGCCAACACCGACAAGATGCTCAAGCGCTTCATCCGAAACGTGCCCCCGATCGACGAGTCGGTGGAACTGCTCTCGGGCGGTCAGCGGCAAGTGGTGGCGATCGCCCGGGCCGGAGCTTGGGGATCGAAGCTCATTCTCATGGACGAGCCAACCGCGGCGCTTGGGGTCGCGGAAACAAAGGCGGTTGAAGATGTAATCTTCCAGCTCAAGCGGCAGGGCATGAGCGTATTGATCATCAGCCACAACCTCGATCAGATCTTCCGCGTCACGAGCGGCGTTTGGGTGCTGAGAAGAGGCCGCGCCATCGGCTACCGTGAGACGGCGAGGACGCGGCCCGAGGAAATTGTGCACATGATCACCAGCGCGCCGACAATCGCTGGGGCTGGCTGATGGCGCCTACGAAAGGCCGATGGAGCAAAGCGACTGCATTTGCCGGACGCAACGGCGTCCTCATCGCCTTCGTCCTGCTCGTCGCCTTTATGGTCGGGACGACCTCGACCTTCGGCACTTATCAGAACCTCATCAACGTCTTGCAGCAGAATTCGATCATTGGAATTATCGCTTGCGGTATGACTTTTGCGATTATTCTTGGCGGCTTCGATCTGTCGGTGGGCTCGGTGACCGCGCTCGCGAGCGTGGTGGGCGCAACCTTGATGATTGACTTCGGGATAATCGGCATTCCGATCGGAATCCTTGGCGCTTTGGCTGCCTGTCTCATCGTCGGCGCCATGAACGGCTGGCTCATCTCCTGGCTCGGGGTCAATCCCTTTGTCGCGACTCTGGGGACAATGACTGTCGTGCGCGGGCTTATCTATGTCGCAACCAACGCCTCGCCGCGTTTCGGCGTTCCTTATGCGTTCACGGCGGTTGGCCTGGGACGGTCTTTTGGCGTTCCAAACCCCGCGCTCATTTTCTTGATCGTCGCGCTGTTGCTGGGATTTGTGCTGCATCGGACGCGCTTCGGTCATTACGTCTATGCGGTCGGCGGCAGTACTGTGGCGTCGGCTCGAATGGGGCTAAAAGTCGCGCGGGTGCGCTTCGCGGTCTACGTGCTCGCATCGGCTTGCGCCGCGGTGTCCGGCATCATCCTCATCGGTCAGACGGCAAGCGCCACGCCACAAGCCGCTCTCGGCTATGAACTGACGGCGATCGCTGCGGTCATCGTTGGCGGAGCTCCGCTCGGCGGTGGCCGCGGACGCATGGCAGGGACGATTGTCGGTGTTTTTCTGCTGGGCGTCGTCGCAAACGGCCTCAATCTGTTCGGCGTCTCCCCTTTCTGGCAACCGGTCGCAACTGGGCTCATCCTCATCGCCGCCGTCGCGTTCGACGGCTTTTCAAAGCGGGGCCGCTTCTCGTCGGTGTGAGCGCCGGGAGTCTCGCCTGGTCGTTTTGCCAAGTGCCGAAATGTGCTTACATAGCGCAGCGCCAGGCGGTCGAGGCGCTCACGATAGGTCGCTGGCTTATCTCACCCACGATAAGGAAAATCCTTCGGAAGGAAACACGATGGCGCACCATACGCTTAAGATTTCCACGCCGTTTTCAGCCTTGAGGAGGACAGTCCTCTTCGGCCTCTTTGCCTCTGGTCTCGTTTCGACCTCGGCGCCCTTCGCCATGGCGGCGGAGAAGCTAAGCTGCCTGCCGGTTCAGCACATGACCGAAACGTCCGCCGTGGCGCCGGCGAACAAGAAAATCGGCGTCAGCGTCGCCTATCTCAAAGTGCCGTTCTACGCGAACTTCAAGACCGGACTTGAGGACGGCGCTAAGCAATTCGGATTCACTTACGATCTTGTTGATGGGAACAGCGGGGACGTCGCGACCGAACTCGCCAATCTGCAGAACTTCATTGCTCAGAAGAAAGATCTCATTCTCTTAACGCCGTCTGGGCAGGGGATTATTCCGGGCATCAAGTTGGTCAACGATGCCAGCATTCCGATTATTGAAGTGAACAACAAGGCGGGCTTCGGAAGCGGAGACGTGAACGTTTTGACCTATGCGGGCGCCGACGATGTCGAGTTTGGCCGCCTCCAAGGGAAGCTGGTTGACCAAGCTTTCGGCGGGAAGAAAGCCAAGGTGGCCTACGTCATGGGTTTCGCCGGTACGTCGCCTCAGATCCTACGCGCCAAGGGGTGGGATGAGTTCCGCGCGCAGCACCCGCAATACGAGGAGGTGGTCCGCTCCACTGACGATTTTGACGCAGCTAAAGCGCTCGCGGTGGTGCAGGATCTTCTGACCAGGTTTCCGAAAGGCCAACTCGACGCCATCGTCATGCAAGGGCCTGAGGCCAGCGCTGCGGTGGACTTCGCACAGCGCAACGGCCGCGACGAAATCAAATTTATCGTAGGCGATTATCCAGAGGACGTGCGACAGCTCATTTCCGAAGGTAAAATCTTTGGCACGGTCGATCAGGACCCATATCCTCAGGCTTACAGCGCCATGAAGATGGCTTGGCTGCATTTCAACGGAAAGGACTCCGATATCCCGAAGCCGTATTTTCTGCCCCTGCCGCTTATCACCAAGGAGAACGCCGAGAAGACGCCGGCGGCCTGGGGCTGCTAGAACTACGCGCTTTCCGCGAGTGCGCGGATCCCCTCCATGGGCGCGTGTAGAAGGTCCCACGAGATGATGAGGCCGTCCGCGTTCGCCGCGCGGCCGGCCTCGACCATGCCGACTACATCGGCCGCTGTGACGTCGATGACGCCGGGCTGGCTGACGAGTTCGAGCCCGAAATGCACTGGAACGGGCGTCATCGCGCGGACCGCCGCTTCAATCTCCGCCTGCATGAAGGTGAACGGAACGGCTTCTTCCCTCGTTTGCCTGAGCATGTTCTGATCGAAACTGGCGTGACGGGCGGCCCATTCAACGATCTGCGCCTCGTCCAAGCCAAAACGCTGCGCAACGCCCTCGATCAGCGCCGGGACTTCGAGTCGGAGGCCGGCAGGCCCTCGCGCGAGGCGATAGGTCATGGGCTTCACCCAGTCGCAGCATCCCTTCAGACGCTGGTAGTCCTGGCCCACCAGCTGCGCGAGGCTGGGCGAGAAGAGGTCTAGGGAAACAGAACGCCCGAGGCGCCGGCATTCGTTGGCAAGGTCGCCGACAAGACGGGCAACGCTGACGGCCCGAAAGGCGAGAAAGCGCGCGAGCAGAGGGTTTGCGGCCGCGATTGAGCCGAGCCAGTTGCCCGGGCTACTTCCGCGCAACGACAACCCGTTTGCAGCCAGGTCGCCGTCACCGAAAATTAGGTCGCCGTCACCGAAAATCCTGACAACCGCATCCAGGTCGAGGCCTTGGGCGTTGGCTGCCCGCCGACAGTGATCGCAGAAGCACGACAGCATTTCATCCGCGCCGTTCGCAGGTGAAGGGAAGCGGATCTTATCGAGGAAGACGCCCTTGAAGTCGTAGCGTATGAGAAGTTCGCGTAAGCGCAGGGTTGTTTTCTCGCGCACAGCCGGATTGTTGGGGCAGGCGAAGCGGAACGTCTCCTCGACAACGCCGCCCTTCTCCGCCCAGCCTCCCCAGCCGCGGCTGCGCGCGCCTCGCCAGTTTACGACAAGGTCATCTTCCGTCATTTCGTTAATGTCGGAGAGCGCGCTAAACCAGAGATATACATTGTCCACTGGACGGCGCGGAGCGCAGAACCTGCGGAACACCTCAGGCGCCTCGCGAAAGCCAATAATCAGCAGATCGAGGTCGAGTGCTTCCAGCACGCGGCGCACGCTGTCTAACATCCGTTGTTCATCAAGGGCTGCTAGCGATGAGTGAAACGTCGATAGCTGTGCGCCAATCGTCCACGATCCAATCATGCTTCGAAACGTTCCAATTTGACAGCGTCGCCGGTAGCACGAGAGCCACCTGCCTTTATGGCGAATCAGATTATAGATGGCTCGAGCCGAGGCTCTTGGGAACATCTGACAGCGAGAAATTCCGCAATTCGTCGAACCCTATCTTCGGCTGGAATGCGCAAATAGCAGACATTCGCCGAGGTCAGCGAACGGGTGAAATCGATACTGCGCCGAGGCGATCCCGTCGTTGAAACTATCTCAGCGTCACTTCTTGAGCAGCGGGCATGGCAAGTCGGCAAGCCTCCCGAACGCTTGCTCGCCTGGGATTTGCTTCACGACGCGATAGTAGTCCCAAGCGTATTTGGACTCGGAGGGCTTCTTGACCTGCATGACGTACATATCATGTTGCATCAGTCCGTCGGCGCGGATGACGCCGTTGTCGGTGAACATGTCATCGATCTTGGTCTTGTGCAGTTCGTTCATCACCTTGTCTGCGTCGATCGTGCCGGCGGCCTTGACCGCGTTGAGGTAGGTCAACGTCGCTGAGTAGTAACCCGCTTGGGTCATGGTCGGCTCCGCCCCCCTGCTATCGAAGAAACGCTCGGCGAAAGCGCGGGACTTATCGTTGAGATCCCAATACCAAGCCGCTGTCAGATAGAGCCCCTGCGCGGTTTCGAGACCGAGGGCATGGATGTCGCTGATGAACGCCAACAACGCGGCCGGCCTCATCGTCTTCAAGAGGCCGAACTCTTCAGCCGCCCTCAACGAGTTGGTGAAGTCGCTGCCGGCGTTCGCAAGCGCGAGGACCTGCGCCCCGGAGCTCTGCGCCTGCAGGAGATAGGATGCGAAATCCGACGCGGCGAGCGGTACGCGCACCGCGCCTATTACCTTCCCTCTGTTGGCGGTGACGACGCGCGCGGCTGCGTCTTGCAACTGTGTGCCGAAGGCGTAGTCGGAGGTAAGGAAAAACCAGGTCTTGCCGCTCTCGCCGAGGATCGCCGTCGCCGTGCCGATGCCGAGCGCCGTTGTGTCATGGACGTAGTGGACCGTGTAGGGGGTGCAATCCTTGCCTGTCAGGGAGGCGCCCGTTGCGCCGATGGCGAAGAACGGAATTTTCTTTTCCTTGGCGATCGACGTCATGGCGAGACTGACGCCGGTATTGGCGCCCAACATCACCATGGTCAGCCCGTCGCGATCGGCCCATTCGCGAAACTTTTGGGCACCGATATCGGGTTTATTCTGATGATCGGCTGTCAGCAATTCTATTCTCTGGCCGAGGGCCGAACCGCCGAAGTCGGCGATGGCCATCTTGATGGCTTCAACCGCTCCGGGACCGTTAGTGTCGGCGTATGGGCCAGACATGTCGTCGATGTCGCCGATGACGACTTTGGTAAAGTCGGCATGTGCGGCAATTGACCAAAGGAGTGCGCCAGCGGCCACAGAAAAGCGCCTACGCATAAGGGGCCTCCTTCAATCGAAATTTGCATTCATATACCGGCCGCAACTCAAAGAGGTTTTCGACCCCATGCCTGGACAAGAAGTCGATCAATGACGAGCGTGTCAGGGTCCACAAGATGCAGAAACAGTCTTTTCTGGTGCTCCTTGAACTCGCTTTCGCTGAACCGACCGAGCCCTATTATCCTGTCTTGCACCAACTCGACCAATGTCAGAAGAACTGTTCGCTGGCTATCTCCCACCTCAAGGTGCCTCGCATGCGCCTTCATCTCGATGGAACCGACGCCCACTGACCGGAGGAGCGAATGGAGCGTGCGCCCGGTGGCGCGATTTCCGCCATGAGAGCGGAAAGCGTTTGCGTATGCATCCAGGAGGATTGTCCAAGAGGGGTGCTCTGGAAAGCAGACTAGCGAGACGGCGTCGTATTCCTGAAGCGCAATGAGCCCGCCCGGCTTCAGTCGCGAGACCTTTGTTCGATCACCGTCAGCTGATCAGGTTGCGGCAAATTCAGTAACAACGCGTGATGGACTGGCGATTGACGCTGCAATGCGCGGCGCGCGTTAGGCTTCGCCTTCCAGTAGGTTTCTGAGGCAACGGGCACGGCCCAGCCGGAACTTCGCAGGTTAAGCCGAGCGTCCAGACTGCTCATACAAAATAGCGTTTTGCGTCAGAATTGCGAGAAACGTGGTCGGCATATCCGGATATAACAAACGGCCGTCAGGCACCGTCACGATCGTTGGCATTTGGTAAAGGAGCGGCCCGGTAGGCTGAAGCAGTCTTGGCCACGCCGAATACAAACGATCGACGACCAGCCGGTCTTCAGCGTTTATTAGGATCGAGGACATTCGCACACTCCTTGGAGGCCGAGGCTATTCGGCCCTTTTAAATTATGCATTGCCGAATGGCCCGAGGGTCTGCTGGCGGTCAGCGCAGGTCCTAAATCCTTGTCACCTCGAACGGCTCGCGTCGCGGCTTCCCAGCTCGGTGGCCTTGGTGGAGGGCCTTCCACGTGGCCTTGATCCCACTGCCGCGCAGATGGCGCGCTATGAGGCCAGCTGAGCCGCCACGTGCTCAGCGGCCCGCTGACGGCCCTTCCGCCCCATGCTACCTCACAACACCAACAAGCCTGCTTTGGCCGTCCTGACCGTCCTGCAGTTGGTCAATTCGGAAACTCAAGCATGGGTGAAGGCGAGCTTACAGCCTAAAGCCGACCTGGTCGGCGTTGAGAAAAAACCGCGCGAGTATCTGGACCGAGCGGAATTGATGCTCAGGCGGAATTCGAGGTGAGGCGACCAAAGACGGCCGCATCCCTCTCGAAACGAACTTCGGGTCGAGTTGCCTATTAGGCCCTGGAACGCGTCGGTCAGATTGCCAAAACACTGTGACTAGGGTGGCCAGTTCCGAAGTCGGGCGACCACTTGCCGCTTTGCTTCAGTCCTTGGGACGGTCCAAGCCCACAGCCAGAACCT
Organism: uncultured Alphaproteobacteria bacterium; assembly: GCA_963836695.1. Taxonomy (GTDB): domain Bacteria; phylum Pseudomonadota; class Alphaproteobacteria; order Rhizobiales; family Beijerinckiaceae; genus Roseiarcus. Next base: position 267,823 of record CAWIKX010000009.1, read on the forward strand.
AGATAAAAATGGCGACCGCTTTCGACAATGGCCCTGCGCGCCGGCGACGATCCAGGCAGGCGCGGCTACGAGGGCTAAGCCCACGATCCATGGCCACACGAGGGGGCTTGGGGCTCGATCGTTTTCGCTGCGAGGCGTCGTCTGCGTCAGGAGGGCGGGATCAGCAGACGTCATGAGCCTGTCGCCTTCCATTTCGCATAAGCCGATGCCATTTTCTTGTCGTAGGCGTTTTGCGCATAGCCCGGCCCGTTGTAGCGGCGCGCGAAGGCCGCCCAATTTTTCGCCCGCAGGGCGCTGTCGAGCTTCTTGGTTTTGATGAAGTGGACGAAGGCGTCGAGATGCGTCGAGGCGCCGCCGTTCCACATGGCGTCGACAAACGCTTGCGACGTGTCGAAGCCGCACTCCTTGTAGTTCTGCCCGAGGATTTGAAACGTGCCCCATGAGCACGCCTTGTTCGCTGCGTCGGGGTCGAGCTTGCGGGCATCCTCATAGCGGTTGTGCTGCGCCGCGCCGGTGGCGCCATAAAGCGAGCGGTTCCATTTCGGCGATGACAGTTTGACTCCGCGGCGGTTGTTGGCGTTGGCGTGGGTGCCCTTACTTTGCTTGTGGAAGATATGAGCCTCGTACAGCACGGCCGGTCGGCCATCGGGGAGAAAGCCGGCGCCAGCCGCCTCCACTTCGGCGACGGCGCGGATGGCAGCCTCTTCGACGTTCAGCTCCGTGGCTGCGCGGGCGAAGTAGGCGTCGGTCAATGCGGTGCTCATCTCCGGTGTTTCCGTTTTTGTACGGCTTAAGGCCTGTAAGCAATGCGACCGCGTTATCCACTCCGCGCCCAAAGTTCCGCGTTGCGATCACTCCAACTAAGCCTTCCGCAGTCTCCACCGGTGCGGACGAGTTCACGAATATCAGGCTCGAGTGCAGACCTGAGATTATGGATTGACACGGCCATATTGCACGCCCTCGGGGATCGCCAGCTTCTCCGCTCGCGACGGTCGATCCAATCGGCTGCGCCGCTAGCCGCCGTTGCCGCTACGAGTCAGGTTGTAGCCGAACATCCCGTTACGCTCCGGCAGCTGACCGCGCCGCACCCCCGCGCCGGTCCGGTCGATGGTTTGAGGCACGCCCCTGAACCAATCGGCGTCCGGCTTGGTTACGTCGACCACGACGGGCTCGGGCACTCGGCCCTCGAACAGCTGAGTGTCGAACACAAACGGTAGCCCCGTGGCATCAATGTGGACCGGGCCGTCCTGCACCTGGAAATGCAGGTGCGGCGCTGCGCTATTGCCTGAGTTGCCGACGTGGGCGATCAGCTCCCCCATGCTCAGGCGTGCGCCCTTGCGAACCCCGGCCGGGATCGAGCCGGGCTTGAGGTGAGCGTAGGTGACGAACCGGCCGCCGCCGATGTCCTCGATGACCCAATTCCCGGCTAAGTCCGCGAGGGGCGCTCCGCTCTTAATCGTGCCCACGGGCTGCTGGTCTGGCAAGCCGTCCGCTACGTCTACGACAACGCCCGGAGCCGCCGCCAATACCGGCGTGTCATAGCCCCACCAGGAGCGCAGGGCCTCGGGCGGCCCATTGCAGCAAGCGTTGTTCGGTCCGGCCTGCATGAAGTCAATGGCGAACTGCTGCCCCGGCTGAAAGAGGCCGTTGATCGGCGAGACCCGCTCTCGATGATATGCCACGACACTGCAGCAGCCTACGAAAGCGACCCAGCCGTGCCCGACTAGGGGCGGCTGCAGTACGGCCAGCTTCACGCAGCCCACCGGCACCGGGTCGGTGAGCGCCGGCGTGCCTGGCCCGCCTCCTTCGGGCGAGGCGGTGATCGCGTGGGCGAGCATCTTCGGCACCCGGTCGGGGGCGGTGTAGGTCACGTCAAAGAACATCAACCCCGAATTGCCGGCCGGCAGGCTCGTCGAGAAGCCGGGCACGGGCTCCCGCTCCTCCTCCGGGTCGGGCGGCAGGTTGTCGTTCGCCGATGTGAAAAGCTTAACCTTGCCAGCGACGTCGCGGCCCTGCAGGTCGGTGATGAGGTTGCGCCCGGTGGGGTTGAAGCCGGCGAGCGGATCGACCGGCACGACGCTCGCGATCTGAAGCGGCTGCGGTAAGGTATTCGTCACCAGAGCCGCGTAGGCGAGATGGATCAACCCGTCCGTGGCCGGCACCGGTTCGACCGAGCGTTGCAGCACCTGCAAGGTCGGGGAGAACACCTGGGGCGGCGGGTGTCCGAAGCCTGGCGGGATGCTGGAGCACCGGTCCCCCGTAGCGCCGACTTGCGCGGCCTGCGCCATACTGTCCCTCGCCCACGCGCGCTCAGACGTCGCGGCGACGGCGATCAAGGTTCCCGCCGAGAGTGCGACCAAAACATGGGTGAAGCTGTGGCGCGTCTCTAGCGGCGTCATCATGGTCACGTCCTCCCGAGCGCCTGACACCATTCTCCGGATCTTACGCCGGCTTCAACCGAAACGTCCTCGGCGGACGGAATGTTCCGGCGGCAACACGCCGTAACCGCGCACGCGACCAGACCCAGAAGGTCCCGCCAACTACCCGGTTGTCACGTCGCGGTTTTTTGCCTGACGCCCGTGGGCGGCGAGAGCTACCGCCTCAGGCGCCACCACCACCCTCCTGACCCTCCTTGACCCTCCCACCGGTCAATCCTTTTCCGCATTTCGACGATAGGCAGCATCGAGGGCCGAGCAAAGGGAGAGGGTGTGCCTTATGCCACCCGACTCGGAAAAGCCCAACGTCGACAAGCATGCGGTTCGAGCGGCCGGCGCAAAGGAGCCGGCCGCGCATGCGAGGTGGCTCAAGCCGCTAGGCGCTTACGATCGGCGGCACCGGTGCGAGTTCCAGGTCACCCGCTTCGGTTAGGCCATGCGTCGCATCGCCGATGCGTTGGCCGGATGCGTGAAATCGCAACAGATTGCCCTAAAAAACATGCGCAGCCTGTTGGTCCTGTCGCATGCGCTTCGCGCGTCGCCGCGGACGCGCGGGGGGGTCGCGCTTTCCACCCGCACATAGGGCGCATGGGAGCCCAGACCGCAATCCCCGCGTCCTTGCGCGCGTGATCCCCGACGCCTGCGAGAACGGCGCGAGACAAGCGCGCAGCACCATTTTTGCGCCGCGGCGTGAGCGACGCCATTCCGCACAAAAGGGGATGCCCTAGCGCACCCGGTGGTCTGGCAACATATCGGATGGTGCGCCGTGCGGATCCGCGCGTAGGGAGAGCGTTGCGGCCCGACGACGTAGGGCGCGCGCCCGTGCGCGTCCTTGCCTCCTGTTTCCGTACGCCCGGTTGTCTACTGGCGCGGGGCGCGGAACGGGAGGCAGAACAAGATTGTAGCCAATAAAGCACGTCGCGGGCTTGGGTGAAAGCGTCGCATCGTTTCCTCCCTGTTGCTGTTTTGAACGCGCGCCGTCGAGGGCGCTCGATAAATCTCGCGACATCAGCTCGGTCGCAGAGGCGCGTCGACCAGCTTCTCGACGGCACGCGCCTAGGCGCGGACAAGGCGGTCGTCGGTGGGGAGGAGGACGAGCTCGGTGGGGCAGGCGTGGCGCGGCACCGTCGCACAGAAGAGCGCGACATCGGCGACGTCCTCGGGTTGGAGCATCACCGCGCGCTCCTCGGCGGTCGGCGGCACCGGCCGCGCGAGGCGAGGATCGGCGTCTCCACCTCGCGGCGAGAGGCAGGTGCTACGGACATGCCCCTGCCCGCCAGGCCTGGCAACGCGAGCAGTCCGGTGCCGATAACCTCATTAGAATTTCGTTCCATGATCCGAGCTGCGGCGACGATTTAATGCTTGAGCTATAGGGCGACGGCGGCGAGTTTGACGAAATCCATGGTGCGACGGGCGATGGCGTTGCATTGGGATCACCAGCAACGCCCGCTCTCAAACGACTTTACCTGGCGAGCGACGCCGCGGATCAGATCCGATGAAAGCGATGCTGCTTCATCGCGCAGATGAAAGCGCTTATGTCGCGTGCCTTCGAGGCCACGATCAGCGCTTTCCACCAAACGGGCGGCAGCCGGAATGGGCGCCTTCGCCGAAGAAGACGATGGCCTTGGCAGCCTTCGGCCCTAACGCCGTTGCGATTCTCTTGGAAGCCTATGAAGGGTTGGTCGCCGAACTAGGGCTGAAGGCGATCGAGGAAAAGGAACGGGCAGCCAAACTCATCCTCCGTCTCGCGCAAGGTCAAACGGACTTGACGCCGTGAGCTCCCGCTCGTGTCCAGTATGCGCTTCAAGGGCATTGGGACGAGGCCTGATCAGGGTTTCGCCAACATTCGATCTGAGATGAACAGCTGTCAACCACCCGTGGTTGCACTATGGCGTGAACGCGTGTGAGCCACTGCACAGACCGCTATCGAACGCTTGCTCATTCGCGCCGCACTTGGTCAGCTGGCTTGTCTTCTCTCAATCCTCATGAGGCTGTGTGTCGCAAGCGGGGCCAAATCGTCCCCAATCGTCTCTTGACGAGTGCTGAACGTCGCGGGGATCTTTCCTGCTTCCTGGCGCTGTGGCTGGAAGACATGACGATTGACGAGGCAATCCTGAAGGCGCTTGAGGCGGGCCCTGTCACCGTCGACGCAATTCTAAGGCGTCTCGAAGCGCCGGTGCGGAGGAAATTAGAAAATCTGCGTGTGCGTGGAGTTGTGCCCCGCGACAGCCGAGGCGGCCCGCATCGAAAGTTCACCTTCACACTGTTGCGCCCAAACCGCGCCCGAGGCGCTTAGGGAGAAGGGAGGTCTGGGGACACCTGCGCCTGCATCCCCTCAAAGTCCAACCGCAAAGCCCCGATCCCCCACGACGCCGTCCTCTACAAACAGCGCCACAGAATTGAGAACATGTTCGGCGGGCTCAAGGACTGGAGACGCGTCCACACCCGATACGACCGTTGCGCCCACGCCTACTTCTCCGCAATCTGCATCGCCGCAGCTGTCATCTTCTGGCTCTGATCAATGAGTTCCTGAGCCCAGGCAATTGAACGCCCTGACTGCCGCCTTCGCTTGCCCGTGTGCGGCCGGCACCAGGACGTCGACACTCGTAAACCTATAGCGGCCGTTCAGGGGTTAGCAGTAAGGAATAGGATTTTGCCTCGCGCCGCCAAAAGAAGCCCGGCACCTGAGCTTACGCTGGAAGAGCGCCGCGAGCGACGACGGATCCGGCGGCAGAAACAGCGCGAGAACAATGTCCACCGAGCTGCGAACATGCATTCAGCCCGGCTGAAAATGAAATCAACGAGTTTGAAGGCGACCGCGGAACTGAAGGCATCGCTATATATCGGATGCTCCGGTTGGCGTTACTGGAAATGGCGGGATTCCTTCTATGCCGAGGTGCCACAACCAGATTGGTTCAAGCACTATCTAAAACGCTTCGATACGGTTGAAATCAACGCGTCGTTCTACTCATGGCCTACGGTGGCGAACGTTCAGTGCTGGCGGCGCGCGCCCGGCAAGAAGAAGTTTGTTTACACCGTGAAAGTCTGCGAGCTCATTACCCATGTGAAGAAATTCAAGGGCACAAAGACTTAATACAGGACTTCGGAATGATCGCCGACGTTCTCGGAGAGCGGATGGGCTGCTTCCTTTTTCAGATGCCCCCAAGCTATCGCTACACCAAGGCGCGACTGAATGACATCGTCAGCCAGCTCGACCTGGCGCGGCGAAACGTCGTCGAATTCAGGCATGCAGGCTGGTGGAACGAAGAAGTCTACAGTGCTTTTCGAAAGGCGGGCATAATCTTCTGCTCCTGCAGTGGGCCAGGGTTGCCACATGAACTCATTCGAACGGCTGACGAAGTCTATGTCCGCCTGCATGGTCCTAAACGCTGGTATCGGCACGATTACTCGAAGGACGAGCTCGCCGACTGGGGGACTAGGATCCAGGATAGCGGCGCGAAGAGAGCCTGGGTCTATTTCAACAACGATCATGATGCTCATGCGCCCAGGAATGCCGCGGGGTTGCGGCGCATGTTACAGCGAGCACAGGGCTTTCGTTGAACCGACGTCATGCAGCTCACGCCTGCCGGTCAGTACTACAGCGCACTTCCGCCGCCATGCCAGGCTCTCGCACGCCATAGTGCACTTAGGAGCCCGTGTATTGGCCCGGCTTGATCTCAACGTGGTTCTTGGCCTTCGTGTTGTTGGACGGAGTGAGATCCGCGGAGCCGCCCAAGAGCTGGGGTATGGCGTTGAACAAGTGATCGAGGACAGCGCCGCTGGCCTGGCGAGTGGCTAGCTCTTTGCCGCCTCGGACAACTCCTCACGAGCTTTGGAGACGGCCGACTTCCAACCCTCGGGAAGCTTACCCTTGTTTCGTCGCTCGAACTCCCGACGTAGCCCCTCGGGCGCCTGCGCTACGCGATCACTTCAGGCCCGGCGGGCGGCCCCGCCCTTGCGCCGATGACCCTTCATTCAGCGACCAGCTTGTTGGGGATGTCAAAGGGCGGGATTCCCTTCCTAGTCTAGGATCGCACGAGCGGAACGTGCGGGGGCTTGGCGGTAATCGCGCGAACTCGGACCGGCGAGCGCCGGCGGGCCGCGACGGAGGATTTGTCTTTAGGCGAACGAGCCCGCACAAACAATGCATCTTGTGCGAATTGTCCCGGCGCTGGTCTTACAGGACTCGCGACAATGTGCGTGGATAATGGGCGCCACATGCGCCGAAACGGGAAAGGATTGGCTGCCCTCCAAAGCTTGCTGCTCCACCGGTATTTCTCTGTATCTTTTGGTACAGGTTGGAACACTGCTTCGCGCCGAGGATTGACCCCTGCAAAGGAGGTGGGCGATGGTCAAGGCCGTTATCTTTGATATGGACGGGACGTTAATCGACTCCGTCGATTTGCATGCGAAGGCATGGCGGGACGCCTTCTTGGACTTTGGGCATGAGTTCGAGTTGAAGGCTATCCGCGATCAGATCGGTAAAGGGGGAGATCAGCTGCTGCCTGTTTTTCTGACACGCGAGGAGATCGACGCGAAGGGACCGGACCTGGAGAAACACCGCGGCGATATCTTGAAAGAGCGCTATCTGAACCAGATCGAGGCGTTTCCCAAGGTGACAGAACTCTTCCACCGGATACGCGCCGACAAGATCAAGATCGTTCTCGCATCATCCGCGAAATCCGAGGAACTGCGAACCTACAAGAAGATCGCCGGCATCGAGGGGTTGATAGACGTCGAGATCTCCTCGGATGACGCCGAAAAGTCCAAGCCGCATCCGGATATCTTTCAGGCCGCCATGGTCAAGCTCGGGTCCGTCCACAAGTCGGAAGTCGTTGTTATCGGTGACTCGCCCTACGATGCCGAGGCGGCCGGCAAGGCCGGCTTGAGCGCGATAGGTTTCCTATGTGGCGGCTTCGCAGAGACAGGGCTTCGCAATGCGGGTTGCTTCGCGATTTATGACGGCCCAGCTGACCTGCTGGCACGATATGATGAGTCCGCGCTCGCGAGGCGCTGCTGACGCTGACCCATCCGGTCAACGAAGCGTTGCAAGAGCGTTGTCGTCGTTGATGGCGGCAGTGCTCCTTGCGATGGACGCTAACCGCTGCTGAGCGCAGCTCGCTACGAAGTATTTGATTGTTTGGAACAACGACAGTGCGCGCTTGTTGGGTCTACACGCGCGGCACTGCCCAGCCCAAGGATTCGTCAAACCCGGTTCGCCCTCTTTTCGCCCTCTTGGCGCGGGGAGCTTACGCTCAAAGCATTCAACGTTGCCGAGGTCTTAGACTGCATGGACGCCGGCGGAGAGAACTTTCGCAACGATTACTCAGCGATAGCGTCAACCATAACGACCGAGCGAGCTACCCTATGTGCCAGTGTTGTCAAGATAGCGGGACGCTGGCCGATAACACCGAGGCGATGACATTTCGTCGATAGACAGCGGAGTCGCACCTTTTGGTCCTTTGGACGGACAGCCGCATGTTCCACGACGATGGTCGAAGTCAAATCTTAAGACCGCGAATCTCTATTGCGCTTGCGGCCACCGTACCTCCGACAACCCGCCCAGTCGCGCTGCGCGTCAACAAACCCGCCGTCGGAGTTCCCATGAAAGCGAATGCTTGGTGGCAGAGAGGACTGATCTACCAGATTTATCCGCGGTCGTTCCAGGACTCCAATGGGGACGGCGTCGGCGATCTCAAAGGGATTTCAATGCGACTTGACTACCTGCTCGATCTCGGGATTGACGCGATCTGGATCTCGCCCATCTTTCCCTCGCCGATGCGGGATTTTGGTTACGACGTCACCGACTATTGCGCGATCCATCCGCTTTTCGGTTCCCTAGCGGACTTCGATGCGCTTCTTGAGTTTGCGCACGCGCGAGGCATTAAGCTGATTCTCGATTTCGTGCCGAACCATACCTCTGACGAGCATCCCTGGTTTCAGGAGAGCCGCTCCTCGAAGCTCCATCCAAGACGGGACTGGTACGTCTGGCGAGACGCGAAGCCAGACGGTTCGCCTCCAAATAACTGGGAAAGCGAGTTTGGTGGTCCGGCCTGGACCTTCGACGACGTCACCGGTCAGTACTATTACCACGCATACCTAAAGCACCAGCCCGACCTCAATTGGCGCAATCCCGATCTGGAGCGAGCCATGTGCGAGGTGCTGAGATTCTGGTTCAACCGAGGTGTCGACGGGTTCCGGGTGGATGCGATCCACCACCTACACGAGGATCTGGAGGATCGGGACAACCCTCCCAATCCCGCTTGGCGCTCCGGGATGGAGCCTAAAAAGCGCTGGTTGCAAATCAGGACCATCGATCAACCCGGCGTGCACGCTTCCATCCGAGCGATGCGTCAGGTGGCCGACGCTTATGCCGATCGCGTTATGATTGGCGAGGCTTACCTCCCAATCGACCAACTGATGGCCTATTACGGGGCGGATCTGACAGGCTTCCACTTGCCTTTCAACTTCCACCTGATCTCAACCGCATGGAATCCTCGAGCCATCGCGTCGCTAATCGAGACCTACGAAGCCGCGTTGCCGGTGGGCGGATGGCCAAATTGGGTGCTCGGTAACCACGACAGAACTCGCGTCGCAAGCCGGGTTGGGCGCGCCCAGGCCCGGGTCGCCGCCATGCTTCTACTGACTCTGAGAGGGACGCCGACCATCTATCAGGGCGAGGAGATCGGGATGGTGGACACTCCCATTCCTCCGCACCAGGTGCAGGACCCTCTTGAACGCAACGTCCCAGGCTTCAACTTAGGGCGCGATCCGGTGCGCACGCCCATGCCTTGGAGCTCCGAACCACACGGCGGATTTACAGGGGGCCAACCTTGGCTTCCTCTTGGCGCGGACGCTGATGTGATGAACGCCTCAACCCAAGTGGACGATCCGCGTTCGATGTTGTCGCTTTATCGGGCGCTCATTCGTCTCCGCCGCGACAACGACGTGTTGTCAATCGGCGACTTTAGGCTGTTGGCGGCGACCGAGCACGTCCTAGTCTACGAGCGCCGGCTCGGAAGGCGGCGACTTATAGTTGCGCTCAACATGACAGGACAGGATCAGTCCATGATGTTCCGGACGGGCGCGCAGGAAATCCTCCTCTCCACAAATCTCGACGATTTTGGTCGATCGAACGTCGACGAGATCCACCTGCGCGCCGACGAAGGCGTCGTCCTTCGCGCGATGGATATCACCTAACGGGGCTCAAGCTCGGACCGCTGCAATCCGGATTGGAAATCACGTGACAAGCCCCATCAGTCCTCCTCCGGTTCACGGAGGCGGTCGAAACGAGCTTCCTGCTTATGTCGCCAATGGCGTGATGGGTCTTCGCGTTCGCGAGATGCCGCTGGCCGCGGGGCTGACGTTTCTCAGCGGATACTCTGGGGAGCATCCGCAGCGAAGGATCGAGGCGATCGCGGTCGCGCCCTATCCGGTTGCCGGCGACATCCAGCTGGAAGGCGTTTGGCTGTCCGACGCGACCCACGCCGTGACTGTTGTGGATCAAGCCTACGACTTCGATACTGGCGAACTCACGAGCCGCTTCGAGTTCGACGTCGCCGGCCGGAAGGCGCGGGTCGAAGTCCTCATCTTCTGCAGCCGCGACGAACCGAGCCTAGTCTGCCAAGAGATCACCATCGAGCTCGACAAGGACAGCGATCTTGCCCTCAAGTCGGTGCTAGACGCTCGCCACGTAGACGGGCGCGCGCTGCGTCATCTCCGCGATACGCCCGGCGAAGACAAACCGTGCTGCGACGGTGCAGCCTTGTGGGAAAGTGCGGGCGCGTTCTCGACCTGTGGCATGGCCTACGTCACGGAGTTGGTCGGCGCGGAGGCGAAGCCCGAAAGGCCGCCGCTCGAAAATCGCACTCTGACGACCGCTTACCCTTTTAGAGCCAAGGCCGGAGAACTTTATCGACTGCGGCAGATCGCGAGCCTTATTCCGAATGTGACTCAGCTCCAGCCGGACTTCCAAGCGGTCCGGCAGGTTGCCCTCGCTCGTAAGAGGGGATTCGAAAACATCAGAGCGGCCAACCGAGCTATTTGGAGCGATCTGTGGAAGGGCCGGATCATGCTCGTCGGCGCCGAGCCTCGTTGGCAGGCCTTGGCCGACGCCGCGCTTTTTTACCTCTTCAGCTCAACGCATGTCGCCTCACCGGCGTCGACCTCGATCTTCGGTTTGGCGACCTGGCACGACTATCACTACTATTACGGCCATGTCATGTGGGATATAGAGACCTTCGTGGTTCCGGTCCTCAGTCTGCTGCAACCGCACGCCGCCGAAAGCCTGCTCGACTATCGATTGCGGAGTCTCCCCAGCGCCGCTGGCAACGCACGCCTGCGGGGCAGAAGGGGGCTTCAATTTCCTTGGGAAAGTGCGCCGTCGGGACAAGAAGCCGCTCCGCTGCCAGGCTCTGCGTCGTGGCATGAGGATCACGTCTCACTCGATGTCGCGCGGGCCTTCGCGTTTCATTCTTTCGTCACGGGCGACCTCGAGTTCTTGCGCGAGAAGGCTTGGCCTATCCTGTCGGGGGTAGCCGATTGGCTCACTAGCCGCGTGACCCAGAGCCAACGCGGCTACGAGATCCGCGCGGCCATGGGCATCGCCGAACGCGAGACGGAGGCGGACAACGCCGCCTTCACTAACATGGCTGCAGCGGTCGTCCTGCGTGACGCGATCCATGCGGCTGGAAAACTGGGTCGCGATGTCAATCCGGAGTGGGCTCGGATCACGACAGGTCTCGTTCTTCCAAAGCAGGGAGACGTTATCGTATCCCATGACCGCTTTCAGCCCGATGAGGAAAAGGGAGGAACTCCTGATCCCCTAATGGGGGTCTACCCGCTCGGCTTCAACATGGAACCGGACGTTGAGGCGGCCACCCTCAAGTTCTACCTCGACCTCCGGGAGGGCTATATCGGCAGTCCGATGCTCTCGGCGCTGTACGGCGTCTGGGCCGCCTATACAGGCGATCGATCACTGTCTGCCAAACTCATGGAGGACGGTTACGGTCGGTTCTGCGTCGGGCGCTTCATGCAGACCCTGGAATACAGGGAAGACGTGTTTCCAGAACAGCCTCGCGCTGGCCCTTTCTTTGCAAACTTGGGTGGATTTCTCTTAGGTCTCGTCATTGGATTCCCGGGTCTTCAGCCCGGTTGGGACGATGCTCAAGGTTGGGCGCGGCGACCGGTGATCCTGCCGGCAGGATGGATCGCAATTGAGATAGAGCGGTTATGGCTCGGCGGACGCCCGTACAAGCTTGAAGCCCGGCAAGGAGCGGAACGAGCCCTAATGACGCCGCTTCGCGACGGTGTTCGCGAGGGCTAAGGGTAAAGCTCGGTGCTAAGCGCGTTACGCTCCATGTCGAGAACGCCGGCATCCGGGACATGCTCCAGGACATCGCGATCGAGGAGTTCAGCCACCTTGAGATGGTTGGAAAGTTGATCGCGCAGCACACCAGCAAACTCGACCAAACCTTCATACACGACGCTCCTTTTATTCAAGATCAAGGGCGGCGGTCCGCACTTCCTGGACAGTCAGGGAAGCTGCTGGACGGCCGCCTACATTCAGGAGGGCGGCAATGTCGTCCGGGATCTGCGGGCGAATATCTCGGCCGAAGCCGGGCCGCGTCAGACGTACGAGTGCGACGACGAGGGCACAAAAAAGACCCTGCGTCACCTCCTGACACGGCAGATCACGCACGCCAAGATGTTCTGAAAGCCCTCGATCAAATGGGCAAGCTGGATGATCCGTTCTTCGGAAACATCCCGTCGGATGAGACAGTGAAGCTGGTGTTCAATCTCTCTCATGGTGAGGACGAACGTGGTCCCTGGGACGAAGAGCCAGACTTCGAGTACGTGGAGAATCCGGAGCCGGAAGGCGGCGTCCCCCCAGCTCATCAATCCGGATGACGAAAGCCACATGCCTTCCCCTCCCGGTAGGCCCGAAGGACGACTTGATGCAGAAAGGGTCGCGCCTGATTGAAAGCGCGACCCTTCAAAACCTCTGACCAGCCGGCGGTTACTTCTTTCTCTGGTCCAGCATGTTCGCCATTTCCAGATGATGCTGGAGGTGGGGAAGCGTCTTTTGCGCCCAATCCTTCAGTTTAGCGTTGTCGCCCCCCTTGGCATAACGTTCGAAGAGCGAGACCGCGCTTTTGTGAGCGCTGACCTGCATGGGATCGTATTCGCCCCTGAAATCGGCGGGGGTGGCGGCGTTCAGTTTGTCGATCTGTTTCTGAGACGCGCTGTCGGGCGCCGTCGGCAGGGTGGCCTGAACGTCGCCGCCAGAAACAAGAGCTTTCAGCTCAGTGCTGGTTTGGGTGTGGTCCTTTACCATCTGGTCGGCAAATTGCTTTTCGTCCCCGTCACCCTTTTGCAGAGCGACCTTCGCCGCGGCAATTTCGGTCATGTCGCTGACAGCGGCTTCGGTCACAAAATCCTGCGTTTTCGGCGCTATGCCGAGCGCAGAATTGACGCCTGTTTTCTCGGTCACGGTTTCTGCTGCAGCAGCAGTCGTACCCAGAGCGAGCATAAGCACCAACGTGGCTTTAACATTCATGATTTGTCTCCTTAAGAAGTCGGGTTGCTCCCCAAGAAACTTGAGGTCGGCTATAACTTTTCGATGCTGGCAGCGCGGATAAGGACTTCGTCTTGCGCAAACTTCGCTTCCAGCCTCGCACGGCAGGCGGACCACCAGGCGCGCTCCAAATCGTCGGTCATCACTTCGAAAATAACGATATCGTCGCTGCTGGTGACCGTTTTGCCTTTCGCGGGCGAGCGGTCATAAACCGTGACGCCACCGAACTTTCGCTTCAGCTCCTCCATCACCTGGGAAAACATCTCCATCGGAAATGCCTCACCTGCTTTGTCCGCAAGCGGCAGAAAGATTTCGACGAGATAGGTCAACGCAAAATTCTTCATTGGACTCGAAGCGGAGCGCAGCGCCGGGCACCGGCGTTCCTTAAATCGTGGAAAGCCAGCGTCCGGCTGAGATGGGCCATTACGCCGCTTTTTGGTTGACCACGGAGGTGGCTAGTTTCGTCAGCAGCTGGTCGGTTTTGATCTCCTCCTGCAGAGTCTCATTCAAAAGCATCGCAGCGTCTTTCATGCCGAGTTGCTCGGCCCAGGTTCGCAACGTCCCGTACCGAGCGATTTCATAGTGCTCCACAGCCTGGGCTGATGCGGCCAGACCGGCGTCGAGCGCGGGGTCGCCAGCGTACTCCTCCATGATTTCTTTGCCTTCCTCGATGATGCCAATGATGGCGTCACAGGTCTTGCCGCGGGCAGGCTTTTTCATCGTCTCAAAGATTTCCTCGAGACGCTCGACGTGCCCCTCCGTTTCCTCACGATGCTTTTCGAAAGCCTTGCTCAGCTCCTGCGAAGATGCGCTCTTGGCCATTTTGGGCAAAGCGCGAAGGATTTGTTTTTCGGCGAAGTAAATATCCTTGAGGGTGTCGGTAAAGAGCTCTTCGAGGCCCTTGGCTTTGGGTGAAGGCATGATGGCTCTCCTTGAGGACAGACCAGCCCCTGGATTTCGCCAGGAGCTGGTCAAATACGAAGGGTTGCTAAATCTTAACGGCGGTTTTCCCACCCGCGGCGCGAAGCCTCGGCATGGCCCTCGGGATCGCCGGACCACCCGCCATGGCCCCGTCCGGACGACGACGATCGACGATCATCATTGTCCTCCGAGCGGCTTGCTGCGTCCACCTTCGCCGCGCCGATCATCGTCGTCGCGGGACCGGCTACGGGACTCACTCTCATTCTGGCGGGAGCCGCTTCCACGGCGGCCATCCTCATCGTCGCGGCGTTGGGATCGATGTCCGTCCTCCCAGCCCCGGCGAGACGCGTCCGAATGACCTTCGGAGTCGCCAAACCAGCCGCGGCTCCGGCCCTGGTTGCGGTCATAATCATCCCGGCTGCGGCTCGAGGAGCGGCGGACTGACCGTCGCGGTCGTCGTCCCGGCCCCTGTCCCCGTGATCGGAGCGTTCCCAGCCCCGGCGAGACGCTTCCGAATGACCTTCGGAATCGCCAAACCAGCCGCGGCTTCGGCCCTCGTTGCGGTCATCATCGTCCCGGCTGCGGCTGGAGGAGCGGCGATCCGAGTCGCGGTCGTCGTCCCGGCCCCGTGACCTGGTATCTTCGTCGTAGCGGCGGTTGCGCTCACTCATAAAGCGGCCAGACTCGTCGCGGCCGCGCGACCGGTCATCGTCGTCATCACGGTTGCGCTCACTTGCGAAGCGCCCGGACTCGTCCCGACCGCGCGATCGGTTATCATCGTCATCGGAATGGCTGCGCGAACTCCGTCCTTCGCTCGAAAACCGTCCGGACTCGTCGCGGCCGCGCGATCGGTTATCGTCGTCATCGGAACGGCTGCGCGAACTCCGTTCTTCGCTCGAAAACCGTCCGGACTCGTCCCGATCGCTGCCGCCGCGTCCACGGGACGATCCGCGATCATTGTCTGATGTGAAACGGCCTTGGTCGTCTCGCTCTGGTGTGTCGCTTGAATACCTGGGCATGTCATTCTCCCTACGGGAACGCCGGCGCGAGGCTGAGACGGAGAGACTACGCGGCGCCAGCAGATCCATCGCCTCTCCAAGAACGTCGTCGAGGTCGGAAAACCGACCTTTGAGGCGGTCGAACCGGTCCTTCATCCTCCGGCCCAGATCGCCTTCTTTTTCCCCCAGCCCTTCGCGTTCCTGTTCTGCTGCTTTTTGATAGCCGTCGAACGCGTCCGAAAGCGCTTCGAGTTCGGCGCCCGACGTGTCCTGGGCATGGTCGTTGCCGATAAGGTCAGCGAGAACGATATTCAGGAGGTCTTTCCTGACGCGCGCAGCATAGGACT
Source organism: uncultured Alphaproteobacteria bacterium (assembly GCA_963836695.1). Taxonomy (GTDB): domain Bacteria; phylum Pseudomonadota; class Alphaproteobacteria; order Rhizobiales; family Beijerinckiaceae; genus Roseiarcus. The sequence continues at coordinate 283,100 of CAWIKX010000009.1, forward strand.
GGCTTTCAGGCGCCCCGGCTTCCTTCAAGGCCGGAACCAGAAGCTCGAGATCGACCGCGTGAACCGGAAGCCACAGCACGGCAAATTCCTCCGCAATGGTGCGCGCGGACGCACTTGCTTCGGAACGCTTTTCGAGCACCGCTCGAAGCGATTCAAACTGGCCGGTCTGGAAGCCAGCAAACTCCATATCGGGCTTCGATGAGGTTGCGCTCGCAGTTTCCGCGGCAGTGTCCGCCGCTTCGCCCGCAGGGGGCGTCGCGATCGTTTTGTCCGGCTTTGCTGAAGCCTGTTTTGCAGATTCGTCCGTTTCGCGTTCCGGTTTACGAGCCGATCGCGCCATGGGGTTTTCCTCTCTGTTTGGACCGGCCTAACGCGTCCCCCTTTGGCGTTGTTCCGGGTTCTGTAAAAGTTGTTCAGCAGCCCGCAATATCCTCGGAAAGCTTTGTCTTTCTGGGCAGAATGCGCCTGTTACTCAATTGGCCAATGACCGCATCGATACGCTTACAGTGTGAATTAGGCGCCTGGAGAAAGCCGTGCGATAGCACCTCCAACCGGCTCTCTAAAAAGGCGCGGAACAATGCGTTTGAAATGCTGTTGGAGGGCCTTCTGCTCACCCGTTGACCGGATGCGCTAAGCACCATGGACCTCGCGGATAAGCTCAAGATGGCACTCGACGAAGGCAGGCTCCTGATCCTTGGAGCGCAGGTAGTTTTCGGATGTCAGTTTCAAATGGTCTTCCAGGAGCGGTTTCAGGATGCCCCTCGGGAGAGTCAGGCCGTGCAGGGAATCGGCCTGTCTGGCCCTTATGCTTGCGGTGGGGCTTCTGATCACGCCGTCGATGACGCATCAGATAGCCTACCGGGGCGAGGATCGAAGAGGAGCGCTCCGGGTCGCATCAACGTGCGCTAGCCTGGCCATGGTTCCGATGACACTCGGGCTGGGCGCGACAACCTTTGTTGTTTTTGAGAGCCTGTTCAACCGCAACGTCGGCGTCGTTGCGGGCATTGCGTTTGCCGCTGTAGCCTTTTTGTTTCTCTATGCGCTCGGCCTCATTCTCCGGATCGGACACAAGGGTCAGATGCCTCTTTCAGAAAAACAAACGCTGCTGAAGAACAAGATCGAGCAATTACTGACCGAGGCCAGGGTCATCATTCCTGGCGCTCAGGCCCTCCTCGGCTTCCAGTTCGTCGTGGTCTTCGTGCGATCGTTCGCGGAGCTGCCAGGATGGGCTAAAATAACCCATGCTGCCGCGCTGGCGGCCGTCGCCCTGTCCGTCATTTTGTTGATGACGCCGGCGGCGCTTCACCGGATCGCCTATGACGGCGAAAACGTCCAGTCTTTCTTCCGGATTAGCTCGGCGCTCGTCATCACGGCCGCCCTCCCCCTGGCTGTCGGTATCGCCGCAGACCTTTGCGTGGTGGGGTTCAGGATAACCGGCGGGCCCCAGCTTGCTTCGCTGACCGGCTGCGTATCTTTGCTGATCCTCATGACGTTCTGGTTCTTCTATCCGCTCTGGCTGCGCCACACCAGGAAAGCGAGCTTTCAAAGCCATGGGTGAGCTTATAGGCCCGATCGGTCCCAACGCCGCCCATCTCTGCATCGACATGCAGCGCCTATTCTCGGATGAGGGGCCCTGGCCTATGGACTGGATGCCGCGCGTGACGCCTAAAGTCGAGCAGCTCATCGCGCGCGCTCCTGAGCGGACAATCTTCACGCGCTTTCTCCCGCCCGAAACGCCGGAGGATGCGCACGGAAGATGGCGCGCTTATTACGAGAAGTGGTCTCAGGTAACCCGTTGCCAGCTCGACAATCGGCTTATCGAGCTCGTGCCAGTACTCGCCCGATATGCGCCTCCGGCGGCCATATTTGACAAGACCGTTTATTCCGCCTTCGGCAACCCGCAGCTCCATCACCATCTTCGCAGCCGCCAGATCGACACACTCATTTTTTCCGGGTCGGAGACGGATGTTTGCGTATTGTCGTCAGTTCTTGCCGCGGTCGATTATGGCTACCGGGTCGTTATCGCTGAGGACGCGGTCTGCAGCTCCTCGGATGAAGGCCACGATGCGTTAATTGAGCTGTTCAATCAGCGTTTCACCATCCAGCTCGAACCGGCAAAAGTTGAGGCAATTCTAGGTGCTTGGCAGGTCTTGTGACATTCTTGCGACGCCGCTAGAACGCCTCATGCCCAAAGTCGCAGATGCCCACGTCACCCCCCACCGGCGCGGTCCGGTTCTGGAGAGCTTGCGGAACCAGAAAATGGCGCGGTCCGCGCTGGATTATGTGCGCGGCTCTCCGACTAAATTTTACGAATGGCTTGAAAAAGGTTCCGCCGCGATTCCTCAAGGGCCCGCAGTTTGGATCTGCGGCGACTGTCATGTTGGCAATGTTGGCCCTGTCGCTAACGCCGATGGGCAATTTCAGGTCGAAATCCGCGACTTCGATCAGACTGTAATTGGCAATCCCGCCCATGACCTGATCCGGCTCGGTCTCTCCCTCGCCGCCGCGTCTGTTGTTTCGGACCTACCGGGCCTGACCATCGCCGAGATTCTGGAAGCGATGATCGGCCAATACGAAGCGGCTTTCAGCGTTGCATCCGACAAAGCCGGCCATCTCGACGAGCCGAAGTCTATTCGTAACGTCAATCGGCGTGCCGCGGAGGCGAGTTGGACCACACTGGCCGAGGAAGACATGGAGGGCCAAAACTTCAAGTTGCCCCTCGGCAAGAGTTTTTGGCCGCTTCTCGCTGAGGAGCGCCGCGAAATCGAACGGCTTTTCCGCAACGGAGCGCTACGGCGGCTTTTGACCAAAGGAAAAGGTCGAGACGAGGACGCGGATGTTCGGATGATCGACGCCGCTTATTGGAGAAAGGGCTGCAGCTCCCTCGGCCATCTCAGATATGCTGTTCTCGTTCAGATTGGACGGAAATCCGATCGTCGGAGACATTGTCTCCTGGATCTCAAAGAGGCGGTTAGGCCTCGGGCGCCGCATGCCGCCGCCGGGATGCCGCGAGATTATGCCCGTCGGGTGGTAACCGGGGCTTCGCATCTTTCCCCCCATCTCGGAAGCCGCATGCAGGCGGTGGAAATAATGGGCAAACCGGTGTTTGTGCGCGAGTTGTTGCCGCAAGACCTGAAGATCGAAATAACCGCGCTCGACCGCAAAGAGGCCACCCGGGTTGCGGGCTATTTGGCGGCGATCGTGGGGGAGGCGCATGGGCGGCAGATGCACCGCGACGAGCGAAGGGACTGGTGTAAGGAACTGCGACGCAACCGTGCGAAAGCGCTTAATGCGCCTTCGTGGCTCTGGCGGAGCGTCGTCGATCTCCTCCTTGAGCATCAGCGCGGCTATCTTGAGCACTGCCGTGCGGTGTCTGCCGCCGGCTGACTTCTCATGGCGCACCTGCTCCGCCCTTTAACCTCCCCGGAGCCCGACATAAGACGGTTTTGCCGCAACAGGTCATAGCCAAGGGAAGCCAATCGATATGGGACCGCTACAAAGTGACAGGATAAGCGGCCGTCCTAAGCGCGCACCACAGCATCTATGTCTACGCTACGCGTCAAAGGTATGGGGGATGCTGAGATCAAGTTACGAGAGGGAAGCGGACGCAGAATCCCGTTCCTCTCTCCTGCCTCATTTGTTCGAGTTGTCCTCCAATCTGTTCGACAAGACCGGTGACGAGATCAGTTCCCAAGCTACCTTCGCGGGGTGGTCCATACCCATTCCATCATCACAGACAAACAGCGCGCCCTCGCCCTCCGGCGTTATCGCAAAGGTGACCCTCACGACACCACCTGCGTCCTCCGGATAAGCGTGCTTTAGGGCATTCGTGACGAGCTCGTTGACAACCAAACCGAGGGGAACGGCTCGCTCGTGGGGCAAACGCAGTGGGGCAAGGTCCACCTCAATCTGAATACCTTCCTTGCGCTGATTCAGACTGCCGCATAACGCGCGTAGGTAATCCGCCAGTTCAACAATGCCCCCCGCGCCGGTTGGTGAGAGCTGATCGTAAGCGATGCCTATGGCCGCAACCCGATCCATGACCTGGCGCAAATTGCGCCGCAGGCCCTCGGTAGCGTTATTGCGCCCCTGAGCCATCAATAGGGATTGTATGAGCTGGAAATCGTTTTTGAATCTATGTTCCAGCTCCCTTAGGAGCGTCTTCTGCGTGGCCAGAGCGACTGCTGCGTCAACGGCCTCCTGCATACTTCGTTGCAACGCCATACGGCTATGCAAAGACAATCCCAGGATATTGGCCATCGTCAGCAAAAAGATGGTGTCGTTCTGCCCGAAGTGGCGGGGCGTATCGCTATCGACTTCGAGAACTCCCCAAACGTTTCCGTCTATAGCGATTGGCACGTTCAGGAGCGAGGTGATGCCATGTTCTCTCATCACAGGCGATATCCGCAAGTCCGGTTCACTGACGAAATCGTAAATGATCAGAGGCTGACCGTTTGGAGCGTTTGCCCTGGCACGGAGCCTGGATCAGCTCCGAACGTAGCGTGCCCCACGACACCAGGGCGCCAACCCAGACCTGCTACGACGAGGAGATCTCCCAGGGCCGGACGATGTTGCAAAACCTTAGTGTGATTAATGCCAATGCCACGGGCGGCCTGCACAGCGGTAAGCTGCAGTAGAGCGGGATGTCACTGCTGTCGGCCACCATACGGCTGAAGTCAGCCAGGATTTGCTGATACCGCTGAAACCGATCAGGGCTGCTTAGGTGTCCGTCAGCTGACATTCGACTCCGAAGACCTCACCATAATCCCCGTTCGACGCCTACAGTAAAGCCGCATTCTCGCATACTCGGCAACGGGCGACTTATGCGGCCCCTACGGCCGCCAGGCCAACGCGGCCTGCACAACAGATACACCCGACGTCGCGGAAACCCCATGGTGCGGATTTCTGCCGGGCTGTGTGAAATCCAACGCGGCCCGGCGCTCTCACGCCGGCGCAAACAGCGCCGCCTGTCGCACTCCGTCGAAGATGAATTGCACGGCCAGTCCTGCGAGCAGCACACCGGATATCCGGCCGACAACGTCGGAGCCCGTCTGCCCCAGACGGCGCACAAGGCGCTCAGAAACGAGCATGGCGACATAGGTGACAGCGAGGCAGATCGCGACCATCAGCACGACTGCAGCCCTTTCCAGCCACACCTCCGTGCGGCCCCTAACCAACACGACAGCCGCAAGACTGCCGGGGCCCGCAATCACCGGAAACGCCAGCGGAAATATCGCGATGTCGCCGGCGCATTGCGCATCTCGTGTTTCGCTCGCGTTGATGGATGACAGGCCTGGATTTGAGAAGGTCAGGGTCAGGGCCTGCAGGAATAGGAGCACGCCGCCCGCCACCCGAAAGGCCGGCAGCGACACGCGCAGCAGTGAAAGCACCGCGCCGCCGCCCAGGGCGAATAGCAGTAGAACGAAACCCGCGATCGTTACCGACCGGGCGGCCAAACTCTTGCGTTCCGGCCGATGCACGCCGGCGGTCAGGGCGCCGAAAACGACCGCCGTTTCGATCGGACCGATCGTCACGAATACCGTGACGAACGCCGAAAGGAGGTTCGGCGGCAAGTTCATTCGCTATCCAAACTGCAATGCGGTTGGACCGCCTCCGGCCCTTCGGCGACCGAGTTAGGAGCGGGGGAAAAATCTGCAAGCGAGGCCTTGACGCCTTTTTGGCCTTCCTAATTTTTCGCGCCGAGCGCCACATGGCTCGACGACGGTCAGGGGCGCCGCGGTCGGCGGAGGCTTCGCCCGAAGCCACCTGCATGCCGCACCTGTCGGGGAGCGCCCCAGCCCATGCTCTTCATGAACCTGCCGTGAGGGACGTTAACTATTAGATTTCGCCCGAGAAAAAATTTTCAGAACCCCTCTTGAAGCCTTTTTTTTCTAAACCAAATCGTGCGCGTCGAGGCCTGCTGGCTAGGTGAGAGCGCCGGCAAAAGCCGGCGTCATATCCATGTTGCTTCACGGAGGATGTGGCTATGCGAACTTTTGACTTTACCCCCTACTATCGCTCAACGGTCGGCTTCGACCGCCTCTTCGACCTGCTCGACCAGAGCATTCGCTCCGACTGGCCGCCTTACAACATCGAGAAGAAGAGCGAGGACCAGTACCGGATCACCATGACCGTCGCCGGCTTTGCTGCGAACGAAATCGAATTGGTCCAGCACGGCGGTATGCTCCTCGTGACGGGCCAGAAGGGTGAGCAGCCTGAGTTGCTACACCAGGGCATTCCGCTGAGCTTTAAGCAGAGCTTCAATCTCGCTGACCACGTGAAGGTCGTCGGGGCAAACGTGGAACACGGTCTGCTTATGATCGATCTCGTGCGCGAGGTGCCTGAGGAGCTGAAGCCGCGGCGCATCCAAATCGGCACAGTTGCCGAGACTAAGGCGGTGCAGCAGGATAATCAGCCGAAGCAGATCGACACAGGCGCCCAAAGGGCTGCCTGATCTGAGAACTTTACTGCGGTCCGCCTCCCGGTTGCCAGCCGGGCGGCCCCGATTGCGGAGAATGGAGATGAACCGGAGCTTTAGCCTTTTCCAGTCAACCCGAGCCTCTGCCACGCGTTACGGGGCGGCGATCTACACCCATCCCAGTGACGTCACCAGCAATCCGAAGCTGACAACGGCGGAAAAGAGGGCGATCCTGGCGTCGTGGATTTCCGATGCCCGTGCGGTCGAGAACGCGCCTTCATTGCGCCAGCTCGATAGTGGTGCAGTCGTCGAAGTTGATGCAATTCTGCAGGCGCTGGCTTTTGCTCGACCAACAGGCGCCCGCCCGCAGAGAGAACGGCAAGCGGCTGCACCTCTCGGGCCGAAGTCGTAACGTGCTTTCAAGGTGGATGAAGCGCATCAGCCCCTCGAAGGGCTCTAACGACAATGATGACGACCCGCCGCCTGCCCCCGCAGGTTTAGGAATTCCGTTTCGTCCCAAACCTTTGTCGCCGGCCCGTGGCGTGTGTCTTGAAAGAGCACGAGAGTTAGCGTGCGCCATCGGCTGAATGTGGTGCAGGGCGGAGCTTCGATGGCTCCGCCCGTGGCACGATCAGTAACGGCCCCAAGCCGTGCTGGCGCATCTTTGCACGCGTCTTCGCCGACCAGGTCGGCTATGCGCGGGCTTCCTCTCCACGCCACAAAACGAAAAATGGAACTCGCCGGAACGCGTCGTCAAAATCGTGGCGCTGTCCGCGCTTCGGGCGCGTAAGCTGCATTGCGGCACCTGCGCTCGTAACGCGATTTCTTGTATTGCCTCTTGTCTGACCAAGATAAGATCGGGACTGAGGCCCTACTAGATCAGGACGACCGCCTAAAGGGAGGAGGAAATGCCAGGCGTCATTGATTTTGAATACGAGAACGATCGCTGTATCGAAGCCGGCATTATTGCGGACAGTTGGCGCTGTCAAAACATCCGGCTGCAGCTGAACGAGACCATGGCGACATCAGAATTACCCGACACTTTGCTAGTCTCGGCCGGGCTGTGTGCCCTGCTCGACATGCTTGAGGGCGACGGCTTGAGCCGCCACGACGCAAAGGCGTTCATCGCGAGAAGCCTGAGCGCGCTTCGGGAATGAAACGCTGGTCGACCGGCGCGCATTTCGTGGCAGGACAAGGTGCGCATGCCGGCAGACGCGGCTTGGACGGCATACGATAAGGCAAAGTATTTGCACCCGTCCCGCACCAAGGGTGCATTGGTCAGTGTTAGCCATTTTTGGCCGCCTAGCCTGTGCCGCATCTCATAGCGCATACCGTCGCGCCGGGCAGGGTGTCACGCATCCTGTCACGCGAGCGGGCTCATCGTCTCGGGCGCTCAAGCTTTTGGACGAACTCCAGTGAATGGGCGGCGAAGACCTCTCGGCGGCGAAGACCTCCTCGAGCTTTCGGTCGTAGGTTCGCCATCGCATCCACATTAGTTTGCGACGTAGTCGCCGACGCCACCCCCCAGCCAGCTCCAGCGGATGAACCGGTTATAGATCGTCTTATGCGGGCCATATTCCCTCGGCGCGTCACGCCAGCGAAGCCCATTCCTGATCACGAACACGATGGCGCTAACAATCCGCCGTCGTCCACCCGCGCGATGCCGTGCAACCGCGGAAAAAACCCCTCGATCCGGCGCATATGCGCTTCAGAAAGCAAAAACAAATCAGACATGGCGAAGCCTCCTCGCCTCGCCCATAAATCAGCCAATCCAACCCTATGCAAGAAATTTAATAGGTCCTGAGCCTAGTTGTTTAGTCCCGGCATTTGATGGTGCATTGTTTTCTCCGGCTGGAGGGATGCGCTATGGGACAGGTTCTTCACGCAAGCGCCACGACGACAGAGGCGGTCCGTCGAGCGATACAGCACAGTCAAGCGAGCCTGAGGGAGCTGGCAAAGCGCTACGGGATCAATCCGAAGACGGTCGCCAAGTGGAAACGACGAAAGTCCGTCTCCGATTTGCGGACGGGGCCGAGAGAACCAAAGTCGACGGTGCTGACGGTCGAAGACGAGGCCGTCATCGTCGCCTTCCGTCGGCATACGCTGCTGCCGCTGGACGATTGCCTCTATTCCTTGCAGGCCACGATCCCGCATTTGACGCGATCAAGCCTGCATCGCTGCCTTCAGCGCCATGGGATCAGCCGCTTGCCGGACGTCGAAGGCGACAAGCCCACAAGGAAGAAGTTCAAGTCTTATCCGATCGGCTTCTTTCACCTCGACATCGCCGAGGTGCAGACTGCCGAAGGCAAACTCTATCTATTCGTGGCCATCGACCGCACGAGCAAATTCGCATTCGTCCAGTTGGTGGAAAGCGCCAACCGGGTGACGGCCTCCGCCTTCCTGGTCGCGTTGATCGCCGCCATTCCCTACAAGATTCATACGATCCTGACGGATAACGGCATCCAGTTCCGCTTCGCGCCGCGCTACGCCGACGGCCCCACCGCGCGCTACATGACGCACATGTTCGACATGCGATGCCGCGAGAACAGCATCGAGCATCGCTTCACCAAGATCAATCATCCCTGGACCAACGGACAGGTCGAGCGAATGAACCGCACGATCAAGGAAGCGACCGTCAAACGCTACCACTACGACACACACGAGCGGCTGAAGTCCCACCTCGCAAACTTCGTCGACGCTTACAACTTCGCCCGACGATTGAAGACCCTCAAGGGCCTGACGCCCTACGAATTCATCGCCAAAGCATGGACAAAAGAGCCCAAAAGATTCAAACTCGACCCAATCCACCAAATGCCGGGACTAAACACCTAGTGCGGCCCGCTACTTTCCGGAAGGTTCATCAATGGAACAAAGCACCAGTACGCCAGTTCCATAGTCAGACGGGCAAAGCCATCTCCGAGCCTGTCTCGCTGGAGCCTCCAAATGGATAATGCCGCAAACACAGCACCCTATATGGGGTTTATCAGCTGGATTATTCTAGGATTAATCGCCGGCTTTATAGGGAGTAAGATAGTAAACAAAACAGGTGAGGGTCTCATACTTGACATTATACTAGGCGTAGTTGGCGCGGTTTTAGGAGGTTATTTGTTCAACCTGTTCGGAGCACAGGGGGTGACCGGGTTGAATTTATGGAGTTTGCTCGTAGCAGTGATTGGGGCAATTGTCGTCCTTGTGATTTACAGGTTGGTGATCGGTGGTGGACGTCTGGCCCCACCTCGTTCCCGTATCTGACGCGACCGAGCGCTGGCCGCGCGCCGCAACTGCGTCCGAAGTTCCGTGTCGGGCGGCCGGCAGGAGCGGTAACGGACCATCTTGCGGTCAGCGCCGACAATAGAGCAGGCCCGCCGTTCCCGACGGGCCCTCGTGGCCCGAAGACGCGCGACGCCTTCGCGCTTGACGGCGGGCCTATCATTTTTCCGATAGAAGCTCGCGAAGCGCGGCGGCATCCAACATCTGCTCGGCCAAAAGCTTCTTCAGTTTGACGTTCTCGTCCTCGAGCTGCTTCAGCCTTTGGCCTCGGAGACATCCACGCCGCCGTAGTCGACAATCGTTGAGCGCCAGATGTAAATGAGGTTACTGCTTTTTCTCGGGCGTTATCGGCGTCACCGGCTGCGAGCCTCCGCTGGATTTGGGCCCAGGGGTAACGCCGGCGCTATTCGGTTGAAGCGCCTGAATTGCTGGTCGCGGTTGTGTTCGTCTTGGTCATCGCGCCCTTCGTGGGCCCGCTGCCGGCATCGTTTCCAGTCGCCGCGCCTATTGTCGGACCACTGCCGGCATCAGCTTTCGGCTGAGCGAATGCCGGTACCGAGAGCGCGACCGCGACTACTGAGATCAGTAAACTTGCACGGAACAAGGACATGAAGAGACTCCTGAGACTGGACACCCGCTGAATCAACTCGATTTGATAGCGGCGAGTTCCTCCTCGAGGTTCCTTTTACGACCGGCAAGCAAAAGGGGGGGCCTGGAAGACCTCCGGCCCGGAGCTGGCAGCCCCAGGCGGCTGGCTTCGCCGTGAATTGCAATTGTGGTCACGGCGGTCCATTACCGGGGCACCAGGCAGCCAGCTTTAAAGCCAGCCTATTCGAGTCAACACGCGCCAGTGATCACGCTCGAAGCACGCATCGCCCTCTCATTGGCGTCCCTTTGCGGATCTAGACGCGGCGCCAGGGACGAGGGCCAGCTCCGTCTATAGGGCTCCGAATACGACCAGCTGCGTAAGGCGCGAAGTCGCATCGCCGATGAAACGCTCCGCGCCGAATATCGGAACCGGGCGCGAGAGCTACTAAGGTACGAGAAGATCTGACCAGCACATAGCCCCCGTTGGAGGCCGCCCACGTGGGCGTGGGTGATCACGTCGCTGTAGCTCTCAGGTCGGCGTCAGGTGAGATCGTTCCTGTCTCTGGCGCCGAGGAGACGTCGGATATGGTCCAGCACGTGGCGGTGGTCGCCTCTCTCATCAAGGCTTTTGAGGCGCACCACCAACTTGATCTGCGGCAGCCAAGCGTCGGTGACAGGAGGATGCGGGTCAGCGCTGGAGACGAGCCCTGCGAGGCATTGATTGTCAATCGCGACAATTATTGACCAATGAAGGTCCCGCCCCAGCCTCCCCCTCCCAGTTTGATCTGGTTATTAACGATCCGAGCCGACTGCGTGGACGGTAAGGCTAGTCTTGCAATCATCGGGACATTGCTCGTGGCTTTGGTATTCTTCAAAGTGATCTCTGTTGCGCCGCCAGAACGACAAACGGATACGTTCCCGGTCAGCCACGGCAGGCCCGCCTTGCTTGCTGAGTAAACAAGACCGGTTGCTCCGTCAGTGATGGAAATCGCCAATGGCTTTCCGTCGTTCTCGGTCGTCTCTTGCCATCTTGCTTTCACATTATTTGCTTTGAGCTCACTGACGGTTCTAAGGCATTCGGCTTGAGCAAGCGTGGACTCGCTGAGAATCAATAAGCAGATGAGCAATTTGATACGTTAGAGCCACACTCACCTCCAAGGGGATGGAACTGCGCGATACGGGCCAGTCTCTGGCCAAAGCGCGGATCGCGTCGCGGGTAGCCGAGGCCCCCGAGTAACGATGGGTTACGGGCTTTGTTCCTTCCTCAACACGGCCGACGCCCAAGGTTGGAATGCGGCGTTTGCTTCGCCAAGGCTCGGAACCCGCCGCGTCTAATCTCGTTAATCTTTTATATGGGGTGAGGACGCTCACACCATGAGCGAGAACCGGGTTTGCCTTGCCGCGCAAGAGAAATCCGCACGTGCATCGTCCTGGAGAAATTCAAAATGAACGCCAAGGAACTTGCGGACAAGTTCAACGCAAAAACTGACGCAGCTGTCGTTGAACGAAAGCGTCAATTGGGCTTAGCCGCTGAGAACCTTCAGAAGCGCGGCGAGGACATTGAGCACTGCAAGCGCGCAATGGAGAGCAACGTTCTGCCGTTTCTAGCGGAGCTGAAGCAGCATTTGGGCGAGGGTCAATTCACCTTTGCGCCGCAGATCGACATCCAGGATCACAAGCCGGTCGGCGTCTCGTTCAAGATCGGTGATGGAGGAACAACGAGTATATCAACGGCGCTCGGAACCATCATAGTGACTCGCATCGGCGATGGCGGAACGAAAAGGGGCATTGCCTATGTCTACCCGCCGGATGCGGAGCCCTATATCTCAAACTCGGGTGACCTCACGAGGGACAAAATCGCGAAATTGGTCGAAATGGTGATCGACAACACTTAACTCGCAAGGTTTCGCAGGGGCGCTGAATTCCTCACTGTCTGCCTGAGGAGTTTGTGCGGATATCAGAGGTAGGATTATTAAGTCCTGTGGGCCCATTGGATGGGGATTGCTCATGCCAGTCTCAGGTAAAAAAAACCCCGCTCCCAGTCTTCAGAAATAAAAGACTGGGTTTGAGCGGGGCCTCCCACTAGCGGCATGATAGTCGGGAGGATCGCACACGGTCATCGCTTTCACCGGACGAAAGTGGAGCAACATCGGTCTGTTTCGGCTCGGTTACGCGGCGCGTGGCGGCAACGAAAACCGCCGATGGTCGCGACACTCGCTGCGGCAGTCGGGGTACGAGCGATTACATCACATTCCCCAGTAGGGTCCGACTCCGTAGTAGTCGTGTATCTTGCTTTCGTAGGAGCGATCACCCCAAGCGGGCTCGGTCCCGACCTCGTAAGCAGGAGCGCCTTCCAGTTGCCCCTTGTCGAGATTCACAACGTAACCGCCCAGATTGGTGTCATATTTGAGAACCGACCAGGGCAGCGGATGATATTGGTTTCCGATGCCGAGAAAGCCGCCGAAGGACATGATCGCATAAGCGACTTTTCCAGAGGGCTTATCGATCATTACATCATGAATCGCGCCGAGGTTGTCGCCGGCGGTGTTATACACGTTCGTACCTTGAACCTTGTCAGATGCGATGAGTTTGCCTGTCTCCTGCGTGGCTTCCATCGCGCTTCTCCTTCATCTCAAGCCCCCGAAACTTAAAACTTCGAGGCGTCGCCCGAGTTCCCGGTGTTGGTGCAGTCTGGCGAGAGATCGCAATCGCGAACAAGCGAAGGCGTCAATCGATTCACGCCGGCGGTGATGTGAGAACCGAGCTGGGACGCCTGGTATTACGCTTAACACCGTAGCGGCCGGCGAGTTCCGATCGACGTAATAGAGCGTATCTGCAAGTGGGCGTCGCAGATTATCGCCGCGCTGTGGCCCCGTCCGGCACCTAGGGGGCGCGAGCCTACTGAAGATCACCGACACTCTTTACGCGGCGACGGCGCTTGGCGGGACTTGGACCGCAACTCACGTCGCCGACATCCTTGGAGGGATCCGACGTCTGCCGGATGCAGGGTTCAGCAGGCGGCGAGACCCGGCGCATGGTGGCTGGGCTGACGAAGCAGGTCCGCGGGCTGGTCGAGACAATCTAGATGGGCCCCCTTTGGAGTCTTGGGCACGATGACGGACTCGTACCTATGTGATGGGTAACCCAGTATCGGCGCCTACATCCCTCGATGATGACGCCTCCACTCTGCACCCTGGCGCGCGCGATCCTTGCTCTCATTGTCCCTGTTCCAATGACGCTGGAAGCTCGAATTCGGATGAGAATTCGGACGCGTTCCATACCCCGTTTGAGCAACAGAGACTTGTGACGAAAGAGCGAAAACCGTCCCCATACCGATAAGAGCGAGTGCTTTGAGCATTTGGGCCTCCGACGCTATCCCGATAGAACGATAAAACCGCGTCAACGTTGCGAACCCTTTGCGTTATAGGGGCCCTAGAGACACAGCGGCGGCCCTGGAGGAAGTGTCGCAGCCGCACCTGTACCAATCGCCTAGGCTCGCCTTGCAATGGATAGGAGTTCGGCTAGGTTCGCGGCCTATTCGAGAGGAGCGCGCCATGGCCACGGGCACTGTGAAATGGTTCAACGCAACGAAGGGCTTCGGGTTCATTCAACCTGACGCAGGCGGCGCTGACGTTTTCGTCCATATCAGCGCAGTCGAACGGGCGGGCATGCGTGACCTGAATGAAGGCCAGAAGATCGCGTACGAGGTTGTCGCCGACAGGCGCACGGGAAAATCCTCAGCGGACAATTTGAAGCCCGCCTAAAATTGCCAGTCACCTACCATGTCGTCATCGCATTTGACTGGAACACGGAAGGCGACCTGAAGCCCGGAAAGCCCGTGAGGTTCTGAGTCCAATAATGGCCAAACGCCGGGCTCGAGCGGTCGCGCTGGAATACGCGAGCGCTGGGCATTTTCCCCCACCGGCGATCCGACGGACAGGTGAGTTTCAGGACGCCGTGATCCTGGCGCGGTTCCGGCAGCTCCGCACAAGAAGCGCTCTTCGCTATTTTGGGCAGGGCGCGAAGGATTTGCTTCTCGGCATAATAAATGTCCTAGAGGGTGTCGGAGAACAGCTCTTCGAGACCCTTTGCTTTTGTTGTTGGCATGGCAGGTTCTCCTATTAAAGCCCTGGCCTAGGCAGAGGCTTATGCAGCTGAACGGATAAAGTGGCAGAAAGTCAGGCGCTCTTCCGAGAGCCCCTGGTTTTTTTGCCCGCCGGACCGGCTTCATCTTTTTGCATGGGCGCAGCAGCCTCCTCGCTGGGCGCGGAAAGTTCGGGGGCTTGGATCGGGTCCGCGGTTCGAGTGCCAAGGCCCGGATCAGCGAGATCCTGAAAAGCCGGTGCGTCAATGCGCTCGACTGAATCGTTATCGTTCCATGGCCCGAGCAGATCGGCTTCGCCCCTGTCGCCCTCACCGGTGGAAGCGTTGAAATATTGGTCAACCATCTTCGGCGTTGGCGGGATCAGACCGATCGACAGGGGGTCTTTGCGCATGGCCTCAAGAGCGACCATGAACGCTTTCAGGTGAGTGATCTCCCGTAACCGAACGGTTTAAAGACTTGAGGAAACGCCGCATCGCCGTCCATCGCAATCCCCATTTGCAGGAGCATAAACACGCCAAATAGCGAACGTGGCGGCCCATCTGAGCAGCATGTCAAAGCTGGTGAACAAACCATAAAACTGACGGACACGCCTCAGTGATCGCTTCACGCGGTCCCTGTTCTGCGGAGAAGGGGAAGGATAAACCGGAGGAGCTTAGCGCCCGGAATGTTCTCGATAGGAATCTCCCTTGGAGGAAGACAAAAGGTCTGCGTTGGGTGGTGATGAGGGAACGACTTGAAGAACGAGAAGTCTATTGTAAGGCCCCAAGATCGTACCGCCGCGCTGACGAGATGCCGCAACCTTAAAATGTCGCGATCAGCGCACGCTTATGTGCGAGGCAACACGGCAAGCTACTACGAATGGCTCGCCTCTTTGAAAACTGGGACACTTCCCGACGGGCCTCCGGTCTGGATATGCGGCGACTGCCACCTCTGCAATCTCGGCCCCATCGCCAATGCGTCGGAACAGGTGGAAATCCAGATTCGTGACCTCGATCAGACCGTCATCGGGAATCCTTCCCACGATTTGATCTGGCTGGGCCTGTCCCTCGCGTCAGCGGCAAGAGGTTCCAACTTGCCCGGTATCACTACCGCTAAAATGCTTGAAGCGATCACGGCGGGATACGAGGCCGCCTTCGAGCACGAATTCCGGGAAGAGAAGCAGGCTCAACCGAAGCCGGTCAAGAAAATCACCAGACAGGCGCTGCACGCCTTGTGGAAGACTTTCGCGGGCAACTCGATGAAGGACGTTGCGCCGCGCATTCCGCTCGGCCAAAGATTTTGGCCCCTCACGGTCGAAGAAAGGCGCGAGATCGAGAGTCTCTTCAGGGATGAAGACATGCGCCGGCTCGCAACCATGCTGCGTCGCCGCGATGATGATGCCGATGTCCGGCTGCTCGATGCGGCCTGCTGGCTAAAAGGCTGCAGTTCGCTGGGCCGCCTGCGCTATGCCGTCCTGCTCTAGGTTGAGGATAAGAAAGGCAAATACTCCGACTACTGCCTCATGGACGTGAAGGGAGCGGCCCAGGCGGCGGCTCCGCGGGCGAAAGGCGTCACAATCCCTTCGGATCCGGGTGACCGCGTCGTGGAGGGCGCGCGTCATCTTTCGCCTTATCTGGGCGAGCGCATGCGGGCGGTAAACGTGCTGGGCAAGCCCGCTTTCGTGCGCGAGTTGATGCCACAGGATCTGAAAATCGAAATAGAGCGGCTCACAGCTGACGAGGCTACCGAACTCGCCGGCTTCCTGGGAGGGATTGTAGGGAAGGCGCACAATCGGCAAATGGACTGGAATGCGCGGTCGCAGTGGCGAAGGGATCTCCGGCGCAGCCGCTCCAAATCCCTAGATGCACCCGGATGGCTGTGGAAGAATGTCGTCGATCTGCTTGTCGATCATGAAAAGGCTTATCTGGAGCACTGCCGCAAGTACTCCCTCACGGAGGCCTAGCCTTTAGGCAAACGCAGCTCAGGCGGGATGGAGGTTAACCTCGGTTTCCGCAAGCTGCCCAGGAGTGCTTGGGTTTCTCATCTTCCTAAAGGGTCTCATCAAGAGGACGACGACGTCCTTCATGCCTAGCCCAAGTTTTAACGTGCAGCGCGGCATCTGGGTGCTGGCGAGCAGGTCCCGCCTCAAGCCCCTCGCTGTCTATACTCCTCCATGTTTCCCGGACGTGAGGGTCACCCGCTTTTTTGGCTTAAGGGCGTGGAGAGAGGCGCGCCCGGGGCTGCGCCTATGCCACGGTTCGCCTGCCGGCGTTCGTGGGCGGCTGCGCCGATTACTCGCGGTGGTCGTCCTTTCAAGCATCGTCGGCCCATTTCAAGGCGAATGCTGACGGCGACGGCGCTAACCCACCATCGCTAAAAGGGACAGCTTGGGGAACGCGACACAATCAGTGGAGTTCATTTGCAAACGTCTCAGCGTAGGAGGTTTTCATGTCCCCATTTGGCAAAGGTTTGCTTTTATCCGTCGTTGCTCTTGGTCTTTCGGCTCCAGCGGCGGCTTAGCCCAAGGCTGACGCGGGAAGCGGTCCCACAAGCGGCGCGGCATCAAGTGGCGCAAAGCCAAAGGCCAACGCCACCACCACGAATGATTCCGCTAGCTCCTCAGAAAACGGCGCGGGCGTCCCGCCGGGTCCCAAGTCCCCGGAGGGTCTCAGCGTGTTACGCCCGCGGCGCCGCAGAAGTGATTTACGCGGCGCGGCGCCGGGGTACCTGCGAGAAGTCGTTCCAGGCCCCGACGGGCTGCGCTGAGAGATCGGGCGTCTACCTCCAGCCCGCGACGAGTAGTCGTCGCCCGAAGGCTCTTCCCCTCATTGGGACGGAGGGTATAGACAGGTGGAGGCTCGAACGCTACGCTGATCGTTTTGTGCGGCCTCTCTGGATTCTGTGAAGTCGTCGGCTGGCATTGTTGAAGGAATGAACGACGTCCAAAACGGGCGGGGCACGAGGGCGTTCCCCCGGCGCCTTCCTCAGCCAGCTAAACCCGCCAGTGAGATTCTGAAGGCTCCTTCCGTGGCATAGCTCCAGGGGCAGGCTCGAGCGTTCACGGAACCCGTTTCACCACGCCTGTTGAAAGTGCTATGCCGCCGGATGGAAGACGACTTTCACGCAGCCGTCCTTTTTGGCTTTGAAGGCCTGATACAGGTCTGGGCCGTCGGCGAGGTCCGTGCTGCGGTGGGTGATGAGGAAGGTCGTGTCGACCTTCTTTTCTTCAATGAGCTTGGTCAGAGGCTCGAGATACCGTTTCACATGTGTCTGGCCGCTGCACAGCCTGAGGCCTTTCTGCACGATCGAGCCCATATTGACGCTGATAGGCCCGCCATAGACGCCGGGCACAGAGACCACGCCGCACGGCCGCACCGCTCTGATGGCCTGATCGAGGACATAAGTGCGCTCGGCCGGCATAACTTTCTCCTTCACGGCGCTGACGAGACCGCCCTGTCCGTGACCCGGACTCGCTTCCATGCCGACGCAGTCGATCACGACATCGGCACCCTCCCCTTTGCTGATCTCCTTGATCCGCTCGAAGACATCCTCCTTGACGAAGTCTACGATGTCGGTCGCGCCGGCCTTCCGCGCCATCGCTATCCGTTCCGGCACGGTTTCGATCGCGATGATGCGCTCGGCGCCCAGCACCTTGGCGGACTGGATCGCGAATAGACCGACGGGGCCCGTGCCCCAGATCGCGACGATCTCGCCGCCCTTGATGCCGGCCTGCTCGGCTGCCTGATAGCCGGTGGGGAAAATGTCGGTCAGGAAGAGCACTTCTTCATCCGTCATCCCGTCCGGCACTTTCATGGGCGCGACATCGGCCATTGGCACGCGCACATATTCCGCCTGGCCGCCTGCGTAACCGCCTGTGAGGTGGGAGTAACCGAACAGGCCAGCAGTCGTGTAGCCAAACTGCGCAGCCGCCATCGCCGCGTTGCGGTTGGAGCGTTGGCAAACGGAATAGTTACCGAGCTTGCACTGACGGCACTCGCCGCAGTTGATGTTGAAGGGAACGACGATCCGGTCCCCCTTCCTAAATTTGTTATGAGCCGAGCCCGTCTCGATCACCTCGCCCATAAACTCGTGGCCGAGGATGTCGCCGCTCTTCATCGTCGGCATCAGGCCATCCATAAGATGAAGGTCCGACCCGCAGATCGCACAGCTCGTCACTTTGATGATGACGTCTCGCCCGTCCTCGATCTTGGGATCGGGGACGCTATCGCAGCGAATATCGTTTGTGCCGTGCCAGCAGAGCGCCTTCATTGTGATCTCCAGCTGCGAGGCCCGGAGATTCGGGCTGCGACTGATGTCAAAATGAATAGATAGCCCTGTTGTTCCCACCCCCCGATTTACGGGATTCCCATCACCGTGCAGGTTACGGAGCCTTACCAAAGTCCGTGCGACAGGAATTGCGAGTTTTTTCTTGCGCCGACTGCACCGATGGCAGGACGTCATGCCCAAACCTGCCCCCGCTTAGACCGCCAGTGAGACCGATATCTGCCGTTAACGCGGATCCTGGCCGTTCACGCCGAAACCTCTCCACCGAGGCGCCGCGGGAACGCTTACCCTTTCATCGGGCCTAGGCAGAGTAACGCGGTCCAAGATTTCTCCGACAAGCAAGTGAGCCTGCGCCGCGGTCAAGCCGTCAGCAATAATGTTTGCCTCAATGCGCAGACGAACATTCTTCTTGAGACACCGATCGTTTCAGCCTCAACCACAATTTGGCGCAGCATCTCGCTCGTCGACAGCAAAGTCCTGCGTTACCCGCTCACTAACGACCGTGAGAGATGTCTTACGAACGGCTCCTTTGGCCGCCGCTTCTCCTTTTTTTGCCTCGCGTTCCTTCGACTGAGGTGGACCTCCCGGAAGCGCTCTCCGACGACAGCTGAAAGGCCGAGGTGCGGGGCCCACAACGTCGCGCTCGCCTTTGCGCCCGCAGATGATGATCAAAGCTGTCAAGCTCCGTCCATGTTCGCATCGTAGAGGCCGTTGAGAAGGTGGACCGCGCCCGGAATTTGATGTTGCGGCCTGGGCAGAGACTGACCGGCACAGGCATGATTGCCTCTATGGGGCCAGGCTTGCCGTTCGCCATTGCTGGCCAGCTCGCCTATCCGGGCAGACAATCGGTGGCAATTGTCGGCGACGGGGGATTTGCGATGCTCATGGCGGAGATGACGACCGCCGTGCAGCACAATCTGCCGGTCAAGATCATCGTTCTCAAGAATAACAGCCTCGCTGAGGTCAAGTTCGAGCAGATAGAGCTTGGCAATCCTTCTTTGGCTGCGATCTCTCGCCGATCGACTTCGTAGCCTTTTCTCGCGCCTGCGGCGCTGACGGCTATCGCTGCGCGTTGGCTGCGATCTCACCTCGATTCTAAAGCCGCAGAATGACGTGGCTTTCATTCGACGCGCATCAGGGCTTGAACGCCGGCGGCCAAATCGATGCTGATCAGGGCGGGGCAGGCGGCCCGAAGGCCCCATCGAGTGATGGCTGCGAAGAATCACGGCCCCCCAGGCTCTGATCACCTCAACCCCGGCCGCGTAGATGCGCCGGAAGCGAAACGAGGAAGTCTCATGAATAGTCTGCGCGAAGTGAAACTCCGGGACGGAGAATTGAGGGGGCCTCGTGAGGCCACGTGCATTGTGACGATAACCAAGAAGGATGGCGTCGAAACCTTGGCGATCAAAGGCGTAGAGCCGCGCGGGATTGTTGATGGGAATTACACTCTCACCGTAAAAGGCGAGCCGCGAAGTGTTTGGAGCCGGGATCACGACGGTTGGAAACGCCTCCGATAGCCGCATTTCTCGGCAAAGCGGAGCGTCCGAGAATGACCCGGCGCTTGATGGCTAAGCACAAAGCCACGCGCGGGTTGCTGGCTCCGGGTGCGATGTCGATCCCATGAGGGCCTCGTAAGGCCCCCCGGTGCAAGCAGCAAAATGACGTCGCTGAAAGTCTCTCCTGGCGCCTCTCGCAAAAGCGCGTAGGCGGAGGACCGCAGCGATTGGCGGAACAAGCTGTAGTTTGTCGTGTTGAGCATATGGTCGCGTTTAGTTATTGCCCCCCAGCCCTAGACGCGGCTCGGATGAACCTTTGCCCCGCGGTCGAGCTCTGCTCCGCGCGGGGATTTTTTGTCAACGACGTGTCTTCCCCTTGGGAACAACGGCCCAGGCGCTCCCGTTTCCGCCGAGACGAGCTCTCCTATCCCGACCACCAAGGAGGCTCGTTTGGCCCCGCGTCTGGATCCCCTTCGGGCGCGGGATTCTTCAATATATCCCGATGGCCGTTGTCGGCTGCGAGCGACCGCGCGAAAGCCTTCCAGGAACATCCCCCAATGCATATTTGTTAAGGATCGCGGGGCGTCGTCCCGAACACGCGCGACGCGCAGCCGGCCCCGCGTCTTTGCCCGCGAGACAAACGCGGGGGTTGCCTTCCGGTGCCGCGAATAGGTGGGCCGGCGTTCCGCCGCGCCGCCCCGAGCCCGCCGGGGACGCGGGTCATGGCGGCGTCGCGCATTGGGACTGAAGGAACTCCGGACTTCCTTCCCCCTAGTACCAAGTCTCTGAAGGCATGACTCGGATGGGGATTCCCGAATCGGTTGAGTTCTGATTCAAGGTGGTGAACGAAGGAGGTTCGCCATGCCCATTCCGCTCCGGGCTGATTTTGATGCGCAGATGGTGAGGTCGTCGGCGAAGCGATCGAAGGACGGGCCGCAGGCGCGCCGGCTTTTGGCGCTGGCGGCGATTTACGAAGGCGCGACGCGCACGCAAGCGGCCAGGATCGGCGGGGTGACGCTCCAGATCGTTCGCGACTGGGTGATGAAGTTCAACGCCCAGGGGCCGGACGGCCTGATCGACCGCAAGCCGCCTGGACAGCCATCCCGGCTTAACGACACGCATCGGGCGGGGCTCGCCGCGATCATCGAGAGCGGCCCGATTCCGGCGGTTCATGGGGTCGTGCGCTGGCGGATCGTGGATCTCTGCCAATGGGTTTTCGAAGAATTCCGCGTCGTCGTCGCCAAGCAGACGTTGAGCCGCCAATTGCGCGCCATGGGTTATCGCAAGCTATCGGCCCGGCCTCGCCATTACGCTCAGGCCGCAGGCGCGATCGAGGATTTTAAAAAAGCTTTTCCGCGCGCCTGGAAGCGATCGGGCGCGAGAAGGACGTCGAGCCCAGCGCCATAGAGGTCTGGTTCGCCGACCAGGCGCGCGTCGGCCAGAAGAACAAGATCACCCGCCGTTGGGCCAAGCGCGGCGCGCGTCCAAGCGCTCCCAAAGATCAGCGAACCGCCTCAGCTTATATCTTCGGCGCGATCTGTCCCAAGGACGGCAAAGGCGCGGCCCTGGTCATGCCACGCTGCAACACGGAGGCGATGAACCTCCATCTCGCCGAAATCGCCACCCAGATCGCGCCGGGAGCGCACGCCGTGCTGCTGGTCGATCAGGCCGGCTGGCATCTGTCGGACAGGCTCATCGCGCCATCCAACATCACGCTGATCCCGTTCCCGGCAAAGTGCCCGGAGCTGAACCCGCAGGAAAACATCTGGCAATTCTTGCGCGACAACTGGCTCTCAAATCGGATCTTCAAATCCTTCGACGACATCGTCGATCACTGCTGCGATGCATGGAACAAGCTCATCAACCAGCCCCGGCGGATCATGTCGATCGGCCTTCGGGATTGGGCCTGTCGGTCATGATCTCCGAGTCTCGGTATAACGCTCCCGCCGCACTTGGTCGGCAGGCTTATCCTCGCGCAGCCCGACATAAACCGTGTGCCGCAAGAGACTGTCGGCCGTCCAGGTCAGATACGTGATCTCGCAGACGAGCTTCGGCTCGACCCAATGGACGCGAGAAAGGACGAGCGGCGAGCCGAAGCGGGTGGAGCGCGGCGGCAGGACGTTCAGCGGTGACGTCATGCGGGCCAGCGGGTCGAGACGGCGCCGAAGATCTGCAAGGATCTTGACGGGCATCCCAGTGCCGACGCGGCCGGCATAGATGAGCTTGCCGCCATCGGTGTAGTAGCCGAGCAGCAGCGCGCCTAAATGAGGCCGCGATCCTTCCGGGTCGGACCAGCCGACTACCACGAACTCCTGGCGGTTCAGCGCTTTGGCTTTGCGCCATAGCCCGCGGTTACCGGGCGCGTAGGGCGCATCAATCGTCTTCGAGACCACGCCCTCAAAGCCGAGCTTGCCGGCGTGCCTGAGGATGAGTTCGCCGTCACCTTGGTCGTGGCCATTGAACTGAAGCCCGGGCTTGTTTGCGACCAGCGGCTCGAGCAGCGCCTTGCGCTCGTTGAGCGGCAGGTTTGAGACGTCCCGCCCGGCGAGATGCAAGAGATCGAAAACGTAATAGATGAGGTGCACGCCGCGCTCGCCGTCAGTCGCCGCCTGGGTTTGAGCGAAGCTTGGCAACCCGGCTTCGTCGACGCCGCAAAGCTCGCCGTCGATATAGGCGCTCTTCACGTTCAGGTTCGCGAGCGCCGCAACTGCGGCCGGATATTTGGCAGTCCAGTCGAGACCGGTCCGTGTCAGCAGCTGCGCGCGGCCGTTGCTGATCCGCGCCGCCATGCGAAAACCGTCGAGCTTGATCTCATGCACCCATTGCGGCCCGGACGGAGGCTTTTCGACCAGCTGGGATAGCTGTGGAGGAATGAAGGGCGGAAGGGGGGCATTGGGTCGGCTGCGGCGCGATGGGGCCGCCTTGACGGACTGCGAAGCGGAACGCTTGACGATACGCGACATTACGCGAACCTATCTCGACGGAACTCCAAGCTCTCAACGCGATTATGCCACAATAGGCTCAGCATTCTCCAAACGAAACGCCATGGTCGACCGAACCGCAGAACTCGAAGCCGCAGTCCGCGCGCAAGGACGCGTTGCTCACCGAGGCGCAGCGTTTGCTGACCGACTATTTGTCCAAACTGACCGAATTGGGGGAGGAGCTTATGGCAGCCTGCTCCTATTCAACGGGGCCGGCGCAGCGCGAGGTGCAAAGGCTTGCGACAATGGCGCTTGAGGTTCGATCGAACGGCAAAGAAATCTACGGCGGAAGCCCTGGGCAAGCTTGAGGTCATGCCGGAAGATTAACTGCGGGGCAGCTTTGACTTGAACTTAGCATATCGCGCCGAGACTTGATCTCCCTTGATGAGGTGCGGCCGCTCGCCCGGATAGACATCACCCTGATATTGCGGCTGGTCTAACGTGTTCTTCAACCAAATCGCCTTTCCCACCTTCGACAATTGCGTACACACAGCTCTATGATTGACCGACTTACCGTTAACGGCACTGTAGAAATCGACCGTATAGCAAAATTCGTTGCCTGAAGAGGTCCAAGTTCCGTCAGCCGGTAGCTGGTCGCCGTTTTTCCCCTTCCACGTGCCCAGAGCCTTACCGTCGGCCGTCCCTGTGTAGCGGGCGACCCCGTCGGGACTATCGTACTTTACCGAATGGCCGACGAAGAATGCCTGAGCTTCCGCTGGGGTAAGTGAGATCGCGCCATTGGGCAGCGTTCCTTGATTTGCCGCTGTCGCGGGTAGCGCCGAGGTCACCACAATGAGGAGCGCAAGGAGGACCTTCGTTGGGACTATTTTCATCGGCGTTGGCCGAGCTCGAGGAAGCGGCTCGCGAAGTGCAATCGAAGATTTTGCTCGGCATCGAGATGCAATGTGCGGCGCAGGGGTCGGTGGCATATGGACCGGGCGTCCGAGACCGCGCGGTAGCCTTCGCGCCTGATGATCCGCGGGGGTACAATCCGAAGAGCACCTACCTCCGTCAGACCCATCGTGCGAACGAGGCCGTTCAAGTCGCAGATGACGTGTTGGCGGCCAATCAGCGGCTTGGAGCTAGGCTCGACATAGTCGACGCGCGGTGGAGTTTAGCGACGAGCACCTCGTCCGTGGATACGGCGCCGCCCTCAATGATTATTGCGACGCCGCCGTCGAGCAAAGCCTCATCGGTGTCGTCGCGCGCAGCAAGCCGGACGCCATCGACGCTTGCCGAGATCACGCGCCCATCGGCCTCGATGACAAACTTGTACGATTTCTCGAACGACCACGCGAAGGAAGTTTCGGCGAGAAGGGTCCTCGCGCCGTCCCTAACTCGGACCAAAAGCAGCTTATCGGGGCGCTCCAAAAGAATTGCGCAGAAGCGTCGCAAACCCTGGACGCGAATCCCCACGCCCATATGTTCTGCGAGATGAGCTTTGAGCGACGTCTCCACCCTGTAATCGCGCCACTGTCGACCGCCATGAATGATCATGCCTTCGCCGCGATCTTGTGAAGCCCGGAGGGCCTGGGGGAAGCTCGTCGAGAAATTGTCGACCGCGTTCACCCAGGCGCGACGCCAGAAGTCGCTCGGTTCGCGCGGACGGCACAACCGCAAGTCCGGCGATCCGTCCCAACGAAGCCAGTCGAGGACAAGAGCGCCGTCTTGCGTCCCGGCCGGCGACCGCGCCGCAACGCCGAGCGATTGGATCGGTTGTCCGCCGGTGTCGGGCAGACGCCAATCGAGGATCGTTTCGTCGTTCGGCGCCAGGACGACGGCCTCCGAATCCATTGGGGCGAGGCTGTCGCCTGCGCCATAGACAAGGGCGCTCAAACTGACCGCGACATCACTCGCGTTCTTAGAGTGCGCGATGACGCGGGCTTGCACTCGCTGCCCCGAATAGACGAGCGGAGTCGCCATCAGTTCGTAAGTGCGCATCCGCGTGACTTCGGGCGGGGTGAAGGTTGGTGTCATGATCCGGACCGGGTCAGGCCCAAGTGTGGTGAAGCCCAGCTCTAGGGCGCGTCCCGCCTCAAACGCGATGTTGGCAACCTCGGCATTTGCGCGCGCGCCTTCGACAGGGGCAAATCCCTGCACACTGCCCGGCTGTAAGAAATAGAACTGAGCTCCGCCCTTCGGCGGGTCGAGAGGAGGCGCGCCAGCGAGCTTCCGCCCGAGATCGACAAGGCGGGCGCTGATGCGAACTGCATCGTTGATCGCGTCGCCTCCGTCCGCGGAAGAGATCAGCATGCGGTCGGCGAGAGGCCCCCGCCACTTGCCCTGAGCGTCGATCCCTTCAAGGCCGAGCATGATCCCCATGAGGCAGCCTACGTTGCCAGCATTGCAATCTGTATCCCATCCGGAGGTGCAAACGATCGTCTGCGCCCGCGAGAAGTCGTCAGAGGCGTATAGGAGTGCCATGATCATGAGCGCGTGATTGGGAATGACATGGCAGTGGCCAGGATGCTTGTCGTACCCATAGCGCGCTTCGATGGCTTCCCGAGCTTCGCGCCAATCCGGGTAACGTTCTCGCCAGTCCCGAATATCGGCGACCAGTTTCGCGACGGGACCCTCTGGTGAGACCTGCGCGAGGCCGACTTCGATCAAGCGTTCGACGTCTCGGATAACGAACGCCTCGGCTTCCATCGCTGCCCAGAGCTTTGCCGCGTCCACTGCTACGCCGTCATGACTTACCCGGGCTGCCTGCTCGGCAAGCCGTGAGGCGAGTGCGGGATTTCCCGGGGCGATGATCGCCCACCCGTCAATGAAGATTTGTGCGCCAATCTGCTCGGCGACGGCTTGGCCGTTAACGGCGATCGAACCGCTGGCCGGCGCCGGAATCCCACGCTTCAGATTGAGCCATGCCGTGTGCTCCGTGGAGTTGCCGTTTCCGCCCCACCAGAGGATCGAGCGGCGCTCAACAAGGTAATTGAGCCACGTCTCGCCAATCTCCCGCGAAGTGAGATCGTTGCGCGCTCCGTGATCCTCGAGCGCGCGGATGAATGTGAAGGTTCCTGCAATGTCGTCGTCGGTGACAACCAGGGGACAATTTAGTCGCTCGTGAACATAGTCCTCGATCGGACCGAGTTCGCGCATGATCCGCTGATACGTCCAACCCTCGAAGGGGCGCCCGAGATAGACCCCAATGAGCTTGCCGAGCACGGCCGCGTAAGCGCGCTCAGAATAGTCCGGAGGGAGAGCCGTCATCGAGCTCGCCTAGATGATTTCGAGGTAGTCGCGGTCTGGGAGCCCTGGAAACGGCGCCGCTGGCAGCGTCTGGTACCAGTAGGCGACCGAGGCGATGTCGTCTTGCAGCGGCAAATAGCGACGGTTCTTCTTCTCGGTGCGCCAGCCGATCGCCTGCAGGGTCACCTTGAGATCCGTCTCGAAACGGATCGGGTCCATAATGTGCCAACGGTACAGTCCGAACCGCTCTTGCGATTGATATGTGCCGTCAGGTCGGATGACCTGAGGCATTCCTGCATACGGGGTCGTGTATTCGAGGAAGGCCCGCGGGAAAGTCGGATCGAGCGTGCCGGCGTCGAAGTTATAGGCCCCGCAGAAATAGTCCTCGGTTCCCGTCCCGCAAATCGTCGGCCATTCGTCGCCGTCCATAAAGAACTTGATCTCGCCTTCGCCCCACCAACCCGAATTGTTGACGCCCCAGGCAACGTAGGTTCCGACATAGTGGCCCCGCCCGCGCACGCCGTCGAGGACGACGTAGTCTTGCTTGAACGGCAGGGGATTTGTGCGCCGGAAGCTGGCGTGGAAATAGGCGACGTCCTCAGAGACCTCGGTCAAAGCATAGTTGATCTGCCAATAGATGACGGCCTCTGCATCCGGATTTCGATTCTCGAGCGTCAGTCGAGCCCGGCTCCGGAACGGCATTTCCCAATAGCAGTTGAACGCGCGCCCCGGATTGACGCAAACGGCGAGCGAACTCACGTGCGCATAGCGGCCCCAGCCGCAGGCAAAAAAGTCCCCAAGCGGCGCTTCGACTGACGGGTGGCTTTGGTCGTCCCAGTGAATGCGCAGGATGAGGTCGCGCCAGCTCACGTGAGCCGGCGTGATCCATATCTGCTGGATCGCGCCTTGTCCCTCGATGTCGCCCAACAGCAGCGTCTCGCCCGGCGCTACGCGCTTTGAGGGAGAAATCTTCCAGCCGCGTCCGAGCCCACGCGCGTGGATCGCGCCGGTGCCCTCTTCGGCCATGCCGCCTTTGCCTTTCTCGCCCGTCGGATTTTCTGGGCTGATCGAGCGCGACTTCGCCGAAGATAGTCGCGACAGATTGCCAAGGTGCAATCCGAGACCCGAGAACCCCCGCGTCATGCCAACCGCCTCTTTCCGCTCCGCTCGAGCTACCTGATGCCCGTCGTCTTAATCGACTCGATGATGCGCTTCTGAAAGATCACGAACATGACGATCGTCGGAAGCGCCACAACGGTCGACGCGGCCATCACGTAATTCCATGAGCCGTTGTATTGCTGACGGAAGCTCGCGATCGCGACCTGCACCATCCAGAGGTCCTGGTTCGAAGTGATGGTCAGCGGCCAAAGGAACGAGTTCCAGTTGGCGAGAAAGAAAAGGATCGCGAGCGCCGACATGATGGGCCGGCTCAAGGGCAGAATGATCGACAGCCAGATGCGGAAGTAGCCGGCGCCATCGATGAGCGCCGCCTCCTCGAGCTCACGGGGAATCGCAAGATAGAACTGGCGCAGAAGGAAGATGCCAAAGGCGTTGAAGATGGACGGAATGATCAATCCCGCGTAGCTGTCGAGCATGTGGAGCGCGCGCGCGAGGATGAAGAGCGGCACGATGATGACCGGTTGCGAGATCAGGAAGGTCGCGAACATCGCAAGAAAGATCGCGTCCCGTCCGGGAAAACGCAGCCGCGCCAGCGCATAACCCGCCATGGAGTGGAAGATGAGCGCGACACCCGTCACCGCGACCGAAACGAAGAAAGTGTTGAGGAGATAGCGGGCGAAGTCGACCTGGGTGAACACGTAGACGAAACTCGCCAGTGTCGGACGCCGCGGAATCAGGTTCATGTCGAACACTTCGTTCGACGGTTTCAGCGACATCGATAGCATCCAGAGGAGCGGCGCGATCGCCATGAAGGCGAGGATGACGCCAGCGAGATAGAGCGCAAGCCTGACGGACTGCAGCATCGCTCGCTGCGTCGCGTCCTCCTCAAGCGTTCGGGGGGAGCTCGGTTCACTCATAGGTAAAGCGGCCGCCCTGGGTCAGCAGAAACATGAGAACGGTGATCGCCATCAGTACAACGACGAGGACCGACGCCATCGCTGCCGCATAGCCGTATTCGTTGAATTGGAAAGCCTGCTGATAGATGTAGTAGACGACGAGCGACGTGGAGTTCGCCGGGCCGCCCTTTGTCATGATGTAGACGAGATCGAACGTCTGGGATCCGCACACCGCTGTCACCGTAGAAACGAGCAGGACGAAGAAGCTTGTCGGGCGCAAGAGCGGCAGAGTGATTTCGAAGAAGGACTGGACGGGTCCGGCGCCGTCGATGCGGGCCGCCTCGTAATATTCCTTGGGAATGTCCTGTAGCCCGCCGAGAAAGATCAGCATGTAGAATCCCATCAAGAACCAGACGCTGATCGCGATGACGGTGCCGAGCGCAAAACGAGGATCGCCAAGCCACGAAATCGACCCGATGCCGATTGTTGCGCCCAATTGATTGAAGAGCCCGATTTTGTCGATGACGAGTACCTGCCAGACGAGAGCGACGACGACGAGACTCACCGTCTGGGGCATGAAGAGGAGCGTGCGGATCGCGCCGTTGAACCACGTATCCGCTTGCACAAGCAAGGCGAGTCCAAGGCCGACGACATAGAGCAGAGGAACGAGAGCGACGACATAGAGGATCGTCACCTGGAGGCTGCGCCAGAACAGCGGATCGCCCAGCATCCGCCGATAATTGTCCAACCCGACGAACGTGTACTCGCCAAAACCGCTGACCGAGAAGAAGCCGAGACTCAACGACAGAATCATCGGGCCCGCCGACAAATATCATGAGGCCGATGGCGTCGGGCGCAACGAACAGATAGCCCGCGATCCTTTCGCGAGCGACATTCGACAGCCGCGGTCCGCGGTCGATCGACTGCGCCCTGAGATGGGCGCCCTGCGGAGTTTCGACTGTATGATCCTGCATCAGAGGATCGGCGCGCCCTTATAGCCGGAGAGGAACGCGTCGATCTGATCGGAGGTGGCTTTGGCGGCTTGAGCAGGATCCTGGCCGTTCAACTGGCAAGCCTGGATGGCGTCCGAAATCGCCTTGTAGACAGGCGGAGGCATACGCGGCTCGGCGCGGGCTCCAGGGTAGATCTCGTCGGTGAAGATCTTGAGGAACCCGTCCTCAAACGCAGCCTTTCCGGCCTCAAGCGCCGATTTGGTCGGCGGCATGTCACTCTTCGCCTTAGTGCACCAATCGACGATCCGGCTTGTCGAGCCGTCCTTCGGCGAACCCAGCGCCCAGGCGACGAATTCGCCTGCGGCCTTCGGATTCCATCCTTTGGCGTTGGCGACAAACGCCCAACCGCCGCCGATTGTGAGATATTTCCCGCCTGGAGGCGTTGGCAGCTTGAACACGCCATACTTGAAGTCGGGCGCGCCCTCGCGCAATTGCGCGATCGCCCAGATGCCGACGTTTTGCATGGCGCAGTAACCCGAGCCCAGATTTGGGAGTGTGTCCCATGCGCCGCCGCCCAAGGGCTTCCGCGGTGCGACGCCCGTGTTGATGGCGTCCTGCCAGAACTTAAGCGCCGCCACGGTCGCGGGCGCGTTGAATGCGCTCTTGCCGTCTTTAGTTTGAAAGTCCCCGCCAGCCTCCCATAGGAAGGGATACCAGGTGAAGTTCTGATAATAGCCGGGATTCGTCTCGAACAGGACGCCGTAGCGCTTCTGATTAGTCAGTTTCTTCGCCACGGAAAGAAGGTCCTCCCAGGTCTTGGGAATGTCCTTTTCGGTCAGCCCGACCTCGTTGAAAGCGTCGACGCTGTAATACATCGCCATCGGCTCGACTTCGTAGGGGAGGCCGTAGATCTTGCCGTCGACCATGCGGTTCGCGATGACGCTCGGAAGGAAGTCGTCGCGCGCGCTTTGCTCCATGAATGGCGTGAGGTCGAGAAGCACGCCGCCGTTGTAATAGCGAAGGAAGTCGCCGGGGCTGATAATGAAGAGATCGGGCCCCGCGCCGGACGCGAAAGCGGTCGGCAGCTTTGTGCCGTCCATGTAGGCATTGTTTGGCACATAAACGAGCTCGACCTTCACCTCGTGACTGTCGTTCCAGGCCTTGACGACGTCCTCATACCAGTTGTCTTGTGACGGAACGCCACCGCCTGGCGCGTAGAACTGCCAGAATTTGAGAGTTTGCGCGGCGAGGCCGCGGGACACATATGGAAACCTAGTGATGGCGGCGCCGGCCACACCCGCCCCCAAGACCTGCCTGCGGCTAGGTCCGCGAAGACCGCTTCGTGTCGTGGGAGTTTTGACGCTTCCAACCATCTCGTTTCTCCTTGGGTACGCTTTGGGTACAGATCAATTTCCGCCCCGGCTTGCACTCCGCGGCTCGATCCTCCGCGTTCTTGTCGTTGCCGAGAGCAAACGCCTCGATTCAGCCGAATAACGCCTGCTATGCTGAACGCGGCGTTATCAGACCATGTTGCAATATTGCGTGAAGCCGCGTCGCGAGCTCTACGCTTTGATCCGGCGCACGCGCACCCGCGATGCGGCTGGTGTCGCCGCCCCCGTGCATCAGCAGCGGGCAACCAAGACGCCCGCGTCGGAAGATGCGACCTTGCAACAAGCGCAGCTCGTGGGTTCTAAGATAGTCGTGCAATTCGTTCAACGGTAGGCGAGCAAAATCGTTTGTGCAAGAGCGCCATGACGAGCCAAGACCACGAGCGAACGAGAGAGGAGGAATTCACGCAAGACGTGAGTAGCCGGAGATTCAATGCCGGGATAAGGTGCACGCCATAGCTACTGCTGGAGATCTTTGAGAGCGAGGCGGACGAGTTAGAATCAGGAGGACGCCAGGATGACAGTGGTGGTCAGCGCCATGCCGAACGGGTTCGCTGGTGAAGTTTCAGCGATCGATTGCGCGAAGCCGCTCGACGCGCTTGACGTCGAAGCCATTCACGCGGGGATGGGAAAACACGCCGTGCTTGTGTTCCACGATCAGCCGCTGACCGACGAACAGCAACTTGGCTTCACTCGACAATTCGGCGATCTCGAGCGTTACGAAACACCTGGCCATATTCGCAAGCATGAGCAGGACCGTCTCGGCAACGGCGTTGCCGATTTTTCTAACCTTACGCGAGATGGCTCGCTAATGAGCGCGAACGATCGCATCTGGCTTTTCAAGCTTGGCGACAGGCTATGGCACTCCGACAGCTCGTTCCGCCCGGTGACGGCCGGTTACTCCTTACTGTCTGGGCGAACAGTTCCTCTCCGCGGGGCGCCACCGAATTCGCGGACATGCGCGCGGCCTATAACGCGCTCGATGAGGAAACGAAAGCCGAAATCGAAGATATGGTCTGCGAGCACTCGCTGATCTACTCCCGTGAGGCAATCGGTTTCTTCGATCTCACTTCGGAGGAGCGGGAGCATTTCCGGCCAGTTCGTCACCGCCTGGTGCGCGTCGATCCCAGGACCGGGCGAAAATCTCTGTTCCTCTCGGCGCATGCAGGCGCAATCGTCGGCTGGACTGTTCCTGAAGCGAGAATGTTCCTGCGCGATCTGACGGAGCATGCAACGCAGCCTCAATTCGTTTATCGCCACTGCTGGAGGACGGGCGATCTCGTTGTGTGGGACAACCGCACGACCATGCATCGGGCGCGCCGGTTCCACCCCGGCGAGATTCGCGATGTGAGACGGACGACGCTCGCGGGAGACGCAATGGAGCCGACGCTAGCTCGCGTTTGAAATAGCGGTTGCGATTGAGATCGCGCCTATTCTGTCGAGCGCGTAGGATGCGGTTCGGTAGCGACGAAATATCTCCGGCAGGTCGTCGATCCTAGAGTCTAGGTGTTTAGTCCCGGCATTTGCTGGAGCGGGTTGAGGCTGAATTGTTTAGGCTCGATGGTCCATCGTTTGCAGATGAACTCGTAGGGCGTGAGGCCGTTGAGGGTTTTGAGCCTTCGGGCAAAATTGTAGGCGGCGACGAAGTCGTCGAGATGCCGGACAAGTTGGCCGTTCAACTCGTAGTGATACCGCTTCACGGTCGCGTCCTTGATCGTCCGGTTCATCCGCTCGACTTGCCCATTGGTCCAGGGATGATTGGGCTTGGTCAGTCGATGTTCGATCCCGTGTTCCCGACAGGCGCGGTCGAAAGGATGGCCGCGGAACTTGGCGGTTGGACCTGATCGGTTCTTTGGCAGGTCGGCGAATTGGATTCCGTTGTCGGTGAGCACGATCTCGACCCTGTAGGGCACGGCGGCGACAAGGGCCTCGAGGAAGGCGCGCGCGGCCTGCATATTGGCCTTGTGGACGAGCTGAGCGACCGCGAACTTGGAAGTTCGATCAATGGCGACGAAGAGATAGAGCTTGCCCTGCGCGGTTTGCACTTCGGCGATGTCGACGTGGAAGAAGCCGATCGGATCGATCTTGAACTTCCTCCGCGGTCTTTGTCGCCTTCCACTTGGGGCAATCGGCTGACGCCGTGGCGCTGCAGACAGCGATGCAGAGACGAGCGCGTTAGGCGTGGGATTGTCGGCTGCAGGGCGTAGAGGCAGTCGTCGAGCGGCAACAGGGTATGCCTTCGGAAAGCGACGACAACGGCCTCTTCCTCGGCGGACAGGACCGTCGTTCTGGGCTCCTTGGGGCCGGTCCGAAGATCGGAAACTGACTTCCGCGCCTTCCATGTGGCGATGGTCTTCGGATTGACGCCGTGGCGCTTGGCCAGAGCCCTCAGGCTCTCTTGATGGTGTGGACGGCGCTCGCACCGATCCTCACGAGAGGCCTGGCGGGTTGGCGCTGATACACGCAACGGTTTGGGGTAGGGGACGCCGCGACCTGCCCGGGTGGGCCCATCACCAACGCTGCTCGCGGCGGGAGCTTAAGCCGAGGTGTGGGACCAAGTGGGGGACTGATAATTGAGTCGCTAAACATGGTCCTGATTCTTCTGAATAAAATTGGCTTAATTGGCTCCCCGAGCAGGAACTCGAACCTGCGACCATTCGATTAACAGTCGAAGCGACCATGATTCGCCGGGCCGAGCAACAATTGACCCGAAGGGGTCCGCTGTGGTCCGCAGATCGGACGGTGATTTGTTTTTAACACGAGCGCCCCACCCCGAGCCATCGGCGTCGACTGGGACGGCCTGTAGGAATTGCGCTGGATGGACAGGCGCCATGAAGGCCGACGTTATCGTCGGCGACGACGAACTCGACTCCGTTGAGGGCCCGGTCCGTCGAGGAGGCCTAAGCGAGTTCGCCGCCTGGATCGCCAAACTGGGGCATGCGTTCGCCGGGCCGTCGGATGGCCTTGAGGAATAATCAAGGAGACGCTCATTTTTGCCAAGATGTCCCGCCCGGCTGTCCAGTTCCGATTGAAAGAATCTGCCAAACCATCTGATTCTGTTGCTTATTTTCTCATTTAATAAATGACGTTGCCTTCCGATTATGGTATTATTGGTATTCATCAGACGCAAGAGCGGCGATTGAAGAGCTACAACGGTTTCAACGGCGAACAGAGGGTCCGGGCTCAGTCCTGGCTTAATGCTCAATGGAGCTCGGGTGCGCTTGCGCGCCCCGTTGCTTGTATTGCCTGCGGCCAGACGGCTCAGCCGATTGATGCACACGCGGAGGATTACTCCGAGCCCTTTCGAAAGGGCGTCACCGACGCGTTTCATCTGTGCTTCATCTGCCACATGATGGTGCATTCTAGGCATCGGAGTCAGCAGGCTTGGCGCGCCTACCGACACATGGTCGAGACCGGCGGGCGGGCGATTCCGGTTGGGGGTCGGCGCTTTCTGGTCTTTCAGCAAAAGTTCCTGACTGCTCGGATTATCCCCGCACTATTCGAATGGTTTGATCCGCCGCGGCGGCAAGCGCTTAGCGAGATCGAGCTATCGCAGGACCGCACGCCGGTCGGGCCGCCACGCGAAACGACCATTAAACAGTTTCGCTTCCTCAAGAAAACATAACAGGAAAGGGTACAAAACCAATACCACACAAAGACTTGACAAAGGCCGTGGCCTACTTCCGAACCTCGTCAATGGCGAACGTGGGAGAGGACAAGGACACGCTCAAGCGGCAGCGGGCTGCGGTGTCCGCCTTTGCTAAGGCTGCCGGCTATCACATCGTCGCCGAATATTCGGACGATGGCGTCAAGGGTGCAGATCCAGTCGACCAGCGAGCGGGCTTTGCCGCAATGCTCAAGCACATCGCCGGAAACGGCGTACGGACTCTCCTCGTCGAAACCGCGAGCCGCTTTGCTCGTGACCTGATCGTACAGGAAACCGGCTGGCGCTTCCTCCGCGATACGGGGATTAATTTGATTGCGGTGGATTCGCCCGCGAGTTTCCTCGACGAGACACCGACAGCCGTCCTCATCCGCCAGGTTCTCGGCGCCGTTTCACAATTCGAGAAGGCCGCTCTGGTTGCGAAGCTCAAAGCCGCCCGCGACCGCAAAAAGGCCGCGACAGGCAAGTGCGGTGGCCGGTATAGCGTAGCAGAGTCGTCGCCGCAGACAGTAGCGCTCGCCAAGAAACTTGCTCGCTATCCGGTTCACGGTCAGAAGCGCTCATTGCGAGACGTAGCCGCCGAGCTCGAGGCCGCCGGCTACGTAACCGGCGCCGGCACGCGCTACGGCGCCGCGGCAGTGGCGCGGATGATCTGTTAGGTAGGGTAGGGGCGTACGGGGTGGCTCAGGCGCGCTTCCCGGCTGACGCGAAGCATCGAGAGATACCGCTTTCCACCATCGGCTCCCCTTTCAACGCGGTGCGACGGACGCCGACCTGGCTTAGCCGAGACACTTTCCGACGAAACCCGTCTCGCGCGCGCGTGCGCGAGACGGGAAATTCGATAGGATCCCATTCCGGCAGATTTGTTCGTCGGAAGCGATTTAAGCGACCATAATTGGTGAGCAATCGGCGCGCCGACTTGAATGTCACGATCAGTTTTCTGTTAGGCCCGCCCCATGAGGGAGTCGCCCCAGATCAGCAGTCCGGTAATTACGACCAGCGTCCCGAATGAAAGCACGAGCCCAAGATGCAACCCTTCGGCCCAACAATCGCCGAGCACCGTGCCAAAGGTACTCGCAACAAACATCGCGAGCCAGAACGCCGGCGAAGGGTTGAGCGCGCGCCCTGAAGCCGAAAACGTTTGCCGGACCCGCCGTCCATGTCCGTTCCAAATTCATGAACGCATCTCGGCGGCTTCTTGGCAATGAACTGAATCGGACCCGGCTCCTCCCATCCCAGGAAGAGCGCGACGCATCAGAATGAGCACAGAACCCACAATCGGATTGTGCGTCCGCGTTTGAGGGAGCTACTCGAATCTCCGCGCCATTCCGATCCGAAATGGCCTTGATGATGGAAAGGCCCAATCCTGGTCCCGCCTGATCGCCGCCCAGACCGCGATAGAATGGATCGACAACGCGGTCGCAGCTCACCCTGACGTTTCAGGTCGGGGCGATAACGAGCTGAGACGCCTCGGTGGTCACCCGGTGGTCACCCGGTGGGTATCCCCCCAAAGCGAAATAAATTCGCAGGTGAAGAAAAGCTATTTTTTTTCAAGTGATTGGGATGGTCGGAGTGGCGGGATTCGAACCCACGACCCCTAGTCCCCCAGACTAGTGCGCTAACCGGGCTGCGCTACACTCCGACGGCGCTCCTTATAGGCGCCATCGCCGCGCCGCGCAACGTGGCGCCGGTTCGCGAATGTCTCAAGAGCCCGGCGCGTGGGCTTGTGCAAGGATACGTTGGGCCTCCATGACTTCGGCGAGCGCTTCGCGCAGCGCCGCGAGGTCGTCGTCCGCAATCCCGGAATAGGCTTCTCGAGCAGCGGGTCCGCTCTCGGACCGGTCCTGAGGCTCAGCGGCGAGGGCCAGTTCAGCGGAAGATTCAACGGGTGATGGAATGGCAGATGACAGCGCCTGAACGCCCTGCTCCTTGAACAGCTTCTGCACGCCCTTGATCGTGTATCCTTCGTCGTACAAAAGGCGCTTGATGAGCCTTAACCGCTCGATGTCGTCAGGCCGATAGTAGCGCCGGCCGCCGGCCCGCTTGAGCGGCCGGATCTGTGGAAAGCGTGTCTCCCAGAAGCGAAGCACATGCTGCGGCAAATCCAGCGCCTCGGCGACTTCACGGATCGTTCGATAGGCTTCCGGGCTCTTCTCGATTGGGCCATCCGCTTGGGCTCGCGGCGAGAGAATCATGGGCGCCTCCGTCTGGCGATGACCGACTATCGGCCGCTCGCAACCGAAACGCTAGAGGAGCTTCGCCAAGAAGCGCCTAGTCCTTCTCCGGCGCGTCGCGTCCGTTAATCTTGGCCTTCAGCACATTGGATGGCTTGAACACCATTACTCGGCGAGGCAGGATGGGCACCTCGACCCCTGTCTTGGGATTGCGCCCCACCCGCTCGCCCTTGGAGCGAACGACGAACGAGCCGAAGCCAGACAGCTTGACCGTTTCGCCGCGTGCGGCTGCATCGCAAATCTCGTCCAGAACCGATTGGACGAGTTCCGCCGACTCTGTGCGAGACAATCCGATCTTTTGATAAACGATTTCCGACAAATCGGCGCGAGTCACGGTTTTCCCAGATTCGCGGCCAACCCTAGCGTTCGCCATATCGAGCCCCAATCAATTTCCCCCTCCCGCGCGATGTCAGCCCTTGACCGCGCAGGTCCTAAGCGCACGTCGGCCACTCATGTCCGATCCGGATCGGAACTCTCTGTTCAGTCACGGCAGTCCCTGAGAGGTCGAACCTAGTCTTGGCGGAACAAAAAATCCACGCCTGTCGCGCCGCTGCAACCGGCGCTAGCGCGAACCGGCCCCCGCTGTCTTGCGTCCTCCCGCAACCATGCCCCATAGGCAAGCCTAGCAAATGATGCAAGGAGTGTCGATTGAGCGCCTCGAAGCCCGATGAACCGCCCCGGATCGCTCTTGTGACCGGGGCGTCTCGCGGCATTGGCCGCGCAGCGGCTCTCGCCTTGGCCAAGTCCGGCGCGCATGTTGTAGCGCTCGCCCGCACCCAGGGCGGCCTCGAGGAACTCGACGACGAAATTCGAGCGCTCAGGCCTGACGAGCTCGAAGCCACGACCCTGGTTCCCATGGATCTGCGCGACTTCGTCGCCATCGATCGGCTGGGCGAAGCGCTCCATCGCCGTTGGGGCCGGCTTGACGTCTTGGTCGGCAATGCGGGCGTTCTGGGCTTGCTGACCCCCTTGCATCAACTTGATCCAAAGGCATGGGACGAAGTGATGGCGGTCAACGTGACCGCCAACTGGCGTCTTATTCGGTCGCTCGATCCGCTGCTCCGCTTATCCGCCGCAGGACGCGTCGCGTTCATAACCTCTGGCGCAGCCAGCCGGGCGGATCTACGCGCCTATTGGGGTCCCTACGCTGTCTCGAAGGCGGCGCTCGACACCCTGGCCCGAACTTACGCAGCCGAGACTGTCAACACATCGAGCATCCGCGTCATGCTCGTCAATCCCGGCCCGTTGCGAACCCGCATGCGTGCAACCGCGATGCCTGGAGAGGACCCCTCGACGCTACGCGGGCCGGAGGACCTGGCGCCCAAAATTGTTGAGATGTGCTCGGCGGATTGGGCTGAGACGGGCAAACTTTACGACTTTCCGAGTGATCGAATTTTGAGTTTCAAGGCTCCCGATTGAGACGAAGGCGAGGCGGTCGCAAGGTCATCGCGTCCGCCCTCCCCGACCACGCACATCGGGCGCTTTCTTGGCCCCCCTCGCGGCGCCCTGTTGGTCCATTCGGCGAGCCGCCATCCGCAGCTCGATTATCGTGAAATGTGTATGCCGTTTAGCTTGGAACCCTGTCCAACCGAACGGGTTTCTTTAGCGAGTCTCGGTCCTTCAGACGAGGGAGATTGATCATGGCCACGCACCTAGCGGGCGCTCGTCCGCCAACATTACGCACCACTTCAAAGGAATGCATTTCCCCGCCTCTAAGGAAGAACTTCTCGAGCGGGCCCGAGACAGTGGGGCCGGCCAGGATGTGATCGAGGTGCTGGAGTCCTTCTCGGCTCACGAGGAATTCCAAACTGTGGCCGACGTCATGAGGGCTTATGGAGAAGCCGATCAAGCGCCGCAAACCGGGATCATCGATCGGAAGCCGTAAGAGGCGCGCACGGCTCCGCGGCGAAATTCGCTAGATGCGGCAAGGCAGGCGGCGATTGGCCGTCGGCCAGGATTCTGGTTCGATGCCCGACGCCTTCATCGCCGATTTCCCTTGAAGACAATTTGAACTCTCTATATGAGGAGCGCCTCGTTGCGTCCCGCTGGGGGCTGAACGGAGGGTCGCGCGCTCATGCGAGCGTGCGACAGGGCCACAATGTCCGTCCTCCCGTGTTCCCGCCTTCGAACGATCCGGTTCGAGCCTTTTCCGGGCTCGAGGGGCTCCGCGTGGGACGCGGTTGAATTGGAAAGGCCCATGAATGGCTCTCTATGAGCATATTTTCCTGGCGCGCCAGGACGTCACGCAGCAGCAAGTCGAAGCGCTGACGGAACAGATCAAAACCACCATCGCCTCGGGCGGCGGCGCAGTCACCAAGGTCGAACCTTGGGGCCTGAAGTCGCTGGCTTTCCGCGTCAAGAAGAACCGCAAGGCTCACTTCACGATGCTCAACATCGCGGGCCCATCCGAAGCGGTGGTCGAGACCGAACGCCTGTTGAGCCTCAACGAGGACGTCATCCGCTATCTCACCATTCGCGTCGACGAGCATGAGGCTGGACCCTCGGCGATGTTGCGTAAGCGCGAGGAGAGCGATCGCGATGACCGCGGTCCGCGCGGACCGCGTGGCGATCGACCGGATCGTGGAGATCGCGGAGATCGTGGTGATCGCCCTCCCCGCCGGCCGCGTGAAGACGCAACCCCAGGAGCAATCTGATGGCTGGCGCCCCTCGTCGTCCGTTTTTTCGCCGTCGCAAGTCCTGCCCGTTTTCCGGCCCGAACGCGCCTAAGATCGACTACAAGGACATTCGTCTCTTGTCGCGCTACATTTCCGAGCGGGGCAAGATCGTGCCGTCGCGGATCACTGCGGTCAGCGCCGGCAAGCAGCGCGAGCTCGCACAGGCGATCAAGCGTGCCCGATTTCTGGGCCTCCTGCCTTACGTGATCCGCTAACGACGACCGGGCGTCGCCGCGCCTAAATTTCGAACCCGCCGCGTCCGGCCGCGGTGGGAGCTGGAGGCGGGCGGCCGGCCCTCCTTCTAACCGCCACCCACGCGGGACAGCGCTCGTCATGTTGCATCGCTTTGTCGTCGCCCTTGGAGCTGGATGCGCGGCCGCGCTCTTGTTCGCGGTAAGCGCGCAGTCGAGCCTGCTCGCGATGACGCTCGCGTATCTCGCGCCGCTGCCGATCATGATC
The DNA here is from genome assembly GCA_963836695.1 of uncultured Alphaproteobacteria bacterium. Lineage (GTDB taxonomy): Bacteria > Pseudomonadota > Alphaproteobacteria > Rhizobiales > Beijerinckiaceae > Roseiarcus. The sequence continues at coordinate 322,798 of CAWIKX010000009.1, forward strand.
GCGACACTTGGCTGGGGACTCGACGGCGGGGCGATCGCTGCGGCGATTTCGATTGCGGTGCTCGCCGTCGTGACCGAGCCCTTGTCCGCCCTGGTGTTCGCCGGCTCGGTCGCCGCGCCCGCCTGGGTCCTGGCCACCTTTTCGATCACGCCCTTGGCGCGGTATCTACGCCGGCTGAAGCCGGATGGGCCGGCTCACCCGCCAGTCGGCGCAATCGTCTCGCTGGCGGCGGTGCTCGGGATGCTTGGCGCCATCGCAGTCCTGACGACAGTGATCGTGGTCTATGGCGGCTACCGTGAAGGCGCACGTCATGTCACGGAGGCGATCACCGCTCTCGCCGGCGACGCCTTTGAGGGCGCGCCGGGCAACCTGACCGCGCGTGACTTCGCCGAGGCGCTCGTACGTTACGGACCGCCCGCGATCGCCGCCTCGACGCTGGTCATGTTGTGCGTCAATCTCTATGCCGCGGCGCGCTCGACCCAATTGTCGCGTAACCTTTCAAGGCCCTGGCCCGACGTGCCGACGTCGCTTGCCCTTCCCTGGCCAGTGGGCGTCGCTTTCCTCGTCTGTGTCGCAGGCGCTTACGCCCTGCCCGTTCCGACCGCGCAATATTTCTCCATCGGCGCTGGAGGCCTGGGGGCGGCGTTGGCGCTGCAGGGCCTCGCGGTCGCGCACGCGCTGTCGCGCGGTCTCAAGATGCGTCCTCTCATGCTGGTCGCGCTCTACGCCTGCTGCGTTCTGCGCGCCAAATACACCCTTCCCGTCCTTGCCGGCCTCGGCGTCATCGACGGATTCCTCAAGCTGCGCTCGCGCGCGGCCCTCATCGCCTCCCCTTCCCCGACCGGACCCAATAGGAGATAAACCATGGATGTTATTTTGCTCGAGCGCGTAGGTAAGCTCGGACATATCGGCGACACGGTGCGCGTGAAGGACGGATACGCCCGCAATTTCCTTCTGCCGCGCGGCAAGGCCTTGCGCGCGACCGACGCCAACAAGAAGAAGTTCGAGGTTCGCCGCGCTGATCTCGAGGCGCGCAACAACGAGCTCAAGCGCAGCGCAAACGAGGTCGCGGGCAAGCTCGACGGCGTGACCGTGGTGATCATTCGACAGGCTGGCGAGACGGGGCAGCTCTACGGGTCGGTGTCGGCGCGCGACATCGCCGAGGCGCTGACCGCCGCCAAGCACAAGGTCGAGCGCGGCCATGTGGCGATCCAGCAACCAATCAAGACTCTCGGACTGCACCACGTTCCGGTTCACCTGCATCCCGAGGTCGAGTTGAAGGTGACCGTCAACGTTGCCCGCTCGCCCGAACAGGCCGAACGGCAGGCGAAGGGCGAAGATTTGTCGGTCCGCGAGGAGACCTCGATGGACGACCTCGGACTGGAAGTTGGCCGCGCGCTGGCCGAGGCGGGTCCCAACGCGAGTTTCGAGCAGTAATGATGCCCGAATGGGCGCGCAAAAGTGTACGGGCGCCGACGATTTCGGAGGCTTGACGGCGCTTTTGCGCAACTTTTTGCGCTCGGAGTTTCTGCGCCTCTCCAATTCGCGACGCGAGGAGAAGACACGCATTTGACTGGGAACCCGATCCAAGAAAGCCTGCGTTAGCCCCCGAAATGGCCCAATTCGCCCGGTAGCGCCGAGTTGCCGACAGACTTGGGCTGCGGTCGTGCCATGGGTTTCGCGACAGAATGAAATCGTTCCTCCCTGCCCTGCCCCTCCTGTTGGCGCTCGTCTTCCCCTCGGGCGCCACGCACGGCGCTGACGCCGGCAAGCCCTTCCCCGTCACTCCCGACAATTTCGTCCGCGCGGAGTCCGGCCTCTATTTCAGCGGCGTGGTCAAGGATGGGGGGTTCGGCAAATTCATGCATCGCCGCGAACCGACTTCGGTCGCCAGGCAAACGATCATCCGGATGAACCGCGATACGCTCTATTCGGCGGCCGTGTTCGATCTCGATGCGGGTCCGGTGACCATCGCCCTCCCCGATCCGGGCAAGCGCTTCCTGTCGATGCAGGTGATCGACGAAGACGAGTACACCCCCGAGGTTCACTATGGCGCGGCCGTCCGGACTCTGGACAGGGACCAGATCGGAACGCGGTTATATCCTTGTCGGCGTCCGCATTCTGGTCGATCCGAACGACCCGAAGGACATCGAGACGGTCCACATGCTGCAAGATGGGATCAGGGTCACTCAGCCCGGCGGCCCCGGGACCTTCACGGTCCCCAATTGGGACGCTTCAAGCCAGGTCAAGGTGCGGGAGGCCCTGCTCAGCCTCGGCGCGACCCTTCCGGACACCAAAGGCATGTTCGGTCCGAGAGGGAAAGTGGACCCGGTTCGGCGCCTGATCGAAGCGGCGGTCGCCTGGGGCGGCAATCCCGAGGGCGAGGCCCTCTATCTCAACGTGACGCCAGCCCATAACGACGGCAAGACGGTCTACAAGCTCACCGTCAAGGACGTGCCGGTCGAGGGCTTCTGGTCGATCAGCGTTTACGACCACAAGGGCCATTTCGTTCCCAATCCGCAGAACGCCTATTCGCTGAACAACCTGACCGCGAAGTCCGCACAGGACGGGTCGTTCGCGATCCAGTTCGGAGGCTGCGACGGCTCGATCCCCAATTGCCTGCCCACCCCCCCGGCGTGGAATTATCTCGTGCGCCTCTATCGTCCGAAGCCCGAGATCCTGAGCGGCGCCTGGACCTTTCCCGAGCCGGAAGTCGCGCATTAACGTCGCGCTCGAACCCTCGCCGTTGACCGTTGGCCTCGTTTCGACGCAGCCAACCTTTGCGTCAGAGCGTTACGTGAGCGGATATCCGGCTGCACGAGCCACAACTTGGCACACGCGAACCACGCGAGTTGATTTGACTTTTCGGCCATATGATCTATGGGGAGTCTCGCCGAGAGCGAATGAATGCTCCGGCGCGGGCGCGAAGCTTGCGCGCCAGGATCCGCACCGCGTTGATGCGGTCCACCGAGGCCCCCATATTACGAAACGGCGGATGCGAGGCATTCGCGCAAGCGAGAACAGATGAAATTTAGCGAACTCGGCCTGAGCGAGAAAGTGCTCAAAGCCGTTGAAGCGTCAGGCTATGACACGCCGACGCCGATTTAAGAACAAGCCATTCCCTACGCGCTCCAAGGCCGTGATGTTTTGGGCATTGCCCAGACCGGCACCGGCAAGACGGCTGCCTTCACCCTGCCGATGCTGTCAGTGCTGGAACGTGGACGCGCCCGTGCTCGAATGCCGCGCACCCTCATTCTAGAGCCGACGCGCGAGCTCGCCGCCCAGGTCGAAGAGGCGTTCGGCAAATACGGAATTAACCACAAGCTGAACCTAGCGCTCCTGATCGGCGGTGTGTCATTCGGCGATCAGGAATCCAAGATCGCGCGCGGCGCCGACATCGTCATCGCCACCCCCGGCCGCCTGCTCGACTTCACCGAGCGCGGCGGATTGCTCCTGAACGCGATCGAGATCCTCGTCATCGACGAAGCCGACCGGATGCTCGACATGGGCTTCATCCCGGACATCGAGCGCATATGCAAGCTCGTGCCCTTCACGCGCCAGACGCTGTTCTTCTCTGCGACCATGCCGCCTGAAATCACCCGTCTAGCCGATGCGTTCCTTCAGAATCCGGTGCGCGTCGAGGTCTCCCGCGCGGCGACGACCGCCGAGAACATCGTCCAAACCCTCGTTCCCTCGGGAGGATCGCCGGAAGAGAAGCGCTCAACTCTGCGTGGGATCATCCGAGGCGCTGAGAACTTCAAGAACGCGCTCATCTTCTGCAACCGCAAACGCGACGTGCAAGTGGTCTACCGCTCGCTGCAGAAGCATGGCTTCTCGGTTTTGGCGCTGCACGGCGACCTCGACCAGCGCATGCGGACAGCGGCGCTCGACGCCTTCCGCGCCGGCGAGGTCCAACTCCTGGTCTGCTCTGACGTGGCCGCAAGAGGCCTTGATATTCCCGACGTAAGCCACGTGATCAACTACGATGCGCCCCATCACTCCGAGGACTATGTCCACCGCATCGGCCGCACCGGCCGCGCCGGCAAGTCAGGCGAAGCGCTGACCATCGTCTCGCGCATCGATCAGAAAGCGGTGGCCGAGATCGAGAAGCTCATCGCCCGCAAGATCGACTGGCAAGAGGGCGCTCAGCTCCCGGCCGAGGACGATGGGGCCGAGGCGCCAGCACGCGGCCAAAGGTCGAAGGGGCGTGGAGGCGCGCGGACACGATCCCCGCGCCAGTCGACTCCAGAGGAGGCTGCGCATCCCGATCGGCACTCCGAAACGCGCGCCGATTCCCGCCGCCACCATGCCGAGCGTCCGGCGCGTGAGCGCGTCTCGACCGAGGCGGCGCATCCGACGCGCGAGCGCCCTGCGGAGGAGGCGGAGCGCAGCGTTGGCGCGAGCAATCCGAGTTCCAGAGATCGCCCGCAACGCCGGGGGCGACCGCCCCGTGACGACGACGCGCCGGTCATCGGGCTCGGCGACCACGTGCCCGACTTCCTCTTGCGTCCAGTAAAGGCCCGCGCCAAAGCCGCGCCAGAGCCGATCGAAGCGGAAGAGTGATGGCCGCGGCTGCGCGTTAAGGGCCGCCTGACATGTAACCCGATGGCAAGGCTAGGTCTTTATCCGGCTCTGATCGTATTGATCCTTGGCGTTATCGCCCCCTTCTTCATTTTCAGACTTGGCCGCTTGATCGGATTCGCGCCTCTCCCGCTTTGGCCTTCGTTCTCGGAATTGGCTACGGCGCCGTGAAAGCGGAATATCCTTGGGTCGCGAACGGATTCCTCGGAAACCTCGCCTTCACGGCTGGGAGCGCGTTCATCCTCGTCATCTATGCTGCTGTCGGCTACAGCGCGGGCGCCTTGATCGACAAAACGACCTCATCTTTCCACCAGGACTAAGCTCGAGCTTCGGTCGCCAAGCTTCAGCCGGGCGTGAAACGTCGGGACCTAATCCTGGCGCATTCTCGTGTCGAGGTTTGGCGATGGAAGCAAACATTGCACTTCCCGCGGCTTTGATCGGCGATCCGGCGCGCGCCGCAATTCTATCCGCCTTGTGCGACGGACGCGCCCAGCCCGCCGGCGCGCTTGCGTATGCCGCAAGGGTAACCCCACAATCGGCGAGCAACCACCTCGCTAAGCTCCTGGAGGGCGGCCTGCTTGCCGTCGAATCCGAAGGTCGCCATCGCTACTATCGGCTGGCGTCGCCTCATGTGGCGGCGGCCATCGAAGCCCTCTCTCACTTGGCGCCACCGATCCGCTCGCTTGACGCGCCATTGACTTCGAAGGCACGGGCCTCCGGTTCAGCCGCTCCTGCTACGACCACCTCGCCGGCCGGTTGGGCGTCGCTATCGCGGCTGAGCTCGAGGCTCGCGGCTATCTGGTCGCGGCCGATCAAGCTTCGAAACGCTATGCGGTCACGGGCCCCGGTCAGCACTGGCTCCAAGAGCTCGGGATAGACGTCGCCGCGCTCAAACCGACCGCAGCCGGCGTCGCGCGTCGTTGTCTGGACTGGACGGAGCGGCGTCACCACCTCGCCGGCCCCTTGGGCGCGGCCCTCATGGCGCGCTTCGTCGATCTTGGGTGGCTGCGCCGCGATGGGGCAAGCCGCGCGATAGGCGTCACTCCGATCGGGATCTCCGAGTTGCGCCGTTTGCTGCAAATCGAGGCCCTCGACTTGATGGATGCGCCGTCTGAGCTTTTCCCCGGGGATAGATGTGAAGAGGCGCTCGGTTCAGGCGACGCTTCAGCCGTCGATGAAACCCGGACAGCTTAGACCGAGTTAGATTGCTGCCCACGCATCTCAAAGATCATCGAGGCAGCAATCATGGACCAGCAACACCACACTGCCGTTAGCAAGGAACAAGATATCCACGCGGCTGAGCGCATCTATCAAGAATGGGATGATGCGCTTGGCGCGAAGGATGTTGAGGCGGCCATCTCCCTCTACGCCGCCGACTGCCGACTTGAATCGCCGCTCGTTCGCCATCTGCTCAAGTCTGAAGAAGGCATCGTCGTCGGCCGAGAGAAGCTGAGGGACTTCATCAAAATTGTCTTCCAACGCACGCCGCCTGTACGGGAAAGATATCGAGAGGGCTTCTTCACCGACGGACGAAAGTTGATGTGGGAATATCCCCGGCAGAAACCTGACGGCGAGCAAATGGATTTTGTCGAGGTGATGGAGCTCGCGGACGGCTTGATCCAGCGTCATTGCGTCTACTGGGGCTGGTTCGGCGTCAAGCTCATCGAGCAAGACCGCTACCATCGCTAAATTTTCTCCCGCGCGCGAGCCCCAAGCCCGACCGGAAGTCCGCCAAGGAGAGTCAGGCCCTGCCCTTCGTCCGCTTCGCCTTTCTTGGCTTTGCCTTGGCGGCAGCACGACGTGCCGCCTCGAGTCCTGCGCTCGCCCAGCGGCGCAACTCGTCACCGTCTTCGTGCGCGGCCGCGGGCAAGCTCCAGTAGGATGACGGCCTCGCCTTCCCCTTCGCCACATAGACGAAGGGCGTCGAGCCGGCAGCGGGAAATTCTGCTTGTGACAAGGCATCGGTTTTGAGGAAAACTTCGCCCTTCAATTCGATGGCGAAGCACAGCCCTTCAGCATAGATCCCCGAGCCGCCGAACATCCGTTTGACTGCGATGGGGCCGAAAGGCGCGAACAGCGACGCCTTCAGGTCCGTGGCGTTCATTGGCCGTCTGGGTCAGGCGGGCGCGTGAAGCGCTTCGGGACTCGCGGGCGTGATCGCGACGCTCTCGCCGCACCCGCAAGCGGAAGTCTCATTGGGATTGGAGAACGCGAAAGTCGCAGACAGGCGGTCGACCTTGAAATCCATCTGCGAGCCCAAGAGGAACAGGACGGCCTTGGGGTCTATCAGCAACTTGACGCCCTTATCCTCGACGACCTCATCAGACGGATTGACCGCTTCGGCAAGCTCCATCGTGTAAGACATGCCCGCGCAGCCGCCGTTCTTGACCCCGACCCGCAGACCCACAACCGGCTTGCTCGCTGCCTCGGTCAGCTCGCGCACGCGCGTGGCCGCCGCGTCAGTCAAGGTCATTACCTGTCGCCGTAACAGCCGAGAGGCCATCAGGAATCTCCACCAGCCGGGCGGACCCGGCAGACCCGCTGGTATATAGCATTAGATTGCCCGGTTTCACAGGGCCCTCGGGATCATGAGCGCGCCTGGCCCAGCGCATGTCATCCGGGCACGTGAAGGCTCCGCAACGCGAGCGCCGCGACAATGATCACCCCGGCCAGGACCAGCACCGAGCGGGGCCCGACGACGAAATAAACATATCCGCTCCGGTTGGCGGCCATCATGAGGCCGAGCGCAATGAGAATGGCGCCAATCGCGATCAGGGTGAGGTTCATGGAGGTTCATCCCAGCCGAAGTCGAACTCCAGCGCGATCTCGGGCGAAAAGCAAGCCCTCGAGGTGAAATTCGGCTTGCGGCCGGGCGCCGTCCGAGCTGGCGGCCGAAGATTGACGCAGCGTTAACTTTGCCGACCGCTTCTCTTACGCGCTGGCTTCGCTCACCAAGGAGCAGCTTTTGTTCAAGGGCTCCGACTTCTCGGAAACCGACATTCCGACAGCCTGAGCTTCCCCCCGCACGTTTGCGGTCCGCGCCATTCGTGTTAGCGGAAGACCATGTCCGCCGAGCGCCCCCTGAAGAAACGCCTTCACGCCCTCACCATGCATGAGTGGGAGGCCAAGCATTACGTGCTGGCGGTCTTGATCATTCTCCTGGTCATGGGGCTGTTCGCCTATAGCTGGGCCTGAGCATCCGGCGCGATCGTGTTGAAGACGAACGCTCTTTGCCGTCGAGATTAGAACGTGATGCCCAACGGCGTGAGGTCCAGCGAAGACAGGCCGTAAGGGCCCTCCGTGGGATTTGTAAGCGCGCTACGCGATGACGCCACGATCAGCTGGACCGCGCCGGACGGTCCGCCAGGGAAGCCGTTTGGAAACCACTTCGCGTGATTGCAATTGTAGATCGTGCTCGTGATCTGCAGGGCGGGTTCCGACCCGCCATGTCGATACAAGTAAATCGCATAAAGGCCGTTGGCTTTGTGGTGCGATGGCCGGTTGGACTCAAACACGACCCACTTACCGCACGGCGACCACCATGGCGCCCGAGCCTGGTAACTCGGATTGTACGTTCCGCTGGTGGGCGCTCCGAATTCGAGCGGAATCGGTCCGAAGCCCCCACGGTTGCCGTTGGCCGTGTCCATCACGTAGATATAGTTCATGTCCTCATTATATCCGGAGCCTGAAACCGCCTGGCCCGCGAAGGCGATCAGGTGGGGTTTGACAGGATTAACGCTCGGCATGCCGGCCCAGAAACTTAGGCCCTCGATATCCAAGTGGACAACGACGCCGGTCGAGGAGTGGATCGTCGTCGTGTTCGGCAGGGGCGTGTACAGCACGGGGTCTGGCCCTGAGTTCGTCGTCGCATAGTTTTCGACAGCGAGCTTTTCACCGTCTGGGAACCACGTCGGATAGTTCATGCGTGCGGTTTGCGCCCCAAGCGATTGGAAGTTCCCCCCGCTCGAGTCGACGACGCCGACGCAAATGTCCGAGCTGAAGTTGAAGGCGACGTCGCCCGTGCGCCAGCACCAGTCGGGCCGAGTGGAAACGACGATCTCCGAGTCCTGAATGAACGGCTTGGCCCTCTTGTCCGTCAGGTCGTGCAGATAGAGTTGCGTCTCTCCGGAGCCCCCGGACGATTTCGACACCGTGCGCTCGAAGACAACCTGCGTGCCCGCGGCGTTGACGACGCAACGATAGTCGCTCGCGCCCGGCGAAGCGGGCAGGAGAAAGTTTGGCGTGAGCAGGATTGGCGGCTTCGCCATTGGCTTCCCTCCCAAGGTGTCTTACCCCAGCGATATCAGAACGCGGTTCAGCGGCCAACGCGCCGGGCTCTGGAGCTTGCGCCCTCCTTGTGGCAAAGCCTCGACCCTCAATTTGAACTGGATCCCCTTTGCCGCCTCTCGAAAGCCAAGCCGACCTTCTCCGCCGCATCGCCGAAGCGCTCGAGCGCGCTGTGCCCGCCACCCCCGCGAAGCCCGATTTCGAGGCGGCCGAGGCCTTCATCTGGCGCGCCGACGGCGCCACGCTCGCCCCCGTCGCGCGCGTCAACCGCGTCGACCTTTCGCTTCTGCGCGGAATCGAGCGAGTGCGCGATCTTCTAGTCGAGAACACGCAGCGCTTCGCCCGCGGCCTGCCCGCCAACAACGCGCTTTTGTGGGGCGCGCGAGGCATGGGCAAGTCGTCACTGGTCAAGGCGGCGCACGCGGCGATCAATCGCGAGGGCGACGTCGCCGGCCGCCTCAAGCTGGTCGAGATTCATCGCGAGGACATCGAGGGCCTGCCGGGACTAATGACCCTCATGCGCGACGCGCCCTATCGGTTCATCGTCTTCTGCGACGACCTGTCGTTCGACGCCGGCGACACGTCCTACAAGTCGCTGAAAGCCGCGCTAGAGGGTGGAATCGAAGGCCGCCCCGCGAACGTGCTCTTCTATGCGACCTCGAACCGCCGCCATCTCATGCCGCGCGAGATGATGGACAACGAGCGCTCGACCGCCATCAATCCGGGCGAAGCCGTCGAGGAGAAAGTGTCGCTCTCCGACCGCTTCGGCCTCTGGCTCGGCTTCCATCATTGCAGCCAGGACGATTACCTCGCCATGGTCCATGGCTACGCGAAACACTTCCGCCTCGAGGAACTAGCCGCCCAGCTCGAGACGCAAGCGCTCGAATGGGCGACGACGCGCGGCTCGCGCTCCGGCCGGACGGCGTGGCAGTTCATCCAGGATCTCGCCGGGAGGCTTGGAAAGCCGCTCGAGGCGGTGGAATAAGCAATTCGTCAGAGCCACCACGGCGCCCGCTCCTTGCGCTAAGTCTACGCCGCACCCGGAACGAGGGCTGACTATGCGATACTATGTCGTAACCGCGCTCTCGGCGGCGCTCCTTTCGGGGCCCTTGGTCGCTTCCGCCGCCTCCGCGACTGTCGGGGAGCGCCATCTCGTCGCGCATGAGGCGTCGGCAGCGCTGCGCAACGCGTCGCACAGCGACGAACTCCGGATCACGATCTGGTATCCGGCGTCGGCTCAAGCGGTCGAAGCGCCGCTCGACGTCGGCCCTCCCGACAAGCCGTTGTTCACGTCCGGCTCCGCGGCTGCGAACGCGGATTTCGAGGACGCCCGCCCGCGGCCGCTGATCCTGCTATCGCATGGATTCGGCGGCACAGCGCGTATTATGGCGTGGTTCGGAACAGCCCTGGCGCGACATGGCTATGTCGTGATCGCCGTCGACCACCCAGGCAACAACGGACGCGACCCGATGACCGTCGGGGGCGCCGTCCTTTACTGGGAGCGGCCAGGCGATCTTAAGACGGCGCTCGAAAAGGCCAAGAGCGATCCAACGATCGGCCCCCATCTCGACCTCGACCGGGTCGGCGCCGCGGGCTTCTCGGCCGGCGGCTTCACGACTCTCGTCGAGGCCGGCGTGCGTGTGGATTTCGATCGCCTGCTGCGATTCTGCGACGCGCATCCCGACGATGGAATCTGCGCGCCGCAGAAAGAGTTTCAGTACTCGCGTTCGGACGCGGCAGCGTTCTTCGCTGAGCCCGCCGGCGCTTCGGAGCTCGCTCATGTGAAGGACGATCTCAGCATCCCAGGAGTGAAAGCAGCCTTCGTGATGGCTCCCGGCATCGTCCAGAGCCTCGATCCCGAGAGCCTCAAAAGGCTTCAGATTCCGGTCGCAATCCTTTTGGGTGACGCCGATAAAGTCGCTCCACCCGCCACCAATGGCAGAGTCGCCGCCGCGCTCATTCCCGGGGCCAAGCTGACCGTGCTGCCGCGCGTCGGTCATTACGACTTCCTCGCCGAATGCACGCCGGCGGGGGACGCGGCGGTCCCGGTTTGCCCGACGGACGTTCCGCGCGCCGCCACCCACAAGGCGGCGATCGATGGCGCGTTGGCGCTATTCGGCGCGACGCTCGGCGGGAATTAGGTGGTCACGACCTCCGTTCGGCGCCTTCGCGGCCAGTTGACCAGCGCGAGCCCGGCGATGACCAGCACGATCGCCAATGAAAATCCCCACGTCAGGGTCTCGCCGAACACGAGCCACCCGGCGAGTACGCCGACCAGCGGGGTGATGAAGGTGAAGGCCGACAGCTGCGCCACGTGGTAGCGCGTGAGCGTCCAGAACCAGAGCGCGTAGCTTATGCCGGCAACGAAGACACCTTGCCACAAGAGGGATGCGCCCGAAACTATCGTCAGGTGAGTCGGCCACGCTTCGCCAAAAGCATAGGCCGCAAGCGGTGCGGCGAGCGCGGCGAATCCGATCTGATAGAGAAGGACCTTCACCGGATCGATGCGCCTGAGCGGCGTCGCCTTGATGACGATCGTGGTCGCCGCCCAGAACGCCGCAGCCAGGAGCGCGAGCCCGTCGCCCGCGAGGCTGCCGCCGTTCGTCCGCCCGAGGAAGCCGCAAACGACGCCAAGGAACGCGAGGGCCAGCCCCACCCATTGGATCGGCCTTAGCCGCTCATCCTTGAGCAGGAACGCCGCGCCGAACGCGACCAAGAACGGCGCCCCATAGAGAAAGACGGTCGCTCGCGCGACGGTGGTGAAGCGTAAAGATTCGTAAAGAGCGATGAATTCGGCGGTGAACAATGCGCCGGCCAGCGCCCCCGCAGCTTCGGCGCCGTCAATCTCGAAGATGCGGCGCTTTGTCACCAGCGCGTAGGCGATCACGCACAGCGCGCCCACGCCTGAGCGGACGCCGGTCTGCGCGATAGGTCCGACATCAGGCAGCGCGAGTTTGACGGCGACTTGATTGAAGCCCCAGACGATGCAGAGAACAAAGATCAGCGTGGAAGCAAAGGCGTCGAGAGGACGGGCGGGCATGCCTCTCCCTCTCCGCTCAGACGCGCAAAATCAAGGGCGGCGGGCCTTTCTTTGGACCCGCCGCCCTCATTGGCCCTCGGATTTAAGATTGTATTCGCAGAGGTCTCCGAGGGTCAGGCTATGCCAGACAGGCGTCTGAACCTGTCTATCCCGCGGATCAGAGGCCGGCGAGATAGCTCGTCGGATCGACCGGCGTCGATCCCTTGCGCAACTCGAAGTGGAGCTGCGGCGAATTGACGTTGCCGGTGTCGCCGGACTTGGCGATCACCTGCCCGCGCTTGACGGTTTCGCCGCGCTTCACGTCGAGTTCACCATTGTTGCCGTAAGCCGTCACGAAGCCGTTCGGGTGCTTGATGAGGACAAGGTTTCCGTATCCCTTCAAGCCGTCGCCCGAGTAGACGACAGTGCCGCTCTCGGCCGCGCGAACCGAGGTCCCCGCGGGGACTGAGATGTTGATGCCGTCGTTGCCCCCGGCCTTGAACCCCTGAATGATGCGGCCGCGCGCCGGCCAGCGGAATTCCGGCTCCGTGCCGGCGGCGTCGGCCTGCGCGCCGGTCAGCGGGGTCTTCGATTGGGACACGCCTGATTCGAGATTGCCTGTCGGCGTCTTATCGATCGCCTGCTTTTTCACTTCCGACGCTTTGGACGGCTCGGCTTCAGCGACCTTAGCGTCCTTGGATTCTTTGTGGTCTCTTGACGCAGACTTCTCCGCTTCCTTGTCGGCTTTGTCGACCTTGGCCGCGTCCTTGTCCTTCTCTCTCTCTTTGTCCTTCGCCTTCTTTGTGGACTTGGTCAGCTCCGCGTCGGCGACGTCCCTGTCTCGTTTCTTCGCCGTCCTCTCTGTGTCTGTGCTCGCGACCGCATGACCATCGGCATGATAGACGGGCACCACGAGATGCGTGCCGCTCTTGACTTCAGAGGCGCTCGAAAGGCCGTTGGTGGAAAGAATTGCCGCTGCGGGCACGCCGTAGCGGCCGGAAAGCGTGTCCAGGGTCTCGCCATTGGCGACAACGATCGGCGAGCCGCCGGCGGCGGTCCAGCCTGCCGCCGATCCGCCCACCGCCTGGGGCCTAGAGAGGGAAGCGGTGCGGGTTGCGCTCGCGGCGGGCGCGGATTGCGCAAGCGGCGAAGTGGTCACTCCAGACGTCGGCGCGGCGCGAGTCGTATTGCTGGCGAAAGGATTGGTGAATGGACTGTCGCTTTGGGAAAAGCGCGTGACGTCGGACGAACATCCCGACAGGAAAATAAGACCCAAACCAACCAGTGCGAGACGCGGAAACACGCGCCCGTTTGTCCCCGCAACGCAATCACTCATCGGCTTCCACCCACGCCCTCGCGACTACATACAAATGCAGTTTGCGCCGATCGAGTTAAGGGAAGGTTTAAGATGAATCGTCGGTTGACGATTATGTCGAAATTCGCGCGTCGAATGCGCGCGTTTACGGCTACAAGGCGCGCGCAAGCCCACGCTCGAGCGGCCTCATGGCATGCGCTGGGCCCATGTCCACGGCCTCGCCCGCTCCGGCGTCACCGTCTGTTATTCTGACGATGTGCTGCTCGCCGCGGCCAGGGCCGTCGACGACCGCGACCAGAACGCCGCCGGGCCGGACCAGCCGGCGAAACACTTCGGCCGGCGGCTCGATGATCCCATGGATAAGAGCCCGATCGAAGCGCTCTCCTGAAGCGTGGCGCTCAAAACCATCCGCCCAATGCACCGTGACATTGCCGAGTCCGAAGGCCTTGATTCTCGCCGACGCCTCCAAAGCCAGCGTTTGAAAGCGCTCAAGCGACACGACCGCGTTCGCAAGCTGCGCCAGGAGCGCGGCGCAATAGCCTGTTCCCGTTCCGATTTCACACACATTGTGGGCCGGCTTCACGTCCAGGGCGGCGATCATCGCCGCGACGATCGAAGGCGGGGGCGACGTCTGTCCGCAACCGATCGGCAGGGCGATGTCACGACCCGAGATGTCGGCGAACCTTGGGGGCATGAAGAGGGCGCGCGGCGCACGCTCAAGCGCCCGCAAGAGGCCCAAGTCGTTGATGCCCCTCGCCCGCATGGCGAGCGTGAACTGGGCGCGTTCTTCTGATTCGGCCACGGTCATGACGGGTCCTTATCCCGCCGATGTCGTTTCCTTTGCGTCAACGCGAAGCAAAAGCCTCCTCGAATCTGAGACGCGAATCGTGGTCGGTGAGATCGAGCCTGAGCGGAGTGATAGAGATCTTGTTGGCCGCCAAGGCCGCGAGGTCTGTCCCCTCGCCCTGCTCAAACTCCCCGCGCTGGAACATAAGCCAGAAGTAAGGGAAGCCACGGCCGTCGCGCCGCTCCTCGACCCGCATCAGTTCGGTGTTGCGACGGCCCTGACGGGTGAGCTCAATCCCTGCCACGTCTGACGCCGTGCAGGACGGGAAGTTGACGTTGACGAGGCCGCCTGGCGTGATGCCGGCTGCCAGAATTGTGCGAATGACGGGCGCTGCATGCGTTTCCGTCGCCTCCCATTCGATTTTTGGGCGCCCGACCGGGCCGCCATAGGCTTGCGACAGGGCGATCGAGGGAACGCCCAGGAGTGCTCCTTCCATCGCGCCGGCGATGGTGCCCGAGTACGTCACGTCCTCGGCCACGTTCTGGCCTCGATTGACGCCTGAGAGGACGAGATCGGGCGGATTGTCCGCCATGATCTTTCTCACGCCCATGATAACGCAGTCGGTCGGCGTGCCTTTCAAGGCGAAATGACGAGGCCCGATTTCCCGCAACCGCAGCGGGTCGCTCAGCGAAAGCGAATGGGCGACGCCCGACTGGTCGTTTTCGGGCGCGACCACAGTCACATCGTCAGACAGTTCGCCCGCGATCAATTCGAGGAGCTTGAGCCCGGCTGCGTGAATGCCGTCGTCGTTGGTAAGGAGGATTTGCATGGGGCGCTTTTTCGCACGGCCGATGCGTGGAGGCGAGTAGTTCTATGAAAAAGGCGATTCGTCTTAAGCGGCCACGTTCTCCAGAATTCCCAATAAATCTACGTCGACTTCGTCGGTCTCTCCATTTCTATCTACCGTCAAAGGCGGAAGTTCCCGAAGCTTGCCGCGAATTTCCTCGACGAGAAACTCCTCGAAATTAACTTCGGGGGTGGCAGGTATTCCGTCGTCTCCGACCGCCTCGCTACTCAATGTCGCGGTGATGCCCCTCAAAGTCCCCTTCCACGCCAAATCGGCCGAGTGAATGATTTTCCCTCTATCATGCAAAGCAGACATGATCCGACTGGCAATTTGATCTTGCATCGTCGATGCAGGGACCGGAATAAGCGTTTTCTTCACATCGGAATCGAGTATGGCAGGGTAGCTCGAGCCAGTGCTCCACTTTCGGAATTGTTCCAGCGTACTAGCAAGCCTCAATGCATAATGAAGATAAAATGGATTAACTCCCTCATGTGGCCTGAGAACCGAGAAAGCTGTTGAGGCAATTTGGTTGTGCAATCTAGTGGGGACAACGGCGATTGCCCCGCGAGTTGGACGGCAAGTTGATATGATCACGTCAAACGCACGAACTACCTTTCGCGCACGTGACGGCGCTTCCGACCCTTCCATGTCTTGGGGATTTGCGATCGTGCCGGTCGTTACATCAACAGCGGCAATGTCAATATATTGAAACGAACTCTCTGGTTCGCGACCAGGATCGCGCTTATCCCTTGCGATATCTGCGACCTGATCTACTCGTTTAAACAGTTCTCGAGGGAAAGCCATTATACCCTCAGCGGGCAGGTGGAAATCAATATCCCATCGGCCTGCGGCCTGCAGCTCTTTCCTTGTTTTAACTAGAGTTTTCATGCCCAAGCCGCCTTCGTTCGAAAGGCGTCAACTGCCTTCTCGACCTCACTTCCGGCCTTAGGTTTGCCGGTCGCTTCGTACCCTAGATTCTCCACCTCACAGAGAAAAGTGGTCTCGCCCTCGGCTGAGCGGGCACCGCTGCCCACCTTCTGCAAGACGCATAGACAGGTTTTCACCATTGCGCCAAATGGCGTGAACGCTTCTTCGGGGAAGAAAAATATGCCTTTCACCAACGCAACCGTCTCTAACCATTTGCGGACAAAATGCCCGTTCTTCCCCTTCATAAGGTGCTCAGGGAGCACAATTGCCAGCTTTAAGAAACTGCAGGCTCCACTCTAACCCCAGAATCTCAAGAGGAAGCGACTTTTTCTTGTGACCAAGATCCAATCTACCGAGCATTTGCATGACTTCCTGCTTCATGATGCTCCCAAACGGGGGATTTGTCACGACGATGTCGAACACGGCAGGATCGTTGTCCCCGTCATCACGCAATGCAATCAAGTCCGGATAGTTCTCAAAACTAAGTAACGCATCAAGGTTCCGAATATTTGTATGGCCATCGTCATGCAACAGCATATCGGTCATTGCTATTCGGACCATGCGATCTGACTTTTCTATGCCATGAAGGTGGAAGAACTTGAATTCATGCAAGGCGTGAGGCGTAAGAGAATGGCCTTGATGCGCCACAACGTATTCCAATGCCTTAATAAGGAAATGCCCCGACCCGCAAAATGGATCGAGGATCAGGTCTGATGCGGTGGGTTGCAACACATTGATTGCGAGCTGTACTATCGGATCAGGTGTAAAGTATTGCCCCATACCAGCGCGAATGGCTGAGCCAAGAATTCGCTGGAACGCTCGACCCTTTAGGTCTGACTTGCTATCAATGAGAGAGAATTCTTGAAGACGTTCGACTACCCGGTAAAGAGCTACGTCAGAGAGACGAATGGGCGCGCGAAACACTCCGCGCGACCTTTCATAACCAGGAATTCTTTTGGAATAAATCTCGATATCTACGCTCCGCGCCTCTTCATACAATTCACGCGTTAAGGAAGCAACCTCAGAGGGGCTGCTAGCCTCGTATGTCTGAAAGCGGAATGCAGTCCCAGCGGCTTGCTTGGTGACGCAGCGTTCGTCGTAGATCTTGGCGTATATAATCTTGCAAATCTCATCGAGTGCTTCATCGGCATGCAAGCCATCCGCATCGCGGATCGCGCTATGGCAGTCAAATAAAACACGCTCGTAGTCATTACTTAAGACACGCAGGCCGGTACTACGACCAGAAGCATCGAGGCCCACCGGCAACTCCCGGACGAGTTGTGTCCTAATACGGCTTTCGATCCCAAAGGCGGGCAAGTCTGGGATATACTCAAATTCATTAGGATCAATCTTTTTTCTTAATGTTTTTACACGATCTCCATCAGTAATCATCCCTATAGTTGCCGTGTGAGTAGACGCAAGATATGTCTCTAGCTGACGCTCAGCTTCGACAAACTCTTCATTTGAAACGCCGCGTTTCTTAGTTTCTATATATAAGAACGTGCGTCTCGTCGTGTTCTTGATGGATATGTCAGATTCTTTCTCGCTGGAACCCATCTTTACGGGTTCTTCTATAATAATCCGCTCGCCAATCCATTCTTTTGGGTAGCCGTACGCAGATAATAGTTGAGCGAGCGCCCACTGGCGGACGAATTCCTCGATTTCGCGCTCGGCCCCATCGTAACTTCCCCAGACGCGCAGATAATCCGCGGCACGGCGCTTCGCGTCCGCAGCATCGCCATGATGCGCGAACTGCCACCTGTCCGGTGAGATGAGAAAAAAAGAACCCATTGCTGCCAAAGCGAAGGAACTCCGTGGGTAGGTGATATTTAAGTCCGTGAGGGCTTTGAAGCCGAATTGCAGCATACTCTTCAAGGATCGGCTGGACGATCACATCCGGCTGCGGCAATTTCCACGGAAAAAAGAGGAGACGTGCGCCGTCCTAAAAACTATTGCGGCAGCGGCCCAAGCTCGGGCCAGCGGTCGTTGCTCCACAGGATTGGCGAGAACTGGAGCTTGGAAGCGCCCGCCGCGTCGCCGTCATAATAATGGTACGCCAGCATATCGCCTTTCGAGGTCCGCACCGCCTCCTGGCCGCCGGGGCCGATGAAACGGCCGGTCGTCGCCAGCAGGAGCGAACCTCCGCCCTCCAGCATCGCTTTACCTTCTTTGTCCCTGTATGGACCCTCGACGCGATCCGCGCGCCCGACGCGGATGTTGTAGGTCGAGGCGACGCCTTTGCAGCATTGGTCGAAGCTCACGAACAGATAGAATTTGCCGTGATGCTCGAGGATCGAGGCGGCTTCGATTGCGCCACCGTTGCGACTGGCGAGCGCGACGCGCAGGGCATCGGCGCGGATGAGCTTGCCGGTTTCGGGGTTCAATTCGCTCAGCTTGATTCCGGACCAGAAGGAACCAAAGGCGAGGTAGGCGCGCCCGTCTGACGAATCAATGCGGAACGGGTCGATGGCGTTGAAGCCGTCGCCGTCCCCCGACATGAGGACGAGGCCCTCATCCTTCCAGCCCTCGCCAGGCGTGAGCGGATCGAAGGAATTGTTGATCATGAGCCCGATGGCGCTCTCATTGTGCCCGAAGCTCGACAAGCAATAATAGAGGAAGATCGTGCTCCCACGACGGCTGATCGAGGGCGCCCAGACGTTGAGCGGCTTGAAAGCCAGCGCTGCTTGACTCCATGGCGGCGGACCTTCGCCGATCAGGCCCGCCTCCGTCCACTTGAGCCCGTCCGTCGAGACCTTGACTTGGATGGCGCCGTGCGTAGGCCCCTGCTGTCCCGTTCCGACCGCGACGAAACGACCGTTGATCTCAATGACGGAAGGATCGTGGATGCGCGTGTCGCCCGTCATTTGCGGCTGTTGCTCGGCGGCGGCTTTGAGCGGGGCGCCAAGAACAAGCACAATCGTTAAGAGGGCTAGCGTCTTAAGCACCCGGCCCATTTGATTCACCAAACTGGTCCTCTCGCCATGCCGAGAGTACGGCTGGCCGACGGCTCCGGCCTATTGCTTGACCATCACCTCGGCCTGTCCGACCCGACGCAGCACATTGACCGAGACATCGGAGGCGTAGCGCTGCAAGAGGATATCGACTTCGCTCGAGCCCACCTTGAGCGAGCGAATAATTACGCGATCGAGAAAATCCGGCAACGCCGGCCGGAGAAAACAAACCTGCTCCGTCTGGAAATCGAAGTCGAGACCGAGACAGGCTTGCAACAGTGCAAGCGGCGCCGCGCTTGCCCAGGCCTGGGGTGAGCACGCCACCGGATAAAGCGTTGGGCCTTTGCCGGGGGTGCGCCTGAGCCCGCAGAACAATTCCGGGGGCCGGCGCAAGTCCATATAGCGCGACGCGCCATAGAGACCCGTAAAAAGCCGTTGGGCCTGGTGTCTCATTCCGTATCTGGCGAAGCCGAGGCCGATAAGCGCGTTATCGTGCGGCCAGACCGAGCCGTTGTGGTAGGACATCGGATTAAAGCGCGCTTCAGACGACGCGATCGTCCGGATGCCCCAGCCGGTGAAGAATATCGGGCTCAACAGTTGCTCAGCGACCGCAGCAGCTCGTTTTTCCGAAACGATTCCCGTAAACAGCAACTGGCCGGCGTTAGATGACCGGACTCTGCAGGGCTTCTTCCGGCCGTCCAGAGCCATGGCGTAGGTGCCAATGTCGTCGCACCAGAATGTCTCCTCGAACCGCAACCTCAGATTTTCGGCGTCGCTGGCCAGTCGCTCAGCACGCTCAGCGAGACCCTGGGCCGCAGCCATCTTCGCCGCGAGGCGCTTTGCGGCATAGACGTAGCCCTGCACCTCGCAAAGCGCGATCGGACCTTCCGCGTTGCTCCCGTCGGCGTGGAAGACGGAATCAGCAGAATCCTTCCATCCCTGGTTGGTAAGGCCGGTTTCGCCACCCTGATATTCGACGAATCCGTCCCGGTCCCTGATCGCCGTAGTCGTCGATCCAATGCAGCGCGGCCTCGATGTGCGGCCACAACTCCGAAATGGTCGCCAAATCGTGAGTGCGCTCAAAATACAGGCCCGCAAGCATGACGTACAAAGGCGTGCTGTCCACGGAGCCGTAATAAAAGGCGAACGGAACCTCTCCCAGGCGCGCCATCTCGCCGGAGCGCATTTCGTGCAATATTTTTCCGGGTTCGGCTTCCGACTCCGGTCGTATATCCTTGGCCTGGGTCGCGGCGAGGAAGCGCAGCACGCCCTTCGCGACCGTCGAATCGAGCCACATCATCTCGATCGAGGTGATGATCGCGTCACGGCCGAAGGGCGTAGAGAACCAGGGGATGCCGGCGTAAGGGATGGCGCCGCGCGGCGTGTCGGTCATCAGCATGTAGAGATCGGCGACCGCCCGACACAGCGCTTCGTTAAATATATCGTTGGACGTTTCGACGGACGCCGCGCGAGCCGTGGACGCGTGTAAAGCCCGACGGGCGTCGCGCAAGCCAATGAAAAATTGGCGAACCGCTCTCTGCTTGGGCGCGCGCTCCTCACATGCCAACGTCATGAACAGGGAGGCGCGGCCGCCCGGACTAAGTTCGACAGGAAAGCGGGCGCTTTCCTTATCGATCTCCGCCGGTGTTGGATCGAATTGAATTGTGGTTCGGCGGGTGACGCCGTCGAGACCGTGATACAGAAACACGACGCCGTTCTCGTCGCTCTTGGTCTCGATCTCCCCCCGGCGTTCCCGACGATGGCCGCGCAACTCAAAAATGTCCGCGAAGTCCGCCGAAAAATAGAACACAAACTCGAAGGTGTGCGCGTCGGCGCCAAAGTTATGCACGCCGAGCCGCTCGTAGCACGCCCCATCGAAGAGAAACTTGGAGCGAACGATCTGGAGCGTGTCCCGCGCGAACTCAAGCTTATCGCCCCTGAAAAGATCGGGATTGGTAAGGTCCGCCGTGAGCAACACATTATTGTCCTGCACGGTCGAGCTGAGCAGGAGCGGCCGCTGTCCGTTGACCAAAACGCGCAGGTCCGAAAGGAAGCGGGTGTCCTTGTGGAAGATGCCTTCTGGACTGCCGCCACGAGATGAGACGTCGCCGTAATGATCAAAAACAGCGAATGTGTCGCCATGTTTGAGGGTTCGTGGACGCCGCTCCAGAAGGGAAGTCGTCGCCGAGATATAAAATGGATTCGGGACCGATTCCGCCTTGGCGGCCACTGCGTGGCCGCCATCATAGGTTTCCGTCACGCGGTTATCCCATGTTTCGGGCGCCAAGCTGTGAGCCGGGCGGCAATTGCGCGTTGGTCGCTTCCTCGACGGAGCGAGAGGAGTGCGGCTAGAACTCCGGCCTAGGCCGCCTGCCGCCGCAGGACCGGCAGGTTGGGTTCGGCCTTAAGAGACTCATATACGCGCAGGTAATCGCGGGCGACGCGCTCGATGGTAAATCTCTCGTCGAAGCGTTCGCGCACCGACTCGCGGCTGAGCGAGCCGATGTTGTGGACCGCGTCGACAGCCTCGTCAATTCCCTCTACCATAAATCCGCTGACGCCTTGTTCGATCACTTCCGGCACCGAGCCACGGCGCCAGGCGATCACCGGAGTTCCGCAGGCCATCGCCTCGATTTGGACGAGACCGAACGGTTCTGGCCAATCAATCGGAAACAACAGCGCCGATGCGCCGCCAAGAAACGCCTGCTTCTCGCTGTCATTGATTTCGTCAATGTATTCGACGCCGGGCCCCTGGATGAGCGGACGGATCGTCTCGTTAAAATATTTCTCATCGGCTTTATCGACCTTTGCCGCGATCTTGAGGTGCACCCCAGCGCGCTTAGCGATCTCGATCGCGCGGTCGGGTCGCTTTTCCGGACTGATCCTGCCGAGGAACGCCAGATATCCGCCCCCGCCGGCTGAGAATGAATAGAGGTCCGCGGGAAGACCATGGAGGACCGTCGCGATCCAGCGCGCCGGTAGAAGTCTTCTCTGATCATCAGAGATGGAAATCAGAGGAATTTCCGGAAATTCGTCAAGCAGTTGCTTGTAAAAGGGAAGATCTAGCCGACCGTGCAGCGTCGTCACCGTAGGCATTCCGAGAGTGCGGGCGACCGGGAAGTGAAGGAAATCGGCGTGAAAGTGAGCGACATCGAAATCGCGCGCACGGCGGCGGATTTTCTCGAGTTGCATGACGCCGTACGGCAGCCAGTCATCGACTTTCGCTAGTCGAAGCGCTTCCGGAACGCAGGGAATGAGTTCGGCGTTGGTCTCCGAATCTCCGCTCGCGAACAGCGTCACCTCATGGCCCTGCCGAACCAGTTCCTCTGTCAAATACGAAACGATGCGCTCGGTACCCCCGTACAGTTTAGGCGGAACGCTCTCGATCAACGGCGAAACCTGGGCGATCCTCATTCTGGCACCTCTCCTGCATCTCTCTCGGAGATGAACGCCGGGAGGGCCTCTTAAGTTCCGTCCGCCAAAACTCAGCTCGGTTGGAAGTCCAACGACGGTTATTGGATGCGCCCGCCCTATTGCTGAGAAAAACCAAGGACAAGCCGGCGTGGGCTCCTGAAGTCTTCACCACTTTCCACTCGACGAGCTTCGGCGCTACAATTCGTTGGCGCATCCGATACTGAAACGCGGGAGACCGCCTCATACTCAGCACTGCAAGGAGGACGCGCCGTACATGGATATTCAAGACATCGCGGAACAGATCTTTGCGGTCCTCGACACCGGCCGTCAAATCGCGCCCTTCTCCGCAGCCAATCCAGATTTCAGCCTCGACGAAGCTTACCGGGTCGCGGCTGCGGTCCGCGCGAAAAGGGAGGCGCGCGGGGAGCGCCCGATCGGCCGTAAGATCGGCTTCACCAATCGGACCATCTGGGCCGAATATGGCGTCTATGCGCCGATCTGGGGCTATGTCTACGATCGCACCGTCCACGATCTTACAAGTGAGCCGCTTTCGGTTTCGTTGAACCGGTTGGCCGAACCCCGGATCGAGCCAGAGATCGTGTTTGGCCTTGCGGCCCAGCCCGAGCCTGGCATGGACGCGCTGGCGATCATCCATTGCATCGACTGGATCGCCCACGGTTTTGAAATCGTGCAATCGCTCTTCCCGAATTGGTCGTTTCGCGCGCCGGACACCGTCGCTGCTTGCGGCCTCCACGGACGCCTCTTCGTCGGGCCGCGCCATTCGGCGGCCGCGCGCCGCAGCGCCTGGGTCCGAGAGCTGTCGGCCTTCGAGATCGATCTTTTCTGCAACGGCACCCATATCGATCACGGTGCGGCGGCAAACGTCCTGGACGGGCCTCTGTTTGCGCTGCGCCATCTCGTCGAGACCTGGCGCAAGATCGCCGCAGTCCACCGCTCGCGGCTGGCGAGATCGTCACGACTGGAACTCTAACTCGCGCCTTTCCCGTCGCCGCGGGCGAGGAATGGACAACGCAACTCAAGCGTGTTCCGCTCAAGGGCGCTCGAATTTGCTTTGTCTAACGGAGAGGACTTAGCCGGTTTGGGACAGACGTGAACGTTCGGTCTCCTCAGATGTGATTCAAAATGATTTCAATATGATTCCAGGCCTGTAACAGCACTTTGACTAGCCCGCGCGGTAAAACGGGGTCTACAGAATTGGACCTTGACTTGTGCTGCGCACTCCCCGCAATCTTAGGTTGTAGAGCGATTCGAGCGTCGAATTTCGAGGCTTGACGGGTTGCAAGGCGTGGAGGCTAAGACCATGGATTTTCTCGCTGTTTACGGCGCAGGCAGCGCCCTTACGACGATTGCGTTCCTCGTCTTCTGCTTTCGCGCTGGCGAGGCGCCGTATAATGATTGAGGTTCCGCCGGAAGTCCTCAACGTCGTGTTCGCGCTTCTGATCGTGTTCGCCACAGTTACCCGATCAAAGCAGCGGTCTAGCGCCGAAACGAGGTTCGGATCCTAAGTCCCGCAGTTTCCTCGCGAGCGACCTTTACGTGCGGCTATCCATTCCTGCCGCCGCATCACTTCCGGGTGAGACGGGAACTCTTCTCCTTTTGACAGCGTTTATCGGTGAGCATGGCCTTTTATGGAGCTCACTGATGCGCACGAACATAACCAAGGGCGATCGCAGGCTTAGCCGCATTGTCCCTAATGGGATCGCTTATCACCACGAGTGAAACCGCTTCGGCGGCCGGAGGCGGCGCGTTCCATGGAGGCGGCGCCCGTGGGGGCGGCTTCCACGGCGGTGGCTTCCACGGCGGCGGCTTCCACGGTGGTGGGTGGCACGGTGGTGGTTGGCATGGCGGCGGCTGGCATGGAGGGGGCTGGGGCGGCGGCTGGGCAGGCCCGGCTGTCGTTGGGGGATTGGCCGCAGGGGCCCTGCTCGCGGCGCCGTATGCCTATGGTTATGGCTACGGATCCGGCTACGGCTACGGCGGCTGTACGTCCTATCAGCCTATGTATGATGCCTATGGCCGCTACCTCGGCCAGCGACTGGTGAGCGGCTGTTAGCGCGCCGCTTCGATCCGGGTCAGCCCGCCCATATAGGGCCGCAAAACTTCCGGGACGGCGACCGAGCCGTCCGGCTGCTGGTAGGTTTCGAGAACCGCGATCAGCGCGCGGCCGACCGCTACGCCTGAACCATTGAGCGTATGCACGAAGCGGGTCGATTTCGCGTCGGCGCTCTTCGTGCGGGCGCTCATGCGCCGAGCCTGAAAGTCGCCGCATATGGAGCAGGAGGAAATTTCGCGAAATCGCCCCTGCCCCGCCAGCCAAACCTCAATGTCATAGGTCTTCTGGGCGGCGAAGCCGATATCTCCCGTGCACAGCGTGACAGTGCGGAAGTGCAATCCGAGGCGTTTGAGCACCTCTTCGGCGCAACGGGTCATGCGCTCATGCTCGTCGCGCGACTGCTCGGGCGTGGTGATCGACACGAGCTCGACCTTTTTGAACTGATGCTGACGGATCATGCCGCGCGTGTCGCGGCCCGCTGCGCCCGCTTCCGCACGAAACGACAAAGTCCCCGCTGTGAAGCGCAAGGGCAGAGTCTTTTCATCGACAATGCTCTCGCGCACGAGATTGGTCAGCGGCACTTCTGCTGTGGGGATGAGCCAATACCTTTCGAAAGCTTCCTGACGCCCCGTTTCGTCGTTTCTGCGAACGTCGACATCGCTCGTCGTGGCCCCAACCGCATGTTCCAGCTGGGTCTTCGAAGCAACTTGGTATTGGTCGTCTTCAAACTTTGGTAGCTGCGCCGTACCAAACATCGCTTGGCCGCGCACCAACACTGGGGGCGAGACCTCGACATAGCCATGCTCGCTCGTATGCAGGTCGAGCATGAACTGCTCGAGCGCGCGCTCGAGCCTCGCCAGCGCACCCTTCAGGACAACAAAGCGAGCGCCGGACAATTTCGCCGCGGCTTCAAAGTCCATAAGGCCCACCCTCTCGCCGATCTGGAAGTGCTCCTCGGGCTCGAACCCTTGGGGAAAGTCGGGCAGGATGCCGTGCCGGCGAACCTCGACATTGTCGTTCTCGTCCTTACCGTCCGGCGTATCGTCGAGCGGCAGGTTAGGGATCGCCGCCAACTCCGCTTCGAGCGCTGCCGCAGCATCCCGCTCCGCCGCCTCCAGCTCCGGCATTGTCGCCTTGAGCCCAGCGACTTCGGCCCGGTAGTCGTCCGCCGCGACCGTGTCCTTGCGCGCCATCGCGACGCCGATTTGCTTCGAGACGGCGTTGCGCCGCTCCTGAGCGGTCTGCAGCGCCGCGATCGCCGCCCGGCGCTTTTCATCGAGCGCAATGAGCGATTCTGCACGGGGGCTCAGGCCGCGGCGTCGCAGACCCTCGTCGAAAGCTTCAGGTTTCTCGCGGATCGCTCGGATCTCATGCATGATCTGACCTTCAGCGGCCGCTTGCGGCGCCGGCGTCGCCGCCAGCAGCATGGGCCGAGAGACGGCAATAGCAGAACCGCGGCGAAGGGCTCAACCGCGGCCTCGACGCGAACCCCGGCCAACGCAAATCGCGTCGAGCCGCCGTCAGCCGCACCAAATAGGTAAGGTTGACGCTAGCTAGGCGCCCGATCAGATGCGCAGTCCGCATCGCGACTCAACTCCCCGCTCGCGATCAAACGAACCTTTTGTCTCCCGGAGCAAACCCGATGACCGCCCGACTATTCGCCCAGAAGCTCGCGGCGATCATCGCAGCCAGCGCCCTTTTTGCCGCGAGCGCCGCCGACGCCTGCACCGGCATCCGCCTCACCGCCGCCGACGGCACGGTCGTACACGCGCGAACGCTCGAATTCGCCATCGATCTCCAGTCCGACGTCCTTGTTTCGCCGCGCGGCTACGAGCGCGTCGGAGAGACCCCGGACGGCCAGGACGGGCTCAAGTGGAAGGCGAAATACGCAAGCGTCGGAGCAAATGGCGTCGGCCTGCCGATCCTAATCGACGGCCTCAACGAAGCCGGGCTCGCCGCGGGCCTATTCTACTTCCCGACCATGGCCGGATATATGGCCTATGCCCCAGGGGATGCCGCCAAGACGATCGCGCCCTGGCAACTCGGCTCATGGATTCTCGACAATTTCGCCAGCGTCGACGAGGTCAAGGCCAATATCGGCTCGATCCTGGTCGCCGCAACGGTGCTCAAGCAATGGGGCTTCTCGCCCCCTGTCCACGCCGTTGTCCATGACGCCTCGGGCAAGAGCATTGTCATCGAATATGTCGACGGCAAGCTCAACGTTTACGACAACCCGCTTGGCGTCATCACCAATTCGCCGGGCTTCGATTGGCACATGACCAACCTGCGCAACTATGTGAACTTCTCGTTCAACAACCATCCTCCCATTCAGCTTGGGTCCGTGAAGCTTGAGCCGTTCGGCCAGGGCTCGGGGATGCTGGGTATGCCGGGCGACTTCACCCCGCCCTCGCGCTTCGTTCGCGCCGTCGCGTTCAGCCAGTCCGTTCTTCAGCCGAAGACGGGCGACGACGCCGTTCTCACCGCCTTTCACATCCTCAACAACTTCGACATCCCGAAGGGTTCGGCGCGCGAGGCGGAGAAGGACGACCACGGCAACGTCCTCGCCGATTACACGATCTGGACGGATGCGAGCGATCTCAAGGCGAAGCGGTTCTACTTCCGCACCTACGAGGACAGCCGCATCCGCACGATTGACCTCATGAAAATGAACCTGGACGCCAAAGACATCGTCACCCTCTCGATGCATGGCGAGGAGACGTTTCAGCGCTTAAATCCGTAGAGCCAAATCGGCTGACTGCTTTCGACCAAGGCGGATATTCGGGGCGTAGAATCGCCACACTCACTTCGCACAGACACTTCGGCCAAACAGCCAAGGGCCCTTGGTAGAGATCCTTCACCGTCAAATGAGGAGAGTCGACCATGACCACCGCCGTCACCGGAGCCACAGGCCATCTCGGCCGCATCATCATTGACAAATTGAAAGCCGAGGCCGGCGAGGCGATCGTCGCGCTCGTGCGCTCGCCTGCGAACGCGCGAGGGCTAGGCGTGGCCGTTCGCGAGGCTGACTATGCCAAACCCGCGACCCTAAAATCGGCGCTCGAGGGGGTCGATGTGCTGCTTTTCATCTCTTCCAGCGAAATTCGTGAGCGGGCCGCGCAACACCACAATGTGATCGAGGCGGCGAAAGCGGCCGAAGTGAAGCGCATCGTCTATACGAGTCTCCTCCATGCGGACGTTTCGCCAATGAGCTTGGGCGTCGAACACAGGGCGACCGAGGCGGAACTCAAGGCCGCGGGTATTCCGCACACGATTCTGCGGAACGGTTGGTACACCGAGAACCATACCGCCTTGATCGGTGGCGCGCTCGCGGGGGGCGCTGTCATAGGAAGCGCGGGGAACGGTAAGTTTTCGTGCGCGACACGGGTCGATTACGCGGAGGCCGCCGTCACCGCACTTGCCGGGACAGGTCACGACGGCAAAACTTATGAGCTCGCGGGCGACAACGCCTATACGCTTTCGGACTTCGCCGCCGAGATTTCGCGCCAAACAGGCAGGACCATTTCTTACAAGAATTTGCCAGTCAACGAATATGCGACGGCGCTCGTGGGATTCGGTCTGCCCGAGGCGACCGCAAGAGCCGTCGCCGGTTGGGATGCCGACGCCGCGGACGGGGCGCTGTTCGACAACGGCTGCCAGCTCTCAGCCCTGATCGGCCGTCCGACGACGCCACTCTCGACCGCAGTCGCCGAGGCCCTCGCCGCCATCTCGAAGGCGTAAAGCGTCCTTTGGACGTCGCAACATGAGGCTGCTGTATCGAGTTAGGAGGCGGGATCGTCATCAGTGATCGTAAAGATCCCACGCCGTCCCGAAAAAAACGGCATGGTGCGCCTTGCGACGGCATCGATGTGGAGCCGAGGGGCAGGCGGCAGGTCGTTCTCATAATAGGTGCCGGGCCCGTAGAAGCGCCCGTAGCGCAGCACCGTGCCACCCGCCGAGAGCACGGCATTCTCATGAGCTTCGATAACGGGTCCGCCATCCCAAGCGATGCTCTGGGCGATGAAGCCAGACGCGTTGGCTGCTTGCGCCGCAGTCAGGAGGTTCCGTGTTCCCTCACTTCGGACCCGATCGGTCGCGGCGAGGAATTTGCTGAGCTTCCCGATCTCATCCGGCAGATCAGTCACCTGATGAGCGATGACATCAGGTCGAAAGTCTTTGACTGCCGCATTGAGCGACTTCGGGTCGAAGAGGTCGCACAGGACTGGAATAACGCCCGCGGCGCGAAGCCCGTCCATTTTCTCTGGCGTTCGGGTCATGGCCGCAACGACATGTCCTTCCGCTAACATGAGTGGAATCAGGCGAACGCCAATGACGCCGGTGGCGCCAGCAAGGAAAATTCTCATACCCCGACCTCCTATCTGCAATGAAGATTTGGCCGTTTTCGCGCCCTCAGAGGATAGGCAATTCTGCCCATTGCCAAGTTGGCTGGGCAGCTGGGATCATCGGATCGCTCGTAAGAGTGCGCGTACTTCGATGTTCCGAGCGTTGATTCGATTTCGCTCGTCTTGCAATCACCTTTGCGCGTCGGGGGTTGCGGCTGTGAAGGGCAACCTCGCGGCCGAGCGTGTCGGTCCCTCGTCCAGACAGCAACCTCTCGTCGGACGATCAGTCGGTCAGGCTTTCCAGAAGCCGAGCGGCCTGCGGTTTCAGCTCGCCGCAGGTCATTCCCCGGGCGAACCGTTCCGCGTCCCGCCGGATGGGGTTGGCTCGAAGACGATCGAGCTCGTCCTTCTCACGCGCACAGGCGCTCGCGTCCGCCGGCGCGCTGTCGCCGGGCGCGACCACCGCGCGCACATCATTCGCCTTTGGAGGCAGCGCGGCGGACGCATCCCCTACCAAGGGATGCGGGGTCGGCTCGTCGGTGACGAGATCGAGGCTCTCCATCAGCATGCGCGCCTGTGGGCGCAGTCGCTCGCATTGAAGACCGCGCCAGAAGGCCTGAGCGGCGTCGATGGACGGATCCGCCCGCAGACTGTCCAGGGCAGTTTGCTCGGAGGCGCAGTCGGTTGCCGGCTTGCGTTCAGCCACCGCGGCCTGCCCCGCGAGCGGCGGGGCGGTCGGGGCAACAGGCGGCGGCGGGGGCACGGCGAAGCCGAGACTTTCCATCAGACGCGAAAGTTGAGGCCGCAACTTCTCACAACTTAGTTCGCTGGCGAGATGAGTGGCCTCCTCGTTCGTGGGATTGGCGCGCAGACGAACCAGGCGATCCTCGTCGCGCTCGCAGAGCGCTTCGGGCGAGAGCGGCACCGCGACTTCCGTCTTGGCCGTCACGATCGGCGCGGCTTCCGTCTTCGCGGCCTCCATCTTCGTGGCGTCCAGTTTTTGTCGGGCCAGGAGCTTGTCGATCTCCGCTTGAGCGCGTCGCGCATAAGCGCCGTCCGGATGAGCGGCGAGGAAGGTGCGCCAGCCATCGAGCGAGCCGAATCGTTCTGTCATTCGATAATCCGAAGCCTCGCCCGCGTCGGCCGCCACGGGAGGAGCGGAGACGACGCTCGGAGCTCGCGGGGCCGGCACGAGCGCGACATTGTCGCCGCCCAGCGAGCCGTAGACGTACGGCTCCTGACGATGGTTGGTTGCACGCAGCACGTCGTCGCGCACCTTTCCGAGTGCCAGCCGAATATCGAGGCCGGGCTGGGTGATGTATTTGACGAGCGCGGTGGTGAACGGACTGTTGCGTCCATCGCCGTCGTAGGAGACGGAGCCCGCCTTAGCCGCAAAGGCGATGAGGGTGTCGGCGACAGTGGGGCCCACCCCGGCGAGCCCTAGGTTCATGCCCCGAGTCACGCGCGCATCGTCCGCCGCAGGATGAAACGGATTCTCGCGGCATGCATCCAGAATGATCAGACTGAGCTTCTTGACATGGCCGGCCGCAACCAGAACCCGGTCCAGCGACACCGCCTCGTCGTCCATATCGAGCACGCTCGTCAGCTTGGCGTCGACCGGGATGAGGTAGTTTACTCCGCCGATTTCCAGCCCATGTCCGGAATAGTAGACGACCGCCACGTCGGCGTTGGCCGCCCGATCGACAAATTCCCGGACAGCGCGCTTGAACTCCACGACGCCTAAATCGCGACGCCGATCGACGGAGTCGAACCCGGCTTTGGTCAGAAGGTCGGCAATTGCATCGGCGTCGTTGGCGGGATTCGCGAGGACGCCGGCGTTCTCATACTTGCCATTGCCGATGACCAATGCGATCCGCCGCTCAGCGAGCGCGGCGCTTTGCGTCGCCAGACTAAGCCCAAGCGCAAACGCTAGACAGAACGCGAACCTGCCAAGGACGCCCATCGGCCAACCTCGCCGTTCCCAGCCAGAACCCCCTGTGGAACGGACGAAAAGGACATTCCCACAACGTCCTGCACGCGTCAATTCAAGTCTCTCGCGACCCGAAACCCGTTTGCGTAATAGCGAACATCTTCGTCGTAGCGAAACCGGGACGCGGATCCCACCTTCTCCGCTTTGTCATT
The DNA here is from genome assembly GCA_963836695.1 of uncultured Alphaproteobacteria bacterium. Lineage (GTDB taxonomy): Bacteria > Pseudomonadota > Alphaproteobacteria > Rhizobiales > Beijerinckiaceae > Roseiarcus. The sequence goes on from CAWIKX010000009.1 coordinate 353,482, forward strand.
GAACGAACCGCCCCTAAGAACATGAAGCGAGCAATCCCCGCTCATCCAGGCCGACCCGTCATTGGGCGCGCCCCGATATGAGGGAGTCCAGCAATCCTCGACCCATTCGGCGGCATTGCCGGCCGTGTCGTACAAGCCAAAGGCGTTCGGACGGAACGATCCCACAACGACCGGCCTCCCGGTCTCCCCCACCCCGCAATCGGCGCATTGCGCCCGTCCGGTCCCGACGGCTTTACCCCACCAAAAGGGGAGGGCTGAGCCACCACGGGCGGCATATTCCCATTCCGCTTCGCTCGGCAGTCGGTAGGGCTTTCCGGTCTTCTTCGCCAGCCAGGCGACGAAGTCCTTGGCGTCATCCCAACTGACATTGGTCACAGGTTCATCTCCACGCCCCCAAGCCGGATCGGGAGGAGAGTATTTGCAGGCCCCCGCTGTCACGCACCGATCCCATTCCGCGAATGTCACCTCGCGGCGGCCAATCGCGAGGTCCTTTTTTATGGTCACTTTATGAACCGGCGCTTCGGCGGCCTTGGCGTTCGAGCCCATTTGGTACTCGCCGGCCGGGACCACGACGAGCTCGACGCACTCTGGGCAGTCGCGAAAAGTCTCTCCAGGCAAGCGCGCCTGTCCAGATTGGGCGGAGCAGATTGACCCGCCCAAGCAAAATACCACTGCGGCGCCCACCACCGCTGCGACGGTCTTGGCGATACGACCCTGTGACCGTAGCTGCGGGATGTGCTCTCTCCAGAACAAGCGCCGCATGACGGGCCGTCGCCTCCTGTTTCCGAGAAGTATCAACTCGTGGATGCCCTAACAAGAACCATACGCAAAGGGTCGGGCGATTCGAACTACGGGTCATAGGAGCTTTACAATCGCTTCAATCGCGATAACAAATCATTGTGGGGTCTTGGCCTGATGCTGGCTGAGAAGACGACGAGATTGCTGGCGTCATACGAAAATCACAGGGCAAACGCCAAAATCATTGGAGATCGACGATGGAGCGAATGGCTTGGGCGACGATCGCGGTCATAGCGGGCCTTCTTTTCGCGGTCCCCGCCTTTCCACAGACAACTCCTCAAGGGGGACCCACGCCGTCCCCGCCCGGCGCCAAGGTTGAATTCATCGACATCAAGGATGGCGCCGTCATTGGGCCAAAGACCACGATCCATTTCGGGCTGCACGGAATGGGCGTCGCGCCGGCAGGCACCAAGAGACCCAACTCAGGCCACCACCACCTCCTGGTCGACACGGATCTGCCTCCGCTCGACAAGCCGATCCCGAATGACGAGAACCATTTGCACTTCGGCGGCGGCCAAACGGAAACTGAGCTCTCGCTGTCGCCCGGGCCCCATACACTACAGCTCCTGCTCGGCGACGCCGACCATATCCCTCACACGCCGCCGGTGTATTCCGACAAGATTCACGTAACCGTGGTGGAATCGCCGCCCGCACTGGCTCAGACGGCTGAGGCCTCGCCGCCTTCGGGAACGCGCCATCCCTCGCCGCCGGGCGCGCAGGTTTACGTCGTCTCGCCGGAGAACGGATCTTACGTGCCCACCACGTTCACGGTCCGCTTCGGACTGGAGAAGATGGGTGTTGCGCCTGCCGGAGTAGACAAACCGAACTCCGGACATCACCATCTGCTGATCGACACAGACCTCCCGCCTCTGGATAAGCCGATTCCCAACGACGAAAACCACCTGCATTTCGGCGCTGGCCAAACCGAAGCGACCGTCACCCTGCCGAGGGGCCGTCATACTCTCCAACTGCTGCTCGGAGACGCGCAGCACATTCCGCACGATCCGCCGGTGTATTCAAAGGTCGTGGTGGTCTATGTCGGGATGTCGCCGCCGCCGCCGCACCGTGTTCGACGTCGTTGGCGCTCCCATTCCCACGGGCGGGCTTGAAGGGAGACGCACGCCATCGGAGATGGTGGGTTGAGATCACGCGATGCCTGATGAGCTCGCGAGCCTCATCCTTGAGCTTCTGCGTCAGATGCGCGCGGGAGCTGGTGGCCAAGGACGATTAGGAAACGGGGCTGGTAGAGGCTTCGGGCGTCCGTTCGGACATCGCTGACGTCAAATCAGACATGCACTCGCTTCGCGCCGCGATCCCAGCTGATCTCCAAGCACGTAGTGATGCGGCCTTCAGGAAGACGAAGATGCGCCGCATCCATAAGCCTCAGCATCAACGGCACAAAACGCACTGGCGTCGTTCGCTGCCAAAGCTCGGCCTCGCAAATGACGCGCCGCCCCTCGGGACGACGGCGCGCGTGCTCTTGGTTCGTTCAGCTAGGCGAGGACTGCTTTCGACTTGCGGCGCGAGCGCGCAGCAAGACCCAAACCCGCAAAGCCGGCAATGATCATCACCCATGTCGATGGCTCAGGGGTCGCTCCGCCCGACGTCAAGGAGACGCCATCAAGAAGTGCGTATGGGGGGCGCCGCCCGGGCCGCCCGTGGCGAGGAACGAAAGCAGATCACCGCCGCCGGTATAGGTGAATGTTGTCGAGTACAGCATCCACGGCGAGAAGCCCTGGGCGGGGGTGTCGATGACTGGCGTTGAGAACGTCTCGTTGCCCAACGTGGCGGTAATGCTCGTTGTCGTCGCCCCGCCAGCGTTTATCTCCTGCGCGCCGCCCATATAGAAGCTGAGAGTATAGCTGTCGCCAACCGTCAATCCGCCGATGGTCTGGGTGAACGCGCCGTGAAATGACGGATCCGAATCGAAGACCATGTAGGCGCCGCCATCCGGACTCGACGTGAGACCATTGGGATGGCCGTTCGCTGGCCCGGCAAGCGCGAAGGCCCTCAAGGTTCCTCATCAAGACGCTTTTGATCTAGGTTGTGCTGCTGGCGGCGGCCTGCTGAGCCTGCGCCCGCCGCTTCTCGACCCATTTAACCGCTATCACCGATCCTTCGTAGAGAGCGAGCATCGGCAGGGCGAGCGACGTCATGCTGATGAGGTCCGGAGGCGTGAGGATCGCCGCGAGCCCGACCACTGCAACGATCGCGTAGCGCCGCATCTTGATGAGATATGCGGAATCGACGATGCCGACGTGGCCGAGAAGGGTGAGGATGACAGGAAGTTGGAAGGCGATGCCGAACGCGAAGATCAACGTCATGATGAGCGAAAGATATTCGTCGACCTTCGGCAGAAGCTCGATCGTCGCCTCGCCCGGCACATTGACCTGCTGCAGCGACACTGAAAAGCGGATCAGGAGCGGCATCACGACGAAATAGACAAGCAGCGCGCCCATCAGGAAGAAGATCGGCGTCGCGATCAGATAAGGCAGAAACGCCTGTCGCTCGTTGCGATAGAGGCCGGGAGCGACGAACTTGTAGATTTGCACCGCAATGATCGGAAACGCGATGACCGCCGCGCCAAACATGCTGAGCCGGATATTTGTGTAGAACTGCTCGAGAAAATGGGTGGCGATCAGCGTCGCTTTTTCAGCGCCCACCACCCGCACGTAGGGGTAGGTGAGAATGTTGTAGATGTGGCGTGAGAAGAAGAAGCAAACCAGAAAGGCAGCCATAAAGGCGTAGAGCGACCTGATGATGCGAGCCCTCAGCTCGATCAGGTGCTCCATCAGCGGCGCCTTGGTGGCGTCGATGTCCTCTTGGCTCATTCCGCCGCGCTTCTCGGAGCGACAGGGGTCTCGGGCTGCGCCTCCTGTTCAGCCGAGGCGGTTGCCGCTACGGCGGGTTCTGGACCCATGAGGGAAATTTCCGACGCGCCAATCTCGGACCTGGCAATTTCCGAGGTGGTGATCTCGGCCTTAACGACGCCGGAAGCGCCGACTTCGGGCGCCTTCGCAGAATCTGTAGCGGCCTTCGTCACGTCGTCGCGCACCATACCGACCGGATCGAAAGTCGTGTCGATCTTCGCCTGGTCGCTGATCGCCTGGAATTCCTTCTTCACGCTCTCGAGGTCGGCCTCGCGCTCGACTTCGCGCATGGCTTCCATGAACTGGCCCTGAAACTCGGACGCCATCCGCCGCATCTTGCCAATCGTCTGCCCGACAGTGCGCATGACGCGCGGGAGATCCTTTGGCGGGATCACCGCCAGAGCGACGATCCCAACAATGATCATCTTGCTGATATCAAGATCGAACATGGCTCACCGGGCCGCGCGGCCAACCGGGGTCAAGACGGCGCGGCGGACGTTCTCGCTGAACAGCGTTCAGCTGACCTTGTGAACGTCGTTGGCTTCGACGCCGACGCGGTTCTCGAGCGGCCGCGGCGTGACGGTCGACGCTGTCGTCGGCTCGTCGTCGGCCATGCCCTTCTTGAACGACTTCACGCCCTTGGCGACATCGCCCATGATATCGGAAATCTTGCCCTTGCCACCAAACAAGAGAAGCGCGACCGCGCCGAACAACATCCAGTGCCAAATGCTAAAGCTACCCATGGCCGTCATCCCATTGCACGCCGCCCGGGTCTAAGAGCCGTCGGCGCATCCTCTCTTTGCCCCGAACCTAAGCGCGCAACAAGGCAAAAACAAGCTTGCCTTGATGGGAAAGGCGACATAGGCCGGGTCGCCCGCCGAGAGCTTCGCCCGCGCGACCAGGGCCCAAGCCTAAGGAGTCCAGCCCGCATGAGCAAAACCGCCAAACGCCTGAAAGAGATGGGCGTCGTTTTGCCCAAACCGGCGGCGGCGGTCGCCAATTACGTCGGTTTCGTGCGCGCAGGCTCGCTCCTGTTCGTCTCTGGACAGCTGCCATTCGGGGAAGATGGGAAACTGAACGAGCGCCACCAAGGTAAGCTTTCAGCCAATTCCGAGGTGGACGCCGCGCGCGAGGCAGCCCAACTCTGCGCTATCAATCTGGCAGCCCACGCCCTCGCGGCACTCGGCGATCTCGACAGGGTGACGCAGGTCGTGCGGCTCGGTGGGTTCTTCAACGTCGAGTCGAGCTTCGACGCGCTGCCGCAGGTCATGAACGGGGCCTCCAACTTCATGGCCGAACTGTTCGGCGACAGGGGCCGTCACGTGCGAACAACGGTCGGGGTGTCGCACCTGCCCCTCGATGCGCTGGCCGAGGTCGAAGCCGTCTTCGAGATCGAGGGTTGACGCCCGTCAACGCGCCTGCCTGGCTCATCGAGCGCCCGTTCGCCCATCGAGGCTTGCATGACAGCGCAAAGGGCGTGATCGAAAACACGCTGCGCGCGGCCGAGGCGGCCGTCGCCGGCGGCTTTGCCATCGAGTGCGACATCCAGTTGAGCGCTGATGGCGAAGCGGTTGTTTTTCATGACGAAACGCTCGACCGCCTAACTGACGCGACCGGTCCCCTCTCCGCCCTGAGCGCGGGCGAGATCTCGAAGGTCCGTATCAATGGGGCGAGCGAGCCGCCGCCGTCCTTCGCAACATTTCTCGACCAAGTCGCCGGCCGGACACCGATCATCTGCGAGCTTAAGAGCCGGTTCGACGGTGACTGGCGCATCGCCGACCGCGCCACCACCCTAGCCGCGACGTACGACGGGCCGCTGGCATTCAAGAGTTTCGATCACGATCTCGTCGCCTATTTGCGCCTGCGCCGACCCCACATGCGGTCGCCGGGAGGGCCGTGCCCGATCGGCCTTCTGGCCCAGGCGTCCTATGACGATCCCTATTGGGCTTTCTTGACCGCCGAGCAGAAACGGGACTGGACCGACTTCGACCATTACGATCTCGCTCGCCCGGATTTCCTCAGCTGGAGCGTCGACGATCTGCCTCACAAGATCCCGTTCCTGGTCAAGCAACTGAACCACGCGCCGATCCTAGTGTGGACCGTACAAAACGGCGAGCAACGGGAGGCGGCGTATAAATGGGCGGATCAGATCCTGTTCGACGGCGATCCGGAGTCCCATAGAGCCTGGCGACGCCTGAGCTACGTCGGGACTCTGCCTTTCTAAGTCACATCGCAATTTCCGGATAATTTGACGGGAACATCGCGCGCTTCGCCGCTTCGTCGATCTCCGTCTTGAAGCGATGTTCCTTGCCGATCGCCCTGGCGCGCGGCGCGGCCGGTCGGGCCTCTACGGTTTCGTATAAGCGCTTGAGGTTGGGAAAGTCGGCAAGGGGGTCGTCCGATCCAGGCAGCACGCGCGAGGCGCGCGTCAGCCAGCCCCAGACAGACATGTCCGCGATCGAGTAGTCGCCAATGATGAAGTCGCGGCCGGCCAGATGCTTGTCAAGAACGCGATAATGCCGCTCGATCTCGCGCCGGTAGCGGTTCACGGCGTAGGGCAGCTTTTCTGGGGCGGCGTGCTGGAAATGAACGGCCTGACCGGAATACGGACCCACTCCGGTGGCGATGAAGAACAGCCACGACAACAGATCCGGCCGGTCGGCAGGAGAGCCGATGAAGCGCCCGGTCTTTTCGCCGAGATAAAGCAGGATCGCGCTCGAATCGAACAGCCGCGCCTCGCGGCCGCCAGGTCCTTCCGTGTCGACGATCGCCGGAACCTTGCCGTTCGGATTGATAGCGCGAAAGGCGGGGGCGTGCTGTTCGCCCTTGGCGGTATCCACCGGAACAGCCTCGTACGGCAGACCCAGCTCCTCGAGCATGAGCGCGATCTTCATCGGGTTGGGCGCGAGATTGAAATAGAAGCGGATCAAGGGGCTCTCGGGGTTGGACGACGGGAAGCTAGGAAGTCTCGGCCTCAGGGCCAAGACAAATTTCAGGTGATGCACGGAAGCGCGAGGCGGACCGCGCGAAAACAACCGCGCCTAGGCTTTCCATTCGGAGGGGAACCCGTTCAGCTGCTTCCCGGCCGCGAGCGGGCGTTCATCCCGCAATTTGGGTTTTCTTGGCCCTTGGCCGTTTCGCTGCGAAAACACCCGTTCGGAGGTATTGGATTCTCTTGGATTTCCTTGGATTCTCTCGTCCGAAACGTGACTTTTCAATGGGTTACGCGGGATTTTCGGAGGAAAAAGTTTTCATGCGCCTGGCTCCCGTGACCGCGGCAGCCCTGACCGGTCGCCATCGGTCGATGAGCACGCAAAAGGGCGAGATTGCCATAAGGGCAAGCTTACCTTGATTTCTGATTATCTGCAAGCGACTGTCGGAGAGCTTTGCAGAAGTCGGGCGGATTTGATTCGCTGGATTTATTTCAGAGAGGATGATTCGCCGATGTCTCGTCGTGACCTGTCGCAGCCGTCGTTCGTGGATGCTTTAGTGAGCGGCTATGGGAAGGTTGGAGGCTTTCTGGACCGGATCGAGAAGGCGTTCGACTGGTCTCCGTTCGAGGCTTTGCTTTCGCCGATCCATGGCTCAGCGACGAGGGCGCCGGGCTATCCGCCTTTGACGATGTTCAAGATCCTGCTCCTGCAGCAATGGCGCACGCTCTCTGATCCCGCGGCCGAGGAAGCGGTGCGCGACCGGCTGTCGTTCCGCCGCTTCTGTGGCCTGCCGTCGGACATGGAGACGCCGGACCACGCCTCGATCTGGCGGTTTCGCCAAGCGATCGACAAGCTTGGCCTGTCGACCAAGCTGTTGGGGGAGGTCAACCGGCAGCTCGAGGCGCTTGGCTTTATCATCAAACGAGGCACGCTGGTCGACGCGACCATCATCGCCGGCGCGGTCAGGCGTCCTTGACGTGCGCGGCGGCGTCACTCCGCGCGACCCCGAGGCGCGGTTCACCCGCAAGCGCGACAAGACCTATTTCGGCTACAAGGCGCATCTTGCGGTGGACGAGGAGAGCGGGCTGGTGCGCCAGGCCGAGATGACCCCGGCCAATGTGCACGATTCCCGGCTGGGCGAAGCGCTGATCCAGGGCGACGAGCAGGGCTATTTCGCCGACAGGGCCTATGACAGCCAGGCTTTGCGCGAGACGCTCGAACGGCGCGGCCTCATCGACGGGATCGCCTGGAAGGTCAAGCATCCCCGCTATCCGCTCGAGACCTGGCAAAAGCTCCACAACGCCTGGGCGTCAGGCGTGCGCTCAGCCGTCGAGCGCGCCTTCGCCACGATGAAGCGCTGGTACGGGATGGGTCGGGTCCGCTACCTGGGGCTTGCGCGCAACGCCTGCCATCTGCAGTTCGTCGCCATCGCGATGAACATGAAGCGAGCGCTCGTGCTTATGCGCGCCCCTTGACCCGACCCCCGGAAAGACGCCCCGAGAGCCGGGAAAAGCGACCAATCGCCGGCCAGAACGGCAAAACGCTCCCCCACCCAACCGACAAAACCTGTCATCGCAACCTCAACCCATCGCTCCCAGCAACGCACCCCCTTCTGCAAAACTCTCTGTCGTTCAGCCGTCCCTTTGGCCGCTTTAATCCAGAAGCACCGCGCTGTAGTCTGTTCTTCAAAAAGAGGGCCGCAGGCTTGATTGCCTTCAAATCCATCCGCGCCCGAGCGGAGAAACGCAAAGGCGGCGCTGAAGCGCTCGTCCGCCTCCTGCCGCTCAGGCCCGATCCCAAAGCGCTATCCAAACTCGGCGACGACCGCGTGCTGGCCGAAATGACCAAGCGCGTATTTTCGGCGGGCTTCGCCTGGAGCGTGATCGAATCGAAGTGGTCCGGCTTCGAGGAAGCGTTTCTGGACTTCGAGCCGCCGCGGCTTTTATCTGAACCCGACGAGTTCTGGCACAAGCTGACCATGGACGCCCGCATCGTCCGCAACGGCGCGAAGATCATGTCGGTGCGCGAGAATGCGCGCTTCGTCATCGATGTGGCGAAGGAGCATGGCTCGTTCGGCGAGTTCCTCTCGAGATGGCCGCCCTCCGACGAAGTCGGGCTGCTTGAAGTCTTGTCCAGGCGCGGCAGCCGCCTCGGCGGGGCCAGCGGACAGATGCTGCTGAGGTTTCTCGGCTACGACGCTTTCGTCGCGACAGAGGATGTCGCCGCTTGTCTGCGCGAGGCCGGCCTCGATATCGCGGCGGCCCCGACATCGAAACGCGACCTCTTGAAGATCCAGGAGCAGTTCAACACCTGGGCCAAAGAAACTGGCCTGCCCTATCGGCACATGTCGCTCATCTGCGCGATGTCGGTCGGCGAGAACTATCAGGGCGACCGATACGGCGGCGACGTCATCGGGAGCCAGGAGGCCTAGGGGCAGCACGTATACTGGCCACTGCGACTTCCGCCGGCTTGATGACGCGATCGTCTAAGTGCGCCAGGAGCTCCTGCGGGTTCGCATAGTGCACGGTCTCGAGCATCCAAGGAAATCGCCGAAAGAAGTCAAACATCCCAGGCTCCTCCTGACCCGAGATTATAAGCGGCTGTACCGGAATTGTCGGGCAATCAGGGACGATGCCGCGCAGCTCTTGCAGCACGCTTTTGGCGTCCGAAATATCGGCAATGATAAATCGAGCCATGCGCGCAAGCAGCGTGACAGTTTCATCCGTTGCGCGAGTGAGCGGCTGCTCGAAGTCGAAGAGCACTGGCACGTAGTCGCGCTTACGCACTGCCTCGCGGAGCGCGTCAAGCAGGGCCTTTCGTTCGGTTGAGAAACGTCCCAAGATCAGCACGACTTTCGATGTGATCGTGTCGATCACATCTCTCAGCTTCTCGTTGTGGAGCATCAAATAGAGAAACTGGGCCATCTCCAGATCATCCGTGGTGATCCTCGGTTCGCCCTCGTCGGTAACGACCAACTCACGCTGCTTTGTGCCATCGCTTACCTGCACTTTCCAGGCCGACACTCCATAAATGCGGCACCCAGACAAGTTCGCGTTAGCGAGATTTGTTTCGACGAGCTGGGCGCCCATCAAGTCCGCCTTGAGCAGATTCGCGTCCGTCAGCTTCGCGCGGAAAAAATTCGCCCCACGAAGGTTCGCCTCCGAGAGGTCGGCTTGCGAGAGGTCCGCGTCGCCCAAATTAGCCCCGCCGAGGAATGAACGACAAAGTTTTGCACGAACGAGCTTGGTCTCCCCGAGATCAGCTCGCAAGAAGTTGGCGTGAGTGAAATCCGCCCCGCTTAAGTCCGACTGATAAAGGTTCGTCTCAATCAGTGTTGCGCCCACCCCCCGGCAGCCCGTCAGATCAGCCTTGTCGACATCCGCCCCGTCAAGGTTTGCTCCACTCAGGTCTGATCCCCGGAGCCTAGCGCCTGTCAGGACCGGTCGGATCGCAAGATTGCGGGTCCTCCAATCGTTCCACGCGGCTACGCCCCTCGCCAGGATGTCTAGATGCTCTTGACCAGCCATAGTCTACTAGAGCCCTATGGATCTCTTGAACATTCCGTTCCCTTAGGCTTGTATCCGACCAGATTCTTGGCTTCGTCCAATTCCACCGCAAGCTTCGTTGCAATCTCTACGACCGCGTCATCGTCGCCTTGCTTTGAGCTCCAGTCGTCGACCGTTTTCACCGGCAGACTGTCCTGATGGCTCCTAAAGAAATCGGCCCACTGGAATTCCAAAAACTCCTTGTTGCACGCTGGCCGGCAGAAGCCCTTATCGCGCACCTTCCACGCCAAACTTCGGTAAGGATCGTCATGTTCGGCCAGCCCTTCAAGCGATGGCAACTGATGAGGATCCCTAATAGCGGTTCCGTGTTCGTCCTTTAGCCATACTAGGTGAGCAGCCTTTAGCGCTGCCCAAAAGTCTTCTTCTGTGTGGAAGCTTTGAGGCCGTCCGGAATCGTCCCTGAGGGCGTGGACCTCGCACAGGCTACTTGTGCCCCACTTCGTTTTGGCTCTCAGCCAAGCGAGCGCGGTATGATGATGGTCGGTGATATAAAAACCCTCGGGCCCAGCTACGACTTTGATCGGATCCTTCGCCAGCTTGCTGCGCTCGTCGTCCACTTTTCCGGAAATATCGCGTTGCTTATGTTTGACTTCCCGCAAACCCACCGCGCCTTGTAAAGGCTTGAGGTCGACAAGATCACACTTGCAGACCGTGTCGAGCGGCGCGGTTTTGCAATCCGGTTGCGCGAAGGCACACGACGGAAACAAAAGACTTGTCACGATCGCAACTACGCGCGGTCCGACCCATTTCGCAAATGAACGCATGATTTTCTTCCCAACATAAATTTGCCAGTAATTATGGCCGTAAACGAATGCTTACTGCTCCTGAGTAAAGGGCAGACTCGGCCAGTCTTTAGCAGTGCAATAAAACTAGATATAGGTATTCTTACCTAAACGTGGGCGCGCCTGCTCGTCCCTCACCGCCCGCCCTGCCCGACCAGCAACGCCTTGAGCGCATCCAGCGTATCGGCCTCGGCGATGGGCTTGTCTTTGCGCCAGCGCAGCATGCGGGGAAAGCGAACGGCGACGCCGCTCTTGTGACGCTTGCTCGGCGCGATACCCTCAAAGCCAAGCTCGAAGACTTGCGTTGGGTTAAGACTTCGTACTGGCCCGTAGCTCTCTACGGTGGTGCGGCGGACGATCGCGTCCATTTCGCGGATTTCCTTATCCGACAGGCCCGAATAGGCCTTGGCGAACGGCACGAGCTCGCGCGTCCCGGCCTCCTCGCCCGCGCTCCACACGGCGAAGGTATAATCCGTGTAGACGCCTGAGCGACGGCCGTGGCCACGCTCAGCGTAGATCACCACTGCGTCGACGCTCATCGGGTCGAGCTTCCATTTCCACCAGACATCCGTGCGGTCGCCGCCCTTGCGGCGCCCAATCCCATAGGCGCCATCGCGCGCCTTCAGCATCAGCCCCTCACGCAGAAGCGCCCGCGCCTGTTCGCGCTTCTCTTGAAGCTCCTCCCAGGTGTCAGCCGTCACGGTTGGGCTGATGCGGATCGGCAGGCGCTCACCGCGCGCCTTGGCTTCAACGAATAGGCGCTCGACGAGATGCTCGAGTTGAGCGCGGCGCACATGCTGCGGTTCAGTTCGAAGATCGCGGCCCTCGATCTCGACAAGATCATAAGCGATGAAGGCGACTGGCAATTCGCGCTTCGTCTTGTCGCTCACGACTTTGCGGCCAAGTCGTTGCTGCAGGCTTGCGAAGATCGCGAGACCATCGAGCGAATCTGTCGCATACTCGTGCTCAGGCGGAATAAGCACGACAAGCTCGCCATCGATCGCCGTGCCCGAAGGCAGCGCGCGGGCCAGCGGCTCAAGATCGGGATAGCCGTCAGAAATCAGCTCTTCGCCGCGCGACCATAGGCGCCAGTTCTCTCCCCGCTTGAGCAACTGCGCGCGGATGCCGTCGTACTTCCATTCGATGATCCAGTCGGAGGGCGGCCCGAGCGTCGCGCCCATGTCGGCCAGCGGCCGGCTCCACGATTGCGCGAGAAAGAACGGATAGGGCTTTCCGGCGTCGAGAGCCGCAGCTTCCGCATGCAGCACCTCGCCAATCAGCGCCTCGAAATCCGCCGCTGTCGGGATGCGCCGCGCCTGGGAATAGCCGATCATGCGCTGGGCCATCCGGCCCTCGTCGACGCTCGCCACTTCGGCCAGCGCCTTTATGACCTGCAGCCGGGACACGCCAACGCGCAGTTCTCCGGTGATGAGCTTGAAGAAGGCGAGACGCTCATCGGTCGCGAGCTCGCCGACCCATTGTTTGAGCCTTGTGTAGCGCTCTTCCTCGCCGAGCGATGGAAGCGGCAGCAGCCGGTCACGCATCCATTGATCGAGCGAAACCTCGTCGCCGCCCGCGCCCTCCGGTAGTAGCAGCGACAGCGCCTCAGCGAGATCGCCGACTGCGCCATAGCATTCCCCGCAGAGCCAATCGGGGTAGCCTGAGCCTTCGACCGCTAGGCGCCACAGAAGGCGGGTGGGCGCTGTCTGGCGCGGCTTGCCGCCGCTCAGGAAATAGACAGTCCAGGCGGCGCTCGCCCATTGCGCCGGATCTGCCTTGGCGGCGGCGAAGAAGTCGACCATCGCCGCCTGCTTGGCGCGGGTCGAGGTGCCGGAATCAAGCCTGCGGTAGAGCGCAGCGAAGGCTTTCACGCCTCGGGCTCCTCTCGTGCTCCGGCCTCGTCCTCCGTCGGCGGCGCGCCCTCCGTCGGCTGCGCGCCCTCGCCCACGTCCTCGTCGTCACCGTAAGACGTTGTGAGGGCTCGCGCGTCGAGACCCTTCTCGCGGAGATATCGTGTGAGCGCTTCCGTGTACCCGTGCGTCACGAGAATGCGCTCAGCGCCCGTCGCCTCGATGGAGGCCATGAGACCTGGCCAGTCGGCGTGGTCGGAGAGCGCGAAGCCACGATCGAGCCCGCGCCGACGGCGGTTGCCGCGCACCTGCATCCAGCCGCTGGCGAGCGCATCGGAATAATCCCCAAAGCGCTTGAGCCAAGGGCTTGCGGCGGCGGAGGGAGGGGCGACGATGACGGCGGTGGAGAACTCGCGTTTGTGCTCGATCTGGGTCGCGAGACGCGTCGGCGGCAAAGCAATTCCTGCCTCCCGATAAAGCGCATTGATCGCTTCGACCGCGCCGTGACAGACAATTGGCCCAAGCGCTGGGTCGAGATGGGCGATGAGCCGCTGCGCCTTGCCTAGCGCGTAGGCGAAGAGAACGCTCGCGCGTCCGGCCGCGATGTTCTCGCGCCGCCAGGCGTCAATTGAAGCGAACGTCTCGGCTTGCGGGCGCCAACGGTAGATCGGCAGGCCGAAGGTTGATTCGGTGATGAAGGCGTGACAGCGGAGCGGCTCGAAGGCGGGCGAAACGCCGTCGCTTTCGAGCTTGTAGTCGCCTGACGCGACCCAAATCTCGCCCTTCGAGGCTACGCGAACCTGCGCCGAGCCGAGCACATGGCCGGCGGGATGGACCGAAACCTCAACCCCGCTGCGCGTCAGGACCTCGCCGTAAGCCAGAGTCTCGATCGTGACGTCGCCCAGTCGCTTGCGCAGGATCGGCGCCGTGTCGCGGTGGCAGACGTAGACATCCGAGCCGAAGCGCGCGTGATCGGAATGCGCGTGGGTGATAATGGCGCGCGAGACCGGGCGCCACGGGTCGATGTGAAAATCGCCCGCGGCGCAATAGAGTCCGCGGTCAGTTGAAGCGATGAGGTCCAAGGATGATGTGCGCCTTGCGGGGAATGACGTGGACCAGCCAATATGGGGACGAGGTCAAAGCCCGGCCAGTTGCGCCGCCTTCGACCCAAAACGGTTGACGGTTTGGCAAAGTTCGAAGGCCGGCGCATTTGCGTATCTTGGTTCGATCGTGCGAGGGCAGGCACGCATCTACGGGAGACGAGAGCGTGGCGCCGGATAATGAAACCCTAACTCTCAATCGGGTGGCGTATCGCTTCATTCCGTTCTTGATGCTCTGCTACTTCGTCAACTACCTCGATCGCGTCAACGTCGGCTTCGCCAAGCTCACCATGGACACGGATCTCGGCCTTTCTGATACGGCGTTCGGTTTCGGCGCAGGCATTTTCTTCCTCGCTTATTTTCTGTTCGAAGTTCCCTCGAACGTCATCATGGATCGGGTGGGCGCGCGCATCTGGATCGCGCGGATCATGCTTTCTTGGGGCATAGTCTCTGGCGCCATGGCCTTTATTCCGCAGATCGCGGCGTGAACGGGCTTCAGCCCAGAGCACACCTTCTACGGCCTTCGTTTCCTTCTTGGGGTCGCCGAAGCGGGATTTTTCCCTGGCATCATCTTCTTCCTGACGCTTTGGTTTCCCGCCTCTTACCGCGGCCGGATCGTCGGCTATTTCATGGCCGCGATTCCGCTCTCATCGGCGATTGGTTCGCCAGTTTCGGCGGCGCTCCTTGGCCTTCATGGCTCGGCCGGGCTCTCAGGCTGGCAATGGCTGTTCATCATCGAGGCGCTGCCGTCGATCCTTCTTGCCTTCGCCGTCTATTTCTATCTGACCGATCGACCGGCGGATGCGACATGGCTTTCGGCTGGCGAACGGGACTGGCTTCAGCGTCGCCTCGCCGCCGAGAATGCGCGACGAACCCACGTGTCTCCAGGCAGCATTTTTGCGAGCCTCTATGACTATCGGGTGCTGGCGCTAGCGCTCGTGTATTTTGGCAATGTGGCGTGCCTCTATGGCGTCAGCTTCTGGTTGCCATCGATTGTGAAGGGCTTCGGCGTCTCGATCGCCGCGACCGGCTGGATCAGCGCCATTCCCTATATCGTCGGCTTTGTGGGCATGGTCTGGTGGGGCCTTCGCTCCGACAAGCATGGGGAACGCACCTATCATTTGGCGAGCGCCCTCTTGCTCGCGGCCCTCGGTATCGGCGCTTCGGCGTTTCTCGACGATCCTGTCGCAAAAATGATTGCGCTGACGATCGGCTCGCTTGGGGTCTATTCGGCACTGCCGCTCCTGTGGACCCTGCCGACGGCGTTTCTCGCGGGCGCGGCCGTTGCGCCAGGCATCGCCGCGATCAACGCGATCGGCAATCTATCCGGTTATTTTGGCCCCTTCATCATGGGCTGGGTCAAGGATTTGACCGGCGACTTCCGCTGGGGACTTGTCACGATTGCCGCGTGCGCTCTTGCCGCGGTCGTCATCACCCTCTTGCTCGGACATGACGTCGAACTGGAGCGTGCGCCTGAACTGGCGGAGTGAGCGCGCGTCTTAGCCTGCGCGAGGTGGACCGGCTGAGCGGCAGGAGCCAAGCAGATTGTCCGCGCCGACTGGCCACCATGCGTGTGGCGCTTTGGCGTACGAGGTCAGAATCAGGAATTGATCGTCGTTGTCGACGCGAACCCCCACGACTACGATCGTCACGTCGCCGGGGCTGTCTGTCTTGCCGGCGAGAGCCTCAGCGGCGAGCTGAAACGGATTGACGTTCGCAAGGTCCGTTCCGGGGATGCGGTATCCCCAGAACATCGTATGGGGAACGACCGGACCGATCTGGGCCCATTCGCCTATCGGGACCCTCGGCGCGGCGGCCGCGATCGTACGGCGGGCGTAGGGAATGAGACAGCCCACGTGGATGTGGAGCTGGTCCTGCGTCCTGACGACGGCTGAATTAACGAAAAGCGCGATCGCGTCGCGCTCCGGCGCCTGACCATCCGCGGCCTTCAAGAACGTCCGGGCGCTCCAGGCGGCGTCGAAATAGTTCGGCGCCTCCGGTGATCGCAGGAACGGGTCCTCAATGCCGATGATCCGCCGCGTCGGGGCGACGACCGTATCATCCGACAGCGGCGGACGCAGGACGACATTGCCGCGATCCTCCCCACCGGACACATTGACCTCCAGGCAAGGAAAGGGCGCTCCGGTCAGCTTGTAATCGGCGACGCAGGCGCGCACGACCTGCCAGAGCGCCGTCCGATGAAGCTCCATAGCGTAAGCGGCGAACGCCGCCGACACCGTGATAACGGCGACCGCAGCAAGAATCCATATTGTCTTCTTGCTACGCGTCACGCCTTCGTCCTCTGCATCGCTCTGAATGCTTTTACGAAGTTTCTGCGCGCCTGGCATTACGCCGCGATGAACTGCAGTTCATGATGACGAGACTTGCGCGCCAGATCGCGGCGCTTATGCGGCAAGCCTCGCCGGGACGGCCACCCCATTGAGCCTTGCCCAATAGTGATCGCCGTTGGCTTCGCCGGACCCCTGCTTCAGCGGCTCGCAAGACCACGCAGAAAGTTGATGTCCACGAGCCCGGCGTGCTGCTTCATGACCTTGCCCTTTTCGAATGCGATTAAAGTCGGAATGCCGCGGACGCCGAAGCGCGCCGCGATCGCCGGCTCCTCGTCGACATTGACCTTGCCGAAGCGGGCGCGCGGCTCGAGCTCCTTCGCCGCCCTGTCAAAAATCGGCGCCATCGTCCGACAAGGCCCGCACCAGGGCGCCCAGAAGTCGACGATCAGGGGCATGTCGTTGCGCTCGACATGCTTGTCGAAGGTCTTCTCGGTCAGCGCGATCGGCTCGCCGGTGAACAAGTTTGCCTTGCAGGCCCCGCACTTCGCCTCCGCCGCGGGGCGGTCGTCGGGGATGCGATTGACCGCGGAGCAATGGGGACAGACGACGTGATTGGATTCGGTCATGGTAGGCGCCCTCTCTGTGGCGCTTGCCAATATTTGGCCCCATTCGGCGCGTTTTCAAGCGGACAAAGACCGGTTCCGTTATGTTTGTTCACGAATTCGTGATCATCCATTGCGGTAACCTCCCGAGCATGGAGACGTACTGGCTGCGGGAGGCTTCATGGCTTCCTGAGACGGCGGGGCTGCCGCCGCCCTTGGTATAACCAATTGGTCAGACAGAGGATTATCTTCATGAACGCCAAATCCGCGATCACCGCCGCCACCCTCGCCTGCTCACTCGCCGCCGCGCTCGCCGCCTCCACCGCTAAGGCCGGCCCCGCCGCCGCCCAGCCCGGCGCCGATAAGTGCTACGGCGTCGCGCTCGCCGGCAAGAACGATTGCGCCGCCGGCGCCGGCACGAGCTGCGCGGGCACCTCGACTATCGATTACGACCCCGGTCATTGGAAGTATGTCACCAAGGGTTCTTGCGAAGGCATGATGACCCCGAAGGGCCACGGCTCGCTGACCGCGATGTAGGACCAACATCCAGAATCCTTAAGCTTTACGGCCCTGCCCTCGCCGGCCGGGCCGTTTCGTTCATCCTTCCGGAAAATCCTCGATCCTGAACTCCGCCCCCGCACGTTCCCCGCGCTCGGCGAGCGCGCTTTCCCGCTGGCGAAGTTCGACCCTCCGGATCTTGCCCGACACCGTCTTGGGCAGTTCATAGAACTCGATCCTGCGCACCAGCTTGTAGGCCGATAGCCGTGCGCGCATGTGCGTGAAGATCGCCGCCGCGGTCTCGCGGCTGGGGGCGTGCCCTTGCGCGAGCGCGACATAGCCTTTGGCGATCGTGTAGCGCACCGGATCGGGCGCCGGCACGACAGCGGCCTCGGCGATCGCCGGATGCTCGATCAGCACGCTTTCAAGCTCGAACGGGCTCAAACGATAGTCGCTGGACTTGAACACATCGTCGGCGCGGCCGATGAAGGTGATGTAGCCGTCGGCGTCGCGTGAAGCGACGTCTCCCGTCTTGTAATATTCGCCCTCGATGGGAATAAGTTCGCCGCGCTCGTTCTGGTAGCCGCTCATAAGGCCCGCCGGACGCGGCCGCAGCGGAAGCGCGATCTCTCCATTGTCGCTCTCGAGCCCGTCTGCGTCGATGAGCGCAACCCGATAGCCGGGCAAAGGCCGCCCCATCGAGCCAGGAACGACCGGCTGTCCGGGCGAATTGCCGATCATCATGGTGGTCTCGGTCTGCCCGTAGGAATCGCGTAAGGAGAGACCCCAGGCTCGCATGACCTGCTCGATGATCTCCGGATTGACCGGCTCGCCCGCCGCGTTGACCTCGCGCAAAACGACCTTCCATTGTCTCAAGTCGTGCTGGATCAGCATTCGCCACACGGTCGGGGGCGCGCAGAATACCGTGACCTGATGCTCGACCAGCACGTCAAGCGTTGCTCGCGGCTCGAAGCGCTGGCTGAGCGCCAAGATCGTCGCGCCGGCGTTCCAGGGCGCGAAGAAGCTCGACCAGGCGTGCTTGGCCCAGCCGGGCGAGGAAATGTTGAGATGCGCGTCGCCGGGCTTCAGGCCCAGCCCGTACATGGTCGAGAGATGCCCGATCGGGTAGCTCGCATGCGTCTGCACCACGAGCTTGGAGCGCGCCGTCGTGCCCGAGGTGAAATAGAGCAGCATCGGGTCGTCGGCTTTGGTCGGGGCGTCGGGGGTGAAGAACTGGCTGCCCAGAAGCGTGGCGTAGCGCCGCCAGTCGTGCGGGGCCGGGCCGACCGCAATGCGCTCCACGCCCTCGGCAAGCCCCGCGAATTTCTCGGCGTCGGACCCGTGCGCGATCAGATATTTCGCCTGGCCTCGCTCGAGCCGGTCGGCGATGTCGGCATGCCCCAGCGTCGGCATCGCGGGAATGAGCACGAGGCCGAGCTTCATCGCCGCGAGCATCGTCGCCCAGAGTTCGGGCACGACGCCCAGCATCATCAACAGGCGATCGCCACGCTTGGCGCCGAGCGAGCGCAGGCCATTCGCGAGACGAGACGATTCCAGGCGGAGATCGGCGAAGGTCCGCGTCTCCACCCGCTCGCCGATGACTTTGAGGGCGATCTTCTCGCCATGCTCTCCCTCGGCGAGTTCGGCGTCGAACCATTCGAGCGCCCAGTTGAACTCGCGCGGGCGCGGCCAGGAGAAAGCGGCGCGCGCGCCGTGATAGTCGTCCTCGAGCTCCAGCAGCCGGTCGCGCGCCTCGCGGAAGGTCAGAGGGGCCGGAGCCGCGCGAGGCGAGGAGAAGGGAGAAAGAGACATGGACCGAGTGTGACTCGGCTTGACCGCTCCGGCAACGTCAACCAGGGCGACGGGCGATTGCCTTGGGCGGCCCTATGCAACCAGGGCGCGAGTTCCGAGCAAGCAATTGAAACAAAACGCAAGGAAATGAAAGGAAAAAAGCTTATGTTTCCTTTCATTTCCTTTTCCGAAATCGGGGCTTTTCAACGGGTTACGGGCAATAAAAATAAAAAAATCTGCAGCCGGCTGAACTCGCGTCCAAGGTTGTCCGAGAACGAGCTTCAAAGGCCAATTTTGTCCTTTCGTCTCGCCGCGCGGCGCGCGACCCGAACGCGGAGGTCAGATTCCGGAGTGAGAAAGGTATAGCATGATTCCGGTTTTTCGTAAATGGTCTGTCGCGATTTCTTTCTGAGTCGACAGATCCGTCCGGCCAGCTTCAGTTGGGCTGCTAATTGGTACTAATACCTATATCTTTTGCTTGCTCGGCCTAGTAACTCTAGGAAACTGAGCGTCCTCCTATATTCATATTACTGCTTGGCTCAGGCTTTTGACCTGCCGCCGCTGCTATTGGTTTTCGGGCGGCGTCTGATTCGCTACGCCAAAAATAACGACAGGCGAAACCCACCAATTGGAGTGGAGGGAACAAATGCTTCACCGACATTCTGTTTTTTCGTACTGCCTGATCGGCGCAAGCCTCATGCTTTGCGCTCCGGCCCATGCCGTCGACGACGCGACAGCTGCCTGCAATGCGGCGATGAATGCTTACGGGGCCGCTGCGGCCAGCGGCGATCCCGACAAAATGGCAGCGGTCTTCGCACCCGACGGCGAACAGGTCTCACCTTGGGGATTCGTCGCCGGACATGATGCGCTGGTCAAGGCATACGCACCCTCAATGAAACCGGGTGATAAGGAAGTCGATACGCTCACGAGCGCGCGCATGATCGGCGATATGGCGCTGTGCACCGGCGGCTGGACCTTCACTCCGGTGGCGGGCGCATCGGCCATGAACGGCGCTTGGACAAAGGTCATCGGCAAAGTGGGCGGCGAGTGGAAGATTTTGAATCTGACCTACAACGTCGCGGCGCCTCAGTAGTGCATGCCGCAGCAGTCGGGCTGAGACTCTAGCAAAGGGCTCTCCCGGCGCGCGTCCTGCGGCTTGGACTACTTCTTTGGTGCGTCGACGTTCTCGCTTCCCGCGCGCATCGACGGGCGGCTCGGCACCTCAATGAGGCCGAAGGTCTCGCAAGCCGGTGAGCACCCGCGCTTGTCGCTCTCAGGAATGCTCGGGGATTTGCGGCAGTTCGGGCGCGTCGAGCCCCGCGAACGGATCGCGCCAGGCCGGGATCTCCATGAGCCGCGCATGCCAGGCTTCGACGCGCGGAAAATCATGAACCGGCAGGCTGGCGAGGTCCGCGAAAGGCAGGACGCAGGCGATCCGGAAATCGGCATAAGTGACCTGGTTTCCGATGAGCCAATCCTTTGCGCCGAGATGCTGTTCCAGAATGGCCGCCGAGGAGGCAAATTCGCTCAGTCCCAATTCCACCGCATCCTGGCTCACCGGGCCGATGCCATAGCGCTGCTTGGTCACGCGCTCGAAATGGACCCGGTCGCAGGCCCTGACGAAATTCCAATAGCCCCAGCTGATCCAGCGGACCACCTCGGGCAGCGCGTCGCCCATGGGCCAGAAGTCGGACTTGGCGAGCTGCGACAGCCGACAAGCGATCGCGTCCGCCTCCCAAAGGGTCTTCTCTTCCTCGACCAGAATGGGAACGCTCAGGTTCGGATTGAGCTTGCGAAACTTCTCTTGCTGCCCAGGCGAGAAAGGCGAAGCGAATTCAAATTCGACCGGCAAGTCCAGATAGCGCGCCGCGGCGACGGCGAGGCGGGGATTCAAGTTGCGGCTGAAATAGAGCTTCATCGGCTTTGCTCCGATAACGATCATGCGCCGTCTGCCCGACGCGGCGCCGACCGAATGGCCGGCCACGGAGCAGGCGCCGCGGAAACGTCAGATCCCGGCCGCGCCGCCCAGAACCTCGCGCCAATGCTGGACCCGCTCCTTGAGGGCGCGCTCGCGCCCGTAAGTCAGTTGTTCGAGATCGATCTCCTCGAGGATCCTGAAGGCGAAGCTTTCGGGCCCATGAGCATTCCACGCCGACTGAAGCGCCTTGTTCATCTCGACGCCTTGCTTGAGCGCGAACGAGCGGCGGGTCCAGATCGTGGACAGATCGGGCGCCGCGCCGACCCATTGCTCGTCGGTCGCGGCGCACCTGATCGCATACACCCCAGCGGCGGCTTTCCGCTCCTTGTAAGCCGAGACGGCGGCCTTGCGTTCGCTTCGATCCATATTGCTACTCCCAGCGCTTCTTCGGCGCGTAAGGGTTCTTGCTCCCGGCGCGCAGCGAGAGCCGGATCGGCACGCCGATGAGGCCGAAGGTCTCGCGCAGGCCGTTGACGAGGTAGCGCTTGTAGCTCTCGGGAATCTTGTCGACCGAGTTGCCGAACAGGACGAAGTACGGCGGCCGCGCCTTGGGCTGGGTCATGTAGCGGATCTTGACGCGGCGCCCGGAGACGGCGGGCGGCGGCGTGCCGTCGACGACCGGCCCGAGCCAGCGATTGAGCCGTCCGGTCGAGATGCGGATGTTCCAGATCGCGTCCGTCGCCATGATCGCTTCCATGAGACGGTCGACATGCGCGCCAGTCAGGCCGGAAAGGGGGATCACGCGCGTTCCGCGCAGCTGTGGCAGGAGCCGGTCCGCTTCTTCGCGCAGCTCTCGGGCCTTGTCGCTCTTGTTGTCGACGAGGTCCCATTTGTTGAGGCCGATGACGAGCGCCCTGCCCTCCTTCTCGACGAGATCGGCAAGCGTCAGGTCCTGCCGTTCGAAGGGAATGGTGGCGTCGAGCAGAAGCACCACGACTTCGGCGAAACGCACCGCGCGCAAAGCGTCGGCAACGGCAAGCTTTTCCACCTTCTCGACGATCCGCGACTTCCTGCGTAAGCCCGCGGTGTCGAAGATCTTGATCTTGCGCCCGTTCCACTCGGTGTCGAGACCGATCAAGTCGCGGGTGATGCCGGGCTCGGGGCCAACCAGCAGGCGATCCTGGCCGAGGATATGGTTGATGAGCGTGGACTTGCCGGCGTTCGGGCGTCCAAGCACGGCGATGCGCAAGGGCTTGGCGAGATCGAGCTCGCTGCCGTCCTCTTCTTCGCCCAGCACGAGCGGCTCGGACTCGTCCTCCTCGTCCGGGTCGAGACGCGCCGCGGCCGGCAGGACTTCGACCAGCGCGTCGTAGAGTTCGCTCAACCCCTCGCCATGCTCGGCGGAGAATGCGATCGGCTCGCCAAGGCCAAGACCAAACACCTCGTAGACGCCCGCCTTCCCGGCGGTGCTTTCCGCTTTGTTGGCGATAACAATGATCGGCTTGTCGGCGCGACGCACCGCTTGAGCAAAATGCTGATCGGTGGGGGTGAGACCGGTGCGCGCGTCGACCACGAACAGGATCGCGTCGCAATCGATGAGGGCTGCTTCCGTCTGCGCGCGCATGCGCCCGGCGAGCGTTTCCGGATCGCCTTCCTCAAGTCCGGCGGTGTCGACGATGGTGAAGGACAGGTCCGCGATCCTGCCCTCGCCCTCGCGGCGATCGCGGGTGACGCCCGGCTCGTCGTCGACCAGCGCTAGCCTGCGGCCGACCAGCCGATTGAACAAAGTCGACTTGCCGACATTCGGCCGGCCGATGATCGCGACCTTGGCGCTCATGTCATGTCACGCCCGGGGTCGCCCGGCCTTAAGAACTATTTCGCGGCCGGCGCCGATCGGTTCGAAGCGATAAGGCCGAGCCAACGGCTCGCCGCTTCTCGCTCGCCGGGCGACACTGCCGGATCGCCCAGCACGAGATCGAACTGCTTCGAGGCGTCGTCATAGTCCTTCCGGTCGAGCGCCAGGGCTCCGAGCGCGAGGGCCGCGAGGCGCCGATAGGGTCCGCCGGCGCCGGAAAGCGCGGTCAGCGCCGCTTCTCCCTTCTGCTGCTCACCTGGAATGTCCACTCTCAGGAGCGCCGCGCGCAAGCGAGCCGTATCCCGCAACAGCGGATCGATCGCAGCGTCGCCGGAGATCGCGTCGAAGGCGCCGATCGCGCCCTGCGGGTCTTTGCTAGCCTCGGCGCCGGCTGCGGTCATCTGGGCGAGCGCCCGATAGCCGCTCGGCGCCTGGGCCGCGATCTTGTCGAGTCCGGCCTTGGCTTCGTCGAGCTTGCCGCCATCGAGCGCGGTGAGAGCCTGCTGGAACTGGTCGCCAGCGGCTTGCGTCGCCCTTTCGCGTTCATACTGCCAATAGCGAAAGCCGGCCGAAGCGAGCACGATCAGCACGGCGGCGGCCAGGATCTGGTTTTGGTATTTCTTCCAGAATTCCGCCGCTTTGTCGCGCCGGACTTCCTCGTCAACTTCCTGAAAGATGTCGCTCATTATCGGGGCGGCCTATCACAGAGGCTGAGCGAAAGCGAGCGTCGAGGGCTGCCGGCGCAACGCCAGAACCTCTAGGGGCAGGAAGGATGCTCGGGCGGGAGCTTCATCTCTGCAGCCAGGCGCAGGATCACATCACTTATCGCTTCACCACACCCCCGCGCCTCGTTCAGCCTGGCCGCCAGATTTTTTGGCATCAGCACCTTGTACACGCCGCTCCTTCTTGACTTCGCGGTCACGCCGTCTCGAACCAACTCATAGGCCGCCGCGCTGAGTTCAACCTCAATCACCCATTTTCCTCCGCTGACTTGTTCGCCTTGCGAAATCAATAGGCGAAAGGCCGCGAAGTTGCGCGAGCTCGTTGAGCAGGTCCAACAATAGTTGCGCGCTCCCTGCCCCCACAAATCTGCCGAGAACGCCGCGTTCCAATGTTGCCGCTATATGCAGCTAGATATAACGTGCGCCCCAACCGCCGTTTGGCGCCGGAACCACGGGGACGCATCAATGCTTGCCAATCGTCACATCAATTCGCTCACCGTCCTGACGTTCATCGGCCTTGCTGGAATGAGCGGCGCCGCGGTCGCTGCAGGACCTTCCTCGGAATTCGACCTGAATGGCGATGTCGGAACGCCGGTGGTGGAGACCTTATCGAGCCTGTCCGCTTTGCCTTCGACGACGGAGAGCGTCACTTATACGGTGGGCGGGAGCGCGGTCGCGGACACCTATACGGGGACCGCGGTTTGGACGCTCGTGAACTCGGCCGGAGGGATCGTCCCGGTCCCGGGCGTGAAGAACAGCAGCCTTCTCAACTATGTCGTCGCTGTTGGCAGCGACGGCTATGAGGCGGTTTTCTCCGGCGGCGAGCTCAACCCGACGTTCGGCGGCAGTTCTTCGGCGCCAGATATGGTCGCATATGAGGACTTGAGCGGGCCGCTCACAACGACGGGCTTCGCTCGCGTGGTCGCGCCCGGCGACAAAGCGGGCGGACGGTATGTGTCCAATCTCGTCGACCTCACCGTCGGCCAGGCGCCGATCCCTGCCAAAGGCCCAGGCGGCTCGTCGAGCCAATTCACGCTGACCGGCGTCGAGAACCCCGGCACCTACACCGTCTCGACGTTGGCGTCCTTGAATCAGTCGCAAACTGTGACAGCCACCTACAAGGTAGGCGGGACCCCGGTCACCGACACCTACACCGGCGTTTCCTTATGGACGCTGCTCAATGACGCCGGGTTGATTACGGACCCGAACATCAAGAACGACGTCCTGAGGCAATATGTCGAAGCGATCGGCAGCGATGGCTATGCGGCAATCTTCTCGCTTGGCGAGATCGACCCTATGTTTGGCAATCAGCAGGATTTGGTTGCCTACGCCGATACACTCGGCCAGCTCGGCCCGAACGGCGAGGACGGGTTCGCGCGGATGGTCGTGCCCGGAGATTCCGCCGGCGGACGTTATATTTCGAACCTGGTCGCGCTTAAGGTTTTGACGGCGGCCCCGGTTCCAGAGCCTGCGGCCTGGCTGTTGCTCATGGGGGCTCTGCCCATTCTTGCGTTCCTGCGGAGCCGGCCACTGGCCTTGCGCCGCGCGCTCGCTAAGCGCTGACCGAGGCGCGGCTCTCGCGGCGATCGCACTGGCGCTCGGACCCCGCTAGCGAATAAAAGGAAGGCTTGAGGCATTTAGCCGGCGCCTTGGCATGGCCGCTTGGCCGACATGGGTTGGCTGCATAAAGTTTCGGGCCTGAATGCGAATATGGAGCAATGTGCCTGGGTGGCCTCCGGTCGCCATCGCCGCTCTCGCGGCCTGGCTCGCGCTTCTCCCCGTCCACCAGGCGGTCGCCGACGATAGCGCGCCGATCGTCTCACCCGACCGGCTCGAGGATGCGCCCTCGATCAAGCCCGACCCCTACCCCGGCTTCGACAATTTCGGCTGGCGGGCCTTCATCGCGCTCAATTGGCCGTCCCTCATCGACCCCGCCCATCGCGGCGAACCCGACCGCGACAAGGCGCTCGGCGATAAAGGCCCTCGCGTCTGGGAGACCTTCAAGGCCCGCTATGAACTGTTCCAGGTCGGCCCGGACGGGCGCCCGATCGCGCCCAAGCCCTGGGGAACTTATGAAGCGGCGAACCCGTGCGGAGCCAACGTCGACAACCGCGTGAAGACGCTCGCGACCTTCGACCCGTTCATGGATTTCAATCAATCCGCCTTCATGCCAGGCGTCGGCGCCAATCCGCTCGTGGCGCAAAATGGAACCTATACGCGCTATGAGGGGCGGATCAACGAACCCGAATATTCGGCGCTTGCCAGCGCATGGCTGGAGCTTGGGCGAGAGTTTGCCCGACCCGGCCCACCCCGCCGAGTTGCCCGTCGGCTCGATCGCGGTCAAGGCGGCCTGGAGGCCCCTTACAGCGGCGGATACGCCGGCGGTGAGAGCGCGCTACTACGTGGTCGAGAACGCCAACGTGGTCGACGTCGCCAAGACGCTGGCCGCGGGCCATGTCGTTTGTTCGAAAAGCGACGTCGCGCTGGTCGGCCTGCACATCGTCATCCGGACAAAGGACCGGCCACAAGGATTGTGGAGCACGTTCGAGCATGTCGACAATGTGCCTCCGACTGGCGAGGGCGAAGCGCGCGAACCCGACGCCAGGGACGCGGGCGCGCCCTATTCCTACTTCGACGCCTCGAAGCCGAAGCTCGGCCTTTGGCCGACATTCGGTCTGCCCGACACTTTGCCGGTCAGCATGAACCACCCACCTAAGCCCGACCCCACGCCCATGCAGGTGGTTCGCCGCCATCCGATACATGCCTCGACCATGGCGATGAACCGGGCCTACTGGGCGCTGCCCGGGATCAAGGGGACGGTGTGGGAGCATTATATGCTCGTCGCGAGCCAATGGCCGACCATTCCCGCGCCGCCGAGCCCGCAGAGCGACGGCGGCTATTTCCCTGGACAGCCGCTTTCGGCGGACGCGCCGCGCGAGAATTACCAGTCCGCGGACGCTCCGCGTGAAAACCTGGTCAATACCACGATCGAGACCTATTTCCAGGACCCGCCGTCAAGCTGCATGTCCTGCCACCAGAGCATCTCCAACGCGCTCGGCCATGACTTCGTGGGCATGCTCGGGAGCTTTCGCTAGACAGCCTTCGTCAATCGCCAACTGCAGCGTGCGAAACGCGCTTTGCGTCGAGGATAGCAAACAGGCAACAGGCGGGTGCGGGGCTGGCGAATTTTTTTTACCAGTCCCGCAGGTTACTCCTAATATGTCTGACAAGCTGGTTGCCCGTCAATACTTGTTGTCCAAGTGGATTTATTTAGATCGA
Source organism: uncultured Alphaproteobacteria bacterium (assembly GCA_963836695.1). Classification (GTDB taxonomy): domain Bacteria; phylum Pseudomonadota; class Alphaproteobacteria; order Rhizobiales; family Beijerinckiaceae; genus Roseiarcus. The sequence goes on from CAWIKX010000009.1 coordinate 380,337, forward strand.
CTTGCACCTTTTGAAAATTCCTTCGGGTACATTGAACGTTTGTGTTTTTATACCTGAAAGGTTGATGAGCAGCATCGACGCAATATTTGTATGGCCCACTAACTATCGCGAATTTGCTGGCGTCTTCAGCGTATAAATAGCCTTCATTGGAAACAGACGTCTCTCGTCTTTGTAGTACAGTAACGCAGCTGCACGCGTTAACTGTCCACCATCCCTGAGATAAATAGTCAGCTATACCTGGGGTTGGAGGTTCAATATACGCAATCGCTATTGAAAGTCTCTGTTGTGTCTTGTTGCAGATTTGCCACCCGGCATGAGCTTGTTGAGAATAGACCAAGAGTGTTACAACTGCAGTCGCAAATCTAGTCAGCGCGTGATATTTATGCATTGCTAACCTCACTATCGGTCAAAAAATAAGACTGCTCCGCGGTTCCAACTTGTACTTAGTATTTATCCGCACTTGTCACGTAAAACGAATTTTGATCTCACCCATATAGGTGAGGCCAAAGAAGCCAGGCCTCGGGGACTGCCACACCGGCGATGAGGCCTGACAAGCCCCTGTATTCAGAACGAGCGGTGTGGGCGCCAAGAATTTCGTTTTAACCACCAGCTCTATTGCCCGACGGAAAATATCCCTGTCAGGCGCAATGAGGCGGGGGGCAGCCTTCGAAGCATGTGGCTTTTAGTCCAACGACGAAATGAAACCCATCCGCGTTGTGCCGTTTGCCGTCGGCGGGACAGCCCGATATGTTGGAAGACTCTTTGAATAAAGCCTTGCACTTGGTGCAAAATCGCCAGCCCGGCTCCTCTTGTATGTCCGGCCTCCGATCATGAAAAAGGAAAAAATTGAAACCAGCAGCGACGTGCGGTTTCCCATCGCGGGGGCAAACTCCATGGTCAGGAAAGCCGTTGAAGAAAAGTTCTCCGCAATTGCCGCAGAAACGCCAATCTCCTTGGCCCGTGCCAGTTGAGTCGTCAAAAGCGAGATAGTACTTTCGGTCGGAGCTCTGTACAGGGACATGGGGTTTGGTCGCCGGCACGCCGAACGCCGCGCAGCGGCCTTTGAACTTTCTGTCACCATTAAAAAATAACGTGTCGCAATTCGCGCAGTGCGCCCAATCAAATTGGCAAGGCGGCATGGCGAACACGCGCGAAATATTCGCGTCGAAACTGAGGGCAAGACCGGCACTTAGCGAAGTGAGTATTGTCGTCTTGAGCAATTGGCGCCGAGAGACTGCCTCATAGGGCTCGCAATGTGATTTCGACATAAATTCCTCCAATGAAAATCAGGGAATTTTCAGCCGCGCTCGATTACTCGTAGATGTCCCCGACACTGGGTGCGGGTTCGCGATCGCCACCGTAACGGACAGTCCGATTATTTCGGAACCGCGTCCCCGCAAGTATAGCTGTCGCTGCGGCGAAGCGGGCATTAGTTTTTCCGACGAGCCGGCGGAAATAACTACGTAGGATTTCTCTTGGCAATAGGCAAAAGTACCTACACGCCCTCCGAGGCCGTCTCCCGAACCGTGGCGGATTCGCCGGCGATGCGGGCGCGCTCGATGTGAGGCCGCCGGCCATGTCGTCTGTTCGAAAAGCGACGGCGCGCTGGTTGATCTGCACATCGTGATCCGGACGAAGGATCGGCCACAAGGATTGTGGTCTTTGTGATTGACGGAGCGCCCGCGCGACCGCGCCATAGCCCGCCGAGAGACAAGCGCCCTTCCGGATTCTTTATGGCGCGGTCCCCCTTCCCAGCTTTCTTAAAAGGCGTCTCGTCTGTCCCTCGCCGAGCCATGCAAGCCGCGAGCCGGCGTCCGCAATCGTCGGCGGCGATTGACCCCACGCGGATTTAAAATCATTCTAAACTGGCGGAGCGGTTGGCCGGGCCGGCAAGGCCGCCTCGCCGAAGGATCGACGGAGGGTGCGCCTATGCGTGAGACTTGCAACCATTCCGTCGTCAGCCGACGCACTGTCCTCATCTCCGCCGGCGCCGCGCCCCTTCTCGCCCTGACGGCCAGCCAGGCGCAGGCCAAGATCGCGCAGACGCCGGTGCAGTATCAAACCATGCCAAAGGACGGACACCAGTGCGATGGCTGCGCCCAGTTCGTCGCCCCCAACTCCTGCAAGCTCGTCGACGGCGAGATCGCGCCGTCAGGATGGTGCGCGCTATGGGTGAAGAAGCCCGCTGCTTAAGGCGATCCAGCGGGTCTTCGGCAATTCTCTCGGAGCAGGCGTTCACATCGGAAAGGCGCGCTGCCCGCTCTGGATGGTGATCCATTTGAGCTCCGTCATCTCCTCCATGGAGAAACGGCCGCCCTCACGACCATAACCGCTGTTCTTGACCCCGCCAAAAGGCGCGTGAGGCTCGTCCGACACCGTGCAATCGTTAAGGTGCACCATTCCCAATTCGAGGCTGAAGGCGAGCTCCATGGCTTTCTGCATGTCGTTGGTGATCACGCCGGCGGATAAGCCGTAGTCCGTGTCGTTGGCGATCTCGAGGGCTTCCTTGTGGTCCCGCACCTTGATGATCGAAGTGACGGGTCCAAAGCTCTCCTCGTGGAAGATGCGCATCTCCCGGGTCACGCCGCTGAGCACCGTCGGCCAATAATACTGAGCCTCATGCTTGGCCCCGCACAGCAGGTTGGCGCCCTTGCCAACGGCGTCATCGACATGGCCATCGATCACGGCGCATTGAGTTCCCTCGGATCAAAGGCCCGATTACGGTGTCAGCCTCGCGCGGGTCGCCGACCTTGAGGCTCTTGGCGACCGCGACGAAACGCTCGCAGAACGCGTCGAAGATCGGCTCTTCGACCAGGACGCGCGAGTTGGCCATGCAGACCTGGCCCTGATGGAAGAAGATGCCGAACGCGGCCGCGCGCACGGCGTAGTCGACGTCGGCGTCGCCGAGAACGATCAATGGGCTCTTTCCGCCCATTTCGAGCGTGAAGCGCTTAAGCGTCTTCGCCGCCTCAACAGCGAGATGGCGGCCCGTCTGCGTTGAGCCTGTGAAGGTGATCATCCGCACACGTTTGTCGGCGAAAATGGCCGCCCCAACCTCCGACGCGAGCCCGGGAACGACGCTGAGCAGGCCTGGCGGCAAACCCGCCTCGTCGAACACCTCGGCGATCTTGAGCCCCGTCACGGGCGTAAGCTCCGACGGCTTCAGGATGAAGCCATTGCCTGCCGCCAACGCTAAAACCACCTTTTTCATGGCGAGCAGAAATGGCGCGTTGAACGGCGCGATGCCGGCGATGACGCCGAGGGGCTGCCGTACGGTGAAGCCGAATTGGCCCGGCGCCGTGAGCGGCATCGTCTCACCCGGCGACCTGCGCATCTCGGCCGCGGCGGTTCTCAAGAGATCGAAGCAAAAGCCGACTTCAAACCCCGCCTTGCCAGCGATCGATCCCAATTCCTGGATGAGAACGTCGACGATCTCTTTTGTTTTGGCCGCCAGCACGTCGGCGGCGCGGAAGAATATCGCTTCGCGAGCGGACACGGGCGTCGCCGCCCAGGCCTTATAGGCGCCGTGCGCTGCGGAGATTGCGGCTTCGGTCTCGGCGGCCCCGGCCTGCTGGACCTTGGCGAACAGTTCGCCGGTCGCGGGGTTCCTGCTCTCTGCGGCTTCATTGCGCGAAGAGCGGATCCATTGTCCCCCGACATAAAGATTGTAGTTCGGGACGCCATCAATCAGTTCAAACGCAGCGGACATCCAAATCTCCTCCCAAGTTCGCTTGTCGTCGTTATATCGATACACATACGACGATGGCTGAAGCGCGCCAAGGGGAGCCGATCCACTGACCGCAGAATTTAATCGGCGACGCGACAAATACGGATTGGCGTGCTTTGCTGCTTACGAAGGCCCTGGCGCCAGCGGGCTCTTGTTCCGTTGGCCGGAGACCGAAATAGGTTCGGGAACCTTTTGCCCCGTTTTGCATCCAATGCGGGATCGCTTGACGCCTGAGGGTCGAAATGGCTGCGACTGTTCTTGAGCTGACCACGGATGACGAGCAGCTTCTGGAGGGCGCGCGACGAAAAGATCGCGACGCGATCCGGCTTATCATCAAGCAGCACAACCAGCGGCTCTACCGGATCGCGCGCTCGATCGTGCGCAACGATTCCGACGCGGAAGACGTCCTGCAGGAGGCCTATGTGCGCGCCTTCACCAGTCTTAGCCAGTTCAGGGGGGAAGCCCGCCTCAGCACCTGGCTGGCGCGCATCGTGATCAATGAGGCGCTGGGCTTAATTCGCCGTCGGCGTCCGGCGATCGACATCGCCCTCGTCTCGACCAATCCCGCGCTCGACGCAGAGATTATACGCTTTCCCGGTGCGAACCGGGTCCCCGACCCCGAGATGACTATGGCGCAGACCGAAATTCGCATGTTGCTCGAGCGGGCCATCGACAAACTGCCACCGACGTTCCGCGAGGTGCTCATCGCCCGACTGGTGGAGGGCATGAGCGTGGCGGAAACAGCGGAACTGTTTGGAATCCCGTCTCAAACCGTCAAAACGAGGCTGTTCCGCGCCCGCTCGCTCATGCGGACGGAAATGGAGCGGCATATTGGGCCGATGCTCGGCAACGCCTTCCCCTTCGCCGGAGAGCGCTGCGAACGACTGACCGCCGGGACGCTGAAGCGCCTCGGGCTCTGACTTTTCCGGGAACCTTTTGATTCAATCCTCATCCAATGGCTTGCCGGTCGAATGGGACCGACAAAGCACTGGAGAAAGAGATGCGTTTCATCCCAATCGCGGCCGGCGTGGCGCTGGCCTTGGCGTCCGTTCCGACTCTGGCCGAGGACGCCAAGCCCAACGACGCCCAGATCGCCCACATCGCCTACACGGCGGGCGTGATCGACGTCAAAGCCGGCCAGCTGGCGCTGCAGAAATCCAAGAACAAAGAGGTTCGGGACTTCGCGGAGAACATGGTGCACGACCATACGGCGGTCAATGACCAGGCGCTGGCGCTGGTTAAAAAGCTGAACGTGACGCCTGAGGACAACGGGACCAGCAAGGCCCTCATGAAGCAGGCCGAGGCCAAGCGCGCCGAACTCGAGAAACTGAGCGGCGCGAAGTTCGACAAGGCTTACGCCGACAACGAAGTCGCCTACCATAAGACGGTCGACAACGCGCTCGAGACGGTTCTTATCCCGGACGCGACAAACGCAGAACTGAAGGATCTCCTGACCACCGGCCTCAAGATTTTTCAGGGTCACGAGATGCACGCCGAGCATGTCGCCCAATCCCTGAAGTAGGAGGGCGCCTTGCGCATCAGAATTGGCGGGCTCGCCCTTCTGACGGCTGTTTTGCTGAGTTCGCCCGCGGTCGCGGGCGAAACGATCCGCGTCACGATCGACAAAATGAAGTTCGATCCCCCTAAGGTTTCCGCCCATGTGGGCGACACGATCGAATGGGCGAGCAGCGATTTTGTCGCTCATACGGCGACGGCCAAGAACAAGGATTGGGATGTGGCGATCCCGGCGAAAGGAGCGGGGCGCGTGACGTTGGTCCATCCGGGCGAGATCGATTACTTCTGCCGCTTTCACCCGAATATGACCGGACAGATCGCGGTCGCGCCTTGAGGCTCTTTGAAGCCAATTGCGCGGCCTCCGTTTGAGAAGAGCCGGGCTCAGTCTGCGTGCGGCGAGGGAAGCTTCGTCAACCGCTATTGCAACTCTCGCAGTTCGCCCAACCATGGCTCGTATCGCCGCCAGCGCGCCACCGATGTTCGGTAGATCGGCTGGCGCGCCTGCCAAACGCTTGCGGTGGTGATCCGGCGTGCGTTCCGATGAGGCGCTAGACACGCGTCGTTCCAGTCGAGGCCGCAGGCTGCGACGAGCCGTCGAGACTGGGCCTCGGGGTCGCCGACGAGCGCTTCGTAATCCACCTCCACGAACCGGGCGGCAGGCAAAACGCTTCGCCAATGATCCATGAGCCGCAGATACTGCCGGTAATAAAAAACGAGATCGCTGCGGTTCGACGCATAATCGAAGTTCGTTTCGAAATTCGTGGTGAAGATGGACAGCGCCGTGTCGATCGGATGGCGCCGGCAATGGATGAATGTGGCGTTCGGAATCAGACGATTGATGATGCCGACAAGAAAGAAATTGGCTAGCGCCTTGTCCGTCACGCGCTTCGCGGCCGGGTCGAGTGCTTTCAGTGTCGCTATATAGTTGTTTGCAACGCGCCCCGCAGTCTGGGCGTCGCCGACAACCCTCAACAGATCGAAACTCAGAATTTGCGGCGATCTCCAAAATCCCTGCTCTCCTCCCGCCGCAACGTCCGGATGGCTTGACAGAATCTGCTCAGTCAAAGTCGACCCAGAGCGGGGCATGCCGACGATGAGGATGGGGGTCGAATCATCGATCCCGACATTTGGCGAGCGATCGAAAAAGGCTGGCGGCGTCATACTAATATTCAAATCGACCTGGCGCACGAGGCTTTCGCGATCGAACTCGCCTCCCATTCCGCGAAGCCGGTTGCCTTCCTCGAAGTTTCTCATCGCGGCTTCATATTCGCACCGGTCGTCATGCGCCTTTCCGAGCGCAAAATGCAGCATTTGGCGATGCCGGGGCATGAGCCTGGGCTGGTTTAAGGTGGCCTTCATTCGCTCGATAAGCGCGTCGTCCCCTGCGGTGATTTTGCGATTGGTTGTGATGCCGATCCAAACTGAGTTCATGTTCAGACTTAGCTCGGAAGCGCGCTCAAACTCGGCCGCCGCCTCCTCCGAGAGCCCGTTTTGAGTCAGGAGGTTGCCAAGAATCGTCCGAGCTTTTCCACTCTTCGGATAGGCCGCGACCGTGGCCCGCATTTTGGCCAGAGCGGCCTCGAAATCGCCGGAAGCTTCGATGGCGCGCGCTTCGGCAATTCGAGCAATCAAGCCTCCGGATGCGCCCGCAGAGGCCACAGTACGGAATGCGCCTTCCGCCTCCGCTCGCAGATCGCGGGCACGGTAAAGCTCGCCAAGGCGCATCTGGGCGTCGACAAGGTCCGGCTTGAGCGCAACGGCGGCCTTGTATCCCGCCATCGCCATCTCCTCCTGACCAAACCCGTCGAAAACTTGAGCGAGATAAAAGTGCGCAGCCGGCATTCGGCCGTCGAGGCGGATGACGTTGGCGAAGGTCTCCGCGGCCTCTTGCGGTCGGTCGACCGCCATAAGCGCGCAACCCAGATCGAGTTGGATCTCCGCGGACTTCGGGTTGAGTTCAGAGGCTCTCTTTAGAATGGCGGCGGCCTTCGTGGCCTTGCCGGATTAAATCAAGCTTTTGCCCTCGCGGGCAAGCCGTTGAGCCTCGCGGGAGACTGGTGATGGCAAAGCGTTCGAGCCGTTGACGACGCCGAGGCCTGGAAACGGTCCAGGGACGTTTCCAAATCCCTTGCCGCCTAGCCCTGGCAGAGGCGACGTGGGCGACCTTGTGGTCGTGCGGTCTGTTTTTCTACTCACAAAAATTGCTCAATGCTCACTGCGTTAATCCTCATAACAAACAAGTGATCACATCCCGAGCGCTGTCGACAGCTCAATCGACGATTTACCCCTTGACCCTTCCGCAATGTTAATTAATAGTAACCAAACGGCAACCTGCTCCGTGTGGCGGTTTCATGCCGTAGGTTGTGGCTTTACGTCCGCCAAATAAGGGGGAAAAATGAAAAATTCTGACTATACAAAGCTTGCCGCTGGCCTGGCCGCTGTCGGCATGTCGCTGGTCGCCTCTGGTGCCTGGGCCGACGTGCTTCCAGTCCAGAACCTTACGTTCAATCAGTTGACCAACCCATTCAACCCGGCAAACTCGCAAAAGGACTTTTTTAACTCCGTGAAGCCGCTTGACTGGTCAGTTGGCACGGCTGGTGCGGGCGGTTCCCTGACCTACGTCGGTCAGCAGGGCTCCGAAGGCTTTCAGGGCGGTTCTGGCAATGTTTACCCAGTTTATACCAACCCCGGGTTCAGTGTTACGGTTCCGGCCGGAACCAACTTCTTCCAGGCTGACGGCAATCCGGATTTCGAGAACACGATCTTTCAGACCGTTTCTGGGCTGACGGCGGGCACGACATACACCCTCCAGTTCCAGCAGGCAGCCGGTCAACAGACAGGGTTCACCGGCGACACCACCGAGCAGTGGAAGGTGTTCCTTGGCGTGGGAGGTATCGGCGTCGACTGCTCGTCGAATCCCTGCACCGTTACCGGCACGGCTGATAATCTCGAGAACGATTCGACACTGATGAACACCCCATCCCAGCACAACATCAATTGGAATAGTGTCACCATGAGCTTTACGCCGACTGCCGCGGAGCTGAACAATGGGAGCGCGGTGCTGACGTTCCTGGCTTGGGGTGACGGCGGCAGCACCACCAACCTACCGCCGACGGTGTTCCTCGAAGGTGTCAACACGCCGCCGACGAACGTGCCAGAGCCGTCGACCTGGGCGATGATGATCATGGGCTTCCTTGGCATGGCCTTCGTCGGCCGCCGCCAGATGAAGAAGCGGGCTGTCGCCACAGCTTGAGCGTCGCTTAAATTAAACAACGCCCGGGAGAAGCCTTGCATTCTCCCGGGCGTTGCTATTTCTAGCGCTGGACTTCTTCGAGGAAGCCGCAGTGACTTCGCTGTTGTCCGACCCGCACGTTCTCAGCTATTTGCGCGACCTCGTAAGGGCGTGCGTCTGGCTGCTGATCTTGTCGGTCGTCTTCATTCCGCTCGAGATGCTGTTCCCCCTTCACAAGGAGCGGACGTTTCGGGCGACGACGCCAAGCGACCTCGGGTTCTATTTCCTGAGCACGTTTCTCCCTCCGTTCGTGTTGCTGATCCCTCTCACGGTCGCTGCCTATTTTGCGTTTAAGGTCGTTCCCGCTGGTTGGCGTGCCGAGGTCGCATCCTGGCCGATCTGGCTTCGCGCGCTCGCCGCTTTTGTGGTGGGCGATCTCGGCTTCTACTGGGGCCACCGCTGGGCGCACCGGTTCCCATTGCTTTGGCGTTTTCACTCGGTCCACCATGACCCGAAGCACGTCTACTTTCTGATCAGCGCGCGCGCCCATCCCATAGACAACGCCTTCATCCGGCTATGCGGGCTGATCCCGATCTACATTCTCGGATTCGGCGCGCCGCAGAGCGTGCAGGGAACGATGATCGCGACCCTGCTGATGCTGCTCGTGACGTTCTGGGGGTTCTTCATCCACGCCAATGTTCGCTGGCGTTTTGGCCCGTTTGAATGGCTCATCGCGACGCCCGCCTTCCATCTCTGGCATCATACGCTTTCAGGCCCGCGGGACCGCAACTTCGCCTCGATGCTGCCGTGCTGGGATTGGCTGTTCGGCACGAGCTATCTCCCAGATGAATTGCCCAAGGATTACGGGATCGACCAGCCGTTGCCGCAGGGCGTGCTGGGCCAAATGATCCATCCGTTCTTGCGGTCATCGTCCGGCGCGGCCGAACGTCCTCCGATCCAATCGCAGGCGCCTGAAGCGCGCGCCGAACTGACCAGCGAACAACAGCAGCGCGCCTGAGCCGGAAGGCGGCGACCGCCGCACATCCCTGACGGCTGTCATTCGAGCGCGGGAGGTCGCTACATTCTGGCGACCGGCTGTCGTGCTACGCTGCGCCGGAAGCAACTTTAAGTTCCGGAGCCACCGATGAAACCTATGCTTGCCCGCCTCGACGCTCGCCGCGAGCGCGCCCGTCTCGGCGGCGGCAAGGAGCGTATCGCCTCACAGCACGGCAAGGGCAAGCTCACGGCGCGCGAGCGCGTCGAACTGCTGCTCGATCACAACTTGTTCGAGGAGTTCGACATGTTCGTCGAGCATCGCTGCGACGATTTCGGCATGGAGGCGACAAAGATCCCAGGCGACGGGGTGGTGACCGGCTGGGGTACGGTGAACGGCCGCACCGTTTTCGTTTTCGCCAAGGATTTCACCGTGTTCGGCGGCTCGCTTAGCGAGACGCATGCGCAGAAGATCACAAAGATTCAGGACATGGCGCTCAAGAACCGTGCGCCCATTGTCGGGCTGTTTGACGCGGGCGGCGCCCGCATCCAGGAGGGCGTCGCGGCGCTTGGAGGCTACGGCGAAGTCTTCCAGCGTAATGTGCTGGCCTCGGGCGTCATCCCGCAGATCTCGGTTATCATGGGGCCATGCGCGGGCGGCGACGTCTATTCGCCGGCAATGACCGACTTCATTTTCATGGTGCGCAACACGAGCTACATGTTTGTCACCGGCCCGGACGTGGTGAAAACGGTGACCAACGAAACCGTGACCGCCGAGGAACTGGGCGGCGCGCAGGTGCACACCACTCGTTCCTCGATCGCCGACCGGGCCTATGACAACGACGTCGAGGCGCTGTTGCAAATGCGCCGGCTTATCGATTTCCTGCCGGCCTCCAACCTGGAACGATCGCCCGCGCTGCCGAGCTTCGACGATCCCGATCGAATCGACGCCTCGCTCGACACGTTGGTCCCTGAGAATCCCAACAAACCCTACGACATCAAGGAGTTGATCCTAAAGGTTGCGGACGAGTGCGATTTCTTCGAGATCCAGGAAGCGCACGCCAAGAACATCGTCACCGGCTTTGCGCGCATCGGCGGCGCGACCGTCGGCATGGTCGCCAACCAGCCCCTGGCGCTTGCCGGCGTCCTCGATTCCGACGCGTCGCGTAAAGGGGCGCGCTTCGTGCGTTTCTGCGACTGTTTCAACATTCCGATCATAACGTTTGTCGACGTGCCCGGCTTCCTGCCCGGCACGGCGCAGGAATATGGCGGCCTCATCAAGCATGGCGCGAAGCTCCTGTTCGCCTATGCCGAGGCGACCGTTCCCAAAGTCACGGTCATCACGCGCAAGGCGTTCGGCGGCGCCTACGACGTCATGGCGTCCAAGCACCTGCGGGGCGACATCAATCTTGCATGGCCGACGGCGCAGATTGCGGTGATGGGCGCCAAGGGCGCGGTCGAAATCATCTTCAGGTCCGATATCAACGATCCAATTAAGATCGCTGAAAGAACGAAGGAATATGAAGACGCATTTCTCTCGCCCTTCGTCGCCGCCGAGCGCGGTTATATCGACGAGGTGATCATGCCGCACGCGACCCGCAAGCGCCTATCGCGCGCGCTCGCCATGCTGCGAAACAAGAAACTTGAGAACCCGTGGAAGAAACACGACAACATTCCGCTGTGAGGCCCGACGCCCCGACCCGCGTGCACTGAAGCGTTGGCGCGTGCAGGTCTCGGGCCGATCGTCCTCCGCTCAGGACTTCTTGCCGGGCGTCTGCAACGCGCTGCCGGTCCCGCCCTGCGACTTCTTGTAGTCGGAAACGGATCCCTTGGGCTTCTCCGACTTTGGCTTCTTGGCTTCCTTGTTGTTTCGCATCTGTCCCTTAGCCATGGCTTTCGTCCTCTGGGCTGCCGTCGAGCCCCAGATCGTGACACAAATGGCCTCGCTCCGCCACCGGTCGCGTCCAGGCGTTTGCGCGATCACCAAAACCGCGCGCAACAGCGCCGGCGCAGGCGAATAAAGAAGAAAGCCGGCGGATTGTCAGCCCTCGCGACGCCAGTTGCGCCACTGGCCGCGGCCCATGGACCCATGGAAAAGCACGGCGAATCGGCGCTTCTGGCCGTCGTCCAGGCTGTCGTAGAGCGGCTTGGCGGCGCGCGGCGAGCTTCTTCAGGTCGGCGGCGCGAGCGCTCAGGAACTCGGATGTACGGCTGAGACGGTCGATCGGATTGACTTCATCAGCCTCGTTGTCACCCGCCTCGCGCCGATCCCGCCACGCGGCAAGGCGCGTCGCCCTCTCTTTAGCGAGATCGCGCATCGCCAATTCCAGCGGCGCCCAATTCTTCTCCTGGTCTGCGTTCAGTTGGAGGCCGGCCTTCAGTGCGGCGATGCGCGCGTCAAGGAAAGCGGCGCGGTCCTCTGGGCTAAATCGAGCCTGCTGTGCCTGTTGCGCGGAATCGTCCGCCGCGGCAAAGCTGCCGCCGACAACAGGCGCCAAAGTAAGCGCGGCCGCAACTGCGATTACCGAAAGCGCTGTTTTCATGGAACGAATCTCCCTTTGATGCATTTCACGACCACGCGAACGCTAGATCAGCGCCGCGCAGGGGTCCAATGACAAGGGCGTGAGGACTTCCTTGATTGTTCGTTAACGCGGCTTTCATCTTCGTGAAACCATGCCCCTTTGCTGAAGCTTAACTGTGCCAACACGCTCTTCATCACGCCACCCCCGGATTTACCTACGGGAAAATATTCGGGCGCAGGGTCCCTTCGCGTCCAGATCCGTCGACTCTGTCGCCGGACCGGAGGGAGTGCAGGTGCGTATGATGGCGTTCGCAATCGACAGGAGCCGCACGATCATCAGCGCGATGATCCTCGGCCGCCGGGTGACGGCGCAAGACGTCGCCTGGCTGAAACGCGAGGTGTTCGCCGGTCGAGAGGTCTCGCGCGAATCCGCGGATGAGTTGTTCGCCGTCGTCCGCGCCGAGATGGATAATGCGCCCGAGTGGAAAGAGTTTTTCGTCGACATGATCGCCGAACACGTCGTCCGGCAGGTTGAGCCGCAGGGCGTGGTCAGCGACGAGCATGCCTCATGGCTGCTCGCCCGTGTCGACGAATGCAAGTCGGTTGAGGCCTTGGCCGCGCTGGTCAATGTGTGCGCCGAGGCGCACCACGCGCCCGACTGGTTCGTCGCCGCGGCCAAGAAGCGAGCGGCCGCGTGCCGGTCCGGCGTGGACGCCGCGCCCCGCGCAACGGTCGGATAGCCCAGTCGGCACATCTCATCCATCCGTCGGACTGCCTTGCAGCCAATGGTGGCGCCCGCTATCAGATAGCGGCGGCGCGAGGCGCGCTTCAACGGGCTCGCCGCGACCGAGGGGTATCCGGCATGACTAGAGCTGCAGCCTCCCTTATGGGCGCCGCCATTCTCGCGCTCGGCGTCGTCTGCCAACCAAGCGCGGCGACAGCTCAAATATACACTTACCCACATGAACGGACGGGGTGGAGGGTCGGCCCGGGGTTCTTTGGCTTCAGCGGTTATCCGTGGTCTGGACCGCCATTCGCCTCTCCAATCCTGAAGCCGACCTACGGGTGCTACTTCACCCGCGCGAGGCTGCAGAACGCGTGGCGCCAGGTCGAAGTCTGCGAATGAAAAGAGCCGGGCGCGACCGGGCAAGCGGCAAGGCGCGGTTGTTTACGCGCTTCCGTTGTTCCCCTAGAAGCGACGGTTGAAGGGAAGCTCGGCGCTTTTCTTGCAAGGGCGCGATGTTCAAGACAATCCTGGTCGCCAACCGTGGCGAGATCGCCTGTCGTATCATCAAGACGGCGCGCCGCATGGGCATCAGGACCGTCGCCGTCTATTCCGAAGCCGACAAGGACGCGCTCCACGTCGAGATGGCGGATGAGGCGGTCGCCATCGGGCCGCCGGCTGCGGCCCAGTCCTATCTCGCGATCGATAAGATCGTTGCCGCCTGCCTGAAGACCGGCGCCGAGGCGGTCCATCCTGGCTATGGCTTTCTCTCGGAGCGCGCCGCGTTCGCGTATGCGCTGGCCGAAGCGAAGATCGTCTTCATCGGCCCCAATCCCAAAGCCATCGAGGCGATGGGCGACAAGATCGAATTCGAAGAAATTCGCCAACGCGGCGAAGGTCTCGACCGTCCCCGGCCACCTCGGCGTGATCGAAACGCCTGAACGCGCGGCGGAGATCGCCGACGAAATCGGCTATCCGGTGATGATCAAGGCTTCCGCTGGCGGCGGCGGCAAGGGCATGCGGATCGCTCATTCCCGCAAAGAAGTTGCCGAAGGCTTCGCCCGCGCACGCTCGGAGGCGAAATCCTCCTTCGGCGACGACCGGGTGTTCGTGGAGAAGTTCATCGTCAATCCGCGTCACGTCGAGATACAGGTGCTGGGCGACAAGCACGGAAACGTCATCCATCTCGGCGAGCGTGAGTGCTCGATCCAGCGCCGAAATCAAAAGGTGATCGAGGAGGCGCCTTCGCCGCTCATCGATGCAGAAACGCGAAAGCGGATGGGCGAGCAGGCGGTCGCGCTCGCGTTAGCCGTGCAATACGATTCCGCCGGCACGGTCGAGTTCGTCGCGGGCCAGGACCGGAGCTTCTTCTTCCTCGAGATGAACACCCGCCTCCAGGTCGAGCACCCGGTGACCGAGCTCGTCACCGGCGTCGACCTCGTCGAGGCGATGATCCGGAGCGCCGCGGGCGAGCCGTTGCGCTTGAAACAGGCCGACGTAAAGCTCACCGGCTGGGCGGTCGAAAGCCGGGTCTACGCCGAGGACCCGACGCGCGGCTTCCTGCCCTCGACCGGACGGCTCACGCGCTATCGGCCGCCGCCCGAGGGGACGCATCACGGCGTCACGGTGCGCAACGACACCGGCGTGTTCGAGGGCGGGGAAATCTCGATCTATTACGATCCGATGATCGCCAAGCTCGTCACCCATGCGCCCGACCGGCTCGGCGCAATCGAGGCGCAAGCGACCGCGCTTGACGCCTTCGTCATCGACGGTATTCGCCACAACATCCCTTTTCTGTCGGCCCTGATGCAGCATCCACGCTGGCGCGAGGGACGGCTCTCGACTGGCTTCATAGCCGAGGAATTTCCCGACGGATTTTACACGATGGCGCCTACGGGCGAGACCGAGCTGCGTCTGGTCGTGGCCGCCGCGCTGATCGACCATACGCTCAACCAGCGAAAGCGACGGATTTCAGGGCAATTGCGCGAGCCCGAGCAGATGCGTTTCGAGCTCAAACGCGTGGTCGCGATGGGCAAGGCCCGCATCGAACTTGAGATCGAGCCCAGGCGCGACGGCGTCGCGATCCTTTTCGTGGACGGTCGCAAGGTTGAGGTTCGTTTGGATTGGACGCCTGGCGAGCCGCTGTGGCGCGGAACGATCGACGGCGTCGACGTCGCCGTGCAAGCCCGCCCGATCCTCAACGGCTATGCGCTCTCCCATGCCGGAGTCGCTGTCGATGCAAGAGTCTACACTCGCCGCGAGGCGGAGCTCGCGGCGCTGATGAAGGAGCACAAAGACGCGGACGGCTCGCGTTATCTGCTGTGTCCGATGCCGGGCCTGATTAAAGCGATTGCGGTCAAGGTCGGGCAGGCGGTGAAAGCGGGAGAGCAGCTCTGCATTGTCGAGGCGATGAAAATGGAAAATGTGCTGAGCGCGGAGCGCGACGCAATCGTGAAAGCGATCCTCGTTAAGGAAGGGGATTCGCTGGCGGTTGATGCATTGATCATGGAGTTCGCATGAGCCACGCTAAGCTGATTTCATCGGGTTCGCCGTTCGAGAAGACTTATGGCTATTCGCGCGCGGTCATCTGGGGCGACGAGGTCCATATCTCCGGCACGACCGGATACGACTACAAGACAATGGCGATGCCCAACGATATCGCCGAGCAGACCCGCAACATCTTTGGGACATTCGCCGCAGTGCTCAAAGAGGCCGGCGGCGGACTGGCTGACATCGTGCGTCTTCGGATCTTCGTCACCGATGTCGCCGATTGTGAAGCGGTGTTGAAGGTCCAGGGCGAATTTTTCAGCGCGATCCGCCCCGCCGGGACGATCGTCGTGGTCTCGGCGCTCTTGAAGCCGGAAATGAAGGTCGAGATCGAGGCCGATGCGCGGCTCCGAACCGCCCCCGCACCTCGATAGGAATACTGCATCCGTACAAGAGCGCCCCGGGATCGGAAACGCCCGCGCACAAGTTTGCGCGCGCCAAGGATCTCACCGGCCGGCACAACTTCCACCGCTTCGTGGGACTTTGGCGAGCACCGGTGAGATTAGCTCTCTTTGTCGCCGACCCCTTCCGTCAGGCCGCCGGATCGCGCATGAGCGCAACCGCAGTCGCGGCCGCCTCGAAGTCGCGCCGGCGCGCCTCCCGCTGGGCCATTGCCTCCGCATCCGCGCCCCAGCGCTCGGCCTGAAAGTCCTCGTCGATTTGCGCCGCGCGCCACGCCGCCTCCGGCGACAGGAAGCCGTGCGCGACGGCGAGCGAGAGCACCGCCGATCCGGTCAGCGTCGTCATCACGCTAAGCGCTGCGAGTTGAACCGGATCATCGTAGGCGTTGAGCGCCGCGCCGATCGCCGCCAGCGCCTCAGGCCGCTGCGCGACATGCATCACCCCCACGGTCACACGAAGGTGCGCACCAAGCTCATCCGCCGCCCAGCGCAAAATCGGATCGAAGGCGTGCGCCTGGCGCGCAACTAGCGTGTCGGGTTCTTCGGCGCGGTAGCAGAGGAGGTCGGAGCCGGCGTAGTGCAAAATATCGGCGCGCGTTTCGGCCATCGTATGCACGACGCCATCGATGGCGGAATTGAGGAGCCGCGTTAGCGGCATGTCCGTCGGATCGATGGTCTCGATCTGTCGCTCCCATTCGTCCGCCACTTTGAGCATAAGCGGACAGCTTTGCGCGGTGACGAGATTGCGGCCGGGCGTCCGAGCGCGGCGGCCGTCGAGGCTCAGCGCGAAGCGCCCGCCCTCTTCCGCGACCTCGGCTTTGTTGTAGAAGCGCTTGACCGGCTGAGGCCGCATATTCGCCTGCGCCGCGCGCATCGGGTTCTTGTCCCCGTTTCCAGCGCCCGGGGTCGGGGGCGGGGGGTCACTCATCGGGCGCATCCTCGATCGGATCGCGCTCGCTCTCGTCGAAGCCGAACATGGCGAAACTTTTCTTCATGTGCTCCGGCAGCGGCGCCGTCACGTCGATGATTCCGCGGCGCGGATGCGGCAGGATCAGGCGGCGCGCCAAAAGATGCAGCTTGGGCTCGAGTCCAGGCGGCAACGCGCGCAAGGGGTCCGCGCGCGCGGGATCGTTGGCGGGACGCCGATTGTATTTCGGATCGCCAACGATCGGATGGCCGATCTCTTCGCAATGGGCGCGGAGTTGATGCGTCCGGCCGGTGACCGGGCGCATCGACAGCCATGCGAGGCGTGGCGGAACCTTGTCGACGACCGCATACAGGGTCAGCGAGTGCTGCGCTTCGGGATCACCGTGCTTGGCGACCCGCATCCGCTCGAGATCCGCCCTACCCTGCCCCCGCTTGTCGCTCATGCCCTCGCCCTTGGCGAGAAACATGGAAATCCGCCCCTGCCCTGGCTTGGGCACGCCCTCGACCAGCGCCCAATAGATCTTCTTGGCCTGGCGCGAGCGGAAGATCTCGCCAAGCTCCGCCGCCATTTTGCGCGATTTGGCGATCAAGTAAAACGCCCGACGTGTCGCGGTCGAGCCGGTGGACCAGAACGGGCCGATTGCCTTCTTTGTCGGCGAGCGCCTGAAGCATCCCGTCGACATGGCGCGTGGTCCCCGACCCGCCCTGGACCGCGAGACCGAAGGGCTTGTTGAGCACCATCACGTCGCGATCCTGGAACAGAACCATCGCGCGGATGGCTTCGGCATCGTCGGGGTTGGCGCGCTTGATGGCTGGAGCGCCCTGAGGGGCGATCTTGAGCGGCGGCACGCGCACACGCTCGCCGGCCGCGAGCCGGGTCGATATGTCCGCCCGCTTGCCCGAGACGCGGACCTCGCCCTTACGCACGATCCGCATCAGGTGTGAATTAGAGACGTCCGGAAAGCGGCGGTGCAGCCAGCGGTCGAGCCGCATGCCAGCTTCGTCCTCGCTGATCTCGTAAGAGGCCACCTTGTCGGGGGAAGCGGGAGCCGTCATCTCGGCGTTGCCATTTTTCCGCATGATGCGCGTCATAGCGCAGCCTGTTACGGCGCGGTAGGGTCAAAGACGCACCTTCGCAAGGAGCCCGCTGTGGCCGGTCATTATCACGCCGTCGTCTGGATCGATCACAAACAGGCGCGCATTTTCCACTTCAACGTCGAGGAGGCCGACAGGAGTGTGGTCAAGGATCACGTCGTTCGCGACATTCATTCCCGCGCGCCGCAGACTGGTCAGAGGAACGAGGAGAACAGGCCGTTCTTCGAGGACGTCGCGAAGACGATCGCCGATTCCGGCGCGATTCTCATTGTTGGCCCGGCGCAGGAGAAGGACTTTTTCGCCAAATTTCTTAGCCAGAAACATCCTGCGATCCGAGCACATGTCGAGGGCGTGGAGAAGGCGGACCATCCAACCGATGGCGAGCTCCTCGACTATGCACGCCGCTATGTCAGAGCAGCCGACCACATGCGGCCGCAGATCGATCCGCGTGAAGCCGGCAAGCCTTGAGCGCCGCTTGCCGCTGTCGTCGCGACCCTTCCCAAGCGAGGATTTCCTATGCCTTATGAGCTCTATTATTGGCCTGGCATCCAGGGGCGCGGCGAGTTTGTGCGTCTCGCGCTCGAGGCGGCGGGCGCGCCCTATGTCGATGTCGCTCGGGAGCACGGGTCCGGGCGCGGCGTAAAGGGCATGACGGCGATGCTCGAAGGCGGCGCGCCACAGACCCCTTTCGCGCCTCCGTTCCTGCGCGACGGCGAGATCGTCGTCTCGCATGTCGCCAACATTCTCCACTATCTCGGCCCCAAGCTCGGTCTCGCGCCGAAAGACGAGGCTGGCCGGCTCTTTGCAAACGGCCTGCAGCTCACCATTGCGGATTTCGTCGCGGAGGTTCACGACACGCATCATCCGATCGGGACCGACCTCTATTACGAAGACCAGAAGAAAGAGGCCAAGGCGCGCTCCACCGCCTTCCTCCAGCATCGCGTGCCGAAATACCTCGGCTATTTCGAGCGCGTGCTGACCGACAATCCTTCGGGAAGAGCGCATGCCGTCGGCGGCGACCTCACAACCGTCGACTTGTCGTTGTTCCAGATTTGGGAAGGCACAGCTTACGCCTTCCCGCGCGCGTTCGCAGACGCGGGCAAACTCTATCCATCGCTCGCGGCGCTCACGAAGTCGGTCGCCGAACAGAAAAACCTGGCCGCCTATCTCGCCTCCGACCGACGCCTTCCGTTCAACACATCAGGCATCTTCCGTCACTATCCCGAGCTCGACTTAGGCCCAGCGAAAGCGCGCAAGGGAAGGCGATAGCACGAGATCATATCCGCTCGTCCGGAGTAAGAACCCCCGGCGCGCCTGGGAGCCCCCGCGCGCGGACGTGTTGACTTGCAGATTAAGCCTGGGAATCGTTAGAACTCTTTCGTCTAGTTGTGACGACTAAACATTCCATTGCGCACCAAGACGAATGCAAAGGGAAGACCTTCAACGGCAGCCCTAACGAAGTCTCAAAACGTCAGTCGTCTGTGTTCTGTGAAAACGGTGTGACCCGCGTCACAGCGAGTCACCTTTAATTTTGCAAAACTCTCAACGCTCAGTAGCCGGTTTTAAGTCATCTATAGTTCCGATCATTCCAACCCAACTCATTCAGGAGCGGCCATCATGGCATCTGAATCCGACACGCTTCTCACGTCTTTAACAAACGTTGCCGACCTAGCGGACCTCATGCACGAGATTCATGCGCGCCTGGGTGAGCACGAGTTGAGGCCCGGCGAGGACCTTAAGGAACGCGCGGCCGCGCTCGGCATCCGCGTTCCGGACTTCCTTTCGGGAAAGCCGCTGCTTTACGAGGTCCACGATCATAATGAACATCCTATTGACGGTCGCGCAATTGTGCTCGTGCGCAAGGGCGACGCGAAGACTCCGGTGTCGAGAAGAAAGATTATCTGCGGCAGTTGGGGCAAAGTGACCGTCTGCTTGGAGTGCGGCTGGATTTGGTGTCAGATCGTCATTTACGGGCGGTTTTGACCGGGCGAGGTCGTTTCGACCGCCGCGGGCGCCGAGGGATCAACACCTCGGGCTCCGGCGCGCGGAGGAAGCTTCCAGCCATAGCAATGGCGAGATCGGTCTTACCGGCAGTCCCGGACGAGAAAGCGAGGTCGCGCTCCTTGGCGATTGAGCTCCGCGATCTCGCAAGCCCGCCTTCCGTTGCGTTAACCACGCGCTCCGGTTCCGACGTTGCCTCTCCAGGTTGAGTTGAACTCGAACAAGAAGAGAACATAGCATGAATTTATAGAGATCAAGGAGGCCGAGATGCACAATATCGCCGCTTACGCCCTGCGCGACATCACCGAGATCGCCGCCCTCGGAGCCTTCCTGATCATGATTGCACTGATCGCCCGCGCGCTTGGCTCGTGAGCCCAGCGAGCGTCATCCACAGCTCCTGCCCTGTCCGGCCTCGACCCGGCCGCCGGCTCTTGCGACAACCAAACCCATGGACTCGTCTGTCATCAAAGCCGTCGGCTTCGTGCATCTACATGTGCATAGCGCCTATTCCCTGCGCGAAGGCGCGCTGACGGTCGAGACGCTAGCCAAGCTCGCCCAAGCGGACGCCATGCCGGCGCTCGCGATCACCGACACGAACAACCTGTTCGGCGCGCTCGAATTTTCCGAGAAGCTCGCCAAGAGCGGCGTGCAGCCGATCATCGGCGCGCAGGTGACGGTCGATTTCGCCGACGCGGCCCCCGCTTTCTGGCGGGGCGTCGAGCGGGACAATGCGCGCGCGCCGATCGTCCTCCTGGCGCAGAACGAGGCCGGCTACGGCTGCCTGATGCGCCTCGTCTCCGCTTTGTGGCTCGATCCCAAGGACGGCGACGATGCGCATCTTGCCTTCGCCGCGCTGGAAGACGCGCGAGGCCTTATCGCGCTGACCGCCGGTCCCGCCGGGCCGATCGACCGTGCGCTGAGAGCAAATCTTGGCGACCTGGCCGAAAGCCGGCTCAAGCGCCTGGCCGATGTCTTCGGCTCACGACTGTATGTCGAGATCCAGCGCCATGGGCTCGATAATGAGCGCCTGGTCGAGCCCGATCTCATCGCCCTCGCGGATCGTCTCGGCCTGCCCCTGGTCGCGACCAACGAGCCCTATTTTGCCGGGCTGTCGGACTATGAAGCGCATGACGCGCTGTTGTGCGTCGCCGAGGGCGCAGTGGTGTCGACCTCCGACCGCCGACGCCTGTCGCCCGAACATCGGTTCAAGACGCGCACGGAAATGGCCGAATTGTTCGCCGATCTCCCCGAGGCGGCGCATGCCAGCGTCGAGATCGCCATGCGCTGCGCCTATCGGCCATCGACGCGTAAGCCGATCCTGCCACGCTTTTCAGTTGTTGGCGGCGAGGCTCTCGACGAGGAGCAGGAACTCAGGCGCCAGGCGAGCGAGGGCTTGAGCGCGCGCCTCGCCGCGCATGGGCTAACCCCTGGACGCGCGCAAGAGGACTATTCAAAGCGCCTCGCCTTCGAGCTCGACGTCATCGTCAACATGAAGTTCGCCGGCTATTTCCTCATCGTTGCCGACTTCATCAAATGGGCGAAGGCTGAAGGAATCCCGGTGGGACCAGGGCGCGGCTCAGGCGCGGGCTCGCTCGTCGCTTGGGCGCTCACCATCACCGATCTCGATCCCTTGAGGTTTGGCCTCCTGTTCGAGCGCTTTCTCAATCCCGAACGCATCTCGATGCCGGATTTCGACATCGACTTCTGCCAGGATCGACGCGATGAAGTGATCGGCTACGTACGCGATCGCTACGGCGCCGATCGCGTGGCGCAGATCATCACCTTCGGCTCGTTCCTGGCGCGCGGCGTCCTGCGCAATGTGGGCCGGGTCCTTGAAATGCCGCTTGGCCAGGTCGACAAGCTCGCTAAGCTCGTGCCCCAGAATCCGGCCCATCCGGTCAGCCTCAAGCAGGCGGTGGCCGACGAGGCGCGGCTCCAGGAGGCGGCCAAGGCGGACGAGAAGGTCGCCCGGATGCTCACGATCGCCGAGCGGCTCGAAGGGCTTTACTCGAACGCCTCGACTCATGCCGCCGGCGTCGTCATCGGGGATCGGCCGCTGATCGAGCTCGCACCGCTTTACCGAGATCCTAAATCGGCGATGCCGGCGACCCAGTTCAACATGAAATGGGTCGAGCAGGCCGGCCTGGTGAAGTTCGACTTTCTAGGCCTGAAGACGCTGACCGTGCTCAAGCGGGCGGTTGATCTCATCGCCCGCCGCGGCGTCGCGATCGACCTTGGGAAGATTCCCCTCGACGACGCCAGAACCTACGCAATGCTCGGGCGCGGCGAAACAGTCGGCGTGTTCCAGGTGGAATCGGGCGGCATGCGCAAGGCGCTGGTCGACATGCGCGCCGACAGGTTCGAAGACCTGATCGCGCTGGTCGCGCTCTATCGCCCGGGCCCAATGGCGAACATCCCCACTTACTGCGCGCGTAAGCTCGGACAGGAGAAGCCCGATTATATCCATGCCATGATCGAGCCGGTCCTAAGCGAGACCTACGGCGTCATCATCTATCAGGAACAGGTGATGCAGATCGCGCAGACGCTGTCGGGCTATTCGCTCGGCGAAGCCGACATGCTGCGCCGCGCGATGGGAAAGAAGATCAAGAAGGAGATGGACGCCCAGCGCGCCCGGTTCGTCGATGGCGCGGTCGAGCGCGGCCTCACCCGCGCCAAGGCGGACGAGATCTTCGATCTGCTCGCCAAGTTCGCCGACTACGGATTCAACAAGAGTCACGCCGCAGCTTACGCGCTGATCGCCTACTGGACCGGCTGGTTCAAGGCAAACCACCCCGCTGAATTCCTCGCCGCTTCGATGACCCTCGACAAGGGAAACACCGACAAGCTCGCCGAGTTCCGCACTGAGGCGCAGCGCCTCGGCATCAAGGTCATCGCGCCGTCGGTCAACGAATTTTTGGTCGACTTCGACGTGCGGATGGAGGCTCAAGCGCCGACCATCCATTACGCGCTGAGCGCCATCAAAGGGGTCGGCGAGGCGCAGGCGGAGGCGCTGGTCGACGCGCGCGGGAGCCGCGCGTTTGCTTCGCTCGGCGACGTAGCGGCGCGCCTCGATCCCCGCGCCGTCAACAAGAAGGCGCTCGAGAGCCTGGCGGCCGCCGGCGCTTTCGATTGCCTCGAGCGCAATCGCGCTGCCGCCTTCGCGGCGATCGAGCCGATGCTGGCGATCGCCAATCGTGAGGCGACGCAGAAAGCCGCCGGACAGAACGCGCTGTTTGGCGAAACGGAGGCCGCGCCGCTCAAAGCCCGCGCCGCGCCGTGGCCCGAGTCGGAGCGGCTGACGCGCGAGTTCGACGCCATTGGCTTCTTCCTCTCCGGCCACCCGCTCGAAGTCTATGACGCCGCGCTCAAGCGCCTGAAGGCCACCCGGTGGGCCGAGTTTGCGCGATCCGTGCGCAACGGCGCCTCGACCGCGCGGCTCGGCGCGAGCGTGCTCGACCGCTATGAACGGCGGACGAGGAACGGCGGCAAGATCGGCATCGTGCAGCTCTCCGATCCCTCCGGTACGTATGAAGCAATTATGTTTCAGGAAGGCTTGAACCAATTCCGCGACCTTCTGGAGAAGGGGGCTGACGTCCTTGTGACGCTGCAAGCGGCTGTCGAAGGCGAGGATGTGCGCGCGCGCGTCGTCAACGTCGAACGCCTCACCGAGGCGGCCGCCAAGGTCCAGAAAGGCTTAAGGGTGTTCGTGCGCGACGAGGCGCCGCTCGAATCGATCGAGCGGCGCTTGACCGCGCCCGGCGAGGGCGAGGTGTCGCTGGTCGTGATCCTCGGGCCGCAGGACGGCGAGGTCGAAATCCGCCTACCCGGCCGGTATTCCGTGAGCGCGGCGATCGCCGGCGCGCTCAAGGCCGCGCCTGGGGTCGTGGCGGTGGAGCAGGTCTAGTCCCATCCGATACCTGCCCCGGTTTTCGTGGGACGGAAGCCAGGCCGCGGGACCGCCGGCGCCTCCATCGCCTCCGACACGCTTGCGCCATCAATCCCGCTTCGCTATTGACGCGCCACGCCAACGTGGGAAGCTCTGCCTTCAGCGGCCGTTGGGGGATAGTTCAACGGTAGAACTGCGAACTCTGACTCCGTCAATCTTGGTTCGAATCCAGGTCCCCCAGCCAAATCTCACTTTTTTGCAACTTGAGATTCTCGGCGTCCTCAATGAGCGAGCGACGGCTGCAGCTGTTTCCGCAGGCATGTCTCGCTGCTTCTTATCGATCTCCGCGCCAAGCTGGAGCCAGCCGCCTCGGTCAAGCGAGACAATCGCTCTACCTGCTTGGGTGGGCGTCGGCATGGGTTCAATCCCAACGACATCGGAGTCTAGATCGACGCCACCTCACTACCGACCGTGAGGCAGGGCGGGCAGTTTACAACTGCATCATTGCGACCGCGATATCGCGATAGATGAGGGCCGCGCGGGCGAGGTCGTCCTTCGGGACATACTCGTCGGGCTGGTGTGCGACGTCGAGAGAACCGGGGCCAAGCACGATGCCCACGCTGCCGGTGTCGTGAAAATGAACGAGGTCGCAGCCGCCCGTTAGCCCGCCCGGCTGCGGGAACGTCACGCCATGTGCGCGGGAGATGGCGACCGCCTTCCGCACCAGTGGATCGTCCACTGGCGTTTCCGTCGAGCCCGCTTTCGTTCGGATCGCCGCGATCTCCGCTTCGACGCCATGGTCATGCTTCGCACGCGTCAGCATGGCGTGCAGCTCGTCCATCGCGGCCTCAAGCGTCTCGCCTGGCAGCAGACGTCGGTCCAGCACCATCTCGCAATCTTCGGGAATGACGTTGTCGCCGATCCCGCCTGCAATCCGCGTGACCGACAGACTGGCGTGACCGACCAGCGGATGGTGGAGGGCCCTCAACTCGCGATCACGTGCGTCGAACACCGACATGAGCTGGCTCGCCGCGAGAATCGCATTCACGCCGAGCTCCGGCCGGCCCGAATGCGCGGCCTTACCTTTGGCGCGGACGAGCGGACGCAAACAACCTTTGTGCGCAGCGAAGACGGCGTTGTTGGTTGGCTCGCCGATAATTATCAAGTCTGGTCTCGGCTCCTGCTTCGCCAGCGCCCGCGAGCCGCCTCCATTGATCTCCTCGTCGGCGACAAACATCAGGATCAGCGTGCCGCGCCAGAGATCCCGCTCCGAGGCGAGGAGCCGGCCAGCCTCAGCCATGGCCACGATTGGACCCTTGGCGTCGCAAGCGCCTCGGCCGAAAAGCTTGCCCTCCCGCTCCGTCAGACGAAATGGATCGCTGGTCCAGCCGCCGCCGACTGGGACCGTGTCCATATGCGAGTTGAAGGCGAAACAGGGGCCGTCGCCGTTGTCGATTCGGCCGACGACATTCGCCCGGCCATCCGCGAGGGAACGAACCTCGGTCGCGAAGCCGATGGCCTCGAGTTCGGACGCCAGGAGCGCCGCGGCCTCGACCTCCCGTCCGGGTGGATTCTGGGTGTCGATGGCGACGAGCCGCTCGAGAAGGCTCGTGAGCCGAGCGACGTCGGGCGCGGGCGCGAGGGTCGCAAGGCTCACTGCACTTTCCCTCTCGCCGCGACGTCGTAGAAGGTTTCGACCCTCCCCTGCCGAGCTGCGTAAATCCGGTCAAACAGGTTCGTCACCACGCAGGCATGGTTTGGGATGACAGTGACGAGCTCGCCGATCTTTGGTTCCCCCGAGCCCGGCGGCGCGCGCATATGACCGTGCTCCTCGCTCAAGCCATAAATCTCCCAATCGGGATGCTCGAGAACGCGGCCGTAGCCGTTGAGCCCGAGCAGATCCGACGACAGGGTCTTTGATCCGGCATCGATAACGCAGCGGTCCGCCGCCGCATGCGACACGACCCTTGCATGAACCCTTAGCGCGCAATCGGCTAAAGAGCCGAAGCCGTTGATTTCCACCTGGGAGCGGTCGCTGTAAATGTAGGTTCCGGGCCGATGCTCGGTCGCGACGGTTACTTCATGAGCGCTGTAAAGATCGGGTGTGCCGCCGTTGCTGACTGTCTCCACGGGAAGCCCGGAACGCTTGCAGAGATCGACGGCCTCGATCAGCCAGGCGTTGGTCTTCGCCATGGCGTTCTTGGCCGGATAGGTCATAAGCCCTTTGAACTTCAGCCCCGGCGCGCGATCGACGGCCTGCGCCAGCGCGAGGGCGTCTGGGGGCGTAATGACGCCGCAACGCTGCGCGCCGGTATCGCACTCCACCAGCACCGGCAGCTCAAGGCCTGCGCGCGACAGGGCGGATGACAGGCCTTCGACCGTTTCCTTCGAGTCGGCTACGACCTTCATGTCGGACCTGCGGGCGAGAGATACAAGTCGGTCGAGCTTGGTCCGGCCGATCAGGTTATAGGTGAGCAGAACGTCGGCGATGCCCGCATCGATCATGATCTCCGCTTCGCCGAGCTTCTGGCAGTTAATCCCTTTCGCGCCGAGCTTGATCTGCAGATGCGCGAATTCGGGGATCTTGTGGGTCTTGATATGCGGACGAAGGCTCAGTCCGTGACGGTCGAGGTAGGTCTGACACCGCCGTAGATTGTTCTCCATCACGTCGAGGTCGACCACAGCGCACGGGGTATCCAAGTCCTGGACAAGCAATTTTCTTACTCCTTCGATCGCGGGCGGCGTGTTCTCAACGGGACTGGTCGCGGCCCGACAATGGCAGCATAGCTAAGATCAGGCAGCCTAGAATAACGCTGCGCCAGCCCTCCGAGGCGTTCACGACCGTGATCAACGCCGTCATCGTAACCAGCAGCACCGCTCCGGCCATCGTGCCAAGGTAAGAGCCCTGTCCTCCAAGGATCGAGGTGCCACCGAGCACCACCGCCGCGATCGACGACAGGAGATAGGGATCGCCGATGCCGACGTAGCCCTGTCCATTCATCGACAGCAGCAGAAGGCCAGCGAGGCCTGCGCAAAACCCCGAGATCACATAGGTGGCAAGCGTCAGTCGGCGGATTGGTACGCCCGAAAGACGGCTGACCACCGGATTGGCGCCGATCGCGAAGATGAGCGAACCGCTGCGCGTCCCATGCAGCCAGAATAGGCAAACGGCCGCGACAACCGCCCAGAGGATGATGCTGAGTGAAATGGTCATGATATGCGCGGAACCCAGCCACTCAAGCGAGGGATTGGTGACCGAGATGGCGCTGCCCCCGGCAATGAGGATGAGGAGCCCCTGCAGGATCGTCGCCATGGCCAAAGTCATAATCAGCGGCGGCAGACCGAGATAGCCAATGCCGAGACCGTTCACCGCTCCGATTCCGGCGGCAACGAGAAGCGCAAGGACGATTGCGCCGAGGCCCGTGGCGTCGGCGTCGAAAGTCACCAACGGCAGAATGATGGCGCTGACCGTGATGATGGCGCTCACAGAGAGATCGATCCCGCCGCCGATCACCGCGACCGTCTGGCCAATTCCGACGAGTCCGATCACCGCGGCAAGCTCAACGATGTAGCGCAGGTGAGCGTAGGCGCCGAAGCCCGCAATCAGGAGCGAGGCGGCGATCCAAAGGATCGCGACAATCGCATAAGCGACGAGAGAGCGACTGTATGTGCCCGCAAAGTGCTGCAAGCGCAGGACCACGTTCACGCCACTCTCCGCAAAGAGGCGCGGATCAAAGGCAGCGCGACCGTCGCGACGATGATCAATCCCTGAACCACATATTGCGCGACCAAAGGCAGGCCCATGAAGAACATGACATTGATCAGAATGCTCATGAGGAGGCTGCCCGCAAGCGCCCCGCGCATGGCGCCCTGTCCGCCAAGGAACCCGACCCCGCCGAGCACCGCAGCGGCGATCGCGGCGAGCGTCAGCGGCTCGCCGATCAAGGGGTCCCCAGAGCCGGTCTGCGCAGCCACATAGAGGCCGGTGAAGGCCTGAAGATTGGCGCTGACGATATAGGCGCACATGCGCACCCGGGTGACGTTGACCCCGGAGCGGTAGGCGCCTTCGGCGTTGTCGCCAACGGCGATCAGTCCAATGCCTAATGGCGTCGCCTGATAGAGCTTCCAAAGAAGGACGAGCAGCACGAGCAGAACCGCCGCGGTTGGATGAGAACCGGCGAGGAACTCGGACAAGGAGGGCGGCACAAATCCGCCGGGGCGCGGCATGATGAGGAGCGCGACGCCGCGTAACACGAACGAGAGCGCGAGGGTGACGATGATCGCCGGATAGCGGCCAATCGCGACGAACGCGCCGACAATCGCGCCCACGAACGTCCCGAGAGCAAGCAGCGCGAGGACGCCGCCGAAAATGCCCAACGGCCCTTGCATTGTGGACGCCGCCACCACGGAGCCAAGGCTGACCATCGGACCTACGGAAAGGTCGATTCCGCCGGTGAGCATGACGATGGTTTCAGCCGCCGCGACCATCGCCGTCGGGAACCAGCCCTGGACGAACTTGGCCATGGCGCCAACGGTCAAAATGCCGGGAAAAAGAATCGCGTAGATAACGGCGAATGCCGCGAGGACCAGGAGCAGCGCGCCGAGGCCTTCGTTACGCCGCCACTGGATCGCCCGATAGAGTCGTGCGCCCTGGCCCGACATCAAACCGCTTCCCCCTCAAGGGTCGGCGCATTTCGCACGCCCATGGCGGCGGCCACGATTGCCTCCTCCGAGGCCTCGGCGTGCGGCAGAGTTACGGCCACCCTGCCCTTGTTGAACACCATGACCCGATCGCAAAGATGAACCAGTTCAGGCGTGTCCGAGCTGAGCAGAACCACGGCTTTGCCCTCGGCCGCCATGGCGCGCAGCGCAAGGTAGATCTCGCGTTTGGTCTCGACGTCGACGCCTCGGGTGGGGTCATTCAAGAGCAAGACGGACGGCTCGAGCGTCAGCCATTTCGACAGCGCGACCTTCTGCTGGTTGCCTCCGGACAACGCCTGGGCTGGCCGTCGCCGGTCGCCCCGAATATTGAGCTGCTGCGCCAGGCGCTCGGTGATCGCGGTTTCCTGCCCTCCCCGGCGACGTTCGGCACTCCGGCTGGCGAACAGGGGCAGGAGCAGATTGAAGTCGATCGAGTGCGGGAGTAGCAGGCCTTCCTTGCGTCGATCCGCAGGGACGTAGGCGACGCCGACGGCATTCGCGTCGGCGACCTTTGCGAAGGGAGCGCTCCGGACGGCGGCTCCCTTCTTGAATACGCGGAAGCGTTCGGCCCGGGCCGGAACGGCGCCGTAAAGGCCCATCATGAAATCTTCCTGGCCGTGGCCGACGAGTCCGCCAATCCCGAGGATTTCTCCGCGATAAAGCTCGAAATCGACGTCGAACGCGCCCGCGGCCCGAAAGGCCTTTGTCTCGAGGACCAGCTCGCCCGTCGAATGCGAGGCGTACGGCGGGAAGAGATTTCGAGGGTCGCGCCCCACCATGAGGCGGACGAGGCCGGTCGGATCAAGTCCGGCGAGCGGACGGTCGGCGGTGACCGATCCGTCCTTCAGCACAGTCACATAGTCGCAGAAGTCGATGATCTCATTCAGTCGGTGTGAGATATAGAGAATTGCGACGCCGCGGTCGCGCAAACGTCGAACGAGCCTCATCAATATTGTTACGTCCGGCGCGGCGAGCGATGATGTCGGCTCGTCCAGAATGAGGACGCGCGGCTTGATATAGAGCGCCTTGGCGATCTCCACGATCTGCCGCCGACCGAGAGGCAGTCGCCCGACGGGCGTATCCGGCGGTTCGATCAGCTCGAGTTCCTTGCCGATCTCTGCAATCGCGCTTGCTAGGCGCCCGTAGTCGACGAGCCCGCCCCAGCGAGCGTAAGCGCCTAGGCCGATATTTTCCGCAATTGAAAGATGCGGCGCGAGGCTCAGCTCCTGCTGCACCACAGCGATCCCGAGTTGATGCGCCTCTTGCGGCGTCAATGACGCGATCACGCGCCCGTCAACCAGGATCTCCCCCCTGTCGGGCCTCAAGGTGCCCGACAGCAGGTTGATCAGCGTGCTCTTGCCCGCGCCATTCTCACCGAGAAGAGCGTGTATGCGGCCGCCGACGAGCTCGATCGAGACCTCGCGAAGCACCGGATTGCCGAAGAACGCCTTCGAGACATTCCGGGCTCCGAGGATCGTTTGCTGCACGCCCATACGACCGCGTTACTCTATCACGCCTACGCCCCGGTCGAAGCAAAGCTATTTCTTCAGGCTCGTAGCGATCAAGTCGTCGAACAGCTTCGTGTCATAAGGCGAGTAGATGTAGCCGTCCGCGGCGAAGTCCTTCGCTCGGGAGAGGTAGCTGTCGAGATTGGTCTCGTCGATGATCGGCAAGGGCACGTCGATGTAAGCCGGGATGTCATCGCCCTGCAGGGCTTTGACCGCCGCGTAGACCGCGAAGGCCGCCAGCCAATTCGGTTGCTGTGTCCCCCAGGCGGTGAGCTTCTTCGCCTTCCACATCTCGAGGAACGGCCGATAGTTTTCGCCTGTCATCGGAACGAGCTTGCGTCCCTGCTTCTCAAATGCCGTCACGGCCCCGGCCGTGAGCGCCCCGCCCTGGCTCCACACCCCATCGATCTGCGGATTGCTGAAGAGCAAGTTCGTAACGGCTTCCTGCGCGGGCGCGGCGTTGTACGGCGTGTTGGTCTCCGCCAGGATCTTGATGCCCGGATTGGCCTTGAACACCGGCTCGGCGCCCTTGCGCCGATCATCGCTCACCGAAACGCCTGCGGGCCCGTTCAAAACAAGAATGTTGCCCTTGCCGTTGAGTTGCTTGACGAGCCACTCCGCGGCCAGCTTGCCCCACTCCGTCTGGTCGGTGTCGATCTTGGTGGTCAGGTCCTTGGTGTCGACGAGGCTGTCGAAATTGGCGACGACGATTCCCTTCGCGCAGGCGTCGGCAATGACGCGATCGAGCGCGGTGGCGGAACCGGCGTCGACGATGATCGCGTCGAGCTTGGCGTCGATCATCGACTGGATCTGCTGGATCTGCGTGTTGGCGTTGCCCTGGGCGTCCGTGATTGTCAGGCTATCGACCAACCCCTGCTTCTTCAGCGCGTTCGCCATGTCCTCGATCGTACCGGTCGTCTCCTTCATCCAGGTCGGGATCGAATAAATGTTGGCCCAGCCGAGCTTGAAGGGCGCCTTGTGCTCGCCCTTGATGCAATTGGCTGCCGCAAGCGCGGAGCCCGCTCCTGCGAGCTGCAAGAGGGCCAGACCGGCCACGACGGCCGGCGCGATTGCGAGCCGCGCGATAGTCATTGTCTTCATTTCGTTTCTCCCTTTTAGCGAAGCTCACTCGTCCGATTCGAGGCGGCGTAACGGAGACCAATCGGCCCCAGCGCCCCACAGCCCTCCGAACCGCTCCCAGCGACTGACTTCACGAGAACGTTACCGGTCCGTCTGTTTAAGTCAACGAGTCTGACGTTTGTCGCACGTATCCTCGCTGCGCAAAACTCGCGGGCGGGCGGCTCGCGTCAGAGAAGCGTTGCATCAGATCCAGAGACGAAACACGGTATGCTAGGGAATCACCGACGCGATCGCCATCGTTGCTGCGCACCCGCTCAAACCACGGAGCCATTGAGCATGGTGGGACTGTATTCTGGACCGATCATCGACCCGCACATCCATCTGTGGGATCTCCGGATGGATCGACATCCCTGGCTTCGCCCTGCAGGCGACGCGATCCAGGCGCTGGGCGATCTTGACCCGATACGAAAAAATTATCTCGTCGATGACTACCGGCGCGACGCGGTGAACCAGAACGTGGTCGCCTCGGTATACATCGAGGCCGCTTGGGACCGGGCTGATGATCCCCTCGCCGAGATTGAGTGGTTGGAGACGCTCGACAAATCGTCAGGCGTCGCCATGACCTATATCGGCTTCGCTGACCTCGCCGCTCCGGACGCGGGCGCTGCGCTTGACCGCCTGTCCGAGGTCAGGCGTTGCGCCGGCGTTCGACAAATGCTGAGCTGGCACCCGACTGTTCCAGCGAAATGCTTCGCCCCGCGCCCAGGCATCGCTGATGAGGCTGAGTTTCGCCGCGGCGTCGCGCTGCTCGCCCGCCACAACCAACTCCTCGAGCTGATGCTCTATCCCTACCAGGCCGAAGAGGTCTCTCGGCTTGCGCGCGATTTCCCCAACCAGACCTTCATCGTCAACCATTGCGGCAGCCCGATTGATCGCGACCGCGATGGAATGGCGCGGTGGAGAGACGGTCTGAAGCTGCTTGGCTCAGCGCCCAACATCCTAATCAAGATTTCTGCGTTGACCGCCTATGATCCGTCCCCGACGCCCGACAGCTTGCGCGACGTCGCGCTTCATTGCATCGATTGCTTTGGCGTCGATCGATCGATGTTCGGCAGCGACTTCCCCGTCGGCCTCTTATGGACGAGCTATGACGCGATCTTCGATGGGTTCAAGGCCATCGTCCGCGACTTTTCGAGTGCTGAGCAATCCGCGCTTTTCCACGACAATGCGCGGCGCGTATATCGCATTGACGCACTCTGAGGTCTCGGCCTGGGTCGGGCACATCAACGGCTGCCAAAAGATATACCGAGAAATAACCGCATGTTGGTTTGGTCGATGGCCAAAGGCAAATCGGGCCAAAAACGGTCCCTTCACCCGGAACGCCGCGCGCATGAGCACGTCCGAACGATCATCCATCTCAAGGCGCGTTGACAACCCGATCGCAAGCCTGAACAATCTTCTTGAAATCTCGTCCAAAGGCTCCTTCAATGAAGACGATCGTCAGGCTTGTCTCAGTTGTCTCATTGGCGATGGCGTTGAGCCGCCCTGTCGTCCCCCGGCGCCAGCGCGCAATCGTCGAACTATCCGGGCGATCTCACGAAGGGTAAGCGCCTCACAATTTACATCGAAGGACTCGCCGATCCGAGTTCTGGGTTCTTTCGCGTGCTGAACAACGGCGCTCAACAGGCCGGCAAGGACCTCGGAGTTGACGTCAAATATGTTTACCCGGCTAGCGTCGATCTTGCCTCGTATACGGAAAAGATCGAGGAGACGATCGCGGCGAAGCCTGACGGCATCCTGATCCTTGGAATCGGCGATCTCGACGCCGTGGCGAAGGAGGCCAAGGACAAGGGCGTCGCGGTGGCCTTCAATCCCGCGCCCAGCGTCAAGGATAAGCCGTTACGTGACCCTGACGACGTTTACGTCTCGCGGGTTGGCGCCGACGAATATGCGGCAGGCCAGATGGCGGCCAATCGCTTCGCCGAGAAGGGCGCGAAATCGATGATCTGCGTCCAGGAAGAGGTTGGCGACGGCACTCAGACCGAGCGCTGCGCCGGCATGGAGCAGATCGCCAAGGCGAAAGGCGCGAAGTACGATCACGTCGCCGGGGACCCCGATCCGGGCAAGACGGCGTCAATCGTCGAGGCTTATCTGCGCTCGCATCCCGACGTTGACGCCGTCGTCGCCACCGGGCAACCCGCCACCGCCGGCGTCGTCGCCGCTAAGCAGGCGGTCGGGCGGCCATTGCAGACGGCGGGCTTCGACGTGAGCCCTGACATCGTCGGCATGATCCAGAAGGGCGATCTCGACTTCACGATGGACCAGCAAGGATGGTGGCGCGGCTATATCTCGGTCCTCGAGCTTGTTCACTACATCCGCTATGGTCTGATCCAATCGAACTATTTCCTGACCGGGCCGCAGATCGTCGACAAAGTTAACGCTGACGCCGTGGCCAGCTTGGCCGCCGCGGGCGTTCGGTGAGATCGGCGAAGGGCTGATCTCGATTGGCGGACTGACCGTCACGGACCTTCGATGACCGAAGCAGACGGCGGTCCCTTAAAATCTGCCGGCCCGCGTGGCGCGACCAGATCGGGTTTCCGCCCGGTCCGCCGCTTGCTGCAACGGCCAGAACTCGCTTCGCTCGGCGGTCTGGCCGCAGCATTCATCGTCTTCTCGATCCTACGGCCGGATCTTTTCCTCTCACATGACAATGGCGTCAACGTCGCGAGCTTGGCCTCGCAATATGGAATTGTCGCGGTTGGCGTCACCTTGCTCATGATCGCCGGTCACTTCGATCTTTCGGTAGGGACGATCGTCGGCCTGACCGGCTGGGCAATGTTTTATTTTGGCAACGTCCTCGGCCTGCCGCCGATCCTGACCATCTTGTGTGCGCTCGCCGTCGGGACGTTGCTCGGCGCGGTCAACGGCGTCATCCAGGTGCGAACCGGACTGCCCTCATTCATCATCACTCTCGCGACCTCCCTCGTCTATCGCGGCATCCTCACAATGAACACCAGCGGCTTTCCGGTCGTGGTGAAGTTCCCTGCTTCCTACGCCCAACTCATCGCCGGCAAGCTCTTCTTCGGCTATCGGATGTCGGTTGTGTGGTTCATCGCGGTCGCCGCCCTCGCTACGCTGTTCCTGCTGCGCACGCGCATGGGAAACTGGGCCTTCGCAATCGGGCAGAATCCCACCGCTGCCAAGAATCTTGGCGTGCCGGTCGCTCGTACGACTGTCACGATATTCGCAATGTCGGGTTTCACGTCGGGCGTCGCCGGGGTCGTGGTGGCCGTCCAGTACTTTTCGATCGACGCGAACCGGGGCGTTGGCTGGGAGCTCATCGCCATTGCGATGACCGTCATTGGCGGCACCTTGCTGACGGGGGGTTACGGCAGCGTGTTGGGCACTGTGCTAGGCGCATTCATGTACGCCATGGTCAACGCCGGCCTCTTGCTGATTGGCCTCCAGGGCTACTGGGTCAACATCTTCCTCGGAATCGTTGTCCTCGTCGCGGTGCTAGTCAATCGCCTTGTCATCGATCGCTTTGTGATGAGTCCCGACCGCGCTGCTCTCGAACAGCCGGTCGTTGTTGCAGAGGCGCGCGCAGTCAGCAACGCCGTCAGTGTTGACCCCGCGCTTGGCGCTGGCAGAGTTCGGTCTCTCGCCGTTGCGGCCAAACCGGTCGTCGCGCTGCGCGATGTGACGATGAGTTTTCAATCTGTGACGGCGCTGCGCAACATTACGATGGAGGCCCACGTCGGCAAGGTGCTGGCGCTGCTTGGCGACAATGGGGCCGGCAAGAGCACGTTGATCAAAGTGCTTTCAGGCGTCTATCAACCTACTTCTGGTTCGGTCGAAGTCGACGGTCGTCCGGTGACGCTGCGAAGCGCCCATGACGCCCGCGCGGCAGGAATTTCGACGGTGTTTCAGGATTTGGCGGTATGCGACCTCATGTCGATTGCGCGCAACATGGTGCTGGGCAATGAGCCAACGAAGGGCTTCGGACCGTTTCGCGTCTACGACCCTAAGAAGGCGGATCGAAATCACAACCGACGCGCTGGCGACACTGGGGGTTGATCTCAGACGGCGCCTAAGCGATCCGGCCGCGACGTTGTCCGGTGGTCAGAAGCAAGCTGTCGCGATCGCCCGCGCCATCGTTTACGGGTCGCGCTGCCTGATCCTTGACGAGCCGACCGCTGCGCTCGCCGTCCGGCAGACCCAACAAGTGCTCGACCAGGTGAGGCATGCACGCGACGCCGGGCAAGCGGTCATCTTGATCATGCATAATTTGCAGCAAGCGCTGTCGGTCGCTGACGAAGTGATCGTGCTTGCGCGAGGTCGTGTCATGGGTCAGTTCTCGGGGGCCGATGCGGACCTCGAACGGGTCACTCAACTCGTTGGGCAGGGTTGATCAGGGGAACGGCGCCAAGCCCCGCTGCGACGAACATCTCCACCTCGAAAGGCGAAGCAAGTTGTCGAACAACGAGAATCAGGCTTCACCCCACGTGGCCGCGGCGCGGCGCTTTGATCTCGGCGGCCGCGTCGTCGTCGTCACGGGCGCGTCCAAGGGAATTGGGCGTGAGCTGACGCCTTTGCTCGCCGAGACCGGAGCCGTCGTCGTGCCGACCGTACGCACAGATGCTGACGCGGCGGCGCTCGCGTCCGAGGCGCAGTCGCAGGGCCTCACTGTGCACCCTCAGCGCCTGGACGTGCGCGACGTCGCCTCGATCAACGAAGCTGTCTCTCGCATCGTGGCCGCACATGGCCGCATCGACGTTCTCGTCAACAATGCGGGCCTGGGTTTCGCCCGCGCGGCCTTCGACGTGACCGAGGCTGACTGGGACGAGATGATGGCGGTCAATCTGCGCGGCGCCTTTTTCATGAGCCAGGCGGTCGCTCGGACGATGGCTTCGGCTGGCCGAGGCGGCCGCATCGTCAACATCAGTTCTCAAGGCGGACTTGTGGGCCTGCCGGACGCTGCGGTGTATTGCGCCAGCAAGGGCGGCTTGAATATGATGACGAAGACGCTTGCGCTCGAGTGGGCGAAAGACGCCATTACCGTCAACGCCGTCGCGCCAACCTTCATCTACACGCCCGGCACGGCGCCGATCCTCGACGAGCCCAAAATGAAGGCCTCAGTCTTAGGCAAGATTCCGCTCGGCCAATTTGCGCTGACCAACGATGTCGCAGGAGCGATCATCTATCTTGCGTCGGAGGCAGGGCGGATGGTCACCGGAACGATTCTGGTCGTTGATGGAGGGTGGACTTCGCAATGACCCAAACCATGAAACTGACGGCAGAGGGTTGCGCCGCAACCTTCGATCCGGAAGACGGGGGCCGACTTACGTCGTTCCGCGTCGGCGATCATGAACTCCTTGTCGCGCTGGGCAAGGACGTTTTCCACTCGGGCAGTTTCGTGATGGCGCCGTGGGTCGGCCGGCTGCGGGACGCGCGCCTGAACTATAGCGGAGCCCAATATCGCTTTATCGCCAACGCCGGACCACACGCCTTGCATGGGTTGGTCACGGAACGCCCTTGGCAAGTGACCGGGCACGGCGAACTGAGTATCGAACTTGGCGATCCGTGGCCTTGGCCCTGCCGGGTGGTCCAGCGCACCGAGCTCAGCGCGGGTCGGGCGACGTTTCGGATCGAACTGCATGCGCGCGAACCCATGCCTGCCGCGGTCGGCTGGCATCCTTGGTTTGTCCGCCGCCTCGCCGGGACGCCGGCCTCCGCCGAGCTTCAATTGGACGTCGAGCCGGGAGTAATGTGGGCCAACGACTCGACCGGTCTGCCGAGCGGGGCGCTAACCGCGCCCGCTCCCCGCCCTTGGGATTACTGCTTCCGAGACTTGCGCGCCGATCCTATCGTGCGATGGCCGGGTGAGCTCGAGCTCACCGTTAGTTCCGACTGCGAAGATTGGATCATCTACGACATGGAAGACGAGGGCGTGTGCGTCGAGCCGTGGACGGCGCCGCCAAATTCTTTGAATATGCCCAACCCGCGGATTGTGACCCCGGACGCTCCCCTCATCGCCTCGATGACCTGGACCTGGCGTTAGCGCGCGGCGCGGAAGGATGCTCAGGCGATTTAGTCTAGGCCACGACACATCGCCGCCTCACCATACCGGCGCTGCCCCGGTTCCCTTAGCTAATGAAAGATCCGCGCGAGCAACGATGAGCGCCTCGCCGTCGTGCGGGTCACAGTGAGCGCGACTGCATCCCAATCCCTGGCGAGAAGGTCGTTGCTGGCTTCTTTTGCGCGACGACGGGCCTCGACATAGGCCTCGTCGCCAAAGTTAGAGATAAGCGCTTCCGCTTCGAGGCTGATCGCGAGCCGAAGCTCATGTGCCGGTTGGTGATAGGACATCTCAAAACCCCTCTTCGCCAATCATTTGAGCACATCGCCTAGCGCAGCGCTGTGACCCCTCTCACGGCGCGAAAATAGAACGAGGGCTATTGTACGCAGAAGCGTCGGCGCGAAGGTCCGTTAGCGGCAGCAGCCGCCCGGGGCTTTGGTCGATTGCGGCGAAGCGGTCCGGGGGATTGCTGGGGGCGGGCTTCAGCCAATTGCGGATTGGCTTATCAGCCGTGCGCGAAACACTGCCCGCCGAGGCGACCGGAACCATTCACGCATCGCCGCCTCATTGTCGAAACGCCCTGTCGCCGGCAACGGACGAGCCTCGCCTTCGACCGTCAGCGCATCCTTTCTGAAAGGCCAGGGCGAGAGGACAAATTCGAAAGGGTGACCGGGCCGCTCGATCAAGCGCAAGGTCTCGGCGCCTCCGTGCGCGTTCGGCGCCTCGAGCTCGATCGGCGTCTTCAACTCACCGCACAAAGCTAGCGAGAGGGTGTCGCTGAACGCCACCAGCGCCGTCTCTTTTTGGAGCTCGGCGGCCTCGAGGCCAAGCATTTTCGCCCAGGCAGCCTCGAGCGGAGCTTGCGCCTCCAGATAGGCCCGCGCCGCCGCAGCATCCGGTTCGTTCATTCGATGGCGGTCGGCGTAGCGGCGGTAAATCACTCCACCGTGGCGCGAGACGAGCAAAGCGACATGCGCGCCCCAGGCGCTGAGGGCGCGCTCGACGCCCTGTCTCCACATCGGCGAATGCGTCGCCGCGCCAACCTCGCGGAAGAGATGTGGGCGACCGGTCTCAGGGTTGAAGGTCGGCGCCGTCTCCCAGTCGAGCCAGCCGATGTCGTGCTGTTCCGCGGCGAGCATGAGCGTCTCGCCAAGCGCCTCGCGCCAGCTACGCAAAATCTGTCCCGAGATCCACGCATGGGTCGGTTGGCTGATGGCGAGAACACGGGACGGCTCGGTCCGGAACAGCATTGGCGCAGCCTAGAGCCTTAAACAAATCAAGCGTACGCTTCGAAGGGGACGCGTCAATGCATCAGCGCGGGTTGGTTTTGGATTGAGGCGGCCAGAGGGGTCGGGGCGACAATTTCTAGATCAACGCGCAGACAATTTGTTGCAGAAAATCGGAAAGAAGGATAGGCTCTCGCCCATGAACAATCCTCCTTTTCCGCAACCCTCCCTGACCGTGGCCCCCGTCCGCGCGTCTCTTAACGCAAGGGAAAAGGCGCGCGAAAATCTTTTCGCGGAAAATCCCGCGTAACCCATTGATAAGGCTCGATTTCGGACGAGAGAATCCAAGGAAATCCAAGGAAATCCAACCCTCGAATCGAGGGATTCCAAGGCGAAAAAGGCCCCGGTCCAAGAAAATCCAAACCGGATCGGATTTATGAGGCTGTCAGGCGGCCACGTCGGCGACGACGGTGTCGAGCAGCGGCGCGCCCATCGCCGTCACCCGGATCCGTCCGCGCTCGTCGCGCTCGAGAAAGCCGTCCTCGATGAGGCTCCGGATCCGGTCGGGATCGATGGGTCGGCCGCTCACCTTTTCGAACGACCTAGGGTCGACGCCTTCGCTCAGGCGTAGCCCCATGAGCAGGAACTCGTCGCCCTGCTCCTCCCGGCTCAGCGGCACGCTCTCCACAAGGCCGTTGCCTTCGGTCTCGACCTGGGTCAGCCACATTTCCGGATGCCGCTCCGTCTCTTGCGCGAAGCGCCCTTTCGCCGTGACGAGGCGTCCGTGGGCGCCTGGACCGACGCCGGCGTATTCGCCGTACCGCCAATAGACGAGGTTGTGGCGGCTCTCCCCGCCAGGGCGAGCATGGTTCGAGACCTCATACGCGGGCAAGCCGCGCGCATAGGTCAATTCCCGCGTGGCTTGGAACAGGCCGAGGCTGAGTTCCTCATCGGGCAGCTCAAGCTTGCCCGCGTCACGGAGTCGCTCGAACATCGTGTCTGGCTCGATGGTCAGTTGATAGAGCGAGATATGGTCGCCGACATAGTTCAGGCCCTCGGCGAGCTCGCGCCGCCAGGCGGAAACGCTTTGCCCAGGCCGACCATAGATGAGATCGAAGCTGAAGCGGGGAAACAGCGACCCGGCAAGCCTCACCGCGCCGAGCGCCTCGATGACCGTGTGCTTACGGCCGAGGGCCTTGAGGTCAAAGTCGTTCAGCGCCTGGACGCCGATCGACAGCCGGTTGACGCCAGCTGAGCGATAGCCGCGGAATCGTTCGGCTTCGACGCTGGTCGGGTTGGCTTCGAGCGTGATCTCCGCGTCTTTGTCGAGCGACCAGGCGGAAGCGATGGCGTCGATGACCCCCTGCACCGTCTCCGGGCGCATGAGCGAAGGCGTCCCACCGCCAAAGAACACCGAGCGCACCGTTCGTCCCGGCGCAAGGCCCGCGCGATGGGCGATCTCCGCCTTGAACGCGGCGAGGTAGCGTGCCTCGTCGATCGCCGCCCCGCGCACATGGCTATTGAAGTCGCAATAGGGACATTTCGACAGGCAGAAGGGCCAATGGACGTAGACCCCGAAGCCGGGATCGACGGGCGCGCCAGCGTCGGCGCGCGCGACGGCTATGGTCGCGCTGCGAATCATCGTCTCGTTATGCCAGCGAACAACGGCGCGCGCCAGCGCGGCGCCGGCGCTGCCCGCTCGTCACAACGCCTCGTCGCCGGTTTCGGCGGTGCGGATGCGCACCGCCCGCTCGATGGGGAGAACGAAAATCTTGCCGTCGCCGATCTGGCCGGTTCGCGCAGAAGCCTGGATCGCCTCAATGGTGGGTTCGACCTCGTGGTCGCTGACCGCGATCTCAAGGCGAACCTTCGGCATAAAGGCGACGTTATACTCGGAGCCGCGGTAGATTTCGGTGTGCCCCTTCTGCCGGCCGTAGCCGTTGGCCTCGCTGACCGTCATTCCCTTGACGCCCAACCGATCGAGCGTCGTTCGCACCTCGTCAAGTTTGAACGGCTTGATGACCGCCAGGATGAGCTTCATGATCGCACGCTTTCGAAAGGCAAAAGTGCTCGCCCCTCGCTATGCTGGCGAACTCGCCCGCGCAAGCGCGCAGTTACACGCGAGCGTCACGTTTAGCGGTTGAGCCGGCTCGCGCACCGATGGGCAAGTCTCTCAACGTAGGTCGGAGAGACGACGCCGGCGACATCAGGGTCTTAGCGGAACCTCGACGCGTATCCGATTCGGACGCGAGGCCGCCTATTCTTCGGCGCCAACACCTTCGACAGGCGGTCGACATGAGGAGTCGACCGCGCTTGGGCCGCGCTTACGCACTTTCGCGCGGCGAAGATCCGGACTCAGCCAATGTGCTCAGTCCTTCTCACGTCGCCTTACTTATCGAGGTCAGCCAGTGTCGGCATGCGCCCGTTCGGCGTCAGATGATTGATGATCTGCGGTAACGCTGTCGATAGCTGGCTCAGCAATTCTTGCTGGCTCATGCCGGTGCGCTGCGCAAGCTCGGCAAGCACATTCTGGCCAAGCGCCGAGCCGAGCTGTCCGGGTTGAACAGGCTCATTTGGTCCGTGGCCAACCCAGGAATTGACCTGCGGCGATACGCCCCCCGAGCTCAGCTTCCCAATCAGATCCGAGAGACCGCCGAGAATGCTGCCGGCGGGCGCGTTTGTTGGCATAGGTTGCCCAGGCGGCGGGATAGGCACAGCCGGCGGGGACGCTGGCGCGGAGCTGCCGCCAAACATCTTGCCGAGAATGAGGGCGCCGATAGCGACCGCAATTGGCGTCGCCAAATTGCCGCCCGGAACCGCATTTTTCATCGCGTCATCAAAAGAAGCCATAGTCGTCTCCCTCACCTTAAATCCAAAGTAATAGGCCTGTCCTTCGACCACAGGCTAGCGCCGCATTTCGAAGATATCACGACCAAGACTAACGGCTTGCGTTTTCCCCGTCCATACCGCAGAGTTCGCGCCTCGAATCGACAGGGGAGGTTCTCGCAATGGGCGTAATCGCGTGGATCATTTTTGGTCTCATTGCCGGATTCATCGCCAGCAAAATCGTCAATAAGTCCGGCTCTGGGATCCTGATGGATATCGTGCTTGGCATCGTCGGTGCGATCGTGGGCGGGTTTATCGCGGCAGAAGTCGTCGGCGCCGGCATCACGGGCTTCAATATCTGGAGCCTCGTCGTCGCAATTATTGGCGCGGTCATCGTGCTTTGGATCTACCACACGGTCGTCGGGCGCGCCTGACGCGAATTTTCAGTTGGCGGCGGTCCACCGCGCCGCTGACTGATCGTCCTCTTTCTTCGCTTCGATCCATCCCTCGATAGCGCCGTCGCTGCGTATCGCCCGCTTCCAGAAAGGCGCGCGGGTCTTGAGGTAATCCATCAACATCTCGGCCGCCGCGAACGCCGCTTCGCGATGCTTGGCGGCCACCGCGACGAGAACGATCCGTTCGCCCAGCGCGATACGGCCATAGCGATGGATTACTATGGCGCCCAGAAGCGGCCAACGGCTTTCGGCTTCACCCGCCGCGCGCGCGATCTCCTCTTCTGCCATGCCGGGATAGTGCTCGAGCTCGAGGCCGGCAAGCTGCCTGCCCTCGTCGCGGCAATGGCCGATAAATGTCACGACGGCGCCGACGTCCGTTCGCCCGCGCGAGAGCG
Source organism: uncultured Alphaproteobacteria bacterium (assembly GCA_963836695.1). Lineage (GTDB taxonomy): Bacteria > Pseudomonadota > Alphaproteobacteria > Rhizobiales > Beijerinckiaceae > Roseiarcus. The sequence goes on from CAWIKX010000009.1 coordinate 422,176, forward strand.
CTTCCGCCTCCACACCCGGGTCGAAATCCTCTCGCTGAACGCGGACCGACGCCATCGCTTTCAGCCGCCGGTCATCGGCGGAAAGAACGCGACTTCCTTCACCCCCGTGATCGACGCATCGCTGCGGGCGTGAACCCGATCGAGCGCGGCGCGAACAGCCGCGGGCTTGTCGAACGCGTGCGCATAGCCCTCGCCGCGCTCGCGGAGCCACGCGACGAGGTCGCCGACGGTCTTGACCGTGGCGGGCGGGTCCAGTTCCTCCTCCGCCGTACCGACGCGTTCCCGCACCCACGCGAAATAAAGCGCCTTCATGTCCCGTCTAATCGCTCCCGACGTGGTCGTAACTCGCCTTCATATAGTCCCAGCCGGTGTAAAGCGTAACGAGGGCTGCGATCCAGAGGAGCACAAGACCCGTCGTGACGCCGCCCGGCAGCACGGCTTCGCCGGCCGGGCCAGCGATGAGGAAACCGAGCGCGATGAACTGGACCATAGTCTTCCACTTGGCGAGAGCTGTAACCGGCAGCGGAACCCTGAGTTCAGCCAAATATTCGCGTAAGCCCGAAACCAGGATTTCCCGGCAAAGGATGACGATCGCGGCCCAAAGCGTCAGCCCGGAAATGGTCTGATTGGCGGCGAGCACAAGGATCACCGCCGAAACGAGAAGCTTGTCGGCGATCGGGTCCAGCATTCTTCCAAGCGAGGACTGTTGCGACCAGGCGCGCGCCAGATAGCCGTCGAAAAAATCGCTGATTCCAGCGGCGATAAAGATTGCGAGCGCCGTCCACCGCGCCCACGGCACCTCAGGCCAGAACAAGAATCCGGCGACAAGCGGAACCGCCGCGACCCGCGCGTAGGTGAGAATATTGGGCAAGGACCAGTTACGGCCTAGCTGGGGGGCGGTCGAGGACACCATTTGCGGGGAAGGAGACATCGTGCCGGTTCGCCCGTCAATAGCGCGCTCGGCCGCCGCCGGCGCGGTACGGCCGTCGGCTGCGCGGCGCCGACAAAACTGGGGACGATCGCCGGCGCTCTAGCCTGCGCCGCCGCAACTTCGTTTAATGTCAAGATCTTCAACGTCTTCACCTCCTGGCCGGGATCTAGCCTATGTCGAACGTTCATGTCGTCGCGCATCCTTTGGTGCAGCACAAGCTGACGCTGATGCGTGACAAGACTGTTTCGACCAAGGGCTTCCGGCAACTCATGAACGAGATCGGTATGCTGCTCGCCTACGAGGTGACGCGGGATCTGCCACTCGAGATGATCGAGGTGGACACGCCGTTGACCAAAATGATGGCGCCGACAATATCAGGCAAGAAGCTCGTGTTTGCGCCGATTTTGCGCGCTGGCGTCGGATTCCTTGACGGGATGCTCAACCTCGTGCCGAGCGCGCGCGTCGCCCATATTGGGCTCTATCGCGATCCGCAGACATTGGAGGCGGTGGAGTACTATTTCAAGGCCCCCGCGGACGTCGCCGACCGCTTGGTCATCGTCATGGACCCGATGCTCGCGACCGCAAATTCAGCGGTCGCCGCGATTGACCGCCTAAAGCGGCGCGGGGTGAGGGACATCCGCTTCGTCTGCCTTCTCGCCGCCCCTGAGGGGATCGAACGTCTGACTAAAGCGCATCCCGAGGTGCAAATTTGGACGGCGTCGATCGACGAGCGGCTCAACGAGCACGGCTACATCATTCCTGGCCTAGGCGACGCGGGCGACCGAATGTTTGGCACGAAGTAGAAGCGCCGCATTCCAATGCCGCGCTTGGAGGCCCGCGCCACTCGGCCTTGCCGAGCAGGGTTGCGGGACCGGGACCAACCTGGGTCTTATTTTCGGCGTCGGCGCTGCTGGCCAAGGCCCATCTGCTTCGCGAGCGCCGAACGCGCCTTGGCGTAGGCGGGCGCGACCATAGGATAATCAGACGGAAGACCCCATTTCTCCCGATATTCTTCCGGAGAAAGGTTATATTGAGTTCGCAAATGCCGCTTCAAGGACTTGAATTTACGGCCATCCTCCAAGCAGATGATATAATCGCTGGTAATCGACTTCTTCGGCGGCACAGCGGGCTTGGCTGCTTCGACTACGACAGGTTGTGCGCCAGTGGCTACACGCACGAGCGCTGCGTGAACGTCGCTAAGAAGCGACGGCAATTCGCTCGACGGCACGGAATTGTTCGACACATAAGCCGAGACTATCTCCGCGGCGAGTTCAATATGGTTCGTGGAATCGCTCATCGTTGACGTTGCTCCAGTAAGTTGCCTGCGGATAGAACGCCCTGTTGGCGATCAGCTTCAGGCCATCATCTTCTCGCCTGATCCCGACGAGCATCCTCTTCCTTAATCGCCGGTCGCGACTTGAGAGAGCACCCGCATAGCGCAAAAGAAAACATAGCACAAGACAAGATATGATTATTTCAACTAGGGGATCGATGGAGATCGCCTGAATACTCATAATCAGCTCACCGAAGGACACTGAAATTATATAAAAAACAACTGTCTTCACTTGACAGATGGTGGTCAGCGTGCCGCGAAGGCGTGGCCGAATCATTCCGAGCCGTCGTCACGGGCGCCGAGGGCCCCGCGAAAGCTTGCGCTTTCCCAGAACTGCAAACAAGGAACGATCGCGCGCCTAGTTCGCTGCCGCAGGCCGCCCATTTCACCTGCGCCGCTGCTTAGCGAATGTTGATCGACCGCAAGAATACGGCGGCCGTGAGGATGTCATCGGCCAGAAAAGCGATTATATGCCGCCTGCCGATCGAATTGATTGGCGCCGTGTGAGTTCCAATGCAGCATCAAAAAACGTCAACGTTCGTCGGGCCGCGCAACAACGCGACGCGGCAGGCCACGTTGGCGGGAACCGTAAGGCTTCTGTGGCCTTACATCTGGCCGGCGGACCGGGCTGATCTCAAGCTGCGCGTATTTCTCGCCGTCGCGCTGATGCTTCTCTCGAAATTGTTCACAATCGCAATTCCCTATTCCTACAAATGGGCGACGGATGCAGTCGCCAACAAGCTCGCGCTGGACGCCGTCCCGCTGCCGAGCATTCTGATCGGAGCGGCGGCGCTGACCGCCCTTTATGGGGTCTTGCGCATCCTGATGGCGTTCACTCAGCAAGGGCGCGACGCCCTGTTCGCGGCTGTGGCCATGAATGCGGTGCGTTGCCTGGCGATTGAGGTGTTCGATCATTTGCACCGCCTGTCATTGCGCTTTCACTTGGAGCGCAAGACCGGAGGTCTCACCCGTGTTCTCGAGCGCGGGCGCAACGCGATCGAGACTTCATCCGCACCTCGATGCTGACTGCGGTCCCGACGGTGGTCGAGTTCGCGATGATCGTCGCCGCCATGCTGATCACCTTCGACTGGCGCTATGTCATCGCGATCAGCGTCACAGTGGTCGTATATTTGGTCTTCACGACCTTGGCCACGAATTGGCGCATCGGTATTCGGCGCGCGATGAACGAAAGCGACACGGACGCCAACACAAAGGCGATCGACAGCCTGCTCAATTTCGAGACGGTGAAATATTTTGGCGCAGAAGACCGCGAAGCGGCGCGATACGACAAAGCGATGGCGCGGTACGAGCACATGAGCGTGCGCACCTATGTGTCGCTCTCGGTTCTCAACGCGGGTCAGGCGTTCATTTTCACGCTCGGCCTGGTTGTCGTCCTTCTGATGTGCGTCGCGGAGGTGAGGAACGGGACCAAGACCGTCGGGGCCTTCGTGCTCGTCAACCTGATCATGTTGCAGCTCTATCAGCCGCTCAATTTCATGGGGATGGTTTACCGGGATATCAGGCAGGCGATCATCGACGTCGAAGCGATGTTCGCCATGCTGGCGCAGAACCCCGAGATCGAGGACATTCCCGGCGCTCAGCCTCTAAAGGTGAGCGCTGGGGTGGTCCGGTTCGAGAATGTCGACTTCGCCTACGATCCGGACAGACCCATCCTGCGCGGCGTCTCTTTCGAGGCGCCTGCGGGACACACAATCGCCATCGTCGGGCCGTCGGGCGCCGGCAAATCCACAATATCGCGGCTGCTGTTCCGGTTCTATGAGCCGAATTCGGGGCGCATATTGATTGATGGACAGAATATCGGCGCGGTCACTCAGATCTCCCTGCGCGCAGCGATCGGCATGGTGCCGCAGGACACGGTGCTGTTCAACGACACGATCCTCTACAACATCCGCTATGGGCGAGACGGTGCCAGTGAGCAAGACGTGGTCGCCGCTGCCGAGAATGCTCAGATCGACGGATTCATTCGCTCCTTGCCGCAAGGCTATGACGCGCCGGTCGGCGAGCGGGGCCTCAAGCTGTCGGGCGGCGAAAAGCAGCGGGTGGCTATCGCGCGCACGATGCTCAAGGCACCGCCGATTCTAGTGCTCGACGAAGCAACGTCGGCGCTCGACAGCTTCACAGAGCGCGAGATTCAATCGGCGCTGGAGCGCGTCTCTCGCGGGCGCACGACGATTGTGATCGCTCATCGCTTGTCGACCGTGGTCAACGCCGACAAGATTCTGGTGCTCGACAAGGGCGTCATCGCCGAACGGGGCTCGCATCAGGAGCTTCTCAGCCAAGGCGGAATCTATTCCGAGCTGTGGAGCCGGCAGAGGCAGCTCGACGCGGCGCAGGAACTGTTGCGGCAAGCTGGCCGTGAGGACAATCTTGGTGCGGCCGACGGTTTCGCATCTGAGCCCGCGCCGTGACATCGGGGCCGATTGGCGCCATGAGTGCGCCGGGCTTCATTTCGAGCGCTGGTCAATGAGCATCGTCAAGTCGCTGCGCGGCCAGCTCGCGCCGATCCACCCAGAAGGCTATCTCTTCGTGTTCGGTTTCGCTGTCGCGACGCTGATCCTGTGGTGGATCTGGGCGCCGCTCGGCTGGCTCAGTCTCATCGCCACCCTTTGGTGCGCCTATTTCTTTCGCGATCCCACCCGCGTCACGCCGGTCCGCAGCGACCTCGTTATCGCGCCCGCCGACGGCGTGGTCAGCTTCGCTGGCTTCGCCGCGCCTCCCCCTGAGCTCGGCCTCGGCATGGCGCCGTTGCAACGCGTGTCGATCTTCATGTCGGTCTTCGACTGCCACGTGAACCGCGCCCCGGTTCAAGGTCGGGTTGCTCAGATTGTCTATCACCCTGGCCTTTTTCTCAGCGCCGATTTGGACAAGGCGAGCGAGGACAACGAGCGCAACAGCATCGTCATCGACGCGTCGTCGGGACGGTTTGGCGTGGTGCAGATCGCGGGCCTCATCGCTCGACGAATTGTGTGTTTCACGCATGAAGGCGCGCTGCTCGGCGCCGGAGAACGAATTGGGCTGATCCGGTTCGGGTCGCGCGTGGACGTTTACTTGCCAGCAGGCGCGCATATCGTGGTCGGCGTCGATTCGCGCGCCATTGCCGGCGAGACGGTGATTGCTCGGGTTGCGGCGGAGGTCGAGCCGCCCCCTTTTCAGCGGAGCTGAGGAGTGAATGAGGTCGGGCCCCCACCCCGGGCGCCGATGGCTGACGCCGCCTCCGCGCGGCGTCGCGGTCTCCGCGCGGTGCCTCTCAGACTTTTGATCCCCAACCTCATCACGCTGTTCGCGCTCGGCCTCGGCTTGACCGCGATCCGTCTGGCGATGGAGGGATCGATCGAATGGGCCGTGAGCGCAATCGCCGGCGCTGCCGTGCTCGACGGCCTCGACGGCCGAGTCGCGCGCGTTTTGAAGGGGACCTCGCGCTTCGGCGCCGAACTCGAACTCGCTCGCCGACTTCGTCGACTTCGGCGTGGCGCCGGCTTTGGTGCTATACGTCGCCGACCTGCACCCAGCTAAAAGCTTTGGCTGGGTCGCGGCGCTCTTGTTTGCGATGGCCTGCGCGCTGCGACTCGCCCGTTTCAACGTCATGGTCGACGAAGATCAGCCCGCGTGGCGCAAGATCTTTTTCGTGGGCATGCCGGCGCCGGCTGGCGCAATCGTGGGCCTTCTGCCGATCTATGTTCACTCTGCCTTCGATCTCGGCGAGCCGGCCCGGCAAGTCGCCGTGGTCGAGAGTCTGTATGTGCTGGCGGTGGCTCTGTTGATGGCGAGCCGCGTGCCGCATTTCTCCGGCAAGACGATCGGCCGCGTGCCCCGCGAATATGTCTCGGTGGTCTTGGTCGGCGTCGCCGCGGCGCTCCTTATCCTGTTCAACTTTCCCATGCAGACTCTGGTCGCCGTCACGCTAGCCTATCTCGCCTCAATCCCTTTCGCGGTGCGGCGTTATCGCGCCCTTGAGCGCGCGGCGCGCTAGCAGCCAAATCCCGTCCTCCATTCGCTCTTGCGCTCAAACGCCGGTCAGGCGACATAGGGCGCCCATGGCCATCGGGCTCGCTCCCGGATATTGTCCGTCCGCTTCCAGGATCCGCGTCTTCATGTCGACCCGACCGCCTCATTTCTCACTCGGCCTCGCTGTTCGCGCGACGGCTTTCATGTTAGCGGCGATCGCGCTCGCGGCTTGCAACAGCAAGAACGCTTACGTGGCGCCGCCGCCGGCCAAGGTGCAAGTCGCCCAGCCGGTCCAGAAGCCGATCACCGAATATCTAGAGCTCACCGGGAACACGCAGGCGTTCGCCTCGGTCGATCTCGTGGCGCGCGTGCAGGGCTTTCTGACCTCAATCAACTACAAAGACGGAGCGGCAGTAAAAAAGGGCGCGCAGCTCTTCGGGATCGAGCGGGACATCTATCAGGCGCAGGTTAACCAGCAGGAGGCGACGCTGGCCTCCGACCAGGCGACCGAGGAATATAACAAAGCCGAATATGGGCGGCAGGCCACGCTCGCCCGGCAAGATTTCGCCAGCCAAGCAACGGCGCAGGAGTGGAAGTCCAAATGGGACCAGTCGGCGGCCGACATTCTGAATGCCCAGGCGGCTATCTGGCTCGCCAAGATCAACCTCGGCTACACGAATGTGCAGGCTCCATTTGACGGCGTGGTCACTAATCACCTGGTGGATGTCGGTGCGCTAGTGGGAGTCTCAGGGCCGACGAAGCTCGCCACAATCATCCAGACCGATCCGCTTTACGTCTATTTCACCTTGAGCGAGCCGCAAATCCTGTCGATCCAGCGGAATCTGGCCAAGCACGGAATCGCGTTGCGCACCTCGAACCTGTCCGACGTCCCGGTGGAGATCGGGCTACAGGGCGAGGAGGGGTATCCGCACAAGGGCCATATGGACTACGCCTCCCCGCAGGTCGATTTCGCCACCGGGACGCTGACCGCGCGCGCCCTATTCGACAACAAGGACGGCGCCCTCTTGCCGGGGTTGTTCGTGCGAGTGCGGACGCCGGTTGCGCAGCAAGACAAGGCGCTGCTCACGCGAAACAACTCGATCGGGACGAGTCAGGAAGGGAGCTACGTGCTCGTCGTCGGCGCAGACAACGTCGTTGAGAGGAAGATCGTCACGACCGGGGTGCGCGACGGGCAGCTGCGGGTGATTAAATCGGGCCTCAAGCCAGACGATTGGGTGGTGACCGAGGGCGTGCAGCGCGCCTTCCCTGGCGCGAAGGTCGATCCGCAGCGCGGCCAACTGGCTTCAGCCGAGCCGGGGCCAGCGGCGAGCGCTGAGAAAGCCGCCTCCTCCGCTCCGGATCACCAATGAGCTCTGAAGGCCGAGCGGGAGCAATCTCGCGCTTCTTCATCAGCAGGCCCGTGCTCGCCAACGTGCTGGCGCTCGTCTTCGTTTTGATCGGCCTGGTTTCTCTTCTTAACCTGCCCAGCTCCCAATATCCGAACGTCGTCCCGCCGACCATCCAGGTGACGACGCGCTATCCCGGCGCAAGCGCCATGACGCTCGTCGATACCGTCGCTCTGCCGATCGAGCAGAACGTCAACGGCGTCGAGAACATGATCTACATGCAGTCGACGAACGCGAGCGACGGCACGTACACCTTGACCGTCACCTTCGCGATCGGCACGGATCCCGACGAAGATGAAATCCTGGTGCAGAACCGCGTGTCGGCCGCGATTTCATCCCTGCCGCAGGAAGTGCAGCTCCAGGGCGTAACGACGAAGAAGAAGTCGACGTCAATTCTCGAGTTCGTCGTCCTCAACTCCCCCGACAGCCGCTTCGACAGCCTGTTCCTGTCGAACTACGCGGTCATCAACGTCCAGGACGAGCTTCGCCGCCTCCCTGGCATTGGCGATGTGTCTGTCCTTGGCGCAGGTCAGTACGCCATGCGCATATGGCTTGACCCGAACCTTTTGCAGGCGCGCGGTCTGACGCCGCAGGACGTCATCAATGTCATCCAGCAGCAGAGCCAGGAAGTTGCGGCCGGTCAGATCGGCGCGCCGCCGGCGCCTAAGGGCCAGGACTTCCAATATACGCTCGACCTCAAGGGCCGGCTCGACGATCCACGAGAATTCGAGAACATCATCGTCAAGGTCAATTCGGCGAACGGCGGCCGCATCACCAGGGTTCGCGACGTAGGGCATGCCGAGCTTGGCGCTCAGACCTACAGCAAATCGTTCAATCTCGACGGCAAGCCGGCCGCCGGCATCGCCGTCTCGCTGCTGCCAAACTCGAACGCGATTGCGGTCTCGAACGAAGTCCAGGCGAAAATGGACGAACTCGCCAAGGCCTTCCCACAAGGCCTCGCCTATGTTGTGCCCTACAACACGACGAACTTCGTGAAGGCGGCCATCGGCGAGGTCTACCGCACCCTGATCGAGGCCGCGATTCTGGTGCTGATTGTCATCCTCGTCTTCCTGCAGGACTGGCGGGCGATGCTGGTGCCCGCGACCACCGTGCCGGTCACGATCATCGGCGCGTTCGCCGCGATGGCGGCGCTTGGCTTCTCGATCAATCTTCCCACTCTATTCGCAATCGTGCTCGCGATCGGCATCGTCGTCGACGACGCGATCGTCATCGTTGAAGGCGTGGCGCGATATGTTGAGCAGGGGCTCCCGGGCCGGGAGGCGGCGGCGCGGGCGATGGATGACCTGACCGGACCGGTCCTCGGCATCACGCTCGTGCTGATGTCGGTGTTCATTCCCGCCGCCGTCTTACCGGGACTGACTGGGCAGCTTTACCGACAGTTCGCGCTGGTCATCGCGGCCACCGCTTTCATCAGCGCCGTCAACGCGCTTACGCTCAAGCCCACGCAATCGGCGTTGTGGCTCAGGCCGCCGAAACCTCCCGAGCAGCGAAACATTCTTTCCCGCGGCTTCAACGCCGCCTATGGCGCTCTCGAACGCGGCTACACCCGACTGATTGGCGTCATGGTCCACCGCAGCGGCCTGATGGTCGTTCTAGCGCTTATTCTGGTGGGCGTAGCAGTCTGGGGATTGTCGCGCGTGCCGACCGCCTTCCTGCCGACCGAGGATCAAGGCTACGTGATCGTCGCCGCGCAATTGCCAGACGGTGCGTCAAAGGAACGAACGGATAGAGTGCTGCAGCAGATCCAGGGGATGGCCAGCAAGATCCCCGGCGTCGAGCACGTAGTGACTGTGAGCGGCGTATCCGTTCTCGACAATCTGGCGACCCTGGCCAACGCCGGCGTCGCCTTCGTCGTCCTGAAGGATTGGGACGCGCGTCTGAAAGAGCCAGGCCAGGACGTCCGGACGATCCTCGGGCGCCTCAATCAGGCACTGCAGGGCGTGCCGCAAGCTTTCGCCTTCGCACTCCCCCCGCCGCCGATCCAGGGCATCGGCAATGTCGGCGGCTTCTCCATGCAGGTCGAACTCAGGAACGGAAATTTCGACTACGCTCTGCTTCAAACTCTGACCAACGCCGTAGTCGCCAACGCCAACGCGCAATCCTCGCTCCAGCGCGTCGCCACCACGTTCCGCGCAGGCGCGCCGCAGATCTTTGTGAATGTAAACCGCATCAAGGCGGAGACGCTTGGCATTACCGTTGGACAACTATTCGCCGCCCTCTCCGACTATGTAGGTTCGAACTTTGTCGGCCAGATCACAAAGTTTGGCCACGTCTTCCAGATCTACACCCAAGCGGAGGCCAAGTTTCGCGCCAACGTCGAAGACATTCGTAATCTAAAGGTCAAGGCGGGCGATGGAACGATGACCCCCGTCGGAACGGTGATCGATATCAAAGAGGTGCAGGGGCCGTCCCTCATCAGCCTCTACAATCTCTATCCCTCGTCAACCATCGTCGGCAGCCCCGCGCCCGGATTCAGCTCGGGACAGTCCCTCGACATCATGGAGCAAATCGCCAACAGCACGCTCCCGACCGGAGCGGGCTTCCAATGGACGGCTATGTCTTTCCAGGAGAAGCAACTCGGCAACCAGACATACTACGTCTTCGGCTTCGCTATCCTGCTCGTCTATTTCGTTCTGGCAGGCCAATATGAGAGTTGGATTCTGCCGCTGGCGGTCATCCTGTGCGTGCCGATGGCTCTCCTCGGGACGGTCGCCGCACTGACCACGCTCGGCGCCATCAGCGTCGCCGCCAGCCAAGCCGGCGTCGCCGCCAACAACCTCTACACCCAGATCGGCCTCATCCTCTTGATCGCGCTCGGAGCGAAGAACGCGATCCTGATCGTCGAATACGCCCGCCAGCAGCGCGCCGAAGGAAAGGGGATCGTTGAAGCGGCGGTGGAGGGCGCGCGGCTGAATTCCGGCCTATTCTCATGACCTCGTTCGCTTTCATCCTCGGGGTGCTGCCGCTTGTGCTTGCAACGGGCGCGGGCGCCTCGGCCCGCAAATCGATTGGCATGGCGGTCTTCTTCGGCATGATCGCATCGACCTGTCTCGTGGTGGTGTTCGTTCCGTCGTTTTATGTCGTCATGCAGTGGCTCGAGGAACGGCGAAAGGGAAAGCGCGCGCCTGAGGCGGCGCCGCCGCCTTCCGAAACAGACGCTGCGAAATCGTCTGCGGTCTGACGAGCAGCGATTCCTTGGCTCGGATCTCTGGACGAATCCGAGGCGACGCGCTTTGAAGGCGCTTGGTTTGATGCGCTTCTACGGGTAAACGGCCGGGCCAAGCGGATCTCGGGCCATGCCCTCGATCTTACAACCCCGCGGTGGTATGACAGCCTCTTGCCGACGTGCTAGGGGCCGTCAGGCCGCCGCCGCCCCGTTCGCCTTGGGCGGCGCGCCGGACAACAAGGAGCCTTATGTCGAAAGAAGAACTGCTGGAGTTCCCCGGATTCGTCGTCGAATTGCTGCCCAATGCGACCTTTCGCGTCAAACTTGAGAACGACCACGAAATCATTGCGCATACCGCGGGCAAGATGCGCAAGAATCGCATTCGCGTGCTGGCTGGGGACAAAGTGCTCGTGGAGATGACGCCCTACGATCTGACCAAGGGACGCATTACCTACCGCTTCAAATGACCTTGACTCTCGGGCGGTGCGACGATCGCTCCGCCCCGCACTCGGGCCTCCGTCTCGTGCTGGGGTCCGCTTCGCCGCGCAGGCTTCAGCTGCTCGCGCAGATCGGCGTCCAGCCTGACGCGGTGCTCCCGGCCGAGATCGACGAAACCCCACGCCCGCGGGAGGAGCCACGAGCGCTCGCCGAACGACTGGCCGGCGAAAAGGCGCTCGCCTCGGCGGCGCTCGCGGGAAACCAGTCGGATCTCGCCCCCTGCCTAACGCTTGCGGCGGACACGGTGGTCGGCGTGGGTCGGCGCATCCTGCCGAAATGCGAGACGCGCGATGACGCCGAACTGTGCCTCGATCTTTTGTCCGGTCGCGGTCATCGGGTCTTTACCGGCCTTGCGCTCGTGACCGCGAGCGGCGCGGTTCGGCGCCGGCTGGTCGAGACGCGTCTCAGGTTCAAGCGCCTGTCGCACAACGAGGTCGAGGCCTATCTGGCCAGCTCCGAGTGGCGCGGCAAGGCCGGCGGCTACGCGATCCAGGGGCTCGCCGGCGCGTTCGTCGAGCGGCTGGTCGGCTCCTACTCCAACGTCGTCGGCCTGCCGCTGGCCGAGACCGTCGCGCTGCTCGACGGGCAAGGCTATCATGTCCACCGGCGCTGGGCCGCGAGCCTCGTTCAATGACCGCCGACGTCAACAAGCCGGCCGCCAAGCAACCGGCTCGGGACAAGAGCAACCGGCCCTGCCCGATCTGTGGCAAGCCCCGCAGCGCGGCTTATGACCCGTTCTGCTCGAAGCGCTGCGCCGATGTCGACCTGCATCGCTGGCTGAAGGGAAGCTACGTCATCCCCGGCGCCAAGGCCGAGCCAGAGCCGGGCGACGAGGAGGAATAGCCCTCACGAGGCCTCGTTGCCATGCAAGGCCGCCCGCGCCAGAAGACGATGGCGCTATTGTACTATTTCTATCAGCTCAATATATTTGGGTTTTCTTGGTCCCCTGCCCTTTCGTCGCGAAAGTCCCGATTTATCGCTATTGGATTTCCTTGGATTTCCTTGGATTCTCTCGTCCGAATCGTGACTTATCAATGACTTACAAGGAATTTTCGCGATAATTTTTTTCGCGCCGCTTCTTGCCCCGCGAGCGGCGCCGGGACTGGAGCCCGAGGGCGTGCGGAATGGCAGAATTACTCATCAGGCAAGTTTACTTTGGTTTCCGGTTTTCAGCAATTTATTGTTGTCCAAGCGTTCCCCTCGGCGGCCTCAGTCGAAGGGGCGGCTTCAAGGTCTGGCGACAACTCAAGGTCGAGGACGCTCGGTTGCCAAGGGAACGGCGATCGTCTCGGAAGGTTATGCCTGATCCAGGAACCATGAAGTTGAAGTATGCTCGGCCTAGCCAGCGCTCCCAGGGAGGACGACCATGAACGACGCTCCGAACGAGACAAAGGACACCAGGATCGGCAGGCTCACCTTCGAGGGTGGCTATCCGTCCGACGAAACCGTCCAAAAGCTCTACGACGAAATGGACTTTCAGCGCGCGTGCCAAGCCTACCTTTGGGGCATCCCAGCCGTTGGCCTGAACGAATGGCAAAAGGCCCACTTCAATGTGTTCAAGGCGAAAAGCGGCGAGATGCTCTCCTACCTCGACTTCGCCGAGAAGCTCGGGATTCTGACGCCGAACTACACGACGCCTTACATCGCGACATTCATTGATCTCGAAAAAAGTGGGCCCACAATCATCGAAATTCCCGCCGGTCTCATGGCGGGCATGATCCTCGATGGCTGGCAGCGCGTTCTCGCTGATCTTGGCGTGGTTGGACCGGATCAAGGGAAAGGCGGCAAGTATCTCGTCCTCCCGCCGGGCCACGAATCGGTCGCGCCTCAAGGTTACTACGTCACGCAGTCGCCGAGCCGCATTGTGCTCGGCGGCGTCCGGCTCCTCGGCGCGGACAAGGAAAAAGCGATCGCTGAACTGATCCCGGGCATCAAGACTTATTCGTGGACGCCAAAAGGGGAAGGGCCGCCGACGCCTGTTCGCAAGGCAGGCGACATTAAGTGGAGCCAGATGCCGCCGCGCGGAATGGGCTATTGGGAGAGCCTCAACGACTTTATTCAGCGCGATTCGATCATGGAGCGCGACCGGCTGATCCTGGCGCAGCTGAAATTTCTCGGCATCGAAAAAGGCAAACCCTTCCGCCCGGACGAACGGCAAAGGAAAATTCTTGAAGAGGGGGCGATTGTCGGCGAGGCGATGGCCAAGGCCAACACATCCGACAAGCGCGTAGAGCCGCCGTTCTGGCCGGGCACGAGCTGGAAGCACGCTCTCGCTGTTTCGGTGGACCAGCGAGCGCCCAATTACGATCAGCTCGATGAGCGCGCCGCTTGGTTCTACGAAGCGGTCGTGATCTCGAAAGGCATGTTGACGCAAACTCCCGGTGTCGGACAGCGCTACATCGCGTCCTACAGAGAACTCAAACGGCGAATGGCTGAGCGGGAGCAACACCTACAAGCTCCATGTGCCCGCCAATCCGCCGGTGAAGCAATTCTGGTCGGTCACTTATTACGACGAAGACACCCGGCAGATGGCCGCGACCGCTCAGGGCAGGCCGGACATTTCCTCGCATAAGGAAGACATCGTCAAAAACAGAGACGGGTCGATCGACGTCTATTTCGGCCCGAAGGCGCCGGAAGGGCACGAGACCAATTGGGTCCAGACCAATCCGGGCAAAGGCTGGTTCACCTACTTCCGCTTCTACGGACCGACAGAGGCGTTCTTCGACAAATCGTGGGCGCTGCCCGACTTCGAAAAGATCGACTGAGGCCATCGTCGGGAGCCCAAAAGGGAGGATCATGTCATGACCGAGCCATCGCGCTTCGACGCGCTTGCTAACCTTCCGTTTGAGAAAAATCGGCCGACCTCGGCGACGGCGCGGGCCCTTAAGGATGAACTCATCTTCCACCGCGCGACACAGACCTATCTGTGGGCGATGCCGCTCATCAACACACTGGGCATGAAGGTCGGAGCGGAAGAAAAGTTCGGGACCGGCCATAATGTCATGACGATCTGGTCGAAGCGGCTCGACGCCAAGACCCACATCACGACTCCCAATTCTGACCTGATCTACGGGATCACGTTCGCCGATCTGAGCAAGACGGGGCCATTGGTCATCGAAGCGCCGCCGAACCTTCAGGGCATCCTGCTCGACTTCTGGCAGCGTCCTATCCCAGTCGACGGCGGGGAGTTTTTTGGCGATCTCGGCCTGCCCGGCCCGGATGGGGGGAAAGGAGGCAAGTTCCTCGTTCTCCCGCCCGGCTACGACGCGAAGCCGCCCGAGGGCTGCTATGTCTATCGCTCGGGAACGAACAGTCTCTTCGTCTTCCTGCGCTCCTTCTATAAGGATCCCAAGGACACCGGGCCTGCTGTCGATCTCATGAAGCAGACGAAAATCTACCCGCTCGGCGAGCAGGCATCTCCCAAGCCAACGACGTTTCACGAAGGGTCAGGTCAATCGCTGAACATGCTGCCGCGTTCGGACGCCAGCGCATTCGAACAGCTCAAGGATCTGCTCGACGTGGAGGGAAGCCATCTTGCCGGGTCGGACTGGCTCGGCATGCTTGCCGGTCTCGGGATCATCGCCAAAAAGCCATTTGCGCCCGACCAGAGGACCCGCGCGATCCTCGGTGACGCGGCGAAGACCGCCTATAAGATGAGCCGCGTCGTCGGCCTCGATGCGGGCGTGCACGGAGCGGATTTCCGCGTCTTCCCGGATCGCAAGTGGCTCAATCCGATCAACAATATGAGGGGTCGCTGGCCCAACGCCGGGATCGACCTCAGCTTCCTCGTGTCCGACGGCGGATACCGCGACCTCGACGCACGCTTGTGGTTTTTTACCGACTATTATTCGATCAGCCCCGGCATGGTGTCGATGACGCCCGGCAAGGGTGCCTTCTACATGATCGCCTTTGAAGACGCGGACGGCCATGCGCTGGACGGCGACATGAGCTATAAAGTCAATCTGCCGCCCGACATTCCGGCGCAGTTGTTCTGGTCCGTCACGCTTTACGAAGCCGAGAATGCCTCCGGCCTCGCCAACGGGCGACCATTTCCCTCGCTCGGCAAGCTCGACCAGCCTGCGCAAAATTCGAATGGGAGCACCGAGCTTTACATCGGGCCGAAAGCGCCAGACGGCAAAGGCGGCAACTGGCTCGCTACCGCGGCCGGACGCGGATTTTTCGTGATCCTTCGCCTCTATGTGCCGGAACAGCCCGCGCTGGACTTCAGCTGGAAGCCCGGCGACATTGAGCGGCTGAAATAGCGCGGACGCAACGTCCGCAGGGTCGAACCGCTTCAGCCGATTGACCTTCGACCCTAAAGTCCGCCCTCGGCGCAGCGAAGAGCGAAGGCGTATTGGCGGGCGACGTCGTCGAGGCGGTCGTAGCGTCCCGACGCGCCGGCATGGCCCGCGTCCATCGCGGTGCGCAACAGGATCGGGCCGCCGCCGGTCATTGCCGCGCGTAGCCGCGCCACCCATTTGGCGGGCTCCCAATAGGTCACGCGCGGATCGGTGAGGCCTGCGAGCGCCAGGATCGGCGGATAGGCTTGAGCCCGCACGTTATCGACCGGGCTATAGGCGCGGATAGTCTCGAACGCCGCCTTGTCGTGGATCGGATCGCCCCATTCCAGCCATTCCGGCGGGGTCAGCGGCAGGCTCGCGTCAAGCATCGTCGCCAGCACGTCGACGAATGGCACGTCGGCGATGATCCCGGCGAACAGGTCCGGCGCGAGATTGGCGATTGCGCCCATCAGCATGCCGCCAGCGCTGCCGCCTTGAGCGACGACTTGGCCCTTGCTGGTAAAGCGCTCGGCGATGAGAAACCGGATGGCGGCAAGGAAATCGCCGAACGTGTTCGGCTTGTTGCCAAGCTTGCCGTCCTCGTACCAACGCCAGCCCTTGTCCGTGCCGCCGCGCACATGGGCGATGGCGAACACGAAGCCGCGGTCGACCAGCGAGAAGCGGTTGGTCGCGAAACTCGCTTCCGCCGCATAGCCGTAGGCGCCGTAACCGGTGATGAACAAGGGCGCCGATCCGTCGAGCTTCGCGCCCCGCTTGTAAAGCAGCGATACCGGCACGCTCTCGCCGTCCTCGGTAGGAGCGAAGACCAGTCGCGCAACGTAGGCCTTAGGATCGAAACCGCGCGGCATAGCCTGCCGCTTGACGAGCGTTCGACCCTTGCTCACGACATCATAATCGTAAGTCTCTTGCGGCGTGGTCGGCGACGAATAGCTGAAGCGGATGAGCGAAGTGTCGAATTCGTAGACCGCCTCGCGTCTGAGGAAATAAGTCTCCTCGTCAAACGCGATCTCGTGAGAACTCCCCGCTTTCCAGGTCGAGGACGACGAAATGCGGGCGGCTCATCTCGCGCACGAGCAGCACGAGGTGACGCTTGAAGAGCGTTGCGTCGGCAATGAAGCGTCCATCGCGCTCGGCGATAAAATCGCGCCAGTTTGACTCCTGCGGCGCATCGCGTGGCGCGATGACGATCTTGAAGTCGGGCGCATCCGCATTAGTGCGGATAAAGAAGCGATCGCCGTGATCCATCACGTCGTAGTGCAATCCCGCGCGGCGCGGCGCGATGAGCCTGGGCGGCGCGGTCGGATGATCGAGATCCACGACCAAGGCTTCCGATGCGTCGTGGCCATGCACGGAGACAATCGCCGCACGACCGAGCCGAGTGGGTTCAATGCCAATGAACCAGGCCGGGTCGGCTTCCACGAAGACCTCGCCGTCGTCGGTCTGCGCGGTTCCCAGGCGATGCAGCATCACCCGGCAAGGGCGATGGCTCTCGTCCTGCTCGACGTAAAGAAACGCCTGTGAATCGCGGCTCCATACGACGTCTCCGGTCGCCCCGACGACGCGGTCCCTAAGATCCGTCTCGCGCTCAAGGTCGCGGACGGCGATCGTCAGCATCTCGGAGCCGAGCTCGTCGGAGGACCAGGCGAACTTTGAATGATCGGGCGAATGACGGGCGGCGGCGAGATGAAAAAACGCCTTTCCCTCGGCCCACGCATCGCCATCGATCAGCACCGCCTCGGCGCCACCTTCGCGAGGCTTGCGGCAATAAATGCGGCGTTGGCCGCCGGGACGAAAGCGCGAGTAATAGGCCCATGGCCCATCGACCTGCGGCGGCTCGCTGTCATCCTCTTTGAGGCGCGCGCGCATTTCGCGCTTGAGCTCTTTCTGCAGGCCAAGCGTGGGCGCCAGCACCGCGTCGGCGTAGGCGTTCTCAGCCTCGAGGAGGCTCCGGATGTCAGCGGGCAGCCGGCCCGGATCGCGCAGCACCTCGCGCCAATTGTCGGCTCGCATCCAGGAATAGTCGTCCACCCACGAAAGACCGTGGGCGGAGAGCGTTACGTGCCGCACATCGGCTCGGGGTGGCGCCGGAATCGCGGCTTGCGAGGCCGCTCCGCGCTCCGATCGCTTGTTGGTCATGGCGCTCGCCACCCCGCGGCACGTGGAAGCACGCGAAAAGCTACAGGAACGTGCGGCGGAGATTCGCATAAAGCTGGGCCGGCGGCGTGAAGCTCATCGGCGCCGTCCCCATTGGCCAGGGGCGCGCATCGTTGATTGGGCTCGGCCGTCAGCGCTCCGAGCTCGCACAAAGCAATGTCGTGGTCCTCGCCGACGATCTGGGAAGGCAACCTTATCGACAAGCGCGACCCGCTAGCCGCGGATCGGCTCGTGAGCAACCGCAGCGCGCAGAAAATAGAAGAGGCCGGTCAGAGCCATGAGAATGAGCAGGCCTTCCAACCCGCGGGTGATAGGCACGCCAAGCTGGAACAAGCCGCCGATCGCCCATCCCGCCGCCGCGCCGGCGCCCACAAGCTCCGTGCCTACCAGAATAGCGACGCTAAGCAGCGTCATCGCATTGGTCCAATTGATCGGCGCGGCGTCCGCCAAGTGTGTTCTCCTTCATATTCGCGAGGCGGTCGCGGATATACCAACGCGTCTCGGGGCGCAAGCGTCACCTTGCGGCAATCTCCCCGCTCTTCCGCCCGGCTTCGTAGGCTTTCACGTGAAGTGCGGCGATGCGCAACAGCGAAGCGTCGTCCGGTTTCTTGGCGCGGCGCAGGAGGTCGCCGAGAATCTGATCGCCTTCGACCGGCTTACCGCCCTCGATATCGCGTAGCATCGAAGCCTTAAGCGGCGAATTCGCGGCGGTTAGCGCAGTCCGCCCCCGCTCAAGCGCTGGTTCGCGCAGCGGAAAGCCCTCGGTGGCCGCGATCGAGGCGCATTCGTTGAGAAGCCCAAGCGCGAGATCCGCAGCGCCGGCGGCGACGTAATCACCAACCGAAGCCCGCATTAGGCAGGTTATGCCAGCCGCAGTGGCGATGAACACCCACTTTTCCCACATTTCCTGTCGGATGTTGTCCGCGAGCCGCGCATCGAAGCCGGCGTTGAGCAGCTCTGAGGCGATGGCCTCAATCCGCGGCGAGCGGGAGCCGTCCAATTCGCCGAAGCTCAGCGCGTGCCAATCATTGAAGTGGACGACGCCCCCCTCGGGGCCGAGGGTCACCGAGATGGCGCATTGCCCGCCAAGCACGCGCTCCGCCCCAAAGCGTTCGGCGAGCCGGTCGACATGCCGCATGCCGTTCAAGAGCGGCAGAATCGCTGTCGCCGGGCCAACCGCCTTGGCGAACGAATTTATCGCGCCCTCCAGGTCATAGGCTTTGCAGCTCAAGATAACGAGGTCGAATGGCTCAGCGAGCTCTTCTTGCGAGACAGTCGGCGGCGAGGGACGGTGAAAGTCGCCGACGGGGCTGCGAATTGTGAGCCCATGCTTTGCAAGCTCTGCGGCGCGACGCGGCCGAACGAGAAACGTCACATCGCGACCCGCCTTGAGCAGGCGCCCGCCGAAATAACCCCCGACTGCGCCCGCTCCGACCACAAGAATTCTCATACCGTCCGATCCTATCCTTCAACGAGAGACGTTTATCCTGCGCCGTGCGGCGCGTCTTGACACTCTCACTTACGGGATTATCCTCTCGGATATGGAAAGCACGATTCTATCCGGCTTCCAGCGCCGGCATCCGCCTCGCCGAACGACTGCGCGCGTTGCGGCGCGCGCGGAGTTGGTCGCTCGATGAACTTTCCATCCTGAGCGGAGTCAGTCGCGCTTCCCTGTCGCGGATCGAGAACGGCGAAGTGAGCCCAACAGCCTCCGTGCTCGGGCGGCTCGCCGGAGCGCATCGCACCACAATCTCGAACCTGCTTGCCAACATCGAGGACGAATCGCCTGCGCTCGTCAGGCGGGACGAGCAGCCGGAGTGGGTCGATCCGGCCACCGGCTTCCGCCGCCGGTCGGTCTCGCCGCCCTCGCTCACCTTCGACTGCGAGCTTCTCTCCTGCGAACTGCCGGCCGGCGCGCGCATCGACTGTCCGCTTCCGCCGCGTCCTGGCCTCGAACATCATCTCTATCTCATGGACGGCGCTCTGGAACTCGCCATCGAGGGTGTGATCCATCGTCTGAACGCCGGCGACTGTCTTCGCTACAAGCTGATGGGCCCGAGCCATTTCGCGGCGACTGGGCGGCGCGCGGCGCGCTACATCCTCGTTCTCCCGTAAAAAGCATGGAACCGCGGACGATAAAAGTGGAACCACTCGACCCCGCCGCGCTCGCTGGAGCCGTCGAGCGGCTCGGCCAAATCCTGCATGCCTGCGTGCACGAGGGAGCAAGCATCGGCTTCGTCCTGCCGTTCGAAAAGACCGAAGCGCACGCCTACTGGCTGGAGAGGGTCGCCGCGGCGCATGCAGTAGGAAGCAAGCTTGTCCTCATCGCAGCCCTCGACGGCGCCATCGCCGGAACGGCGCAGCTCGATCTCGACGCGATGCCGAGCAAACGTCATCACGCCGAGGTTTCCAAGGTCCTGGTCGATCCGGCCTTTCGCCGCGCCGGCGTTGGCCGGGCCCTCATGCAGGAGATTGAACGACGCGCGGCCAACGAGGGCCGATGGCTGCTCACCCTCGACACTGCAGGCGACACGGCCGAAGCGCTCTACCGCTCGCTGGGTTATCGGCTCGCCGGCGCTATTCCAAATTATGCACGCAACGCCTTCGAAGACAGCTATGAGGCGACCCGGATCATGTACAAAGACCTGCGCGGCGGATAGCTTCCATTCTTCAGCGATGCTCAAGGAGGTCCCTCGTCTTGCCCCGTGGAGCCTCAGCGGATGAGTGACCGGAAGGACGTGAGCCTTTTCGGCCGCGTCGTGCTGTTGCTTTTGACCGTCTATGCCTTGGCGGTGATCGCCCCTGACTTGCTTCGGGTCGTTCGCCCGCTGGGCTCGTTCGGCCTCGCGGTGGATGGCGACGGACGGATTTACGACGTCCAGGGTCCGTTCGAAAGCGAGGACGATTCGCCGGCTTGGCGAGCGGGCTTGCGCGCCGGAGATCGGCTCGATCTTGCCGTCATGTCGTGCGCCGCGATCGACAGCGTCGCGTGCGCCAGTCTCCTGTCGCAATGGGGCGGCGTGACCTACGTTATGCCCGGGCGCGAAGCGACGCTTGTCGTCGCCTCGGCGTCAGAACGTCCAGGCCGCGAAGTCAAGCTCACCGCCGAGCCCCGACCAACCAATCGGCTGCTCGATGTCGTCATTGTGCTCGACACGATCGCTGGGGTCCTGGTTGTGCTTGGCGCGGCCTGGCTGGTGTGGACGCGCCCAGGCGCAATGACCTGGGGCTTCTTCGTTTACGTGATCCAATTCAATCCCGGCCAGGCGTTTCAGTTCTGGGCCTGGCTCCAGCTTTGGCCTCGGGCGCTTCTGGCGCAGAACGTCATCTTTCTCGTGATGCAGGCTGCGGCCTATACCGGGCTCCTCATGTTCGCGCTGAGAGCGCCGGTCGACCGAGCCGAAGGCCGGTGGCGCAGCATCGAGCGCGCCCTGCCCGCTCTGGCGATCCTCTTTTTGGCCGTCGCGCTCTTGAGCATGGCGACCCTTTTCGGTTACCCGGCCGAAACCTGGGCGCGCGCCATGCTGTTCATCGGCTTCGCCGTGAGCGTGGCCGCGCTTGTGATCCTGATCGGGCGCAGGCGGGATCTCTCGCCCCGCGACTATCAGCGTATCCGCTGGGTGATCTGGGGCTGCCTGATCGGCCTTCCGGCCTATCTGCTTGCCCAGCTCTCTCAGCAAACCTCGCTGTTCGGCGACATGCTTGGAAACGGTCAGGCGGCGGAGGAAGCGAGCGGCGCCCTTTTCCTGATCAACGGGGTCCTGTGCCTGTTCGTTGTCGAAGCGGTGCGGCGCCAGACGGTGGTCAACGTCTGGATCCCCCTTCGCCGGGCGACCGCTTTCGGCCTTCTGTTCAGCGTGCCGGTCCTGTTCCTCCACAAGCAGATCGAGACGATCGACGAGTACATCCACATGCCCGACTGGGCCTGGGTCGTGGTCGCTTCTGGTCTGGTCTATCTAATCGCGCGCGGACACGAGTTCGCGACCGACCTCATGGATCGCCTGTTCGATCGCAAATTCATCCGCGCCGAGCGTCATCTCGCCGCCGTGGGCGAAACCATTCAGAACGCCGCCAGCCTCGATGAGATCGATCGGCTCTTGGTGAACGAACCGATGCATACGCTCCGCCTGGCGTCCGCGGCGCTGTTTCGCGAGCAGGAAGGGGTATTCTGCCGAAGCCTGAGCCTCGGATGGGACATCGACCACGCGGATACGCTCACCAGCAATCATCCCCTCCTCTCAGGACGCTTCGAGCAAAAGCCGTACACTTTCGATTCGGTCGGCGCGGCCCACGCATCGCCTGCCGAGCTGCCGAACGACCTCGAGCGCCCGGTTCTTGTCGTGCCGGTCGGCAATGCGCGTCGCTGCTACGCGCTCGTTCTCTATGGCGGGCATGAGATCGGAACCGACCTTGATGCGGGCGAGCGCCACCTGCTCGGCGACCTCGCCCGCGAGGCCGAGATCGCTTATGCGCAAGTCGAAAGCGAGACGCTGCGGCGGCGGATCGCCATATTGGAGAATGAGCTCGCGAAGACGCTCGAGCCTCGTTGAGGCTCGCTGCTAAGCGTTGGTGCATTCGCCTCGTTCCGACCCATGGAGCCCATGACACAAAAGCAAACCCTCGATGGCGTTCAGGCCTGCGTGTTCGACGCCTACGGCACCCTGTTCGACTTCGCCTCCGCCGCGGCGCGCTGTCCCGACGTGCCCGAGGATCGCCGCGCGGCCTTGACCAATCTCTGGCGCGACAAGCAGCTCCAGTACGCGTGGCTGCGGACGCTCGAGAACCGCTACGCCGACTTCTGGCAGGTCACCGGCGAGGCTCTCGATTTCGCGCTCGAAAGCCTTGGCCTTGAGACGCCCTCCTTGCGCGAGCGGCTCATGGACCTTTACCTCGGCCTCGAGCCGTTCCCCGAGGTTCCCGCGGTGCTCGCCGCCTTGCGCGAGGCGGGCTTCCGCACCGCCATCCTCTCCAACGGTTCGCCCATGATGCTCGACGCGTTGGTCAGGCGCGCGGGGCTTGAGGCGATGTTCGACGCTGTCCTGTCGGTCGACGCCGTTCGCGTCTTCAAGACCCACCCCGCCGGCTACCAACACGCGCTTCGTTCGCTTGATCTCCCGGCCAGCGCGATCTCGTTCCAATCCTCCAACGCCTGGGACGCCCACGGCGCCTCGGACTTCGGCATGCGGGTCGTCTGGTGCAACCGCTATGGCCAGCGTCGCGAGCGCCTGCCCGGCCGCCCGGACTTCGAGATCCGGACGCTGGCCGAACTGCCGGCGCTGCTCCACGTCGGACCGGCCTGAGCGCGCCCGTCCGCGCCTCGTTTGGTGCAACCCTTCCCGCGAACTTCGAGCAAGCAAACGCAAATAAGCGCCAGCTAAAAGAGCATGAGCGCGCCTAAACGCTAGTCAAAGTGCAGCTAGCGTTTAGAGGAAAGGGGGACGTACGGGACGAAAAATGTCTGGAACGCATAAGCTCGGCGCCAGGGTCAACCCCGCTGAGGCGTCACGCGTGGCGAGTCCGCGACGGGCGCCGGCCCGGACGAGGTTGCTTCGATTTGCTCGCAGAGGCTTGTAGAAATTGACTATCTCTGAAAGAGTTGATTATGTAAACTTCTTGTATGAGAAACCTACTTAAGAGCGATTGAGGAAAAACAGGAGGAAACCGTGGCCAACCCATTTAACAATCTCATAACCGATCGCATACTTGGTGTCGGGGAAGCTTTTTTTTCTGCTAAAGACAAATTTAATTGAAAAGACTGGGATAAGCTAGTTCCCTATCTTGATCCTAATGTAGTTGTGTATAATATTAGTAACGTCGCCTACGAAGCCGGAATAGATAAGGTTATGAAATACTTCCGTTCGATAAAGGATGAGGAACTTTTCGAACCAACCAACGACATGAGCTTATTTCCTCAGATATATCCATTATCCGTCCGCGGGACTGCTTTGTGGACAGACGCGGCGCATAATCACGTTCAAGTTCCGATCGGTTACGAGTTTGGATTCGCGCCCAGCAGTTTTCTCATTACTTACATGTGGGCCGCGCACTCCCGCTAAAACACAGCGCAAGAGCGACTCATTTTAGTTCTGCGTTCGTGACCTGGATGGGTGGGAATTGCTTTTCCGTGGTCGGGTCGTTTGTCCGAATCTAATACACTGAAGAGCTAAAGATCGCTCAATATTCTAAAATATGGAACTAGACTGTGAGTTCTCCAGCAATTCTACAGGACTAATAGCTTTCTTTGAGGGGAAGACCCAGTCCATTTTAGAGCGCTACGGCCCCGGCCCGCGCGTCCATTACCATACCGGTCTCGTTGACGATCCGCCGCTGAAAGGCGCCTCCATCCGGAACTGCGCCGGACGCTTGTCGATGGGCAGGAGCTCATGCTCCGGAAGCGGCCGAGGTCTGGGACGCCCCCAATCTCTCAGCGGCGAAGTCCTTGACGTCGGCTGTGGCCTGGGCGGCGGTTCGATCTTCTGGGCACAGGAATTCGGCGCGCGGGTGACAGCCGTTACCTGCGTGCCGTCCCACGCGGACCACGTCGCGCGTTTTGCGAGCAGGCGGGAGTCGAGCAACGGATCGAAACGCTGGTCTGCGACGCGGCCGAAGTGCCGGGCGAAGAACCGTTTCGACGCCGCGGTCGCGGTCGACAGCTCCGGCTATCTTCCGCGGCGCGACTGGCTCGACCGCATGGCTTCGCTGCTGAGGCCGGGAGGCTCGGTCTTCATCATCGATTGCTTCCTCGAAGACCCCAAATACGCGGACCTCTTCAATAGCCATTGGCATACAAGGATCGGCACGCTCGACGAGTATTTCGCGGCGGCGGGTGATAGCGGATTGCAGCTAGGGCCGGTCGTCGATGTCACGGACCGCACCGTGCATTTCTGGACGACGACGCTCGCGCTGATCGACGCCGAGTCCGAAACCGCCGAAGGCGCCTCAGCCAGCCGCTACGCGGCGTCGTTCAAGGCGCACCGCCATGGTGCGGGACGGCCTCTCCGACGGCGGGCTTCGCTATGCCATGCTGACTTTCTCCAAGAGCGCCGGAGAAAGGTGCGAAGCGCAACCCGTTCTCGCCATGGCTGAAGTCGTCATCCTAGCGGCTTTCATTGCCGTCGGCCGCTGTCGCATCGAACTCCGAGGCCGTGAAGCATTCGCTCCGAGGTCTCACATCGAAGGAGTTACTCGTCCTGCGACGAAATAGGATATTGGCTCTTGCGATTGCT
This sequence comes from uncultured Alphaproteobacteria bacterium, assembly GCA_963836695.1. Lineage (GTDB taxonomy): Bacteria > Pseudomonadota > Alphaproteobacteria > Rhizobiales > Beijerinckiaceae > Roseiarcus. The sequence continues at coordinate 447,178 of CAWIKX010000009.1, forward strand.
GCCGGCGATATCACTGGCTTAAGCGTGAGGAGCGGATGTACGTTCTCGTCTTGATGGTGTGAGCTAGGCGGGTAACGGAGGGCGTCTGTGGCGACGATTGCGGACTTCCTGAAGTCGATTGGCATGGCCGAATACGCAGCCGGCTTATCTGACGGCGGCATGGATGTTACCGCCCTCCGCAGCCTCACGGAGGCGCGATCTCGAAAAGCTAGGCGTCGCGCCACACGATCGCAACGCGCTGCTGCGCGCGCTCGCCGGGTTTCACCCTGATCCGGAGCCGGCGGCGTCTCAGAACAAGCGTCCCGCCCGCGACGTCGAGCGGCGGCATCTCACAATCCTCTTCTGCGACCTCGTGGGGTCGACGGAGATTTCCACCCGGATCGACCCTGAAGAACTCCATGAAATCATGGCCCCGTACAAGACGTGTTGCGGAGAGGTGATCAAAAGCTGGAAGGGATTTGTCGCGAGGTATCTGGGCGACGGCGTACTTGCCTATTTCGGCTACCCGCATGCGAGCGAAGACGCGGCGGAGCGCGCTGTCCACGCCGCCCTGGAGCTGGTCGAGCGCATCCCGAAGCTCAGTGACGACAAGCGCGACCCATTGCGCGCCAGAGTCGGCATCGCAAGCGGTCTTGTGATGATCGGCGACCTGGTCGGCGCCGGTGCTGCACATGAGCATGACGTGGTCGGCGAAACACCCAATCTCGCGGCGCGGCTCCAGGCCAGCGCTGAACCCAACTCCGTCATCATCAGCGGCGAGACGCGTCTTCTCGTCGGCGAACTCTTCGAGTGCGTGCCCGTCGAGGCGCAGCCTCTAAAGGGCTTCGCGATGCCGATGGAATCCTGGCGGGTCGTCAAACGGAGCGAAATCGTCAACCGCTTTCGGGCGCTCCGCTCAGCGGACACGCTGCTCGTCGGTCGGGAGCAGGAGACCGATCTCATGGCAGAGGGATGGGAGAGCGCCAGAGCGGGAAGCGGCCGCGTCTTCTTGATCTCGGGCGAGGCCGGCATCGGCAAGTCGCGGCTGGTCGAAGCGCTGCTGAGCCGCCTCGAAAATGAGCAGCATGTCCGGCTACGTTACTTTTGCGCGCCGAACCGCCAGGACAGCCCGCTCTATCCGGTTATCGCGCAGCTCGAAAGAACCGCCGGAACTCCTTCGTGAAGATACGGCGGGTCAAAAGCTGGACAAGCTGGAGGCGATGCTGGGCCGCGCGACCGCGGATCTCGCCGAGGCCGCGCCGCTCATCGCCGAGTTGCTTTCGATTCCAACTGAGGGACGTTATCCGCCGCTGGAGCTCACCCCGCAAAAGCGGCGCGAAAAGACGCTGCAGGCGTTGGTGGCGCAGTTTGAAGGACTGGCGCGTCAGCCGATCCTCCTGGTATTCGAGGACATTCACTGGATTGATGCGACATCGCTCGAGCTTCTGAGCCTAGCGGTCGACCGCGCGCCCGAACTTCCGCTCCTTCTCGTGGTGACGTTCCGCCCCGAGTTCACGGCGCCGTGGCTCGGTCGACCCCATGTGACCCAGATCAACCTTGATCGCTTGCCAAGGGAACAAAGCGCCGAACTGATCGCTAATCTTACGCGCGACAAGGCACTCCCAGGGGCGACTGTCGACCAGATCATCGCACGGACCGATGGCATTCCGCTGTTCATCGAGGAGCTGACCAAGGTTCTGGTCGAGCGGGCGGGCTCAGGTCCCGCCGGGCGCGAGATACCGGCGACATTGCGAGACATGTTGACAGCCCGGCTCGATCGTATGGGTGAAGCTAAGGAGGTCGCGCAGATCGCGTCTGTCATTGGGAGCGAATTTTCGGCACGGCTGCTCAGCGATGTTGCGCCGATCGGTGATGAGCGACTGGGCGCGGAGTTGAAGAAGCTTGTCGATGCGGAGCTGCTGTTCGAGCAGGGAGATTCAGCCTCGATAAGCTACCGATTCAAGCACGCGCTGATTCAGGATGCGGCGTACCAGTCATTGGTTCGGAGCCGAAGGCAACATTACCACCGCAAGATCGCCGATACGCTGAGGGAGCTATACTCGGACGTCGCAGAGACCCAGCCCGAGATCCTCGCACACCACTACGCCAGCGCGGATCTTCGAGAAGTCGCAATCCCTTATCTCAAGGCGGCAGCCGAGAAGTCGATGCGGCGGTCGGCGAACCCGGAAGCGATCGCCCACCTCACCAAGGCGCAGGAACTGCTCAACACCTTGCCGGAGGGGCCCGACCGCCTCCAACAAGAGCTTGCGCTCCAGCTTGCGATTGGCACACCTCTCATCGCGACCAAAGGATTCGCTTCTCCAGAGGTGGGAACGGTGTATGCGCGAGCTCGCGAAATCTGTACGCTAGCAGGCGAGGCGCCACAGCTTTTTCCTGTTCGGTGGGGACTGTGGGTCTTCTATACCGCGCGGGCCGAGCACAGGACGGCCCAGCAGCTCGCCGAGCAATGCCGGGACATGGGCCACGCCGCTGAGGATCCGGATCTTCTGATGCTGGCCCACCACGCTGCAGGGGTCACCTTGTCGGCGCTCGGACAGCATGCCGATGCGTTGCGAGAGCTCGAGAAGGCCATCGCCATCCACAATCCCGAGCGGCATGCCTCGACGGCATTCGCCTACGGTCAGGATTCCGGCGTCGTTTGTCGCTCTCAGGCGGCGTTTTCCCTGTGGTTTCTTGGGTATCCGGATCAAGCCAGCCGGTTGAACGAAGAGGCCGTGGCGCTGGCCGAACGGCTCAACCACCCGTACAGTCTGGCAGCCGCCCTCGATTTTTCCGCTTGGGTCGACCAGTTACGCGGCGACAGCGAGGCTGCTCGGATGCACGCGGAAAAAGCCATTGCGATCTCTACGAAGCATGACTTCGTGTTCTGGCTGCTGACGGGAATGATCCTGCATGGCTGGGCGTTGACCAATGTAAATGAGGCTCACGAGGGCATATCCCAGATGCGCCAGGCGCTCGCAGGCTACGAACAGACCGGAGCCGGAATCCTGCGACCCTACTATCTGGCGTTGCTGGCGGATGTATTCGGAGCCCGGGGAGAGAAAGCGGAAGCGTTTCGACTGTTGGACGAGGCAGAAGTCGCAGTCCGAGCCAGTGGCGAATGCTGGTGGGAAGCGGAGCTTTATCGGGTCAAGGGGGAATTGACGCTACAGTCTCCGGCTGAAGGCTCGCAGTTCGACAGAGAAAAAATTGCTGAAACTTACTTCGACCGGGCCTTTCAGGTGGCGTCGGGTCAGGCGGCTAAGTCACTTGAATTGCGTGCGGCGACAAGCCGAGCGCGGCTTTGGATTAAACAGGGCAGGACTATCGAAGCGAAGCGGATGCTCGGTGGAACGTACGGCTGGTTCACCGAGGGATTCAATCGGCCAGACCTACGAGACGCCAGGACGCTGCTCGAAGCCTAACAGCGCGCTGGCTGTCACGCATCCACCGTGGTTCACTTTCGGTTCGCGAGCTCGCCGGCTATCGCTTGCGCTCGGCCTGATCGGGCGGCGGCCCCAAGCTGACGGCGATCACGAAATCGTGTGGGCTCGCACGGGAAAGATGAACACCATCACGGAGGCGCGATAAGGTCGCGTGCGCGGCGCGGGTTGGGCGTTCGCTGTGGCGCAGGGCTGGCGGACGGCGAGAACTCAGCGCCGTCGTTCAAAGGGGGGTGTCTCATGGCGTACTGGAAGTCGTTCGGACTAGCGCTCGCCGCGCTCTGTTTGCTGGGAGCTGGCGCCGGTTCGGCGCAGGCCGAGTGCAACCCATGCGCGACCGAGTGGAGTGATGGCAACGTCATCAACTTGGGAGCCCTGCCGGGCGCTACCGAGAGTACGGCATTCGCCATCAACGACGCAGGACAGGCAGTAGGAGAAAGCGGCAATAGCGCCGTCGAGTGGAGCGGTGGCAGCATCGTCGATCTAGCGCCCTTCACACGAAGCGTTGCCAATGGCATCAACCACGCTGGGCAGGTAGTTGGAGACATCGAGGTCGGTGGCCTCGGGACTGCCGCCGAGTGGAGCGGCGGCAGCGTCGTCTATCTGCCCAATCTGCCGGGCGCCACAGAAAGCACTGCCTTGAGCATCAACAACGCGGGTCAGGTGGTGGGTATTAGCCGTATCGGCATCAACGCCTTTTACGCCACCGAGTGGAGTGGCGACGGTGTTATCAACCTGGGAGGCCTGCCGAACTTATATCCTAACAGTGCCAACAGCATCAATGACGCCGGACAGGTGGTGGGAGCTCTCACCCTCAGCGGTGGCCATCAAATTAATGCGACCGAATGGAGTGGTGGCAGCGGCATCACCCTGGGATCAGGAATTGCCAACAGCATCAACGACGCCGGGCAGGCAGTGGGACAAGATGGTTTCGACGCCATTGAGTGGACCAGCGGCAGCACCATCAACCTAGGCGGCTTGGCGGGTTCTGATTCTAGCGAGGCCTTTGGCATCAACGACGGCGGCCTGGTGGTAGGGTACAGCATTGGAATCAGCTTCGAGGACGCCACCGAATGGAGCGACAGCGATGGCCTCCGCATCATCGACCTTGGAGGCCTACCTGGGTATGCGTTCAGCCAAGCCAGGGATGTCAACGACGCCGGGCAGGTTGTGGGATCGGGCGGCCCGGTGCACAGTGTGCCCGAACCCTCCACCTGGGCGATGCTGCTCATCGGCTTCGCCGGCTTGGGGCTCGCCGGCTATCGCTTGCGCTCGGACGCCAACTAAAGCCGGCGGCGCCAATTCGCGAAATCGTGCGGGCGGTTTCGCGTGCAAACATGAAAACCATCGAAGAGGCGCGATAAGCTCAGGATTGCGCTAGCGCGCGGGCTGTTCGGCCGCTCCGTCTAGACGCACCGTCGTCGCCGGCGCGAACTCAAGCCCATGCTCATCAGGGGGACGCATGTCGTACTGGAAGTCATTTTCACTCGCCATTTTCGCTGCGCTCTGTCTTTTGGGTGAGAGCGCCGGCGCGGCGCAGGCTCCCAATCCGCCCAACACGCGACCGAGTGGAGCGGCGGCGGATTCGTCAACCTGGGAGGCTTGCCGGGCGCCACATATAGCATTGCCAACGGCGTCAACGATTTCGGGCAGGCGGTAGGGTCGAGCGCGGGCGCCGACTTTGAGGACGCCGTCGAGTGGCGCGACGGCCGGATTATCAATCTGGGCGGCCTCCCAGGCTTCGTCGATAGCTTTGCCAGCAGCATCAACAACGCGGGGCAGATGGTAGGGGTCAGCTATCCCGCTAACGGTCTTTCTCAAGCAACGGAATGGAGCGGCGGCGGCATCATCGACCTCGGAGGCTTGCCGGGATCCGTCTTTAACGCCGCCACCGACATCAACGATTCCGGGCAGGTTGTGGGAAGAAGTTTTGTCGGCGCGACGCAATATGCCGTCGAGTGGAGCGGCGGCAATGCCATCAATCTGGGCGGCCTGCCGGGGGCCGTGTCCAGCGTCGCCGACGGCATCAACCATTCGGGACAGATCGTGGGATCGAGCGTTGTCGGCGCGACCGAGTACGCCGTTGAGTGGAGCGGCGGCAATCTCATCACACTAGAAGACCTGCCCGGCGCCACCGGCAGCGTCGCCGCCAGCATCAACAATGCTGGGGTGGCGGTGGGAGAGAGCGGCGGTCACGCAGCGGAGTGGAGCGGAGGCCGCGTTATCGACTTGGGAGGTCTGCAGGACTCCAGCTTTAGCGAAGCCGTGAGCATCAACGATTCCGGACAGGTAGTCGGATTCAGCGTTGTCGACAGCGTCACTTACGCCACCGAATGGAGCGGCGGGACCGTCATCAATCTAGGGGGCCTGCCCGGCTTTACGCTTAGCGCCGCCAACGACATCAACGACGCTGGGCAGATCGCGGGAGAGAGCAGCGGGTTCCCGCCCAGCGTCCCCGAGCCCTCGACCTGGGCGATGATGCTCTCCTCGGCTTCGCCGGCTTGGGACTTGTCGGCTATCGCTTGCGCGCGACTTGATCGGGCGAGAGCCAAAGCCGGCGGCGGCGATCACGAAATCGTGTGGGCGATCGCGCCGGGAAACATGAAAACCATCACGGAGGCGCGATAAGGTCGGGCGGCGCGAGCGTGGCGGCGGATTGGGCGTTCGCTGCGGTCGAGGGCTGGTGGAGGGCGCGAGTTTCAGCGCCATCGTTCAAGGGGGACGTCTCATGGTGTACTGGAAGTCGTTTGGGCTCGGCATTTTCGCCGCAGTCTATGGGCTGGGCGGAACGGCGAGTTCGGCATACGCTCAATGCGACCCAGGTCTAGTCTGCGCCACGGAGTGGAACGGCGGGAGCGTCATCAATTTGGGGGGCCTGCCTGGGAATGTGGCAAGCTACGCCTTTGTGATCAACAACGGCGGGCAGGTGGTGGGAGAAGTTTAGTCGGTGGCGCTGCTTACGCCACCGAATGGAGCGGGGGCAACGCCATCAACCTGGGCGGCCTGCCGGGCTACACGGAAAGCGGGGCCAACAGCATCAGCAACGTCGGGCAGATTGTGGGAGCCAGCGTAGTCGGGGGTGTCGGTATCGCCACGGAGTGGAGCGGCGGCAGCGTCATCAACCTAGGTGGTCTGCCGGGCTACACGGAAAGCAGCGCCTCTGGCGTGAACGACGTCGGGCAGATTGTGGGATACAGCGTGGTCGGGGGAGTCGCATACGCCACCGAGTGGAGCGGCAGCAGCGTCATTGATCTCGAAGGGTTGCCGGGCTCCACGAAGAACGTCGCCCTCGGCGTCAACAATTCCGGGCAGGTGGTTGGGGTCAGCGTTGTTGGCGGCTACAATACGCCATCGAGTGGACCGGAGAAGGTACCGTAAACCTGGGCGGTTTGGCAGGCTTTACGGATAGTGTTGCCAGCAGCATCAACGACGCCGGCCAGGCGGTGGGATGGGCTTTTGAAGACGGTGCAGTCGAGTGGAGTGCGGGTAGCGTGATTAGCTTGGGAAGCCTGCCAAACTCCATTGGCACGGCAGTGAGCATCAACAACTCGGGCTGGGTCGTGGGATACAGCTCTGGCTTGAACTTTTACGCCACCGAGTGGAATGGCGGCAGCATCGTCGATCTGGGAACTCTTCCGGGGTTTGCGGGTAGCTTCGCCAATGGCGTCAACGGTACCGGGCAGGTGGTGGGATGGAGTTTTGGCGTTGGGCCGCCCGTCCCAGAACCCTCGACATGGACAATGATGCTTCTCGGCTTCGCCAGCTTGGGGCTGGCCGCCTATCGCTTGCGCACGACCTGATCGGGCGTCAGGCGCGCTTCCACTCAAGCACTCGAAGTCCGCCCCGCTCGCATCGGCTTCATTGCCAGCCAAACCGCGCTCGACAATCATGGCGCGTCGGTCGGCCGCGAGGCGCACCTGCCTGCCCTGACATGCGCATAAGCTGTTAAAGTCGCGATCATCCGCCCGATCCACAATGGCGACCTCAACGTCGTCGCAAATCGGGCAAAGCGTCCCGGCGCCAGGGCATTCGGCCAAGGCCGCACGCATAGAGGAGACAGGGTCATTGCGGCTCGGGTTCAGCCTTCTTGAACGTGTCGGCCTCGGCGTCCTGATCGCGCTCGCCTGCGCAAACCCGTCTCCTGGGGCGGGAGAGCCGAGCGTTCCGGCCTGGCTCGAGGCCCACGTTGGTGAAGGCGAGGGTCAGATCGCCCCGGTCGTGCTCATGAGAGCGCGCGCGCTCTACCACCGCGAGGGCGTCCACAATCCCTGCTACTTCGCGTTCGACGCGACGCGTCCTCACGACCTCGGCGGCGGCGGGTTGGGGCGGCGGTTCTACATCATCTGTGAAGCCCAGCAGTCGTTTCGCGCGATCTCCGCCGGCCATGGCGGCGGGCGGGACCTGGACGGAGTCGCGGATTTCGCCAACGGCCGGCGGTGCGTGAAGAACTTCGGCAACGCGATGGATTCCGATCTGACGGCGGGCGGCGCCTATGTGACGGGTGAGACCACCGCGTCCTTCAAGGGCTATTATCGCGCCGCGAGCGGAGGAGACGCGACGTTCACGCGCGCGTTTCTGAAGTTCGATGGCGAAGGCGAGGCCGCGAACGCGAGAGAGCGCGCGATCGGCGGACATCCGGCGGTCCTGCTTAGGGGAGTTTGCCGCCGAAGAGATCCGAGCAGTCCTCACGCCGACCCGGACGGCTACGTTCCTTTCGGCAAGCTTGTGAATTACGCGGCCGGGCGCAGTGACGGCTGCACAAGCTGGTCGGCCTCGGACGCCGAGGCCATCATGGCGATGGTGAGGAACGATCGGACGACGCTCTACATCTATCCGGAGTCCCGCGACATCGAGGCGATCGCGCGGGCGGTTGAGGGTGGCCCGTCGCCGGCGCGCGCCGGGCTCTATTGGAACGCCGCGTGCCTGAAAGACATCGGCGCGCCGAGATTCTGGCCGAAGGAGAGGCTCGAACCGCTCATTGCCCGCTATCGGGCGGAGCATCCCGCTCCGCCGCCTCAAGCCCCGCCGATTTGCAGGGAGCCATAAGCGTCATGAGCACGGAATTGATACGGCGTGTGAATCCCCTTGAGCTCGGCCCGTCGTCCTGATCCTGCGCATCTTCGACGTCGCCAAGGCGGGCGAGTTCTATCAGGGGTTTCTCGGCTTCAAGGTGGATTGGGATCACCGGTTCGACGACAATCAAGCGCGTCGACGTGCCATAGCCGCCGCTCGGCGTGACACGCGGAGCCTCACCCTTCGGCCGCAACTTTGCTCTCCCGCGCGCCTTTAGAACGTGATGTTCGTTCTGATGCCGAGCACGAGTTCGTTCTTGACCCTCTGCCAAGGCTGGTTCGGGTTTGCGATTCCGCCGCCCGGATTGATGAAATACTGAATGTCAGGCTGAACGACGACCGAGGGCAGGATCTGCGCCTGATAGGTTGCCTCGAGGAACGTCTCCGCGCCCTGAATGGGGGTATAGATCGAAGGCTGGTAGAACTGCATATACCGGTCGAAATTGGACGCACCGCTGCTGACTTGCGCAACCCCGAAACCAAGGCCGAACACGTCATTGTCGCGCCCGGCGAAGGGCTGATGCAGCGTCACGCCGCCATTGATGCTGAAATTGACGAGGCTCCTGTCCTGGAAGGTCGTGAACATCGGCCTTAAGAAGGCGGTAACGCTGCGGCCGCCGTCGGCGGCGCGCCAGATCGTCTGGTCGGCGAGCGCGTAGACCGAATAATTGCCGTGATGCGCAGCGGGCGCGCCATCGCTCAACGGGCTCGGCAGCGGCACGCCAAAATTGTCGTATGCGAGATCGTCGAACGACTCGGTGTTGTACCAGCCGCCGATCTTGTAGGTGCCCGGCAGCGGACCGTGCGGATCGGGCTTGTCCGCGCCGACGCCACCGTTGAGGGTATATTGAAGCTCGGCGATGCCAAACATACCGGTGTTCAGCGGCAAGGCGATGCCGCTCGGGTTGCTGAGCTGACTGCCGTCGGAGCCCGCGGGGAGCGGGCTGCCGCTGAACACGCCGCCGAGAACCGTCACGGCGTCGGTGATCTGGTACTGGCCGCGAATCCCTAAGCTCGCGAGCGGATAGGCGGGGCCGCCGCCGGGCAGATTGGCCGCCGGCAGCTCTCCCCAGCCCATCGCGGAATTGAGGAAAAGGCCAGCGCTCACGCTCGTCATGAACTCCTGGTCGACGCTCTGCGCGCCGAGCTTCACATCGAACTTCTCCCCGAATTTCTGATCGTACCAGAGCTCCCAGAGCCGCAGCGACCGATCGGCCTCGATGCCGGTCAAGGTCTGCAGGGCCGGGAGATTCGTCTCGGTCAGATTGCCGCCCCAGATGTGAAGGCCGCTGACGTTGAACGTGCCGCCGTCGAAGCCGAACGCCTTCTTGGTGTCGAGTTGCAGCGTCATCGTGGTGAGGCCGTTGCCCTCCCACCCTTGGCGGGCGCCGCCGGTCACATTGCCGAACAATTCGGCATTCTCGGTGATGTTGAGCGAGATGCCCGCCGAATTGAGAATTGTGCGAAGGCCGCCGATTTCGCCGAGAAAATTCTTGCTGTCCCAGGCGCCGCTCAGCACCCCGAACGACGCCTGTCTGGCCGGCGGCGCCTGCGCGTTTTGCGCTTCCTGGCCCGGCTGCTCGGGCACCTGAGCGCGAAAGCGCGGGTCGAGCGACGAGAGATCGGCCGACGCGGCCTGGCCGAGCAAACTTGCAACGTCAAAATCCGATGCGCCCGCTTGCGCAAGCGAACTTCCTGCGACAGTCGCCGCGGCCGTAAGCGCGACGCGCAATAGTGGACAGTAACCGATGCGCGAATTGAACAACCTTGAACCCCCGAAGCAGAACGCCTCAGAAGTCCGTCATCTCTCTAAGTATTGTCAACGTAACTAGGTGTAAATCATAATGATTACAAATTGTTATTATTATAATCGCGAGAATGTAATCATTCTAAAATTGGCAGACAGAGGAACAAAAATAGGTATAATTACAGACTTATACTTGATGCTAACTCGACTCTAATGCCATCATTGGGTGGCGCTTGTCGCAAAGATCCGGAGAGAATTGCTGCGACAACAACAGCGTAGGCGGCAGGCTGCAACAACGTCGCAACTCCTTGTACGAATTGAACGATCTGCGTCCCGCCGGAGTCGGCCCATTAGCCGTCGACGATTTTGCCGAGGCGAGTCAATCCGGCTGCAGTCTCATTGGAGCATTTTCAAAAATAGAATGATTCCAAACAGACGCGGTATAATCACCCGGTGAATAAGTATAAATACCAGTTCACCGTTTCTATTCCGCTCAAAAATTAATGTTCGTTCGCAGCCCGTCTCGCTGTTAGCGGAGAAACGCCCAGCAAGCCACGCTGTTTGCGACGTCGCGCGGCGCGGGCTCCGCCTTAGTGTCGCGAGGGAACAATGGCGCCGGTTGCTGGTTACCGGCCCCATGAGAGCGCTGATCACATATAGACGGCCGGGACTGTGTGAAATCGCCCCCGAAAGTGAGGGATTTCAGGAAAAATGAAGTGGCCGGCGACGCGTCGAGGAGCGCGCAGCACCGGCGTATTTTCTGCGCGAACGGAACAAAGCCTATTCGCCGTCCCAACTCGCGACTTATTCGCCGCCCCCTCTCGCGAACAGCGAAAAACTTCCCATATCTCGCCTTCCCGCGAGCGTAAGCGCCCTTGTAACGGAGCGACGGCATGCGTGTCACGAAGCACAATCGACTGCGAGAGCGAAACGCCGATCTGCTTACGCTCTATAATTCGCTTCGCGAGGCAAGCGCGCGTCTCGGCGCCCCTCTCTCCGACGCCGACGCGACCGTGCAGTCGATGCCAGACGCCAGCCCGGCGAAATGGCATCTCGCGCATACGACTTGGTTCTTCGAGAGAATGATCCTCGAACAGAATCTGCGCGGCTACCGCGTGTTCGATTCTGAGTTCAATTTCCTGTTCAATTCGTATTACGAAAGCATAGGCGCGCGTCAGCCGCGTCCGAGACGCGGCATGATCACCCGCCCGACGCTCGAGAGAGTCTTTGCCTATCGCGACCATGTGGACCGCGCGATGGCCTCGCTCACTGAGGATGGTCTGTCGCCCGCCGTGGCCGCGCTGATTGAACTTGGCTGCAACCATGAACAGCAGCATCAAGAGCTGCTGCTCACCGACGTCCTTCACTTGTTTGCCCAGAACCCTCTGCATCCTGCGTATAAGGATCCAGGCCCCCTCGCGGTCGGCAGGACCGACGATTCCCCGCCTTCCTATCGCAAGCTTGATGGCGGCCTAGTCGAAGTGGGGCATGACGGCCAAGGCTTCGCGTTCGATTGCGAGGGCCCGAGGCATCGCGCGCTCATCGAGCCTTACGAGCTCGCCGACCGGCTGGTCACCAATGCGGAATGGATGGAGTTCATCGCCGACGGCGGCTATCGCACTCCCCTGCTCTGGCTCTCGGCCGGCTGGACGACGGTGCAGTCGGAAGGATGGAGCGCCCCACTCTATTGGGAGGCGCGCGACGGCGATTATTGGTCGATGACGCTGCGCGGCGCGCAGCCTGTTGACCCCGCTGCGCCAGTCACGCATGTGAGTTATTTCGAGGCGGACGCGTTCGCGACCTGGGCCGGGCGCAGATTGCCAACCGAATTCGAGTGGGAGCACGCCGCGCTTGGCGAGCCGCTGCGCGGGAACTTCGTCGAGTTCAGGGCGCCTGCGGCCCGCGCCCGCAACAGCCGGGCAAGCCGGCCTGCGTCAGATCTATGGCGATGTGTGGGAATGGACGCGGAGCGCCTTTGCGCCCTATCCGCGATTTCATCCGGCCGAAGGCGCGGTTGGCGAATACAACGGCAAGTTCATGTGCGGGCAGTTCGTGTTGCGCGGCGGCTCCTGCGTGACGCCGCTCAGCCATATGCGGGCCAGTTACCGGAATTTCTTCCCGCCCGACGCGCGGTGGCAATTCTCCGGGCTGAGACTCGCGGGAGACCTTTGACATGCTCGACCTCGTCGAATCGAAACTCAGCCAGCACGAAGCGTTTCGCGCCGACGTGCTGGCTGGCCTATCGCAACGACAGAAGACGCTGCCGAGCCGATGGCTCTACGACCAGCGCGGTTCGGAGCTGTTCGAGGAGATCACCCAACTCGATGAATATTATTTGACGCGGACCGAGACGGCTATTCTTCGCCGTCATGCCGAGGAGATGTCGGCTCTCTGCGGCGAAGGCGCCGTGTTGCTCGAATATGGCGCGGGAGCCGCGATCAAGTCGGAGATCCTCATCGACGCGCTTCACGCGCCACGGCTGTACGCGCCAATCGATATCGCGGCGGATTTTCTCGCCGAGACGATCGAGCGCTTTCGCGATCAATTTCCTGACCTGCCCGTCCGGCCCATCATCACCGATTTCACTTTAGACTTCGAGGTTCCCGCCGACATTCCCGCCCGGCCCCGCGCAGCCTTTTTCCCCGGCTCGACGCTTGGCAATCTTGGCCCATCCGACGCCGCCGCCCTGCTTCGCCGGATGCGCGCGAACGTCGGCGCGCGCGGGAAGGCGATTATCGGAGTCGACCTGCGCAAGGACGTCGACACCTTGATCGCCGCCTACGACGACAAGCGGGGCGTCACCGCGGAATTCAACCTCAACCTTCTCGCCCGCATCAATCGGGAACTTAGGGGCACTTTTGCGCTCGACGCCTTCGCGCACGAGGCCCGATGGAACGAGCGCGAATCCGCAATCGAGATGCATCTCGTGAGCTTGAGGCCTCAACTTGTGTCGGCAGCCGGGTCCAGCTTCGCGTTTGCGGAAGGCGAGACCATCCATACGGAGACGTGCCGGAAGTTCGACGCCGCTGGCTTCGCCTTCGCCGCGCAACGATGCGGCTGGCGCGTGGAGAACCTTTGGAGCGATCCGGCCGAGCTGTTCGCAGTGTTCGGTCTCAGCGCGGAGGGGTGAGCGCGGGAGCGCTCACCACTTCTCTTTGAACGGTCGCGCTTCGACTTCGAAGCTCCAGGCCGCGCGGTCCTGTTTGACGAGGTCGGCGGCGATCGCCGCGACCCCTGCTGGATCGATGAAGAAGTCGTCCGTGCGATCGGTGAACCGCGTCCGCGTCACCGGGCCGCCGACCACGCCATCGACGACGATCAGCGCAACGTGGACGCCCGCCGGCCAGAGATGACGAGCCATGGATTCGGTAAGCGCGCGCTGCGCCATCTTGCTTTGCGCGAAGGCCGCCGCGCCAGCTGCGCCTCGCCGCGAGGCCGTCGCGCCGACGACAATGATCGCCCCCTGTCCTCTTCGGCGCATGGCGGGAATGGCCTCGCGGCCGCTCAGAAATAGCCCGAGCGTGTTGACGCGCCAGGAGCGCTCCAGATCCTCCGCCTTGATTTCCTCGACATTGCCCCAGACGCCGGAGCCGGCATTATAGATGAGGGCGTCGACGTCGCCGAGATCGGAGCGAATGGCGGCGAACGCCCGCCCGACGGAGGCCGCCTCCGTGACGTCGCAGGCGTAGGCCTCGGCGCCTGGCAGTTCTGCGGCGAGCTCGGCCGTGAGCTCTGCTCCTCGCGCCATCAGCGCAACCGCGTAGCCGTCCGCGGCGAAACGCCGCGCTATCGCCTCGCCATTGCCCGGGCCGACCCCCACCACCGCGCAAACAGGACGTTTGTTTCCGTCCGCCATCGCTCAAGACCTCCAGGCCGGCGGCGGTTTAAATCGCGCCGCTGCTTGAGGTCATCCTGCGCTCCTCGGCCCGGGCGCGCAACGATCGCTCCCTGCCCGCTTGACGGTTCGCCAGAGAACGCGCCAACTGAACGTTAATCCCTCGCCGGCGTCTTTGCCGGACAAGGGACCCCGTGCGGAGGCCCAAGGATAAGGCGATGACGATTTCACCATGGGTGAAGTCCTATCCGGTCAACGTGCGCTGGGACGCGCCGCTCGAGCTCTCCTCTGTGCAAAGCGTGCTGGAAAAGGCGGCTGAACGGTTTGGCTCAAAGCCGGCGCTCGACTTCATGAATAAGCGCATGACCTATGCGGAGCTTGACGCGCTCGCGAACCGCGCCGCCGCCGGATTCCAAAAGCTCGGCGTCAAGCCCGGCGTTCATGTCGGGCTCTACCTTCCCAACACGCCTCACTACGTCATCGCCTTCTTCGGCGTCATCAAGGCGGGGGGCGTCGTGGTCAACTACTCGCCCCTCGACGCGCTGCCGACGCTGCAATCGAAAATCGATGACAGCGAGACCGACATCCTCGTGACGCTCGACCTTGCCTCGCTCTATCCGCAAGCGGAGAAGCTCCTCGCTTCGACGCGGCTTAAGACATTGGTTGTCGGCGAATTCGCGGAGATGACGCCCGCGCCCGAGCCGGTCAAGGCGCAGATGAAGGCAGGCGGAATGCTCGCCGAGGTCAAGCGCGGCGGCGCCCATGTCGCGTTCCGAGACCTGATCGATAACGACGGCGGCTATCAGGTTCATGCGCTCGGTGCGCTCGAGGACGAACTGGCGGTCATTCAATATACCGGCGGCACCACCGGTTCGCCCAAGGGCGCGATGCTGACGCATGCCAATCTGACCGCCGCCACATCGCTCTACGCCGAAGTGATGACGCGCAGCGCAAATGGCCTGCGGGTCGGCGAGGAGCGGTTCTTATGTATCCTGCCGCTGTTCCACATCTATTCGTTGACCGTGGTCATGCTCCTTGGCTCTCGATTGGGGGCGGAGCTTGTCGTTCATCCGCGCTTCGATGCCGAGGCCGCGCTCAAGGCCATCGTCGAGAAGAAGATCACCGTCTATCTGGGCGTGCCGACCATGCATGTCGCCTTGCTCGGCGTCTCGGGCGTCGAAAGCATGGATTTTTCCTCGCTGCGTCTCTGCGGCTCCGGCGGGGCGCCTCTGCCGGTCGTGGTGCAGGAGCGGTTCGAGCAGGTGACCGGCCGCCAGCTGACTGAAGGCTGGGGCATGACCGAGACCGCGCCGATCGGGACGTTCACCCCCCGCGAAGGCCAGAGGCGGCCCTCCTCCTGCGGCGTGCCCTACCCCGGAACGCAAATGAAATTCGTCGACGTCGCCAACCCCGAGCGCGAGGTGAAGCTCGGCCAGCGCGGCGAAATCTGCGTCAAGGGCCCGAACGTGACGAAAGGCTATTGGAAGAAGCCCGAAGCGAGCGTCAACTCAATGACGGCGGACGGGTTTTTCCGCACCGGCGATGTCGGCTACATGGACGAGGACGGGTTCGTCTATATCGTGGACCGGATCAAGGACATGCTGTTGTGCGGCGGGTTCAACGTCTATCCGCGCAACATCGAAGAGGCCATCTATCAGCATCCGTCGGTCGAGGAAGTGAGCGTCATTGGAATTCCGGACGACTATCGCGGCGAGACGCCGAAGGCTTTTGTCAAACTGAAGGCGGGCGCGGCGCCGCTCACGCTCGACGAGATGAAGGCGTTCCTGAAGGACCGGCTCGGAAAGCATGAAATGATTGGCGCCATGGAAGTCCGCGACTCATTGCCCAAGACTCCGGTCGGCAAGATATCGAAGAAGGATCTTCGTGACTCCGAAGCCCGGGCGCATGCCGAGGCGTGATGGTGTCGTCATGGCAAACGCCTAGGGCTCGAGAGACGCGCCCGTCTGTTGGAGGGCCATGACCGCCTGGTGAGTCCTAGAGGCCCTATGTTCCCGGCATCGCTTCGCTTACGCTGGCGATGTCGACGCGATTCGACCCGTGGCGCCTCGCCGGATAATGCTGATCGGAACACCTCACCTTTAGGAGAGCCTGATGCGGGTCTCGAAATGGGGCAACAGCCTCGCCATCCGCCTTCCCCTCGCCGTGGTGAAGGAATTGGCCCTGAAAGAAGGCGATCAGGTTGACGTTCGCGTCTCCGGCGAACGCGTGTTCGTCGTCGCGCGGGAGGAGAGGCCGACAGAGCAGAGAACTCCCGCCAGGTTTCAAATTCCGTCGCGTTGGGGCAAATGACCGATAGACGCAGGTCGCGGCCGATCGGACTGCGCGCATGAAACCCGCCGAAAGCGCTTCCGCACTCAAGGTTCAGGCCGTGCTCGGGGACCGGTTCGAGGTTCTCGAGTTCGACGCGAGCACCCGCACCGCCGCCGACGCCGCGGCGGCGATTGGCTGCGAGGTCGCAGAGATCGCCAAGTCTCTCATCTTCCGAGGGGTCAATAGCGGCCGCGCAGTTTTGATCGTCGCCTCCGGCGTCGATCGCGTCGATGAAAAGAAAGCAGCAGCCGCGATCGGCGAGCCGATCGCCCGCGCAGATGCTGATTTCGTGCGCGAGTTCGACCGGCTTCGCCATCGGCGGCGTGCCGCCGGTCGGCCACAAGACCAAGCCCATCGTTCTCATCGAGGAATTGCTGCTGAGTTTCGATAAGATCTGGGCCGCCGCCGGCACGCCCAATGCCGTCTTTCGCCTGACGCCTGCGGAGCTCGTCGAACTGACAGGCGGGCGCACAGTCGCGGTTGCGCGCAAGTAGAGGGCTCAACGTGGCTGCAAAGGGAACGCCTCAGGGCAAGATCAGGATCGGCGTCGGCGGCTGGACCTATGAGCCTTGGCGTGGCGCGTTCTTTCCCAAGGGGTTGCCGCAGGCCAAAGAGCTCCAATATGCGGGCTCGAAACTGACCTCGATCGAGATCAACGGCACCTATTATGGGTCGCAGAAGCCGACGAGCTTCATCAAGTGGCGGGACGAGACGCCGGATGATTTCATCTTCTCGGTCAAGGGCCCCCGCTTCGCCACCAACCGGCGCGTTCTCGCCGAAGCCGGCGAGTTGATCGAGCGCTTCTTCAAAACCGGTGTGACGGAGCTCAAGACAAAGCTCGGGCCGGTCAACTGGCAGTTCGCCACCACCAAGCGTTTTGACGCTGAGGATTTCGCCGCGTTCCTGAAGCTTTTGCCCAAATCGGTCGATGGCCTCGCCATCCGCCACGTGGTCGAGGTCCGGCACGAGAGTTTCAAGCATCCCGACTTCATCGCGCTAGCGCGCGAGCATGGGGTCGCCGTGGTCATGGCCGGAGATTCCGACTACCCGCAGATCGCCGATGTAACCGCGCCGTTCGTCTATGCGCGCATCATGGGAACATTGGAGACCGAAGAGCACGGATATTCGGCCGGCGCGCTCGATCAGTGGGCGAGTTCGAGCCAAGATTTGGGCGGCTGGCGGCTCTCCGGAAGATCTCTCGACGGTGGCGGCGGCGCCGAAATCCGACGGCGCGGGCCGCGAGGTTTTTCTTTACGTCATAAGCGGCGCGAAGCAGCGGAACCCGGCCGCAGCGATAGCGCTGATCGAACGGGTGCGGTGACGGCGCGCCTCAGCTCTTGATGAACGCCAAAAGGTCCGCGTTGATCGTGTCGGCGTGGGTTGTCGGCATGCCGTGCGGATAGTCCTTGTAAGTTTTTAGCGTCCCATGCTTGAGCAGCTTCGCCGATAGCGGACCGGCTGCGACATAGGGCACGATCTGATCGTCCTCGCTATGCATGACCAGCACGGGCACATTGATCTTCTTCAAGTCCTCGGTGAAGTCGGTCTGGGAGAAGGCGACGACGCCATCGTAATGCGCCTTGGCGCCGCCCATCATGCCCTGCCGCCACCAGTTCCAAACCACGGGCTCGATCGTTTTCACGCCCGGCCGGTTGAAACCGTAGAAGGGACCAGCCGGGAGGTCGTAATAGAACTTGGACCGGTTGGCCGCGAGCTGCTTTTGCAGATCGTCAAAAACGCTCTTGGGCAGGCCATTGGGATTCGCATCGGTCTTCACCATCAAGGGCGGCACCGCGCTGATGATCGCAGCCTTCACTACCCCCTTCTCTCCGCGCCGCGCCAGATAGCGCACCACTTCGCCCCCGCCTGTCGAGTGGCCGATATGGATCGCGTCTTTCAGATCGAGATGGTCTGTTACGGCTGTCAGATCGTCGGCGTAATGATCCATGTCGTGACCGTCGCCGGTCTGGGTCGACCGGCCATGGCCGCGCCGGTCATGGGCGATGACGCGATAACCCTGCCCCAGGAAGAACAGCATCTGCGCGTCCCAATCGTCCGCCGATAGCGGCCAGCCATGGCTGAAGACGATCGGTTGGCCCTGGCCCCAATCCTTGTAGAAAATCTCGAGGCCGTCCTTCGTCGTAACCGTCGGCATGAGGCGCCTCCATCGCGCAATCTGGGAGCCGAACGCTCCCAGCCGCTAGACGCTACTGAATACGGCGCTCGAAGGCGACCGACAAAATGACGGCGGACCGCCTCAATCCCATATGGACGAGATCAAGGCCCGGTCAATCAGACTCAGAGCCGCGGTCGCCATCCTAGCTGGAGCAAAAAGCGCAGCGCAGCGCGCCGCCGAAGCCGCGCACAAGCGCGCGAACGCCGGCCGCAATGGCGAAGCTCATGGCGCCAACGCCATAGCGCTCAAGCGGCGCGAGCTGCGCGTGAAGATCGTAAATCCTGAGCCGCAGGGTAAGCGGCGCGTTCCCCCGATAGAGATTCGGCGAGCCGTGCATCGACAGGTCTCCAAGAGGCGTCTGTTTGATGCACGAGATACACGACCGGTCTGACTCCAATGTGACAGGTCTTTGATCTCAACTGGACATTGGTAAGGCGGAATTTGGCGTCCTGAGCGGGCGCCTATCCGAACGAGCCTTCACGCCCACTCGCCCTTGCGGAACACCGGCGTCCGCGCGCCGTTCGCGTGGAGGCCGTCGATGTCGATCTTCTCCGAGCCGATCATCCAGTCGATATGGATCATGCTCTTGTTGCCGCCCTGCTCTGCGATCTGCTCCGGACTGAGCTTCGCGCCGTCGACGAAGCACTTCGCATAGCATTGGCCGAGCGCGATGTGGCAGGCGGCGTTCTCGTCGAACAAAGTGTTGAAGAACAGGAGCCCGCTCTTCGAGATGGGCGAGGAATGCGGCACCAGCGCGACCTCGCCGAGGCGGCGCGCGCCCTCGTCGGTGTCGAGCACTTTGCTCAACACATCCTCGCCGCGCGAAGCCTTCGCTTCGATAATGCGACCCGCTTCAAATCTGATTGCGATGTTGTCGATGAGCGTGCCCTGATAGGAGAGCGGCTTGGTGCTTGAGACATGGCCATCGACCCGGCGCGCATGCGGCGTGGTGAAGACCTCCTCGGTTGGGATGTTCGGATTGCAGGTGATTCCGTTCTTCGCCGTCGCCGCGCCGCCCTGCCAGTCGTGACCGTCGGCGAGGCCGATCGTGAGATCCGTCCCCGGACCCGAATAATGGAGGGCGTGAAATTTTTTGGCGTTCAGCCATGCGGTGCGTCGGCTGAGCGCCGCGTTGTGCGTGGCCCAGGCTTGAACCGGATCGGAATTGTCGACGCGAGACGCGGAGAAGATCGCCTCCGCCAGCCTGCCGACAGCGACCTCCTCCTCGTCGCCCGGAAAGACCCGCTTCGCCCATGAGGCGGTCGGATAGGCGACGATGTTCCAGTTGATGTCGAAGCCTGCGATCTTCTCAAGCGCCGGCTGGTAGGCGATCGAGTTCGCTTTATTGGCGCGCGCGACCTTGGCCGGGTCTTCCTGCGACAAGAGCATCGGATCGTCGCCGACAATAGCCAGCCGCGCGGTGTTCGCCGCGAAAGCCTTAGCGACGCCTTCATAGAGCCAGCCCGGCGCACGGTCGAAGCTTTCGTCACGAGCAGAGCGGTAACGTGAGAGCGTGATCTCCTCGTCGGAGAGGATCGGCGTCACCAGCCCCGCGCCCGCCTTATAAGCCTCGGCGACGATCTTCCGCGCCAGAGGCAACGCCGAGACCGGCGCGCTCAAAAAGAGGTCCTGTCCCGGTTGAAGCTGCAAGCCAACCTTGATCGCCGTCTCAGCCAGCCGCTCGAGTTTTTGCGGATCGATCGAGGGGAAATTACGCTGATGGGTGGTCATTTCTGGCTCCGGGGCAAACTGCTTCCTCGACTATCTCCTAAGACAGTGGCGCCGTGAGGGCCAGGGCGGCGCCCGGCGCGCCACGAAGCCAATTATGTCACCTCTGCATCAATGTCCGTACGGCGATGAACCGGCTTCCAGTCACGGCTTTCGTGCATGAAGACTTCGGTGATGCGCATCCGCCGACAAGTCGGCTGACGCAAACCACCCTATATGCATGGAGCAAGTGCGTTAGGAAAATGACATGGCGCGCGTCTTCATCACCGGTTCGGCCGACGGTCTCGGCCTCATGGTCGGCCGGCTTCTCGCCGAACAAGGTCACAAGGTCGTCCTGCATGCGCGCAACGACGCCCGCGCCGCGGACGCCATCGGTGGGGAGATTTCCCGCCTCGACCTGCCGCGGGCTTGAGACGACGTAGGCGACGCGCGCGGAGCTAGCTCTTCGTTATGTCAAGCGTAACGAGCACGCCGAAGTGATCGCTCGCCCATACGGCATCGATCGGTTGCTCAAAAGCGAGCCTCGCTTCGAGGACATTTGCGCGTGCATGCGGATGCTCGTCCCAACCTCCGACGAACACGTAATCGATCCGGCGGCGATGCGAAGACTGCCCGACGATCTGCTCAATCCCGATTTTTGCGTTTGGATTCTCGTCGGTCCACGTCCAGCTGGGTCCCTGACCGGCAATCGTCCATGCGTCGTGATAGTGAACACTCCGTCCGTCCAACGATTGACGCCCGGCTAAGAAGCGAATGCTTGCGCTGTCGGGGGAAGCATTGAAGTCACCGGCAATGATCGTCGGCAGATCGCGTCGATGCCGGCTGTCCAAATCGACGAGCTCCAGAGCCTGACGTTCCCGCGCGGCCTCGGCGTTCAATCGCCAGGAGGAGGAGGCGCCGATGAAGAGCAGTTCGCCAAGCCCTGGCAGCGCCAGGGAGACCGCCATCGTCGCCCACGGCACGTCGGTCGAACCTGACTTGCGCAAGTCCACGACCTCGAGTCGACGGTGCGGGAGTTTGGTCGCAATCGCAGCGCCTCCGAACCGATCAAAGAACGGCGGCTCGTAGGCTTGCATGTCGGCCTGGTGCGTCGTCACGTAACCGAGGCCGGCAGTCAGGTCCGCGAGCTGATCTTTCTCGGAAGAGCGAACCACCTCTTGAAACGAAATGAGATCAGGTTGGAGCCGGCTCAGTTCCCGATTGATCAGCGACGTTCGTTCCGGGGCGCCCTCATTGTTCCAGACATTCAAGGTGAGGACGCGAATTTGCATGAGATGGGTCCGCTTTGCGCACTCGCCGCATAGTCGCAAGCAACGGCAATCCGGCGCTGAGGTTCCCCGAGCGCATTGCCAGGGGCCAGCCTGAAACCGTCAGCGCGAGCGAGCGTCACCCGGATGATGCGTGGCGCTGAAGTTACTTTGCATCAGTTCATCGTACAATTTGTCGGTCTCATTCGCTTGCCCCGGGGTGAATTCTCCTCCCACCGCGCCGCGCGTCGGCTGGTGCTTGACGCCGTTCTGAATGGGCCAACCGCCCTCATGAACCCTCCGAGGCGCCTGGGCGATCGCTTGCTGCGCGAGGCACGACAGCCCCCCCGCCAGGGCGCCGACAATGATTGTCTTGTTTAACATCTCGTGGTTCCTGGTCTCCATCGCTCCGCGACTGCGCAATCATTAGGAGCGATAGGTGTAATTTTGAATGACAGAAAACCCCGCGGCAAGCGGAAGCTTGCTCCAGTTCGGAGGTCCCCGATCGGCAGAGCACGACAAGACCCCTCTTCCGCTTCGCCGAACTAGCCGAGAGGGGTGGCAGACCCGTCTTGAGGATGGAACCTGCATGCATACCCCGCGGTTTTCCAAAGGGCCGGGGAAGGAGCCATGCCCCATGAACGCCGAATTGCCTAGAAACCTTACGACGGCGGGATCAACCCCGGTTGAACGAATGTACTTCGCCTGGAACGACGCCCTCTCGCGGCTGGCTGCGCGGCCGCAATGAACTACGCCAGCTCTTCGACCTGCTTCCGCGATTTCAGATTTCGTGCTGAAATTTAGGGTTTAAGATCGATCGCCGCTTTGAAGCTCCCGTCCATATGCATGGGCACGGATTCGTGGCCATGGGCGATCTTCCAGACGTCGCCGACCTTGCGCAGACCCAACGTCTCACGGAACCAAACATCGGAATGGGAACCGTCGGTGCGGCTTCCAGTCAGATGGATCAGAGCGTAGCAAAACGCGACGTCGTCGCCGGCAGTGACGTTGAGCTCCGTAATCGCGAAGCCGATTTGGTCTCGCCACGTGGCGAACCAGTCCTTTAGGCCCTGGGGATCGTTGCCAACGGTCCACAAGGGCGGCGCCAAGTCGAACTGGACCAAATC
Source organism: uncultured Alphaproteobacteria bacterium (assembly GCA_963836695.1). Lineage (GTDB taxonomy): Bacteria > Pseudomonadota > Alphaproteobacteria > Rhizobiales > Beijerinckiaceae > Roseiarcus. The sequence continues at coordinate 469,863 of CAWIKX010000009.1, forward strand.
CTGAGCCCAGTGCGCCGCCACTCCGGCCGCGTCTTTGGCTCTCATGGCCTGAGCCCAGGATTCGATTACCGATCGAATCTGGCGCTCGTCGATTTTGACAAGAGATCGGTCTGCCACAACGCTGCTCCGCTTCACGCATGCGGGTTCTACTTCGGATTGCGCGCGCTTCCAAAAGCGCCGACCCAACTTTAGCGGGCTCAGGGACCGCTACGCTGGGTTCGACGCCGATTCAGTGTGACTTTGCATGTCACGCGCGCTCCGCCTAGTCTGGCGAAAACAGGGAGGGAAAAGATGCGAAAGAATATTCTGTGCGGCTCAATAGCGGCTCTCGTGGCGCTCGGGCCGGTGGCGGCCAACGCCGATGGACTGCCGGGCATGCGAGGGCATGATCATACCGGAATCACCGTCCCCGACATGAGCGAAGCGCTTACCTTCTTCGTCGACGTGCTTGGCTGCAAGAAGGCGATGTCCTTCGGACCTATCGCCGATCCCGAACCAAACGGCACTTTCATGAAGGACGCGCTCGGTGTCGATCCGAAGACGGTCATCAACCAGATCACGCTCGTGCGCTGCGGCATGGGCTCGAACATCGAGCTCTTCAGCTATCAGTCGCCGGATCAGAAGGTGGTGCAGCCCAAGAATAGCGACATCGGCGGCTATCACATCGCGTTCTACGTGGACGACATCAAGGCCGCGGCGGATTATCTCCGCGCCAAGAATGTCAAGACGATGATGGGACCGATTCCGATCACCGAGGGTCCAGCCGCGGGGCAGTCGATTGTCTATTTCAACGCGCCCTGGGGGCTCCAGTTGGAGGCGATTTCCTATCCGAAGGGCATGGCCTACGAGAAAGATGCGTCAACGATCCTGTGGACTCCGAAGGACCCGTCCAAATAGGGCTTTGGCGCGTCCCAGGACGACCCGCGCGGCCAACCGATCGGAGATTGAATCGATGGTGGCTTGGGACCGCGTCGGTCACGAGCATGTGCTGCGGGCGATCAAGGAGTACGACAGGCTGGGGCCGGAGCGGTTCTTCTCGGAACATGGCTTCGCTCCCACAACGACCTATGAGCTCGCCTCGGAAAACCGCCGCTACCCGCCCAAGGCGATCTTGGGCGTAGCTTATGAATTCGCAACAGGGCAGCGTCTCCCTTCCGGCGACTTCGAAGGCGGCAAATCAGGCGCTGTCAAAGTGCTCGGACAGCTAGGCTTCACCGTCCAGGAGATACGAGGGCCCGCCAAGACGTGACCGGTCCGCGCGGGAGGCTTACGTCCTCCTTATGCTTGAGGCCCTGATTCCCTCTCGAACGCTTACGCCCAGAAGTCCATGTTTTCGCCGTCTGAGACATGGAGGCGCGTTTTATGCGCAATTTGTCATGGGAGCGCATGAGCGCGAAGAGACGAGAGCATCCGCCACAGCGTGAGAGCGATTGTCCGGCGCCAATGCAGATGTTTACCCGCCTCGGCTTGCTCTTGATGATCGCGCTTGCTTTCGGGCTTGTGGCCGAGCTTCTGGCCCGACTGCCCCAGTGATCCACGGCCAAGTCTGATTTTAAGCGACGGGCCCAGCGGAAAAAACCGACCGGCCTCTCGCGAGAGAACGAGGCGCAGTCAATGATCCGCCAACACGTCAAAGCTGCGAGCGCCCCGAACGCTTCCTGTCTGTTTATCGGGCAAGATCGGGCGGGCTCATGGGTGGTGAAGGACGCCCAAAGCCTGTGCGGCGGCTTGTTCGCGAACCGGAACGAGGCGATCCGATTTGCAATGTATGAGTGCCAGCGCCGCCCTCAATCCGTGATCATGCTGCCCGACGGGCTCGAGCTGGATGGGCCCCTTGACCGGAAACAAGGGGGAGATCCAGGAAAACAGCGCGCGGCGTGAGCTTGCGAAAAGCGAAGCGGCGTCCGTTCACGGCTTATTGCATCGGTTTCCGAAACTTGAGAACGAAATTGTCGGCTTCGCCAATCGCTGCATATTTGGCTCTGTCCTCATCGCCGAGCCTAAAAGTCGGAGGGAGGGTCCAAACGCCCTTCGGCCAATTGGCGGTGTCCTTGGGATTGGCGTTGATCTCGGAGGAACCGATGAATTCGAAGCCCGCCTTTTCGGCAAGCGCAATCGCGTAGTCCTGGCGAACATAGCCGTCCGCCGCTTTGGGGTCTTGCGGAGCGTTCCGCTGGCCGCGATGATCCTCGAGCCCCAGTACGCCCCCAGGTTTCAACGCGCGGTAGAAGGCAGCGAGGGCGTCCGAAGCGAAGCCATCCTTCAGCCAATTGTGCAGATTGCGGAACGAGAGGACAAAATCGGCCGACCCGGGCGGAGCGACGTCAAACTGTCCGACGCCGAGCATGGTCGGCGTGATCTTGCCATAGGTCGGCTTGTCGGCCTCGACTTTGCTGCGGAAAAGAGCGTTGAGCTTGTCCGCCTCAGCGTCTTGAGCTTCGTTTCCCCCCTTTCCCTGCAGCGCGACATAGTAAACGCCATGGTCCTGAAGAAAGGGCGCGAGAATTTCCGTCCAGTAGCCCCCGCCCGGCCAGATCTCGACCACAGTCGACTGAGGCGTAACGCCAAAGAAAGCGAGCTCATCGACCGGATGGCGCACCTGGTCCCTGGCAACGAACTTCTCGCTCCGAGCTGGATTACCGACAGCAGCCTCGAGCGTCAGATCGGCGGAGTGGGCTGGCTGAAAGGCGCCTCCTGCGAGGCTCGCTACGGCCACGAGCGTCACCGCGAATGCAGTTACGGCGGCGACACGGCGCGTTTTCCCGGACGTTGTGAACATGGAATCTCCAAGGAGGGCGTGAGATTTTCCTCGATCAAGGTCGTGAGCGGCTTCGAGCGCATCGGGCGCATGCGCCTTGATGGCGACCGCCCCGACGCGGTGGCCGGCGTCTCGATTCAGATGTGGTACATGAGCAGCCGATTGTCCGCGGACGAGCGTGCACGCATTTCGGCTAGCGTTGAGTGATCGAGCACGCCTGCAACGGCGTTGCGCGCTTCAATCATGATGAGGCGGACGGAGCAGGTTTTAAGGTCGTCGCAATCGTCGCAAGGCCGAAACGCGGTCACCGAAGCGCAAGGAAGCGGCGCCAGAGGACCATCGAGAGCGCGCACAATCGCGCCGACGCGAATTTCGTGGGCGGGGCGCGCCAATGCGTATCCTCCGCCTTTACCCTTCTTGGAATAGACAAGGCCCGCGTTTCGTAGCGCAGTCAGGATATGATCCAGGAACTTTTTCGAAATCGTATTCGTCTCGGCGATATCCGCAACCTGCGCCAGTTCGCCGGGTTCCAGTCCGGCAAGGTGGACCATGGCTTTCAGGCCGTACTTTCCCTTTTTCGTGAGCAAAGTCGTTATCCTATCCCGCCTTAGCGTCCGGTCCTGTCGGTGAACCAAGAGCGCTCTTCAAAGCGCCTACGCGCCCTCATACGCTCATCCAGGATCGCTTGCGAACGCCCTACGGCGGGTGGTTATCGAGCGTAGGCGCTAAGATCTATATAATAACTCGGTTTGTCGTTCTAGGGCTGTACGCGCGTCAGGCGCAACTCGTGGTCGGGACCGCTCGACAAGCTATGCGGCAACTTGAGCGGATCGGCACACAGCCTGCGGACGGGATCAAGTTGCTTCGATGATTTTCCGGGCTCCATTCGGATGTTCGCCGTAAAGGAACGGACCGAAGCGCCCGACTTGTTAGTAAAGATAATCGGTCCCCGCGACCAAGGCTGACGCAGTAATGTTATTCAGTGTGACGAGGGTGTGAGAGGAGCCTCCAGCAATTCCGCTCGGATTGATCGACATTACGGCGTTGGCCCCTTGCTGACTGAGTTGCACGTAGTTTGTTGGCGCGCTTGTTGACCAGCTGCTTGTAGAAAACATGCTGCGAAGATCGATTACGTCGTGGCCGGGTTGAAAATCGGTAATCGTGTTGTCGTGGTCCGACAAGGACGGAAAATCAAATACGTCATATTGTCCGCCGCCCGTCAGCAGATTGCCGCCCGTGCCCACTTTGATTACAACATCGCCGCCGCCACCATGGATGGTGTCGTTTGCGTTGCTGCCGACAATATAGTTATTCCTGCCGTTGCCAACGATGACATGGTTTTGGCCGCCGCTCACAACAAGATCATCGACAGCAGCGGGAAGCGTGAAATCGGATGCACTCGTAACAACCTCAGTAAGGCCAGTTCCCGGGGTGACGATCGTGGTGTCGGCATAAGGGCCAATGTAGAAGACGTCTTCACCGCCACCGCCCGTATTGATCAGTGTCTGTCCTGGGCCGGTGGCCGCCAATTCGTCGTTGCGATCATCCCCGGCTGCAATGCCTGCGCTATTCGCCCTGATAACCACCAGCGCAACAGGGCGCATCGGTTGCGCGACGCCGCCATTTTGCATCAAGCCGTAGGCGGCGACAGCATTGCCAGCGCTAGTCGCCTGAGCCGAGTTCAGGATAGCGCCGGCATAAAGCAATGAAGTGCCAACTTCCAAATAGTCGACCGTCTTGGGCGCACCGTTCAGGTCATTCTCCTGGCCGCCCGTGCGAGTATTCCCGACGATAGACACTTCGCCATTTGTCGCGATCCGGGTCTCCTCCCAGGTGGCCGCACTGGAGAGCGATGCCGCGAGCTGACTGACCTGAGCGGGGTTGTTCGAGTACGTGATTAACTGTTCCTCGTCGAGCATCGACGTACCGTTATAGGAGGAATCCCACCCGCCACGCTCTATGAAATACCCCGCTGGGGACTGCATCGCGAGGGCCTGATTGACGAAATTGGCGCCAATCTGATTGAGGCTGTTGTCGCCAAGAATGTCTCCGCCCAGCTCGAACGCGAGAGCGTCGAAGAGCAGGTGGTTTGGAATTTGAGCGTCGCCCGAAGACAGGATCGACGCCTGGCTTGCGAGCCGGCTCATAGCCTTTGAAAATTGAGGCCGAAAAGCCAAAATCTGCGAACTGAAGGTCGACCAAAGCGGACTGTTCTTCACGTCGAGGCAGATTTGCGCGAAGGATTGCAGGAAGAACGCGTCAGCGGAGGCGTTGTTGTACGCCCCCAACGACGCCAGCTGCGGGTTGGAAAAAGAACCGTCAGCCTGTTCCTGGTTGAAACCGTATTGCATTGCGCTAATCGCCGCCGCGATGTCCCCGGCCGAGTCTTCCTGTAGGCCAAGCAGCGCTGTGTAGTCAGCATTGCGTTGAAAGGAGACATTCTCTGATCGGGCGATATTTTCTCCTATCGCCCCGTTGGGGGCGATGGTGGGCGACGCCGCAGAAATAAGGTCGACAAAGACTGGCGAGTTCTCGGCCACCGCCATGTCAAGCGCGTCAATGTTTGGAGGGCGAGCCACCTGAAAACCCCTCCGCTATACGAAGGTCCGGTCCGGATTTCTCACGATAGGCCGGATCGGCCACCCCCTTCAACAGGCGAGGGCGAGGTCAGGAGAAGCCTCTCACCTTAACGCCCGTTCGGGAATGAACCGAGAGAACGCGACTCACAAAGAAATTGGTGCGGCCAAGAGGACTCGAACCTCCACTCCGGTTAAAGAACTAGCACCTCAAGCTAGCGCGTCTACCAGTTCCGCCATGGCCGCACTTTTCGCTGTGCGTCAGGCGGCGCAGAGCGAAGGCGGTCGTCTAACAAATCGCTTTCGCGAAGACAAGCGAGAGCGCCTTCGGAAAGCGGGCGGTAAATCCGGGTTTCCAGATCGTCGCGCATCCCCTCGCGGGATCAGTATCCCGATGCCCACGGGGGCGGCGCGTAATAGGGTCCATCGTATGGACCCGGAGGCCCTTCATAATAGCCCGGCGGGCCGGCGTAGGGTCCGATCGGCTGGGGTCCGGGCTCGTAATATCCATTCATCCCCGGCCCAGCCTCGGCGCGCATCGATTCGCCCTCCTGCAGCACGACGACCCGTGTCCCGACCGGCGCGCGGTTATAAAGATCGATGATGTCGTGATTGAACAACCGAATGCAGCCGCTCGACACCTTCTGGCCGATCGTCTCCGGCTCGATCGTTCCGTGTAGGCGAAAATAGGTGTCCTGATTGCCACGATAGAGGTAAAGCGCGCGCGCCCCGAGCGGATTGTTGATGCCGCCCGGCAGGCCGGCCGTGTAGTGCGCATAAATCGGCATGCGGCGAATCATGTCAGCGGTCGGCGTCCAGTGCGGCCACTCGGCCTTTCGGCCAATGACGGCGTTACCGCGGAAGTTCAGCGCCTCCTCCCGGCCAACCCCCACCGTGTAGCGCATCGCCACGCCGCCCGGCTCGACGAAATAGAGATGCCGTTCACCGATCATGACGACGATCGTGCCCGGCCGATAGGGACTGGAGAAGGCGACTTGACGGCGAAGCACCCCAGGATCGATCCGGCTCATGTCGAGCCCGGGGATCTCGTGCCCGTGGTCGTTGATTGGGCCATAGGCGGAGGGGTTGCCGAAGCCGGATCCGAACGGAATCCCGCCTTGGCTCGCGCAACCTCCAAGCAGGACCGAAATTCCCGCAAGCACGCTTCTTCGATCGACACGCACCGTCATTGTTCAGCCACCCCGAAAGCCCCGCTCAGCTCAGCTCTGCCGCGCGTCGATTCGCGGCATTGCGCCGATCCTCATGTCCTTACTGATCTTTCCGATCCCGTCTAGCCCACAGGCGGCGGAGCCGCTCAAGAAACTGGGGGGCGAGAATCCGTCGTAGAGAACCCTCCACAAGACAACGCTCATGGAGCTTCCCGGCAGTGCGCCGACGGCGCCTTGCACCTGGCGGCCGATGAACCCGTCTACTCGGCTCCGCGCGCGAAGGGCAAAATGTCCGGAGCTGGCGCGTCCCCCTCGCGAGAAAAGTCCATGGATTCGATCCGCTCGCTCCGCCGCGCCACCCGCGCGCTCGCTGCGCCAACGCCAGCGAGGTCCTCCTGCGCCTGACGGAAATGCGTCTCGAGCTTGCCCGCGCGTTCGACAAGCAGGCGAACGTCATTCATCAGCTTGCCGACCTCGGCCTGAATTTGATGCGCTTCGTCGCGCATGCGCGCGTCGCGCAGGATGGCTTGCGCCACACTGATCGCCATCATCATCAAGGTCGGCGAGACGATGACGACGCGAGCGCGATGGGCCTTCTGCACCAGTTCGTCGAAGTGGTCGACGAGATCGGAATAGATCGCTTCCGAAGGCACGAACATGAGCGCCACATCCTGCGTCTCGCCAGGCAGAAGATAGCGCTCGGCAATATCCTTGACGTGCTTGCCGACGTCGGCGCGCACCCGCGCATGCGCCGTTTTGCGTGTCTCCTCGTCGCGCGCAGCGCGCAACGCAGTAAAGCCCTCGAGCGGAAACTTAGCGTCGACGGCGAGCAGCCGGACGTCGCCGGGTAGGCGGATGACGCAATCGGGGCGGGTTCGGTTGGAGAGGGTGAACTGGAAATCGTAGGCGCCGACTGGCAAGCCGTCGCGGACGATCGCCTCCATCCTCCCTTGGCCGAAGGCGCCGCGGGACTGCTTGTTGGAGAGAATGTCCTTGAGCGACACCACTTCGCGCGTCATCTCGCTCAGCCGTGATTGCGCCGCGTCAATCACGGCGAGACGCTCATTGAGCTTGCCGAGATTTTCGCCGGTCGTCTGCGTTTGGGCGTCAAGCCCGGCGCCGAGCCGCGCCCCGACCGAATCGAGCCGGTCGGCGACGACGCGCGCGAGGTCTGTCTGTCGCGAACCGAGCCATTCCGACATTCCGCCAATACGCCCGGAAAGTTCCGCGCTCGATTGCGCAAGCGCAGCGAAGCGCGCCTCGATCGCCTCCTGCCGTTCGTCTGCAATCTCGCGCTCCCGCTGTCGCGCGGCGCCGGCGCGCCAAAGAGCGATCAGGCTCAGCGCCGCAAGCACCGCCAGCAGCAACAAGGCCGCGCCAAGCGCCTCAGTCAGAGAAATTGGAACGCCGGCAACGACGGCGATCAAGCCGGAGGTCATTGATGGCTCGCCGACCCCCTCTGTGTCATGGCCGCCCCCGGACTGTGATCCGGGGGTGTCCCGGCCATCCACGTCGCAGCCTCTCGCCAGGCTCGGGGATCAACAAACTTCGTGCAATACGAGACGCGACCCAATCCGCCACCATTCCGCACAATTCCATCACGCAGACCGCTTGGATGGTCGGGACAAGCCCGGCGATGACGCCTGCTTTAGCGAATCAATAAGGAACAAAATAAGAACACGTTTGACCGGGCTTGTCCAGCCGATTAACAGTCGCCCCTCTTCTCCCTCGAAATGTCCCGCATGGCCCTCAAACCGATCATCATTTTACCCGATCCCAAACTGCGCCTCGTCAGCAAGCCCATCGAGCGCGTCGACGATCCGCTGCGCAAGCTGGTCGATGACATGATTGAAACCATGCACGACGCTCCGGGTGTAGGGCTCGCCGCGATCCAGATCGCCGAACCCATCCGCCTTTTGGTGATCGACACCGCCAAAAAGGAAGAAACGCCCGCCCCCCAGGTGTTCATCAATCCCGAGATCGTGTGGTCGTCCGAAGAGCGCTCGACTTACGAAGAGGGCTGCCTTTCGATTCCCGAATATTACGCCGAGGTCGAGCGGCCGGCGTCGGTGCGCGCCCGCGCGCTCGACCGCGACGGGAAGGAATGCGAGATCCTGGCCGAGGGCCTGCTCGCCACCGTCCTGCAGCACGAGATCGACCATCTCGACGGCGTTCTGTTCATCGACCACATCTCCAAGCTCAAGCGTGACCGGGTGATCAAGAAATTCCAGAAGGCCGCCAAGCGCGCCGGCGATGGCTCGCATGTGCTGTAGTCGGCGTTCCCCGGCTTTTGAATAGGCCGGGTCCCTGCCCGGCTCACATCGGTTCAGTTCTTAAGGAGGCATGCTCATGCAACGCGTTGCGATTCTCGGCCTTGGCATCATGGGAGCTGGTATGGCCGCCAATTGGCTGGCCAAAGGTTTCGAGGTCTCAGTCTGGAACCGGACGGCCGCCAAAGCGCAGGCGCTGGCCGGCAAGGGCGCCAAAGTTGCGGCGACCCCTCGCGAGGCCGCGACAGGCGCGGATTTTATATTCGCCATGGTGTCGGACGACGAGGCCTCACGCTCCGTCTGGCTTGGCGCTGATGGCGCGCTCGCCGGGGCGAAAAGCGGCGCGATCGGAGTGGAATCCAGCACGTTGACGCCCGGCTGGATTCGCGAGCTCGCGCGTCAGGCTCAAGCCAAGGGCGTCGGCTTCCTCGACGCGCCGGTCGGCGGCAGTCGTCCGGCGGCGGAATCGGGCGAACTCAGGTTCTTTGTCGGCGGCGAGCCCCAAACTTTCGAAGCGGCGCGCCCTGCGCTGGCCGCGGTTGGCAGCAAGATGGATCTGCTTGGGCCCATCGGGGCGGGCGCAACGTGGAAGCTGATCAACAACCAGCTCGCCGCAGGTCAGTTGGCCGCGCTTGCGGAGGCGCTCGCAGTGGCCAAGAAGGCCGGGTTCAAGGACAGGCAAATCTCCGATCTCATCCTGGCCGGCGCCGCAGCCAGCCCGATCGTTAAGCTCAAGTTGCCGCGCATGCTGGCCGAGGATTTCGAGCCGACCGACTTCGCCCTCAATCTCATGCTGAAAGACGCTCGCTATGCGACGTCGCTCGCTCAATCGCTGGGAACGCCGGCCGGCATGATCGAGGGCGCAGCGAAGGCGTTCGCGCGGGCGAACGACAAGGGGCTTGGCGACAAGGACATGGCTGCGGTCGTCGGCTAAGGGCGGATTGCGGGCCCATGCGCGCGAGCGGAAACGAGCCGCCGCGCCCGGTTGGAGAGCGACCGCGGCGCGGGGAGCGCAGAGACCTGCAGGATCTGCGCAAACTGCCCCGCTCGGCCTTTGTCTCCTATCAGAAGAAGCACGCCCAGCCCCATAGTCCGCGCTCGCGCGCCAAGGCCGCTCAACGGTTGGTCTATCCAGGCCTTGCCGCCTTCGCCCCGCACCGATTCTGGAAGTGGCTGACCGAATATTGGCGGTTTCGCATCGGCCGCCGTCATCCGTTCCAGACTTATGACGGCGCGGACGGAGATGATGGCGTCTATGCGCTGCGCGGCGACGCCCGCGAGATACGCATCGCGCTCGCAGGCGATTGGGGCGCCGGCACCGACGAAGCCGCCGAGGTGGCGGCGCGCATCCAAGTGTGGCGGCCCCATTATTCGATCCATCTCGGCGACGTTTACTACGTCGGCGACCCTGCCGAGGTGGGCGCGAACTTTCTCGGCGTCCCCAATCCCCGCTATGCGTTCGCGCCGTGCAAATGGCCCTTAGGCTTGGAGGGCGCGTTCGCGCTCAACGGCAACCATGAAATGTATGCGCTGGGCTACGGCTATTTCGATCACATCTTGCCGAAGCTCGGCCTCTCCGGCAGTCCGCACGGTCAGAGGGCGAGCTATTTCTGTCTCGAGAACGACCATTGGCGGATCATCGCGCTCGACACGAGCTACAATTCCGTCGGCGCGCCGGTCCTCGAGCATTTTCTCCAGCCCGACTGCGCCCTGCCGGACGAACTCATCGAGTGGCTGCGCACGGTGGTCAAGCCACAGCCCGACGATACACGCGGCATCGTGATCCTCAGCCATCACCAATATGTCTCGCGCTTCGATCATTGCTATCCGAAGCCGGCCCGGCAACTGGCGGAATTCTTCTCCCGTCCGGTCCTCTGGCTGTGGGGGCACGAGCATCGCTTGGCGATCTACGAAGAAGTGTCGATGGAAGGGGGCGTCACGGCGTATGGGCGCTGCATTGGTCACGGCGGCATGCCGGTCGACCTGCCGCCGAAGACGCCGCTGCACGACTTTGCGGTCGAATTCGTCGACGAGCGACTCTACCCGAACGACGAAAACCTTGTCGTCGGATATAACGGCTTCGCGAAAATGGCCTTGCGCGCGGATCAGCTGACGTTGGACTATGTGGACCTGCGCGGAACGCGGGTGTTCAGCGAGACTTGGACCGTCGATCAAGGCGAGCTTGTCCGCCTCAAGGCGCGGCAAGGTTGACGCGCTCGAAAGCGACCAGGGCCCAGGCGGAACGGCAGAGGGACTTCGTCGAGCGATGCAGGATCTGACCGCGACGAGTGAACGGGCTTGGCACGCCAAGCCCGCCGAGGCTGCGCTCGAGCAGCTCCAATCCTCGGCTCAAGGATTGAGCGCCGACGAAGCCGCGAGGCAACTCGCGGCGGACGGGCCGAACCGTCTGCCGGCGAGAAAGCCGCGCTCATTGCTGGCGCGCGTCCTCACTCAGTTCAATAACCTCCTGATCTACGTCCTCCTCGCTGCGGCGGTCGTCACCATCTTGCTGGGTCACGCTCTCGACGCGATTGTGATCCTCGCGGTCGTCCTCATCAATGCGGCAATCGGCTTCATTCAGGAAGGCAGGGCGGAAAAGTCACTCGAGGCCATTCGCGCGATGCTGACGCGCGAGGCGTCCGTCCTGCGTGACGGGCGACGGCTGACCGTTACCGCCGAAAGCCTCGTGGCCGGCGACGTGGTGCTCACGGAAGCCGGAGACCGCATTCCGGCCGACTTGAGGCTCTTGCGCGCCACGGGCCTCAGGATCGAAGAGGCCGTGCTGACAGGCGAAGCGGCCGCGGCCGACAAGTCGATCGACCCGGTCGGCGCCGAGGCGGCGCTCGGCGACCGCGCCTCGATGGCTTATTCCGGCACGCTGGTCGCGAGCGGCCAAGGCGCCGGCCTCGTGGTCGCGACCGGCGCCGCAACCGAGCTTGGCCGCATCAGCGCGATGGTCGGCAGCGTCGAAACGTTGACGACGCCGCTCATCAATCAGATGAACGTCTTCGCCCAGCGCCTGACGATCGTCATTCTGGCGCTCGCCGCCTGCGTCAGCATCTTTGCTTTCATGGCGCGCGGCTATGAGATCGAGCATGCTTTCATGGTCGCGGTCGGGGTCGCGGTGTCCGCGATTCCCGAGGGCCTGCCTGCGGTGATGACGATCACCCTCGCCATCGGGGTCAAGCGGATGGCTGAGCGCAACGCGATCATTCGCAGTCTTCCGGCCGTCGAGACGCTCGGCGCGGTGTCGACAATCTGCTCGGACAAGACCGGCACGCTCACCTTGAACCAGATGACGGTCGGCGCGGTCAGAACCGCATCGGCGGACTTCGAGACGACCGGAACCGGCTACGAGCCGCGTGGCGACCTTCTCCGCGACGGCGCTGCAATCGACTCTGCCGCTTATCCCGACCTTGGCGCAATTGCTCGCGCTTCTCTCCTTTGCAACGACGCCTCCTTGAGACAATCCGGAGCTGAATGGATCGTCGATGGCGATCCGATGGAGGGCGCGCTGATCGCCTTCGCGATCAAGGCCGGAGCGGACCCCGAAGCCGCGAAACGCGAGTCCCCACGGCTCAAGGAGATCCCCTTCGACTCGCGCTATCGTTTCATGGCGACCTTGAACCCCGCCGGGGCGGACAGCCTCATCACCGTCAAGGGCGCGCCCGAGCGCGTGCTCGAACTCAGCGGCTCACAGCGCGCGGGGTCCGGCGACGAGCCAGTCGACGCGCCGCGATGGCGCGCGACAATCGACAGGCTGGCGGCTCGGGGCCAGCGCGTCATCGCCTTCGCATCGAAGCCCGCGCGGGCCGCCGACAGCCTCGAACTCGCCGATGTCGAAGAGGGCGGGCTCACGCTCCTCGGCCTTATTGGCTTGATCGACCCGCCGCGGCCGGAAGCGGTTCAGGCGATCGCCGAATGCAAGACGGCGGGGATCGACGTCAAGATGATCACCGGGGATCACGCCTCGACCGGCGCCGCGATCGCGCGCAAACTCGGCTTGGGCAAGGGCGTCATCGACGCACTCACCGGCCACGCCATCGACGCCTTGGACGACGCCGCGCTTCGCCGCTCGCTGCCGACGACATCCGTTTTCGCCCGCACCAGCCCCGAGCAGAAGCTGAGGCTCGTCGAGGCGTTGCAGGCGGACGGCGCCGTCGTCTCGATGACGGGCGACGGCGTCAATGACGCCCCCGCGCTCAGGCGCGCCAATGTCGGGGTCGCCATGGGCCGCAAGGGAACGGAGGCCGCCAAGGAAGCAGCCGAAATGGTGCTGGCCGACGACAATTTCGCCACCATCGCCGCCGCCGTGCGCGAGGGCCGCATCGTCTACGACAATCTCGTCAAGGTCGTCGGCTGGGCGTTGCCGACCAATGGCGGCCAGGCGATGGCGATCGTCGCCGCCGTCCTCTTTGGCGTCACCATGCCGATGACGCCAGCGCAGATCCTATGGGTCAACATGGTCACCGGCGTCACGCTTGGGCTTGTGTTCGCTTTCGACCCCGCCGAGCCCGGAATCATGGAGCGGCCGCCCCGCGATCCGCGCGCGCCGATCCTCTCGGGCCTTCTCGTCTGGCGAACGGCGTTGGTGTCGACGTTATTCTGCGCGGCGGTGTTCGCGGTCTTCTTCTGGGCGCTCAAGCGCGGCGAGGAGCTCGAGCATGCACAGACCTTCGCCGTCAACACGATGGTCGGGCTCGAAATCGCTTACCTCTTCAGCGTTCGGCTGCGCCGCAGCGCGCCCTTCGACTTCCGCGCCATTCGCTTGACGCGCGCGCTTCTGATCGGGATCGGCGCCGTCGTCGTGCTGCAGATCCTGTTCACCTATATGCCGCCGCTGGAAACCCTTTACGACACGCGGCCGATCGATTGGCCGGACATGGGCGTCGCCGCGCTCGCCGCGATCGGCCTGATCGTGATCCTTGAACTCGAGAAGGCGATCCGGGTCGGGTTGTTCGGCGCGGGACGCGGGTGAGGCGCGTCGGGCGACGCCAGCCGCAATGGCGACTCGTATTCGACGGTTCTGTCATTCCCGCGCAAGCGGGACTCCAACACCTTAGTGGATGCCCGCTTGCGCGGGCATGGCAGGCAAGGATGTGGACTGATTGCGGCTGCGCTGGCGCTGTCGAACGGGCGGTCCAGAACCGCAGGTCGGCCGATGTCCCCTCGGTTGCTTCGCTTCGCTCGCAATGACGGCCATCGGTCATCGCGGGCAATCGCCCTTGATCAATTGTTGTCCTCGGGCGAAATTGCTGCAAGCCTCGTCCTGAGGAGCGCCGAAGGCGCGTCTCGAAGGACGCTCAAAATGGCCCGGAACCGGAAGCGCCGGCCAGCTCAATAGGCCATGGGGGAAACCCGATGTCGGCGCCGTTCACTGTGTTCGTGTGCAGCACCTTCGACGACCTCGTTGAGGAGCGCGAAGCGGTGCTCGACGCCATTCGCCGCGTCCAGAGCCGTCACAATGCGATGGAGTTCTTCGGCGCCCGGCCCGGCCGGCCGATCGACGTTTGCCTTGAGGAGGTCGGTAGAAGCGATCTCCTCGTCGTCATCGTCGGCCTGAAATACGGCAGCCTGCCTCCCGAGATGGGAATCTCCTATTCGCAGGCCGAATACGAGGAGGGCGCGCGGCTCGAGAAGCCTTGCCTTGTCTATCTGCGCGATGACGAAGTCCCCATCCTGCCGAAATATGTCGAGCGTGATCCCGACAAGCTGAGATTGCTGGACGCGTGGAAGCAGGCGCTGAACGCAAACCACACCGTAGCGAAATTCGAGACCTGGCCTAAGCTTGCGGTCCAGGTTGCTGCGGACATCGGGAATATTCTGCTGGTGAGGGCGACTGCCGAGGCGAAGGGGGTCGCCGAAGCGCCGCTCCGCGAAGTGCTGAAACGGCTCGGCGAGACCGAGGTTGCGGAAGCCGAAATTCCCGACCGCCTCACCAAAGCCGCCGACGAATTGCTCCGGCTGCGCGCCGACCTCGCAAGGCTCAGCAACGACCGGCCGGAATTCGCCGCCATCCGCGCCCGCGCCTCGGCGCTGATCGACAAAGGTGATTTCGACGCCGCGCGCGGCGCGTTGAATGAGGGACGTGAGCGCGCCCGCGCTTTGCGCGAGGAGGCCAGTCGAACCGAAGCCGGTTTTCTTGCTGACGAAGCGCGTGTCGACCGCTTGCAACTCAACTACGACGCGGCTTGCGCCAAATTCGCCGAAGCCGCGCGCCTCGACCCGGACAACGTCTGGCTTTGGATCGACCAGGGCGATCTCTGGGTCACCCGAGGCTCGCTGGTTGAGGCCGCGAAGGCCTTTTCCGCCGCGCGCGACGCCGCCACCCGAAGTGGCGACGATCGCGATCTCTCGGTGTCGTACGCCAACATTGGCGACGTGCAGGTCGCGCAGGGCGACCTCGCCGGCGCGCTGAAGTCCTTTTCCGACAGCCTCGCGATCGCCGACCGCCTGGCGCAATCCGATCCCGGCAACGCCCAGTGGCAATATGATCTCGGCATCAGTAACGAGAAAATCGGCGACGTGCAGGTCGCCCAAGGCGACCTCTCCGGGGCGCTGACCTCTTACAGTGCCAAGTTCGCTCTCATCGACCGCCTGGCGCGTTCCGATCCCGGCAACGCCGGCTGGCAGCGCGATCTCTCGGTATCCTACGAGAAGATGGGCGACGTGCAGGTGGCGCAAGGCGACCTCGCCTGTGCGCTGACCTCCTACCGCGACAGCCTCGCGATCAGAGTCCGCCTGGCGAAATCCGATCCCGGCAACGCCGGCTGGCGGCGCGATCTCTCAGTGTCTTACAATAAGGTGGGCAACGTGCAGGTCGCGCAGGGCGACCTCGCCGGGGCGCTGACCTCCTACCGCGACGGCCTCGCGATCGCCGAAAGCCTGGCGCAATCCGATCCCGGCAACGCCGGCTGGCGGCGCGATCTCTCGGTGTCCTACGAGAGGATCGGCGACGTGCAGCTCGCGCAAGGCGACCTCGCCGCCGCGCTGGCCTCCTATCGCCAAAGCCTTGCCATTATGGAGCCGCTGACATCCTCTGATCCGAGCAACGCCGCCTGGCAGCGCCATATCTCGGTCTCCTATAACAAAATCGGCGACGTGCAGGCCGCGCAAGGCGACCTCGCCGCCGCGCTCAAGTCCTTTTCCGACAGCCTCGCGATCGCCGACCGCCTGGCGCGTTCCGATCCCGGCAACGCCGGCTGGCAGCGCGATCTCTCGGTGTCCTTCGAAAGAATAGGCAACGTGCAGGTGGCGCAAGGCGACCTCGCCGGCGCGCTCAAGTCCTTTTCCGACAGCCTCGCCATCTTCGACCGCCTGGCGCAATCCGATCCCGGCAACGCCGGCTGGCGGCGCGATCTTGCGGTGTCGCACGCGAAGACCGGGGGTGCGCTCAAACGTATGGGGAAAGGCGACGAGGCGTTGGAGGCGCTTCGGCGCGGTCACGCGATTATGCTTAGCCTGACCGCCCTGTCGCCGGACAACGCTCAGTGGAAACGCGACACTGTCTGGTTCGAGGCGCAGATCGCCCAGCTCTCGCAATAGGCCCGGGCTCCTGCCCTGCCCCTTTGCGGCCAAGCCTCCGACCTTTCGAACCCACCCCGACCCTGCCTCGCCAGCCTGCCCCTCGGATATGGACGACTCGAAGGAATCGACATTTCCTTGCGTAAAGCAGAAGCGCGTGTTACATATTTCCCAGTCGCCGGATAGATCTTGGCCCGGGACCCGGGCAAGGGAGAAGGGAAATGCGTCTCGGCCAGCTTGCCCGCAGCCAACAGGAAGGAAGCAATTTCTCTATTTGAATCGCTCGTAACCTATTGAAAAGTCCCGATTCGCAAGCATAAACGCTAGTAAACGCTAGCAATTTTACTAGCGCTTACTAGCGTATAATGTCAGTTTACTAGCGCTTATTGGCGTTTATACGCGGTCGCTTCGCGAGCAACGGCTGCTTGCGCCCGCGCCGGGGCTGGTGCTATCGCCCTCGGCTCGCGCTCTTCCACATGAGCGCGTGGAGGGGTGGCCGAGCGGCTGAAGGCGCACGCCTGGAAAGTGTGTATGCGGGAAACCGTATCGCGGGTTCGAATCCCGCCCCCTCCGCCACTAAATACGTCTAAGCAATTGATAATAATGTACTACTTTATTGGCTTGCGGCTGTTTGCCCTAACGTTTGCCCCAATTGGTGCTAAAGCGAGGGCGCGAACGGATGAGAAGCGCGCTCTACCCTTTCCGCGCCGTGGCGGCTCGCGCATATCGGCTTCCCCGACGATCCCGACAACCTCCTCGATCGGGTAGGGCATCACCGCCTATCTCGTGGGCGGGCCTTCATCCGCCGCAATCAGTTGCGCGTTTTCTAGCGTCCCACCGTTCTCGAGCGCTGAGAAAACCGTCGTTCGGGTGCATCATCACCTCCACGGGGAAATAATCATGCAAGCCTCATCGTATGGTTTGTAACGGCTGCGCCAAAGCTACGGGCAAACCGTTCGTAACCTAGCTCGGCCCCGAGGCATGCCCCGCTCAACTCTGCGTCACGTCAAATCACACCGCCGAGATCGTGCGAGCGCCACGGCGCGCCACGCGGTGCGCGCTGGTACGCACGACTGGGCGCGCTCGCCTCACGACACCTGAGGTCCAGCCGCCTAGATTTCGATCCTGGTAGTCACGCGTTGACGAGACTCGGAGAGAACAATGATTACAGAAGCTGAGAATACAATGACGCTAACGGGAAACCAGGCTCTTGTGACCGAACAGTCAACGCAAAACGAGTCCGATCCTGCCTTGGGAATTAGGCGGCCTGAAATGACAGTTCCGCTTCATTGTTTGCCAGTGACAGATGCCACAGTTCATGAGTTGTACGAATATGTTTTAGCGCCTTGGGTGAAAATGCTCGGCCTTCGTGAGTTTAAGGTCTGCCCGGGCATCGTGTCCGCGATGTTTCCGCAAAGTGATGCGCTCAAATTTTCACGCGGGGCGGTATGTGGTCAGGCAATTATGGCAGCCATTGACTCGGTTGCATCGCTGTCTGTGGGCACGACGGGACGCATCACTAAAGGCACCGTGTATCAACACACTCATTTCCTGCGTCCAGCCGTCAACGATGACTATCATGTAAGGGCAGAAGTCTTGCGCTTTGGCAAAACGTCGGCCTTCACGGAAACGCTCGTTTCGTTTGCGTCTACGGGAAAGTTGGTTGCACACGCCAGCCTGGAATTCGCCTTCTGACTCGCGTCCAGGGCTTCATCACCCCAACCCGCCGCTCCCGACGTTTGTTCAGGTTCGCTCTCGGACATCCCGGTCGCGGTACCCCGCCAGTTCCTGACCAGCCATACCGGCTGATCATCTCGCATTGACCCGCAACCCTCATCGCAGGCAAACCATGACCAGGACTATTCTCATCACCGGCACATCGAGCGGCTTCGGCCGCGAAACCGCGGAAAAGCTGGCGCGCGACGGCTATCGCGTGTTCGCTGCGATGCGCGACATCGCGGGGCGCAATCGCAGCCACGCCGAGGCGCTGCGAAGCCAGAAAATCGGCGTCGTGGAACTCGACGTTACCGATGACGGCTCGATCGATCGCGCCATTGCTTCTATCCTAGCCGAGGCCGGCAAGATCGACGTGCTGGTCAACAACGCCGGCATTGCGTCGGTCGGCGTGACCGAAGCCTTTACGACCGATCAGGCGAAGGCGATCTTCGACACCAACGTCATCGGGCTCCTCCGCGTTACGCGGGCCGTGCTGCCTTCGATGCGTCGGGAGCGCGAAGGCCTCATTATCAACATGGGCTCGGTCCTCGGCCGGGTGACGTTCCCCTTCATCGGCATCTACGGCGCGAGCAAGATGGCGATCGAAGCTTTGACCGACAGCATGCGGCTGGAGCTCTCCCAACTCGGCGTAGACGTGGTCGAAGTTCAGCCTGGCGCTTACCCAACAAGCCTGTACTCGAGCATCCAGCGGCCTGCCGACGACGACATCACGAAGTCCTACGGCAAGGTCGGCCAGATTCCCGACGCGATTTACAAGACCTTCACGTCAATGTTGCAGGGTAAGGACGCTCCGAAGCCTCATGACGTCGCCGAGGCCGTCGCCAAGCTCGTCGGCCAGGCGAAGGGCAGTCGCGCCGCTCGGACGGTGGTGGGCACGTCGTTCGGTGTTGACAAGATTAATGCCGACGTCGCGCCCGTCCAGAAGGCCGTCGTTGGCGGTCTGGGCCTCGGGCATCTCGAAGAACTCGCAATTGCCCATCGGAACTAAACCCTCGCGAAAGGACGAGACACGGTTCCAAGAATATCGGCACAAAGCAGGCGCGCCGAATGAAACAGGAGTCGTTGAAAGTGAAAAGAAACATTCTGCGCTCCGACATCGACCGTCGCACCCTGCTCACGACGTGCTTAGGTGCACTAAACTGCAAGCTTGTCCCCCTTGAGGGGGATGCGCACCGGCCGATCGTTCATCAACATCGTTCGACCTAACCCCGGATCCAGAGAGAGATACGGACCCGGGCGGGTGTTTCTTCGGCAGCTCGGAGTCCAAGCATGCGGACTTGGCGGTCTACAATCTGGTCCCTCGCCTTGTCGACCATCGTTCCCTTGGGGGCTATCCCTACCGGTGCGGAGGAAGCGACGGTCGATGTCGACCTGAAACTGATCCTCGCCGTTGATGTATCGGATTCAATGAGTGGCGAGGAGCTACAGCTTCAACGAAAAGGGTATGTCAGCACTTTTCGCGACCCTAGTGTCGCGAGAGCGATAGCGTCCGGCGAGATCGGCAGAATTGCGGTACTCTATTTGGAATGGGCCGGACCGAACCATCATCACATTGTTAGGCCGTGGACGGTTCTGACGACCTTAAGAGATACTGCGGCATTCGCCGACGCGCTCGCGACGGAGCCGATCGCAACCGACGCCTCTATGTCAAATAGAGCAATGTCATTTGGTAAGTCTCTCGACCCGGCGCCGATCGCGACCGCCACGGCGACCTCAATCTCAGCGAGTCTTCTCTTCGCCCTAGAGAAGTTTGACGATCGACGCTTTCGCGGTAATCGTCAGGCGATTGACGTTTCCGGGAATGGGACCAATAACGCAGGTCCCCCTCTTGCCCCGGTACGCGATCTCATTCTCTCTGAGGGCATCGTCATCAACGGGTTGCCGATCACCTGGTCAGCGAGGGACACTGGCGATTCCATGACATCGCTCGGGAAGACCTTCCTGGAGCGCTACTACGAGGAGTGTGTGATCGGCGGTCTCGGTGCGTTCATCGATTGCCGCAAACGACATTTCACGCTTCCAGCAGGCGATTCACCGAAAACTTCTGACCGAGATCGCCGAACGGGCAATCCTGGTAAGACCGGCCAGCTTCGAGCCGGCGCCCAAGACGAAAGCTCGATTGCACGCTTCCGCGAGTTGACCACTGACTGCCGCCGGCAGTTGCCGGCACCCGCCACCATCTTCTCGCTGTGGCGATGCCAGCCACGAAAAGCCACAACCGTGCGCTGGTTGGATGTCGGCTCTATCGCATAGTAGGCGCTGTGATATGATCTCCGCCATAAAAAGGGCGGCGGACCATTCGATGTCTTTGCACGCACGAACCGAAGGCGCGCTACAGGCCTGCTATGACGCGATCCTTATGCCGGAGCTCTGGTCCACGGCGCTTCAGCAGCTTGCGGACGCCCTAGCCGTATCGAGCTGCACATTTACACCGATCGACGGCAAGCGTACGCCGATCGACGGCAATGGCTACTGCGTGCCGGTCTCGGCGGGACACCTCGAGTTTGCCAAACTGTGGTGTGTCAATCAAAGTCACGCCCCGTGCCCGTTCACTGGGAAAGCGCTGCCGTTCGTTTCCAACTATGTGATCGACGATCAGATCGTGACGGCGGACGACCGAAAGACGCTGGCCTATTTCCATGAGACTGCTGGACCGGGAAACCGGGAATGGTGGGCTGCCGGCTCCTTCGCCATTGCCGATCGTCAGTGGTGCCTTTCGGTTTACCGAAATCGTGCCGGGGGAAGGTTCAACCACAGTGAAGGACGATATCTTGCCCGAGTGGCGCCGGGCTTCGGTAGAACCGCCGCGCTGGCGGAGAAGTTCGGGATGGAAAGGATTTCTTCTGCTCTGACGACCTTTGACCAACTGAAATGCCCGGCCATGATGATCGACTGGCGTGGCAGCGTCAGAAATCCAAATCGCCTGGCCGAGAATTTGCTGGAAAAGGGCTTGCACCTGCATCGCGGTCGCCTCTGGACGACCGATCCCAGGAGCAATCGACGAATAGAGGAGTTGGTTGCGGCGATTTTGGCGACAGCGCCCGGCAGCGCTCCATCCCTGAACCAGGTGGTGATCAATCGCGCCGACGCCCCGTGGCTGCTGGTGGAAGCAATGCCGGTAACCGCTCTCGGCAGTGACATCTTCAACGAGGGTCGGGCGTTCCTGATTCTGACTGACCTGACGAAACCGTCATTCGGCGGTTCCAAGCTGCTGGCAACAATTTTCGGATTGACACCCGCGGAAGCCAAATTGGCCGCCTGCATTGCATCAGGGATCGGGATTGACGCGGCAGCGGCTGCGCTCCGCATCGTCCGCGAAACCGCGAAAAGCCAGCTTAAGGCGGTCTTCGTCAAGACGAACACTCATAGTCAGCCGGAACTTCTGGCCCTAATGGGTCGACTGAGGTCGACGAACCGGCTTTAGGTTCGTCCGCAGGTTCATTCCAGGAATCACAACGGGCCGAAATTGGCGCATTTCGGCAGTTTGCCGAGGCTATTGACGTCGACCGGAGTTGGAGAATGAACCGACCTGATACCGCTTTGAGTGATGAGGACGCGGCGTGCACGACACCGCAGCAATTACTGGTCCTCCAACATGAGCATGGTCCAGTAGCCGTGAGCCTGTCGAGGTGAACCGACACCGCGGTTTCCTCCTTACGAGGCTTTCGGACGCCGACCGCGCTAGCCCCGCGCGCCTGCAAAGGGCCGGCGTCCGAAACCCTTCAGCACTCCGGCCGTCCCGGGTGGCGGGTTCGGATGATCGCAGTCCTCTCAGGGCGAGATACCGAGCCTTCCCTCGTGGCCTCCTGTAGGCTCGCTTCCCGCCCAACTGTCCTGTGCGCGAATGCGGTCTGCTGCGACCGCTAAACGTCGACTTCAGCCGGCCGGAATGCGCAAATAGCAGACGTTTCTGAGGCAGAGCGGACGCGGCGAACCGCCCAAAGCGACATTTGATCCATTGACTCCGCGTCGCTCCCTTTGAGGCCAGCCAGGTGACGAGCAGGACTGTCAGGGACGCGCGTCGAGCACCATGTTGAACGGCGTCTCGGTCGCTTTGCGCACCTTGCCGAAGCCGCCTTTGGTGATCGCGGACGAGAGCTTGGCGTAGCCTGCCTGCGCCCCAAGCGCCGCTCCGACCGGCTGATCGAGCGAGGTCGGGATGCAGATCATGGTCGAGGCGGCATAGAAGATTCTGCTCGCCGGATTGAGATTGTCCTCCAATCGATCGCCGGCCGCGGGCTCGACGATCATCCAGCAGCCATCGGGCTTCAGGGTCTCGCGAACGTGCCGCGCTGCGCCGACCGGATCGCCCATGTCATGTAGGCAGTCGAAGCACGTCACGAGGTCTAAGTCCTTCCCCGAAAAATCGCTCGCCATGGCGACTTCGAATTTCGTGTTGGCGGTTACTCCGTGCTGCTCGGCGTGGATCGGCGCTTGCGCGACAGAATCTGCGCTTTTCTTGACACCAGGTAGGATTACATCTCGGCGCGACGCGCGCGCGGGCGCGCAGATTTTCCGAAAGCGTCGTTCAGTGGCCAAAGGGACCAAGCATCAGATCCGCCACGCCATTGCGCTTCGCGCCGCTTTCAAGTTTCGCGGCGACGCCGTCCAGCGCGGGCAGCCAAAACTCGACGAGATTGTTGTGGTAACCGGGCCGGAAGAAGCGTCCGACCGTGCAGAACAGGCACTGGGTCTGATCGCCCCAACCAACGCCTTTGCCGGAGCGAAAGGCAGCCTCTACCTTCGGCTGGTTTTCCGCCATCGCCACCGCGAGATCGAAAGCCCCTTGCAGATAGACGGGGCTGTCGACGTTCGCGAACACCACGCTTGTTCGGCGGAAGGGTGAACTTGCCGCTAGCGGGGTCGTAGTCGACATAGCCGGAACTCGCCTGATGCGACAACCATTCGCGGGCGTAACGCTCGTCGACCTTCGTCTTCACCGCTAATTCGGCTGACGTCATCGCGCCATGCTCGTTAAGCGCCTTGTACAGGCCGAGAATGTCGCCCATGCGCACCATAGGGACGCTGAACGCCCCGCCGAGATCGCCGAAAATCTTGCCGATGAACTGATGACGCTCGATTGGCGGATTTAATCGCCGCGCTCCGGCGGGGCGCTTGTCCTGGTCTCGCAACCCCGCGTCCCCGTTCGCGAACGTTCTTGCAACACGCGCAGCAGGCTTCGGAATGCAGCCTTCCACCACGCGCCCGACTACCGAGGTGACTAGATCGGCTTCGACCTGGATGCATTGGCCGATATCCCGGGCATAGCGAATGCGATCGGTAACGCAGCGGCACAAAGCAGCGCCATGAACCAGAACGCGTGGGGGCCGAAGGCGCCGTAGAGTGGACCGGACACCAGTGTCATTACGGCGGTCATCATACCGACCGCGACGCCGCCGTATATACCCTGCGCTGTTGCAGCCAGGGCCGGCGGGACAACCACAGACAGCATCT
>CAWIKX010000010.1:0-349050 GCA_963836695.1 uncultured Alphaproteobacteria bacterium
TCGACCCCAACCTTGGCAAGGTTGTGCTCTACCCCTGAGCTACACCCGCATCCGTGACGGCGCTGCCGCCGGCCGCGCTTATGACGCAATGGTAACGAGAATGCAACACCCTCCGGCCTAGACCCCGGCGCAAACGATACCCAAATCGGAACGGCCTGCGCACGCGAGGTTGATTTGAACCAACAATTCGTTCGTGCCAAGCGTGGCGCACAATGCGAGCGTTGCGATGAACGAGGCCTTTAGACCTGACGAAGTCACGCAGCGCTCGGCGCCGGCGCCAGTGGAGCCGACGACCGTGGAGACCGCGCCGCGGCGACGACGAAACTGGATCATGTGGATTGCGATCGTTGCGGCGCTGGCCGCCGCGGGGGCGTTTGCGTGGAAAAAGTATGAGAACGCCTCCCCATCCGCCAACCGCGATGAGGCCTCTGGCGGACGGCCCGCGCAGCCTCCTCAAACCGTTCGCGTGGCGCCCGTCATAACCGCTGAGATGCCTCTCACCATTGACGCTTTGGGAACGGTGACGCCTTTCGAAACCGTCACCATCCGCACCCAGATCGCCGGAATGTTGCAGACCGTTGGCTTTACCGAAGGCCAAACAGTCAAGCAGGGCGACTTCATCGCCCAGATCGATCCGCGTCCCTATGAGGCGGCGCTGGCCCAGGCGCAGGGGCAATTGTCCAAGGATCAGGCGCTCTTGGGCCAGGCGCAGGGCGACCTCGCTCGCTATCAGCAACTCGCCAAACAAGATTCGATCGCCCAGCAGCAAGTGACCGACCAAATCTCGCTGGTCGCCCAAGACAAAGCAGCGATCGCGGCCGACCAGGCGATGGTCAAGACGGCCGAGCTCAACGTCGCCTACGCCCATATCGTCTCGCCGATCACCGGCAGAGCTGGGCTCAGACTCGTCGATCCAGGAAATTATCTGCAACCTTCCGACGCCAACGGCATTGTCGTCATCACCCAGATCGATCCGATCAGCGTCGTGTTCACTACGCCTGAGGACAATTTGCCGCGTATTTCCGCTCGGCTCGATACCGGCGCCAAGCTTCCGGTCACCGTGCTTGACCGGGACAATGTCCATGCACTGGCGACTGGGACGCTGACCACTTTCGACAGCCAGATCGACGTCACTACCGGCACCATCAGGATGCGGTCGACATTCGACAATCCCAAGGGCGTCCTGTTCCCGAACCAATTCGTCAACGTCAGCCTTCTCGTCGATACGATGACCGGAGTGACGCTTGCGCCCAACCCGGCGATTCAGCTCGGGGCGTCGGGTAATTTTGTCTATCTCCTCAACGACAATGCGACGGTCTCCAAACGCGACGTGGTCACCGGAGCGACCGACGGCAAGCATACCGTGATCACCACGGGGCTGAGCGCGGGCGACAAGGTGGTGATCGACGGGGTCGACCGGCTGCGCGACGGCGCCAAGGTCAAAGTGGTGGACCAGGCCGCCGCCGAGAGCGGGCAGGCCGGAGCCGGAGCGGCTCCAGGAGCCGGCGGCGATGGGTCAGCCAAGGGCGCCGGGCAGCATCACCACCGCCGCCACGACCAGTCGGGGACGGCGCAGGATTCCGCCCCGCCCGCTCAGGCCAATCCTGCGCCCGGGACCGACGCCGCCGCTCAGGGGCCGGCGCAAGGCGAGGCTTCGTCGACCGTGCCGGCCCCGGCCAGCCCGACCAACCAGGGCGCCCCGCCATCCGGTTCGTCTCATGGCGCGGCGACGCCACAGCCAACGGCGGGCGGCGCGCGGGCCCAGGGTCCGGCGCGATGACGCGTCGGCTCCTCAGGGCGGAGCGGTGAACCCGTCCCGCATCTTCATCGATCGGCCAGTCGCGACCAGTCTTCTGATGATCGCGATTCTGCTCGTCGGCGCGATGGCCTTTCGTTTCCTGCCGCTCTCGGCCCTGCCTGAGGTCGACTATCCGACGATCCAGGTCCAGACCTTCTATCCGGGCGCAAGCCCGGAGGTGATGACTTCGGCGGTGACAGCGCCGCTTGAGCGGCAATTCGGCCAGATGGCGAGTTTTAGCCAGATGTTGTCGCAAAGTTCCGCCGGCGCCTCGATCATCACCCTGCGGTTCGGCCTCGATATCGGCCTCGACATTGCCGAGCAGGAGGTCCAGCAAGCGATCAACGCCGCCGGCAATCTTCTACCCGCCGATCTGCCCGCGCCGCCCATCTACGCCAAGGTCAACCCGGCCGACGCGCCGATCCTGACGCTTGGCGTCGCTTCGGACTCGATGAAGCTCACCGAGGTCGAAGACATCATCGAGACGCGGCTCGTGCCGAAACTGTCACAGCTCCCCGGCGTTGGACTGGTCTCGATTTCCGGCGGACAGCGGCCTGCCGTGCGCATCCACGTCAACCCGCTCGCCCTTTCCTCTTTGGGCGTCAATCTCGACGATCTGCGCACAACGATCGCCAATCTCAACGTCAACACCCCCAAGGGAAATTTCGACGGACCGGCGCAATCCTCGGCGATCAACGCCAATGATCAGATCCGCGACCCGAACGATTACGCGAAGTCGGTCATCGCCTACCGCAACGGCGCCCCGGTCAGGCTGTCCGATGTCGCCAATGTTGAACTTGGCCCTGAGAACGGCCGCCTGAAAGCGTGGATGAACACGACGCCGGCGCTGATCGTCAACATCCAGCGTCAGCCGGGCGCCAACGTCATCAAGGTCGTCGACAGCGTCAAGGCACTCTTGCCGACGCTGCGCGACTCGTTGCCGGCTGCGATCACGGTGACGCCCTTGACCGATCGCACTACCACCATCCGCGCTTCCGTCGAAGATGTCGAATTCGAGCTCACGCTGGCGGTCGGCCTGGTCGTGATGGTCATCTTCCTTTTTCTGCGCAACATACCCGCAACCATCATCCCGAGCCTGTCGGTTCCGCTATCGCTGATCGGGGCGCTCGCAATCATGTATCAGGCCGGGTTTAGCCTCGACAATCTGTCGCTGATGGCGCTGACCGTCGCGACCGGTTTCGTCGTCGATGACGCGATCGTGGTGATCGAAAACATCGCGCGCTTTCTCGAGCGAGGCGACAGTCCTTACGACGCGGCGATGAAGGGTTCGGCGCAGATCGGCTTCACCATCATCTCTCTCACTGTGTCCTTGATCGCGGTCCTGATCCCGCTTCTGTTCATGGGCGACGTCGTCGGGCGGTTGTTCCATGAATTTGCGATCACGCTCGCCGCGGCCATCATCCTTTCGGCCGTTGTCTCGCTCACCCTGGTTCCGATGCTATGCGCCAAGCTTCTGCGCCCGCACGGTCGTGGCGGCGCAGCGAGCGGCGGGCGGTTTTTCCAGGCTCTCACCCGGTTCTATGGCGCGACGCTGCGGGTCGCGCTCGATCATCAAGGCTTTATGCTTCTGGTCGCGCTCGGAACGTTCCTGTTGACCGGCTATCTCTACATGACGATCCCCAAGGGCTTCTTCCCGATCCAGGACACTGGCGTCATCCAGGGCGTGACCCAGGCGGCGGAAGCGATTTCATTCGACCAGATGGCGGACCATCAACAGGCGCTGGCGAAAGTGATTCTGACCGATCCGGACGTCGAAAGTCTGTCGTCGTTCATCGGCGTCGACGGCTCGAACGTCACGCTGAACTCGGGCCGCTTCCTCATCAACCTGAAACCCCACGCGAAGCGCAAGGCGACGGCAAGTGAGATCATTCGCCGGATCCAACGGGAAACGGCGAACGTTCCCGGCATATCGTTATTCATGCAGCCGGTGCAGGACCTGTCCATCGACACTGCTGTCAGCGCGACCCAATATCAGTTCACCCTCGAGAACCAGGATCTCAAGACGCTCGAGACCTGGACGCCCAAGCTGCTGCAGCGCTTGAACCGGATTCCGTCGATCGTCGACGTGGCGAGCGACCTGCAGCCGGACGGCCGCTCGGTGATCGTCGATCTCGACCGCGCCAACGCCGCGCGGTTCGGCATCACCCCCGCCATCATCGACAATGCGCTCTACGACGCCTATGGCCAGCGGATCATCTCGACCATCTTCACCCAAAGCAACCAATACCGCGTCATTATCGACATCGATCCCACGATGGCGCGCTCGCTGAAATCGCTCGATTCGATCTACCTGCCGTCGGCAGCCACGACCACCGGCCAGACGCCGCTCGGATCGGTAGCCAACTACACCGTCAAGACCTCGCCGTTGCAGATCTCGCACTTAAAACAGTTTCCTGTGACCACAATCTCGTTCAACCTCGCGCCGGGGGCGTCGCTCGGCGAGGCGGTCGATGCGATCAGCCAGGCGCTCAAAGAGATTGATCTGCCCCCGAGTTTCGCGGTCAGCTTCCAAGGCGCGGCGCAGGCGTTCCAGTCGGCTCTGTCGAACGAGGTGTTCCTGCTCGCAGCGGCGATCGCCGCCATGTATATCGTGCTCGGGGTGCTCTACGAGAGCTTCATCCACCCGATCACCATCCTGACAACGCTTCCGTCCGCCGGCATCGGCGCGCTTTTGACGCTTCAAGCGGCGGGCGCGGGGCTCGACATCATCGGCGTGATCGGCATCGTGCTGCTCATCGGCATCGTGAAGAAGAACGCGATCATGATGATCGACTTTGCGCTCGACGCGCAGCGCGAGCAGGGTCTGCCCGCGCGCGAAGCGATCTATCAGGCCTGTCTCTTGCGCCTGCGGCCGATCCTGATGACGACGGTCGCGGCGATCTTCGGCGCGCTGCCTCTGATGCTGGGAACTGGCGTAGGCTCCGAACTTCGTCGCCCGCTGGGGCTGGCGATCGTCGGCGGTCTCGCCTTCAGCCAGGTGCTGACCCTCTATACGACGCCGGTCATCTATCTGTTCTTCGAGCGCCTCGGGGAGCGTCTCGGCATGGGCTCCACTCACGCCGCTTTGGCGACCGACGCGTCGTGAACAATCGTTTTTCAGAGCTTTTCATTCGACGCCCTGTCGCGACTGTCCTGCTGACGATCGGGATCGTATTCGGGGGACTGCTCGGCTATTCGCAATTGCCGGTGTCGCCTTTGCCGCAGGTCGATTTTCCGGTCATCTCGGTCCAAGCAAATATGCCGGGCGCAAGCCCCGACACCATGGCGACCTCGGTCGCTGCGCCGCTCGAGCGGCACTTAGGCTCGATCGCCGACGTCAACGAGATGACCTCGCAGAGCTACCTAGGCTATACCCGCATCACGCTCCAATTCGGGCTCGATCGCAATATCGACGGCGCTGCTCGCGATGTGCAGGCAGCAATTGTCGCAGCCCGGGTCGATCTGCCCACCAGCCTTCGCCAGAACCCGACCTATCACAAGGTCAATCCCGCCGACGCGCCGATCATGGTCATCGCCATGTCGTCGACGACCCATACGGCGGGGCAGCTCTATGACCTGGCCTCCAACGTGCTCCAGCAGAGGCTTTCGCAGCTTCCGGGCATTGGCGAGGTCGACATCTCGGGCGCGGCGCTGCCCGCGGTGCGGGTCGAGATCAATCCCGGCGCGGTCTTTCACTACGGCATCGGGCTTGAGGACATTCGCGCCGCGCTTGCTTCCGCCAACGCGAACAGTCCGAAGGGAGCGATCGAGGACGACGATTACCACTATCAGATCTACGCCAACGATCAGGCCTCCCATGCGGCTCAATATCGCGATCTGGTGATCGCCTATCGGAACGGCGCGGCGGTCAGGCTCGCTGACGTCGCGGACGTCGTCGACTCGGTCGAAGACCTGCGCAACGCCGGTCTCGTCAACGGCAAGCCCGGCGTCGCGGTGGTCCTGTCGCGCCAACCGGGCGCCAACATCATCCAGGCGGTCGATGGCGTGCGCGCCGAGCTGCCGCGCCTGATCGCTTCGCTCCCGGGCGACATCGATCTTACGGTCGCCGTCGATCGATCGAAGACCATCCGCCAATCGCTGCAGGACACCGAGAAGACGCTGGTGATCGCAGTCCTTCTGGTCATTTTGGTGGTGTTCGCATTCCTGCGCAGCGTGCGTGCGGCGGCGATCCCGAGCGTCGCGGTGCCGACCTCGATCATCGGGTCGTTCGGCGTCATGTATCTGCTCGGGTTCAGCCTCAACAACTTGTCGCTTATGGCGCTGACGATTTCGACCGGCTTCGTGGTCGATGACGCTATCGTTGTGCTCGAGAACATCTCGCGCTATCTCGAACAGGGAGTGCCGCGCGTCGAGGCGGCGATCCGCGGCGCAGGCGAAGTCGGCTTTACCGTCGTCTCGATCACGCTCTCGCTCATCGCCGTCTTCGCGCCGCTCCTTTTCTTCGGCGGCATCGTCGGGCGTCTGTTCACCGAATTTGCGCTGACGCTGACAGTCGCGGTGCTCATCTCCATGGTCGTCTCGCTGACCACGACGCCGATGATGTGCGCCTTCATCCTGCCGCGAGAATCGCAGACGGAGCACGGCCGCCTTTATCAAGCCACCGAGCGGATCTTCGATGCAATGCTCGCCTTCTATCGGTCGACGCTACGCATCGCCCTTCGCCATCCGGGAGCCGTGGCGTTGTCGCTCTTGGCCACGGTCGGACTCAACTACTACATGTTCCGCTACCATATAACCTACGGCCTCTTTCCGGTGCAGGACACGGGCCTGATCATTGGCGGGATCCAGGGCGATCAGAGCATCTCCTTCCAGGCGATGAAGACCAAGTTCACCCAATTGCAGACCATCGTGCAGGATGATCCCGCGGTGGACAGCGTCGTCGGCTTCACCGGAGGTCGAGCGACCAACGCCGGCTTCATCTATGTCTCGCTCAAGCCCTACGACAAACGCAAACTCACCGCTGACGAAGTGGTGGCTCGGCTGCGCCCCCAGCTCGCTGAGGTTGCGGGCGCGCGGCTCTTCATGTTCGCGGTCTCCGATCTGAGAACGGGCGGGCGTCAGAGCAACGCCACCTATCAATACACTCTGCTTTCCGACGATCCCCAGGAGCTCTACGCCTGGGCACCCAAGCTGACCCAAGCGCTGATGGGGAACGATGTCGTCAAGGACGTCAATTCCGACCAGCAGCTTGGCGGCCTGCAGACCAATCTCACGATCGATCGCGACACGGCGATGCGGCTCGGTCTCACCTTGAGCGCGATCGACAACACCCTCTACGACGCATTTGGCCAGCGGCAGGTCTCGACCATCTACAACCCGTTCAACCAATATCACGTCGTCATGGAGATCGCCCCGCGCTACTGGCAGGACCCGCGTACGCTCGACCAGATTTACGTTTCAACCTCCGGCGCCAATCCGACCGGCGTTCAACAGACTGGATTGGCGGCGGGCAATTACAAGTCGACGACCGGGCCAGCCAGCACCGCAGCGACGATCGCGGCGGATTCAGCGCGCAACCTTGCGACGAACTCCTTGGCCGTCAGCGGCCATGGGGCGGCCTCGACGGGCGCCGCGGTCACAACCTCGCTCGAAACGATGGTCCCGCTGTCGGCTTTCGCCAAATTCGCACCAGGCCACACGCCGCTCAGCGTCAATCATCAGGGCCAGTTCGCCGCCTCGACGATTTCGTTCAATCTCGCGCCAGGCCGCTCGCTCAGCGAAGCGAAGACGGAAATCGATAAAGCGATTGAGCGCATCGGCATGCCTTCGACCGTCCGCGGCTCTTTCGCGGGCACCGCCGCGACCTACCAGCAATCGCAATCGAGCATGCCGCTTCTCTTCGGGGCCGCGCTCCTGACGATCTACATCGTGCTGGGCATCCTCTACGAGAGCCTGATCCACCCGCTCACCATCCTCTCGACGCTGTTCTCCGCCAGCGTCGGGGCGGCTCTGTCATTGTGGGCGTTCGACACCCAGTTCACGGTCATCGCGGCGATCGGCGTCTTGTTGCTGATCGGCATCGTCAAGAAGAACGCGATTCTGATGGTCGACTTCGCGCTTCAAGCGGAGCGCGAGGGGCGCGATACGCGAGCGGCGATCGAAGAGGCCTGCCTCTTACGCTTTCGCCCGATCATGATGACGACTTTCGCCGCGCTGTTCGGCGCTCTGCCGCTTGCGTTCGGAACCGGCGAAGGCTCGGAACTGCGCCACCCGCTGGGCATCACTATCGTCGGCGGGCTCATCGTCAGTCAGGTGCTGACGCTGTACACGACACCGGTCGTCTTCATTTACCTGGACAGTTTCGGTAAATGGCTCAGGAGCCTCTGGCGCCGCTACTACCTCCGCCACGGCGTCGCGCCGATGGCCGCACGGTAGCGCATCGTCAGTCCTTTTTCGCCTCGCCCTCCGGCAGGCCAGCCTTGCGCAGGCCCTCGACGATCCGCTGATATTGCGCGTTGAAGGTCGGATCGTCGCTCCAGTGGATCCCGGCCCAAGTCTGCACCGTGAAGCCGGGATAGACTTTCTGCAACTCAGCGGCGGCCTCTTTCGCTTCCTTGTCGTGGCCGGCCCATGCGTTCGCGGCGGCGAGGTCGACGAACGGGAAGAAGCTCTGATTGCCGCTCGCGATCGACTTGCCGCGCCATTCGATCGCCTGCTCCCACTGGGCGAGATGTGTGTGGGCGTGGCACATGAACCACTGCCACCAGGACATGTCGGGATCACGCGGGCTCAGCCGAAGCGCGGTTTCAATCCCCGTGAAGCTGTCCTCGGCGTGGCCGAGAAACACGTTCCAGAAGCTGGGCTCCGCACGGGCGAGCGCATAGTTTGGGTCGTCCGCAAGCGCGACCTCGCCCTGCGATATTGCCGCTGTCCACTGCTGTTTGTTGAAGGAGACCTCCGCCTTCGCTATATGGGCCCGCGCATCGTTCGGCTGAAGGGCCAAAGCGGAGTCGATGAGTTTCTCCGCGCGCGCGAGGTCGCCCGCAGGGTCCTCGCTCCAGTGCATGGTCACGCGATCATCCACAGCCACCGCCAAATCGGCCATCGCGCGCTCGTTTTGCGGGTCGAGAGCCATCGCGCGCTCGTCGAGGTCTATGACCTCGCTATTGACCGACTTGCTGCTGTCGGCGTTTGAGTTGAATCTCGCGCTAGCGCGCATCGCGAGATCGGCCGCATCGGGATTGTTGGGCCGCTCGCGCGCTGCACGCAAGGCTTCAGCCTTGATCAGTTCCACGTTGAGCGAGCGCGCGAGGCGGGCGACGACGTCGACTTGCAACTCGCCGAGCTTGCCGCGCTCGCCGTCGAACCGGTCGGCCCACACTTGCCCGCCGGTCTCGGTCGAGATGAGCTGGGCGTTGATCTCGACCTTTTCGCCGACGCGGCGAACGGTGCCTTCAAGTAGATAGCGCACGCTGAGCTCGCGGCCGACCTCCTTCGCGTCGACCGGCCTGCCCTTATATGTGAACGCTGTCCCGCGGGAGATGACGAAGCTGTCTCGCAGATGCGAGAGGTCGGTCGTCAGGTCGTCGGTGATCCCGTCGGCGAAATAGTCCTGCTCCTTGTCGCCGGAGAGGTTCTCGAACGGCAGCACGACGATGGAAAGCCGCGGCGCGTTGGCGAGCTTGTCCTCCGCCACCGTTCCCACGAAGCGCGTGGCGAGGCCCGACCGCCACCCATAGGCGCAGACCGCGAACAGCGCGGCGACGAGAACGGCGGCGGCCGCCGGGTTGAGCCATGATCTCTTCGGCGGGCTGGCGGCCGAAGACGGTGGAGCGTGCCGTTTGGCTGGGGGGATCGGCCGGCCGCGCCACCTCCGGGGCCGTTTGGGCGGGTTCGGCAGCAACCTGGGGAAAAGATTCCGCCGCGCCGGCGGGAAGCGCGCCGCGCAGCGCCGGCGCCAGTCCGTCGAACCGATAACCCTCGCCGGGCGAGGTGGCGATGAGCCGCGGCGTCTTGGGGTCGGGCTCGATCTTGCGCCGCAGGCGACCGACCAGCGCGTCGACACTGCGGTCGAACAATTCAAGCGGCCGGTTGGCGATGGCCTCGAGGATCGCGTCGCGGCTCAGGACGCGGCCCGGCCGGCTGACGAACAGGCGCAGAAGCCGAAACTCGCCGCGGGTGAGCGGGATGGCTTCACCCGATTCCCGAACAAGCGTGCAGGCGCTGAGATCGAAGACGAGCCCTGCAAACCGGACCGGCGACGTTGCGTTGCCCGAAGGGAGCGCCTCGGCGTCCGACCGTTCTTGCGGAACGACTTGCATCAGCGCGCGCCCGAGGCGAGGGGAGTGCAGGGTTACACCCTGAAGGTCAGGCATTACAAGGATGTCGCTGAAAAATTACACGGCTGTCGCTTAGGCGGCATTCGCTTGTTACGGCGTTCATGCACGCTCTCCCGCTCGCCACACGTCTGGCGGGACTCGGATCGACCAATGAGGAGAACGCGCATGTCGTTCAGGAAAACACTCGCATTTTCTGCATTTCTCACGTCGACGGCCGCGACTTTTTCGGCGCCCGCCCCGGCCCTGGCGGACGAATGGCGGCGGCAGACAGAAGGCGATGCCGGATACGCGCCGATCCAGAGCATCGCTTACGAGTTCGGTTCGAAAGCCATGAGCGGGTATTTCGTCCCGCAAGGCTCAGTTTGCCTTGTCACCCTCATGATCAGCGACAGGAGCGATCCCGACCGGCCGTCGCCGGCGACGGCGGCTCGCGTCCGTCTTGTGCTTGAACCCGGTCAGATCGCGGGCCTCGACAGCGAGGAGGGCCGTTCGCTCAACTTGACCTGCAGCAGCGGCGCGAAGACATTGGTCGTCAACTCCGGCGAAAGGTCGAAGCTTGTGGCGCAACAAGGCGTTGCGGTTGCCGATCGGGTTCAGGAGCGACGGTAGCTGAAATGGCGCGCCGCCCCCCGACAATGCCGGGTTCAGAGGAAGGCCGCGGGCCGGCGGGCGCGCAACGCGCAGCGTTTCGCTTCGGCAGTGCGTTTGTGTGGTCCGGGCTCGCGTGGTCGGTCCTTCTCTGCGTCTTTTGCCTCAACGCCGGGGTTGCTGCGCAGGAGGCCGCAATACCCGGGAAGCTTTATCGGATCGTTGACGGCAAGGTCGACGCGCGGACCTATGATGGCTATCGGCGTTACCATGCGGTTTGCAACCACTGCCACGGGCCCGACGGAATGGGCTCATCGTTTGGCCCTTCGCTCGTGGACCGCCTCCCCGATATCGAAACTTTCCGCGGTATCGTGCGCGACGGCCAAAGCAGTGGGGCGGCGGTCATGAAGGGCTTTTCGGGAGACCCCAACGTCGCGCCATACGTGGACCACATCTACGCCTATCTTGAGGCCCGCGCCGATGGCGCACTCGGCCGCGGTCGTCCGGTGAGGTTCGGCGACTAAAGCGTGCTGCCGATTCGGTCGAATCGCAGCGGCTCACACCGGCAGGGCGTACCTCGAGGCGACTTCCGCCGCGTTGCGCGCGTCCTCAATCGATATCGAACCATTATTGGCGACGCGAGCCGCTTTGACGGCTTCGACCAAGGCGGGCGGACCGTCGATCTCGGTGAGTTCGCCCGATCCATTGGCGAGCCGCTGGAGCACTGCCGTCTGTGTCTTGTCGTCGGCGAAGGCCGCCGCCTGCATAAGCGCCATCACCGCGCGGGGCGACTTTGAGCACCGGGCCAGGCGATAGGCGTTGAGGAAGCGCTTGGCCTCACGCGGCGAATGCGCGGCGAGGGGCGCAAGCGCCGCGAGCAGCGTCGTTTC
Organism: uncultured Alphaproteobacteria bacterium; assembly: GCA_963836695.1. Classification (GTDB taxonomy): domain Bacteria; phylum Pseudomonadota; class Alphaproteobacteria; order Rhizobiales; family Beijerinckiaceae; genus Roseiarcus. Next base: position 11,577 of record CAWIKX010000010.1, read on the forward strand.
CGTAGCTGACAACGGCTCAACGAGCGCCGCGGCAATCGCCGAATCCGGCGTTGGAGCCGGCTGCGCGCCTCCCGACAGGAGGCGGGTGACCACGAGCTGTCCATCGTCGTCTTTCCGGGCGGGGAGGTTGACCGCGACTTGCAGCCATCTGCCAAGACGCCGGCGCGACTCGCTCGGGCCCCCGAGCGCCGCCGAAAACCGGCCCGGATCGAAAGCCAACAAACCGATGAAGCCGGGTCCGAGCACGCTCTCCGCGGCGTCGATCCAGCCGATGGCTGCCGCGGGCGACAACGCGTCGAGATTGTCCACGACCACAACGAGCCGGTCCGGGGCCGGCCCCGCCGCGCTTGGGTGTCCGACCCTCGCGCCGAGTGCCGCGAGGAATTCGCGCGCCGCGCCCGACGGCGCATGGCTGGATTCGAGAAATTCCGGTCCCGGAGCCCGCATCGACGTCTTGCCGCCGGCGCGTTGGCTCGCCGCTTCTGCGCGCTTGGCGGCCGCATCAGCTTCGGCCGTCAGGGTTGTTACTCGCTGATTGAGGCGAGCGGCGCGAGCCTCGAGGTCCTGGCGCCGTTCGCGAGTCTCTTGGGTCAGGAGGCGTGAGCCGCGCAACAAGAGGTTCGAGAACCCAAGCGCTCGCCATAGGTTGAGAGCGATAGCCAATGCGCCAAGGATGAACAGGATTTGCGCCGCTCGATCGAACCAACCGCCGTGCGCCGCCACCCAATCTCCGGCGGGCTTTAGCGAATCGCTCCCTTGCTCGATCGCGGAGGTCGCTGTTTGGCCGTGCAGAAACCGGAGGATGAAGGCGAGCGCGAAGGCGACGATCCCCCAAAGGAGCAGCCGGGCCTGACTGCCGTAGGCCCATATTGACCGAATCACGATTCCGGCGCGGGAGCCAGCGCCGAGCGTCGACACGTCGCGCGCCAGATTGCGGTAGCTCGAGTCCGCATCCGCTCCGGCCAATCCGAAACGGCGCAACCTCGCTTCGATTGATCCTCTATTTGCGCGAGCGAACACGTCGAGCCGCGAGCCGGGGGTGTCAAAGGCCAGCGCGTCTGCGAGGCGCGCGCGTTTCGCCTCGACCTCGTCGCGCTGCGTGCGCTCACCCTCGAGCTTCCTGACGAGATCATCATGACGGTCTGAAGCCGCTCTGGCCATCCTGTGCGGATCGTCGCCCGCATGGCGAACCTCATCCACAAGGCCCGAATAGTCGACGCCGCCTTGTGCGCGATCGAGCGCGGCATAGGCGGCGCTGGCGATCGCCATGGGAGCATCGACGCCGCTTGAAGCGTTGACGCGCGCTAGCACGACTCGCTGAAGCGCCTGCCCGCCCGCCGTCGCTGAAGCGCTGAGCTGCTCGATCGTTTGCGTGAGACGCCTCAAAGCGAATGTCTTGCCGGCGCCGGACGGTCCTAGGATCCCCGCCAGAAACGGCGTCTGGACCTGAGACGTCACGCAAAGATGGGCCAAAGGCTGCACGATCTGGCCGGCATTCAGGAGGTCCGCCCCGTCAGCCGAATCGCCAAGGAAAATGGGCTCAGCCCGAACGGGAGCCGCTAGCGGAGGCGGGACAATCGAAACAGGCGGCGCGGCCGATTGCGCGGGCGCCCTGTCGGGCGTCAGAAAGGCTGGCTTGTCGCTCGTCCCGACGCCTCCAAGCAGGCGAACCTTCGAATTCACGCTTGGCTCGGACAATCAATCCTCCTCAACGCGCCCTCGGGAACGGGCCCAGCGGCGCCTGATTTGAGTGCGTGGTCCTAACGACCGCAAGGGCGCCGGCAAGTCAAGCCTCGGCCCCGTGCGGGAGAGCCGCGGTCTATGCCGGGCCGGGAAATCAGGCTAAGTCGCCTGCTCTTTCCTTTTCGTGGAGGCTGCAGCTCTTGCTCGGATTCGCTTCGCCGACGCCGGACGCGACGCCGGTATGGCTGGTCAGCATCGAAAACTGGCCGACCGTCAAGTCGACGATCGGGGCGGCCGCCGTGGCCTTCGCCGAACGTTGCGGCTTCCAGCCGAAGGCGGGACGCATGCAACTTCTCCCAGGCGATGCTGGCGCGCTTGCGGGCGTCTTGTTCGGGGTCGACGAAGCCAGCGCGCCGATGCGCGATCCGTTCGGGCCGGGCAAGCTCGCGACGTCGCTGCCCGAGGGCGTCTACCGGTTTGCGGATCCGCCCGAGGGCGCCGATCTCGCGGCGCTCGGCTTCCTGCTTGCCCTCTATCGGTACGACCGCTTCAAGACCAACAAGGCGCCCCTGCCCCAGCTCATCGCACCCGAGGCGATCGACGCGATCAGGATTCAGCGCATCGCCGAGGCGATCGCTTTCGGACGCGATCTTGTCAACGCGCCGGCCAACGTGCTGGGACCTGACGCGCTTGAACAGGAGGTCGTCAAGCTCGCCGAACATTTTGACGCGCGCATCGCCACAGTGCGCGGTGAGGAACTCATCGCCGCCAACTTTCCCCTCATCCACGCGGTCGGGCGCGCGGGCGCTGAAGAGCCGCGAATCGTCGACTTCACCTGGGGACGCGAGGACGCGCCGAAAGTGGCGATCATCGGCAAGGGTGTCACCTTCGACACCGGAGGCCTCGATATCAAGCCGGCTTCCGGCATGGAGCTGATGAAAAAGGACATGGGCGGAGCCGCGACGGCGCTCGCGCTCGCGCGACTGATCATGGAGGCCGGGCTTGATCTCCGCCTAAGGACCGTGATCCCGATCGTGGAGAACGCGATCGCGGCGTCGGCAATGCGTCCGGGCGATGTGATCGTCAGCCGCAAGGGGATCTCGGTCGAGGTCGGCAATACCGACGCCGAAGGGCGGATGATCCTCGCCGACGCGCTCGCGCTCGCCGACGAGGACGCGCCGGAACTGGTGCTCGATTTCGCCACGCTGACGGGCGCAGCGCGGGTCGCGCTCGGACCAGACCTGCCGCCGTTCTACACCGACGACGACGCGCTTGCGGGGCAGATCGCGCATCACGCGGTCCGCGCCCGCGATCCGGTATGGCGCATGCCGCTCTGGCGTCCCTATGACGCAATGATCGAAGGATCGGTCGCCGACCTCAGCAATTCAGGCTCAGGCGCTGGCATGGCGGGCTCGATCACCGCGGCGCTCTTTCTCAGGCGTTTCGTCGAGAAAGCGCGATCCTGGGCGCATTTCGACGTCTACGCCTGGAATCCGAAGCCGCGCGCCCATGGGCCGGCTGGTGGCGAAATCCAGGCTGCGCGTGGGCTGTTCGAGTTGTTGAGCGAGCGCTACCCGAGGCGGTGACGTGGTGCCAGCCAACGGGTTGCGAGCGATAGCGCGAAAACTTGCGCGCATGGAGCGGTTCATGTAGGTTCGCTTTGAACTCAGCCGAAGAGGGTCTGCGGCCCGTGACAGCAGCTTTCACCCTAAGACTTGACGAGACGACGCTCGAAGCGCTGGACCAGCTTGCCGAGAAGACCGAGCGCTCGCGCAGTTGGCTCGCGACCAAAGCGATTGAGGATTATGTCGCATTGAACGTCTGGCAGATCGGCAAGATCGAGGCGGGAATTGCGGCCGCTGACCGCGGCGATTTTGCCAGTGACGACGACGTTGCACGCGTGGCCGGGAAGTATTCGGCGAAGGGTTGAAGATCCGTTGGACGCGCCCGGCGCTCGCCGATCTGGAGGCGATCGGAGACTTTATCGCGCGCCACAATCCCAGCGCCGCCAACCGAACCGTGATCGAGCTTGTCACTTCCGTTGACGCTTTGCGCGATCACCCGAATCGCGGGACGCCGGGTCGACTGACCGGGACGCGTGAGCTCGTCGTCAGTGGAACCCCTTACGTAGTTCCCTATCGAGTGCTCGACGATGATGTGCAGATTCTCGCGGTCTTCCACGGGGCCCGCCGCTGGCCGGGCGCCTTTGCATAGAGCCTGGCGCCGAAGCGTTTGCGCTTCACGCCTCTCTTGGCTATCGGACTGAGAACACCGGGGGAGGATAACATGGCCTTAACGAAACACAATCGACTGACGGTCGGCGACTTGCGCAAGCTCAAGGGCAAGCGGCAATTGACCATGCTGTTTGTCGAAACGCCGGAAGAAGCGGCTGCGGCCGCCACGGCCGGTATTGATATCCTGTCAATCGTTGAACAGCTTTGGTCGCCAGCAATGCGCGAGGCGGCGGGCGACTGTTTCGTTCAGGTCGGGCTCATCTATGGCGAGCACTGCACCTATGAGGATTATCTGCGCGCCGCCCACAAGAACCTCATGATTGGCGGGGATGCTTTCTACTGCGCCGGCAGCCTCGATACGATCGCCAAGCTCGCGGCTGAGGGCATTCCGGTCGTTGGCCATGTCGGGCTGATACCCGCTCGCGCGACGTGGACCGGTGGGTTCAAGGCGGTCGGCAAGACCGCCGCTGAAGCGAAGCAGGTTTATGAACACGTGAAGAAGCTTGAGGCGGCTGGCGCGATAGCGGCCGAGGTCGAGGTTGTGCCGGCGCGCGTCGCAAGCGAGATCTCGAAGCGCACCTCCCTCATCCTCATGTCGATGGGCGCTGGCTCAGGCTGCGACGCGCAATATCTGTTCGCCGAGGACGTGCTCGGCTACTCGCGCGGTCATCAGCCTCGCCACGCCAAGGTCTATCGCAACTTTCGCGCTGAATACGACCGCCTTCAACGCGAGCGCGTGACCGCGTTCAAGGAATTCCGCGCCGATGTCGAGAAGGGCGCGTTCCCGGAGGACAAGCACCTCGTTCCGATTGCGGATGATGAGTTCGAGGCTTTCGTTGGAAAGCTGTAGGAACGCGCTAACAACGCGAGCGCCCAAACTTCTTGGCTCTTGGCCTACGCGCCCGTCCAATCCAGCACGATCGTGCCGCTCTCGCCCCGGCGCATGATCTCGAACCCTTCTAGGAATTTGTCCGCCGGCAGGCGGTGGGTGATGACTTTGCGCACGTCGAGCCCGCTTTCCAGCATGGCGATCATCTTGTGCCAGGTCTCGAACATTTCGCGCCCATAAATGCCCTTGATGGTAAGCTGCTTGAAGATGACCTTGTTCCAGTCGACCAGCGCTGGCTTCGCCGGCAGGCCGAGGAGAGCGACCCGGCCGCCGGTGAGAATGGCGTCGAACAATTGATCGAACGCTGCCGGCGCGGCGTTCATGAAAGCGATCGACGGGTCGTCTTCGTTATCGACCCGCGCCCCCGCGCCGCTCTAACGCATAATTCCTCGACTGGATCGCCTCAGAACCAGATCATGGCCAACCGATCTTCCGCCTATGACAACCTCGCATTGGCCGACCGTTCGAAATCCGTAGTTCCGATATAGGGAGAGCGCGCGCGTATTCTCCTCCCAAACGTCGACGTATATATGTCGCGCGCTGAGAAATCGCGGGTGATCAAAGGCGGCGTCCATCAAGGCTTTGCCAAAGCCTCGCCCCTGAAAGTCGGAATGCACATAAAGAGCGTTGATCGCTTGATCCTCCTTTGTCCGTCTTTCGCCGCCTATAAGTCTTATTCTGACTTTGCCGAGCTGAGCATAGCCGACGAGACGGCCTCCCTGTTCCGCAATCAATAGGACGTCTTTGTTTATGACCGAGCGAAAATAAGCAGGAGATCGCGTCTGCTGGAGTTCGGCGGCCAACTCAGCCTGAGGCAGGCTGGACCCGAACGTATCGGCGTATGTCTTGGCCGCGAGTTCGGCGAGCGCCGGAATGTCGTCTGGCTTCGCTGTCCTGATATCCATCTGCTCTTGGCCTACGCGCCCGTCCAATCCAGCACTATCTTGCCGCTCTCGCCCCGGCGCATGATCTCGAACCCCTCAAGGAATTTCGCCGCCGGCAGGCGGTGGGTGATGACTTTGCGCACGTCGAGCCCGCTCTCCAGCATCGCAATCATTTTGTGCCAGGTCTCGAACATTTCGCGCCCATAAATGCCCTTGATGGTGAGCTGCTTGAAGATAACCTTGTTCCAGTCGACGAGCGCCGGCTTCGCCGGCAGACCAAGCAGCGCGACCCGGCCGCCCGTGATGATCGCATCGAACAGCTGATCGAAGGCCGCCGGCGCTCCGCTCATCTCAAGCGCGACATCGAAACCCTCGGTCATCTTGAGCCGGCTCATCGTTTCCTTGAGGTCGGTCTTTGAGACATCGACGGCGACGACATCGGCGACCTCCTCCGCGAGCCTAAGCCGCTTCGGATTGATGTCGGTGATCACGACATGCCGCGCCCCGATATGGCGGGCGACCGCGCCGGCCATGATTCCGATCGGACCTGCCCCGGTGATCAGCACGTCCTCGCCGACCAAATCGAAAGAAAGCGCCGTATGCACCGCGTTGCCGAGCGGATCGAGGATCGCGCCGAGCTCGTCGTCGACGTCGTCGGGCAGGAGCACGATGTTGAAGGCGGGCACGCGCACGTAGTCCGCGAAGGCGCCAGGAATATTGACGCCGATGCCGCGCGTCTCAGGATCGAGATGGTAACGTCCGCCGCGAGCCGCCCGGCTCCTCATGCCGATCACGTGGCCCTCGCCTGACACCCGCTGGCCGACCTTGAGATGTCGCACATTAGGGCCAAGCGCGGCGATCTCGCCCGCATATTCGTGGCCGACGGTCATCGGCGTCGGGATTGTCTTCTGCGCCCACTCGTCCCAGTTGAAAATGTGCACGTCGGTGCCGCAAATCCCGGTCTTGTGCACCTTCACGAGCACGTCGTCGGGGCCGATCTCGGGAATCGGCTGCTCCTCGAGCCATAGGCCCGGCTCCGGCTTTTGCTTAACGAGGGCGCGCATAAGATCTCCGTCTATAGGCGCAGGCCGCCTAGCCGTCCTGTTTTATTTCCCTCTATACGCAATCGGGCGCGGTTCAGCTCGAAGTCTAACGTAGGACGCAGCGACCCGTACGACGAGCCTTCCGGTCGGATTGCGCCGCCCGATGCTGTGGCTCAAAAATGCAACCTGCCGGTAGGTTGCCAAAGAGATTACAATTACGTAATGTTTCGTCCCGCGCGCCAAAAGGCGAGCCTAACTGTTTGGTCTCACTTTTACGGGGGAAATATGATGAAAGCTCGAGGTAGTATTGTTGGCTCTCGCAGTAGCCACGGCGGCGACAATCGGTTGGACGAACCTCGCGGCAGCGGCAGGAAACAACAACGCTCCGCCGCCTGGCGCGATCTTGGATTTGGATGGCCAGGCGATACCGCACGGTGCGCCGCAAACGTATTCGGTGGACTTTACGGCAGATCTGGCGAACACGGCGATCTCGCTGGCTTTCCGCGAAGATCCGGCTTTTTTTGCTGTCACCAACGTGATGGTTACGGACCTGACGAACCCAAGTGGCAACCTTCTATTGAATGGTGATTTCTCTCTCGGCGCGAACGGGGGATTGCCAGTTGACTGGTCGTTCCAGAATGTACATGGCGCAAGCTTCGAGGGAGAGGTGGAAATTCCTTGCAGCTTCGGCGGCAGCGCCAGCTGCTGGTTCGATGGGTCCGTCCAGGCCTACGACGAGCTCAGCCAGATGGTGGCCACGAATATCGGCGATGTGTATCAGATCTCATTCATAAATCAGGACAATAGTTCGTTGTCCACGTATAGCCAGTTGAGCACCAACGGAAACACGACGGGTGTCGGTGGAAACGGCGCCGATATTCTTGTCTACGCGACCGCCGCTCCGCCTCCGCTCAACACGCCCGAGCCGTCGACATGGGCCATGATGATCCTCGGCTTCGCGGGCATGGGATTCGTCGCCTACCGCAAGGCAAAGCGTACCTCTCTTTCCGCCGCCTAACTCTTCGCGGCGTCTAACGTTGGAAAGACCGCCTTCGGGCGGTCTTTCTTTTTACGGGCGGTCAGCACAACCCCGCCGAAGCGAATCGTTGCGCAACGCCGCCGCAGCTCCAGGAGCCCAATCGGACGGCGCGTTCCGCGTAGCCCCAAGGCTCTAGGTAGAGACGTTCGAACGACGACAACAGTGGTCGCCAGTCGACGAACTTCGCAGGCTTAAAGGTCGAAATTGGTGGGCAGCATGACCACGTCGCAAATCGTCATGCCCCTAGGCCGCGTCAGCATGAAGGTCACCACGTTGGCGACTTCGCTGGCCTCAAGCAGGCTGCCGGACTCCTTCGCCTCCTTCAGCTTCTTCGGCGGCCAATCCGCTAAGAGCGCCGTGGCGACAGGGCCCGGCGAGATCGAGCCAACGCGAATGCCGTGCTTGAAAACTTGTCGCCGCACCGTCTGGACAAAGCAGTTGATCGCCCATTTGGACGAGGCGTAGACCGGCTCCCATGGCGTCGGAAAATGCGCTGCGAGCGAGCTCGTCACGATGATGTCGCCCGTCCGTCGCTCGATCATGTGCGGCAGCACGTCGTGCACGTTCTTCATCACGACATTGACGTTGAGGTTGAGCATCCGGTCGATGGCGTCCGTATCCGCATCGATGAGGTCGCCCCCGACATAGATGCCGGCGTTGGCGTGCAGGATGTCGAGCTGGCCTGCCTTCTCGATCACTCTCGGCAGGAGCGTCGCGCATTCCTTCGGATCGAGCAGATCGATGACCAGCGGGATCATTGCGTCGCTATGCTTGTCGTGCAGCTTCTTTAGAGCAGCCTCGTCCCGGTCAACCATTACGATCCGCGCGCCGAGAGCCAGCATGGCCTCGGAGCTGGCGAGCCCGATGCCCGACGCCGCCCCCGTCACCGCGGCGACCTTGCCCTTGAGTTCTCCCGCCATGGTTTCCTCCATCAGCAGATCGCATTGGGTCGACGCCGCGCCTTGTAGCCGCGGTCGGCTCAAGCGCGGCGGACGGTCGGCGACCTCGTCTACAGCGCGCTTTAGGCTTGATCGTCAACGCGCCCGGCGGCAGCGCGATTTTACGAGACGATCCCCAGCGCCTTCCCCGCATCCTCGAACGCGCCGATCGCGAAGTCCACGTCGGCCTCCGTCAGCGCCGCCGACATTTGCGTCCGAATCCGCGCCTGGCCCTTTGGCACCACGGGAAAGAAGAAGCCGGCCACGAACAATCCGCGTTCGTCGAGCGCTTGCGCCAGGTCCTGCGCGAGGCGCGCCTCGCCCAGCATCACCGGAATGATCGGCGTCTCTCCCGACGCGACAGTGAAGCCGGCTTTCTGGACGCCTTCACGAAAGCGGCGCGAATGGTTTTTGAGCAAGGCCCGCCTTCCGTCGGCGCCAATCGCGATCTCGAGCGCCTTGAGCGCTCCGGCCGCGAGCGGAGGGGCGAGCGAGTTGGAAAAGAGATAGGGCCGCGCCCGCTGCCTTAAGAGATCGACGATCGGCTGGGCGGCGGCGACAAAGCCGCCCATGCCCCCGCCAAGCGTCTTGCCGAAAGTGCCGGTGACGATGTCGACGCGGTCGCCCGCGCCAGTTAGCGCCGGCGTGCCGCGGCCCTTCTCGCCCAGATGCCCGGTCGCATGGCAGTCGTCGACCAGCACCAGCGCGCCGTAGCGGTCTGCAAGTTCGCAGATCTCTTTCAGCTTGGCGACGTAGCCGTCCATGGAGAAAACGCCGTCGCTGGCGATGAGCTTGAACCGCGCGCCCGCGGCGTCCGCCTCTTTCAGGCGGTCTTCGAGCTCGTTCATGTCCGAATTGGCGAAACGGTAGCGTTTGGCCTTCGAGAGCCGCACGCCGTCGATGATCGAGGCGTGGTTGAGGCTGTCGGAGATGATGGCGTCCTCTTCCGCCAGCAAGGGCTCGAACACTCCGCCGTTGGCGTCGAAACAGGCGGCGAACACGATCGCGTCGTCCTTGCCCAGGTGCTTGGCGATCGCCTGCTCGAGCTCACGATGCAGCGTCTGCGCGCCGCAAATGAAGCGCACCGAAGCCATGCCGAAGCCGAATTGGTCCATGGCGCGGCGCGCCGCGGCGATAACGTCCGGATGATCGGCGAGACCGAGGTAGTTGTTGGCGCAGAGGTTGACCGCTTCACGCGCGCCTTGCTCGCCTGCGACACGGATGCGTCCGCCCTGCGGCCCGGTCAGCAGCCGCTCGCGTTTCGTGAGGCCGGCCGCCTCGATCTCGTCGAGAGTCGCACGAGTATGGCTGAGAAAGGCGTCGGTCATAAGCCGCCTCGTTTCGATCGCGGAGAAGCGTCAAACTAGCAGCGCGCTGCTCGCGCCGCTATTGCGACAAGTGAATGTAGAGCTCGTAGCGACCTTGGCTGAAGGTGAGCCCGGCTTGTGCGGCGCTGAGCCGCATGACGACGCCGTTTCGGTTCTCGAGCCATAATTCCCCGTTCGCCTTTGTGGTGATGGCGAGGCTGCCCGTGCCCTGGATCCAGGCGCCGGAAAACTGCGAGACGTCATGGAGTTTGTAGACCTCGCCTGAGGCTTGCATCGTGGAGATCGCCCCGAGGCCGATCAGCGAGCCTACCAGAGTGAACGGATAGGTCCTGCCCCTGAACGCGAGCGTGCCGCTGCCAACGCCCGACGCGGAGACAAAGACCTCCGTCATCGTGACAGAGCCCGAGGGTCGGAGCCCCCGGATGCTGGCCTCGGTCGGGATTCCCGAGGGCGGGATTTCGCAGCCGCCGAGCAGCAGGGCGCTAAAGGCCGCAAGGATCGCGGCGAAGAATTGGGAGCGCATTCGTCTGTCGCCAAACCGCATGGCTTTCCCCTTATTGAATCGGCGCCTCGGACGCGAGGGCGTCCAAGGTTTAGCCAATTGGATGGGGCGACGTCAGCGGCCAGGAATATAGGTCAAAACACGTTGGATGTGGGCAAGCCTAGCGCTGTCGCTCCAGCGTAGCGCGCTTGCGGCCCCGACTGAAGCGGGTGGAAACGAGCGCCTTGGATATCCCGGAGGCGGCGCTCCAGTCCCATTGCGCGGTAGAACGACGCTCCACCTGCAAGCTCCATCGCAAGCTCAACCGCGGCAATCGCATGCCGGCCTACGAGCGTACGGCCGATCATCACTTCGTTGACGGTGTCCGCGGAGGGAGCGTTGCGAGCTACCGCATCGAGCATCCAGCGGTGCGCAAGCTGCGCGGCGCGGAGTTCAGTATCCATGCGGCCAGCCAGTGATAGGTCCGGTTGCGGCTTCCGCTTAGCAATATCAATCGCGATGTCGCGGGCGCTTTCCGCGACCCCGAGATAGACGGCATAAATGAGCGGAAACGCAATCGTGGCAATGATGTGGAACACGGGATGCCACTCGCCGGCCTTTCGCGAGAAAGCGACACTGGCGTCCGAGACGAAGAAGTTCTCAATCACAACGTCGTTGGAGCCAGAGCCGCGCATCCCGTGCGCGCGCCATGTCCGCTCGATCCCAACTTCCGCCGCCTTCATAGGCACGCCAAAGTGGATCACCGAGCGGCTGCCGTCTTCAGCCTCGTGCACCGCGCCCGTCATCAGGATGCCCCCCGCCTCCGCGCCGGAGGTGAACACCTTCCGCGCGGTGACGCGATAGCCGCCTTCGACCTTCTCGGCTTTGCCCGAGCCGCCGATCCAGTCGGAACCACCCGAGGACAACAGAATAAGACGTTCCGCCGCCACACGCTTCAAAAGGGGCTCGACGGCGGCGACCTTCTGATGACGCCACCGCCAAGCGGGAATCGCCACCTGGTGCGTGTGCATTGAAAATGCCAGGGCAGTGGAGCCGCAGGCACGCGCCAGCACCCGCAGCATCTCTGCCAACTCTGGTATTTCGGCGCCGCCGCCGCCAAGCTCTTGTGGGACGCCGGCCTCAACAAGCCCAGCTTCCTTCAGGAGAGCGTAGTTCTCCTCGACGAAGAGGTCGTTCTGATCGACTTCGCTGGCTCGTTTGGCAAGCCTCGGCGCGAGTCGCTCGGCGGTGTCGACGAGGCCCGCCTCTTGACGCGCATCCTCGGCGGGAGAGGTTGGGGCTTTGATCGACGCAGTGTGAGTGGACATGGTTTCCTCCATCGCTCCGAGTAGAAAGGATCACATGCGACGAGCCGCCACTCCAGTTCAGGAACTGTACTCGCGCCATTCTTTCGCGGCGGATTTTGTGATAGCTTCGAGCCGGAACCGGAGGAGTTCACGGTGGACGAGCGCGCCGGCTATGGCCAGTTCTGCCCTGTATCAATGGCCTCCGAGATTCTGTGCAGCCGCTGGACCACGCTGGTCGTGCGCGAGCTAATCTGCGGCAGCACGCGGTTTAATGACTTGCGGCGTGGTTTGCCGAAAATGTCACCGGCGTTGTTGTCGAAGCGGCTCAAGGAGCTGGAGCAGGCTGGAGTCGTGACTGTATCACGCAAGCCTAACGGTTCGGTGGATTATCGCCTCTCCGAGTCCGGCGAAGAACTGCGGCCGTTGATCATGGGCCTCGGCAACTGGGCGCAACGGTGGATGGAATCACGGCTCTCGCTGAAAAATCTCGATCCCTCCTTGCTGATGTGGGATATGCGCCGCGGCTTGAACGTGAAGCTATTGCCCGCGCGACGCTGTACGATACAGTTTCTGTACTCGGAACTTCCGCCGCCGCGACAGAGCTGGTGGTTGGTCGTGGACGGTGGCGTGGTCGATCTCTGCAATTTCGATCCTGGCCACGAATTGGATCTTCTCGTTAAGAGTTCGTTGCGATCAATGACAGCGATTTGGATGGGGGTGACGACGATCAAGATGGAGTCCGAAACCGGCGATCTGGAGATCGAGGGCGATCCGTCTCTGGCTCGTTCGATGCAACAGTGGTTGGGGCTCAGCGCCTTCGCGCACCAACCAAGGCGGGTGCAATAGCGTTGGCCATCGCCATGCGCTGGTCCGAGCTATTCCGCAATCCTGAGATTTGCCCCAGTCGATGAGCCGCCTGCCGCGACGGATCGCGTCCGCTTCTGGCGTCGGGCGGCAGTCCGCTCCATCCAGGACAAGCCTGGCGCGATGCGCAAGAGGGCCTTGGAGCCTTTGTCGCCCGAGACGAACAGGCGATGCCGACCTCGCGTCAATGAAAGCGTCCTGCTTTTGGACGGAGGGCTGCGTTCAGCCGCCCCAGTCGATCAGCGCCTGGCCGCGATGGAGCGCGTCCGCTTCCGGCGTCAGGCGGCCGTCGGCGCCGTGCAGGACGAGTCCCGGCGCGAGCCGCAACGGGGCCTTGGACCCCTTGACGCCAGCGACAAGCAAACGATGCGCGCTCGCGCTTTGTGTCGGATGAACGGGTAGGACCGCGAGCGCGCCGAGCCGGTCTCCGATCGCCGCGAGGATTGCACTCAGCGCGTCGGGCCGGTGGATCATCACGAAACCGTCCCCCCGGCGCGAGGATCGCCAGGGAAGCCTGAATCCAATCCGAGAGGCTCGCGCCCGCCTCGGCTCCGGCCAAGACATGCGCGCGCGCCTTGCCTTCATCAGGAGAGACACGGACCGCGTGAGCCTCGAAGAACGGTGGGTTGCTGACGACGCAACTGGCCGATACAACGAGCCCCGCCTCCCGCCGCTCTCTGGAATTGAGCGCGTCGAGCCGCAAGACGCGTACGCGCGCCTGAAGCCCATTGCGCGCCGCGTTGCTCTCGGCGAGCCGCGCCAGCTCAGGATCGATCTCGACAAGATCGACGGACGCAAGCACTGACCGCTGAGCCAGCGCCAGCCCGACCGCGCCGATTCCGGCGCCGACGTCCACGATCCGGCCTTGCAGAGCGTCGCCCGCCGCCGCGACGAGCAGCGCGGCGTCCGTCCCGACGCGGTGGCCGCGCTTCGGCTGGACGAGGGTGAGCCGGCCGCCAAGCCATCTATCCTCTGTCAGTCCGTCCGCCGGCGCGGCGCCCAGAGGCTCCGCCGAGGGGTCAGCCATCGAGCAATTCTTTTCCCAGGCCCGCTTCGACAATGAGGCGGCGAGCCCGCCCTTGCTGCTGGGCGTCGACCAGAATGCGTCTCGGCAGGAAGCCAAGCGATCCTTCAGCGGCCGCCATGTTCTGGTCGGCCACGAAATAGGCGATCCGCTCCGCCTTCAGGATCGATTCGATAACGCTTATGAGAACGAGATCGTTGGTGCGTAGGATTTCGACCAAAATAGACCTCGATTTCGGGCTCACTTGCCGCGTGGGTAGGCCGTCTTTATGGTCGAGGCGCGGGATCTGGCAAGGGAATGCTTGCGTGGGAATTGTCGTTCCACTGGAAGACAAGTCGGCTGATCGTCTGATCGAGCCGCTGACGACGCTCGTCGCGGGCGACATGGCTAAAGTCAATCAGACCATTTTGTCGCGCACGGGGTCGGAGGTGACGATGATCCCCGAGGTCGCCAATCACCTGATCGCCTCGGGGGGAAAACGGATGCGTCCGATCCTCAGTTTGGCGACGGCCGGCCTTTGCGGCTATTCCGGGGAGGGCCATATCAAGCTCGCCGCCGCAGTCGAGTTCATGCATACCGCGACCCTGCTCCACGACGACGTGGTCGACGAGAGCGACCTGCGCCGTGGCAAGGCGGCTGCCCGTGTGCTCTGGGGCAACGAGGCGAGCGTCCTGGTCGGCGATTTCCTCTTAGGCCAAGCCTTCAAGATGATGGTTGAAGTTGGCTCGCTGCATTGTCTCGAAGTCTTGTCCGGCGCCGCCGTGGTGATCGCCGAGGGCGAAGTGATGCAGCTCTCGGCCGCCAAGGACACGGAGACGAGCGAGGACGCTTATCTTGCCGTCATCCGGGCCAAGACCGCGGCTTTGTTCGCCGCGGCCTGCGAGGTCGGGCCCATTCTCGCCGGCCGCTCCAAGGCGGAGATCGCCGCCTGCCAGGGTTATGGCGCCAATCTTGGCATCGCGTTCCAGCTCATCGACGACGCGCTCGACTACGGCGGCACATCGGCGAAGCTCGGCAAGAATGTCGGCGACGATTTCCGCGAGGGAAAGATCACCCTGCCGGTGGTGCTCTCGTTCCGGCGCGGAGGAACGCAAGAGCGCGAGTTCTGGCGGCGGACTCTTGGAAAAGGGCGAAGTTGTCGACGGCGATCTCGAATTCGCGCTGGCGACAATGAAGAAACATCGCGCCCTCGAAGACACGATCGAGCGCGCCCGCCACTATGGCGCGATGGCGCGCGACGCGCTTGAACTCTTTGCGCCGTCGCCATGGAAACATGCGCTTCGTGACGCGGTCGAGTTCACCATCGGCCGAGCGCATTGAAATCATTGGCTTCGGGTTCGGAAACGACGCGCCGGTCGTGGTAAACGGACCCCAAAAGACTGGACAAGTTTGCATGCGCCCGTTAGCGAAGGGGAAAGCGGCGCTGGGCTAAAACGGCCAGGCCGAGAAGGACAGGTGATGGACTATCAGCGGAGCTTCGAGGAGGCGATTGCGCGGCTCAAGGCGGAAGGGCGTTATCGCACCTTCGCTAATCTGGAGCGCGACGCCCGACGGTTCCCGATGGCCCAATGGCGCCCCGAGGGCGAGGAAGACCAGCCGCGCGACGTCACCGTCTGGTGCTCGAACGACTATCTCAGCATGGGCGGTCACCCTGACGTCATCGAAGCCTCCGTACGGGCGGCGCGCGCCCATGGGGCCGGGGCCGGTGGAACCCGCAACATTTCCGGCACCCACAATCCGATCGTCGAGCTCGAGGCCGAACTGGCCGATCTGCACGGCAAGGCGGCGGCGCTCGTCTTCACCTCCGGTTGGGTGTCCAATCTGGCGGCGATCTCGACCATCGCGAGTCTCTTGCCGAATTGCCTCATCCTGTCCGACGCACTGAATCACAATTCAATGATTGAGGGCGTCAGGCGATCGGGCTGCGAGAAGCGCGTGTGGCGGCACAACGACGTCGCCCATCTCGAGGAGCTGCTCGCCGCAGAGCCGCGCGACCGCGCCAAGCTCGTCCTGTTCGAGAGCCTTTACTCGATGGACGGCGACATCGCGCCGATCGCCGAGATTGTCGCGCTGGCGGAGAAGTACAACGCGCTTACCTATCTCGATGAAGTCCACGCCGTTGGTCTCTATGGCGCGCGCGGCGGGGGGCTGAGCGAACGCGAAGGGATCGCGGCGCGCATCGATATCATCGAAGGCACGCTCGCCAAGGGCTTCGGCTCGCTTGGCGGCTATATCGCGGCGAGCGAGACGATCGTCGACGCCGTCAGAAGCTTCGCGCCCCAGTTCATCTTCACGTCGACCTTGCCGCCGAGCGTCGCAGCGAGCGCCGCCGCGGCGGTCAAGCATTTGAAGCGATCGACCGCCGAGCGCGAACGCCACCAGCACATGGCGAAGCTCGTCAAGCACGCGCTTCGCGCCGCAGGCCTGCCGGTGATGGACAATCCTTCGCACATCGTGCCTGTGTTGGTGGGCGACGCCCTGCAATGCCGCGCGGCAAGCAAACTCCTGCTCGAACGGCATGCTATCTACATCCAGCCGATCAACTATCCGACGGTCGCCAGGGGGACCGAGCGCCTGCGGGTGACCCCGACGCCCGCCCATAACGAGGCCCAGGTCGCGGACCTGGTCGAGGCTTTGGTCGACGTGTGGAAGACGCTCGGCCTCAAGTTCGAGGAGGCGCGCGTGATCCCGCTCATCCGCGCCAATGCGAGCGAGGAGGCCCATTGCGCCTATCCCGAGATGAAGCGCGCGGCGGAATAGGGCCCCGTTCGGAGCCCACAGCAAACTTGACCAAGCCTTTCCTCGCCGCGCTTGCTGGCCAGCGGCAAAAAACGCCGCCGATCTGGCTCATGCGCCAAGCAGGACGCTACCTGCCCGAATATCGCGAGCTTCGGACGACGGCGCCGACGTTTCTCAAATTTTGCTATGAGCCGCGGCTCGCGGTCGAGGCGACGCTACAGCCGATCCGACGCTTCGGCTTCGACGCCGCGATCCTGTTCTCCGACATTCTTGTCCTCCCCGATGCGCTTGGCCAGCGTGTCTCCTTTGAAGCCGGCGACGGCCCGCGCCTCGAGCCGATCTGTGATGCTGACGGGCTTGCGAAGCTTAGAGACGAGCCAGACTGGGGCCGCCTCGCGCCCGTGTTCGAGGCTCTCGATCGGGTGAAAGGCGCGCTGCCTAAGGAAACTGCGCTCATCGGTTTCTGCGGCGCGCCTTGGACAGTGGCTAGCTACATGATCGCCGGCCGCGGCACGCCGGACCAGGCGCCGGCGCGGCTTTTCGCCTATCGCCATCCCGCGGTCTTCGCACGCCTCATCGACCGGCTGGTCGACGCTTCGGCCGAGCATCTTCGCCGTCAGTTCGCGGCCGGCGCCGATGCGGCGCAGATCTTCAATTCTTGGGCGGGAGTGCTTCCGCCGGCCGAATTCGATCGCTGGTGCGTCGCGCCGATCGCGGCGATCGCGGCGAAGGTTCGCGCCGCGGCGCCGAACGCCCGGTTGATCGCGTTTCCACGCGGCGCAGGCGCGCAGCTTGCCAAATTCGCGGGCCTCGCTGGAATCGACGCCATTGGTCTCGACACTGCCACCGATCCTCGATCGGCCGTCGCAGCTCTGCCCGAGCGGGTAACGCTCCAGGGCAATCTTGATCCGCTCGCGCTGGTGGCCGGCGGGCGCCGTCTCGACGAGGAGATCGAGCGGGTGCTGACCGGTTTCGCGGGCCGCGCCCATATTTTCAATCTCGGCCACGGCGTCCCACCAGAAACGCCCATCGATCACGTTGAGCGCCTGGTCGCCCGGGTGCGCGGCGAGCAAACGCCATGAACGATGCCGGCCCTTCGACTGAAGACCCGCGTTTCCCCGCCGTCCGCGGCTGGTTCGAGACCCTCCAGGGGCGCATCATTTCGTCGATGGAGGCGCTCGAGCGCGAGTGTGCCGGCGTTGGCGCGGACCGTCCGCCGGGACGGTTTCAGCTCGAACCCTGGGAGCGAACCGACGCGAGCGGCCGGCCTGGCGGCGGGGGGCGCATGGCGATGCTGCGAGGGCGCCTGTTCGAGAAAATGGGCGTGCATTGCTCGCTCGTTCACGGCGCCTTTCCAGCGGAATTCGCCTCGCAAATTCCCGGCGCCGATGAGGACCCGCGCTTCTGGGCCGCTGGCGTCTCAGTGATCGCCCATCCGTGGAGCCCGCATGTGCCGACCGTGCACATGAACACGCGACTTGTGCGCACGACCAAGACATGGTTTGGCGGCGGCGCGGACTTGACCCCGATGCTTGATGAGCGCCGCAGGCCGGACGATCCAGACGCCATCGCCTTTCACGCCGCGATGCGCGCAGCCTGCAAGCGCCATCGGGGCGTCGCAGACGCCGAGCGCTACAAGACCTGGTGCGACGAGTATTTCTATCTCAAGCATCGCAAGGAGCCGCGCGGGATCGGCGGCATCTTCTTCGACTATCTCAATAGCGCCGGCGACCCCGGCAATTCCGCTTTCGATGCGGATTTCGCTTTTGTGCGCGACGTCGGCGAGAGCTTCATTAAGGTCTATTCCGACATTGTCCGGCGCAACGCTGGAAGGCCGTGGGGCGAGGCCGAGCGCGAGCAACAATTGGCGCGCCGCGGGCGTTACGTTGAGTTCAATTTGCTCTATGATCGGGGCACGATCTTCGGCCTGAAGACCGGCGGCAACGTCGCTTCGATCTTGTCCTCGATGCCGCCGCTGGCCAGCTGGCCCTGAGCACGCTTAAGCCAAACACTCGGAGAGAACCATGACCAACGCCGCTGAATCCGGCCGCTTTCGCATTGGCGGGGCCTTTGACGTCAACCGCCTCGGCTTCGGCGCGATGCGTATTGTCGGCCAGGGGATTTGGGGGCCTCCCGCAAATCGCGACGAGGTCTTGAAAACGCTGCGCCGGCTGCCAGACCTCGGGGTCGACTTCATCGACACCGCCGATTCCTACGGGCCCAACTTTTCGGAAGAGCTGATCCGCGAGGCGCTCGCGCCTTATGGCAAGGTCCATATCGCGACCAAGGGCGGGCTCACGCGCACCGGCCAGAATATCTGGATTCCAGTCGGCCGGCCGGAATATCTGATCCAGCAGGCGCACACGAGCCGATGGCGGCTCGGCGTCGAGATCATCGACTTGTGGCAACTCCATCGCATCGATCCGAAGGTGCCGGCCAAGGAGCAGTTCGACGCCATTGCCACGCTGATCAAGGACAAGGTCATTCGCTGCGCGGGCCTGTCGGAAGTCAGTGTCGCTGAGATCGAGGCCGCCTCGAAGGTCTTCCCAGTCGCCGCGGTGCAGAACCGCTACAACTTCATTGACCGCAACAGCGAAGCGGCGCTCGACTATTGCGAGAAGCACAGCATCGGATTCATCCCCTGGGCGCCGCTCGACGCCGGCGCGTCGGCAAAGCCCGGCTCGGCGCTGGATGCAATCGCGCATAAGCACAAGGCGAGCCCCGGCCAGATAGCGCTCGCCTGGCTCCTGAAACGCAGTCCGGTCATGTTGCCGATCCCAGGCACCGGCAAGGTTGCGCATCTGGAGGAGAACGTCGCCGCGGCGGCGATCAAGCTTTCGGACGAGGAATTTGCGACGCTCGACCGCGTGGGGCGCGGAGCCAAGTGATGCATTGGGGTGCCGGATAAAGATAGGCCGGCTTAGCTCCTGAGCACGGCGCAGGCGCCCCCTACTGCCTGGATCCGACCGCAAAGCCTGCGCGCTTCGCCGCCGGTCTGGGCGGGCAGGCGGACGCGGTAGAACGGCCGCCAGCCGCGACTGCGCAGGACGGAGCCGAGCACGAACGGATTCATGTCTCCGATCACGCTCGCATATTCATGCTTGGCGCGAGCGAAGGCGCGGAGAGCCGAGCCTCTCGAGAAGCTCGCTGCGATCTGCACCCCCCAGGGCGCAAACCAGCCCGAGACGACGGAAGAGGGCGCGGTCACGCGAAGGGTCGCGACAAGGCTCATGCAAGATGGACGCTTGTCCGCCGACGGCTCCGCCGGCGGCTTGTCGCTCCGCCACTCGTCGGCATCGTGACCCGTGACGGCGAGCACGTAACCCTCCGTTTCGAAAGGAAGCGAGCCCTTCTTTGCGAGCCAACGGGCAACGGCCGTGGGGCCTGCGTTATAAGCAGCCGCCGCCAGACCCAGGTTGCCGAAGCGGAGCTTGAGTTCGTTCAAGAACCTCGCGGAAGCCGGGATCGCGGATGCGGGATCGAACGGATCGAGGAGCCCGCGCTCGCTCGCGGTCCCCGGCATGAACTGAGCGACCCCTTGCGCCCCCGCAGGGCTGACCGCGGTCGGCCGGAACGAACTCTCCCGCCAAATGAGTTTCGTGAAGAAGTCGGCAGGCAATCCCTCCGCCTTGGCGGAAGCTTCGACGATCCCGCATAGGGTCGCGACCGCGTTGTCAGTTTCGGGACCGGCGTCGGCGCGAGCCGCCTCGCCGCTCAGGCAAAAGACGAGCGCAGCAAGGACGATCGCCTTGCCTGCGACTTGCATGAGATCGGCCCCGCCAGCCCCGACGCCCCGCACGGGTTTTCCGAGCGAAGCGCCGATGCTATAGGGGTTTGTCGCCCGCACG
Source organism: uncultured Alphaproteobacteria bacterium (assembly GCA_963836695.1). Taxonomy (GTDB): domain Bacteria; phylum Pseudomonadota; class Alphaproteobacteria; order Rhizobiales; family Beijerinckiaceae; genus Roseiarcus. Next base: position 31,878 of record CAWIKX010000010.1, read on the forward strand.
CCGCGCGTCTCCCGCACAAGAAAGTCCTTTCGCTCATGCCTAAGATTAAGGTCACGAATCCGGTTGTCGAACTCGACGGCGACGAGATGACGCGGATCATCTGGCGCCTGATTCGCGACAAGCTTATCCATCCCTATCTGGACGTTGACCTCAAGTACTTTGATCTTGGGGTGGAAAACCGCGACGCGACCAACGATCAAGTGACGATCAACGCCGCTGAGGCGATCAAGGCGACCGGCGTCGGCGTCAAATGCGCCACCATCACTCCGGACGAGGCGCGGGTCAAAGAATTCAAACTCAAGGAAATGTGGAGAAGCCCGAACGGCACCATCCGCAATATCCTGGGCGGCGTCATCTTCCGCGAGCCGATCATCTGCAAGAACGTGCCGCGTCTCGTCCCGAGCTGGACCCAGCCGATCGTCATCGGCCGCCACGCCTATGGCGACCAGTATCGCGCGACCGATTTCAAGGTCCCTGGAAAGGGTCGGCTCACCATTCGCTTTGAAGGCGACGACGGCAAGGTGATCGAGAAGGAAGTCTTCAAGTTCCCCGGCGCCGGCGTCGCGATGTCGATGTATAATCTCGACAATTCGATCCGCGACTTCGCTCGCGCATCCTTGAACTATGGGTTGATGCGCAAGTACCCGGTCTACCTCTCGACCAAAAACACGATCCTGAAGGTCTATGACGGCCGCTTCAAGGACATCTTCCAGGAGGTGTACGAATCCGAGTTCAAGAGCCGCTTCCACTCGCTCGGCATCACTTATGAGCATCGCCTGATCGACGACATGGTCGCGGCGGCGCTCAAATGGTCAGGAGGCTATGTCTGGGCCTGTAAGAACTACGACGGCGACGTGCAGTCGGATACCGTCGCGCAAGGGTTCGGTTCGCTTGGCCTCATGACCAGCGTCTTGATGACACCGGACGGCCAGACGGTCGAAGCCGAGGCGGCGCATGGAACCGTCACCCGTCATTATCGCGAGCATCAGAAGGGCAACGAAACCTCGACCAATTCGATCGCATCCATCTTCGCCTGGACGCGCGGCCTCGCGCATCGGGCCAAGCTCGACGGCAACGAGGCGCTCGCCAAATTCGCCTCGACGCTTGAGAAGGTTTGCGTCGACACGGTCGAGTTCGGCTTCATGACCAAGGATCTCGCGCTCCTTGTCGGCCCCGATCAGAAATGGCTCTCGACCGAGGGTTTTCTGGACAAGGTCGACCAGAATCTGAAGACGGCGATGGCGTAGGGCGCGAGCACGGGAAAATCATCATCGCGAGGAGGCCGCCACGCTGACGTCGCGATCCAGGAGTCGCGGGGCGCGCCCTACGATCCCTGGATTGCTTCGTCGTTTCACTCCTCGCAATGACGGCGACGAGATCGCCTTACGCCCCAGCCGCCCGGCGCACGCCCTCTTCGACCGCCGCCAGCGCCTCGTGCGTCTTTGCGCCGTCCGGACCGCCGGCCTGAGCCATGTCCGGGCGGCCGCCGCCGCCCTTGCCGCCAAGCGCCACGGAGCCAAGCCTGACGAGATCGACGGCGTTGAAGCGGCTCGTGAGATCAGGCGTGACGGCGACGACGATGCTCGCCTTGCCGTCCTCGCTCCTCGCAGCGATCGCGACGACGCCCGAGCCGACATTCTGTTTGGCCTCGTCGGCCAGCGACTTCAGGTCCTTCATGTCGACGCCGCTTACCGCGCGCGCGTAAAGCTTCACGCCAGATACGTCGCGCGCGGCGGCCGAGTCCGTCGTCGCCCCGCCGCCCATCGCCAGTTTGCGCTTGGCGTCGGCGAGCTCGCGCTCGAGCTTGCGCCGATCTTCGATCAATGCCTCGAGCCGCTCGGCAGCTTCTCCGGCGGGCGCGCGCAAGAGCGTCGTGAGGTCGCCGTAAGCGCGGGAATCGGCCTCGAGCCGCTTGCGCGCTTCGTCACGCGTCTTGGCCTCGATGCGCCTTACCCCCGCGGCGACCGCGCTTTCGCCGACGATGGTGATGAGCCCGATGTCGCCGGTGCGCCGCACGTGCGTACCGCCACAAAGCTCGATTGAATAGGTCCGCTCATGCCGGTGATCGGCGTCCTCGATCTCGCCCATGGTGACGACGCGCACCTCGTCGCCGTACTTTTCGCCGAACAAAGCGCGGGCGCCGGACGCGCGGGCGTCGTCGAGGCCCATGAGCCGCGTCGTCACCTCGGCGTTTTCCAAGACAACGTGGTTGGCGATGTCCTCGACCTTTTCGAGTTCTGCGCGCGTGATCGGCTTCGGGTGGGCAATGTCGAAGCGCAGCCGCTCCGGCGAAACCAGCGAGCCCTTCTGCGCCACATGATCGCCGAGCACCATGCGCAGGGCCTCATGCAGGATGTGGGTCGCCGAATGGTTGGCGCGCGTCGCCGTGCGCGCTCCGTGATTGACCTTGAGCTCGACCGCCAGGCCCAAGCTTGCCGCCCCCCCGACAACCGTGACGTCGTGGACAATGAGGTCGCCGAGCTTCTTGCGCGTGTCGGTGACCTCGGCGCGGAAGCCGGGCGCGGTGATCTCGCCGGTGTCGCCGACCTGTCCACCAGATTCCCCGTAGAACGGCGTCTGATTGAGGATCAGCGATCCGCGCTCGCCCCCCTCAAGCGTCTGGACCTCGGCGCCGTCCTTGACGATTGCGCGGATGACGCCCTCGGCGGTCTCGGTCTCGTAGCCGAGAAACTCGGTCGCGCCGACGCGCTCGCGCAGAGCATACCAGACTGTTTCGGTCGCGGCCTCGCCAGAACCCGCCCAGGCGCGGCGCGCCTCGGCGCGCTGGCGCTCCATGGCGGCGTTGAAGCCTTTCGTGTCGACCGAAAGACCGCGAGCGCGCAAAGCGTCCTGCGTCAGATCAAGCGGGAATCCATAGGTGTCGTAGAGCCGGAACGCCGTCTCGCCGTTCAGCACCCCGCCGTCGCCAAGCGTGCGCGTCTCGTCCTCGAGAATGGCCAGGCCCCGGGCAAGCGCTGAGCGAAAGCGTGTTTCCTCAAGCTTGAGCGTCTCGGAGATGAGCGACTCCGCGCGGATCAACTCGGGATAGGCCTGGCCCATCTCGCGGGTCAGCGCGGGCACGAGCCGCCACATCAACGGATCGCGCGCGCCCAAAATCTGCGCATGGCGCATGGCGCGACGCATGATGCGGCGGAGCACATAGCCGCGCCCCTCGTTCGACGGCAGGACGCCGTCCGCGACCAGGAAGGCGGAAGCGCGCAGATGGTCGGCGATGACCCGGTGCGAAGCGCGCTGCGGCCCATCAGGATCGACCCCAGTCAGGTCGGCGCTGGCGCGAATAAGGGCGCGGAACAGGTCGATGTCGTAATTGTCGTGCACGCCTTGCAGCACCGCCGCGATGCGCTCAAGCCCCATCCCCGTGTCGACCGAGGGACGCGGCAGGTTGATCCGCTCGCCGCCCGGGAGCGCCTCGAACTGCATGAACACGAGATTCCAGATCTCGATGAAACGGTCGCCGTCGGCCTCAGGCGAGCCGGGCGGACCGCCTGGTATGTGGTCGCCGTGATCGTAGAAAATCTCGGAGCACGGGCCGCAGGGGCCGGTGTCGCCCATCGCCCAGAAATTGTCGCTCGTCGCGATCCGGATGATTCGCTCCTCGGGCAGCCCCGAGATCTTTCGCCACAGATTGAACGCTTCGTCATCGTCGTAATAGACGGTGACGGTGAGCTTTTCCGCAGGCAACCCCAAGTCCCGTGTCAGTAGGCTCCACGCAAATTCGATCGCATAGTCCTTGAAATAGTCGCCGAACGAAAAGTTGCCCAGCATTTCGAAGAACGTATGGTGGCGCGCGGTATAGCCGACGTTGTCGAGGTCGTTGTGCTTGCCGCCCGCGCGCACGCATTTTTGCGAGGTCGTCGCCCGGTTGTAGGGACGCTTCTCGACGCCGGTGAAGACGTTCTTGAACTGCACCATCCCGGCGTTCGTGAACATGAGCGTCGGGTCGTTGCGCGGCACGAGCGAGCTCGACGGCACGATTGCGTGCTCGTTCTTGCCGAAGAACTGGAGAAAGTTCGATCGAATGTCGTTGACGCCGCTCATGCACCAAAATCGCTTGAAGTCGAAGGCCGCTGGCGGGGCGTTCTAAAACAACGCGGCCGAAAGCGCCAATGCAGGGATCACGCCAGTTTCGGGGACGGGGGAGAGGGTGCTTGATGTGGCGACTGAGTGGACTTTTGTCCAGGCCGTGTTTGGCGCAGCGAGCCAACCGCCTGATGCTCTGGTCTGTCATGCTCGCGAAAGCGGGCATCCAGGTGCGCTCCATCAAGTCTGGATTCCCGCTTTGCGCGGGAATGACACAATGGCCGTGGTAAACACGGCGCGCCCTTAGGAGTGCTTCGCTGCGATCCGCGCCGCGCGCGTGAGAACCTCGCCCAGTTCCGGCGTCGTCGGCGAGGGCAGGGGGCCGGCCGGGTCGATCCATTGGACCTCGTCGACTTCGTCGCTTAAGCCCGGTTCGCCGCGCGTCCAGCGCGCGACGAACGAGGCGACGACGAAATGCGTTCGTACTCGGTCCTCTTCGTGGAAAATTGCCTCCACATGCCGGTTAAAGCCGATGATTTCGGCCTCAATTCCAACCTCTTCGATGAGCTCGCGGGCGAGCGCCACAGCAAGCGTCTCGCCCGCCTCTACCCCGCCGCCGGGAAGTGAGAAATGGCCGAGGAGCGGGTCTCGGGCTCGGCGAATGATGAGAGCCTGGCCATCTCGAAACACCGCGGCAGAAACTGCAAGGATCGGGCGGGCGGGAAAAAGCCGATCGTTCATGGATTCCCCAAATCTCAAACCGCTGAATCAGAGTTGCGTCTATTGTTAACAACGAAAGCCACAAGCGGCGAAACAATGGCTCGTAGAGCGGTCAGCTTGGATCATCACGGCGGGCTTCTGCCGGCCATGACGGCTTTGCCGACGTTCAACCCGGGACCTACAGCTAAGGCCATAAGCATCGAAACAAGAATTTGAAAAAATAGAAAGACTGTGCTATTCTTCCGGCTGGTCGATAGTCCGCATTCCGCCATTCGGATGGCGAAGCGAGACGCGAAAGGGAGCCCTTTGACACCACCAGCGCACAACCCGAGACGCGAGTTAGGGCAGAGGATGCTTTTCTTATTTGAATCGCCCGCAACCCATTGAAAAGTCCGGATTCGGAAAAGGAAATGAAAACAAATGAAAGGAAATTTCCTTTCATTTCCTTTCATGTATTTGCGAGAAACTCGCCGTCTGGTTGTAGAGCTGCCGGCTGGCTTCGGAGGTACTCCCGCCGATAGCGCGGGCCGAGGCTGGTCAAGAGGTGGTAGCCGATCGTGCCGCTGCGAGCGGCGAAGTCGTCGAGGTCGATCGTCGGGCCGAAGAACTCGACCGGCTCGCCTGGCCGGACCGCGTCCTCGGGGAGGTCGGTGATGTCGACGATGGTCAGGTCCATCGAGACGCGTCCGACCAGCGGCGCTCTGCGCCCGGCGACCGCGACCTCGGCGCCCGGCCTCGCGTCGGTCGCGCCCGCGGCGCGCGGCAGGCCGTCGGCATAGCCAATGAGCAGCGTGGCCAGCCGGGTCGAGCGCCTGGCGGTCCACTGGGCGTTGTAGCCGCAGCTCGCTCCGGCCTCGATCGAACGGATCTGCTGGATGGCCACGGTCAGCGTCACCACGGGGCGCATCGGGTTTGGGCGCCCAAGCTTCGGATTGCCGCCATAGAGCGCATAGCCCGGCCGCGCCAGGTCGTAGATCGGGGCGGGATCGAGGAACATGCCCGACGAGTTAGCAAGCGAGGCGGGGAGATGCGGGAAAGCCGCGCGGGCGGCCTCGAAAAGCTTGATCTGCGCCTCATTGAAGGGGTCGTGAGCGATCTCGGACGAGACGAAATGGCTTATCAGGAGATCGGCGCCGCTCGCGGGCCCATGCGTCTCCATCGCCGCATGAAGGCTATCGAGGGACTCGAAACCGAGCCGGTTCATGCCGGTGTCGAGATGGAGCGCGCACGGGCTTATGCGATTGCGACCCGCGGCGAAGGCGGACCATCGGGCAAGCTCGTGCTCGCCGCCGATCACCGGGGCGAGCCCATGCTCGGCGTAATCGGCGGGATCGGCGACATGCTCGAGTCCGTTCAGCACATAAATCTGCGCTCCGCCCGGCAGCGCCCGCCGCGCCGCGACGCCCTCATTGAAGTGAGCGACGAAGAACACCCGCGCGCCCGCGGCCCATAGCGTGGGCGCCGCTTCGGTCACGCCTATCCCATAAGCGTTGGCCTTGATGACGGCGGCGCATCGACCGGGGACGGCGCGGCGCGCGAGCGTGCGCCAGTTCTCGGCGAGCGCTCCAAGGTCGATGGTGAGACACCCGGGCGCGCCGACAGGAGCCGTGACGTCCATCATTCGATGGCCTTCTCCATCACCGCCGTCGTCGGCCTCTCAAATCCCGGATGCGCCTCGACTTGGCGCTGGGCGAAGCCATAGTGCTCGAAAAGGCGCTCGTTCTCGGGCAGCTCAAGTCGCGTTTTGAGCGTCAATCTCCTGACGCCGCGACGCCTTGCCTCCGTTTCGCAGGCTGCGATGAGCAAACGGGCGATCCCGCGGCCGCGCGCATGCGGCGCGACAGACACGCGCGCCACGTGGAGCGCGTCGCCCTCGAGGCTCCACAGAACGGCCGCGATGAGCGCGTCGCGCTCGAAGGCCCCGAACCCCCCGCCTGCCGCGATTTTGGCTGCGATCGTGGGTTCGGTTTCAAGAAGAGCCGACGATGGAGGGGTAGTTTGGCGGTTCTGCGCGGCGAAAGCGATCCGGATGAGTTCGGCCGCCTCGCCCGCGTCGACTTTCGTCAACGGGCGGAGGACCGCCTCGGGCGCCGCTGCGGGGTCATTTTCGAGCGTGGAACCGCGAATCTCCATGGCGCAACGTATAAGACCGTCGCAAGGGCGGAACGCAAGGGCGCTAAGCTTACCCAACGCCAAGGGGCTTCATGGACGAAGTTTAACCCCGCATTCAGGCCGGAACCCTGATGGCGCCTCGTTTTCGCCGCCGTCGCTGGCGAAGAGCGCTCAGGCGCGATAGACCGCGCAGGCGACCCTTATGGCGGACAATTCGATGACCATGGCACTGACCCGCAGGGCGGCGCTGAAGGCCGGCGCAGGCGGCGCGCTCGCTGCGCTCGTTTCTCGCCCGTTCGCGGCGTTTGCTGACAATTCCATCGAAACGCATGGCCTATCGTCGTTTGGCGACCTCGCTTTGCCGCCCGACTTCCCGCACTTTTCCTACGTCAACCCGAACGCGCCGACCGGCGGCCTCTTGTCGCTGCAGATCACCGGAACCAGCGGCAACCAGAACTTCGACACGTTCGATACGCTCAACATCTATTCCTGGAAGGGCAATGGCGCAGCCGGCATGTCGGCCACCTTCGACACGCTGATGACCGCCAACGGCGACGAACCCAATTCCGTCTATGGCCTCCTCGCGCAATCGGTGCGGGTTTCGCCCGACAAGCTCGATTACCGCTTCAAGCTGCGTCCAGAGGCGCGCTTCTTCGACGCGTCGAAAGTGACGGCGGCGGACGTCGCCTATTCGCTTAACGTTCTGAAAGAGAAGGGCCATCCGATCTATGCCCAGCTCCTGAGGGAGGTGGAGAAGGCCGACGAGGAAGGCGACGATGTCGTCCACGTGCGCTTTGTTAAGGGCCGCAGCCGCGACGCGCATCTGATCGTCGTCGGCATGCCGGTCTTCTCTGCGGCGTGGTGGAAGGGTCGGGACTTCACGGCGTCGACCCTCGACGCGCCCTTGGGCTCAGGCCCCTATAAGGTGAAGACGTTCGAGCAGGGCAGGTTCATCGAATATTCGCGCGACCCCGGTTACTGGGGCGCAAAGTTGCCCGTCAATCTGGGCCAGAACAACTTCGATCGCCTGCGCTTTGAATATTATCGCGAGCGACAGGTCGCGTTCGAGGCGTTCAAGGCCGGCGCGATCAACTATCACGAAGAATACACGTCGCGCTTCTGGGCGACCTCTTACGATTTTCCCGCCGCCAAGGAAGGACGGGTGAAGAAGGAGACCCTGCACGACGGCGCGCCGTCGCGTATTCAGGGCTGGTATCTTAATACTCGGCGCGACCAGTTCAAGGATCCGCGCGTGCGCGAAGCGATCGGCCTCTGCTTCGATTTCGAGTGGACCAACAAGAACATCATGTACTCGGCTTATAAGCGGATCGTCTCGTACTTTCCCAACACCGACATGGAGGCGAAGGGCAAGCCGGAACCGGACGAGATCAAGTTGCTCGAGCCGTTCCGTGACAAGCTCGCGCCCGCCGTCTTCGACGAACCCTATATCCCGCCCGTGAGCGATGGCTCGGGTTCCGACCGCAAGCTGCTCAAGCAGGCCTACGACCTCTTGCTGGCGGCAGGGTGTAAGCGCGATGGCTCGGTGATGAAGTCGCCGGACGGCAAGCCTTTCACCATCGAATTCCTCGACAGCAACCCCGCGCTCCAGCCGCACACCATGCCGTTCATCCAGAATCTCGGCAAGCTCGGCATCCAGGGGAACGTCCGCGTCGTCGATCCGGCTCAGTACAAGAGCCGCACCGACGCCTTTGACTTCGACGTTGTCACCACCGCGCTCGGCGGGACGTTCACACCGGGCGTCGACCTCCGTAACGTCTACACATCGGAGTCCGCTAAGCAGAACGCATCGCGCAATCTTGCCGGCGTCTCCGATCCGGTCGTGGACGCCCTCGTCGAGCGGATCGCCACCGCGAAATCGCGTAACGAGCTCAATACGGCCGCCCGCGCGCTCGATCGCGTCCTGCGCGCCGGCCACTATTGGGTCCCGATGTGGTATCGCGACACGGCATGGGTCGCGTATTGGGACGCTTTTTCGCGGCCTGAGCATCAGCCCAAGCTCGGAGTCGGCGCGCCAGGCACCTGGTGGTGGGACGAAGCGAAGGCCAAAACCATTGGACTGGGATAGGCGCTTGCTCCCTCGCCGCGCGCAGACCGGCTGACGCCGGATGCTCGCCTATATCCTGCGCCGTCTGTTGCTGATGATCCCGACGATCCTCGGCATCATGGCGGTCTCGTTTGCGATCGTTCAGTTCGTGCCGGGCGGCCCGGTTGAGCGCGCGATCGCCCAACTACAGGGGGCGGACCAGAGCTCGACGGCGCAGTTCGGAGGCGGCGGGGGCCAGATCGGCTCGGGGACCGCTCAGGCTGGGGGCGACATCTCTTCGCGCTATCGCGGATCACAAGGCCTCGATCCGAAATTCATTAAGGAGCTCGAAAAGCAATACGGCTTCGACAAGCCCGCGCTCGAGCGCTTCTGGATCTTGGTGCGCGACTATTCGACCTTCCACTTTGGCAAGAGCTATTATCGCGACGTTCCGGTTCTCGAACTCATCAGGGAGAAATTACCGGTCTCGATCTCGCTTGGGCTCTGGATGACCTTCATCTCCTATGCGATCTCGATTCCGCTTGGCATCCGAAAGGCGGTCAAGGACGGCTCTCGCTTCGACACCGTCACCTCCGGACTAGTGATTTTCGGCTACGCGATTCCAAGCTTCCTGTTCGCGGTGTTGCTGGTTGTGCTGTTCTGCGGCGGGTCGTTCTGGCAGATCTTCCCGCTGCGCGGCCTGACTTCCGACAATTTCGCTGATCTAAGCTGGCCAAATAAGATTCTTGACTACCTCTGGCACATCACGCTGCCGGTGACAGCGCTCGTCCTGGGCTCGTTCGCGACCTCGACATTACTGACGAAGAATTCTTTCCTCGACGAAATCAAGAAATCCTACGTGCAGACCGCGCGCATGAAGGGCTTGACTGAGCGCCGCGTGCTCTATGGCCACGTGTTCCGCAATGCGATGCTCATTGTCATCGCTGGCTTCCCCGGCGCCTTCATCGGCGCCTTCTTCACAGGCTCGCTCCTGATCGAGCAGGTGTTCTCCCTCGACGGCCTCGGCTATCTCTCCTACAATTCGCTCATTCAGCGCGACTATCCGGTGGTGCTCGCCAATCTCTACATCTTCGCTCTGATCGGGCTACTGGTGAATTTGATTTCCGATCTCACCTACACCTGGATCGATCCGCGCATCGATTTCGAAACGCGAGAGGTGTGAGCTTGGACTTGCGCGCCGGCAAATTCGTCATGGCCGGGCTTGTCGCGGCCATCCACCCGATTGCGCGTGATCAATCGCCAGCCGCGGTGACGGGGTCCGCATGACGGACATCGAAGCTCTTCCTGTCTTGGATGGCCGGGACAACCCCGGTCATGACGGCGTGGAGCCGCCCGGATTGGAGGAGGCGAAAGAACGCGCGAACTTGGAACGGCGTCCCTGGCTCTCGCCGATGAACCAGCGCCGCCTCGACAATTTTCGCCGCAACAAGCGCGGCGCCTGGTCGTTCTGGATCTTCCTGGTCTTGTTCATTGCTTCACTGTTCGCCGAGTTCATCGCCAATGATCGGCCCCTGATCGCGTCCTACAAGGGCGAGATCCTGTTCCCTGTCCTTTTCGACTATCCGGAGGACAAATTCGGAGGGTTCCAGGCGCGCGCGGATTTTCGCGACCCCTTCATCGCCGACGAGATCAAGGCCCACGGCTGGATGATCTGGCCGCCGATCCGCTTCGCCAATTCGACCACGATTCTGAACCCGCCCACGCCGCTGCCGACGCCGCCGACCTGGATGCTGACCGACGCCCAATGCCGCGCCGCGCTCGAGAAGCAAAACGTCAAGGACGCGGCGACCGTTCCCCGTCCCTGCAGCAAACTCGAGCCGCTCTGGCTCGGCTCCGATCAGGACGGTCACGACATCGTCGCCCGCCTCATCTACGGGTTTCGCATCTCGATTCTGTTTGGCCTGACGCTCGCCGGGGTGTCGTCGGTGATCGGCGTCTTCGCCGGCGCCGTTCAAGGCTATTTCGGCGGCTGGCTCGATCTCACGATGCAGCGGGTGATCGAGATCTGGTCATCGCTGCCGCACCTCTACATTCTCATCATCCTGTCGGCGATCCTGGCGCCGAGTTTCGGGGTGCTGTTGACGATCTTGCTCTTGTTCTCTTGGGTGAGCCTCGTTCATCTGGTGAGGGCCGAATTCCTGCGCGCGCGCAATTTCGAATATGTCAACGCGGCCCGGGCCCTTGGCCTCTCCAACGCCAAGATCATCGTCAAGCACGTGCTGCCGAACGCGATGGTGGCGACGCTGACCTTCCTGCCATTCATCGTCAATTCCTCGATCAGCACGCTGACCTCGCTTGACTTCCTTGGCCTCGGGATGCCGCCCGGCTCGCCCTCGCTCGGCGAGCTCCTGCTGCAGGGCAAGTCCAACCTGTCCGCGCCCTGGATTGGACTCTCCGCCTTCGCCGTGACGGCGCTGATGCTTTCGCTTCTCATTTTTATCGGCGAAGCCGTGCGCGACGCCTTCGATCCGAGAAAGACGTTCTCGTGAACGAGGACCCGCCGCTTCTCGACGTGCGCGATCTGTCGATTGCGTTCGCGCAGAGCGGCGAGCGGCGCACGGTCGTCGATCGCGTCTCCTTTAAGCTCAACAATGGCCGCGCGCTCGCGCTGGTCGGCGAGTCTGGTTCTGGTAAGACCGTCACCGCTCAGGCCATTGTGCGACTTCTGCCGCAGCCCGCGGCCAGTTACCCGAGCGGCGAGATCTTCTTTCGCGGGCGCGACGTGCTCAAGATGTCGGATGACGAATTGCGCGCGATGCGCGGGCGCGCCGTCACCATGGTGTTTCAGGAGCCGATGACATCGCTCAATCCGCTCCATACGATCGAGCGGCAAGTTGGCGAGATTATCGCACTCCATCGTGGCCGCGCCGCTGTCACGCCTGCGAGGATTGTCGAGCTCCTGACTGAGGTCGGCATCGTCGACCCGGCGCAGCGGCTCGGCGCTTATCCGCACCAGCTCTCGGGTGGCCAGCGCCAGCGGGTGATGATCGCCATGGCGCTCGCTAATCGCCCCGATCTGCTGATCGCGGATGAGCCGACGACGGCGCTCGACGTCACCGTGCAGGCGCAGATCCTCACGCTCCTGAAGGATCTGCAGGAACGGCTCGGCATGGCGATGCTGTTCATCACCCACGATCTCAATATCGTTCGGCGGATCGCCGACGACGTGATCGTCATGCGCCAAGGAAAAATCGTTGAGGCTGGGGAGACCCGGGGGGTGTTCGCCAATCCGCGCCATCCCTATACGCGAGCGCTGCTCGCGGCCGAGCCTCACGGTGATCCGCCTCCTGCTAATCCCGCGGCGCCGACAGTCGCGAGCGCCGACAACTTGCGCGTCTGGTTTCCCATCCGGAAAGGATTCTTGCGGCGCACCGTTGCTCACGTGAAAGCGGTCGATGGGGTTTCCCTCATCGTGCGCGAGGGACAGACGGTGGGCGTTGTCGGCGAATCTGGCTCAGGGAAAACCACGCTTGGCCTCGCGATCTTGCGGCTCATCCGCTCTGAAGGACCGATCGTCTATTGCGGGCGCTCCATCGACGGCTTGACCTCGAAGGCCATGCGGCCGCTCAGGCGCGAGATGCAGATTGTTTTCCAGGACCCTTACGGCTCGCTTTCGCCCCGCATGTCGGTGGCCGAGATCGTCGAGGAGGGCCTGATAGCGCAAGGGACGAAATTGAACGCCGCCGAGCGGCGCCGCGTTGTGGAGCAGGCGCTCGCCGACACCGGGCTCGATCCATCGACGCTCGACCGCTATCCGCACGAGTTCTCCGGCGGTCAGCGCCAGCGCATCGCGATCGCGCGTGCGATGGCGCTCGACCCGCGCTTCGTGGTGCTCGATGAGCCGACGTCTGCGCTAGACATGTCGATTCAGGCGCAGATTGTTGACCTGTTGCGCGAATTGCAGCGCCGTCGCAACCTCGCCTATCTGTTCATTTCTCATGACCTGAGGGTCGTGCGGGCGCTGGCGAGCGAGATAATCGTGATGCGGCGCGGCAAGGTGGTGGAGAGTGGAGAAGCGCGGGCGGTTTTCAGCGCGCCGCAAAACGACTATACGCGCGCTTTGTTCGCCGCCGCGTTCGCCAATGAGGCGACGCTCGACGCCGTCGTCAGCCAATGACCCGCGCTATCCTCATCGTCCTTGATTCCGTCGGCTGCGGCGGCGCCGAAGACGCGAGAGCCTATGGCGATGATGGCGCCGACACGCTCGGCCATATCGCCGAAGCCTGCGCTCAAGGACTTGCCGATCGCAACGGATTGCGGAGCGGACCGCTCAATTTGCCTCGACTAGAGTCGTTGGGGCTCGGCCATGCGATGAAGGCTTCGACCGGTCGCACGCTGCCAGGATTCGCGCTTGCCCGGCCGCGCGGCCAATGGGGCTATGGAATCGAGACTTCGCGCGGCAAAGACACGCCGTCGGGCCATTGGGAGCTCGCCGGCTCGCCGGTCGATTTCGACTGGGGCTATTTTCCCGAGACGATTCCCGCGTTTCCCGAAACGCTGACCAAGGCGTTGATCGCGGAAGGCGAGCTTAACGGAATCCTCGCGAACCGCCACGCTTCCGGCACTGCGGTGATTGAAGATTACGGCGAAGAGCACCTGCAGACGTTGAAGCCCATTTGCTACACGTCAGCCGACTCGGTGCTCCAGATCGCCGCGCATGAAGAGGCTTTCGGGCTTGAGCGGCTTTATGATCTGTGCCGGATCGCACGGCGCCTCTGCGATCCGCTTAAGATCGGCCGCGTGATCGCGCGTCCTTTCCTGGGCTCCAGCGGCGGGGACTTCGCCCGCACCGCCAACCGCAAGGACTTCGCGATCCCGCCGCCGGACGGCAATCTCCTGCAACGCGCGGGGCGCGCAGGCCGCGCGGTCGTCTCGATCGGAAAGATCGGCGACATCTTCGCTCATCGCGCCACGGGGGACGAGCGCAAGGGCAAGAGCAACGACGCCAACGTCGAACTTTTGCTCGAAGCGCTCTCGACGACCCCAGATGGCGGCTTGATCCTGGTCAATCTGGTCGATTTCGACACCGAATGGGGCCATCGCCGCGATGTCCCCGGCTATGCGGCCTGTCTTGAAGCTTTCGACCGCCGCCTCGGCGACATCGAAGCGGCGATGCGGCCTGACGACTATTGCGTCATCACTGCCGATCACGGGAACGATCCGACGTTCCGGGGCTTCGATCACACACGTGAGCACGTTCCGATTCTTGCCTTCGGCGCTGGCGCTCCCCCTGGCCCGATCGGCGCACGCTCAAGCCTAGCCGACGTCGCCGCAACCATTGCGGTCAAGCTGGATCTTCCGCGCGGCGCCCATGGGCGCGCCTGGGCGCCATGAGCTTCACGCTGGACGAACGGCTTGCGCGCGATGCGCTCGTCATCGGCGATTTAACCCTATGCCGCGTGCTCTTGATGAACGATGTCCGTTGGCCTTGGCTCATTCTCGCGCCACGACGAGAAGGCTTGGCCGAACTGTTCGATCTTGAGTCAGCCGATCAAACGCAATTGATGGATGAAACCAGTCGCGCCGCACGGTTCCTGAAAAGCCACGCGCGGGCGGATAAGATCAATATCGGCGCCCTTGGTAATATCGTTCGCCAGCTTCACGTACATGTCGTCGCGCGAGTCGTCGGCGATCCAGCTTGGCCGAGGCCGGTGTGGGGACATGGCGAAGCCATCCCTTATGGCGACGGCCAAGCGCAAGCTCTCATTCTGGTGGCCAGACGGGCGCTTAAGATGCAGCCTATCGAGTAGGCGCCGTCTTGAGGGGATCGCGGCTCCGTGAGTTTGCCCATTGCGGCGCCTCCACGAACCCGTCATAAGACTGCGGCATTCAGAGGTCGAAGGTTGGCCATGTCCGACGCATTCCAGGATCGCGAAAACACATTCGAGAAGCAGTTTGCTCACGACGAGGACCTGCGCTTCAAGGCGATCGCGCGCCGTAACAAGGCGGTCGCGCTTTGGGCTGCAGAGACGAAGGGACTCCTTGGCGCCGGTGCCGAGGCATACGCCAGCGACTTCGTCGGAGCGCAGATCGGCAAAAGCGACGCGGATGTCGAAGCAGCGCTAAAGGCAGACCTCGAGAAGGGCGGCGTCGATCTCTCCGATCATCGTCTGCGCAAGAAGATGGACGAGGCGATGGCGGCGGCGATCGCCTCGGTCAGAGCGGGAAAGTAGGCTGGATCAGCCGCGCGCGGGACGCGCCAACGGGGCAAATGCGGTCGTAACGGTCTCATAGACCTCGCGCTTAAATGGGACCACTAGCTCCGGCAGGCGATCAAGAGGCTCCCAGCGCCAATCGTCGAATTCGGCCTCGTGAGCGCCGCCGGCTGGATGGTGAACATTGATCTCCTGATCGACGCCAGTAAAGCGGAACAGAAACCACTTTTGCGTCTGCCCGCGATACCGCCCGCTCCACCGTCCCCGCGCTCCTTCTGGCAAATCGTATTTGAGCCACCCCGGCAATTCCGCGATCAGTTCGGTCGAGCCGACGCTAGTCTCTTCCCAAAGCTCGCGCTTGGCGGCTTCGAGCGGTTGCTCGCCTTCGTCGATCCCGCCCTGCGGCATCTGCCAGGAATGCGGGCCCAGGACCTCCGAGCCGCGTTTGCGCTTACGATGGCCGATGAACGCATCGCCAGCACGATTGATCAGCGCGACCCCGACGCACGGGCGATACAGGAGATTGCTCATGGACTCCCGTGCGGGTCCGGTTCTGTGGATGCGCGCCGGGCGGCGAGCGCCCGCGTCACATCGATGATGAGCGGCTTGGGTGGACCGCTGCCGCCGCCACGGATCACCTTGACCCCGCTAGCCTCTATCTGCGCCTGCGAGACGATCGGAGGTGAAGCGGTTTGCGGCACGATTGCCGCCACGTCTGGCGCCTCGAGCTTTCGCGGCGCGGGCAAGACCTCGACCTTGGCCACCGCAGTCGGCTCGCCTGCGACAGGGATATCTTTTCGTGGAAACATAACGAAGACGATCGCTATCGCCAGGATCGCGGCGCTGGTCGCGACCCCTCTCATTGGCCCCTTACGCCCCACGGGCCAGGCAGCTGCGCCGCCCGAAGCAAAACCGAGCGGCTCGTCCAGTTCGTCCCACACTTTAAGTCCACGCCCCTCGGTCTGAACGTCTCAGAGTCGCGAATCAACCTTGTCCGAGCCTATTCTCAATCGCAGGCCAAGGCTGGCCCTTCTATTCATATCCGACACACGCGACGCTAGTTTCCGTCGAATTTTGACCCTGATACGAATCGAAGCAGACCTTGCCGCCGCCCATGAGCGTGACCCGACGATGAAGCATTTTTGATGGCCCGCAATCTGATCACCGACGTTGAGGGCGTGCTCGTCGGATCCGCCGACGACGAGCGGCTCGCTTCAGGCGCTACGGTCGTATTGTTTGAGGAACCCGCCGTCGCGTCGATTGCGATGAACGGCGGCGCACCGGCTTTGCGCGACACCGCTCTTTTGGAGCCCGAAATGACCGTCGAGCGGGTCGACGGTTTCGTGTTGTCTGGCGGATCGGCTTTCGGCCTCGACGCCGCGGGTGGCGCGATGACTTACCTTTTGGAAATCGGCCGGGGCTTCGAGCATCGTGGCGCGCGCGTCCCGATCATGCCCGGCGCGAGCCTGTTCGATCTCCTCAACGGCGGCGACAAAGCCTGGGGCCGCAAGCCCCCGTACTGGGACTTGGGCCTCAAAGCCGCGTCAGCCGCCTCCCTCGATTTCGCCCTCGGAACCGTAGGCGCCGGATTTGGGGCCACGACCTACGATCTGAAGGGCGGCTTAGGCTCTGCGAGCGCCGTGACCTCCAGTGGCTTTCACGTCGGGGCGCTCGTGGTCGTAAATTCGGTCGGTCGGGCCACCCGGGGCGAGAGTCCATTCTTTTGGGCTGCACCCTATGAGCAAGGAACGGAATTCGGCGGCCTGGGTTTCGGGCCTAGGCATATCGACGACCACTTGACGCTTCGCCTCAAGTCCGACACGCCCTCGAGCACCGACCTTATGGTTGTCGTCACTGACGCGGCGCTCTCCACGACGCAACTCAAGCGTGTCGCAACGATGGCCCAGGACGGTTGCGCGCTGGCTCTTCGTCCCGCCCACGCGCCAATGGACAATGACGTTGTCTTCGCAGCGGCGACGGCGCGCGCAAGCGGGCTTGCAGACCTTCGAGATCTGACCGAGATCGGCATGCTCAGCGCCGAATGCGTCGCTCGAGCGATTGCTCGCGGGATATATGAAGCTGCGCCCCTTCCCGTTCCGGGGGCTCAGCCCACGTGGCGCCAGCGGCGGGCGACGCATCCGAACATTAGGTGATGCGGAATTCGGTCGATCGGCGGATCTCGAAGCATGCTCCAGCTCTCAGGGCCGCCGGCCCGCCGACGAGGGGGGCTGCCGAAGTTGCGCAAGAGCGCAGCTAAGCTCCTGAGATCGAGTGAGGCAAGCCGGAGAAAGCTGCACGCAAGGGCAGCGCTTACCTGTCGCTCGGCAAGGCGGGATGGTCGGCCTTAAGCGCCTGGGCTTGAGCGCGCCACTTGTCCGCCTCGACGCGGCTCCGGCGAGACGCTCGCCGATGGCGCCCTTGCGACACCCAGGTCGAGAGCGCGCCGGCAACGACGCCAAGCATCGCCGCGACAATCACTACCGCAAATAGCGGCGCCGCGATCGAAAACGCCGCGGCGTCGGTCGGAGCGAACGGGTCGAACGAAACAGTTACAACCTCGCGATTGGCGAAAGCGAAACCAAGAAGGACAATCGCGAAGAGGAGGAGGATGACGACCTTCAAGAAGCGGATCATGCAAGCCTCATACGATCGAGCGGCCCAGCTCTCGCCAGTTCAAGCAACGGCGGCTGTTGCAACGATCCTAGATCGCTTCGGGCGACCGATTGAGACGCTCGCGCATTTCCTTGCCGGTCTTGAAGAACGGCGCCAGTTTCTCGGTCACCGGAACTTTGTCGC
The DNA here is from genome assembly GCA_963836695.1 of uncultured Alphaproteobacteria bacterium. Lineage (GTDB taxonomy): Bacteria > Pseudomonadota > Alphaproteobacteria > Rhizobiales > Beijerinckiaceae > Roseiarcus. The sequence continues at coordinate 49,767 of CAWIKX010000010.1, forward strand.
CGGTGCGCGGATTGCGACCGGTGCGGGCCTGGCGTTGTTTAGTCGAGAAGGCGCCGAAGCCGCGCAATTCGACGCGCTCGCCCCTCGCGAGAGCATCTGTAATTTCGCCGAGGATGGCGTCGATAACGTTCTCAAGGTCGCGCTGATAAAGATGCGGATTGCGAGCAGCCATGCGTTGCACGAGTTCAGACTTGATCACCGAATGACCCCGCTTCGAAATACCCGACCTTCCGCTTCTTAATGCCCTGAAGGGGGGCCAGCATCAATAGCAAACCATCAACGTTTCGCTCCGACGCGTTCCGTGTCCCACCCGCGACGAGGGCCGGCTCGGAGACGTTCAGTCGGAACGTAGAACCTCATATCGGCCAGTTCGCCGAAAACGCGCGAGATAAGATGGGATAATCGCCTCAGCAGCCTGCGGCACGATGCCAAGCGAACTCAGCACGCGTCCCTCGGCTTCCGCATCGGCGGACACGACGTTGTCAGACGCCAGCAAATCGACTTGATCACGGGTTGTAGTCAACAAGCTTGGGAAAAGGCCAAACGTGGCCTTCGATGCGAACTGTGTCGAGCTCGCGATCCAACGCGATGGCGAAAGTGGAAGGCCGATGAGCAGACGGCGGCGATCAATCGCGCTTAACGTGAGTTCCGCGGCCTCGCGGAGGGTCATTTTTCTTGGACCGCCAAGTTCATACGCCACGCCGGGCTTCGCCACCCCTGAGAGCGCGGCGGCGACTGCCTGTGCTACGTCGCCGACATAGACTGGCTGCAAGCGAGTCCCGCCGCCGGCGAGCAGCGGCAAAGCCGGAAAATAGCGAGCGAGCGCGCCGAAGCGATTGAAGAAATCATCCTCCGGGCCAAACACCACGGACGGACGCAGAACGACGGCGCCGGGGAAGGTCTCGCGCGTCGCCCTTTCGCCGAGCCCTTTGCTCGCGATATAGGGCGAGGCCGAGTTCGGGTCCGAACCAATTCCCGAAATATGAACATAAGCTGGAACGTTCGCGGCCAGTGCGGCTCGCGCCAGCGCGGAGGCGCCCTCAACGTGCACGGCGGTATAGGTCTGCGGCCCGCTTTCGACCTTCACTCCGGTAGCGTTGATGACCGCATTTGCGCCCTCGACCGCCGCGGCGATCAACTCTGGAAAGCGAAGATTGGCCTGGACCGGCTGGATCTGCCCAACGCCCCCGATCGGCTGCAGGAAAGCGGCAAGATCGGGGCGTCGCACGGCCACCCGAATACGCCATCCCTGATGGACCAGCGCCCGCACGATATAACGTCCGAGGAATCCCGACCCGCCGAATACCGTCGCCAAACGGTTGGCTTCCCTGGTCGCTTCGGTCATCGAAGTCCTCTCTCACAGGCGCGCCGCCCGTTTAGGCGAAGGTCGCGCGTCTGTACAGCAGGAAACGCGCCGAACGCTGGACTCGAAGTTTACTCGTGCGCCTTCTGACGCGCGGCGACCACCTGATCGGCCGCTCGGCCCGAAAGTTCGGCCAAATGATCGAATTTAGTCTCGAAGGCCCCGACGCCTGAGGTCGCCGAGCGCAGTTCGATGATAAGATCGCCGATCTCCGCCTCAGGGATCAGCGCCCGCAGCGCCTCCCAGCCAGGCCAGCCCTCCCGCCCTTCGAAGCCAAGGATCTGACCGCGCCGCGCGCTGACCAGCGCGCTCGCCCGCGCCAGGGCGTCGGTCGGCACATAGACGATAACCGAAAGGATCGGCTCCAACAGCATCGGCCGCGCTTTGACCAAGGCCTCATCCAACGCGAGCTTGGCTGCCGCGCGAAACGCCATGTCGGAGGAGTCGACAGTGTGATATGAGCCGTCGACCAGGGTCACTGAGACGTCGACCACTGGAAATCCGAGCGGTCCCCGCGCCATGGCGTCGTGAGCGCCGGCTTCGACGGAAGAAAAATACTGCCTCGGCACCGATCCGCCGTGCACGCGTTCCGAGAACGCGAAACCCTCGCCCCGGCCGCGCGGGCCGACCTCGACGACAACGTCGCCAAACTGGCCGTGGCCGCCTGACTGTTTTTTGTGTCGTCCGCGCACCGTGACCGCGTCGCGGATCGATTCCCGATAGGCGACCGACGGTTTGTGCGATTGGATGGTTACCCCGAAGCGATCGGCAAGCCGTTCGGCGGTCACGCGTAAGTGCATTTCGCCCTGACCGAGCAGCTTCAATTCAGACATCTCGGCGTCTTGGATGTAAGACAAAGCGCGATCCTCTTCGCAAAGTTTGGCCAGCGCGCTCGCAAGCCTAACCTCGTCCTTTCTGTCCTTGACGCGGATGGCGATTCCCTGAGTCGCTGGGGGAGCGCCAGCTGTCGGGCCGAGCGAGGGGGTCGCTCGCCCGTCAGCGATGCGATCGCCAGTGGCGAGGTCTTCCAATCGCGCGAAAGCGACCGTGTCGCCTTCTTCGGCGCGGATCAGTTTCGACGACATCGCGCCCATAAGCCGCGCCAATCCGCCGATGCGCTCCTCGACGCCGCGCGAGTTGACGACGGTCGCCCCGTCGGCGAAGGCGCCGCGCAGCACCCGCGCCAGCGACAGCTTGCCTCCATGCGCGGTGTGGACCGTGCGCATAACCTGCGCCAGCGCTGGCCCTTTGTCTTCAATGCCAAGCCGCTTGCGCGTATGGGTGACGCCCGGCGACTCGTGCCTCAGCGCCTTGAGAAGTCTGGTGACGCCGTGGCCACCGATCGCCGAACCCAGGAGAACCGGCACGACCTGTCCATCGCGCAGTTCGCGGGCCAGATCGTCGAAGACGAGGTCCTTGGGCGGGTCGATATCGCTGATCAATTGCTCCATCAGCGCGTCGTCATAATCGGCGAGCTTCTCGAGCATGAGATACCGCGCCTGCTTTTCCTCCGGGAGCACGCCCGCCGGCATCTCGACGACGCTGGATGGCGCAGCCTCGCGATAGACGAAGGCCCGCTCAAGCGCGAGATCGACAAATCCAGTGGCGACGCCGTCCTCCCATACCGGAATCTGGCGCAGCAGCAGCGGCGTGCGCGAAGCCGGTTGAAGCATTTCAAGCGTTTCGCGCAGTCCCCCGTTCGCCTGGTCGATTTTGTTGAGGAACAGGATGCGCGGCAATCCCAGGTCTTCGAGTTCGCGCAGAATGACCTGAAGCGCCGGGACCTTGCGAGGGTCGGCCTCGCATACGACGACGGCTGCGTCACAAACGGGCAGGGCGTAACGCATATCGTGGATGAATTCGATCGACCCGGGGGAATCAAAGAAGGTGAGTCTGTCCCCGAGATAATCGACACTGGCGACATTAGGCTCCACGCTCATTGCGTGACTGCGCGCCTCCGAGCTTGAATCTCCGACGCTGGTGCCTTCGCGCACCGACCCTTGCCTCGCCACCGCGCCGCCGCGCGCCAATATCCCCTCCAGAAGGCTGGTCTTACCGCTCTGAAACGGCCCGACGATCGCCACAAGACGGGGACCGGCGACGCGGTTCTCGTGGTTGGGTGCGTTCATGGTCGGCCTCCCAAAATTGTACGTCACGGCAGCGAGGCGGTGCGCGTCCTTCCGCCGGCGGATGACTCCTAAGAAGCGGTTCCTCAGGATTGCCGCCGCCTTGTTTATTTCGGCGGCGGCGGCGTCGACCGCTGCGGACCTGCTGTCGTGCTTCCGACATGGTTGCAAGAACAGGCGCGGCGCGCAAGACGGTTCGGGGGCGCATCGCGAAGCGGCGATAGCCTCGCATTCGCCGTCGGCCTCTTGTATGGGACGGCTCGGACACTATCCCGTGTGAGGTTAGCGGTTTATGGACCAGGACCAATCGGTCGACGCCGGCCAGGCGACGGCGGCGCTCAACGGACGCTCGGTGGTTTTGGTCGGGATGATGGGGGCCGGAAAAACCTCAGTGGGAAAAAGACTTGCGGCGAAGCTTGGACTGCCGTTCGTCGACGCCGATGCGGAGATCGAAGCAGGCGCCCAACTGACCATTAGCGAGATCTTCGAGCGGTTCGGCGAGGATTACTTCCGCGAGGGGGAGCGCAAAGTGATCGCCCGCTTGCTCACGAGCGGACCCCTGGTGCTGGCGACTGGCGGGGGCGCGTTCATGAATGCGACGACGCGCGAAAATATCGCGAGACATGGCTTGTCGATCTGGCTGAAACCGGGGTTTGATGTTCTGCTTGCCCGAGTGCGTAAGAAGTCCAATCGGCCCCTGCTGAAGACCCCCGATCCGGAAGGAACTCTGCGCCGACTGCTCGACGAGCGGTCGCCGGTCTATGCGCTCGCTGATTTCACGATCGAGTCGCGCGACGTTGCCCACGATGCCGTCGTCGAGGCTATTCTCCGGCGCCTCAACGCGCACCTCGGCCACGACTCTCGAACGGTGTCCCAAGCAGCGCGGCGTCGCGTGGAAGTTCTTCTTGGCGCGCGCGCTTATTCTATTCTGATCGGACCGGGCCTCCTTGATGACGCGGGCGCCGAAATCGCCAAGATCGCCCCGGGGGTCAATTGCGCGGTGGTAACCGACGGCCGGGTCGCGCCGCTCTATCTCGAGCGGCTCGCCGCAAGCCTGGATCGCGCAGGTTTGCGCTCTACCTCGATCGTCTGCCCTCCGGGCGAGGGCGCGAAGTCCTATTCCGAGTTCGCCCGAGTTGCCGATGCGCTGATCGAGGCGCGCATCGAGCGGCGGGACGTCGTTGTTGCGCTTGGCGGAGGGGTTGTCGGCGATCTTGCCGGATTTTGCGCCGCGACCCTGCGACGGGGTGTGCGACTCGTTCAGGTCCCGACGACGCTGCTGGCTCAAGTCGAACTCGAGCGTGGGCGGCAAGACGGGAATCAATTCGCGGCACGGAAAGAATCTCGTAGGCGCCTTTCATCAGCCGTCGCTGGTGCTGGCGGACACGACCTGCCTTGATTCGCTCAACGAGCGCGATTTTCGCGCCGGCTTTGCCGAAGTCGTCAAATACGGGCTGATCGGCGACCACGGATTTTTCGAGTTTTTGGAATCGAATTGGCGCGACGTAGTTGCTGGCGGACCGTCTCGCGCCGAAGCGATCGCGGTAAGCTGCGCGGCCAAAGCTCGCGTCGTCGCCGCCGACGAAACGGAACAAGGAGAGCGTGCATTGCTCAACCTTGGGCATACCTTCGGCCACGCCTTGGAGAAATTGACTAATTATGATCCCGCCCGGCTCGTGCACGGCGAGGGCGTCTCCATCGGCATGGCTTTGGCGTTTCGTTTCTCCCGCGACCTTGGTCTGTGCTCCGGGCAGGACGCCGGGCGAGTCGAGGCGCACCTGAAGGCCGTGGGTCTTCCGACCAGCATAGGCGACATCCCCGGCTTTGAGGCGGATTCGGAAAGTCTCTTGGCTGCGATGCGCCAAGACAAGAAGGTCGAGCGCGGCAAACTCACCTTCATCCTCGTCAGAGGCATCGGCGAGGCCTTCATCGCCCGCGATGTCGAGGAAGAACGCGTCTCGACCTTCCTGGCGCGAGAACTGGCCCCTTCGCGCTGAGCCATCCGCAAACCGCGTTGCGGCCGAATGCGCCCGTGCTAGAATCAACTGATGTCGTATCCCCTCGACATTGTCGTCATCCTCCTGAGCGTCGCCGCGGCGGCGTTCTTCGCCGGCGCCGAGACCGCTCTGACAGCGGCCTCTCGGGCCCGTATGCATGCGCTCGAAACCGCGGGCGACAAGCGGGCGAAGTTGGTAACCCGTCTCATTGGGTCACGCGGTCGGCTCATCAGCGCGATGCTGCTCGGTGGGCAACTCGTCACCATTGGCTCGTCGGCGATCGCCACGAGCGTCCTGCTTAGCGCATTTGGCGAAAAGGGGGTTTGGGCCGCGACCGCAATCATGACCGCGCTGATCGTCGTTTTCGGCGAGGTGATGCCGAAGACGATCGCCATCGCCTATCCCGACCGCGTCTCGCTTCTCATTGCTCCGCTCGTATCGTTCTTTGTCACCGTTTTCGGACCGATCGTGAGCGCGGTCGAGATCTTGGTGCGCGGCGTCCTTCGCCTGTGCGGCGTCTCGCTCGGCCACCATGATCCGGGCGTTTCCGGCCACGAAGAACTTATGGGCGCGGTCGATATTCTGCATCGCGAAGGCGAAGTCGAGCGTGACGAGCGCGACATGTTCGGCGGTCTCCTGGAATTGTCCGAGATCCCGGTCTCGGACGTCATGATTCACCGCACCAAGATGCGGCTCATTGACGCCGACCTGCCGCCGGACGAGCTGGTGCGCGAAGTCATCGCGTCTCCCTATACCCGGATGCCGCTTTGGCGTGGGGAGCCGGACAACATTATCGGCGTGCTGCACGCCAAGGACCTGCTCCGTGCGTTTGTCGCGGCGGGCGGAGACGCGGGTAAGCTGAATATTGCTGATTTGACCCTCGAGCCATGGTTCATCCCCGAATCGACCACGCTGCGCGACCAGCTCCAGGAGTTCTTGCGCCGAAAGACCCATTCGGCTCTCGTCGTCGACGAGTACGGCGTCGTGCAGGGGCTGATCACGCTTGAGGACATTATTGAGGAAATCGTCGGCGATATTCGCGACGAGCATGACGTCGCCGTCCAGGGAGTGCGCAAACAGCGCGACGGCTCGGTCGTCGTCGACGGCTCCGCCACGATCCGCGAGCTCAACCGGGCGGTGGGTTGGAATTTGCCTGACGACGAAGCCGCGACGGTGGCCGGCCTTGTGATTCACGAAGCGCGCTCGATTCCTGAACCGCGTCAGACCTTCAGCTTCCACGGTTTCCGCTTCGAGGTGCTGCGCAAGCAGCGCAATCGGATCGCGGCGCTCAGAATCACGCCGCTTGGACCCCGCGAAGGGGAGCGCCGGGCGGCCGACCAGGATGAAGAAGCGGCGTCTCACGACTGACGCAGGGTCCGATCGCTCCGGCGAGCCTGCAGGAATCATTGTTCGTTTAACACCGGCGCCTATATAAGCGCGGGCGTATCGGCCGGCGGCCGACAAGAGGTTTGGATGTCCTGGAACAATCAAGGCGGCGGGCCCTGGCGCTCGTCGGGCCGCGGCCCTTGGGGCCAGGGGCCGTTCAACCCTAAGCCGCCGGGGGATCTCGAGGAGATCATCCGCCGCATCCAGCAGGGCCTTGGCAAGCTGACGCCAGGGGGGTCGGGCCCAGGCGGAGGAGGACTAGGAGGTCGCGGGGTGCTATTCGTCCTGCTCGCGGCTCTGTTGGTCTGGCTCGCCTGGGGGACCTTCTATACCGTCCAGCCCAGCGAAGTCGGCATCAATCTCGTATTCGGCCGCTACACCGGCAAGACGGCCGCCGGTCTGAACACCAATTGGCCCTGGCCGATCGGTTCAGTGATCAAGGTTCCGGTTTGGGATCAGCAGATCACCGAAGTCGGCTATCGCAGTCTCGGCGGGAGTACGGACATTCCCGAAGAAAGCCAGATGCTGACCGGGGACAACAACATGGTCGACGTTCACTTCAGGGTGAACTGGCAAATCGATCCAGCGAAGCCGGAAGACTATGTTTTCACCATCCTTAATCCGCGCGAGACGGTTAAGGCGGTGGCCGAGACCATCATGCGAGAGGAAGTTGGACTCAAGACCATTGACGGCATCCTGACGACCGACCGCAAGTCTGTAGAAATTGACGTCCAGAAACGGATGCAGCAGGTGCTGAACGACTATCACGCCGGAGTGCTCGTCAAGCAGGTCCAGCTCCAATCGGTCGATGCGCCCAGTCAGGTCATCTCGGCCTATCGGGACGTCACCGCCGCCCAACAAGATCAGCAGCGTGCGGTCAACGAAGCGGAAACCTATGCCAACAAGGTTGTGCCCGAGGCGGAGGGCGGCGCGTCCCGCATCCTCGCCGAGGCCAAGGCCTATCGCGAGCAGACGATCCTCGAGGCCAAGGGCCAGACGGCTCGCTACGATCAGATCTATCAGCAATACAAGAAGGCGCCCGGCGTGACCCGCGAGCGCATGTATCTTGAGACGATGGAGCGCGTGCTCGGACCGATGGACAAGACGGTCGTCGATTCGAATTCCGCGAGCCCGCCTGTGCCTTACATCGCGCTCGATCCGCTGCAGAAATCGGGAGGCGTGAAATGAGGCGCCCCTTGAGTGGAATGGCGATCGCCGTCATCGCTGCGCTTGTCGTCGCTTTGGCATGGATGTCAGTATTCGTCGTCGACCCGACCGAACAGGCGCTCATACTGCGTTTCGGCCAGCCAGTGCGCGATCTGATCGGCGCGCCCGGCCTCTACTTCAAATGGCCGTTCGTCGACACTGTGGTCTATATCGACAAACGGATCCTCGCGCTCGACAGCGAGCCGCAGGAGGTGCTGGTGTCCGACAACCAGCGGCTCGAGGTGGACGCGTTCATTCGCTATCGCATCGCCGATCCGCTGCTGTTCTATCAATCGGTCTTCAACATCCGGGGCGCTGACGCGCAGCTCGGCGGCATGCTGAATTCCGCACTGCGTCGCACCTTGTCGGAAGCCTCGATCACCGACATCGTCCGCGACAAGCGCGATTCTTTGATGGCCGACATCCGCGACCAGATGATTGCCGGCGCCAAGCGCTTCGGTCTCGAGGTCGTTGACGTGCGCATCAAGCGCGCCAATCTGCCAGCCGAGAATGCCGAGGCCGTGTTCCGGCGAATGCAGACGGAGCGCCAGCAGCGGGCCGCCTCTTACCGCGCGCAGGGCTCGCAGCAGGGCCAGCAGATCAAGGCCGAGGCGGACCGGAAGGTGACGGTCATCACGGCGCAAGCCCAGCAGCAGTCGGATCAGATCCGTGGCGAGGGCGATGGCGAGCGCAATCGGATTTTCGCCGAGGCCTACGGAGCAGATCCGGAGTTCTTTGCCTTCTATCGGTCGATGCTGGCCTATGAGAAGAGCTTCGAGAACGGCCGGACGCGGGCGCTGATAAGTCCGAAGTCAGACTTCTTCCGATACTTCTCTACGCCAACCCCTGCCCCCGAGGCTGCAACCCCGCCGCCTGCAGGTCCTGCGCCTTCAGCGAAGGCCGACTGAAATGAGCGGTTTTCATCGCGGGGATAAGCAGGATCGAGCGAGGAACGTCAGGAGACACCCAATGTTGAACGACCGGTTGCGGATTTCGACAACGCGGCGCGGCGCGGCAAAATCGGCGTGTGCAGTGGCTGTCGCTTCGATTCTCCTCGCCGCCCCGCTGGCGTTGACGCCGGCCATCCCCGCGGCGGCGCAGGCGCGTCCGAGCAATCTTGCCGATCTCGTCGACCAGGTGGCCGACGCGGTGGTCAACATCTCCGCCACTCAGACGATCGAAGACAAGGACGCTGCGCCCGATCTGCCGAAGGGCACGCCCTTCGACGAGATGTTCGAGGAGTTCTTCAAAAATCACGGCATCAATCCGCAGCCCCGCGCCCGCCGTGCGCAGTCTTTGGGTTCGGGCTTCGTGATCGATCCGAGCGGCATCGTCATCACCAACAATCACGTGGTCGGGGACGCCAACGATATCCTTATCATCTTCACCGATGGCCGTAAGCTCAAGGCCAAGGTGATTGGCAAGGATCCGAAGGTGGATGTGGCGGTGTTGAAGGTGGAGAGCGACAAGCCCCTCAAAACAGTCAGGTTCGGCGACAGCGACAAGATGCGTGTCGGCGACGGCGTCATGGCGGTCGGCAATCCGTTCGGCCTCGGCGAAACGGTAACCGCGGGCATCATTTCCGCTCGCAATCGCAATATCGACAGCGGCCCGTATGACGACTTTCTTCAGACCGACGCCTCGATCAACAAGGGTAATTCTGGGGGGCCGCTGTTCAATTTGCAGGGCGAGGTGATCGGCATCAACACGGCAATTCTCTCCCCCTCGGGAGGCTCGATCGGCATCGGCTTCGCCACGCCCTCGGCGACCGTCGTGCCGGTCATCGCGCAACTCAAGGAATTCCACGAGACCCGGCGCGGTTGGCTTGGCGTGCGGATTCAGCCAGTTGACGACACCATCGCCGATAGCCTGAATCTAGGGACGGCGCGCGGCGCTCTGGTCGCGGGCGTCGACGAGAAGGGACCAGCAAAGCCTGCAGGCCTAATGGCGGGCGACGTGATTGTTAAATTCGACGGTAAGGAGGTCAAGGAATCGCGTGATCTTCCGCGTCTCGTGGCCTCAATGCCGGTTGGCAAGCAGGTGGAGGTCGTGGTCATTCGCGGCGGCAAGGAAGTGACCAAGACAGTGACGCTAGGCCGAACTCGAGGACGGAGAAAAAAAGACCGCGCTTGCCACCGAAAATGATGACTCGCCCAAAATGGATGCTGTCACCAAGTCGCTGGGGATGGAATTTTCCGCTCTCAGCGATGAGGCCCGCAAGACTTTCAAGATCAAGGAAAGCGTAAAGGGCGTGATCGTGACGTCCGTCGAGCCCGGCTCAGCCGCCGCGGAAAGGGGATTGCGGCCAGGCGATGTGGTCGAGGAGGTCAATCATCAGGCGGTCGAACGTCCGGGCGATGTCGCCAAGGCGATCGATGCTGCGAAGGCGGACTCGAAAAAACCAGCTTTGCTGCTCGTTTCCAACGGCGAAGGTGAGGTTCGCTTCGTCGCAGTGCCAGTGAACTGAGGCCGAGGGACGGTGCAATGGCGGACGGACCCCTGACGGCAGACAATGCGCTTGCGGTCGCGCAAGAGGTCCTGCGACGCGCGCCGCTGATCGATGGGCACAATGACCTCCCGTGGGTCATCCAGATCGATCGGGCGGCGCGAGGCGACGTGGTCGCCTACGATTTGACGCGGGTTCACGAGCGTGGGGATACGGACATTCCGCGCCTCCGCGAAGGCATGGTGGGGGCGCAGTTTTGGGCCGCTTTCCAGCCCACCAACACGCCGCACCCGGCGCGCACGACGCTCGAGCAAATCGACCTCATCCGCCGCATCGAGGAGGCTCATCCCGATGTGTTTCTTCCAGCGCGACGGGCCGCCGACTACGCGCGAGCGAAGGCCATGGGCAGGATCGCCTCCTTCATCGCCGTTGAGGGCGGCGTGGGGCTAGAGAATTCGCTGAGCCCGCTGCGGATCTGGCACGCGGCCGGCATGCGGCTCATGACGCTTTGCCACAACGAAACCCTGGATTGGGTCGATTCCGCCACTGACGCGCCGCGCAACAACGGCCTCAACGCCTTTGGTCGCGCGGTTGTCGGCGAACTCAACCGCCTCGGGGTGGTGATCGATCTCGCCCATACGTCTCATGACGCGATGCGTCGAGTGCTCGACGTGACCGAAGCCCCTGTCGCGCTGTCGCATTCCAACGCCTATTCGCTCTGCGATCATCCTCGCAACGCGCCCGACGACGTTCTCAAGCGCCTCAAGGCCAACGGTGGCTTGGTCATGGCGACGTTCGTGCCCGGCTTCGTGTCACAGCCATTACGCGACTGGCTTCGCCGTTCGCGCGATGGGTACGCGAAGGCGCCGCTCGCCGCAGAGCCGAAGGCCCAATTGGCCGAACTCGAGACCAAACACGGCTCCGCGCCGAAGGCGAGCCTCGAGCAGGTCGCCGACCACATCGTGCGCCTGGTGGAGACCGCGGGCCTCGATCACGTTGGCGTCGGCTCCGACTATTTCGGTGGGGTTTCGCCGACCGGGCTCGAAGATGTGAGCCGATTTCCGCACCTGTTCGCGGAGTTGGTGCGTCGCGGCTTCTCCGATCGAGACCTCGAGAAGATGTCGTCGAGGAACATGCTGCGCGTGCTGAGGCGGGTCGAGACTGTCGGCGCATCCTTGCGCAACACCCGCGCGCCAGCGATCGGCAGGTTCGAAGACTATCGCGAGGCGTGAGCGACCGAGTCGATGGCGCCCACGGGAATAGACTGGCCTCGCTCGAGACTGAATGCCGAGTGGATGGCCGTGCATGCTCGTGAGGCGAGCGAGCTTCTCAAGGCGCTAGCGCACGAAGGGCGGTTAATGATCCTGTGCGATCTCCTGCATGGCGAGAAGTCGGTTGGCGAACTGGAGGCGCTGCTCTCGAAACGGCAGGCGTCAGTTTCGCAGCAATTGGCGCGCCTCCGGCTCGAGGGGCTGGTGTCCACTCGCAGGGACGGCAGAACGATCTACTATGCCATCGCGAATGACAGGGTCCGCTCGATCATCGGCGCTCTTCATGATTCTTTTCGCGCGCCGCCTGTCCGATCCGGAACGCGACAGTCATGACGGTTTCCTTGTCGAATTGATCGCTTTGGCGCCAAAACATAGTGAAGGAGAAGCACGCCCGGACGGGCGAAGGCTTTTTTTGGGGAGAACGCCATGCGGCACGGCTCTACCCTTCCGGTTCTCGAAACGACCGTCATCGGCGACTGGGTCGACTACAATGGCCACATGAACGATGCGGCCTATGCGATCGTATTCAGCCGCTCGGTCGACGCGCTGATGGACCGGGTGGGCCTCGATGCGGCCGCACGCAAGCGAACCGGACAGACTTTGTTCACGCTGCAAATGATGCTGCATTATTTCAAAGAGGCGAAGGAAGGCGACCCGCTCACTGTCGCCTGTCACGTGCTCGAGCACGATGACAAGCGCATGCGCGTTTGGCTTGACATGACGATCCCGGGCGGCGAGCGCCTCGCCGCCTCCGAGCAACTCCTGATTTCTGTCGCGCAGGCCGACGGAAACACGCAGGTCGTTGAATGGACCTTCGAGACGAAGGCGGCGCTCGAAGCGCTCGCTAAGGCGCAAGAAGGCCTGCCTCATCCGCCCGCGGCCGGATCAGGCGTGGCCTTGAAGCGCAGCTGACGATCGATTTGCGGCCGGGCCGGAAAGAGCCGAGGCTTGCGGTTTGCGCTACGCGGCGTGCGGCGGTCTCTTCTTCGCCTTCCCAGGCCGGAGCGCGACTACGTTGCGGGCCATCGCGGCAGGTCCGGCTAAAGCCGCCGGATGGGGCTCGCCGCCCATATCGCTCGCGATTTGCTGAGCCATATTGAAGACTTGGCTCCATTCGAGATTGCCGGGATCCCAGTGCGTATCGGGACTTGGACAGTCTCCATGGCCGTACCAGCCAGGAATGTGACCAAACTTGCCCGACGATCGATGCGGATTGTTCCCGGCCTTGCCGAAATCGCCGTCGTGCCACGGATGTTCGAGCGGAATGCCGTACTCCTCCTTGCACACCGCCATCAACGATGCCAGGGCCGCGGCCGTTTCGTCATCCGGAAGCCACGGCGTCGTCTTTGAGAACCCAACCATCTCGATTTGGACAATCGCCTGGTTGTTGTGGGTAACCAAAGCGGCGCCGATCGTGCCAACCTGAACAAGTTGGGCAATTCTGACTTTTCCCGCGTCATTGTCGAAGCCCAGCATGAAATGAGGGGCAAAGTGCTGTTTGAAGATCGCAAGACTGCCGACCCACTTGCCCTCCGTGGTGTGAAGAACACCCGTTCGCGGCGCATCGAGATGCACACCTTCGTTGAAATGCGGTATGCCGCCGATGTGGGCAATAGGGAATCTACCTGCTTGATCTAGCCACGGTTTGACCGAGTTGGCCATCCCAGTCCCCTCCGAGTTTTAATAAAGAGTCGAATGAACGGATCCGTAGTTCTTTTCCGAGCGCGTTACCGCGCGTCCAACGATGGCGAGCATCGCAGGCGTCTGTGAGTGCAGCAATGAGTAGAATTACTCACAGGCGTCTTTAAAAGAGGCGAAGGAAGGCGCTCACCGTAGTTTTTTGAGACGAAGGCTGCGCTCGAAGCAAGAAGGCCTGCCTCATCCGGCCGCGGCCGGATCAGGGGTGGCCTTGAAGCGCAGCTGACAGTTCAGCCACCCTTACTTCAGGGGCCCGCGGAAATTTTGACTGAGAGGTGAGGCATGGTGGCGGGGCTCGCGCCTCCGCTTCAACTCACTTTGGCCCTGATTGCGAGAGGATCCGAGACACGGACCTTGCGCGTCAGGCGGCTCTCGGCAGCTTCGGCAGATAGGCTAGTTGCGCGTGACGTTCGCAATACGGGCCGCTGTTCGCAGCGCCGCCGCAGTAGCGGAATGTATTGAGATCGCGCGGATTGCCAGTCGGCCAGCGGCAGGCGCCTTCCGTGAGGTCGACGACGGTCAGCTTCCCGTCGATTGGCTCCTGGTCGGCAAAATAGGTGGTGTACGGCACCCCGCCTTCAGACACGGCAAGTTGAACAGTGCTGGGTTTAACGTTGTACATTTTCAGCTCAGGATTATGGGAAAGCGACTCGCGGCCTAAGGGCGGAAGCCGCACAAGGTCGTTAACTAGTCACGAAACGTAAGATTTCCAGAGATGCCGGCCCGCAAAATTGTGGCCCGGATCCGCTTTTTTGCTTTTCACGATTGTTGGCAGATCCCCAAAGCCGACGCCGGAGCCTCACTGTTCGACCTTACCCCGCAGGCAGAAAGCGTAAAGGGCGCCACCCGCAAGGGCGGCAGCGCTCATTATGGCGCCGAGGGCCGTGGGCGAAGCGTCGTGATAGAGCGCGGCGGCGGCGACGCCGCCAATCGCCCCGAACAGCATCTGGGTCGTGGTGACAACGGCGGAGGCGAGGCCGGCGATCTCCGGCAAAGGATGGATCGCCTCGTGGACGGCGTTGGGAAACACGAGGCCGAACGCTGAAATGAAGACCATTACCAATACCGCGTCGACGATCGCCGAGCCGGCGCCCGCGAGGCCGACCGTGAGCAACGCGAGCGCGGTCAGGCATTCGAGCGTCAGCGCCACGTCGAAAATCACTTTCGCGCTGATATGGCGGTTGATGAGCCAGGCGTTGATCGACGAGCCGACAATGACCCCCGAGGCCGTGAGTGCGAAGAGCGCTGCAAATCCAGTCTTGGACACGCCATACCCCTGCATGAACAGGAGCGGCGAAACGTTGACGTAGGCAAAGAGACCGGCAAACAGGAGGCCGCCAAGCAGCGAAAAGCCCACGCATGCGGGATTGGTCAGAGTCCGCCTGTATCCGGCGAGAACGGTCGAGGGCTTTAGATTGCGGCGGTTCTCGACCGCATGTGATTCCTCAAACAAGGCGAGAGCGATCAGTGTAACGAGAACGGAGACGCCGGCCAGTACGGCGAAGATGAGCCGCCACGAGCCGAAGAACAAAATTGCGGCGCCAAGCGACGGCGCAACCAGAGGGGCCACGCTGAAGACGATCGAGACCGCGGCGAGTTGCACGCGCGCCTCCCGGCCCTCGAACAGGTCGCGGATGATCGCCCTGGGCAGGATGCCGACCGCCCCGGCGCTCGCCCCCTGCACCAGCCGAAAAGCGAGCAGCACGCGGATCGAGGGCGAAAGCGCCGCCCCTGCCGCGGTGAGGGTAAACAGAACGAGGCCCGCCCCCATGATCATCTTGCGGCCGAACCGGTCAGCGAGCGGACCAACCACGATCGGCGCGCTGGAGAAGCCGGCGATGAAGATCGCAATCGCCGCCGCCGCTTCCGTCTGAGGCGCCCGAAGATCGGCCTGGATCAGTGGCAAGCTTGGCAGCGCCATGTCGATCGCGAGCGGCGGCAAGGCAGTGAGCAGGCCAAGAAACAGCGTGAACCCAAGCCCGTGAATGTTGAGACGGGTCATCAAACGGGCGCTACGCCTGGCGAAGTCGAGTGAGCCTCCTTTGTGGCGACTGGGCGCGCTCGCCGCGACGTGCGAGGCTTGCTCATAATGGCGGGCGCATTTTTTCGTGCGCCGCCGTGGACGCGCCGCCGGGCTCGCGGGTTTCGAGCCGCGCGAGCAGAGAGTCGGATAGTCCCATGCCGACGAGCGCGCCGCCTGCCGCCAGCAATCCGGCCCAGAACGCGCCGCCGATCAATCCGTTGATGACGGGAATCATCGGCAGGAAGAAGCCGATGGCGATACAAGCGAGGCAGGTCAGGATGAGGAAGGCTGATTTCGCAATGACATTAATCACGCCGCGGCTCACCGCGGCGGCGCGCAGGCTCCCGTACCAGAGAAGCGCGAAAGCAATGATGGTCGCGGCGATGCGAATGAACGATCTCCTGTTTCTCAGCTAGCCTGGCGTCGCACGCGGCGCCAATCGCTGGCAGGCGCGGCCGTGGCGACGGAGCCGCCGCGCGCGGCGGCCGGGAACGGGTCAGGCCTAAGGCTTTGGCGGCGCGGCTTCTGGAGCGAGCTTGTCCTGTGTCTTCAAATCAAAATCGCTCCCGGCGTGGCGCTCGTGCAGCTGATTCGAGAGATCGCCGGAAGTACGGTTGACTATGCGTCCACGCTTCACAGCGGGCCGGGCTTCGATCGCATCGGCCCAGCGCAAAACGTTTTTGTAGTCGTCCACGCTAAGAAATTCCGCCGCGCTGTAACTGTTGCCTCTCGCCAAGCCGCCATACCAGGGCCAGATAGCCACATCCGCAATCGTGTAGTCGCGGCCCGCCACATATTCGCTCTCCCCCAAACGCCGGTCGAGCACATCGAGCAGGCGCTTCGTCTCCATTGTGAAGCGATCGATGGCGTATTCGATCTTGATCGGCGCGTATGCATAGAAATGGCCAAATCCGCCGCCAAGGTAAGGCGCGCTTCCCATCTGCCAGAAGAGCCAGGAAAGGCACTCAGCGCGTTCGGCGGGTTCCGACGGCAAAAAGGCGCCGAACTTCTCCGCGAGGTAAAGCAGGATCGCGCCGGATTCGAAGATACGGATAGGCTTCGCGCCGCTGCGATCGAGCAAGGCTGGAATCTTGGAGTTGGGATTGATGGCGACGAAGCCGCTGCCGAATTGCTGGCCTTCGTTGATTTTGATCAGCCAAGCGTCGTATTCGGCCTCTTTCTTGCCGAGCGCCAGAAGCTCCTCAAACATAATTGTGACCTTCTGGCCATTCGGTGTTCCCAGCGAATAGAGCTGGAACGGGTGGCGGCCGACCGGAAGCTCGTGATCGTGGGTGGGCCCGGAGGTTGGGCGGTTGATGTTTGCGAACTGGCCCCCGCTTGGCTTCACCCATGCCCATACCTTTGGCGGGGTGTATTCGGACGAGCTGCTCATTTCATACCGCTCCGGATCTCAAGGCCTGAGAGAGGCGCAATCGCTTAGCGCCCAGAAAGTCTTTTAATTGGTTGCTTTACTCGAAGAAGTGCAGTGCGGCCTAGCGCTACCGGCGCACCCACGAGTCAGGAGTGCGCTTTGATTGAATAGTCGTCGCGCTTGCCGGGGTCGAGGCCCGAGGCGCGGAGGGGCGGGCAGAAATCTGATGCGACTGGGGAAGCGAGCGCTCACATCTGCGTGATCAGGGGACAGCGAGCCCCATTTCAACGAAGGACTGCAGCTGTTTGCTATCCGCAGGTCTTAGGATTTAGGCTACATCGTCATCAGCCTAAGCTCTAAGACAAACTTGCCGCGAGCGCAGTCTCGAAAGGGGGGAGTCCGTGGATCCTATTCTCATTGTCGGGGCTGGACCGACGGGTCTTGTGCTCGCGATCGAGCTCGCTCGCCGTGGCGTTCCCCATCTCCTGATCGACCAGCGGCCCAAGCCGATGCTGTGGGATCGGGCGGCGGTCGTTAAGACGCGGACCCTTGAGATTCTCGCCGCCTTGAGGCTTTCGTCAGAGTTTCTTGCTCGGGGGACGGCCATTCGCGGAACCGACTTCTATTGCTCCGGGTCACGCAGGGCGTCGTTTCGGTTTCAGGTTCTCGACACGCCATTTCCGCTCATGCTGGGTTTGTCGGAAGGCGTCACCGAGCAAATCCTGACCAGAGAGCTCGAGCGGTTGGGCGGCGGCGTCAAACGAGGGGTCGAATTCATCGATCTCGAGGCCGATGACAAGGCAATCCGGGTTCGAGTCCGCGAGCATGGCGTCGAACGGACTATGGAGCCGAGATGGCTGGTCGGCGCCGATGGATTTCACAGCAAGGTCCGCGACGCCGTTGGAATCGAGTTTCTTGGACACGATTATGAGCGACAATGGGGCGTGGCCGACGTTCGTTTCGCCAACTGGCCGCACGAGCCGGACTTGGCCGCGGCCATGTTCGATCCGCTGCTTATCCCGGTTCCGATCGGCGGAGATATCTGGCGGGCGTACTTTCGCGCCGATCCGGCGATCACCGCGCATCAAACCCATATCGCGCGCTGTCTGGAAATGCTTGCGCCTGGCGCGACGGTCGCAAGTTCCGATGAGCCGCAGCTGTTTCACACCCACTCCCGGATCGCGACGCGGTTCCGCTCGGGGCGCGTGTTGCTCGCTGGCGACGCGGCGCACGCCTGCAGCCCAATCGAAGGTCACGGAATGAATGGCGGGATTCACGACGCGTTCAATCTGGGATGGAAGCTCGCCTTGGTTGCGACCGGCAAGGCTCCGGACGCCCTCCTTGACTCCTACGATGTCGAGCGCCGGGCGATTGCGAAAATTGTCTGCGCCTCCGGCGATGACGCGGAGGCCAACGCCGCGAAAGGCGATCCGGCGGCGATCGACGCGGCCGCACAGAATTTGGCGACGGCCGAGGGCCAATACAAAGCGGCTTTTGGCGAATCGGAGCTTGGTCTCGGCTATGATGCGAGTCCGATTCTCGGACCCATCGGGCCTGAACCCCTCACTCAGACAATGACGGCGGTTGGATACCGGGTTGGGGACGCCGGCCCTTTGATGGGACCAGGCGGCGCAACTCGACTGCACGAAGTCATTGCACACACCGGGCATACATTATTGCTGACGATTGGCGACGGGGACGGCGCCAACTTAGACGAGGCCGTGAAGACGGCTAGCCAAGTCGCGGATCGTTTCGGCTCCCACGTGAAAGCCTTCGTCGTGGCGCGGAAGGCGCCTGCGAGCGGACCTGTCGCCGACTTGCTGATCGATGCGACGGGGACAGCCCATGCGCGACTTGGCGGCGGCGGGGAGCCGTCGCTCTGCCTCATACGGCCCGATGGCCACCTTGGCCTTCGCCTGACGCCGCCCGCACTTCCACCGGTCGAGGCCTATTTCGCGCGGGTCCTCGCCTAGGCCGCGTTGCGCTGGGAGTAAGTTGGTTTGGCTTCCTCTCGACGGAGTCCGATCGATCGTTTTGGATTTTCTTGGCAAGGGGTCTTTTCGCTGCGAAAACCCCGGCTAGGACATGTTGGATTTCTTGGATTCTCTCGTGCGAATCGAGACTTTTCAATGGATTAAGCGGACAAAATCGGGAAAATATTTTCGTGTCGCTTTTGGCGACGTCAAAGCGGTTGCGAGAGACCAGATCCTCCGAGAGTGGCATGCGAATGGGCAGGATTTAACATGGGGCAAGCTTAGCTCATATTCTGATTTTCTGCAATAAATTCCCTGGCGAACTTTTCCTTTCGATCAGTTGCTCGCCCCTAGTCTGTGGCGCCGGTTCCCCGAACGGAGCGCCGGGCCAAAGCCGCCAAACCTGGAACCACACTAAAGCACTTGCTTTCCTATTGGCGCGTGATACTTAAGTTAATGCTTAACTATCAGCCTCTCGATCTGGCGTTCCAGGCGCTCGCCGATCCGACCCGCCGGGCGATCGTCGAACGGCTCGCAGAGAAGCCTGCCTCGGTCAGCGAGCTCAAGCGTCCGCTCGCCATGTCGCTGCCGGCGGTGATGCAGCATCTCGCGGTGCTGGAGACCTCCGGGCTCGTCGTCTCGCAAAAGTCGGGGCGCGTCCGGACCTGCAGCATCAATCCGCGCGCGCTTGCCGCAGCCGAGCAATGGATCGCAGAGCGCCGCCTCGAGTGGGAGCGCCGCCTCGACCGACTTGGCGACTATCTCGAAACTCTGAAAAGCGAAGGAAAGAGCGATGAACAAAATGAATGACCGGGCCGGCGAGCTCAAACCAGCGCCCGTGCGCGTTTCGCGCATCTTCTCCGCGCCGCGCGAAACCGTGTTCAAGGCCTGGAGCTCAGCGGACCACGTCAAGAGATGGTTCTGCCCGAACGGCTATTCGGTTCCCGAAGCGGCGGTCGACATGCGGGTCGGCGGCGCGTTCGAGGTCTGCATGCGCTCGCCGGAGGGCGTCGACCACTGGACCAAGGGGACATTCACCGAGGTCGTGGCGCCGGAACTCCTGACGATCGACCATCACGTGATCGACCCCTGTGGCGGAGGACCGCTCTTCAGCGCCGTTACGCAGGTCAAATTCAGCGCCGCCTCTGAGGGCACGCTGATGGAGGTTGTGCAGACCTACAGTTTCCCCGCGACGGCGCAGGCCGAGCAAATGCTTAAGGGAGCGCCCGAGGGCTGGCGCCAGACGCTCGACAAGCTCGAGGCGGAAGTCTCCCGCATGCGTGCGAACGGCGGCCGGTCGGTGGTTCACGACGTCTTCCATCTCGAGCGCACCTACGATGCGACGGCGGAGCAGGTGTACAAGGCGCTGTCCGACGAGGTCGCTAAAAGTCGCTGGTTCCAAGGTCCCGAAGGTTGGCGGCTGATCGAACGCACCATGGATGTCCGAGCCGGCGGCCGGGAGCGGGTCAAGGGCGGTTTCGATGGCGGCGTGATAACGACGTTCGACGCGATCTACCACGACGTCGTTCCGCGGCAGCGGCTTGTTTACACATACGAGATGCGCATCGACGAGCGGAAGATTTCCGTTTCGCTGGCGACGCTTGAGATCGAGCCCGCGGGCTCAGGACGCACAAAGCTCAAGATTTGCGAGCAGGGCGCGTTCCTCGACGGCTATGACGACGCGGGCAAACGAAAGCACGGCACGGGCGAGCTGCTCGACAAGATGGGAGCGTCGCTCGGTGAGTGATTGATCGCAGTCGCTGGGCGCGAATGGAGCGAGCTGTGTTCGCTGTCCCGACCCCTCCGGTAGATCGCTCGGCTCCGCGACGGAATGCCGAGCGGCCTGTCGAGGGCCGGGCGGTCGCTTAGGAAAATCGACAATATCTTGCCAAACCAGCGAGTATTTGGTACAATTTTTCAGAAATAAAGCGGCACGTTTCTGGGGCTCCTCCACCGGAGCAAAGCGCGCGCGGGTTTATGCTCTGACGGGGGAGTGGTTCACTAATTGCGCCCCAAGTCGTTGGAATCGCTCAAGACGGACTCGTTAATCGCAGGCTCGCGCCGTCGGGCGGAAGGATTGATCGGGAAATTCCGCCTCACTCGTCGTTTGAGGCGTTGAGGTCGTTCCAGCCGATATATTCGCCCTCAAGGGCCTCGCGCAGCCGGACCCCTATCCCTCCGCCGCCATCCTTGGGGATGAATACGACGCCCGCCGCCTCGAGCGCCGCGCGCATCTTGTCGGGGGCTTCGTCGGCAGCGCGAGTCTCGAAACGCTCGACGTGCGAAACCGGCACGCCCGCCTTCTCGGCGAGTTTTGACTGCGACCAACCGATAAGGGCGCGCGCGGCTCTGACCTGAGCGGCTTCGATCATCGCCTGAGCTCGTTTGTGGCTATTCGGCCGCGACCGGGACGGTCGGAGGCGTTGGCGCACCCCGAATGCTGTCGCCGAGCGCCTTGCGCTTGAGCGCCGCCTCGCCGCCAGAGGTCGCGTGGTAGAGGGACAGTTGCTCGAATTCATCGTCGCGCGGCGGCTCGATTGCGAGGTCGCTATAGGTCGAGCGGTCGGGCGCTTCGAGCACCTCTTTCATGATGCGGCGTACGCGAAGGAAGAACTGCAGATAGCCCCACGCCTTCGTGACGATCTCGTAGCCATAGCGCGGATAGAAGACGAGGGGCGATTCAAGCTTGAGGCCGTGCCGTCGATCACGCCGATACTTGAGCCGGAAGGCGCCGCCTTCGAGCGGATGGACGCCTTCGTAGTCGATCATGAGCTTGAACCAGCCGATCGTGCTGAGGATCGGCTTCGGGCGCCCATTGGGGATTTGCGCCGCGCGCCGCAGGATCGTCCGGATATGGTCGTAGGAATAGAAGGACTGCCACGCTGCTTTGTACAACTCTTCCCATTCGGCGTCGGTCATTTTCGAATGGTGCGAAACGCGATGGTTGAGATCGTATTTGTTGATGTCGGGGTCCATCCAGACCCCTTTCTTCAATAGGGTCTGATGATCCTCGGAACCCGGAAGCGGGGTCAAGAAGAAAAACTCAAGAATATCGAGCGGCAATTCCTTCTTGATGATCTCGACATCGCGCAGGATCGATTCCTTCGTGTCTGCCGGAAAGCCGAGGATGTAGCCGGCGTAGGTCAAGGCTCCATGGGCGCGCCACTTCTGCAGCATCACGCGATATTCCGTGATCTTGTTCTGGCGCTTCTTGGCGGCGATCAGATTCTCTGGGTTGATGTTCTCGAGGCCGAGAAAAACGCGCCGGACGCCTGCCGCCGCCGCTTTCTCGATGAAGTTCGGAATCTTGTGGCAGAGCGTGTCGACCTGGATGGTGAAGCCGACGTGGATGCCCTCTTTCTTGAGCTCGATCACCCTATCAAGCAGGATCTCCCAGTCGCTGTTGCGGGCGAAGTTGTCGTCGGTGATGAAAAACCGGTCGATGCCCTGCGCCTTGTTGGCGCGGATGATCTGCTCGAGGTCATCGGGGGTGCGGAAGCGGCTCTTGCGGCCCTGGACGTTGATGATGGTGCAAAACGAGCACTGGTAGGGGCAGCCGCGACCAAGATCGATGCTCGAATATTTGCCTGAAGTGCGCTCGATATGCTTGCGCGGCAGGATCGGAGCTGGCTCGCCGCTCAGCGTCGGCAGCTTGTCCATGAAATTGTAGAGCGGCTTCATCTCGCCGCGCCAGGCGTCGAGGAGCACTTCGTCCAGCCGGTGCTCTTCCGCTTCGCCGGCGAAGAGCGATATGCCCATCGCCTGCGCGGCCTTCAGTTCCTCCGGCATCTCCGGCAGCATGGCGATGCAGCCCGAGACGTGAAAGCCGCCGATGCAAACCTGATAGCCCGCGGCGCGAAACTGGCGCGCCAGGTCTATCGAGCGCGGATATTGGTTCGATTGCGCCCCCACGATGCCGATGAGGGCGCGCCCGCCCTTCTCCTTCAGGCTCTGGATAATGCGGCTCGGAACGACACGGCGATTGGTTTCGTCGTAGGTCTCGACATCGATCCAGACGCCGGAGCCGAGCGCCTCCCGCTTCCGCGCATCCTCCGCCAGGCTGAACATACAAGCGAGCGTGTTCGACGGCATAACCGACCGGAACCACTGGATCGGATAGCCGTTGTCGTCGTAGTGGGTCGGCTTGATAAGAACGAAGGTAAATAGCGAGTCAGTCGCGTGCGTATTAGCCGCGGCCTTGATCGGACTCGACAACGCCCACATGAATTGATTGTCCCGCAGATGAATCGGCTCTCGCTAGCACGGGATGGCCTCTTGGGCAATTCCGTTGGCAATTGGAGCTAGCCCGAGCCCAGCTCACATCGGGGGGACGAGCCCGTCCTTGCCGATCAGGATGAAGGCCGCATCGATCGAGCCGTCCTCCTGCTTGGGCCCGCGGGCGATGATCGCCGCACCGGGCTTGAGGTCGGTCTTCGCGCCAGGTTCGAAACTGACGATCGGCGTCTTTGGATCGACAACAATGGTCTGCTCACCGCCTTTGTAAGCCACGGTGAGCTTCGGGCCGGTCGTTGCATCGACGCGGGCGGAAATATTGCCGTTGGTCATCGAGCTCTTCGGGGCGAGGTCGAAGGGACGGAAGCCCTCGCCGGTCCCACGCATCGCTTCAGGAAAAATGTGCACTTCCATCGCCTTGAGCTCATTCCGATCACCCGGCAGCGCGGCGACGCCAATGAAAGTCCCGGGTTTTACGTCGGTAAGCGCGGCCGGAATAACGAGGAGAAAGCGCGTTTTCGGATCGAGGCGAATTGTCTGGTCCTCGGCCGCCCTGGTGCGCACCTTCAGGCCGGAGCCGTCGGCGCTGATCGTTTGAACGGTTGCCCGGGAAGTCGCGATCGACGCGTTCTGGGCGAGAGCAGGCGCGGCGAACAGCGCGAAGGCCGTGGCGAAAGCAATTCTCAACGAGGCCATCGCAAATCTCCCAAAGAACGACGGGCCGCGGCGGAATAAGTCGAGCCAGTCAAAGTACATTCTCACTACAGTCGAGAATGATGATGTTTCCAAGACCAAACCCGAGCTTGACCCAGCCCCGTGAGCGCCGTTGCAGTCAAAAATTCGTGAGAGCAAGGCGCTTTCTACGTCCGCGGTCAGACCTTGACCTCGCTGCCGTCCTGGCTCCAACGGGTATGGAAACTGCCTTCCTTGTCGAGACGATGATAGGTGTGCGCGCCGAAATAGTCGCGTAGCCCTTGCAGCAGGTTGGCCGGCCCGCGCGCGCGCCTCAGCCCGTCGTAATAGGCGAGCGATGAAGAGAAGGCCGGCGTCGCCACGCCGCTCGCGACCGCCAGCGCAATCACCTGCCGCCAGGCGCTTTCGGTCCTTATGACGCCTTCGCGGAAATAGTCGTCGAACAATAGGTTGGCCAGTTTGGGGTCGCGATCGTAGGCTTCCTTGATGCGATCGAGGAAGCGGGCGCGGATGATGCATCCGCCGCGCCAAATGGTGGCCATGTCGCCGAGCTTGAGGTCCCAGTGGAATTGCTCCGAGGCCACTGACATCTGCTCGAAGCCCTGGGCGTACGCGATGATCTTCGAAGCGTAGAGCGCGTCGCGGATGGCGTCGATCTCCGCCTTCTCCGGCTTGCGTTTCTCAAGCGCCGGATGCGGCGTCTGCTTCTCCAACGCCAAGCGCATGGCGCGCTTCGATGAGACGACGCGGGCGAAGACCGCCTCGGTGATGCCGGTCAACGGCACGCCAAGCTCAAGCGCGTTCTGCGCCGTCCAGCGGCCGGTCCCCTTTTGCTCCGCTTGATCGAGGATAACGTCGACCAGCGGCTTGCCCGTGCCTGCGTCGGTCTTGCGCAGGACAGCGGCGGTGATCTCGATCAGATAGCTGTCGAGGTCGCCCTCTTTCCAGGTCTGGAAGATGTCCGCCATCGCTCCGGCGTCGAGGCCGTAAACGCTTTTCATGAGGTCATAGGCTTCGGCGATGAGCTGCATGTCGGCATATTCAATGCCGTTGTGCACCATCTTGACGTAGTGGCCTGCGCCCTGCGGGCCGACGTAGGTGCAGCAGGGCGTCCCATCGACCTGGGCGGCCATCTTGGTCAGCATCGGCGCGATGCGATCCCAGGCTTCGCGATCGCCGCCTGGCATCATGCTCGGGCCTTCGAGCGCGCCCTCCTCGCCGCCGGAGACGCCCATGCCGACAAAGCGGATCTTTTTCTTCTCGCACGCCTCATAGCGCCGCGCGGTGTCAGTGAATAACGAGTTGCCGCCGTCGATGATGATGTCGCCTTCCTCGAGATGAGGAATGAGTTCGTCCATCACCTCGTCGACCGGTTTGCCGGCCTTGACCATGATGAGAATCGGGCGGGGCTTCCTGATGCTGCCGATAAACTCGGGCAGCGCCTTGGCTGGGAAAAAACGGCCTTCCTTGCCGTGCTCGGCGATGAGCGCGTCGGTCCGCTCGGGATTGCGGTTGAAGACCGCAACGCCAAATCCATGGTGCGCGGCGTTTCGCGCCAAGTTTGCGCCCATGACCGCCAATCCCATAACGCCAATGTCAGCTTTGTCAGCCATGGTTTCTCTCTTCTCGGGCAAGGCGCCCGTCTTAGCCCCGCAGCGAAGGGCTTAGCAAATGTCGGAACAGATAACGCCCGACGATGCGTAAGGTTCGCCAGGCGGTCGGCGACATGGCGGTTGACGAGCGACGACGGAAGCGCGTTCTGTCGCTCAAGTTCGAGGAGTGAGAAACCCTTGTCAAAACACCCGCCGGACGCGCTTTGGGTTCGCGTCTACTACGAAGACACCGACTTCTCCGGGCGTGTCTATCACGCGTCCTATTTGCGCTTTCTCGAACGGGGCCGGACCGAATGGCTGCGTCGCCGTGGATTCGCGCATCGTGATCTTGCCAACGACACAGGACTCGTGTTCGCCGTGCGCTCGATGCAAATCGACTATCTGGCGCCGGCAATGATGGACGATCTCCTGATCGTAGAGACCAGCGTCGCAGCTGTGCGTGGCGCCTCAATCACGTTTCACCAGCGCGTCGTACGCACCGACAAGGCGCTTGTCACGGCGGAGGTTCTAGTCGCCTCAATTCGCGAAGGCCGCCCGGCGCGGATACCCCCCGATGTCCGCCGTCTGCTTCAGCCGTCCGCTTGACAATCAACCGGCGAAACGCGGCTCTGGAACGCCTCGGACGCCAAGATCGTGAATGGCGAAAAGGCTGCCGCGGAGAACGCCGTCGCCCGGGAAACGCGGCAGTGGAGGCTTCGCCATGGACGTCACATAAAGGATATCGAGGTTGGGGCCGCCGAACATCACGCTCGTCACTTTCTTGACGGGCATTTCGATGATGCGGTCGACTTTGCCGTCCGGCGTATAGCGGACGAGTCTGCCGTCGTAGACCAACGCACTCCAGAGGCATCCTTCGACGTCCACTGTCGAGCCATCCGCCGCGCCGCCGCGCGAGCGGTCGACCTTGCAGAAGGTCCGCCTGTTGGAGACGGCGCCGGTGTCGAGGTTATAGTCGTAGGCCCAGATCTCGCCTGTCCAACTGTCGGTGAAATAAAAGATGCGGCCGTCCGGACTCCAACATGGTCCGTTGGAAACGATGATGCCGTCGTCGAGCTTGTGCAGCGAAAGGTCAAGGTCGAGGCGATAGAGCGCGCCGTTCGGGCCCTCCTCCATCGTATCCATCGACCCGGCGATGAAGCGGCCTCGCTTGTCGACCTTGCCGTCGTTGAGGCGATTGGCCGGCTTGTCCCGCTCCGGATTGGCGATGAGCTCGCAATCACCGCTGTTGAAATCGAGGAAATGAAACCCATTCGCAAGCGACACGACCGCACCGCCCTGACGGCGCAACGCCATCGAGCCGATCTTCGCCGGAACGTCCCAGGCGCGCACCTCTCGACCGTCGGCAGTACAGCGGAAGACATTGCAGCCGAAGCTGTCAATGAAATAGAGGCGCTGTTCGTCGACGTCCCAAAGAGGTCCCTCTCCGAGTATGGTTTTGACGTCGATCAGCACTTCGATGCGCATCAGCTCCTCCCTCGACTATTTTCCTCTTCAGCAGGCGCTCGAGCCTATGTCCGCGCACCGCCCGAGACCCCGCGACGCCCGAAGCGATCAGAAGGCGACTTGGTCTCCGCCCTTGAGCTCGAGGATTTCGCGGGCCTCGTCGGGGCTTGCGATCGTGAGGCCGAGCCCCTCTATGATCTGGCGGGCGGCGCGCACTTGCTCGGCGCCGCTCATAGCGAGCTTACCCGGACCCGACCAGAGCGAGTCCTCGAGTCCGACGCGCACGTTGCCGCCCATCGCGGCGGCCATCGCGGCGATGGGCAGTTGATTGCGGCCGGCCCCGAGCACCGACCATTTGTACTGATCACCAAACAGACGGTCGGCGGTCCGTTTCATATGCATGACGTCCTCGGGGTGAGGCCCAATCCCACCCAGGATGCCGAACACGGTCTGGACGAACAGGGGCGGCTTGACGAGGCCGCGCTCAAGGAAGTGATTGAGGTTATAGAGATGCCCGGTGTCGTAGCACTCGAATTCGAAGCGGGTTCCGGAACCGCTGAGCGTGCGCAGCACGAACTCGATGTCCTTGAACGTATTGCGGAATACGAGGTCGCGCGAGTTCTCGAGCGCCTGAGCCTCCCAATCGTGCTTGAAGGTCTTGAAGCGATTGAGCATCGGGAAGAGCCCGAAGTTCATCGAGCCCATATTGAGCGACGCCACCTCCGGCTTGAACGTCGCGGCGGGTTTCACACGCTCCTCGACCGTCATGAAGGGCGCGCCGCCGGTCGTCAGATTGAGCACCGCCTTTGTCGACTGTTTGATGCGCGGCAGAAAGCGCCCGAAGGCCTCCGGGCTTTGATCGGGCCGGCCTGTCTTCTCGTCGCGCGCGTGCAGGTGAACAATCGCGGCGCCCGCCTCCGCCGCCGCGATCGCGGCGCCGGCAATCTGGTCGGCCGTGACTGGAAGGTGGGACGACATTGACGGCGTGTGGATCGCCCCCGTCACCGCGCAGGTGATGATGACCTTGTTCGACTGAGCCATGTGACCGATCTCCCCTATTCTCTGCGCCGTTCTTTAGTCGCCAATGTTCTTCTGCGCCCAGCGCTTATGCGCCGCGAGCGCAATCAAGCGGCGATCTCGCCAAGCATGGCGCTCTGTGAGTTTATCCGCGGCTAAGCGCTCGCGCCGCTCGGATTCGACTTTGTCCATCACAGGCCCGCTCCAATCGACACGCCACTGCGCCGATGGGAAGATGCCGGAGTAAATGCCCTGATAGCGGTCGGCGTAGTCGCGGATTCCGGCGGGAGCATTGAGGTCAATGGTCTCAAACGGCCCCATGAATGACCAGCGCAACGCGAGGCCTTCACGAATCCCGACATCGACGTCCTCAACGCCTGCATATCCTTGCTCGACGAGCCGGAAGGCTTCCTCCAAGAGCGCGCCCTGCAGCCGATTCATGACGAAGCCGTCGAGCTCGCGCTTCATGACGATCGGCGCATGACCGGCAGCGCGCAGGAACTTCGCCGCGCGATCGACAAAAGCTACGTCAGTCCATGGCGCCGGGACGATTTCTGCGGCCGGAATCAGATAGGGCGGATTGATCGGGTGGATGACGAGACAGCGCGCGCGGCCTTTCAGGTTTTCGGTGAAGGCCGACGGAAGGATCGCGGAGGTCGAGCTCGCCAGCACGGCGTCGGTCGGCGCGGCCGCGTCGAGCTCTGCGAACACCGCGCGCTTCACCTCGACATTCTCCGGCGTGTTCTCTTGGACGTGGGCGGTTCCTTCAAGCGCTGACTCGAGTGTCGTCGTCACGCGGATTCGGGTGGCGACCTGGCTCGCCGAGGCTCCGTTGAGCAGATCGTTCGCCTCGAGATCCGGCAAAAGCCCCTCAATATAGGTCAGAGCTTTGCGGGGCGCCTCCTTGTCCTGATCCCAAAGGGCGACTTCGTGACCGGCGCGGGCAAAGCTGATCGCCCACGCGCGACCGACAAAGCCCGTACCGACGACCGTCACTCTTGTCATCTGCTTCTCCACGCGCGAATAGCCGAAGGCGTCACAACGATTCGACGTTGGCGTCCACGCCGATCGATTGGCCCGATACGTTA
This sequence comes from uncultured Alphaproteobacteria bacterium, assembly GCA_963836695.1. Taxonomy (GTDB): domain Bacteria; phylum Pseudomonadota; class Alphaproteobacteria; order Rhizobiales; family Beijerinckiaceae; genus Roseiarcus. The sequence goes on from CAWIKX010000010.1 coordinate 78,715, forward strand.
CGCCCTGCTGGGGATAAAAGGTACGCAATGGTTGCGGCGACGTCGCTCGCCGTCACCATCCGCCGCATCGAGACCCGCTCGAGGTAGGTCTTTTCCATGTCCTCATAACTGACGCCAGTCTGTTTGGCGCGCGCGGCGATCACTCCGGTCATGCGCGGTCCCTCGACGATGCCCGGAAGAATCGCATTAACGCGGATGTTGGCGGGCCCCAGCTCCTTGGCGAGACTTTGAGTGAAACCGATAACGCCGAATTTGGCCGCTGAGTAGGGAGTCCGAAATGCGTAGCCGAACCTGCCCGCGGCCGACGAAAGATTGACGATCGAGCCTCCTCCCGCAGCTTTAAGCATCGGCACCGCAAAGTGAGCGCAAAGGAATTGCCCCGTCAGACAGATGTCGATAGTGCGGCGCCAATCTTCGGGCCGGATGTCCTCAACCCCGCCGGTCGGCCCAGCGATCCCCGCATTGTTGATCAGCGCGTCAAGGCCGCCAAGCGAGGCTTTGGCGTCTGCGAACAGGCGGGCCACGTCCGCTTCGGAGGAAACGTCCGCCTTGGTGACGCTGTCGCCAGGATGGGCCGCGCGGTAATCGGCGAGGAACTCGTCGGAAACATCACAGATATGGACCTGTGCGCCGTGAGCAATGAGCAGGTCGGCGATCGCGCGCCCAATGCCCGACGCGCCCGCCGTAACCAGAACGCGTAATTTTGCGGGGAGAGCAAAGATGTCCGATGAATTGCTCATTCAGTCACTCCAACAATCAGGTTCGCCTGTCGCGCAGCGCCATGACCGCGACAAGGACGACAAGGCCGAACAGAATCGTTCGCGTCGCGTAGGGCAAGGTCGTGCCAGCGAGCAGCGTCTGCAGCGAGGTCAACAACAGCGCCCCGCCGAGCATTCCGAGATAGCTCCCCCGGCCGCCGGTGATCAACGCCCCGCCGACCACCACAACGGCGATTGACGGGAGGAGATAGTCATCGCCCATTCCAAGGCTCCCCTGCCCGGAAAATCCGGTAAGGAGCACACCGACAAGCGCGGAACAGAGCGCGGACAGCACGTAGACCCCGATAGTCGTGCGGCCGACGGAGATTCCGGAAAGGCGCGCGACGCGAACCCCATTGCCGATCCCATAGACCCTTCGCCCGAACGGCGTGTCCGACAGAAGGACAGACGCGAAGATGACGAAGGCGATCAGGAAAAAGACCACCGGCGTCAGGCCCGCGAGATGTCCAGTCATGAACCAACGCAAGAGCGGGGAGGCGAAGCCGGCAGGGGTTCCATGGGAATAAAGGAGCGCCGCGCCCTGCAGAAACCCGTTCATAGCCAAGGTCACCACGATCGGAGACAATCCTAGCGCGACGACACCGACGCCGTTGGCGAAGCCTATGACGCAGGCCACCGCCAATACCGCCGGCAGCGCGTAGAGGAGGGCTACATCGGACCCCTGCACCATGCCGGCAAGCAGGATGCCGCAGAACCCGATCGTCCAGGGCACGGAGAGGTCGAGTCCGCCGGTTAGGATAACCGTCCCCTGGCCAAGCGCCAGGATGGCGAGAAAGCCCGAGAGAACGACAAGCGCATCCCAATAACGCCAGTTGCTGATGGCGTGGCCGAGGGTCAGTTGGGTGACGAATAGAACGATCAAGAAGCAGACATAGGCCGGGAGAGCATAGCGCAGCGTCTGAGCATGGCGCGTGAACCAACTCGTCCCGGCCAAGGGAGACGTTGCACCTTCGCCCAAACCCGCCATGACAAGACGCCGGTCGCCGCCGCCGATCTGGCGCGGCAGCATGCCCTTTCGCCACGCGGTGAGGTTGATGAGCCCGCTACGGATCTGACTCGCCAATGTCGAGTTGCGCGATATGGACGAGGCGAGCACCGCCAGCAGAAGGATCAGTCCTTCGGCGATGCTCGAATAATAGGCCGAGACGTTCAGCACCAACAGAATGTTGACGACAATCATCAGGATGTAGGCGCCAACGATCGAGCCGACCGGGCCGCCGCGACCGCCGCCGAGGCGCGTCCCACCGACAACGACCGCGGCGAAGATCGACAAGAGCAGAGGATTGCCGACGAGCGGATCGCCCGAGCCCGTCTGCGCGCTGATAAAGACGCCGGCAAGACCATAGAAGCCGCCCGCGAGCACATAGACGCCAAAACGCACCAGCATGACACGGACGCCTGTCGCAGCGGCTGCGTCGGCGTCGCTTCCAACGGCGTAGATCGCGGTTCCGAACCGCGTATTCTTCAGCCACAGCCAAAACGCGACCAGCGCCAGGAGAAGCACGATTGGCATGGGCAGCCGGCCGGGAATGGCGTCCCCTAAGAAAAAAGTTCCAAGCGACGGAGAGACGAAGCCTCCCGGCTTCTCCATGACCAGCAAGGTGACGCCCTGCACGATGAACATCGTGGAGAGCGTCACTACGATTGGCTGCAGCCGTAGAAAGGCTATGAACAGGCCATTGAAGGCGCCGACCGCCGCACCGACGCCAACACCCGTAAGAGTCCACAAAATGATCGACGCGTCCGGATTCGTCGGGTTCATGCTCGCCGCCAAGACGACGTTGACGAGCGAGAGCACCGCGCCCGCAGAGAGGTCGAAGCCGCCGACGAGAATGACGAGGGTCTCGCCAAAGGCCGCGATTGCGAGCGTGGCCCCGCCGCTCGCCAGGAAGCTCACATCGAAATAGGAGAGCGGCGCGGTGTTGACCGCGTCGACCACCAGCAAGAGCGCGAGGAAAACAACGGCCGCGGTGATCAGTCCGCGGCTGCGCGCGAGCCGACGCCACAGCGTCGAGCGCGCGGGAGCGGCCTCGAGAGCCCGAACGCTCACGCCAAAGCCTCCTCGCGCAGGCTCTCGCCGCCGAGCGCCGGCCACATGATCGCGCGTTCGGTGAGATCCTTCGCCGCGATCTCGGCGACCAACCGCCCGCCGTACAGCACGATCACCCGATCGCAGAGATGAACCAGTTCGGGGATTTCGGTCGAGTGAAGCAGGATGCTGCCGCCCGCTTCGGCATAATTGCGCATCAGCACATAGAGCTCATGCTTGGTGCCGACGTCGATGCCGCGGGTGGGATCGAACAGAAGCAGAATGCGGCTCTCGGCGAGCAGCCATTTGGCGATAGCGATCTTTTGCTGATTGCCGCCAGAGAAGGCGGAGACTTGCGTCCATAAGGCCCGGCGGTCGACCTCGACGCGCTCGAAGACGCGCGAGACCTCGGCGGCTTCCCGCACTTTATCGATGAGACCGCCTCTGGCGAACCGCTCGACCATGGGCAGCGAGGCGTTGTGCTTGCCGGACAGATTTAGGAACAGCGCTTCGCTCTTGCGGTCCTCGGGGACGAGGCCGATGCCGACGTTCGGCCGAAGCGCGTCGCTTGGAGCGCCAATCACAACCGGGCGGCCGTCGAGCTGCATCTCGCCCGCGCGAATCGCGGCCATGCCGAAGCAGGCGAGGAACAGATCGAGCTGGCCCATGCCCTGAAGGCCAGCCACGCCAAGGATCTCACCTTTATGCAAGGCGAAGCTCGCGTTTTCCAGCTTCTCGCCTGCCGCGAGGCCGCGCACAGCGAGAACTTCTGGCGCGTCTGTCGGCCGCGCCTCGGGCCGCGGGGGAAACGTTTGCGCGATCGAGCGGCCGACGATCATCTCGACCACCTGCTCCTCACTGAAGTCGCTCACCGCTCCGGTCGTGATGTGGCGACCGTTGCGCAAGATGGTGAGTCGATCGCAGAACGCTTGGACCTCTCGCATCCGGTGCGAGATGAAGACGACGGTGACGCCCTCGCTCTTGAGGCGGGCGATCAGATCGCCGAGCCAATCGACGTCCCGACCCGCGAGAGTCGATGTCGGCTCGTCGAGCAGGATCAGACGAGGCTTACGGTAAATCGCGCGCGCGATCTCGATTTTCTGCTGGACGGCGAGATCGAGGTCGCCCACCTCCGCATCAAGGTCGACATCGAAGTCGAGCGTAGCGAAATGTCGACGCAACGCCTCAGCCGCCGTCCGGCGGCGGATCAGGCCGATCGGCCCGGTGGGAGCATAGGGCAAGAGCATGTTGTCCAAGACGGTCAGGTCGTGGACCAGGGTCATTTCCTGGAACGCGGTCTGAACGCCGAGGGCGTGGGCGGCACGCGGCGAACGCAGGCGCGCGGGCTCGCCGAAGACCTCGATACCGCCGGCGTCCGGCAGGATCAGCCCGGAGAGAAGCTTGACGATGGTGGATTTGCCGGCGCCATTCTCGCCGATGAGCGCGTGCACGCTCCCCTTTGCGATCGTGAACGAGACATCATCAACTGCGAGGGTGGCGCCGAAGGTCTTGCGCAGATTGGCGACCGATACTGCCGCACCGCCGGGCGCCTCCGTCATATGCGCACTTTGTCCCGGCAAGCGTCAGTCCATGAAGCGAAGGGTCTTGAGGCGGAGGCGTTCTACCTCCGCCTCAAAGGATCAATGTTCAGGCTGGCCGACGAGGGCCGCGTTTAATCCGATCTCCGGCGTCTGTTCGGAGAAGATCGAGCCGAACCAACCGGGGTTGGTGACAATCGTCGGGCTGAAGACGTTGCACCCAGCCTTCATTTCCTCCCAGGTTCCCTCTTGGCAGAACTTGACCGTTTCATTGGTGACCACCGGCAGCGGCAGCTTGGTGAGCTTCGGCACGTCCTTGCCTTCCAGCTTGTCCACAGCGAGCTTGAGCGCCAGACCTCCAGAATAGGGTGGCGAAGCGTAGGAGATGCTCGGATACCCCATTGGCCGATAGGTGCCCGAGGAGCCGTCGATCTTGGTGTCCGCGGACAGCATCTGGATGCGGTGGCCGTTCGATCCTTCGCCCGCGCACGGCTTCTTCTTATTGTCCGGGATCCCAGCCTCATCCTGCATCGACGACGCCGTGTAGCACCCAACCTGCATCCACAAGCCGTCGATATCGTTCCAATTGTGGGTGGCGAGAATCTTCGAAAGCTCGGTGCGCGCCACCGCCTGTGACCACATGCCGACCGCCTCGCCGACGACGTGTATATCAGGATGCTTGGCGAAGACGGCCTTCGCCGCGGCGGTGCGCTGCGTGTCGACCGAGGTTCCCGGCACGCCGGTGATAAGCACGATGTTGCCCTTCTCGCCCAGCTTGTCGACCAGCCATTGCGCCGTAACCCGGCCGGCCTCCTCCTGATCGATATGGGTGTTGTAGGCGCAGGGCTCGGTGATCTCCGCGTCATAAGCGAAAACGACCACGCCCTTGTCGCAGGCGTTCTTCACCACCTGATTGAGCGCTGTCGGCGAGATCGGATAAACTACGATGGCTTTTGCGCCTTGCTGGACCATCGCATTGATCTGCTGGATCTGCCGCTGCGCATTGGGGCCCGCGACCTGCACGGTCAGGTCCACTTTGTCGCGAAGCGACGCATGGTCGGCCATGGCCTTGACCATGTTCGCCGCCTCGGCCTGCCAGTCATTGCCGATGTAGCTCATGCTGAGAAAGACTTTGAACTTGTCCGCAGCCTGTGCGGCGATCCCCGCGCTCGCGAGGAATGCGGCTCCAAGCGCGGCGGCGCCTACGATACGCGACGATAGTCTCATCAAGGTCCTCCTCCCATTGGCGGCCTTGCTTGGCCGTTGATTTTTGTCATAGATCACAAATCATTCACCGCGCAAGGCAACGGGCTCGTGGGCCTTTTCGAAATTGACAGGCGGTTGCAATGACGGTCGCGCCCGTCGCTCAGGCGGATATTCGATCGGCGCCAGTCGCGCGCGACACCCTGCAGGAACGCGTCTACAACCGCTTGGCCAACCTTATTCTTGACGGCGGCATTCCGCCGGGCCGGCTCGTCACGATTCAGAGCCTGGCCGAGGCGTTCGGCGTCAGCGCGATGCCCGTGCGGGAAGCGCTCAAGCGGCTGACCGCCTCCAATGCGTTGACGGTCGTTTCGGGACGCAGCATCGGCGTTCCGCCGATTACCCTCGAACAATTCACGGACCTGCGCAATGTGCGCAGAGAGATCGAAGGCGCGGCGACCGCATGGGCCGCCAAACGCATCGACGCGGAGAGCCTCACGTCGCTCGAGCGCGACCTCGCTCGAATGGATAAGGCCATCGCGGCCGGCGAAACGACGGCCTATCTCAAGGCCAACCGCTCGTTTCACTTTGCGATCTACGGAGCTTCGGGGTCGCCGGTGTCGGTGGCGCTGATAGAGAGCCTCTGGCTGCAGATCAGCCCCTACTTCAACATGCTTCAAGGCTCGGGCAACTATGTGTCAGCCAATTCGAGCCATCGGCTTGCGGCTGAGGCGCTCAGGCGCGGCGACGCCGCTTCGGCAAAAGCAGCGATCAGAGCCGATATCGATCGCGCGTTCGATGTGCTCGCATCGAAGCTGCATTGAGACTTAGGCGCGCTTATTCGGTTTCCGGCGCCACGTCGCGATCCAGCCAGCCGGGATCGATTTCGGGTAGCGGGATGGCGTCGATGAGCAGCCTGGTGTAGCGGTTCCTGGGCGCGGCGAAGACGTCCTCGCAAGCCCCCTCCTCGACCACCCGGCCTGACTTCATCACATAGACCCGGTCGCAAACGGCCCGGATCACCGAGAGGTCATGGCTGATGAACGCCATGGCGAGGCCCAGGTCGCGGGTTAGCGTCTTGAGAAGATTGAGCGCCTGGGCCTGCGTCGATACATCAAGGCCTGAAACGATCTCGTCCGCCAGCACGAAGTCTGGCTCGAGCAGCGCGGCGCGCGCGATGCCCACGCGCTGGCGCTGCCCGCCGGAGAGTTCGTGCGGCGTTCGGTCAAGGCAAGAAAGCGGCAACCCGACCCGATCGAAGAACCCTCGCACGCGGTTCTCCGCATCGATGCGATTGCGGGCGGCGCGATGAAAGAGGAGCGGCTCGACCAGGATTCGTCTGACCGTGTGGCGCGGATTGAGCGAGGTCATCGGGTCCTGGAAAATCATCTGCATTCGGCGCCTCAGCGGCCGCATTTGCGATCCCGGCAGGTTGGAGATGTCCCGACCATCGAAGACGACGCTGCCGCCGTCGATCTCGATGAGCCGCAGCAGCGCGCGGCCGAGCGTCGTCTTGCCCGAGCCCGATTCGCCGACGATGCCGACGGTTTCACCGCGGCCGATCCTGAGGTCGACGCCATGCAGCACCTTCACGCCGCCCACACGTTCGCCGTTGAGGCGTCGGCTGCCGCCATAGGCAACCTCGATGCCGCTCGCGACCAAGAGAGGCTCAAGCATGACGGCTTAGCGGCCCATCTCCGCGACCTCGCGCCGCAGCTCCGCGACCAAAGCCTCGGGAACGGGCTTAAGGTCCGCAGGCCGATCGTAACGCGGCCCCGCGGCGATCAAGGCGCGCGTGTAAGCGTGGCGAGGCGCTGCAAGAACGTCGGCGGTCAGGCCAGATTCAACCACTGCGCCGGCGAACAAGAGCGTCACCCGACCGCAGATCTGCGCCACGACGCCAAGATCGTGGGTCACGAAGATGACCGCGGTCCGATGCGCTTCCTGCATCTGGCGAATGAGCCGCAGAATCTGCTTCTGGACCGTTACGTCCAGCGCCGTTGTCGGCTCGTCGGCGACGATAATTTTGGGCTCGAGCGCGAAAGCCGCTGCAATCAGGACGCGCTGGCGCATGCCGCCCGATAATTGGTGCGGATAGGAGCGCAGCACGCGCTCCGGGTCATGGATATGCACTTCAGCGAGCAGTTCGAGAGCGCGCGTGTGCGCCTCGCGCGCGTTCATGCCGCGGCGGAGCCGCAGGCCGTCCGTCAGCTGCGCCTCGATCCGCCGGCCTGGGTTGAGCGCGGTCATGGGGTCCTGGGGCACAAGCGCGATGGCGTCACCGAAGATCGCGCGCGTCTCGCGCCGCGGCATGGTTCTCAGATCCCGCCCTTCAAACAGAATTTCGCCTTTCGTGACCCTGACCGTCCGCGGCAACACCCCAAGCAGCGCCTTGGCGATGGTTGACTTGCCTGCGCCGCTTTCGCCGACGAGCCCGAGCGTTTCGCCGGCCGTAAGATTGAGGCTCACATTCCGCAGGATCGGCTCAGCTTTCCCGAGCTCCGAAACAACGCTCAAGGACCGAATCGAGAGGATCGGCGCGGTCATCGCTTCAGCACCGGGTCGAGCGCTCGCCGCAATCCGTCGCCGAGCTGATTGAATGCGAGCACGGTCGCGAACAGCGCGGCAAGCGGCGCCGCGAAGACCCACCAAGTCTGATGGATGAACTGCCGCCCTTCGGCGATCATGCCGCCCCAGGTCGGCGTGTCCGACGACACCGACAGGCCGACAAACGACAGGATCGCCTCGACGATAACCGCGATCCCCATTTCGAGACTGACGAGCGCCAAGAGCGCAGGGACCACATTAGGCAGGATCTCACGCATGAGAATATGGAACGGCGGAAAGCCAACGGCGCGCGCCGCGGTGACATAGTCGGCTTCCGCCTGCGCCATGGTCTCGGCGCGGACGACACGGCAGAAGCGCGTCCAGTCGATGATGGCGATCGCTGCGATGACCGATCCAACGCCAGCGCCAAGAACGGCGACCAGAAGGATCGAGAGCAAGACTGGGGGAAAGGCCATCCAGATGTCGACGAGCCGGGAGATCAAGCCGTCGACCCATCCGCGATACCAGCCGGCGAGCAGCCCGAGGGCGGTGCCCGCGAGGGCTGCAAGAGAGGCGGCGACGAAGGCCACGATCAGCGCTATTCGTGCACCATAGATGAGACGCGAAAGCACGTCCCGGCCAAGGTCGTCCGTGCCAAGGTAATAACCTGGTTCTGCGCTGGCGAGTCCTGCAGGCGGCAGGGAGGCCAGCATCAGGTCCTGGTCGAGCGGGTTCTTCGGCGCGACCCACGGTGCGAACACCGCGATCACGATGAGCGCGAGAATAAAGCCGCCGCCGATCGTGACCTTCGGCTCAGAGAGCAGAGCGCGCAGACGCCGCGATGCAACGCTCGGCCCAGACGCCGCGAGAAATGAGGAAACGGAGGTCTCCGTCATGCCGGGCGCACCCGCTTAAGCATGGCGAAGCCTCGGATTGAACAGTGCGACGAGAAGGTCGACCGCGATGTTGATCAGGATGAAAATGACGGCGAACACCAGTACGAGGCCCTGGATCAACGGCAAGTCGCGATTGATCACGGCCTCGATCGCCATGTTGCCGATGCCGGGATAAGCAAAAATGCGCTCGATGATCACCGTGCCGCCGATGAGGAACGTGAACTGAACCCCGGTCAGGGCAAGCGTCGGGCCGATCGCGTTGCGCAAAGCCTCCTGCAGGACGAGCCGGAACTCGGACATGCCCTTAAGGCGCGCGAGCAGGACATAGTCCTGCGCCATGGCTTCATTGAGCGCGCCTTTGAGCACGCGCGCAATCACCGCCGCGAGAGGAAGGCCGAGCGCGAGGGTCGGCAGAGCGAGGTGCCTGAGAAGATCGAAGAACACATCGAACCTGAGCCTCACAAGGCTCTCGATGAAGTAGAAGGGCGTGGTCATGCCGGCGCTGACGCTGGGATCCACTCGGCCGGTCAGCGGCAACAGCGGCCATACGACTCCGAAAGCGAGCACAAGCGCGAGCGCCCAGACGAAATCTGGAATGGCGAGCAAGAGCCCGTTGACCGCGTCGATGACCGGCTCCGCCCATGTCCGGCGCGCCATCGCGCCTAGAATTGCGACGGCGCCCCCGACGATCACCGCGAATTCGAGCGCCGCGGTCGCGAGCTCGAGCGTCGCTGGAAGGCGCTCGGCAAGAAGAGCGAGGACGTCGCGGTGGAGCGAGATTGAGGTTCCGAAATCGCCGCGCAGCGCAAAACGGACCCAGACGGCGAACTGCGAAATAAGGCTGCCGTCGAGCCCGTAATGCGCTCGAAGCACTGCGACGTCAGCCGGGCTCGCGCCTGGCGAGATCATCATCGCCACCGGGTCGCCGGGCACGACCCTTAAGAGAACGAAAACGACAATCGCGACGCCAACCAGGGTAACGAGCGCCACCAGGAGACGTCGCAGGATCGCAAGCGCGATCATCGCCTTACGCCTTCACCCAATCCCGGCCCGAGGCAACCGCGCTTGCACGCGATCGCCTTCCGCCGCTCAGGCGGCCGGCGACACCAGGGTCGGCTGAAGCGCGCCCGATTGGTTCGGAATGACCTTGAGGTCCGACTTGTAGACAATCGGCTGGGCGTATTGCAGGAGAGGAATGACATAGCCCTGTTCGGCGATGTAGGCGTCGACCGCCTTCCAGCCATCGATGCGCTTCTTCTCGTCCTTCTCGCCCCAAAGCGGGCCAATCTTGGCGTCGAGGTCATCGGTCTTGAACGCCGAATGCGGCGAGGGGCCGAACATCGCGAAGCCGGTCGATGTCGTCGGATCGCCAATCGCGTCGCCCCAATTGTAGAAGGCGGCAGGCGCGAGCTTGTGCGTCGTTCTGAGCTCGAAGTGCTTGGCGATCTCATAGACCTCGATATTCGCATCGATGCCGACCTTGCGCCACATGCCGACGATCGCCTGGATCATCTCGTAATCTTTCGGCTTGAGGCCCCGGGTCGTCTGGATCGTGAACTTAACCGGTTTCTCAGGCGAGTAGCCGGAAGCGGCGAGCAGTTCGGTGGCCTTCTTGGGATCGTAAGGCGTCTTGACGGAGGGGTCGAAGGCCGAATATTCGGGCGCTTCGAGCGTCTCGATCGGCACGCCATAGCCACGCAACAGCCGGTCCACGATCGCTTTCTTGTCGATCGCCATGATCGCGGCAAGCCGCACGTTCTTGTCCAGCATCGGCTCCTTGTTGGTGATAAAGATCATGCCGATGTCCGAAATCGGCGTCGCCACGCCTGAAAGGCCTTTGACTTTCTTCAGGCGGTCGAATTCCTCGTAGGGCACCTCAAGCGTGATGTCGGAAGAGCCAGACTCGATCTCGGCGACCCGGGTCGTCGCGTCGGGCACGAACTTGAAGATCACGGTCTCGAACGCCGGCTTGTCGCCCCAATAGTGGGGATTGGCCTTGAGCCTAAGGAAGGCGTTGCCCTGGTATTCGTCGACCATATAGGGGCCCGATCCGATCGGCTTTTTTTCGAAGCCTTCCGCGCCGACCTTCTCGTAATAGGCCTTAGGCAGGACATACCCGGTCAGGAAGGCCATCCACATGAAAAATGTCGGCTCGAAGCGGATGGCGTCCGCCGTGATGCGGTTGCCGTCGATCTTGTAATTCCCGGCAGTCGACCAGATGAACGAAATCGGATTGGCGCTGTCCTTCTTGCCGGCCCGTTCGAGCGACCAGACGACATCCTCGGGAGTAAGCGGCGAACCGTCCTGCCATTTGACGTCCGGGCGAACGTCCATCCAGAGTTTCGTCTTGTCCTCGTTCCAGCCCCAAGCAGTCAGAATGCCGGGCTTGAGCTTCAGATCCGGCGCCTGCCCGATGTATTGGTCGAAGATCGAGCGATAGATCGCCTGGATGCTTGGATTGACGGCGGAGGGACCGTCGGTCGGATCGAAGGAGGGAAGGTTGACGTTAAAGGCGATGGTGAGCGTGTCCTTGCCGGCCGCCCGGGCGGCGCTCCCGAGCAGAAATTCGGTGAGAAACGCGCCCGCGCCAAGCGCCAGAGTTCGGCGCCGAGTGACCTCCGTCATGCATGACCTCCCAATTCATCCGAGCCGTCGGTCTCATGTTTCGCGGCTTCGCATTTTGCGCGCCGCTTCCAGCCGACCGTTAATCGCAACGCTAGCAAAGTGGAATTGTCGAGGCAAGGCGTGTGACACGCAATTGTATGAGGCGGAATTTATATGCGCTTGCGCTAATCCTTTGCTCGCCCGCGCCTTTTCCGTGAGCACGGCCTTATCGTTGACACCGCATGAGCCGCTAAATATGCTCATGCAAATAAATACCTGAAGGGAGCGAGCCGATGGCGGAAAGGTCCTTCGAGCGCGAAGTTCAGGACTTGCGGCTTCAGGCTGGCGAAGTCTTTCGCGGCGAGGGCATTCTCGCGATCACCAAGGCCCTGCTTCAATCCGGCGTTTCTTACGTCGCCGGATACCAGGGCGCCCCCATCTCGCATCTCATGGATGTGCTCGCTGACGCCAAGGACGTGATGAGCGACCTCGGCGTGCATTTCGAGACGTCTGCTTCCGAAGCGGCCGCGGCTGCGACGCTCTCGGCTTCGGTCATGTATCCGGTGCGCGGCGCGGTGACCTGGAAGTCGACCGCAGGCACCAATGTCGCGGCCGACGCGCTGTCGAATCTGGCATCGAGCGGCGTCACCGGCGGCGCACTGATCGTCATTGGCGAGGATTATGGCGAGGGCTCCTCGATCATGCAGGAGCGCAGCCACGCCTATGCGATGAAGTCGCAGATCTGGCTTCTCGATCCTCGCCCCGATCTGCCGACACTGGTGCGGATGGTGGAGGAGGGCTTCGAACTGTCGGAGGCCTCGAACTCGCCGGTCATGCTCGAAGTGCGCATCCGCACCTGTCACGTGCATGGACAATTCGTCGCAAAGGATAACAAGAAGCCTGCTTTCACGCTTCGCCAGGCGCTGGAAAATCCGGTGCGTGACGTCAACCGCATCGTGCTTCCACCAGCCTCGTACATGCAGGAGAAGGAGAAGCTCGAGAAGCGTTGGCCGGCCGCGGTCGAATTCATCAAGAGCCGCAAGCTCAACGAATTCTTTGGCCCTAGGCAAGGCCCGGTTGGCGTCATTGTTCTCGGCGGTCTGTTTAACGGCGTCTTGCGCGCCCTACAGCAATTGGGTCTCGCCGACGTTTATGGCGAGACGTCCGTCCCGATCTATGTCCTCAATGTCGCCTATCCGATCATCGAGGACGAGATGGTCGAATTCTGCCTAGGCAAGTCAGCAGTGCTGATGGTCGAAGAGGGCGCGCCCGACTATCTCGAGCAGGCGCTGAACACGTTGTTGCGCCGCCGCGACATCCAGACCAAGGTTGCCGGCAAGGACGTTCTGCCGATGGGCGGCGAATATACCGCGCCGGTCGTCGTCACAGGCGTGCGCGCCTTTCTTCTCGCCCATGCGCCGCAGCTCCTGCGCAACCAGCCGCCGATCCCGGACCCTGCGCCGATTCTCGCGCATGAGAAGGTCAAGGCGCTCGCCAAGGCTGTGCCGCCACGGCCGCCCGGCTTTTGCATAGGCTGCCCTGAACGCCCGATCTTCGCTGCGATGAAGCTGGTCGAGAAAGAACTCGGACAGCATCACATCTCGGCCGACATCGGCTGCCATCTGTTCTCGATCCTGCCGCCCTTCAACATCGGAACGACGACGATGGGCTATGGCTTGGGGCCCGCCTCCGCCTCCGCGTTCAATGTGAAGTCCGACAGGCGCGTCATTTCCGTCATGGGCGACGGTGGGTTCTGGCACAACGGCCTTGCGACCTCGATCGGCAACGCCGTCTTCAACAAGCAGGATGGCGTCACCCTCATCGTCGATAACTTTTATTCCGCCGCAACCGGCGGGCAGGACATTCCCTCCTCGCGCGCCCTCAATCCGCGCCGCAAGACGAACAATTCGATTGTCGACGCGGTCAAGGGCGTAGGCGCGACCTGGGTCAGGCAGATCGATCGCACCTACGACGTCGCCAAAATGCGCGACACGCTGCGCGAGGCGCTCACGACCAAAGCCGAAGGCCCGAAGATCATCGTCGCCTCCTCCGAATGCATGCTGAACAAGCAGCGGCGCGTGCGGCCTCTTTTCGCGAAGAGCGTCGCGGCGGGCGAGCGCATGGTGAAGGAGCGCTTCGGCGTCGACGAAGCCATATGCTCAGGCGACCACGCCTGCATCCGCCTCTCGGGCTGCCCGTCGCTGTCGCTGAAGCACACCGACGATCCGCTCAAGGACGATCCGGTCGCCGCCGTGGACAATGGCTGCGTCGGCTGCGGCAATTGCGGCGAAGTCGCGGAGGCCGCCATTCTCTGTCCTTCCTTCTACCGCACAGAGGTCATCTTCAATCCGAGCCCGTGGGACCGGCGGCTCGCCGCTTTCCGCGAGCGCGTCATCGGTTGGCTCCAACGGCGCCGCGAAGCTCGTCGGATCGCCTTTGCGAAAGACCGTTAGTTTTGTGGCTGCGCTTCCCCTTCTCCCTCAAGGAGAGGTTGCCGACGAAGTCGGACGGATGAGGGCGCCGCGCGGAGAGGCCTGCGCGCTGGCCCAAACCCTCACCCCCTACCCCTCTCCCCTAGGAGAGGGGAGTCACGGCGCCGGCAACGCCGATGAATGAAGCCGCCCCAATCGTGCCGCGCGTCTCGCTCGAGAAGCCCCTGACCATCGCCATCCTCGCCATGGGGGGCCAAGGCGGCGGAGTGCTGGCCGACTGGATCGTCGAGGTCGCCGAGCATGAGGGATGGGCGGCGCAATCGACTTCCGTGCCAGGCGTCGCGCAACGCACCGGCGCAACGATCTATTACATCGAGACGCTGCCGCCGCGTAACGGCGTAGCCCCCGTCTTCTCACTCATGCCGACGCCGGGCGATGTCGATATTGTGATGGCGGCTGAGCTCATGGAAGCCGGCCGCTCGGTCCTGCGCGGCCTCGTGACGCCGGACAAGACGACGCTCATCGCCTCGACCCACCGCGCTTATGCGGTGGTCGAAAAGGAAAGGCCGGGCGACGGCGTCGGCGATCCGTTCGTGGTGGTCGATGCGCTCGATTTCGCTGCTCGACGGACCATCGCCTTCGACATGGAGAAGCTCGCCGTCGAACGCGGCACGGTGATCTCGGCGCCGATGCTCGGCGCGCTCGCGGGTTCCGGCGCGCTGCCCTTCGAGCGGTCGGCTTTTGAGGCAATCGTGCGCGAAGGCGCGCGTGGCGCCAATGCGAGCCTCGCCGCTTTCGCCGACGCCTATGATCGCGCGCGCGCCGGCGAACGTGAGGCGCCGAAAACCGGGCCCGTAAAGCGCTTCGACGACTTGCCGGCCGACGCCGGCCATCCCGAGCTCAACCGGCTCGCCGCGCGCCTGCGCTCGGACCTGCCGGAAAGCGGCCGTCCGCTTGCCTTCGCCGGGCTGAAACGTGTCGTCGATTTTCAGGACGTGGCTTACGGCGACGCCTATATCGATCGACTCAAGAAGCTCGCCGCGCTCGACGCGGAGAATGGCGGCGCCTCGAAGACTTTCGCCTTCACGGGCGAGGCCGCGAAACGGCTCGCGGTGGCTATGGCGTATGACGACGTCATCCGCGTCGCCGACATCAAATTGCGCCCGTCGCGATTCTCACGCCTGCGTGAAGAAGCGGGCGCGGCGCCCGATCAGCTCGTCTACGCGACCGAATACCTTCATCCCCGCGGCGAGGAAATCTGCGGCATGATGCCGGCCTCGCTTGGCGCGTTCATAGAAGCGCGCCCGTTCCTGTTCCGAATGCTCGACCGCGTCGTCAATCGCGGGCGCCGCGTGCCGGTCGGACGGATCGGAGGCTTCCTGCAGCTTTATGCTGTCGCGGCGTTAAGACCCACGCGGCGCTCAAGCCTCAGGCACAAACGCGAGACGGGGCATTTGGAGGCGTGGCTCGTGCAAGCTGCCGACATCCTGCCGAAGAACTATGATCTCGCGGTCGAGGTTCTGCGCTGCCGTCGACTGGTCAAGGGTTATTCCGACACGCATGCGCGGGGGTTGAGCAAGTTCGACCGCGTGATGGCGAAAGCGCCGAAGCTCGTGTCGCGCGAGGACGGCGCCCAATGGCTGGCCCGGCTCATTTCCGCAGCGCTCATGGACGAATCGGGCGAGGCGCTCGACGGCGTCGCGAAGACGGTGGACACGTTTTAGAGTCGAAACCCGATCAATTGGGTCCGTTTCGAACCTTTGACCCATTGACGGCTGAGCGGCGGCGCGCCAACGACGGGCGTCCTTAAGTTGGGGGAGAACATGGTCGAAGCGCCCGGGTGGCCTGGAATTCCGGCTCGTTGGACCTCGAGCGCCAAGGACGGGGTCGGGACCGCGCTCAGCGAGCGCAGCCGGGTCTGGTTCACCATCAGTCACGGCATCGTCAATGAGATCTACTATCCACGTGTTGACCAGGCTTGCGTCCGCGACCTCGGGCTCATCGTCACCGACGGGAACACTTTCTTCGCCGAGGTCAAGCGCGACTGCCAGACGGTCGTCGAACGAATCGAAGACGGGGTTCCCGCTTTCCGCCTGGTGAGCACGCATCGCGGCGGGCGGTTCCGGATGATCAATCGGGTGATCACGGACCCGCGCAGCGATTCGATCGTGCTGGAGGTTCGCCTCGAAGATTCCTCCAACACCGGGCTACGCGTGTTCGCCCTGTTGGCGCCGCATCTCGTCAACGCAGGGGCGCACAACGACGGCGAGCTTGGTGAATACAAGGGGCGCGACATTCTGTGCGCCGTTGGCGGGGGGACGCACCTGGCCATGCTGGGGAGTCCGCAGTTCCTCGCCAGGTCCGTCGGCTTTGTCGGCGCCTCCGACGGATGGCGGCAGCTTCGCAACCATGGACGGCTGATCGACCAGTACGACACCGCGACGGACGGCAATGTCGCGTTGTCCGCTGAGCTCGCTATGGGGGCCGACGGCGTCTCGGTCCTGACGGTCGGATTTGGCCGCACCGCTGCGGAAGCCGCCTATCACGCGCGGACATCGAGCATGAGCCCGTTCGAGACAATCTTGAACGACTATTCGTCCGGATGGCGCGCTTGGCAATCTCCCCTGCGCACTATGGAGCGACATGCTCACGGCCAGAACATCTATCGCGTGAGCGCCAACATCCTTCGCGTCCATGAGGCGCCGACGTTCCCAGGAGGCTTCATCGCCAGCTTGTCTATTCCGTGGGGCTTCAGCAAAGGCGACGACGACATGGGGGGCTATCATCTCGTCTGGCCCCGCGATCTCTGCGAAACTGGAGCGCGCTGCTGGCGTGCGGCGCGCACAGCGAGGTGCGTCGAATCCTTCGTTATCTTCGGGCGACCCAGGAGGGAGATGGATCGTGGCGACAAAACTATTGGCTGGACGGCTCAGCCTATTGGAGCGGCGTGCAGCTTGACGAGTGCGCGTTCCCGATGCTGCTCTTGGACATGGCCCGACGCGAGGGCGCGCTTGGGCCTCCGGACCTCCCACAGTTCTGGCCAATGGTCGAGCGCGCGGCTGGCTTCGTCTTGCGCACCGGGCCGAGAACCAAGCAAGATCGTTGGGAGGAGAACGCTGGCTATACGCCTTTCACGCTCGCTGTGACCATTGCGGCGCTGCTCGCCGCGGCGGAGATCGCCGAAGCCTGCGACATCGAGGCGCTTCCGGCTCTGCTGCGCGACACCGCCGACGCCTGGAACGAGCAGATCGAGGACTGGATCTATGTCGAGGATACGCCGCTCGCGCGCGAAGCTGGCGTCCACGGCTATTACATCCGAGTTGCTCCGGAATCGCGTGCGATGGGTTGCCCGGACGTTCATGGGCTGGTCCAGGTGCGCAACCACGAGGTGGGAAGCGGATCGATCCCAGCGGACGAACTCATCAGCACGGACGCGATCGCGCTTGTCCGGTTCGGGTTGAGGGCGCCTGAGGATCCGCGCATGCTCGATACGATTGCAGTCATCGATCGCCTGCTCAAGGTCGAGCTGCCTCAGGGGCCTGGCTGGCGCCGCTATAACCTCGACGGCTACGGCGAGAAGGCGGACGGAAGGCCCTTCGACGGGGTCGGAATCGGCCGGGTCTGGCCGCTTCTGGCGGGCGAACGAGCGCATTACGCGCTTGCGGCGGGAAAGCGCAAAGAGGCGGAGGCGCTGCTCGCGACAATCGAGGCGCAGACAAGCCCTGGCGGCCTCATTCCCGAGCAGGTATGGGACGCGGCGCCGATTCCCGAAAGGGAGCTCGCGCCCGGCAAGCCGACCGGCTCGGCCATGCCCCTGGTCTGGGCGCACGGGGAATATGTGAAGCTGTTGCGCTCGCTCGCAGACGGCCGAGTGTTCGACATGTCGCCCCACACGATGCGCCGCTACCTCGGCAAGAAACGGGCCGCCCGCTGCCGCCCGTGGCGTGAGGATTGCGCGACGGCCGGCGTTCTCGCCGGACAGATGCTGCGAACTCGATCTGCCCGAGGAGTCGATCGTCCGCTACACCCGCGACGACTGGAAGACCCAGGCCGACGTCGCAACGAGCGACACGAGTCTTGGCCTCCATGTCGCGGAACTGCCGACAGCTGGAATGGCGCCGGGCGGCAAACTCGTCTTCACCTGGCGCCGAAAAGCAGACGAAGTCTGGCGCGGACGGGATTTTGAGACGCGTGTCATTGCGCCATGAGCGCACGGTGGGCTGAGAGCCAAGACATCCGAGCGATCATCGTACGCCTGGCGGCGGAGAACGTTTCTACTGCTTCCGCCTTGTCAGAGTTCAACCCTTTATTGCCGAGAGGCGGTCGGAACTCCCGGGGTCCCCTATTCTGCTCACGCATCGTGGGACGTTCGGGCTTTGGATTGCGAGCTATCACAGTACCGTGATCGTGCGATTGTTGTTCAATTTGTGTCGTTTCAAGGATTGCTTGGCCCAAAACGGCTTGATACAATCAAAGAAAATGAAAATCCGCGCGCAGGCCCTGCCCGTACTGGGTGCGCGCGGCGTGCGAAATAACAGGGGGACGAGATGACTGCACGACCTGAGCTTCGTCAGCAGTACGACATTATAGCGTCGTTCCAGCCAGCGCTTCACATACCGCAAAATTGGAACTACGAGAATACTCATTTCCTGTTCGAAGCGCTTATGCATCCTCCCCATGATGTCGGAGGGCAGCCGGATGTCCCGATTTACTACGAGGAAAAAGAAGAAGAAGAGTGGGAACTCAATACTTATGTTACGTGCGAGGTGCTCGCTTGGAGGGGGGCGTGGACGGCTGAAGAAAGACGCCGACGGGCTGACAACGATTTAGGCTATACCCTCTATCTTGGGATGCCGTACTACGGGCGCTGGATTTGGTCGGCGGCAAAAATGCTGGTCGACAAGAAGCACATCTCGCTGAACGAACTTCTAGAGAAGATTGCTGAGGTGAGGTCGCGTCATGGGAGCAAATGAAACGAAGACGTCCGATGCGGCCGCCCGTTTCAAGGTGGGCGACCGCGTGCTGGTGAAAAAGATGCCGAACATGTTCTACACGCGCACTCAGAGCTACGTGCGCGGCGTGATCGGCACGATCGCCGCCTGTACCTACAAAGACCTCATTCCGGAAGAGGACGCGTTTAACTACGACGGCAAGGTCGAACAATATTACATTGTACGGTTCCGTCAGAAGGATCTGTGGGAAGAATACCCGTTCGACAACGATACGTTGCAGACCGAGTCGCCTGAACATTGGCTTGAGCCCGCTTAAACGTGGCGAGAATAAAAAAAGAAAGACAGGGATAGGGAGGGGCCCAATGAGCACCGGACACACGCACGACGGCGATGATCACAATCATGGTCATGAACATCCGGCGGCGCCGATGGTGGAAGAAATAACGGATTATGAGATTCTGGAGATCGCCGTGCGTGAGCTGGCGATCGAGCACGGCCTTTTTACCGCCGAGGACCATCGGAGGTTCACCGAGTGGGCCGAGTCCGTCGGCCCCATTAACGGCTCACGATTGGTGGCGAAGGCTTGGACAGACCCAGCTTTCAAAACTCTGGTCCTTGAGAACGGCCTCAAGGCATGCAAGGAGGGGCTCGGTCTCGACTGGGCGGAACCGACCGGTTTTGGCACCCCGAGCGATTACACGAATTTCGTTGTGCTCGAAAATACGCCGACACTGCATCACGTGATCGTTTGCACGCTCTGCTCGTGCTACCCACGCCCGATACTCGGCATGTCCCCCGAATGGTACCGGACGACGAACTACCGCCGCAGGTTGGTCCGCTGGCCCCGCGAGGTGCTCGCCGAATTCGGACTAATACTTCCGCCTGAGGTGGAGGTAAGAGTTGAGGACTCGAATCAGAAGTGCCGCTTCATGGTTCTTCCGGTCCGGCCTGAAGGCACCGAGAACTGGACAGAGGAGCAACTCGCGGCAATCGTGACACGGGACTGCATGATTGGGGTCGCCCTCCCGCGGCCGGGCCGAACGGCGGACGTCCACCCGATCCATAAAGCCCGCCGTCCCGTCCAGGCCTTGGCGCAGCATGGGAGCGCCGTCGAATGAGCGTCACAAGCGACGTAGAGCTGGGCCGGATCGGACTGCTTGAGGCCATCCGGCGTCAGGGGAAAGAATGGGATGTTCTGGCGCCGCGCTACGGCGTCACCAATCCAAACCCACCATGGAAAACCAGTCTGATCGGAACGAACGAGGGGCTCGCGGCGGGCGGGGCGCTTCCCGCGCTTGAGCGGCGCAAGGCCGAGGATGAGCTCGGGGACGCGGTCTATCGCGATGTTCCCGCTCCTGAACGCGAACTCCTCGCGCTCGTGCATACGATGTTAATCCGCGGGTTGTTGGCCGAGGGAGAACTAGCCGCGCGGATGCGTACCGTTCGGTCGCGACTTGAAGCAGTCTAGTACATAATAGGTCGGTTAGCATTCCGTGATCTTCGCGTTTTGCGCAAGGCCGAGACCCTCTCTTAACAATGCCTATTTCGAGTACGGATGGAGATCCCGAGGAGATCGATGATGACAGCAAAAACCTTTGCGCCGACAGCACAACCTGTCGCGATCCCGGTCCGTGAAGTGTTTCCGTGGGTTATTTTCGTAGGCCTCATCCTATTGCTGGCTATTTATTTCGTCGGCGCAGAGGAAGGGGCGACATCCATCGTCAAGGGAATGTATGTGCACGAGTTCGTCCATGACGCACGCCACCTTCTCGGGTTCCCCTGCCACTAGCTGTTGATCGGTCTTCCCGCGACATGACGAGCTAGGATGGCGCTTCCAATCGCGCTCTCGCTACTAGCACCGCACCTTTCGGAACGCATAGACGCGGCACCACCAGGCTTGGTTTTCGGCGGCGCGGGCGACGAGCAGGGTCGAGGCGCGAGCGAAGGCCTGGACGACGTTCGTGCGAACCGGGGGCGAGACGACGTCGGTCAGGAGCGCGTCGATCTCTTTGGCGGCGTTCAGGATGGCTGTCTTGTTCTGCTCGACCCGCGCTTGCCCCTCGCTCGATTTCAGCGCGGCGTTGAACGCCTCCTCGGCCTTCGGGTCGCTGAGCTGCGATGAATAAGGCTGAATCTCCCGCCGCGCCTGAACGATGACGGCCTGATCCTTGATCACGGCGACCGCCAAATCGAAGATCAGCGCATCGAGCGCGGTGAGAAGATACCAAAGCTCCTCCGTGCCCTTGACCGGCCCGAGATCGAGATCGCCGTCGGCCTTCTGATCTTGAGCTTTCGGCTCCTGGGCCTTCTGGTCCTGGGCGGCGGCCGATGCGACGACAGCCGAAGCGAGGCCGGTCAAGAGAAACTGTCTTCGACGCAAACCACAATCTCCTCACGAGGCCATCGAGCCGCCCTCGGCCTAACAAGCCGGCGAGGAGTTCTTACAAGCGGGTGAGCCTGTTTGCGAGCGCCGCTCGATCCCTTCGCGACGACTTTGGAACGATTCCAACGGGGGTACCGATGCCGCGAGCCGTCGTTCTCACGGCCATGGCGGGAGCCATGAGGAAATACATCCTGACGGCTTCGAGACTGAGGCCATGGAAACTGGAGCTTAAATGAAGTTTCCACGAACAGCGGGCAACGCTAACCTACCGGCATCGCGGGCGGGGTTTGAGATTTCGGGCAATCTCTATCCTCCCGGTGGCCCTGCCCGCAATTCCCGCAAGTTTGAAATTGATTCCGAAGGCCCGTGCTCGGCCTCGCCGCGTTCGCGGCTCGCGCGGCGCTAGGCCGACGTCAGCCGCGTCATGGCGAAAAGCGCTCTCCACTCCGCCTCGGGCGCCGCTTTGGGTGCTGAAATCCTCTCGGGACACTCGACTGGGAATCGCTAAAATCTTTCCTGGAATCAATGGGATAAAATCCCAGTTGGCTTGCGCTTTTGTCCCACTCTGATTATCTCGCGCCATGATCTTCTCCAGGAGCTTCTTGATGAAACCAATGCTGAAAACTTTGACGCTCGCCTCCCTGCTGGCGATATCCCTTCCGGCCCTCGCCGTGACGAGCGCTTCGCCGTCCTTCGCGGCCTCGGCGCTTGCGAGCCTCGACCCGGATCACGATGGAACGGTCGACCTCGCAGAGGCCAAGACCGCGGCCGCCGCCCTCTTCGACAAGCTTGAGAAGGATCACGACGGCACGCTCGACGCCAAGGAGCTGCACGGCCGGCTTTCGGCCAAGGAATGGGCGGTGGCCGAGCTGGACAACGACAAGACGATCAGCAAGGACGAGTACCTTGCTTACGTCGAAGTCCTATTCAAGCAGGCCGACCCGGACAACGACGGCACGCTCGACGCCAAGGAGCTCAAGAGCCCGGCCGGCCACGCGCTGCTCCGCCTCTTGAAGTGATGTGAGACCCAGAGCCCGGGGTTGCGCGAGCAGCGTCGGGCTCCCGCCGGCGGCGACTCCGACCGCCTCCGGAGCAATGTGCGAGAACAGGCGTCAGAGCGGCGCGAAGATGCCGCAAATCCCAAACCGACCCTCAGCGCAGCAACGCATACCCAGTCGTGTGACATTGGCCAAAGCCGCACTGAACGAGCACGGAGATGAAGTTGATCGCGCAGAGTATCGCCACGTAGAGTCCAAGACCGTAGCTCAGCCGCGCTAGCGTGGATGGTTCCGCCGGGGACGCCCAATTCGGACCGCCAAAAACCGCCAGACGAACCGCGAAGCCGATCAGCAGCGCGATCGCGATGAGGACGGACCATACCGCCATGTGGAGGCCGAAGACCGCGGCGCCGATGTAGGCGTGTCCCGGGCGTGGAACGATATCCAGCAAGGTCTGACGCACGGAAATCACC
Organism: uncultured Alphaproteobacteria bacterium; assembly: GCA_963836695.1. GTDB lineage: Bacteria > Pseudomonadota > Alphaproteobacteria > Rhizobiales > Beijerinckiaceae > Roseiarcus. Next base: position 101,549 of record CAWIKX010000010.1, read on the forward strand.
AGCAGCAACACCGCGGAGATCATGGCGATGCCCGCGCCGCGCTGCGAGCCGCCATCCCTGAGCTGCCAAATCAGGCCAAAGCAACATGCGAACATCGCCACGCGCTCCAGCAAGCAAAGCGGGCATGGAATCTCGCCATCGAGATATTGGAAGCCCATCGCCGCAGTGAGGACGCCCGCCAGCGCCAGCAGCATGAGACAGAGGATCAGCCGATCGAGGGTCGCGGACAGGGCTGACTCCGGGATGTCCTTCATCGGTCAAGCGCCTCCCGCGACGGGTGGGCGGTGTTCCAGCTCGACTTGGAGCCATGGCATCCGAAATCCATAGTCAGGGCTGTAGATTTCCCACGCGAACAGACAGAGCGTGAGGGCCAGCGACGCCGCAAGGCAGATTGCCGCGGACCGCCTCCGGTCCAAAAAATCGAGAAAGAACGCGATCGTGAGAAACGCGAAAATCGCGAGCATCATGGGGCGTCTCAGTTGTGCGGCCTGGCGAAGCTGCCTTAGTCCTCGAGCCCGCGCAATTCCCTGCGAGGCTGCAGCCCTAGATCCGACGAACCCAGATCGCGCCGCTCATGATCGTTCATACCAAGCCGAGGTGTAAACAACGAGCCAAATCTCGCCGCTGAGCTCCATCTAGTCATGGCGGCCTCCGCGCGCCTGCATGGTGCGATGGCGACCACGCGCGACGCCGTTAGTGAGACAGGAACTTGAACGGCTCGGCGCTGAATCACATGGGGCGGAACCGCGCCAGGAGGTGACGCGCTTCCGCCCCATTCGATCGCGACCTGAGAGAATTTCTCGGGGCGCGGTCGCCGTCATCGGCGAGCCCCAGCTCTGGCCGACAACACTATTGTACGGAGCCGCCGTCTTGCGCCGCGTCGGCAGTTCCGTCTTGCGGCGTCGCGTCACCCGGTTGTAGGCGACGCCATGTTTGTTTTCAGCCCTCTGTCGGCGCGTCCAGGAGCGCGCCTTCACGGTAGAGGAATCCAGCCATGCCCGCGCCGATCAGGGGCGCGATGATGAAGAGCCAGAGTTGCGCGACGGCGCCCGGGTTCGAGCCCATTCCGATCAGCGCCGGCCCGATCGAGCGCGCCGGATTGACCGACGTGCCGGTGATGTTGATGCCGACCAGATGGATGACGACCAGCGTCAGGCCGATGGCCAGGCCGCCGAAGCCCTTCGGCGCCAGCGGATGGGTTACGCCGAGGATCGTCACCAGGAACAGGAACGTCCCCACGACTTCGAAGACGAACGCGGAGGCCGCGTTGTATTCGCCGAGGTAGCCCGCGCCCCAGCCGTTCTGGCCGAGTCCGCCGCTCCAGCCCTGCGCCTTGCCGGACAGGATGATGTAGAGCGCCACCGCCCCGACGATCGCGCCGAGAACCTGGGCGAGCCAATAGCTGATCATCTGGCTCGCGCTCATCCGGCCTGCGACATATACGCCGAAACTCACCGCGGGATTGACGTGACAACCCGAGATCGGCCCGATGCCGTAAGCCATCGCGACGATGGCGAAGCCGAACGCGCTCGCGATCCCGAGCAAATTGATCGCTGTCGGACCGGCCGGCGCCAACCCACCGATCGCCGCCGCGCCGCAGCCAAAGAACACCAGCGCGAACGTACCCACAAATTCCGCTATCTGCTTATTCACTTGCTTTCCCCTCCAAAAATCTCAGCGTCTCAGCCATCCGTCGGCTGACGCTTCGCCCCCACCGCTTTCGCGGGCTACATATCGGCTTTCGATTCAAGAAACTGTCCACGCCTGGACAATCGTGGAGCGCTCGGAGTCGTGGAACGCGTCGCGATCCGCGACGCGTTCCACCATTGGCGCCTCAGTTGTCGCTGTTATGCCCGGCGTTCTGGAGCTTCTCGAGCGCGTCGCCGACCGAAAAGCTTCCCGGCTTTTGACGCGGAGGAAATTCCTTGAGGGTCTGCAGTTCCTTAGCCACGATCGCCTGAGCCGGCGCCATCACGAACATGCGCTCGACGTACCATTTCTCCCACTCACCCGATTCGATGTTCGCCTTCTCGAATGGGTCGGACCGGAGGTTGAAAAGCAGCGGCGCGCGCAACGGCGTGAGAGGATATTGCCACACCTTCAGGCCTTCATGCTCCTGCTCGAGGAAGACGACTTTCCACTGGTCGTAGCGCAAGCCCGCCAGGTCGCCGTCGTCGGTCCAGTAGAAGAACTCCCGGCGCTTGTCGTCGCCGCCGGAGAGAAGATCATGCTGGTCGTAGCCGTCGAGATGGACCTTGAACGTCTTTCCGTTGGCGTCGTAGCCGCTCAAGAGCTTCGCGGTGATGTCCGGTTCTCCGGCGGCAGCGATCAGGGTGGGAACCCAGTCCTCGGACGAGAAGATGCCGTTCACTTCGGTCTGAGGCTTCACAACATCGGGCCAGCGGATGACCGCCGGCACGCGATAGCCGCCCTCCCAGTTCGAGTTCTTCTCGCTTCGGAACGGCGTGGTGCCGCCGTCCGGCCAGGAGAACGCCTCCGCGCCATTGTCGGTCGTGTAGATGACGATGGTGTTTTTAGCGATGCCGAGGTCGTCGAGCTTTTTCAAAAGCTGCCCGACCTGCCCGTCATGCTCGACCATGCCGTCGGGATAGGTGCCAAGGCCCGTCACGCCCTGCGATTCCGGCTTGAGATGAGTGAAAATATGCATCCGGGTGGAATTGAACCAGACGAAGAATGGCTTTTTGGCGTCATGCGCCCGGTCCATGAAATTGAGCGAAGCGCCGAGGAATTCCTCGTCCGCCGTCTCCATGCGCTTTTTCGTCAGCGGCCCCGTGTCCTCGCATTTCTGCTTGCCCCACGGCCCGAAACGCGGGTCGTCGCCGGAAGTCTCGGTGTCTCGGCGGGCATCGGCGTCCCGGTCCATGGCTGTCGATTGCCTCCTAGAACTCCGCGCGCCTCTGCTAAACTGCCGTCGGCTTGTTGCGGGCGCGTGGGTGGATGGGGGACATACAGGCATTGTCGCAAGAGCTTCGGCCTGCTCGATCAGTGGGGAGGGGTCAAGGACGGCGTTCCGCCCTTGTTCAATGTACTCGATCACTGGCAGGCGCTCGTCGCAGGGCTTGTCGCCCTTCTGGCCGCCTTGGTTGCGGTGCTTGGGGCTGAATGGTTCGCGCATCGCAGGGATCGTCGCGAAGTCGCCGCGATCCGTGCGTCCGTAGCGGTCGAGGTCCAGCAGTTCATCGACACCCTGCTGAGGGTCCGCGAGATGATCAGAACGGGATCGTCGGAACCGAACTTCACTCGGCTCGATCTACTGAGGTTCACCCAATTCCATTGGCCGGTCGTCTATCCCGCGATGGCCGACAGGATCGGGCTTCTGGGGCCACCGCAGGCGAAGGCCGTGGTCGGCTTCTACGCAGATGTCGAACGCCTGCGATACACTGCGAAGCTCGAAGCCACCGACCTCGAAGATCAGATATCGTTCATTGTGAAGCTGATCGACGACACATGCCGGGGGAGCTTGCCGCTGTTGGACGCGCTGGGGGCCGACAAGGCCGCCGAGATCAGAGCGAAGATCGAAGGCATGACGAAGGGAGGAAGAACGATGAAGGCATCCAAGGGGCAAGAGATCGTATGCAATTGCCCTCGACCAGTGGGGAACTTTAGGTCCGACGTGGACGACCGCGCCAGCGTCTCGGCGCAGGACTTCGCAATCACACTGGACGGAACTCCTGAAAATGGCCGCTGGGTTTGTCCGATCTGCAAGGCAGAGGTGGCCCGCTTCCTTGGCGACCGTTGGCAAGTCATCACGCAGCAATGACCTGCGCCGTCGCTCGGCCCCTCGCCGTTTCGATCATGGGGGCGCTGTCGATCAGCGGTGCGGCTCGTAGTCGAGCGGGCAGCGTACTCTTTGGCCGCAGCCGTACCAGGGTCGCCAATTGATCCGCCCGTCGTCGCTTCGCCGGATCGGGTTCGAAGTAGACCGTAATCCTCCACGGCCCGAAACAATTCGTCGTCATCGGCGGCGTTGCCCGACCATGGCAAGGTCGCAACATCTTCGGCGTTCTCGTATCATCGGTTGATCCATTGCTTGCGGGGCCGCCCGGATGGCCGCCCGATGGATCGTTGTTGCCCGACCACGTTGGGATTGGGCAGGCTCCCTTATCATTTTTATGCGGCTTGCTTCGGCCCGATGGTGGGTCGCTCGGCGCGATGACTTATCTCATCGCAGCGCGAGTGGCAGAAAAAGGCAGTACATTGGCGCGCTGGGACAGGCGCGAACGGCAGGCAGCGTCTAACCCACATACCGAAACCTGAGGAGCCAGCCATGAAACCAGACCCAATCGGCGACGCTCTGGAAGCGTTCCTGACAAACCTCCTCCTATCCATTTTGGCGTGCGCGGCCTTGCTCGTAGGGCTGGCCGTAGCGGCATTGGTGATCGGAGGGGCCTTCCTTTGGTTTTGGCACTTCACGTCAGAGCCATGGGCGCAACACCCGCTGCCGCCAATCATCCTGTATCCTATGATGGCAGGCATCGTTGGCGTATTTATCTGGGCCGCCTTCCAGCCAAAGCCGTGAGAAATAATTGATGAGGCTCCCTTGCCGTTAATGCTACGTTTGCGGCGCGATGCACGAGGCGTCAGCGTTCGCGATGATCGAACGCAACGGCAGATCGACCAACGCTATGCTGTGCGAGCCGTGCTTCGCCAATCGGCAAGATGATGTCACGCGGAAGTTCTTGAACCTATCCGGCGACATACCCTTCGTTGAAGGCGGCGAGATCACAACGGAGCAAGCCTTCGTACTGGACGACAGCCAGCACACGACGACGCATTGAGGCCGCTCGATAGCTCCACATTCTTGGCATCCGGGACGCGCGTGTCGCTTGCTCCGCACTGCGCGCGATCCGAGGGGGCGGTGGTGGCGACATCATCGCCCCTCATTCGGGATGCCTTATCATTGACCGCCATCGACGCCGCCAGTCAGCCCGCCCGCGCTGTGAGTGGCAGAAAAAGGCAACACAATGGCGCGTCCGAACAGGCGCGATCCGCAGCAGCGGCTATCGTCGGCTCCAAGCTAATTCCAGCCAAGGAGCAAGTGCCGTGAAAACCACCCTCGCCATCATGTTCGCCGCCCTCGCGTTCTCTGCGCCAGCGGTCAACCACGCCCACGCCGAAGACGCCCCTGCACTCGCGAAAGAAGTCCCGTTCTTTTGGGACAATTTGCAGACCTTCAACGAGTTTTTTGACGGCGCGCTGGCGCTGGCGAATGACCAGAAGGAAGTCGCAAAACAGTATTGCAGCGAGAAATACTGTCAGGACATCGTCAGCTTTCACAGCGGAACCACGCCGTTCGTTCTCAACACGATGACCGAGAAGGCGACTGGCCGGATCATCCGGGAATTGTGCTTCACCATCTATAACGGGAACAAGCGTATCTGCGGCAACAGCACGGGCAGGTCTTGGTCCGAGATATGGGACGGAGCCAAGTACAACCGGGATCAAGAACTCACCACGACGTGGGGAAACACCACGACGGTTAAACCGGCCTCCTGACGAAAAGGAAACGTAAGCCACGCCTGCGCCCCGCCGCCGAAAGGCCCAGCGGGGCCAAGGGGTCAGAAGGGCGGATCACCCGCCCGGACAGGAGATCGAAAATGCCATAAGACCTTGAACTACGCCATCGCAAGGAGCAGGCGGTCATCGCCGCCATGCAGAACCCCGCCGGGGTGACGAACCGGGAGCTTCGCGACGTGCATGGCTTCCCGACCATCGCCCTCAAGTTCCAATGCGAGAAGCTCGACATCGCCTATCGCATTCTGCCCGACATTCGCGGGGAGCGCCGCTTCTTCCCGGCCTGAACCCCCGGCTCCCGCGAGGGAGGCCGGGGGTGAGGCGTCAGAGGGCCAAGCAAGGCCCGGAAGGCAACAGGAGATCGAAATGAAAACCGCTATCGTACTTGCGTTGCTGCTTGCGTCACTGCCAGCCAGCGCTACTGAATGGTGGCACATTGGTGACAACAACAATGTCTGTGACATTGCTCCCAAGACGCCAGCAGCGACCTTTGAACTTGCGGTTCAAAGCGGCATTGCCGATGCCAAATTGGTTGAACTCCAGCCCGGCATAGTCGCGATAGAAGACAGGACAAGCCGCCTATATCTTTTTCAGAGACCGCACCAGATGCAACGATTTTCTTGCCCAGCACAATCGTAGGTTCAACTGAAGGACGAAAACCCGGAATAGAACGCCCCGCTGCCCGATGGAGGCCGCGCTCTCCCTTCCCCGGACGGATGCCGAACCACGCCGCGTGGGTGGCCGCCAGTGCCCACGGCGAGCATGGGAGCTATGGTAGGCCCAGAGGAGAGGGGAGAGCCGCCTTAAAGGTACTACCGTCGCTGCGGAACGATGGGGGGACCGCGATACCCCGATAGCTTCAGCGTATTATGCTCTGGTCTAAACCGGATTTTGCTTGCGGCGATTATTCAAGGCGGGAGATGCGGATGACGGATTTTGAAATTGCGGACGACGGGCGTGGGCGCGCTTGGGTGAGAAAGATAAGGCGCGATTTGTGACGGCTGCTTCGCTCCCACCATGCGGAGATCGATGGCGGCGCGGCGACGAGCGCACGGGACGCAACGGCGCATATCGCGGCGCCCTGCTTCGCTTGCGAGCCTCGCATTGACCGGGGCGGAGCCTTGCGGGCGACTCGACGGATGACCTTGAGCCGCGCGAGATGGAGCCGCGTGCGCTAGGGACGCCCTGTCGTTGCCAGCGGACTTGCTGATTGCACCCCGCCTGATCGTTGACGGCCCGTCGACGAGGCCAATATGTTGCACGACCAACTCAGGGGGTGGCGATGGATCGCGAGCGAGTCACCGGCGTTCGTTGTACTGCCCAAGACGGCGCGCCGGAGGTGCTTGGCGTCATCACGAAGGCGGCCGCGGCAGCGGCAGCGTGGAGATGAGCTACGCCAGCCTCATGCACGACCACGCACTTCGGCGACCATCGGTGTCGGCGTCGGTGAAGGCCTCTCGTCGCGTTGGGATTGGATCGACGTTGAGCCGGGCCGCGTCTTGTGAACCGCTACCGATTGAGCCGCAGATGGGCCGCGATCAATGCCGACGCAGGCTGCCAAGCGGCTGGCGCGAGAAGCACGCGCGCCAATGCCCCAGCGACGGCATGAGCAAGCGACGGCGAGCCGGTCGAGCCGCAGCCGGTGAAGGTGATCGAGCCGGTCGAGACGGTCGAGTTCGTGCCGCCAGGGAGACGCAGCGCCGTCAATGCCGACGCTGGCGTGGCTCGATGGGCGATGAAGGCGGGCGACGGACCCACGGTCCATGATCAGTGCGACGCCCTGACCGTCCCTACGCGTCTGGCCGTCGACAGAGTGCCACGACAGCGCGGTTCGTGATAGGCGGCGAGAGGGACCGGTCATGCTCGACAGACGGCCACCTCTCGCCTACGCGCATGCCGGGAGACAAGTTGGCACGAAGCCCCCCGACATGCGCGATCTCTGCAATTCATCGACGCCGACCACCGCGGACGCACGAGGTCGTAGCCATAGCCGGCGATGTAGTCGGCCTGTCGGTTGCGCGCGGCGCGGTGACGAGCGCGATGCCAAGGATGGCTTGCGGCGTAACAGTCAGCACGGTGCTCGACCGGCAAGCTTCTGCGCCATGCGCGCGCCAGACCAGCGCGCTTTCGTCACGCTCGACGCTCGAGCAAATCGCCCATCACCTCGGCCTCGGCCTTCTGGCGCGCTTCGTGCGTCAGTGCGGCCTTATCATCGCTTGCGCTGGCAATCTCGCGGTCGAGGCAGCGACCAAGGCATCACTTGATGAAGCCATGCAAGCAACGCCGACGACATCGGGCACCTCGTGCGAAGGCAAGCGCTCGCGGCTCCGCATTGTAAGACCTCCGACTGCACCCGCTCGTCGCGAAATCGATCTCGCCGTCGTGTTCGATCAGCAATGATGCACATCTGGCGCGCCGCGCTGCGCCAGAGCCTCGACCTGCTGCGCGCATCCGCTGCTTCGCGTAGGCTCGATGGGAACGGCGCGCTCTCGATGCGTGTGAAGGTCGGCTCTTGAGCTCGCGGTGCGCCGACGCAGGCGCTCGACCGTCAGATAAAATATCCTCGCCCTTGAGCAGCTTGGGCGGCTCGATCTCGACGGCCTGCAAGCACCGTGCCGCCGGGGCGCCCGTCCCGCAACCAACGTCTCGCACGTTCGCCAGCGCAGCGACTGGATGTCTGCCATGCTGCGGCGCGCGCTTGCCTGCGCTCTCCTGCATCCGCCGGAACTCGTCGGTCGCCTTGTCGAGCGCGCTTGCTGCGCCGCAATGACGCGGGCATCGGTCTCGGGCAGCTTGAACGCCGCCTTCACCCGCCGGGGCGAGGAGCCGCTTCAAGCGTGTTCGCGGCATTGGTCCGTGCCGCGCTCGCTTGGCGGACTGTACCTCGAACTCAGGGAACGATCATCGCATGTGCATCCGCGCTTCTCTGGCGCAGCATTCTCGAAGCGTTCTCGGCAGCCCGGCGGCAGCAACTCGATCGGATCGAACGTCGGCTGGAGTTGGACGCCAGCGGGCAGCGTCAGCGGCGCGTTGATCGTGATGCGTTGGTGCCGGGTGTGAGCCTGCCGTTGGTTCGCCGCCATGTGTCGCCTCCGTGTCGAAGACGAAGCAGATCACCCTTCGTGGTTCACAAATAGAGGGCGCGCCTGATCGTCATCTCGCTCGGCACGTAGTCTTGCACGCGAAGGATCACCCACAACACCGCCGTCGATCTTCTCGGGCGGGTGCGGTGCCTTCAATTCGGCGCATGAACGACGCCACCGTCCATTGCGATAGATCAGCAGACGGGACCGGAGCCTCCGCGCAATCTCGCGATCCGATGCAACCGGGATAGAACCGCGCGGCCTCGACCAACATCGGTCGCGCTCGTCCACGGCGAGCATGGTCCGGGGCGTGCGCTTCGCCTCGACCAACGTCGAACCGTTCGTGCTTCATCGGTCCTCGCCCCGACCGCGTCTTGACCACGTGGACCCGTCGCGGATCGTGACTGGTTTAGCTGGAACGGGAAACCGATCACGGTTCGCCTTCATCGCGGCGGCTCCGGGTCGAACATCGCTGTCGGCATCACCCGATCGCACGACCCTCAATGCTGCGGCGCTTGACCTCCTCGTCGGATAAATCGCGCCAGCAGTCGGCGCATAATCGCGGACACGCTGGCCGCTGTCGGCGCGCCCGATGGAATTGTGCAAATGAACGCACCGACGCTCGCCTCGCCTCCGAACTTCGCCTTGCAGGCCGACGCAGGCTGGTTTCCGCATCGCCAAGCCCGCCAACCAGTACGTCGTAGCGCGCTTGAGCAACGGGTTGGTGATCGGCGCGTCGGCCGGGACCAAAAAGACATCCAGATAGCCGCCATGCCGCAGCCTTGAACGCTGATAGGCCCGCGACGTCGCCATGCCCGCTCGTCATCGAGCAGCCGCCGCAACTCGCATCTCGGGCGCGCTGGCCCTCGATCACGAACGACGAGCTCGGCGCCCGGCGCGTCTTCGACGAAGCGGGCGCGATCCTGCGAAGCGACCCACTTCGAGCACGCCCCCTCGGCCTCGACCCGCCACTTGCCTCGACACGCGCTGCATGTCATCGCGCGGACGCGCTGCATGAGACGATGGGGCCGGCTCACCTCGGCCACCACCGCCCGTCCGCCATATCCGGGCCCGCCACCCGCTGCGGCATCCATCTGGGGCCATATTCTAGCCGCCCAAGCCGCCCGGAGCCGCCAGTGGCCCGCCTATCCGCGCCTGTGCCCCTCCAAGGCGCCAGTTCAGGCCGCCAATCGGCCCTCGGCGGGCGGGAACCCTCCATCCGATCCCCGGCGATGCCAGAACGGCCCTCTGGAATGCGATCATCTGCTGCCGGATGCCGGTCGGCTGCTCGCGCTGGGAGCCGAATGATCTGGCCTCGCCGCGCTCGACGGTCGCCTCGTTCAAGAAAGATTGGACGGCTTCAATCGGAGGTTGAGGTGCCTTCGCCGCCGGGGCCGCCCTGTCTCCCTCGCGCTGCTGGTAGGCGCTGGCCGCGCCCTCGATGGCCGGTGCTTCCTGAACCGCCTCTTCGCCGTAGAGTTCTACGGGCATAGGTTTCCCCTTAGTCCCCGAAGAAGAAATATCGCCTTCGAGAAAACAGGGGGTGTTTTCGCGAGAGATGTCGCCTTCGGGAAAACAAGGCTTCTCGGCCTGCGGGAGGCCCCACCACCAGCCGCCGCCCATGCCCTTCTTGAGCCGCACAATCCCAAGTTCCCGGCACGCCTCCCGCATCGGAATGCCGAATTGCGTCGCCCCCTCTTTCTGCAATCCCAAGGTGACAGCCAGCCGCATGATGCGCGCCGCCGGGGCGGGTTCGTAGGCCAGAGTTTTCCGCAGGAAGTCCGCGCACTGCGCCTTCTTGGTCATCGCCTTGCCCTTCCGCCGCTTGGTGTAATTGCGGGCGGATCGCGCGCGGGCCTTCGCGGCGGCATCCAGCTTCCACTGCGCCCGCGTGTAGGCGATGGGCCACAGGCTATATGCCTTCACGTCGGGGCGCATTCGCAAGTCTTGGGTCAAGCCGAGTTCCCGCCCGATGATCACTTTGGTCAGTTTGCGAGGCCGGTTCGCAACCTCGTCAATGATCGCGTCGAGTTCGGCCCGCGTGGCCCAATCCACCCAGAGTGCCGCCGTCCAAGTTATGCGTTGCGCGATGTCCTCGGGTGACAATCCCGCGAACGCGGCGTGGCAGAGAAGGGCGAAGCCCTCGCGCCCCGCGTCATCGTGCGGGAGCGGATAGCCGTACTGCGCGTTGAGGGTTTTCTTGATGTCCCTTCGCCAGCACCCGCGCTTGTCGGGACTGCGGCGGCCCTTCTTGTTGGGGGTCCGCGACCACTTCGGCGGGTTCGGCAGAAGGTCTGGGTCGATAAGGGTGCGCGGCTTGCGCTCGTCACCAATGATCCCGTCGGAGGCGCGGGTCTTGCGGCGGGCATCGCCGGGGTGCATATCGAAGTTCTCCTGCGGGTGCGGGTGCATTCGTGGGGCCTTCCTCAAGTCGCTTTGGTCGGTGGCAAAGGGGGAGTTCTGGGTTTCGTCGGTCGGGCCGTAGGCGGGTTCAGGCCGGATCGAAATCAACGATAAGGGCTGCTTCCTTGGCGGGGAGCGGCCCTTTTTCGTTCATGGCGGCCTCGGCATCACGGTCGCTCCGACAACACGGCCCAAGGCACGGCGTTCGGTTGCCCATCCCGTCTCTGGGTCGAGAAAAATTCGCACGCAGCCGGTCGCCTCGCCCGTGCGCTCATCGCGTAGAAGAAAGATCACAGCAGGGCCGCGCTCATCGCCGCGCTTTAAGGACGCATGAAAGCGCGCTGTATCGGCGTCGGGCACCTTGATGCGGAGGGCGCGAAACAAGTTCTCACCAATCGAGCCTTCGACCGGGACTGGACGCGCGCCAGATGCCGACCGCAGCCCGCCGCGCATCGAAGGGGCGATTGTGGATGCGGGGCGGGCCGAACAAGTCGTATTGGAAGATCGGGCGCCGTGCTGCTCGTCGCGGCGATGGGCGGGGCGGTTGGGCCGTCGTCTTTGGTCGTGGAAGCATGAGCAAACACCATTGCCGCCGCCCCAACGATAGGGCGAAGGGTAAAGATGGACCGCGATGTCCGCTTGCTCCGCGCGGCAGTCTTATCACCTGCGCCGTCGCGCTCAAGCCATCAACTCGCTGTCGGCGTGGGTTATGGCGACCAGCGCGTCCCATGCAGCCTGCGCCCCGGTCGTCCGGGTGATGTGCCGCCTCAGTCGCCCCAGATCGCCCAGCGGTCGATGGTTACGTCGGGGTCGCCAAGGGCCAGCTTGTCGGCGTGCTGCTGCGCCATCGCCGCCGCCTCCTCGAAGGAGGCCGCCTCGCCAATCTCGCCCTCGTCAAAGTAGACGATGCGGTAGTGGTGGAAGGCCTGCGCGCCGCGCCGGAAGGCCGTAGGCGTGATCTCATAATAGTTGTCGTCGGGCGTCTCCTCGGTGGGGCGCGCGGTAGCGCGGGCGATGGGGTGGTCGGGGAAGTCGCTCGCGCTCTCGACCCATTCAAGTCGCGGGTTGCGGTCGTGGAAGAACTGACCGGCGGCGTCGTCGGCGCACCCATCGCAGATAAAATGGTCTCCGTTGGGGCCGACATCGACCAGAAGGCGGCCATCCCCCGCGCCATGGCCGCAGAACGTGCATCGCGCGCCGGTCTGCTCCACTGCTGCGGGGTGCGGCGCGGGCGCATCCGCCGCAGCGTCCTCGTGGCCGCGCAGCAGGTCGTTGTCCTCGATCCAATCGACCAAGTCCTGCAAGTCATCGGCGGAGAGAATGACGGTTACGGGGCGGACTTCTGGTATGATCGTTTGCGTTATCCTGACGCCGCTGCGGTCCGAGTAGAAGTAGGCGGAGGTTCTCTCGTCGAGGTGCATCGTGTTCTCAGGCTCGTCGTCATCATCATCTGGCGGCGGCGCGGCCCGTGCGGGCGTTGGCGTGGGGACGCGCGCCGCAGGGCGCGTTGCGGCCCGTGCGGCAGGCACGCGGTTGGCGGGCGGCTCCAGATACTCCGGCACCGTCATGCGCCCGTCCGGGTCCAGATGGGCCGTGCGCGCCAAAGGCAGGGGCGTGTCAGGCACGCGCGGCGGGCGCACCAGATTGGCGGCGGTGCTTATGGGGATGTCGCCTGCCTCGACGGCGGCGATCAACTCAGGCGTGCCTTCATTGAGCACCAAGGCGGCACGGGCGACGGATCGCTCCGATACGTTGAGGGCTGCGGCGGCGGTCCTGCGATCAACCTGCCCCGTGGCATCTTGATCCCCCCGGCGGTTCCCGCCATGCGTCGTGGTCGCCAGCCTCGCCGCGATCAACGCGCGCTGCGAGGGGTCGAGATGCCGCCGATGCAGGTTGCGCGATACGACCATGGCGAGAGCCTGTGCATCGTCGCCATTGAACTCGACGAACCACGGATCGACGCCCGCGATCTCGCAGGCCTCATCGCGGTTCCGGCCGTCGAGGATTTTTCCGTCGTAGAGGGTGATCGGCTCCAGCAGCGCCGTGCCGCCGGATGTCGTCGGCCAACTCGCGAAGGGCCTCGCCTTCCATCAAGGGGAACATGGCGGCGAGCGAGTGGTGTTCGCGCCGTTGAAGTCTCGTCGGCTTCGGCATAATGCCTTCGTCCTCATCAATGCTGGTTGGTGATCAGGCGGTCTTGCTTCTGGTTGCGCCGGGGCAAGGCCGCTTCTCGCAGCAACGCCGTCAGGGCGGCATTGCGATGAACATCAGGCGTCGAGGCTCGGGATGCGACGGCGGGGCCGCCCACGGCGCGACTTGGGCTTGGGTTCATCGCGCTTGGCGAGCATGGTCTGCTGCGCCGCCTCGCATTCGGCCCGTACCCAGCGAACCGCGCCGCCGTGCTTGCCGCCGCTGACGTTCAGAGGCTTCGGATAGATGCCGAGGGTGACACCGCGATAGAGCGTCGATTGATGGATCGGCTTGTCGCCGCCGAAGAACTTCAGGACCGTCGCCCTCGACCACAGTTCGATAGGTTCAGGTGTGCGCGGCATCTCGCCGGGGGTCGTCGTAATAGTCATCGGGTCGCTCCGAATTTCTAGCGACCCTCTTAATAATCAACTTTTTTCCCGCGTCATCAGGTAGAACGCAGGGTTTAAAAAACGCCCGTTTTACCGCCTCGCGGCTCTCCGCAGCCGCAGCCAGCGGGTCACCGCCTCGTAGTCCTGCGGCATACTGGCCGTGGTCTTGTGCCCGCCCAGAGCGCGTACCCTCTTGAACACCGGCAGCGAGGTGGCGACCAAGAACTCTGCGGCGGCAATGCCGGTCTCCGCCCCGCCGATGCTGGTCCAGATCGCCAACATCTCGTCCCAGAAGTGGTCGCGGCCAACCTTGGAGGTGTTGGCTGTCTCTTGCGGTCGGCACGCGGCAATGGCGGCGTCGATGACGCCCATCACCGTGGCGAAGGCGCATCCTGTCTCGTCAGACGGATCGACCATCAGGCCGTATCTCTTGAGCCGCTCCCCGCCAAGGACGACACGTCGGACGCGATCATCATCAAGGGTGAAGCTGGGCCTCAAGGCGTCCACCAAGTCCTTGTGCAGGTCATCGGCCCTGACCCGCATCGCTTCCAGCTTCTTGATGCGCGCCTTATGCGCCAGCGTCTGGCTTGCGAGCGCGCTTTCATCAACGTGCCACGCCGCCTCCGTCTCGATGCGTGATCGCAGGCTCTGGTCGGCGTCGAGGCGAAGCCTATCGCGAACGACGTGCTTGATGTCGGTCCACTGTTCGTCGGTGTAGGCGAAGTCGGTCATCGCCGCCGCCTCGGCAGCTTGATGACCTTGGCTGGCTCCGGGTTGACGAGGGACGCGATGTGCTGCGCCCATAGCTCAAGCGCCTCGCGCTTCTCGTCCGCATACTGGTGGATGTCGTAGGTGCCGACGATGCCGGCCGGACGATGAGCCAAGCACGGCTTCCGCGACGTTGTGCGGGACGCGCAATGCCGCCAGACCGGAGCGGACCGTGCGGCGCAAGTCATGGTTGACCCATGCGGCAACTCGACGGCGTGATGATCCTCGCCGCGACGGCGGGCCATCGCCTTGAGGGTCCGCAACATGCGCTGGTCGAGGTCGGCCTTCATCGGGGCGGTCATCGTCATCGGCGACGCCCCGGCCCTTGAGCGAGAACAGGAACTTGCCGTCCTTGATGCGCGGCAGCGATGCGATGACCTCCCGCAGCGCCGCCTGTGATCGGCACCAGATGCTCGACCGCCTTGCCATCGCTGCCCTTCATCCTCGACGCCGGGAATGATGATGATGTCGCCTTGAACTTCCGGCCACGATATCTGCGCGGCCTCGTTCAGCCGCAAGCCGGTGAGCACAGTCCGATAGACCGCGCCGACCGGGTATCCCATCCGCCGCTGGCTCGCCAGAACGCGAACATCTCGTTGTCGTTCAGTCGCCGGTCCCGCGACCGCATCTCCCCGGCGACCGACTTCACCTTCAACCGGTCGCATGGCGAAGAGGTCAGGCCGTAGATTTGCTGGTCGATTGCCCAATTGAAGAACCGCTTGAGCGAGGACCAACAACGCCCCGGCCATCTTCGGCGCGGTGCGCTTCTTGGTGTTGATGATCTCCAGCACGTCGAGGCTGGTGATTTCGCTGATCGGCCTCTCGGCCCACGCCGGCATGAAGATGTTGCGCAGGTCGCGTTCGGCCAGCCTTGCCTTGCGCTCCTTCGCCAGCTTGTCGGCGATGAAGGCCTCGGCGACGGCGGCGAACGAATGCTTGATCCGCAGCGCGCGCTCGCGGGCTTCCGCCGCCGTCGTTCCGCTTCGATCACGGCGGGGTCGATGCCCCTTGCGACCTGAGAGCGCCATTCCCCGGCGATGTCCCGCGCCTCCTCAAGCGACATTCCATCGGGGCCATAGATGCCGATGGTGCGCCGGGTCGGCGCGGCTCCCGGCCCGAACCGGGTGTACAGGATGAAGGTGATCCTCCCGGCCTTGCCGCGCCGCGACGGGTGGGCATCCTTGGTGTCGCTGATGCGGATGCCGAAGCCGGGGACGCGGGTGTCCCAAATCTCGACGCGCTGGCCGCTCGGTGCCGGTGGAAGCGCGCGGAGGAACTGTCGGTGATAAATCTCTTGTCGGCCAATTCGTGGTTCTCCGGAAAAATAGCTACACGCGGGCTACAAATATTTCGCGCTCGCATGATAACGTCCGCGCATGTCTGCGCTCGTTATAGCCGGGAAACCTTGGTGTCGTAAGGGGACGCGCGAATTTATGCGAACGGCGAGGAATTGTTAAGAACGCATCTCAAGGATTGCCGAAGAACTCGTCGAAGCCATGCACGGTCGGCAGAAATTCGTTGCGGTCGCCGAGATGGTTCTTGCCGAACTGGCCGGTCATGTAGCCCTGCGGCTTCAGGAGTTCGGCGAGGGTCGGATCCTTATCAGAGAGGCCTTCCTTGGCTGACGGGAGGCCCACCTTCAGGAGTCCTGTCCGGATTGGGCTCTGGCCGGTGATGAAGGCCGCGCGTCCTGCCGTGCAGGACTGCTGGGCATAATAGTCGGTAAAAAGCGCGCCTTCCTTGGCGATACGGTCGATGTTGGGCGTCCGATAGCCCATCATGCCGCGGTTATAGGCGCTGATGTTCCAGTAGCCGACATCGTCGCCCATGATGACGAGGATATTCGGCTTTTCGGCGGTTTGAGCCTGCGCCGGCAGCTCAAAAGGCAGAACGCCCAACCCAAGCGTCATCAACGCAGTCGTTTTCCAGCCCATCCCAGCCCCTCTGATTTCGCCCCGCAACACATCGCAGGTGCGTTTTTCGTTGGGGGCTGTTATGTTATCAAGTTAACACTGTCCAATACCATTTATGATAATGCTCGATAACCGAAAAGGTATCATGCACTCCGTTCGTCAGTTCGAATTGGTAAAGGCTCTCGCGACTTACCGGCACTTTGGCCGCGCCGCGGCGGCGCTCGGGGTCTCGCAGCCGGCTTTGACCCGCAGCCTCAAACATCTGGAAGATGTTCTTGGCGTGCCGCTGTTTGACCGACAGGGTGTAACGCCAACGGTGTTCGGTGAACTCATGCTCAGCCACGGCGAGGGCGTGATCAAAGGCTTCGCCGATTTCACGCGCGAGATCGATCTGGCCAAAGGCCTCGAGATCGGCGAATTCAGCGTCTCGGCAGGCCCGTATCCCGCCGATATCTCGGGGCAACGCGCCCTCGGCATGCTTTCGGCGCAGCATCCTCAGCTGGCTGTCGAATTGAAGCTCTTCAACTGGACGAAGATCGTCAACCAGGTTTTGAACGAGCGCATCGACCTCGGTTTCGCCGATATTTCCGAGGCGAAACAAAATCCGGAATTGCAGATCGAACCGGTACGAAGTTCCCCGCTGCGGTTTTTCTGCGCCGCCAGGCACGCCTTGGCCGGGCGCAACAACATAACACTCGCGGACCTATGCGAGTTTCCCTGGGTTGGTCCAACGCTCCCGGGTCGTATGCGACCCTTTCTCCCGCAAGGCGATTTGCGCTGCGGGGTGTTCGACGAGGAGAAGAATCGGTTTTTGCCTAGAATTCTCATCGGCACTTTCGGCGCGACAAGAGAGGTCGTTCTTGCCGGTCAGGGGCTTAGCGCCGCACTGCCATTCCAACTCAAGCGCGAGATTGACGAGGGCGATTGTGTGCTGCTGCCGATCGAATTGCCCTGGTTGAGCCTGAACTACGGCTTCATCTCCAAACGCGGTCGAACGCACTCGCCGGCCGCGAAGGCGTTCATGGACCACGTCAGGCAGATCGAAAAAGACTTGCCGCATTGAGATTGAGGCGACAGCCGCGGGCCTCTTGTGGCGTCCTGCATGGCGACGAGAGCCGCCGCGGGTGCCGCGTCGGAGCCGAGGCGCCAGGCCGGACTTTAGCTTGCGAAAAGCCGTAGCTCATGTTAGACTTTCTTGATGGCCGATGCTCTAGGATCGCGGCGTCTGCGGCGCGCCGTCGACCTCGATTTTTGCGGCTAAATACAACCTGAACGGCGCGGGGAGCAGTTTCTTATTGCAATCGCTCGTAACCCTTTGAAAAGTCCGGATTCGGAAACATAAACACTAGTAAACGCTAGCTCTTTTACTAGCGTTTAGGCGCGTTTAGCTAGCGTTTAATCGCGTTTAGGAGCGGTAAGTTCGGGCCGGACGGAAGAGATCTCGCCTAGAGGTTGCACTTCGCCGAGCCTCTTCCTCCACAATGGCGCGGGTTCCTTCGGAGCGACGGGCGCCCTAATCTGGCTTGTCCCCTGACGCCAAAAGCTGAGATCGCCCCCATGTCGCTCGCTCGCTATCCCTCCCTCATCGATAAGGTCGTCTTCATCACCGGCGGCGGGTCGGGTATCGGCGCGGCGATGGTCGAGGCTTTCGCGGAGCAGAAGGCCAACGTTGCTTTTGTCGACATCGCCGTCGAGCCCTCCAAGGAGCTGGTGGCGAAAATCGGCGCCTCACACCCTCCGCCGCTCTTCCTCCGGTGCGACATAACCAACATCACGGCGCTCGAGGCGGCGATGGAGGAGGCTCGCCAGCGCATGGGGCCGATCGGCGTCCTCATCAACAACGCCGCGAACGATCAGCGCCAAGCCGCGGACGAAGTGAGCGAAGAGGATTGGGACCGCACAATGGCGCTTAACCTCAAGCACCAGTTCTTCGCCGCGCAGATCGCGCGGCGCTCCATGCGCGAGCTTGGCGGCGGGGCGATCGTCAACTTCTCCTCGACTGCGTGGATGCTGGGCGTCCCCCGCTTGTCGGTCTACGCAACCGCCAAGGCCGCGGTTATCGGCCTGACGAACAGTCTGGCGCGCGAGTTCGGCCCCGACAATATTCGCGTCAATGCGATTGCGCCCGGGGCGGTCATCACCGAAAGGCAGCGTCGCCTTTGGATGAGCGAAGAACACATCGCCGACTTCCGCGCCCGTCAATGTATCGGCCGGACCTTGCTCGCCGAAGATGTGGCGCGCCTTGCGCTCTTTCTATCCTCTGACGATAGCCTAATGATTACTAAGCAATGCTACCAGGTGGATGGCGGACTGCGTTAGTCCGCCTCGACAAAAATGAACTTGATCACGCCATCTTGAGGGCGCATCGTCTGGATTCTACGGCGGCCGTAATCAAGACCGCCCGAATAGGGGAGAGAACGATGACAGTTGCCCGCATTCTCGACGAAAAGGGGCGCGACGTTTTCACCACTCAGCCGCACCGCACCCTGAAAGAAGTCATAGAACTCTTGGCCGAAAAGGGCGTTGGAGCCGTGGTCGTATCGGACGCATCGCTCAGCGTGCTCGGCATCCTTTCGGAGCGCGACGTCGTCCGCGTCCTCGCCAAACATGGCGCTTCCGCGCTCGATGACCCCGTGTCGCGTTACATGACGCCGAAGGTCATCACCGCGACTCGCGCCGACACGATCGACCACGTCAGGCAGACCATGACGACGGGCCGTTTTCGCCATGTTCCGATCGTGGAAGAGGGTCGTCTGATCGGCATCGTGTCCATCGGCGACGTCGTCAAGCGCCACGTCGACGCGCTCGACAGCGAGCGCCAGGCTCTGCAGGAATATATCACGACTGCTTAAGCGGGCGGGCCCGCCGAGGCGACAGCTCCGGCCGCGTCTGCTGGGTTGATCTCCACGTGCTCCCGGATTTCCGCTGCGGCCTTGCGGATCGCCTCGCGGCCGAGCGCGATCAATTCGTCCGCGCGGTGGAACTCGAACATACCTACGTTGCCGACCTTGACCTGCACCAGAGCGTCCGGGGGATCCCCGGCAAGCCTTGAGCGCATGATGCGGTCCTGGAGGATATCGAAGGCGCTGACCATCGAGGTCATTAGGCCGGGGGCCGCGGCTTCCCCGTTAGCCTTTGTCCCGTTTGAACCGCGCCACCACCGCGAGATCGCGCCACTCGTATCGTGCGGCGGCTGTTGCGCCGCCGCGGGCGCAGTCTCCGGCCGGCCGAAAGGGTCCGGAATGGCCGTGCCGCGGCCAAAGCGATCGCTGGAAATGTTGAGCGCGATGACGCGGTCGGCGCCGAGAGCGCGCGCTACGCTGACCGGGACCGGATTGACGATCGCGCCGTCGAACAGCCAACGGCCTTCGATCTTCACGGGCTCGAATACGCCAGGCAGAGCATAAGAAGCGCGGATAGCGTCGACGAGGAGTCCGCGCCGTAGCCAGATCTCGTGTCCGCCGCCGATCTCCGTGGCGACAGCGGCGAATTGTACGGGCAGTTCCTCGATGCGGAGGTCGCCGAGCGCCGCCTCGAGCCTCGCCCGCAGCCGTTGGCCGCCTATGAGGCCGGCGCCGGTGAAAGAGAAATCGAGGAGACCGAGCACGCGGCGCCGCGTCAGCGAGCGGGCGAAGGTCTCGAGCATGTCGAGCCGGCCCGCCGCATAGCAGCCGCCGACCAATGTTCCGATCGAGGAGCCGACGATGACGTCCAGCTTCAGGCCGAGCGCGTCGAGTTCCCGCAGAGCGCCAATATGCGACCAGCCGCGCGCCGCGCCCGCGCCAAGCACCAGGCCGACCTTCGCTCGGCGGCGTCCGCCGCCCGACGCAGGGTCAGTATCAATTCTGCGATAAACCGCCCTGAACATCGCTCAACTCGCTCGGATGTGACCCCACCGCCTGCCTTCCCGCCAGAAACTTAAGCTTGCCCGTCAGATGTCGCCAGATAATTAACGTGATCGTGAAGCTGCACCGCGGCGCGGGCTTTCGATCAGCCCTTCGTGGTCGAAGGCTCGACGAACGCCAGCCGCGCTATGTCGCCGTGCGTCTCGACCCTTCGGTAGAAGCATGATCGTCGGCCGGTGTGACACGCGCCGCCGTCGCCTGCCACGTTCACGAAAGCGAGAAATGCGTCCTGGTCGCAGTCGACGCGCATTTCGACCAGCGTCTGGGTCTGGCCGGACGTGTCCCCTTTCCGCCATAGCGCGCCGCGCGAGCGCGACCAATAATGCACGATCCCAGTCGCCAGCGTCTTGCGCAAAGCCGCTTCGTTCATGTGCGCGACCATAAGCACGTCGCCCTGCGCGGCGTCGATCGTGACGCAAGTGGCCAGACCCTCGGCGCCGAACTTCGGGCTAAATGCTGAGCCCTCCTCTCGGTCGCTTCCCGGATCAGGCACAGGTTTGGCAGTCTCGTGCATCCCATCTCTCGCCGGGCGGCTTTCCATCCGCGTCTTTCAAAGCCTCGATTCCGGCTTTCTCGCGACCTATATAGGGAAAGTCGAGGATCGGTCAGGATGATCAACGAGATCTACAATCAGCGGATTCTTGAGCTTGCGGGCAATATTCCGCGGCTCGGGCGGCTCAAGAACCCGGACGCCAGCGCGAAAGCGCATTCGCGGCTGTGTGGTTCGACCGTGACAATCGACCTTTGTGTGGTGAGCGGGCGGGTCATCGATTTTGCGCATGACGTGAAAGCGTGTGCGCTCGGTCAGGCGTCGTCGTCGCTGATGGCTCGCCACATCATTGGCTCTACCGCGGAGGAACTCACCGAACTGCGCGACCGCATGACCCGCATGCTGAAGGCAAGCGGTCCGCCGCCCGACGGCAAGTGGGCCGAATTTGCGGTGCTCGAGCCGGTGCGCGACTACAAAGCCCGCCACGCTTCCACCCTGCTGACCTTCGACGCGGTGGCCGACGCGCTGGCTCAAATCGCCGCGCGCGAGCCGGCTCGCGAGGGCGCCTCAGCGTCGTGAGCGCTCTCGCCGCCGCGCCGCGCCGCGCCGTCCACGCGCTCATCCGCTCCTATCAGCTTACTTTTTCGAGCCTGATCGGCCGACAGTGCCGATATCTGCCGACCTGTTCCGCCTATACGGATGAAGCGATCGAGCGCCACGGCCTTTGGGCTGGCTCCTGGATGGGCCTCGCGCGAGTTTGCCGCTGCCACCCTTGGGGCGGCGCCGGTTATGATCCGCCGCCCGCCATGCCTCCCGCCGGAGCCTCATGGGCGCGGCCGTGGGCTTACGGACGCTGGCGCGCGGGCGAGTAAGCTTGCCTCTCCGGCCCGTGGCCTTTATGGACTCGCGCCCGTTCCTAATGAGCCCAAGAGATCCATCCGATGGCCGAGCCGCGCCGGGCCGCCGCAACTGCGCCTCGTTTCGAAGGCGGTCGCTTTCTTGTCGTCGAAGCGCGCTATTACGATGCGATCGGCGCTGACCTGCTTGCGGGTGCGGCCCGAGCGATTGAGGCGGCGGGCGCCACTTACGATCTCGTAAGCGTGGCGGGCGCCCTGGAGATCCCAGCGGGCATGGCGATCGCTCTTGAGGCGGCTAAGGCGGCAGGCCAGTCTTACGACGGCGCGGTTGCGCTCGGCTGCGTCATTCGCGGCGAAACCTTCCATTTCGAGATCGTCGCCGGCGAGTCGGCGCGGGCGCTGATGGACATTTCGGTCGAGCGCCGGCTTGCGCTTGGCAACGGCATCCTGACCCCCGAGACAATCGAGCAAGCGGAGGAGCGCGCCGACCCCGAGCGCGGCGACAAAGGCGGCGATGCGGCGCGGGCGGCGATCGGGCTTGCTCATCTTGCCCGTCGTTTGGTTACGCGATGAAGCGATCCGACAAGCGGTCGGCGGCGCGGCTGGCGGCCTCGCAGGCACTCTATCAAATGGAAATCACCGGCAAGGGGGTCAACGATATTCTCGCGGAATTCGAGGCCCACTGGATCGGGCGCGAGATCGAAGGCAATTCCTACACCCCAGCCGATCCGGCCTTTTTTCGCGATGTCGTATCTGGCGTTTTGCACGACCAAGCGACGATCGACCGCAGCCTCGATGACACGCTCGCCAAAGGCTGGCCGCTACGGCGGGTCGAAGCCCTCATGCGCGCCATTCTGCGCGCGGCGTTCTATGAGCTGCGAAGTCGGCCGGACGTACCGGCGCGGGTTGCGGTGACCGAATATGTCGATGTCGCCGTCGCTTTCTTCGGTCCTGAAGAAAGCGGCATGATCAACGCCGTGCTTGACGCGCTCGCCCGTCAGACGCGACCGGCGGAGTTCGCTTCGCAATAGGCCTTAGTGGCGCGCGTTGCCTGCAGCGTTAGAAAGTGAGAGGCGCGACCGGGCAACCTCCCCGACCGACTTAACCGCGAATGGCAGTATCTTATAGGGGACGACCTCATCGGGTTCTTTGCTGAGGCCTTCCTCCAAGCCGCGCCTCCATGCAACGCGCAATTCGGTGTTGATGTGGATGATGTTGATTCCAGCGCCAATCGCCTCGCGCAGGTCTTCGTCATCGGTTCCCGATCCGCCGTGGAGGGTTAGCGGTATCTGCGCCGCGCGCTTGATCTCAGCAATTCTATCGATCTGCAGTCGCTTCTTCGCCTCCCCCTGCACCATGCTCTTCAGCATCCCGTGCATGTTGCCGACCGCGGGAGCGAGGATGTCGATCCCAGTCGCCTCCACGAACTCTTTCGCTTGTTGGGGCGAGGTGAGGCCCTTGGACAAGTCAGGCGCAGTTTCGTGGATTTCCGACCCGGTTCCGATGTCGCCGATCTCGCCCTCGACAAGGATTGCAGGATTGATGGCCTTGAGGGCTTCAACGGCCTCTTTCGTCTGGCGAACGTTCTCTTCGAACGGCAGCGCAGAGAGGTCGAAGACGACGGAGTCAAAGCCCGCTTTGGCGACGTTCAGAGCATGCGCCAGCGAATGGGTATGGTCCGCGTTGAGGTAGATCGGGTAGTCGAATTCCTCTCGGAGGCTCCGCACCAGAGCGGCAGTCTGCCGAACGCCCAGAAATTCCCGTTCCCCCTCAGAGGCGCCCACCGCGACGGGGACCTTGAGCTGCCGTGCGGCGCCTGCAACCGCCTTCAGCAGAACCAGATCCGACACGTTGAAATGGCCGATCGCGGCTCCGTTTTTCTCAGTTTGCTGCAGGGCATTTCGCAAAGATTGCATGCTGGGGCTCGTTTTAGGAATCGCGCTATTTCGCCCCTCGGATTCTTGATGGAGATCGAGACTACAAAGCCTTTGTGACATCACGGCGCCAAGAGGCGCCGTCCACGACCAATGGCCCCCTCAGGCGCCTACCCCGAACCGGAGCGCCTGATCCACTCGTCCTCGTCGACTGTCTCAACGCCCAATTCTCGCGCCTTCGCGAGCTTCGAGCCTGCGCCAGGCCCAGCGACGACTAGGTTTGTCTTGGCCGAAATCGAGCCCGAGACCTTGGCTCCAAGCCGCTCAGCGACGGCCTTGGCTTCGTCGCGCGTCATCTTTTCCAGCGAGCCCGTAAAAACGATGGTCTGGCCGGCAAGCGGATGGCCAGCGGCGATCGCCTCCATCGGTTCGATCGTCACTTCCTTGACCAGCGCGTCGAGCGCCGCCTCGTTGCGCGGCTCGGCGAAGAAATCAGCGATCGCCTCGGCGACGACGGGCCCGATTCCCCCGACCCCGGACAGTTCCTCAGCGGCGTTTTCGGCCCGAGCTCCTGCGCGCAAGGATTCCCAGTCGCCGAAATGGCGCGCCAGACGCCGCGCGTTGGTCTCGCCGACATGGCGGATTCCGAGCGCGCAGAGGAAGCGGTTGAGCGGAATCGTCCGGCGCGCGTCAATGGCGTTGAACAGGTTGCGCGCCGAAGTCTCGCCGAACCCTTCCCACTCGCGCAACGGCGGCTCGCTTTGTCCATCGCGCGCTTGAAGCGTAAAAATATCGGCCGGCGTTCGGATCAATCCTTTGGCGAAAAACAGCTCGATCAGCTTCTCGCCTAGGCCCTCAATGTCGAAGGCGTTGCGTGAGGCGAAATGCTTCAAGCCCTCGACTGCCTGCGCCGGACAGATGAGTGTGCCGGTGCAGCGGCGCACGACGTCCGCTACCCCCGTCTTCTCGTCGATTTCGCGTAAGGCCGCCGAGCCGCAGATCGGGCAGGTCTCGGGAAAACGATAGCGCCCTGCGCGCTCGACGTCCGCCGGCCTTTTGTCGAGCGCGACTGCAAGCACCTGAGGGATGACGTCGCCGGCGCGTTGTATCAAGACAGTATCGCCGACCCGGACGTCCTTTCGCTCAATCTCGTCCTCGTTGTGCAGAGTGGCGTTGGAGACGACGACGCCGCCGACGGTCACGGGCTTGAGTTTGGCGAGCGGCGTCAGCGCGCCGGTCCGGCCGACATTGATCCCGATCGCCTCGACAATCGTCGTCGCCTGCTCGGCCGGGAATTTGTGCGCGACCGCCCAGCGCGGCGAGCGCGAGACGAAGCCGAGGCGCTGCTGCAAGGAAAGCTCGTTGACCTTGTAGACGACACCGTCGATGTCGTAGCCGAGCGTCGCCCGCTTCTCTTCGATAGAGCGGTACTGCGCTAGCATCTCCGCGGCGGAGCGGCAGAGCTTGGTCAGAGGATTGGTCGGCAGGCCGAAGCGCCCCATGGCCTCGATCGCCCCAAACTGGGTCGAGGCGAAGGACTCGCTGACTTCGCCCCAGGCGTAGGCGAAAAACTGCAGCGGCCGCTCGGCCGTCATGCGCGGATCGAGCTGGCGTAGCGAGCCTGCGGCGAAATTGCGCGGGTTGGCGTAGATCGGCTTGCCCGCAGCCGCCTGGCGCGCATTGAGCGCCGCGAAGTCAGTGTGGCGCATGTAGACTTCGCCGCGCGCCTCGAAGATCTTGGGCGCGCCCTTGAGGCGCTTCGGGATCGCTTCGACAACGCGCACGTTCGCGGTCACGTCCTCGCCTTCGTAGCCGTCGCCGCGCGTCGCCGCCTGGACGAGCTCGCCATTCTCGTAACGCAGGCTGCAGGAGAGCCCGTCGATCTTCGCTTCCGCAACGACATCGAGCGGCGCGCTCTCGCTCAAGCCGAGAAACCGCCGCACGCGGGCGCAAAACTCTTCTGACCTCCTCGTCGGCGAAGATATTGCCGAGCGAAAGCATCGGCACGCGGTGACGCACCTTGGCGAATTTCTCCGACGGCGCCGCGCCAACCTTGCGGTTGGCAGAGTCCGCGCCGGCAAGTTTGGGAAACGCCTCTTCCAGCGCGGTGTACCGCCGGCGCAACGCATCATATTCGGCGTCGGAAATGGTCGGTGCGTCCTCGCGGTGGTAGCGCCGGTCATGCTCGGCGATCTCGGCCTCTAGCTGGGCATGCTCTTCCCGCGCCTTTGCGAGAGTGAGCTTGGGCGCTTTCGGCTCTTTCGTCATGGGTCTCAAATTAGCGCAGCGTGGAGGATGGTGGAAGACGACCGGCTTAACCGGCGGCTAACCCGTTTGCGCGATTGATGACGTCGGCGAGACGGCGGTCTGGGGCGACCGTGCGTCATGAGATCTCGATCCGCCTGCCCAAAACCGAGATCATCGATGCGCGCCCTGATCGCCATGATTCTTGCTGCCTCGCTCTCCGGATGCTGCGTCGGCGGCAACCCACCGCTGTGGAACGGGGGCCCGCCGCCGTTCAACGCCTTCCATGCCGCCATGAAGCTCGCGGTAGGCATGCCGACCGATGTCGCCATTCTCCTCACCGGCACAAGTCCGGTCTCCGCCGAGGCTAAGAGCTGCGGCGTCGCGGGTGGATACGAATGGCCGTGCCAGGTTCTGACATTCGGCTGCTGCGAGGGCAACCAGCTCATCGTTTACATTGCGCCAACCCTGGACGGCCGTGGCGCGGTGAACAGTTGGTCGGTCGGCAAGAGCGGAGCCACGTGGGGTTGAGACGCGGCCTCATTCGGCGGCGGATCTCTCTGCCCCGAAAGCGCCGCGCGTTCGCCCAGCTGTCGCCCATCTGCTCCCCTCACTGCTGCTTCGGCGGCTCTCCGCGCTGCCCAAATCCACATAGCTTTAACCTTCCGGGAGCAGCCATGACCGGCGTAAGCGAGGCAGTGCGCTATCCACAGGACGAACCGTTGCGCCAGGGGTCATGGGCCGACAGCGTCGCGCCTCGATTCAGCAAGGTTCCCGAAGTCGTCCTAGGATTTTGGATCATCAAGATCCTCGCCACGACTCTCGGTGAGACCGGCGGCGACGCTGTGACCATGTCGATAAATCTCGGCTACGCAGTCGGAACGCTGATCTTTCTTGCGATCTTCGTCGCGGTCGTCGCGGTCCAGATTCGGGCGACGACCTTCAACGCCTATCTTTATTGGCTGACCATCGTCGCGACGACGACCGTCGGGACGACGATCGCCGACTTTGTCGACCGTTCGCTAGGGATCGGATATTTCGGCGGCTCGGCTCTGCTCCTCGCCTGCGTTATGGCGTCGCTCGCGGTCTGGCGATGGTCGGAAGGCACGGTCTCGGTCAACACGATCGTCACGCCCAGGGTGGAAATCTCCTACTGGGCGACGATCCTGTTTTCCCAGACGCTCGGCACTGCGCTTGGCGACTGGGTCGCCGACACAAACGACCTTGGTTATGGCGGCGGCGCAATCCTGTTCGCTGGGGCGCTCGTTGGCGTCCTGGCGCTTTACGCTTTCACGCAGGCCTCGCGCGTCACGCTGTTCTGGGCCGCCTTCATTCTCACCCGGCCGCTTGGAGCGACGCTTGGCGATCTGCTGGACAAGCCCGTAACCAGCGGCGGCTTTGCAATTAGCCGCTATCTCGCTTCGGCGATCCTCGCCGGGCTTATCGTCGCATTGATTGCGGTGTTGCCGAAACGGGCCGGCGCCCATCCTGGGGCCCCAGCCGAGACGCGTAGCTGATCGCAGGGACCGCTAGCAAGTCACGAAACGAGAGGCGCGGAAGCTAGACCGAGCGCGCCTCCACGCTCGCGACAAAATTGCCGATCTGCTTGAGATAGACCGGTGCGAGCGCCGGGGGGAAGTCGTGGCCCATGCCCGGAATGATGACCAATTCGGCGCCGGGGATGCTCTCAGCGGTATCCTTGGCGCCCGCCGCCGGGATCACCGGATCGTCCGCGCCGTGCAGCACGAGCGCGGGACAACGCACCGCGTTCAAGAGCTCGTTTCGCGGCTCGGCGACGATCAAAGCCGCCGACTGACGCGCGACGCCGTCTATATCGAAAGGCGCGTAATCCGTGCGGCGCTCGGCCCTCGCGCGCATCTCCGCTTCGTTTGATGGAAAGCCCGGACCGGACAAAGCCTTTTGCACGAGAATGCTCGCGTCAATGAGATCGTCGCGGCTCGTGCTGTTCGGCGGGCGGAACAGCACCGAGAGGGTTTCGGGGTTCCCAGAGGGCAAGTCGCGACGTCCCGTCGTGGACATGATCGAGATGAGGCTCTTCATCCGGCCGGGATGGTTGATCGCGACCAGTTGCGCGATCATACCGCCCATTGAGGCGCCGACGATATGCGCCCGTCCCGCGCCGAGCGCGTCCATCAGGCCGACGGCGTCGTCGGCCATATCATCCAGGGTGTAGGGTACTTGTGGGCGTTTCCCCGCCATCACCTCTGCAAACAGCGCGCGAGGGTCCGGAGCGGATTCGCTGGCGAGGTGGGTCGACTTGCCGATGTCGCGGTTGTCAAATCTGACGACGCAAAATCCCTTTGCCGCCAGTCCCTCGCAGAGCGTCTCCGGCCAGAACAGGAGGTGGGCGCCGAAGCCCATGATGAGCAGGATGAGCGGATCGGTCTCGCGCCCGAAACTTTCGTATTCGATGTCGATTCCATTGGCTCGGACTTGCGGCATGAAGCTCTCCAGGCGACTTTCCTTCCTGTCACGCCAAGCGGGCGACCAGCAAGGCCTACGGAATTCCCGTTTGCCGGTGCATAAGGGAATCGCATTTTCGCTTGATGACAGCGACTTCGTTCCTGAGCGGTTTTCACCCGTCTGACTTTCTGCTCACGTCGGCGTGATCCGTGGCGCCGTCGGTTCACCCCTCCATGAGCGCCGACACATGCGCAGCGACCGAGCGGGCCAGCCCCTCGAGGTCGTAACCCCCTTCCAGCACCGATACGACGCGCTCGCCACTCGTCTTGCGAGCGACTCCATGAGCTTGCGCGTCGCCCAGGCGAAGTCGGCTTCGACGAAATTGAGGTTGCCGAGCGGATCGCGGCGATGAGCGTCGAAGCCTGCGGAGATGATCATAAGGTCAGGCGAGAAAGCTTCGATGCGCGGCAGGATGGCCACCTCCATCGCCTCTCGGAAGGCTTCGCCGCCGTCGCCCGCGCGAAGCGGCGCGTTAATGATCTGGTTGTGCTCGCCCCGCTCACCGACCGCGCCAGTGCCGGGATAATGGGGCATCTGGTGGGTCGAGGCGTACATGACGGTTGGATCGTCCCAGAAGATGTGCTGGGTGCCGTTGCCGTGGTGGACGTCGAAATCCACGATCGCGACCCGCTCAGCGCCATGCGCCCGCTGGGCGTGGCGCGCCGCGATGGCCGCATTGTTGAAGAAGCAGAACCCCATCGGCGTCGCAAGCTCAGCATGATGTCCGGGGGGGCGGGTCGAGACAAAAGCGTTGCGGGCCTTGCCGCCCATTACCTCGTCGACGGCGAAGACTGCGCCGCCCGCGGCGCGAAGCGCGGCCTCGAACGATCCGGACGACATTGACGTATCCGCGTCGAGCGCGATCAGGCCCTGCTTCGGCGCGGCAGCCCGGATTGCCTCGATGTAATCCTGCGAATGCACGCGCCCGATGGCGTCCAGATCAGCGCGTGGAGCGGCGTCGCGCGCCAGGGTCTGGAACGCTTCGCTCTCAAGCGCGCGCTCGATCGCCCGCACCCGGTCGGGTCGCTCGGGATGGCCCTCGCCCATGTCGTGCGCGAGACAGGCGGCATGGGAGATGACGAGGGTGGTCCCATTTTTCAAGCGCTCGTTGACGATTTTGCTCACTCCGATGTTGCGCCGCACTCTCGCGTCCCCGCCGGCGAAAGTCTATTGGTCAAAAGGTCCGGGACTGGCGTATGGTTCCGAGCTGACTTAGATCAAGTTGGACGTGGGTCGCACCACGATTGTCATTGCGAGCTAAAGGGGCGTCGAAAGACGCCTCTGCCCGACCGCATCTCGCTCTCAACGGACGAAGGGTTTGACGGCGAAAGACCAGCAGGCTCAGCCATTCTGGCGGACGAAGACCCTCGACGAGATGAGTCTCGCCGAATGGGAAAGCTTATGCGACGGCTGCGGCCGCTGCTGCCTTGTCAAGCTCGAGGACGAGGACACTGGCGAGATCCATTTCACCGACATCGGCTGCAAACTGCTCGACGGCAAGACCTGCCGATGCATCGACTATCCGAGCCGCCACCGTCGTGTTCCCGATTGCGTGAGGCTGACGGCGGATGTGGTGCGTCAATTGAGCTGGCTCCCCGTCACCTGCGCCTATCGACTGGTGGCCAAAGGAGAGGATCTCCACGATTGGCATCCGCTGGTTTCGGGTTCGCCGGACAGCGTGCACGAGGCGGGCGTATCGGTGCGCGGTCGCGTCTATGCGAGCGAGAGCGACCTTTCTCCAGAAAAGTGGCCGGACCGAATCGTCAAATGGCCGAATCGGAAGCCTCGCGAACGGCGTCGATAAGCGCCGCTACGCCGCCGCGCGCAAGAGACCTTCAGCGAGGAAGTCGTCCTTCGTCTGGACGCCCGGCAAAACGAAGAAATATCCGCCGCCGACCGGCTTGATGTATTCCTCGAGGCGCTCGCCATTGAGGCGAGCCTGTATGGTGAGAAATCCTGCCGCCAGATCTGCCTGAAAGCAGACGAACAGGAGCCCCATGTCGAGCTGGCCCGCATTGGTCAGGCCGCGGGAGTAGTTGTAGCCCCGGCGCAGAATCCGGTTGGCCTCAGTCCCGGGCGTGCGCGGATTGGCGAGGCGTATGTGGGCCTTAAGAGGCACGCGCTCGCCCTTTGGATCGGCAGCATAGTTGGGCGCGTCGTGTTCGTCCGCATAGGTCAGCGGCGCGCCGCCCGCCTTCTCGCGGCCGATGATCTGCTGTTGCTCGACCAACGCGGTGCGGTCCCAGCGCTCGACGAACATGCGAATGATGCGGATGACCTGGTAGGTCCCGCCCGTGGTCCAGGAGGGCTCGTCGGCCCTCGGCTGCACCCAGACGATCTCGTTCATCAGCGTTTCCTCGCTGGCGTCGAGATTGGCGGTGCCATCCTTAAATCCGAGCAGGTTGCGAACCGTCTCCTTGCCGAGCTTCTTGATCGTATGGGGAGGCAGAAAACCATCGATCTTCCAGCGCAGCGACAAAAGATCGGGCGTGTGCCTCAGGACGTCGCGCAACGCGTGAATGTTGGTTTCTGCAGTGTTCGAGCAGAATTGCAGGACGACGTCGCCGTGGCAGAAATTCGCCTCGAGCGCGTCGTTGGGGAACTGCTCCATGGAGATGAGGCGGGTCGGCCTCAATTTCTGCAAGCCATAGCGATCGTCGAACAGCGAAGCGCCGACCGCGACAGTCACCGTCAAGTTGTCAGGCAAGACGTTCGGTCCGAGCAGACCTGAGTCCGGCGGGGGGTACCTCGGGTCTAAGGTCGGCGCTTCGCCACCGTTCATGAGAAAGGCGGTGCGCTCGGTCAGGGTCCGAAACAGCCGCTCAAGGTTTGCGCGACCGTCCGCCAGAACGTCGAAGCTCGCAATCAGCGCCGTAGCCGGTTGCGGCGTCGTCACGCCTGACTGATGGACGCCGTAGAACGGCTGGCTATCCTGCGTGCCGTCATCGCCCGGAGGCAACGTCCCCGCCGGTGACGCATGGGACTGAGAGCCGATGCCGAAGCCAATGGCGCCGCCCGCGAGACCCAGCAGAAGATCGCGCCTCGCCGGCTTGAGGCCGCCTTGGCTCCCGTCGGCCCGGGAGGAAGCCGGCGAGAGCGTGTGGTCCGCCTGATCCTGGCGTGACTTCATTCGGTTCGCTCGGTCATTCGACGCCGAGCGCGCCCTTCAGCGCGGAGAGATCCTCGGCGAGGGTGGTGACTGGCGCCTTCAGCGCCGTGCGATCGTGGTCCGAAAGCTTCTCATAGCTTTCGAACCCTCCGTCCTTCGTCCTGTATTTGGCGAGCAGCGTGTCTACCTTGGTGAAATTAGCGTGCAGACGAGCGCTGAGCTTGGGATCCTGTTTCACGATCAGCGGGTTGAGCAGCGTGACGATCTTCTGCGCGCCGTCGACATTCGCCTGGAAATCCCAGAGGTCGGTGCGGCTGTAGCGATCCTCTTCGCCGGTGATCTTCTTCGACGCCACCTCTTCGATGAGATCAGCGGCTCCGCCGACCAGATTCTTCGGCTCGATCGTGATCCCGTCGATGCGCTTCTGCAGGTCGAGCGTATCGGCCATCAGCTGGTCCGCGAACGGGGCGAGGCCGGCGGTCGACTTGTCGGTGAACAACCCTTTCTCGAGCCGGTGGAAGCCGGTGAATTTAGGATCCTCGGCCTTCTTCTCGAAATCGTCCTCGCGCGAATCCATCGAGCCGTCGAGATCGTTGAACAATTCCGCAATCGGCTCGATCCGCTCATAGTGCTGGTGCGCGGGCGCATAGGCCTTCTGAGCCTCCGCGAGCTTTCCGGCCTTGACGGCGTCGGTCAGCTTCTTCGTCTCCGTGACAAGCGTCGCAACTTCGCCCTTCACGTAGACCTTGTACTCGGCGATCGGGCCGACGAGATCCATCGGCGACGGCTTGGCGGGCGGATCGTTTGTGGCGGCGACCGTCAGAATGCCCTTTGGGTTGCTTCGAAGGCCGCAGGTCATCTCGTAGTCGCCGGCGTCGAGAGTGGCGGTCAGGGTCTGCGCGAAACCGGGAAGGATGTTCTCGCGCTCGTCGACGACCATGACGTCCTTCAGGATCTCCCACTCGACCGAACGCTTGCTTTCATTCTTGATGTTGAAAGTCGTCTTGCCAGCGGTGACGTCGACCATCGTGGGTTTGCATCCCGCGTCGGTCAAAGTGATCAGAATCGGCTCAGGCGCAATCGGCGCAGCCGTAGCCTGTCCGAGCGCCTCGCCGCCAACGATTGCGGGCAAGCAGAGGAAAGCAGCGCCGCCGAAGCGAGCGAGCTTCGACCTGCCTATACGAGCGTCGGACATGCGATTTTTCCCTCTATTGATTCCTGATGGAATTGGCGTCGGTTAAGCGGCCTTCGTCACGTGTTGAGGCCGCGCGGTTGAGAAAAAGAAAACCAAAGCGGGGATCAGGAAGGCGAAATAGACGATCACTTCGCCGATTGTCGGCGCTTCCTGGTAGCCGAATACGCTGGACAAAAGCGTGCCGACCAGACTGTCTTGCGACAAGAATGAGCTCAGGTCGAAGGCCGTATTCTGCAAACCGTTCCAGAGTCCTGCCTCGTGAAAGGCGCGCACCGCGCCGGCGAGCAGACCCGCGGCCACGAAGATGATGAAGGCGCCGGTCCAGAGGAAAAACCGGCGGAGATTGAGCCGCACGCCGCCGTAGTAGATGGCGAAGCCTACGGCGACCGCGGATGCGAGGCCGAGCGCCGCGCCGAGCGGTACTGCCCAGCCTTCGCTCTGCTCAATGATGGCCAATAGAAAGAACAGGGATTCAAGCCCTTCGCGGCCAACCGCGAAGAAAACCATGCCGATCAGCGCCAGACCCTGCCGGTCGCCGGGACGCAGGGCGTTGTCGATCGAATCGTGCAATTGCGCTTTGATCGACCGCGCCGCCTTCTTCATCCAGAAGACCATGGAGGTCAGGATCGCGGTCGCTAGAAGCGCGACCAGGCCTTCAAAGAGTTCCTGCTCACGCTGGGGGAATTCGCGGTTGGCGCTGACAAGGACGACGCCCACGGCGAGGCAAACAGCGACCGCGGCGCCGACCCCGACCCACACCATGGGCAGCCATTGCGCGCGGCCCGATTGCTTGAGATAGCTCGCAACAATGCCGACGAT
Organism: uncultured Alphaproteobacteria bacterium; assembly: GCA_963836695.1. Classification (GTDB taxonomy): domain Bacteria; phylum Pseudomonadota; class Alphaproteobacteria; order Rhizobiales; family Beijerinckiaceae; genus Roseiarcus. The sequence continues at coordinate 134,807 of CAWIKX010000010.1, forward strand.
CAGCGCGGCTTCGATCCCTTCGCGCAGCATGATCAAATAGGCGGCAAACATCAGGAGCGCATGTCCGCTGACAGGGCGGGATCAAGGCCCGTCCACTTTGGGGCTTTACTATCGGGACCTTCGGGTAACGCCGCCGGTTTGATGAAGTCAATGAAACAAGCGCTGACCGTTCAACTTTAGAAACGTTCTAAAGGGTTAGCTCATGGCAAGTTTAGAATCGTTCTAAATTGCGTCTCAAGCGGCGCGTCACTTGGGCTTGTAGGGAGCGCGCCACGGAAGATTTGCGGGTCCATCCAGCTTCTTCGCGGCGTTGGTTCGTCGGCGCGGTGGGTAGGCTCTGGCCCTCACGGCACGAGCACCGCCGCGCCTTCCAGCTTGCCCAAGCGCACATCGTCGAGAGCCTCGTTGGCCTTCTCGAGCGGATAGAGCTTGGTGGTCGTCCGCACCTTCGCGTCAGCCGCGACGCCCAAGAATTCGTGGCCATCGGCACGAGTGAGGTTCGCGACCGAGGCGATGCTGCGCTCTTCCCACAACAGTGAGTAGGGGAAGGCGGGGATGTCGCTCATGTGAATGCCGCCGGAGACGACTCGTCCGCCCTTGCGCAGAGCGGCAAGCGCTGCGGGAACAAGTGCGCCGACCGGCGCGAACAGGATGGCGGCGTCGAGCGGCTCCGGAGGCTTTTCGTCCGAGCCGCCCGCCCACTCCGCGCCCATCGAGCGCGCGAAGGCCTGGCCGACAGCGTCGCCTGCCTTCGTGAAGGCGAACACCCGCCGTCCCTGCCAGCGGCAGACCTGGGCGATGATGTGCCCCGCGGCGCCGAAGCCATAGATGCCGATTGTCCGCCCGTCTCCAGCCAGCTTGAGCGAGCGCCATCCAATGAGGCCCGCGCACAGCAGCGGCGCCGTCTCGACCGGATCGACGTCCTCGGGAAGTGGGTAGACGAAGTCGGCGTCCGCGATCGTATGGGTGGCGTAGCCGCCGTCGCGGGTAAAGCCCGTGAACAGTGGCGCATCGCACAGATTTTCGCGTCCGCTCCGGCAATAGGGGCAAGTCCCGTCGGTTTGGCCTAGCCACGCGACGCCCACGCGCGCCCCGAGCTTGAGGCTCACCCCCTTGCCGACGGCGTCAACGCGGCCGACAATCTCATGTCCCGGAACAACAGGGAGCTTAGGATTGGGCAGTTCGCCGTCGACGACGTGCAAGTCGGTGCGACAAACTCCGCACGCCTCGACCTTGACGCGTATTTGGCCCGATCTGGGCGAAGGCTCAGGCCGCTCCTCCAGCACGAGCTTTTCGTGCGTCTGATGCAGCACCATGGCGCGCATCAGGTCGACGGCCCTATGAGACGCGCCGGGAGCCGGCGACCGATCGCCTCAAGAGCGCGTACAGGCTTCCGCCGGTCAGCGCCCCTAACACATAAAAAATGAAAACGAGCAGGGCGAGCGGAAGCGTGACCCCGAAGGTGAGAAACGCCATGCTGACGCTTGCAGTGTTCTGAAACACGAAGATGATCAGCGCCGCGACGAATACGATGACGATCGCGAGATAAAGCCAGCGCACGGGATAGATCTCCTTGCTCGCAAGCGGCGCCGCGCGCGGCCCCTTCGGCTCAGACCAGGTGCGGATTTATCGGCGCGCCTGCTCTCAAGGCCTTTAGGCCGTTTGCCGCAAGCCTAAGCCCAGCCCGATCCAGCTCGCACCTGCAAACACGAGATCGATGCCGAGAAAGATACCGAGCGTGTAAAGCGCCGAATTTGGCCAATGTACTAAGATGAGAACGCCCAAAAGGAGCGTAATGACTCCGGAGGCCGCGACCCATATCCAGGGCGTTGCGCTCTTCATATTGAACGCGAGGAAGACGCGCATGATGCCGGAGGCGACCAGCGCTGCGCCAACAATGAGCGTCAGCCAGACCGCGGTCAGCAAAGCGTTCTCAAACATGGTGAAGCCCGCAACGATGTAAAGAATCCCGAGCACAAGCCAAAAGATAAATCGCCCCCAAGTCTTGATCTGGAAGGAGTGGATGACTTCGAAGACGCCGGCGATGATCATCATCAGACCGACCACCCAAACCGCAGCCGCAGTCGCCATCATCACGTTGCCCAGTGCAATGAAGCCAGCAACCACGTAAACCACGCCGAGGGCGACGATCCAGCCCCATTTGCCCCGCAGCGGCGCGATGCCCGCGCCGGGCCCGAGTCCTAATACCGATGCGTTGGTCATGGCGTCCGTCCTCAATTCCTGCCGCGCAATAATGGGAGCTTCAACGTCCTCCGACGCGCGATTCTAGGCGCAATCTATCACAGTCAACCTCGATGAGAAGCGGCCCATTTTAGCGTAGTGCGTCGCGACGCGCGGTGAAAGTTGTCAGGACCCGGGGCGGCGCTCGCTCAAGCCTTGCCGACCTTCCAGTCCCTCAAGCGGCTCAACAGCATGAACGAAGCGGCGTCCTTCGAGTCGGCGAGATAATCCTGGGCGGCGCGCGAAAGGCGATCGACCAACGATTTCTTATAGCCCTTGTCGCCCGGCTCAAGCGGGATGGTGGTGACAATAACGAGCACGCGCTGCTCGGCGCCGTCCGGCGCTTTCGCGGTCCACACTTTGGCGCCTCTTGCGAGGGGGTGAGAGAATCCCATTAACATTTGCCCCGCGGATAAAATCCCGCCGCCGTAAAGGACCAGCGCCGCGGGAACGCGTCAAGCCCTTAGGCCCGCAAAAGCATGCGTCCCGTTGCTCACGGCGCCCAGCTTACCCTACCGTCTGCTGAAGTCGAGCATCCGCAGCACAAGCCACACCGGGACGACGACCATGGCTCCGGTCAGAAGGATGCGCCCGACCTCATGGATGTCGCTAAATCCAATTTCGACGATCTCTCTCGCGCCGTGTACAACCTCGGCAAACAAAGTCGCCGGATCGAAGCCGAACGTCTCAAGAACGATCCCGACGACAAACGAGACGACGACCAACCGCACGGCGACCATGGCCGGCGAACCGCCAAGAAAGCGCCCGACGGCGTTGGTCATGACCGAAGAAACCGATCAGCCGATCGCCGGGCGCGCCGGCGGCCGTGGCTGCCAGCGTGCGGAGCGAATGTCGGACCATAGTTGGGCTGCATCGATCAGCTCTTCGGAAACTGCACGACCGACGAGGCTTGCGTCTGCGAGGAGGCGGCGGCCTCGCCGCCGACCTCCTTGCCGTTGATCGTGAGGCTCCCGTGCGAAGCGCCGAGCTTGATCGTCGAGCCGTCGGGCAACTCGCCCGCGAGCAACATCTGCGCCAGCGGGTCCTGCACCCATTTCTGGATGACGCGCTTCAAGGGACGCGCGCCATAAGTCGGATCGTAGCCCTTGTCGGCAAGCCATTGGCGCGCCTTGGCGTCGAGGCTGAGCCCGATCTTGCGGTCCTCGAGCAGCCTGTTCAGGCGCTTCAGCTGGATGTCGACGATCTCGCTCATGTCCTCGCGCCTCAGGCGATGGAAGAGGATGATCTCGTCCACGCGATTGAGGAACTCGGGCCGGAAATGGCCACGAACGACGCCCATCACTTCCTTCTCGACGGTCTTCGTGTCCTCGCCTTCCCGAAGATTGACGAGATATTCGGAGCCGAGGTTCGAGGTCATGATGATAAGGACGTTGCGGAAATCGACCGTGCGCCCCTGGCCGTCGGTCAGTCGCCCATCGTCGAGAACCTGCAACAGGACGTTGAACACGTCCGGATGCGCCTTCTCGATCTCGTCGAACAGCACGACCTGATAAGGCCGACGCCGAACCGCCTCGGTCAACGCTCCGCCTTCCTCATAGCCGACATAGCCCGGAGGGGCGCCGATAAGCCGAGCGACCGAGTGCTTCTCCATGTACTCGGACATGTCGATGCGCACGAGCGCGCTCTCGTCGTCGAACAGGAAGGACGCGAGCGCCTTGGTGAGCTCCGTCTTGCCGACGCCGGTTGGGCCTAAGAACATGAACGAGCCGATCGGCCGGTTCGGATCCTGCAGGCCCGCACGGGCGCGCCGGACCGCAGTCGAAACCGCGACCACCGCCTCGCGCTGCCCGACGACGCGCCGCGCGATCTCTTCCTCCATCTTGAGGAGCTTCTCACGCTCGCCCTCGAGCATCTTGTCGACGGGGACGCCCGTCCAGCGCGAGACGACCTGGGCGACGTGGCTCGCAGTCACCGCCTCGTCCACCAGCACGCTGTTGTCCTGGCTCTCCGCGTCTTGGAGCTTCTTCTCGAGCGCAGGGATCGTGTCATAGGTGAGTTTTCCAGCTTCGGCGTAATCGCCCTTGCGCTGCGCCTGGGCGAGCGCGTTGCGCGCGGCGTCAAGTTCTTCCTTGAGCTTCGCGGCTTGGCCGAGCTTGTCCTTCTCCGCCTTCCAGCGGGCGGTCAGCGCGTCGGATTTCTCCTGCAGGTCCGCAAGCTCGCCGGCAAGCTTCTTGAGGCGATCCTTCGACGCCGTGTCGGTCTCCTTCTTCAGCGCCTCCTGCTCGATCTTGAGCTGCATGATGCGCCGGTCGAACTCATCCAGCTCCTCGGGCTTGGAATCCACCTGCATCCGCTGTCGGGCCGCAGCTTCGTCGATAAGGTCGATCGCTTTGTCCGGCAGGAAGCGGTCGGCGATGTAGCGATCGGACAGCGTCGCTGCGGCGATGATCGCGGGATCGGTGATGCGCACGCCGTGATGGGCCTCGTATCGGTCCTTCAAGCCCCGCAGGATCGAGATCGTATCCTCGACTGTCGGCTGAGCGACGAACACCGGCTGGAAGCGCCGCGCGAGCGCCGCATCCTTCTCGACATGCTTGCGATATTCGTCGAGCGTGGTCGCGCCGACGCAGTGCAATTCGCCGCGCGCCAACGCCGGCTTCAAGAGGTTCGAAGCGTCCATCGCGCCGTCGGCCTTGCCTGCCCCGACGAGCGTGTGCATCTCGTCGATGAACAGGATGATGCCGCCCGCGGCGGCAGTGACCTCGTTGAGCACGCCCTTGAGGCGCTCCTCGAACTCGCCGCGATATTTCGCCCCGGCGATGAGCGAGCCCATGTCGAGCGCGAGCAGCTTCTTGTCGCGGATCGATTCCGGCACGTCGCCGTTGACGATGCGCAGCGCAAGGCCCTCGACGATCGCCGTCTTTCCGACGCCGGGCTCGCCAATCAGCACCGGATTGTTTTTCGTGCGCCGCGACAGCACCTGGACGGTGCGGCGGATCTCCTCGTCGCGGCCAATGACCGGATCGAGCTTGCCGTTGCGCGCAGCGTCCGTCAGGTCGCGGGTGTATTTCTTCAGCGCGTCATATTGGTTTTCGGCGCTCGCCGAATCGGCCGTGCGGCCCTTGCGGATGTCGTTGATCGCCGCGTTGAGGGTCTGCGCGGAGACGCCGACGTTCGCCAGAATTTTGGCCGCCTGTGTCCCCTTCTCCATCGCTAGCGCAAGCAAGAGACGCTCAACGGTGACGAACGAATCGCCCGCCTTCTGGGCGATCTTCTCCGCGTTGTCGAACAGACGCGCGGTCGTCGGCGCCAGATAGAGCTGTCCCGCCCCCGACCCTTCGACCTTGGGCAGCTTGGCGAGGGCGGCTTCGACCTCTCGCAAGGCCTCGCGAGAATTGCCGCCCGCCCGATCGATCAGCCCGCCGGCTAACCCCTCCTCGTCGTCCAGAAGCACCTTGAGGACGTGCTCGGGCGTAAACTGCTGGTTCCCCTCGCGAAGCGCCAGCGACTGCGCGGACTGCACGAAGCCGCGCGCACGCTCGGTGTATTTCTCCAAGTTCATTGTCTTCTCCTTCGGCGCCGGCCGGCGCCCCGAAGCGACGCTAGCCAGCCCATACAAATCCCTTTTGCCGCGATTTCGCGGCTTGAACGGTATGTAGGGGCCAGTCAGCGCGGACGGAAGGGCAAAACGCGAACGCGGGACAGGAAAAACTAACGATTTTGGCTCTGAGCCGACTCTGTCCCTCACTTCGGGGATGCGCGCTTGAAAAACTCCTGGAGCCATTCGGCGTTCATGCCGGCGATCGGGAGCCATGCCTTGAACAGAGCCTCTGGAGAAAAGCGCTCGAGATCGGCCATCATGCGCTTCTCGATCTCAGCCATGGCCGCCTTCTGCATCGGTTCGACATCCGGCAATCCCATGAACTGACGCGCCTCGAGAGGCGTGCAGTCAACATCGACGGTGATCTTCATCGGGCGCGGCTCTCCCTTTTCCAATGGCAAGCGGGATGACTTGGCGCGACACGGCGCGTATTGGAGGCGTTTCGTGCTTTTTCCCGCGGGACTATCGCAGGTCTTTGCATAGTGAGCCAGTCTTGAGCGGGCCCAAAGCCTTCATTCTCCATTTGGAGCGCGCGAGTTCGCGCCTGCCCAATGTCCAGTCGCTGATTGCTTCCCTGCCGATCGAGAGCGTGATCGTGCCGGCCGTCGATGGCGCGCGCCTCACGCCGCAGGAGGTCGATGAAGCTTACTCGCCACGGCGGTTTCAGCCGCACTATCCGTTCGCTCTGACGAGGACGGAGGTCGGCGTTTTCCTCAGCCACCGCTCGGCCTGGCGGCGGATCGTCGATGAAGCGCTCGACTTCGCCTTCATCTTCGAGGACGACGCCAAGATCGATCCGTCTCAATTCGCGAAGCTGATCGAGTTCGTAACCCTGGAACGGGCGCGTTGGGACTATGTGCTACTGCCGGCCAAGCCCATTCGGAGCGGGACCGAGGTCGCGAGCCGCGGCGGCTTCGCGCTTTTGCGCCCCGATGCGCCTCCGCTAAGGGCGATCGCCCAGATCGTCTCCCTCGCCGCCGCCAAGCGCCTGCTCGAGCGCACTCTCCCATTCGACCGCCCCATCGACACGCTCATGCAGATGACTTGGGTTACCGACCAGCCTGTGCTGGTCGCCTCGCCCTCGCCGATCCGCGACGTGTCCCGAGAAACCGGGGGCAGCACCGTCCAGCGCAAGTCGATGAGCCTCGTCGAACGTTTGCGCCATGAAGCGATGCGCCCGATCTATCGCGCGCGGGTGCTCGCCCGGTATCGGCGCCATCTGGCGGAAGCTTCCCGCTAGCAGCCCGGCGCCGTCAGGCGGCAGCCGCGCCCATCAGTTTCCGCGCCGCGGCAGCGTTCATAGGCTGGCCGAAAGCAGCTCCTTGAGCGAATTGGCAACCAAGCTGGGCAAGCTCGACGGCGTCGGATTCCGTCTCGGCCCCCTCGGAAATGACCTCCATCCCGATCTCCTGGGCCATGGCGACGATCGAGCGCAGGATAGGTGAGCGTGCGCCAACCGCGTTCGGCCTGACCAGCGAGGCGTCAATCCGCATCGCGTCAAAACGGTACTCCGGCAGATGACCGAGCGAGGTGTAGCCGGCCCCAAACCGGTCGAGCATGAGCGCCGCGCCAATTTCGCGCACCCGCTGCAAGAGGGCCGCCGCGTATTCCGGGTTTTCCATCACCAGACTCTCCGGCGCAGCAAGCTTGAGCGAGCCGCGCTGGACATAGTGGCGCCCGAGCGCGGAGCGCACGTCGAGCAAAAGGTCGTGGCTTAGCATCTGGCGGGAGGAGGCGGCGACCGTGGCGAAGATGGGCGGATTGACCTCGAGCGCCTTCTGCCACGCCGCCAATTCTCTGGCGGTGGCCTCCAGAGCATAGGCGCCGATGTCGACGATTGCGCCGGTCGAACTCGGCGGCGGAGCGAAATTCCTCCTCGCCCAGGACCCCGAGCCTTGGATGGCGCCAGCGGATCAGCGACTGAAATCCGGCGACCGTACGATCTTCGAGGCGCACGATCGGCCGGAACAGGATCGAGATCTCGCCGCGCTCAAGCGCGCGGCGCATGTCGTTCTCGAGCGTCTGCCGGTCGCTGCGGTGCGAGCGCATGGCGGGGGCGAAAATGACCACCCGATCGCCGCCGGCCTTCTTGGCGTTGGCGAGCGCGAGCTGAGCGTCGGCGAGAAGGTCGCCGCCTTTGTCGTGCAGCTTCGGATTGTAATGCGCGGCGCCGATCGAAACTGAGAGCGTGATCTCCCGTTCGCCGAAGCTGATCGGAGCAGCAAGCGCAGCGTGCAAGCCCTCGATCCTCGCGGGCGCATCCATGGAGCCCGGTTCGGCGAGCACGATCGCGCCGAACGTGTCGCCGCCGAGGCGAGCCAGGGTGTCGCCTGGGCGCAAATCCCGCGCCAAGCGGCGGGCCACCGCCAACAAAGCCGAATCGCCAATCGATAACCCATAGGAGTCGTTCACCGACCGGAATTCGTCGACGTCGATCACCATCACCGTCGGCGCGGCGACGCCGGGCTTCTGGGCCAGGAGAATCGCCGCCCCCAAACGATCCGCAAACAGCTCGCGATTGGGAAGGCCGGTCAGATTGTCGTGAACCGCGTCATGGAGCATCCGCTCCTCGGCCGATTTGAGCTCGGTCACGTCCGACAGTGAGCCGATCACGCGCACAACCTCCCCGTCGGCGCTGATGACCGGCCTCGCCTTCAGGACATACCAGAAATAATGTCCGTCCGGTCCGCGTAGCCGAAGGTCGTGATTAATCCGGCCTGAGCGCTGATGCAGAAGCCCGTCCAGCGCCAGCGTGTAGCGGTCGCGATCGAGAGGGTGCAGCACGTCGAGCCAGCCGGCGGCCGGACCCTCGAGCGCGCCACGCCTGAGACCAAGCTGGCTTTCGATCGCCTCGCTGCCGTTCACTTCGTCGGTGAGGACGTTCCAGTCGAAGATCGCCTCGCCTGACCCAGTCATGGCGAGGGAGCGCCGCTCGGCGTCGACGCCATTGTCCATGGCGCCGCCGGAGCCGGAAAACGCGAATTGCATCACCGTGAAGCCGATCAGCATGACGATCAGCACCAAGCCGCCTACCAGGCCCGGCGCAGCCAGGTCGTTGGTCAGATAACCAAGCGCCGCCGCGCCCGCGGCCACCACCCAGACCGCGAGCAGGTACCAGGTCGGGATCAGCATCACGGCGCGGTCGGACCCGCGCGCCGCGAGGCTCAGGATAAGCAGGAATCCGACGCCGGCGACGGTGGCGATGGAGATCCTCGCCACCCCCGCCGCCATCGGCGGATTGTAGACCGAGAGGCCGACCACGGCCGCCATCAACACGAGCCAGGCGAGCGCGAAATGCGTGTAGCGCACATGCCATCGGCGCAGGTTGAGATAGGCGAACAGGAAGATGATCAGCGTCGCGCCGATCGTCGCCTCGACGCCTGCGCGCCAGATTCTCTCCGAGGCGTCGCCTAAGCCGAACATCTTCCGCCAGAAGCCGAAATCGATGCAGACGTAAGCGAATACCGCCCAGGCGAGCGCCGCGGCGGCAGGAAAAATCATCGCGCCCCGGACAACGAAGACGATGGTCAGAAAGAGCGCGAGGAGACCCGCGATACCGATCAGAATCCCTTCGTAGAGGGTCAGGCTCGCGGACTTGTCCTTGAACGCGTCCGGCTCCCACAAATAAAGCTGCGGCAGGTTCGGCGTGCGAAGCTCCGCCACATAGGTCACGGTCGTTCCCGGATCGAGAGTCAGGCGAAAGACGTCTGCGTCCGCGCTGTCCTCGCGCTCCGGGGCCGCGCCCTGGCTTGCCGTGATGGTCGTGATCCGCGATGAACCCAGGTCCGGCCAGATAAGGCCCGAACCGACAAAGCGAAAATGCGGCGCCACGATCAGCCGCGTCAGCTGTTCGTCGAAATCATTGGTCAGCGCGAACACGATCCACGGCGGCTGGGCTCCGGGCTCGAGCGCGCTGACCTCGATCCGGCGGACGATCCCGTCGGCGCCGGGGGCCGTCGACACCTGGATGCGATCGCCCTGGGCATTGTAGCGCTCGACCGCCCGGGTCAGATCGATCGCGTCCGTATCGGGAGAAACTCTCACGGATTCAACCGCGTAGGCGGGCCGACAGAACGCTGTCAGCACGGCGAAGAGAGCGAGGACGCCAATGAGTCGCCATGCGCCCAAGGCGCGCTTCTTCGGCAACGAGCGCGCGAAAACCCACTCGCTGTCCGCGCCAGGACGATCGTTGAGCGTTACTTCAGTCAAGATTGGTCCACGCCAGTCGCGGTCGCGCGTCGCTTTGGACCAATCCAAACAGGACGTGGTCGCGCCAAGCCCCGTTGATTCTGAGGAACCCTCGCGCGTAGCCCTCGCGGTTAAAGCCGTTGCGCTCGAGGAGCGCGATCGACGGCGCATTTTCCGGGATGCAGGCCGCTTCGATCCGGTGCAGCCGCAATCTCGTGAAGGCGAACTCGACAATCGCCGCGACCGCGCGCGTCATGCGCCCTTTGCCGGCATGCGGGGAGCCCATCCAATAACCCAGCGTTCCGCTCTGGGACACGCCGCGCCGCACCCCGCCAAGGGTGATGCCGCCCAAAAGCTCCTCAGTGGCGCTATCGAAAATGAGAAACGAATACGCCTCGTCACGAGCCAGGTCGTCGTCTTGCCGCTTGAGGCGTCGGCGAAATGCCGCTCGCGTTAGGTCGTCGTCCGGCCACGTCGGCTCCCAAGGCTCGAGAAAGCTGCGGCTTGCGGCGCGAAGCCTCGACCATGACGAGTAGTCCGCTAGGGCCGCCGGCCGCAAATAGAGCCCATCGCCACGGAGCACGGGCTCAGGCGCAACGGGCCGCGTCAAGCCGAAGAGCGCCATCACACCCCTTTCAACGCGCGGGCGATCCTGGCTTGGCCGGGGGCCTTCCCGACCGAGCCAATCACCGCCACGGCGGGGGGCGATCTAAGCATGGCGGCGCCCGTTTTGCGAACATCTTCGACGGTGATGGCGTCAACTCGCGCCATCATCTCGTCGAAGGAAAGCGGGCGCCCGTAGATCTGCATCTGGCGCGAGAGCTGGTGGACCCGCGCCCCGGGCTGCTCGAGAGAAGTGACCAGCGACACCTTCATCTGCGCCTTGGCGCGGCGAATTTCGGCTTCCTCGAGACCGTGCGCCGCTTCCGCAAGGCAGTCGAGCGAGGCGGCGACTACCTCCGCCACGTCACGATCGGCCGAGCCAGCGTAGAAGCCGAAGAGGCCAGTGTCGATGAAGTCCCAGTGAAATCCATAGATCGAATAAGCGAGGCCCCGCTTCTCCCGCACCTCCTGAAAGAGACGCGACGACATGCCCCCGCCAACCGCCGCCGCGAAGACCTGGGCCGCGTCATGATCCGGCGCGTTCGCCCGCCGGCCCTCGAAGCCCACCACGATATGGGTTTGCTCGAGGCGGCGTTTCACCTTGGTCTCGCCACCGGTATAGGCGGCTAGTCCTTCGGCCGGCGCGGGCGCGGTGTGGAGACCCTCGAGGCGAGACTGAGCAAGCGCGAGAATAGCATCGTGCTCCACCGCGCCTGCGGCCGCGACGACAGTGGCGCCGGCGCTGTAGCGGCGGCTCAAATATTGATCGATCGACGCCCGGTCGAACGCCTCGACGCCCTCCCGGGTGCCTAAGATCGGGCGGCCGATCGGCTGGTCCTGCCACGCGGTCGCGGTGAGGAGATCGAACACGAGGTCGTCGGGCGTGTCCTCGACCGCCCCGATCTCCTGGACGATGACGTTCTTCTCCCGTTCGAGCTCTTCCGGAGCGAAAACGCTGTTGGTGAGAAGGTCGCCAATAACGTCGAGCGCGAGCTCCGTGTCGCTCCCCAGAACGCGGGCGAAATAGCTTGTCCGCTCAACGCCGGTCTCTGCGTTGAGGTCCCCGCCGACGTTCTCGATCGTCTCGGCGATCTCGCGCGCGCTCCGCCGGCGCGTGCCCTTGAAGGCCATGTGCTCGATGAAATGCGAGAGCCCGTGTTCGCCGGCGCGCTCGTAGCGCGAGCCAGCGCCTACGAATACGCCAATCGCCGCCGTCTTAAATTGGGGCGCCGTCTCGGTTACGACGGAGAGCCCTGTGGAAAGGCTCGTGATTTGAACGCTCACGCCGCCGCTCGCGCGGTCTGACGCAGGTAATCGGCCACCGCCCTGCGATTGTTGGGCAGGACGACGATCGCTTCTTTGCGCTCCATCAGATCCTTGAGGGACTCCGGCAGCGGTGGCCGCACGCCGGTCGCGGCCTCGACTGCATCGGGAAACTTCGCCGGATGAGCTGTCCCGAGAGCGATGACCGGCGTCGCCGGCGCGGCGTTGAGTGCTTGTCGCGCGGCGTGAACGCCGACCGCGCTATGCGGATCAAGCATCATGCCGCTTAAGCGGTAGACGCGGCTCATCTCCTCGGCGCAAGCGGGCCCATCGACCCGAAAAGCATCGAAATCACCGCGTATGCGCTCGAGCGTGGGCGCCGGAATCGGGAATGAGCCTCCTTCGGCGAGCGCGGCCATTTGGGCGACTACTTGCTTAGGGTCGCGGCCAGAAGCCTCGAACAAAAGGCGCTCGAAGTTCGAGGACACCTGGATGTCCATCGAGGGTGATTGGGTGGCCTTGACCGCATTCGGCGCATAGCGTCCGTTGGCCAGCGTGCGCGCCAGAATATCGTTGTCATTGGTCGCGATCGATCAGACGCTCGATCGGCAATCCCATGCGTTTGGCGTAATAGCCGGCCAGCACATCGCCGAAATTGCCGGTCGGAACGGCGAAGGAAACTGGACGGTCGGGCGCGCCAAGCGCGACGGCGCCGACAAAATAATAGACGATCTGCGCCAGGATCCGCGCCCAGTTGATCGAATTGACGCCTGACAAACGCATTTCATCGCGCAAAGCGAGATCGCCGAACAGGTCCTTGACGATGCGCTGACAATCGTCGAACGACCCTTCGATCGCGAGCGCATGGACATTCGGCCGGTTGACCGTCGTCATCTGCCGGCGCTGCACGTCTGAAACTCGGCCGTGCGGATAGAGGATGAACACTTCGACCTGGGATTGCTCGGCGAAAGCCTCAATCGCGGCCGCGCCGGTGTCGCCGGAGGTCGCCCCGATAATCGTTGCTCGCGCGCCGCGCTCACGCAAAACCCAATTCATCGCCCGCCCTAGCCATTGCATGGCGAAATCCTTGAACGCCAGCGTCGGTCCGTGAAAAAGTTCGAGCGTGAACAGGTTGTCGTCAACCTGTGCGAGGGGAGCGACCGCGGCGTTGCGGAAACTCGCATAGGCGGAGGCGGTCATCGAGTTCATTTCGTCCGAATCGAAATCCTCGCCGATGAAGGGCGCCATGATTCGCGCTGCCGCTTCCGAATACGGGACGCCTCTCAGCGCCCGGATGGCGTCCGGCGGCAAATGAGGAACGGAGAGCGGCAGATAAAGGCCGCCGTCGCGCGCCAGTCCCTCGAGAAGCGCGTCCGCGAAACCCAGCGTCGGGGCTGCTCCGCGGGTCGAAATGTAATGCACGATAGCAGAATCCTTGGCCGAGCCGGTCCCCTAGCGCAAAGTGCACGAAAGTGGAATGGCGGGGGACTTGGTCGCCGAATCGGGCCAAAGCAAGACGCGTCGAGATGGAGGTTTGCGCCAAGAGAATGCCCGACAGCCTATATTCGCACTTGAAAAAACCTAACAACCTTCCGTAACGTGACACAATGACAACAAAAGCCTCGGTCCAGAGACCGAGCCAGTTGATTGGGACGCGAGGGATGAGCGCGGCATTTCGGGCTTTTTTGCGGAAACTGATTCGTACGGGCTGCCTGGAGGTGGCGACCGCCGACGGAGTCGTTGAGACCTTCGGCGACGGCGCGGGGCCGCCGCTCGGGGTGAAACTCATGGACGGCGCGGCGGAACGTCGGCTGATGCTCAATCCGGCGCTGACGCTTGGCGAGCTCTATATGGATGGCCGGGTGGTCGTAACCAAAGGCGGCCTTTACGACGTCCTCGAACTTGGCGCGCGCAATCTTGCGGAACTCGATGGTCAGCCCTGGGCGAGGGCGCTGGCCAAGGCGCGCCTGGCTTTTCGCGGCCTGCACCAGCGCAACAACCGGGTGCGCGCCAAGCGCAATGTAGCCAGCCACTACGACCTCGATCAGCGGCTTTATAATCTCTTCCTCGACTCCGACCGGCAGTATTCCTGCGCCTATTTCGAGTTCCCCGGGCAGTCGCTCGAGGACGCGCAAACGGCGAAGAGGCGGCACCTCGCCGCCAAGCTCCTGGCGAAGGAGGGCTCAAAGACGCTCGACATTGGCTGCGGCTTTGGCGGCCTTGCGCTCTATCTCGCAGGCGTTGCAGGCGCGCGCGTGACCGGGGTCACCTTATCCGAAGAGCAGTTCGCAGTCGCCAGCGCCCGCGCCCGCGAGACCGGGCTCGCGGATCAGGTCGAGTTTCGGCTGCAGGACTATCGCGACGTCCCCGAGACATTCGACCGGATCGTCTCGGTCGGCATGTTCGAGCACGTCGGCGCCAGCCACTATGACGAGTTCTTCACCAAGGTCCGCGGCCTGCTCAAGGACGATGGGGTGATGCTGCTTCATTCCATCGGCCGCAACTCCGTGCCCGGCGTCACCAACGCCTTTATCCGCAAATATATCTTCCCCGGCGGCTACATTCCGAGCCTGTCGGAAGTGCTGCCCGCGATCGAACGGGCAGGCCTCTATGTGACGGATATCGAGATTCTTCGCCTGCATTACGCGGAAACGTTGCGGGCCTGGCGGGAGCGCTTCATGGCGCGCCGGGAGGAAGCGAAGAACCTCTACGACGAGCGCTTCTGCCGGATGTGGGAGTTCTACCTCGCCGGTTCGGAGACCGCGTTTCGTGTCGACGCACACATGGTGATGCAGATTCAGATCGCAAAGCGTCAGGAAGTTGTGCCGCTGACCCGCGACTATATCCAAGAGCGGGAGGCGGAGCTTCGCGGCCGTGAGGCGGCACGCTCCCAGATTCGGCACGCTGCGGAGTAACTTACGCCGCCTCGGCGAACCGCACCGCGAGGCCCGTCGCCGTCAGCCGCTCGAGCTGGACGCCGCCGATATCGCCGCCCTTGCAGCCGTCGACCTCGAAACGCACATCGACGATGGCGTCGGCGCTGTAGTCCTCGGCTTCGCGCGTCAAGGCCTCGATGACCGCCCGGCGGTCGGCTTCGGCGCCCGAACCGCCTGCCGCGCGCCAAGGGCCTGTCGCCCGAATTCGTCCGATCGCAATTGTACGCCGGCCGTCATCGAGCGCGGCCGCGGAACTCACTTGCATGAGGTGCCCATATCCCTGAAAGCGCAGACTCCATAGCGCGCCTGGCCTTTCCGAGCCGTTAACAACACATTACGACTCGGAAAGGCCGCCAGCAGATGTAACTGGCGAAGCGCTGGGCGCTGTGATGCGCCCCACAATATGGGATCTCAGGCGAGGTTCTGCTACTCGGCCGTAACCGCCGGCTCGGCCGCGGGCGTTTTCTCGAGGTCCGCGCCCGTTTGCTGGTCGACGACGCGCATCGACAATTTGACCTTGCCGCGGTCGTCGTAGCCCATGACCTTGACCTTGACCCGGTCGCCTTCCTTGACGATGTCGGTCGTCTTGTTGACCCGGGCCTTGGCGAGCTGTGAAATGTGGACGAGGCCGTCCTTCGAGCCGAAGAAATTTACAAAGGCGCCGAATTCGACGGTCTTGACCACCGTTCCGTCGTAGACTTGGCCGACCTCCGGCTCCGAGGCGATCGACTTGATCCAGTTGACCGCCGCCTTGATCTTTGCGCCGTCGCTGGAAGCGATCTTTACCGTGCCGTCATCCTCGATGTTGATTTTGGCGCCGGTCTTCTCGACGATCTCGCGGATTACCTTGCCGCCCGTGCCGATGACCTCACGGATCTTGTCGGTCGGGATCTTCATGGTCTCGATGCGCGGCGCGAACTCGCCGAGTTCGGCCCGCGCTCCGGTGATCGCCTTGCTCATTTCGCCAAGGATGTGCATGCGCCCGTCGCGCGCCTGAGCCAGCGCCTGACGCATGATCTCCTCGGTGATGCCGGCGATCTTGATATCCATCTGCAGCGAAGTGACCCCTTCGCTGGTGCCTGCGACCTTGAAATCCATGTCGCCGAGGTGGTCTTCATCGCCGAGAATGTCGCTGAGCACTGCGAAGCGCTCGCCCTCGAGGATGAGACCCATCGCGATGCCGGCGGTCGGACGCTTGAGCGGCACGCCGGCGTCCATTAGCGCCAGTGACGATCCGCACACCGTCGCCATGGACGATGAGCCGTTCGAACTCGGTGATCTCCGAGACGACGCGAATGGTGTAAGGAAATTCGGCCGCGGTCGGCAGCATCGGGCGAATGGCGCGCCAGGCGAGCTTCCCGTGCCCGATTTCGCGCCGGCCCGGCGCGCCCATGCGGCCCGTTTCGCCGACCGAATAGGGGGGGAAGTTGTAGTGCAGCAGGAACCGCTCCTTATAGGTCCCGTCGAGCGAATCGATATATTGCTCGTCCTCGCCCGTACCCAGTGTGGCGACGACCATCGCCTGCGTCTCTCCACGCGTGAACAAAGCTGAACCATGGGTTCGGGGAAGCACCCCGACTTCGGCTAGGATCGGGCGCACAGTGGTCAGATCCCGTCCGTCGATGCGCCGCTTATGGTCGAGAATGTTCCAGCGCACGACCTTCGCCTGAGCCTTGTGGAAGGCCTCTGCAACCTCGCCTGGCGGAAACTTCGGATCGGCGCCCGCGGGCGCGAGAGCGCCAAAGACCTTCGCCTTGGCCGCGTCGACAGCGGCGTAACGCTGCTGCTTCTCCGTGATCGAATAGGCGGCGCGCAAATCGGCTTCGCCGGCATCCATCACCGCTTTCTCGACTGCGGCTTGATCGTTCGCCTTAAGATCGCGCGGCTCCTTGGCGGCCTTCTCGGCCAAACGGATGATCGCCTGAAGAACCGGCTGGAAGGCGGAATGGCCGGCCATCACCGCCTTGAGCATCGTCTCTTCGGAGAGCTCCTGAGCCTCGGACTCGACCATCAGCACGGCGTCGGCAGTGCCTGCGACGACGAGGTCGAGCGTGGAATCCTTCATTTCCTCCACTGTCGCATTCACCCGGATTTCGCCCTTGATGAATCCGACGCGGGCCGCGCCGATGGGGCCCATGAACGGGACGCCCGAGAGGGTGAGCGCGGCCGACGAGGCGATCATCGCCAAAATGTCCGAGTCGGTCTCGAGGTCATAGGAGAAAACCGTGGCGATCACTTGCGTGTCGCAGCGGAAGTCGTCTGGGAACAGCGGCCGGATCGGCCGGTCGATGAGACGAGAGGTCAGCGTTTCACGGTCAGACAGGCGCCCTTCGCGCTTGAGATAACCGCCGGGAATTCGTCCTGCGGCGAACGCCTTCTCCTGGTAGTGGACGGTGAGCGGAAAGAAATCCTGGCCGGGCTTCGGCTCCTTGGCGGCGACGACAGTCGCCAGCACCGTGGTTTCGCCCCAGGTGGCGAGCACCGCGCCGTCGGCCTGACGGGCGACGCGCCCGGTTTCGAGCGTGAGCTTGCGCCCGCACCAGTCAAGTTCTTCGCGTTGTGTGTCAAACATCTTTCTTCATCCTGCATGTGTTGAGGATGCGAAAGCCAGCGGCCCATGCCGCCCGCCAATCGGGCTCGTCATCGGCAAGACGGCGAGCGGTTGGCGCGCGCCAGCCGTTCGCGATCCTGCCATGACGCCAGGCTCTCGCATTGGGTTTTGGGGCGTCGGCCGCGCCGTCGCCCGTCTTGACGTCGGGGCGCCTGAAAGCAGCCGCTCCGTTCGCGTGGGGCCCGATTTCAGCGGCGGATGCCCAGACGCTCGATGAGGGTCTTATAGCGTCCCTCGTCCTGCTTCTTGACATAGTCGAGAAGCGTTCGCCGCTGCGACACCATCTTGAGGAGGCCGCGGCGGGAATGGTTGTCCTTGACGTGAGTCTTGAAGTGACCGGTCAGGTTGGCGATGCGCTCAGTGAGAATCGCAACCTGAACTTCGGGCGACCCGGTGTCGCCGACTTTCAAACCATATTGATTAATGAGCGCAGTCTTGCGCTCAGCGGTGATCGACATCGGGATTATCCTTATGTGAGAGCGCAAAACTGCGCATTCAATGAACGGCCGAACCGGGATGTCGTCCAGGTCGGTCGCGACGCTGTTACGGGCCCATTAAGGGCCGCGGATCGCCGCGCTTATACAGATTTCGGGCCGAGGCGCCAGCGAAAATGTTCGGCTGGGCGTGGTATGCCGCTCGTCGGACGTCGCTGTCTATTCGGAACGGCGCAGATTTTCGTCCGCGCGGGCGAGCTTCTCGTCGAGAGTCACAAGCTCCGCGTCGAGTGCGCGGGCGAGCCAAAGATAGCTCGCGTCGTAGAGCGAGAGCCTCGTTTGCTCCGCCAACGCGATCGTTTCGGCGAGGTTGACCGCCTCCGCCGAGATCGAAAATGCGTCGAGAAAGGAAAAAGCTTCGAGCAACGCCTGTCGTTCCGCGGGGGCGGCGCGAATTTTCTTCAAGCACGCGTTCGCGACTTCGAACCTGATGAGGCCGGGGGCGCACAGGGTCGCTCCGCGCAGCCGCAGGGCGATCTCGTCCCGCCTTAACTCATTAAAAAGCAATGCGACGATGGCGGACGCGTCGACGACCTTATCGTTCACGGTCTTCGCGGATGAGCCGCGCCGCCTCGTCTCGCCGAGTCAGACCGAGACGGCTCACTCTCGCGACGATTTCGTCCACGGTGAGCGACCGTTGCGCCCCCGTCGCCTCGTCGATCAACGCCCTTAACTCGCCCTGCAACGACCGGTGGTTGGCCTTCGCGCGCTCGCGCAGCCGTTTCACCTGGTCCTCCGGCACGCCCTTGACGGAAAGATCCACGAAAAGCTCCAAAAAGGAAGCTGTAATGGAACATTTTTGGAGCAGAAAAGCAATCAATAGAGCTTTCGCAGGGACGTCCACGGTCGCCGGCCGCCCCAGAACCGGGTAGCAAGCCTCAAGCTGCCCTCACATCCCCCGATGCCCGCCTCCCCAGACGACCTCATCGCTTATCTGGCCGCGCTCGGGGTCGAGACATCGACTGCCGAGCACCCCCCGCTGTTCACGGTCGAGGACTCGCGGACGCTGCGCGGCGACATTCCCGGTGGCCACACCAAGAACCTGTTCGTCAAGGACAAGAAGGGCCGACTGTTTCTGCTCGTCCTCGGCGAAGAAACCGTGGTCGACCTCAAGCGGGTACACGAGACGATCAGCGCGCAAGGGCGCGTATCCTTCGGCTCTGCGGAACTCCTGGAAGAGGTCTGGGGCGTCAAGCCCGGCGCCGTCACCCCGTTTGGGGCCATCAACGACAAAGCTGGCCGGGTTTCTGTCGTGCTGGATCAAGCGATGATGCGCCATGAACGGCTCAATTTTCACCCGCTGGTCAACACCCGCACCACGGGGCTGAAGAGCGCGGATCTCATCAAATTCCTGCGCGCGACCGGACATGAGCCGCTGATCGCGGATTTGGGCCAGGATCAAGCCGGCAGTTGAATAAAAAGCCCAACGCCTCCATTTAGTCAGCAAAATATGGGACACGGGGGTGTGGGCTTTGCCGCCTCGCCCGGGCTGGAGAAGAACGGACATGGCGAATGTGAGCGGCGCAATGGCGCCTCAAACCAAGGCGGGCGCGGTCAAGGAGGTCACAACGGCGTCGTTCCGCGCCGACGTCCTGACGGCCTCGACGCGGCAGCCCGTGCTGGTGGACTTCTGGGCTCCGTGGTGCGGGCCATGCAAGCAGCTTGCGCCGGCTCTGGAGAAGGCGGTCGCGGACTCGGGCGGCAAGGTCGCGCTGGTCAAGATGAACATCGACGAACATCCCCAGATCGCGGGCCAGCTCGGCATCCAATCGATTCCAGCCGTCATCGCCTTCGACAAGGGCCAGCCGGTGGATGGATTTGTCGGCGCGCTGCCGGAAAGCCAGATCCGGGGCTTCATCGAACGGCTCGTCGGTCCGATCCAGAATGAATCCGCCGCGCTTTTCGCAGAGGCCGAGGAAGCGGCCGCCAAGGGCGACGCAGCCGGAGCGGCGGCGATTTATACGGAGATTTTGGCCGAGGACCCGGGCGAAGCGAAGGCGATCGGAGGTCTCGCCAAACTCCATGTCGCCGGTGCTCGCCTTGAGGAAGCGAAGGCCTTGTTGGAGACGGCTCCCGCCGCGCCCGCTGGCAAGGAGCAGGATCCGACGGTCGTCGCCGCCTGGGCGGCGTTGCGCCTCGCCGAGCAAGCCTCGAACGTCGGCGAGCTCGCGCCCCTCGAACAGGCCGTCGCGGCCAATCCGGACAACCACCAGGCGCGATTCGACCTTGCGGTCGCCCTGTCGGCAAAGGGGGATCGGGACGAGGCCGCCGATCAACTGCTTGAAATCATTCGACGCGACCGAAAATGGAACGACGAGGCGGCGCGCAAACAATTGTTGCAGCTGTTCGAGGCCTGGGGTCTGATGGATCCTGCGTCAATCGCTGCGCGGCGCAAGCTGTCGGCGGTCTGGTTTTGACAGTCACCCGCCGTCCGAAACGCCCTAAGAACGAGACGAGGGTTATGAAACTCAACCGCACCTTCGCCGGACCGGCCGAAATGCCGACGACGATACCGTTGTTTCCGCTGACGGGCGCGCTTCTCTTGCCGCGCCGGCCAATCCAGCTCACGGTGTTCGAGCCCCGATATCTCGAGATGCTCGACGATGCGCTCGCCGGGGAACGGGTGGTCGGCGTCATTCAGCCGTCGTCGGAGGAAGAAACGTCTGAGCCGGCGCCTGAGCCTGAGCTCTATCCGCTCGGCTGCGCTGGCCGCATCGTGCAATATGCGGAAATCGGCGACGGTCGCTGTTTCCTGACGCTCATGGGCGTCGCGCGCTTCCACTTGAAGGCCGAGGCGCCGAGCGACCGCCCGTATCGGATCGCGGTCCCGGATTACTCGCTATTTGCCGAGGATTTTCTTGAAGGTGCGGGCGAAGCGGCGGTCGATCGCGAGGATCTGATCGCGGCCTTGAAACGCTTCGCAGAGGTCAACGAGATCAAGGTCGTGTGGAGCGACATCAAGAAGGCGTCGAACGAGGCTTTGGTCAATGGGCTCTCCATGATGAGCCCGTGCGGCCCGAGAGAGAAGCAGGCGCTGCTCGAGGCCAAGGATCTGAAGTCCCGCGCCGAGATGCTGGTGGCGATCACGACCATCGAGCTCGCGCGCGGCCAGGACGCGGCGACGCAGATTCACTGACTTTCGTCCCCCTATTCCGCCGCCTCTCGCAGGGCGGCGTAGCGGGTCAGTTGCGCCCTCAACGGGGCGGGCTTGAGCGGCTTGTTCATCACCGCCACGTTTTCGCGTTCGGCTTCGTCCCGCACTTCCGGGCTTCGATCCGCGGTGGCGAGGATCGCAGGCGTGCTCCGGCCGAGGCGCTCGCGTAAACCCCGGATCGCGGCGACGCCGTCGCCCGAATCGAGATGGTAGTCGGCGATGATCACGTCCGGCGCCCCGAACGCCTCAAGCGCCGCGTTTGCCTCCTCGAGGCCATGGGCCGTTGCGACACGACAGCCCCAGCGGCTCAAGAGTCCACTCAAGCCCTGAAGCGCGCGCGGCTCGTTGTCGATGGCGAGAACCTTCAAGCCCTCGAGCGGCTCGCCCGCCGTGACTGGCTCGTGCGCCTCGGGCTCGGCGCGGACTTGCGGCGCGGCGCGTCCGAGCGGCGCGGTGACGGAGAACACCGAGCCTTCGCCGGGACGCGAGCGCAACCCCACGGGGTGCTCGAGCACGCGGCCTAAGCGCTCGACGATCGACAAGCCGAGGCCGAGGCCCCGCGCAACCCGCGCGCCCTGGTCGAGCCGCTTGAATTCGGCGAACACCTCGCGCTCATGCTCGGGAGGAATGCCGAGGCCAGTGTCCCAGACCTCGATGCGGACTGCGCCCGCTACTCGACGGCAGCCGACCAGCACCCGGCCGTTCAGCGTATATTTGAGCGCGTTCGAAATCAGATTCTGCAACAGGCGCCGCATGAGACGGCGATCGGTGCGAATGGCGAGGCTCGTGGGCACGAAGACGAGATCGAGCCCCTTCGCCCGGCCGAGGGGCGCAAACTCGATCTCGAGCATCCGCATCAGATCCGCGATCCGAACGACGGAAATTTCTGGGCGCGTCGCGCCGGCGTCGAGTCGCGAGATGTCGAGGAGCGCGCCGATGATCTCCTCGACCGCCTCGAGCGAGACGTCGACATTGCGCGCAAGATTCTTGCGTTCGTCGGAATCGATCTGGTTGATCCCTTCGGTCAGCGAGCTTGCGTAAAGCCGCGCGGCGTTAAGCGGCTGCAGAATGTCGTGGCTGGCCGCGGCGAGGAAACGCGTCTTGGAGAGATTGGCGGCGTCGGCCTCGTTCTTGGCCCGCTCGAGCTCGCCGTTGAGCCGCTGCAATTCCGCGGTGCGCTCATCGACCCGCCGCTCGAGCCTCTCGTTGGCGGCCTCAAGGGCCTCCTCGGCCTGAACGGTCTGCGTCACGTCAGTATAGGTGGTCACGATCCCGCCGTCCGGCAGCCGCGCCGAGCGCACCTCGACGACGCGGTTGGTCGAGAGCAGGCGTAAGCGATTCGGCTGATCGTCATAAAGCAGGCGGGCGACCCGCTCAGCCACGAAGTCCTCCAGATCTCCGGGTCCATAGGCGCCGCGGCCCGCGTTGAATCGCACGATCTCGTCAAGCCCAACTCCATGACGCAGCATCGCGGGCGGCAGGCCGAAAAGGTCGGCAAATTCACGGTTCCAGGCGGTCAGCGTCAGATTGGCGTCGAAGACCGAAATGCCCTGCTTCGCGTGGTCGAGGGCATGCTGCAACTGATCGCGGCTCGACTGGATCGCCGCCGAGGCTTCGTCGATGAGCTTGAGCGCCGATTGGCCGGACACTGTCCTCGGCCTCAAGAGCAACGACAGCACCTGGCGCGAGGTCGAGGCGCCGATCGCCGGCGAGAGCAGAAACTCCGCGTATCGAATGAGTTGCGCGCTGGCCTCGAGCGCGGGATCGTAGACGGCGCCGTGCTCGCGCATGAAGGTCGTGAAGGCGCGATGCGCACGCCCTGCTCCGAGATAGCGCGCGACCGCGGTCTCGAGTTCTCCCGCGGTAGTCGACGAGCGCCAGAGGCGGAACGCCTGTGGCTTGCCGCTGGCGCCCGCTCCGGCGAAGGCGCTTGCCTGAGCGCGTTCGAGCGCGCTTGGGCTTCGGGTCAGCGAAAAGGCGACAAAGGCGACCACATTCGCCGCGAGCGACAGGACAGCCCCGCCCACCAGCGCATTGGGGGCGAAAGCGACGAGCGCCGCCGGGCTCAGCCACGCGATCGCCATCGGCCCGTGTGTGAGAAAGATCGAAAGCGCCTGGCCCGGCCGGATCGACGGCAGCAGCAGAAGATAAAACCAGATCAGCGCCCCTGCGGTCATCCCAGCAATCGCGCCCCGCGCCGTCCCACGACGCCAGAAGAGGCCACCCAGAAAGGCCGGCGCGATCTGCGCCACCGCCGCAAATGATAGGAGGCCGATCGAGACGAGGCCCGCCTCGCCAGCCATCCGCTCGTAGGCGTAGCCCAGCGCCAGAACGCCGACGATCGCGATCCGGCGAACCCACAGCACAAGCGCGCCGATGTCGCCTTCAGCGGCGCCCGCCCGTGGGCCGCGGCGCCGGAGGAGGAGCGGCATCACCAAATCGTTGGAAATGGTGATTGAGAGCGCGACGCTTTCGACCACCACCATTCCGGTCGCGGCTGACAGGCCTCCCACCATCGTGAGAAGCGCCATGCCCTGCGCTCCGGCGCTGAGCGGCAAGGCGAGGACGGTGAGATCGCGGTTGATTGTCCCGTCCGGGAAAACCTTGAGGCCAGCGATCGCGAGCGGCACGACGAAGAGATTGATCAGGATGAGATAAGCCGGGAACAGCCAAGCGGCGGTGCGGATGTCGCGCTGGTCGTGGTTCTCGACCACCGCGACATGGAACTGGCGCGGCAGGAGCACGATCGCAAACGCCGACAAGAGCGTGGTCACCACCCAAACGGTGGGATTGGGAGGAGGCTGGATCACCGCGGCGATCTTAGGATCGGACCCAGCGATCTCCGTCAGATCGAAGATGCCGCCGTTGAGTCGCCAGACGACGAAGGCGCCGACGGCGAGAAACGCAACCAATTTCACGATCGATTCGACCGCGATCGCAAGAATGAGGCCGTCCTGATGCTCCTTGGGGTTGATGCGCCTGGTGCCGAACGCCATCGCGAAGACGGCGAGCAGCAAGGACACCGCAAGATAGAATGAGGCTGTGGGCGCGCCCCGCGCAAGGCGTCCCTGATCGAAGGAATGGACCACCATCAGCACCGTCGGCGCCACCGCCTTGAGCTGCAGCGCCACATAGGGCGCCGATCCGATCAGCGCGATGAGCGCGGCGACCGCCGCGACCGGTTGGGATTTTCCATATCGCGCGGACACGAAATCGGCGACCGTGGCGACGTTCTGCGCGCGAGCGACATTGGCTATGCGGGCGACGAACGGCGCTCCGAGCCCGATAACGAGAATGGGGCCGATGTAAATCGGCAGGAAATCAAGGCCGTGCTCGGAAGCAAGCCCGACCGATCCGTAATAGGTCCAGGAGGTGCAATAGACGGCAAGGCTCAGCGCATAGACGACGGGACGCGAGCGGCCCGACGCGAAGCGCCGCCCGGCGCCGTCGCCCCACCAGGCGATGAGGAACAGAAACGAGACGTAGCCGATGGCGGTCAGAAAAACCGTAGTGCCGTTCATCTAAAGCCTGAGCGCGCGCCCTTTGCTGAAGGCACGGCATCTTAAACGATGAGGACGGTCGGCGGAATTAGATGCGCTTGCCAAGATGAAGGGCGGAGTCGAAGCGCAATGCCCTTCAGCGAACGGTAGCTCCCGGGCGCTGTCGACGTCAAGCGGCCACGGCCGATTGCGACGGTCGACGCCGCAACCGGGTCGATTTCAGTCGTCTAATGGTCGATCCCCGGCCACGCGCGCAAGGCCATGCCTACGATCTGATGCAACTCTCTTCCTTTCGCGCCGCTCGCAGCCTCGACGGCCATCCCGCGCATCACCGCGACGATGTAGCGCGCAAGCGCCTCGGGGTCGCCGTGCGCAGGCAGATCGCCCTCCGCGAGCGCGCGCTCGAGTCGCTCGTGGATCGCGTCCTTGAGCCGCGCCCGGCGGTCGCGCGTTTCCCGCCGCAACGAGTCGCTTTCGTCGGAGCCGACGAGCGCGCCATGCACCATGAGACATCCAGGCGGGTTCGCCGGATTGCTGTGAAAGTTAGCGGCCCCGCGCAACAACCCTTCGGCGACTTCGCGCGCCGTCGGAAGGTCGAGCGACCCAGTAAGGAATTCCGCCGTTCCTTCGTCGTAGCGGTCCAGGACCGTGCGGAACAATTGCTCCTTGTTGCCGAAAGCGGCGTAGAGGCTCGGGCGGGTAATGCCGAGAGCCTCGGTCAGGTCCGAAATCGACGTCCCTTCGTAACCTTTCCGCCAGAACAGCAGCATCGCGCTGTCGATGGCCTCACTCATGTCGAACTCGCGCGGCCGCCCGATCGGGGCGGGGCTGCTTTCTTCATCCAAAGATCGTGACATGACTTGACTCTGCTCAATCCATTCTATACCGAATGGTATAGAAGCGCAAAGCGTAACTCTTCGTGCGGGCTCAATTTTGCGTGAGGGAGGGCTTCACTATGACTAAGCTCAGCATGGACGGAACGGACCCGGCGACTTGGGATCCCGCCCTCGACGGGGTTTTGGCGGCGCCGGAGAATCACAAGGTTCTCTATGAAGACGAGGCGATCCGGGTCATCTCCGTGAGTATCGCTCCGGGCGCGGTCGAAAAGCCCCACCACCATTGTTTGCCCGCCATCTTCGTCGTCGATCGGCTGGTGAGCGTGCGCGACTTCGACGGCGCGACCGGAGAGGAGATCCCTCTGCCGATCCCCGAGGACGCGCCGCTGCCGATCACTGCGAAATTCCTGCCTCAGCCGCTCCACTATGTCGAGAACCTCGACAGGACGCCTTTTCACGCGACCCGGATCGAGTTCAAACAAGGATTCCCGACAGGATCTTAGTTGCAGTCGGTTGGCAGGTGGTGCTCGACAGTTGGAAGGTCGTCCGTTCGAGTCATTCGCGGAATTATCCTGCGTGACGACGAACCCGGTCATCAATGTCCACGGAACGATTGCGCGGGCGGCGGCCTGGAAAGAATTCGAGGAAAAATAAAGAACGGACGAAGCTTCGCGTTCACTGTGCTCGGCACACGAGAAGCGCGGAGACAAGTGGCTCATGGTGCATCACCATGCGAGTATGGCTGCGGAACATCTCCGAGCCGACGGAGACTGACGGGACGCTCTGCGTCCATAATGGAGGGCGCCACCGTCTCTTCAAGGCCGGCGGCCCTTCGACGGAGGCGTGCCTCGGCCGCATTCGGGTCGACGCCGGTTCGCCAGCGGTCCCGAATGCCGCTCCTTGCGTTCCGGCCGGCTGGAGTCGACGTCAAGGGGACCTTTAGTGAATCGCGCTGCTCGTCGATGGGTTGGAACCGGTCCAATTGGGTTTGACCGTAGACCGAGCCGTTTTTGATTGCGGTTCCCAACACGCTCCGGCGACAATCATTTGCAGAAAATCAGAACTTCTGCGAAGCTCACCCCCATGAACAATTCCGCCCTTCCGTATCACCTCGACCGCGCGCTCGCCGTTCGCCGCGCCTCTCAACGCCAGGGGAAGGCGCGCGAAAATTTTTCCGTGGAAATTCCTGTGTAACCTCTTGAAAAGGCTCATTTCGGACGAGAGAATCCAAGGAAATCCAAGCTTTTCCAACCCTCAAAAACGGGGGCGTTCGAGCCGAAACGACTAGACGCCAAGAAAATCCAAAATCCGACCGGACCAACCTCTCGGGCCGCCGAGACGAAACCACCGGCATACCGTGGGACTGCCAAGGCGGACCTCGAGATGCCTGATCCACCGGCCTTACGCCTCAAGCTGCTCGCAAAGCGCACAACCGCCGCGCCGTCTTCTGGATCACCCTTCGACGCGCTGGCCTCTCACTTTAGTCCAAGAGGGCTTTGCGGGAAATTCGGGCCTGGGCGGGAATGGATGATAATGAGAATTGAGCGGCGCTCTATTAGACAAGGCGGGCTCGGACGCCTTCGAGATCAGCGACCAACGGAGGAAGGGCATGGCGACCCTCGATGCGCTTCGCGACACGAGGATTCCTCTCAACAATGGATCTGGCGCGCTCCCGGCCGTCGGCTTCGGCACGCTGATCGCCGACCCCATCGTGACCAAGGAAGCGACTCGGATCGCGCTCGAGGTGGGTTTTCGGCACTTCGATTGTGCCGAGCGCTACCGCAATGAAGAAGCGGTTGGCGACGCCATGCAGGCGGCGTTCAGGGCTGGGATCACTCGGCGAGAAGACATCTTCGTCACTACGAAGCTATGGAACACCAATCATCGCCCCGAGCGGGTCAAACCAGCCTTTGACGTCAGCCGCCGGCGGCTGCAAATCGACACCGTCGATTGCTATCTCATTCACACCCCGTTTGCGTTTCGGCCCGGCGACGAGCAGGATCCGAGGGACGAGCGCGATCAGATCATCTATGATTTTGGAGTGACGCTGGTCGAGACCTGGGGAGCGCTCGAGCGCCTTGTGGACGAAGGCGAATGCAAGTCGATCGGCTTGTCCGATGTGACTCTGGATCAGCTGCGCCAGATTGTCGCCGCCGCACGGATCAAGCCTGCAGTGGCGCAAGTCGAGTGCCATCCGTATTTCCCTCAATGGGACCTGGTCGAATTTTGCCGGGAAAATGGGATTGTGGTGCAAGCGGGGGCGCCATTGGGACATGGCCTGGATCCGAAAGTTCTAGACGACCCCGTGATCGCAGCCGTCGCGCAGCGTGTCCACAAAACGCCTGCTCAGGTTGCGCTTGCCTGGGCTGTACAGCGCGGCACTGCGTTTCTAGTTACCTCTCACAACGCTTCCCGTATCCAGGAGAACTTTGACATTTCGAGCCTGCCCGAAGACGCCATGCGCGAGATTCGTTACGGCATAACGACGAACGTCCGGCGCAATCCTGTGGTGGAGACCGGGGTGCCCGGCTTCATTCATCGAGGCAATTGACCTGAACTCATCGCCAGGGGTGGGCGGCGGCCGTCTTCTGTTCATGCGCCTCGATCGCCGACGCCTCGACCAGGGTCAGGCCGATGTCGTCGAGCCCTTCGACGAGGCACTGCTTGCGGAAGGAATCGATCTCGAACTTGACGACCCCGCCGTCGGGACCGCGGATTTCCTGCGCCGCAAGATCGATGGTGATCGTCGCATTGGCGCCGCGCTCGGCGTCGTCGTGCAGCTTGGCGAGATCCTCGCGCGAGACCTTGATTGGCAGGACGCCGTTCTTGAAGCAATTGTTATAGAAGATATCGGCGAAGTCGGTCGCGATAACGCAGCGGACACCGAAGTCGAGCAGCGCCCAGGGCGCATGCTCCCGCGACGAGCCGCAGCCGAAATTGTCGCCTCCGACAATGATCGTCGCCTTGCGGTAGGCCGGCTTGTTGAGGACGAAGTCGGGATTCTCGGATCCATCCTCGCGATAGCGCATCTCCGAGAAAAGGCCGGCGCCGAGGCCGGTGCGCTTGATCGTCTTGAGATATTGCTTGGGGATGATCATGTCCGTGTCGATATTGTCGATCGGCAGCGACGCGGCGACCCCGGTCAGTGTGGTGAATTTGTCCATCTCAATTCGCGGTCTTGTGTTTGAGTTTGTCGGCCTGGGAGGTGGTGTGCGCCAGGCGTCTTTATCAAGCCGCGCTCCGCCCGGCAATCTTGGGTCCACGCCCCACGGTGTTTCCTAAGGCGACATTTTCTAGGTAAAACCAGAACTCTGTGCTACATATATATTGATGCTGGATTCATCCACTGGTTTGGCGATCGCTGAGCGCCGAAGAGGAGTTGTGTGACGTTTGACTGACTGGTGGGACCGCAACCCGGGACGCGAGTTGAGGCGCAAGTCGAATTTCTCTATTTTTTCCGCCCGTAACTCATTGAAAAGGCTAGATTAGCCGAAGTAAACGTTAGTAAACGCTAGCTAATTTACTAGCGTTTAGGCGCGTTTAGCGTCGTTTTGCTAGCGTTTAAGAGTTTGAATTTCGCCTCACGGTTGCATCCACGCCCTGCTAGAGATACTTCTCCAGGTCCTTGGCCGCATCCTCAGGCGGGCGCTCGACATTGAACGCCTCGACGAAGGCGCCGTTCTTGTCCATCAGGTAGACGACCGAACTGTGATCCATCGAATAGTCGCCGTCCGGCTGCAGCGGGCCTTTGTGGGAATAGACCCGAAAGGTTTTTTCCGTGGCTTCGACGGCCTGCGAGCTGCCTGAGAGCCCGAGGATGGCCGGGTTGAAGCTCGAGACGTAGTCCTGCATGACCTTTGGCGTGTCGCGCTCCGGGTCGACCGTGATGAACAGGACGGGAATGGCCTGATTCCCCATTTTGCCTAAGACGTCTGAGATGCGCGCAAGCTCGGTTGGGCAGACGTCAGGGCAGTGGGTATATCCGAAATAAACGAGGAATGGCCGCCCCTTGAGCGTCTCATCGCTGACCGTCTTGCCGTCACCGTCCTTAAGCGCGAAGGGGCCGCCGATCAGAGCCGCGCGCGGCTTCTCCTGGGCGCCTATAAAAATGACCGCAGCAAGTGCGAGCAACGCAACAACCACGAGGGCCGCAACGGCGCGGATCGAGAACGCCCTCGATCGCGGCGCAGTTTCGGAGTTAGCATCCGGCATCGGACCTCCATTTGGCGTCGGCCGCCTGCTCCTAGTCGCGAAATTGGGCGATCTCCAGACGATGGCGGCGATAGGAGCCCGCTATTGACCTAGTGTTCGGCTGGCGCCACGACAAGCGCCCGGATAAAAGCCATGGTTCTCCGTCAACTCGAATACCTCGCAGCGCTCGCGCGCGAAAAGCATTTTGGCCGCGCTGCGGACGCGTGTCATGTGTCGCAGCCCACCCTGTCAGCCGCCATTCGCCTCTTGGAGGAAGATCTTGGGGCTCCAATCGTCGACCGCGGCCATCGCTATGTTGGTCTGACCCCGCAGGGCCAGGTGGCCCTGGAGCACGCCCATCGGATTCTCGCGGAGGTCGAGAATCTTCGCCGCGGGCTCGAGGAGATTGACAAAGGCCTGACCGGCCGTCTCCGGATCGGCGCAATTCCGACCGCGCTCCCGATCGTCTCGCAGCTCAGCGGTCCGTTCTTCAGGCTTTTTCCGGGCGTGACGGTCGCCGTTTTCTCCATGAACAGCCACGAGATCGATCGGGGAATCGAAGAGTTCGAACTTGACGTGGGTCTCACCTATCTCGACGCAGAGCCGATTGCGCACGCCAAGACCAAGCCCCTCTACGTCGAGGATTACCTTTTTCTCACCCCCGCAAGCGGCGCGCTCGCCTGCCGCTCGCAAGTCACGTGGCGCGAGGCGGCTGCAGCATCTTTGTGTCTGCTTACGCCGGATATGCAGAACCGGCGCATCATTGACGGCATATTCCGTTCGGTGGGGGCCAAGCCGGTACCGGCGGTGGAGACCAATTCCATCTACAATCTCGTGTCACATGTCAGTGCCGGCCAATGGTCGGCGATTGTGCCCCGCCAATTGTTGCGATTCTTCGGCTTGCCGGCGGGCACGCGGGCGATCGAGCTCGTGGAGCCGGTCGCGCGACGCACGGTTGGCCTCGTAATGAGCGATCGCGAGCCGCCTTCGCCGCTCGCCCGAAACCTGTTCGCAATGCAATTGCCCACCGACATCGCGGCGCTGATCCAGCCGCCAAACCGGCTGGGCGATGGGTAAGAGGGGCTCGATAGGGTTTTCCTATCGGTCCTTTTAAACCTTCAATTTGAACCTGAGCCTCGCCAGGCGCATCTTTCTAAGAGAACGCGGGAGGATGTCTTGTCCGGCCGAACGGCCTTCGATGTGGATCTGGCGAGAACGCTGATTGGTCGCAAGCGCGAGATGCGCGGGTCGATGTTGCCAATCCTGCACGATCTGCAGGAGCAATTCGGCTATATCGATGAGAGGGCAGTCCCCTTAATCGCGGACGCACTCAACATCTCGAAAGCCGAAACGCTGGGCGTGATCAGCTTCTACCATGACTTCCGCCATTCGCCCGTCGACGGCCGAGTGTTGAAGCTTTGCCGTGCGGAATCCTGTCAGGCTATGGGCTGCGAAGACCTTGTTTCTCATCTTGAACTCCGTCACGGGGTCCGGGTCGATGGCACAAGCGACGGCGCAAAGCTCCACGTCGAGACGGTTTACTGCCTAGGCAACTGTCCTCTCTCTCCCGCTGCGCTCCTAGACGGCGAACCGATCGGCCGCCTCGATCGTGATCGCATTGACGCCATCGTCGCTGACGTGGAACGGACGAGGCAATGAGCGCGCGCGTTTTCGTTCCCGCGGATGCTTCGGCGCTTTCGGTCGGCGCGGGCCGCGTCGCAAGCGCCATTGCTGACGAAGCACGCCGTCGCGGCCTAAACATTGAGCTTGTTCGCACCGGATCGCGCGGCCTCTTCTGGCTCGAGCCGCTCGTTGAGGTCGAGACCGGCGCTGGGCGCGTCGGCTATGGCCCGGTCGCGCCGGGCGAAGCGGCGCAACTGTTCGACGCGGGCTTCCTGAACGGTGCGCAGCATCCCAAGGCGCTCGGCCGCGTTGACGGTATCCCCTATCTCGCAAGACAACAGCGGCTCATCTTCGCTCGCTGTGGCGTAACGGACCCGTTGTCCCTCGACGATTATCGCCGTCATGGCGGCCTGCGGGGCCTCGAACGGGCGTTGACGCTCGGGCCGAAAGCGACGGTCGAAGAGGTTTTCGCCTCGGGCCTGCGCGGGCGCGGCGGGGCAGGCTTTCCGACTGGTATCAAATGGCGCACGACCGCCGCAGCGGACGCAGACCAAAAGTATGTTGTCTGCAACGCCGACGAAGGCGACAGCGGCACCTTTGCCGACCGGATGCTGATGGAGGGCGATCCGTTCCTCTTGATCGAGGGCATGGCCATCGCTGCTGTCTCGGTCGGCGCGACCAAAGGCTACATCTACATTCGCTCCGAATATCCGCATGCGTTCGCCACGTTTGAGCGAGCGATCGAGCGAGCGCGAGCCGCGGGACTGCTGGGGCCGAGCGTGCTTGGGTCGGGCCCTGCTTTCGATCTCGAGGCGCGGCTCGGCGCTGGCGCCTATATTTGCGGTGAAGAGACGTCGCTCCTGGAAAGCCTGGAGGGAAAACGCGGGCAGATACGTCCAAAACCGCCGTTGCCCGCGATCAAAGGCCTGTTCGGCAAACCAACGGTCATGAACAACGTCCTGAGTTTTGCGTCGACGCCATGGATCCTCGAGCACGGGGGGAAAGCCTATGCCGACTACGGGGTCGGCCGCTCGCGAGGATCGCAGCCGTTCCAGCTTGCCGGCAACGTCCGCTACGGCGGGCTCGTTGAACTCGCCTTTGGCGCGACTTTGCGCGATCTGATCGAAGGGTTTGGCGGTGGCACGCGCACCGGCCGACCGATCCGCGCCGTCCAGGTCGGGGGACCGCTCGGCGCCTATTTTCCGGAGAGGCTCCTCGATACGCCGCTCGATTACGAGGCGATGGTCGCCGCCAAGGGCATGCTTGGACATGGCGGCATTGTCGTCTTCGATGACAGCGTGGACATGGCCCGCCAGGCGCGCTTCGCCTTCGAGTTCTGCGCCAAGGAAAGCTGCGGCAAATGCACGCCCTGCCGGATCGGTTCGGTCCGCGGGATCGAGACGGTCGACAAGATCATCGCCGGCCGGGATCGCCAAAAGAACGTCCAACTCTTGCGCGATCTTTGCGAGGTGATGACGGACGGGTCGCTCTGCGCCCTCGGCGGGCTCGCGCCTATGCCCGTGCTCAGCGCGCTCAATCATTTCAGCGAGGATTTCGCCAAGGCGCCGGCGCGCGCCGCGGCGGAATAGGAGAGTAGACATGCCCCTGTTGCAGGAACTCGACACTGGCACGCCAATCCGCACGGGCGAAGCGACCGTCACCCTGACGGTCGATGGGCGCAAGGTAAGCGTGCCGCCAGGAACCTCGGTGATGGCCGCGGCGGCTCTCATCGACAATCCCATCCCCAAACTCTGCGCCACCGACAGCCTCGAGGCCTTCGGCTCCTGCCGCTTGTGCCTCGTCGAGATCGACGGCCGAAGGGGTACGCCCGCCTCCTGCACCACGCCTGCGGAAGAGGGGATGGTGGTTCACACCCGAACGCCGAGGCTGCAGAGATTGCGGCGGGGCGTGATGGAGCTCTACGCGTCGGACCAGCCGTCCGACACCCTGACCTCCAGCGCCAATGGCGATAGCGAGTTTCAGACCCAGTCGGCGATCGTCGGCCTCCGCGAGGTGCGCTACGGCCGAGGCGGCCTCAATCATCTCGACGCTCCGATAGACGCCTCCAATCCCTACTTCACCTTCGACCCCGCGGCTTGCATCGTTTGCTCGCGCTGCGTGCGCGCCTGTGAGGAGGTCCAGGGCACGTTCGCGCTGACTATCCTTGGCCGCGGATTCGACTCGAAGGTCGGGACGGGCGGCGCCGATTTCCTGTCGTCGGAATGCGTGTCCTGCGGTGCCTGCGTCCAAGCCTGCCCGACCTCGGCGCTCAACGAAAAGTCGGTCATCGAAATGGGCATGCCGGAGCGCACGGTTGTCACGACCTGCGCCTATTGCGGAGTTGGGTGCTCGTTCAAGGCGGAGCTCAAGGGCGACGAGGTCGTCCGCATGATTCCCTACAAAGCGGGAAAGGCCAACGAAGGCCATTCCTGCGTCAAGGGCCGGTTCGCCTACGGCTACGCTACGCATAAGGACCGCATCCTCAAGCCGATGATCCGCGAGCGGATCGAGGACCCGTGGCGGGAAGTCTCCTGGGACGAGGCGATCGCCTATGCGGCGAATGAATTCAGGCGGATTCAAGCGAAATACGGGCGCGACTCAATCGGCGCGATCAGCTCCTCGCGTTGCACTGACGAGGAAGTCTTCCTGGTTCAGAAGATGGTCCGCGTCGGTTTCGGCAACAACAACGTCGACACTTGCGCGCGCGTTTGCCACTCGCCGACCGGCTACGGGCTCTCCAAGACTTTCGGCACTTCTGCCGGCACGCAGGACTTCAAGTCGGTTGACAAGACGGACGTCGTGGTCGTGATCGGCGCCAACCCGCCCGACGCCCATCCGGTCTTTGCCTCGCGCCTCAAGAAACGCCTGCGCGCCGGCGCGCGCCTCATCGTCATCGATCCGCGCCGCACCGATCTGGTCAAGAGCCCGCACATCAAGGCAGACTATCATCTCGCTCTGAAGCCCGGGACCAACGTCGCAATTCTCAACGCAATCGCCCATGTCGTGGTCACCGAGGGACTGGTCGCCGAGGACTTCGTCCGCGAGCGCTGCGAATGGGACCATTTCCAGCGATGGGCGCGCTTCGTCGCCGAGCCGCGTCATGCGCCGGAGGCAACGGCGGCGATCATCGGGGTCGATGCGGGCGAGTTGCGCGCGGCCGCGCGCCTCTATGCGAAGGGCGGCAACGGGGCGATCTACTATGGTCTCGGCGTCACCGAACACAGCCAGGGTTCGACCGCGGTGATGGCGCTCGCCAATCTCGCCATGGCGACCGGAAACATCGGCCGCGAAGGCGTTGGCGTGAATCCGCTGCGCGGGCAGAATAACGTCCAGGGCTCATGCGACATGGGCTCGTTTCCGCACGAGTTCTCCGGCTACCGTCATGTGTCGATCGACGCCGTGCGCGAAATTTTTGAGCGCATGTGGGGCGTTCCACTCAACAAAGAGCCTGGCCTGCGCATTCCCAACATGATCGACGAGGCGATAGACGGCTCGTTCAAGTGGCTCTATGTGCAGGGTGAGGATATTGCGCAGTCCGATCCCGACACGACGCACATCACCGCCGGCCTCAGGGCGATGGAGTGCGTCGTTGTCCATGACCTCTTCCTTAACGAGACCGCGCGCTATGCCCATGTGTTTCTGCCGGGCTCGTCGTTCCTGGAGAAGGACGGGACGTTCATCAATGCCGAGCGCCGTATCAGCCGCGTGCGGCAGGCGATTCCGCCCCTTGCCGGCTTGGCCGACTGGGAAGCCACGATGGCGCTTGCCAACGCTATCGGCGCGCCAATGCACTACACTCATCCGAGCGAGATCATGGACGAGATCGCGGCTACGACGCCTACATTCAGCGGCGTATCCTACGCTCGTCTTGACGAACTCGGCTCGATCCAGTGGCCATGCAACGAAGCGGCGCCGACAGGCACGCCAGTGATGCATGTCGACCACTTTGTGCGCGGCAAGGGCCAGTTCATGCTGACGGAATTCGTAGCGACCGAAGAGCGCGTCGGACCGCGCTTCCCGCTTCTGCTGACGACCGGCCGCATCCTGTCGCAATATAACGTTGGCGCGCAGACCCGGCGCACGGCCAACGAGATCTGGCATGAAGAGGACGTGCTCGAGATTCACCCCTTCGACGCTGAAGAGCGTGGCGTGCGGGATGGTGATCTCGTGGCGCTAGCGAGCCGCACCGGCGAGATTTCTCTGCACGCCAAGATCACGGAGCGCGTGCAGCCGGGGGTCGTCTATACGACCTTCCACCATGCGCTCACCGGCGTGAACGTGGTAACGACCGACTTTTCCGATTGGGCGACCAACTGCCCTGAATACAAGGTGACGGCTGCGCAGGTGCGGCGGACCAACCATTTCTCCGACTGGCAGATGCGCGACCGCGAAGAGGGAGTTTCGCTGCGCCAGATCGAGAAAGCCCTGGCCGATGCGGCCGAGTGAGGGCCCGGGCTCGATCGATCTTCCAGTCCGGGCCTTTTCCTACGATTCCGGCGCGAGCGGACCGCAGCAGACGCGAGCGGTCGCCATCGAAGCCCCGGTGCAGATTGTCATCGGGGGCGCGCCCTTCGCGGTCATGATGGCGACGCCACAGGATCTGGAGGACTTCGCCCACGGCTTTGCGCTGACCGAACAGATCGCCGACACCGTCAAGGACATTCGCGGCGTCGAGGTCGAGCGCGTCGAGGAGGGATGGAAGCTCAAGATCGCGCTGTCCGGGGAGCGCTTGCAGGCGTATCTGGCGCGCGGACGGGCGATAAGCGGCCGCACCGGCTGCGGCCTTTGCGGCATTGAGGATTTTTCCCAGATGCCGTCGCCCCGGCCGCCGCTCACTTCCCAGGCGCCGATTGCGCCCGCCGCCATCCGCACAGCCCTCGAGGAGCTCGAGACGCGACAGCCTCTCAATCATCTGACCCGCGCCGTTCATGCGGCGGCCTGGTGCGGACGCGACGGGACAATCGTCCTGGTCCGCGAGGACGTGGGGCGGCACAACGCGCTCGACAAGACGATTGGCGCGCTTGCGCGCATGGACGTGGCGCCGGACAGCGGTTTTTTTGTCATCACGAGCCGCTGTTCGTTCGAAATGGTGGCGAAAGCGGCGATCTTCGGCGCCGGAACCCTCGTCTCGGTCTCGGCGCCAACCTCGCTCGCGCTCGAGCGCGCCCAGCGTTTCGGCGTTCGCATTGTCGCTGTCGCGCGCCGCGACCAGGCTTTATCCTTCGACAGCGGGGCGGACGAAGCGAGCGGAGGATTTGCGGCTTGACGACCGGCAAGCTCGATAGACTGGTGCGCATGGCCAATCAAATTGGCGATTATTTCGCCGCCATGCCCGAGCACGAGGCGATTGAGGGGACCGCCTCGCATCTGCGCTTGTACTGGACACCGAAGATGATCCGCGAGATCATCGCCTTCGCCGATCAAGGCCATTCCGGCCTCAACGCGACCGCGGCGCGCGCGGTCGAATTGTTGAAAGGGACCGTGACGGCCGCCTGAGAGTTCCACGGGCCCCATGCCTCCTTGGCCGCGCCGTCCCAATCTCCTGCGGCTTCTTGTCGGGCCCCACATCGTCAATGGCGTAAGCGTTGGCCTCGGGGTGCTCGCGGTCGCTCTCGCCGCTTCGGCTACTTTCGGATTTGCCGCCGGTCAACCGGCGACGCTCGGCGCGATAGCGGCCAGCATTTCCGATCTTCCGGCGCCTTGGCGCGAAAAGGCCCGGACGCTCTGGTTCGGCTTTGCGCTGGCGCTCGTCTCGACGGTGGCGATCCAGGTCGCGCTCTCGTGGCCGCTCGCCGCGCTCCTCATGATCGGCGCCATCAGCTTTGTGGCGGGCCTGGTCACCGGCCTTGGGCGATGGGCCGTCGCGGTCGGCATGCAGGCAGTGATCCCGATGGTCTTCATCCTGGGATTCCCGCGCGAACCCGTTCCTGCTGCCGTTAGAATTGAGATCCTTTTCGCCGCCGGCGGCGTCGCCTACATCGTCTTTGCGCTCGTGGCGACGGTTTTCACCGACCCCAGCGCCCGTCGGATGGTCGCCAGCGAAACGATCCGCGAATTCTCGATCTACTTGCGCTCGGTCGCCGCCATTTTTGATCCCAAGAGCGATCTCGAGGCTGCCTACGGAGCGGCGATCCGGCAACAAGCGGCGCTTGCCGAGCAACTGCAGACGGCGCGGGCGCTTTTGCTCGACCGGCCAGGCGAAACGGGCGAGCGGCTGCGCCTTGCAGCCACTATTGGCGTGCTCCTTGACGCTTTCGATGCGCTCGTCGCCGCGCAGAGCGACGTCAGGCTCGTCCGGACGACCGAGGCCGCCGCAACGCTGCTTGCGCGGATCGGCGAGGCGCTGCGGATTGGCGCGCTCGATCTTGGGCACTTGAGCCTGGAGATTCTCACCACCAGTCATCCCATTCTCCCGCCCGACCACCAGCTGGCGATCGACGCCCTCAAACGCGAGCTTACCCGCCTCGAATCGAACAATGTGATGGATTCCGTGGAGCGCGCAGCGCTGGACGCCACCGCGCGGCCTCTCGTTTTAGCGCTTGGCGACATCCGACGTCTTGAGAAGGCCTTGTCGAACGACGCGACGGCGCACGCCGCCATAGGCGACGTCAATCTCCGCGCGTTCATTCCGAAACGCAGCTACGCGCTCAGTGCGCTTGCCCCGCATCTCGATCCGGATTCGCCGGTGCTTCGCTTCTCTGTTCGGCTGGCGCTCGCTATGATGGCGGGAGCGCTGGTCGCCCAATCGCTGGGCGACGACCGCCATGGCAACTGGGTTCTGCTCACCATTGCGGTGGTGATGCGGGCGGGCTACGGCCTCACCCGTCAGCGGCGCGACGATCGCGTCATTGGGACGCTGATCGGATGCGTCCTCGCGGCGCTATCGGTCGCCTATTTGCCGGCTCGCGCGCTCGTCGGGCTGCAGGGCTTCGCGGTCGCGCTCACGCACAGCTTCGCACGACTGAACTATCGGGTCGCCTCGGTCGGCGCCTCGGTGATGGCGCTGGTGTCGTTGCATTTGGTCCAGCCTTGGGTCTCCGCGCCGGTCCTGCTGCGCCTCGCCGATACGCTGATTGGCGCGGCGATCGCGCACCTGTTCAACTATTTCTGGCCGCGCTGGGAATCGTCCGAGGCGCCGCGAATTGCCAATCGCCTGCTCGCTCAGCTTGCGGCGTTCGCTGCTGTTGCGCTCACGCCCGACGTCAAGGATCACGACTATCGGTTGGCGCGCAAGAACGTGATCGAGGCCATTGCCGCCTTGTCCGATTCCGCCGGACGCATGAGCGTCGAGCCGATGGCCGCGCGCAAAGGTCTCGATGAGATGGCGGCCTTGCTGATCGCGGGGCATGGCCTCGTCGCGTGGCTTTCGGCCATCCGGCTGGCCGTTCGAGCCGGAGCTAAGGGCCCCGATCCTGCGATCCGCGACTGGCTCCAGACGCTCCTTGTCGTACCCTCCGACCGGGGGGCGAGCGCCGCCAACCCTCCGACCGGACCGCTTGCCGCCGCCGCAATCGCGGTGACGACCGCCGCCCGCAACTATGAACGGGTAACGACCGGCGAGGTCTTCTAGCGAGCTGCGGATGCGACAGAAGCGGGAATTGCCTCCGCATAAGCGCTAGCAAAACGAGGCTAAATGAGCCTAAACGCTAGTAAATCTGCTAGCGTTTACTAGCGTTTATTTTTACAAATCGGGACTTTTCAACGGGTTACCGGCGAAAGAAATAAAGGAAATCCCCCCGTCGTCCGTCTCGCGCGTCAGGTTGTGAACCCTCGTTTAAAATAGCCACGGTCCCTCTAATTCCCGCCCGCCCGTGGGCGAGCGGGAAGGGATTCCACCATCCAAGACATATAGCATATATTTCTGATTTTTAGATTCTCGATTCTTATGGCCCGGGCGGCGGGTTGGGGGCTTCCCGACTCGCCTCCGCCGTCGCCAAACAGCAGAGGCTCCGAAGCGCGCCGCCACAACGGGATCGTCCCACCAGCGAACACTATAGGGGCCAAAAGTCTCCGCGGGCCGCGCCTTGACGCCCGGCGCGTTCAGCGTCGCCGTCCCCTTGGCGCGGGCTCCCGGCGACGACAACCCGGTGGAATGCGCCACGCCCTAGGGGCGAGGAATAGTGACGGCGGCTGAAAGCCTAAACCCGCTTCTCGAACCAGTGGTGGGCGTAGGGGTTGTCATTGAACCGCTCGACTTCCCGGTAGCCCTCGCTGCGGTAAAGCGCGTGCGCTTCGGTCAGCGCGCGATTGGTGTCCAGCCGCAGCGTCTTCACGCACGCTTCGCGCGCTGAGGCCTCGAGAGCCCGCAATAGCCGGCGCGCAACGCCCATGCCGCGAGCGGAAGGCGCGGTCCAAACCCGCTTGATTTCGCCCGTCGCCTTGTCCACGCGTTTAAACCCGCCGCACCCGACCGCCTCGCCATCGAGCCGCGCGATCAGAAAAAGCCCGGACGGAGGCGTCATGTCGTCAACGCGGAGGTAGTCCTCGCTCGCGGCGTCAAAGCCGGTTTCGAAACGCAGAGCGAGCTCCCGAAAATACGCCTTCAGACACCGTTGCGCGTCGACGCCGTCCGGCGCTTCATGGGCGATCTTGACCGAGGCGACGCGGATCAGTCGCTCAACTTCGCCCATGGCCGCGAGCAAGCGGCTCTGCTCGGATGCGTTAAGGGAATCAAGCATCGACGCCGCGAGAGTGTCCGAGAGCCTGTCATAGGCCGCACGTTCGGCGACTCCCGCGCGCGTCAGGCTGACGCGGCGGCGGCGACCGTCCCCAGCTTCCGTCGCCATAGCGAGCAATCCCTGCTTCTTCAGGGAGTGCAGCAAGCGACTAAGATAGCCGGAATCGAGCCCGAGCTTGCCGCGGAGTGCGCGGACGTCAGCGCCGTCGGCGCTGATTTCGAAGATGAGCCGCGCCTCCGCCAGCGGGCGCCCCCGACGGAGGTAATCGACGTCGAGCGCCCCAACGCGCTGAGTCACAAGGCGATTAAAGCGGCGAACGCTTCGCAGCTGGCTCTCGTCCATTTGTCTGACTTTAGTCAGATATCTGCCGATTTCAAGCTCCTCCTTGTGGAGGCGCCAAAGCCTTCGGGAATGCGGCTTCAAGAGAAGGCTCTCTTCGTAAAGGAAGATCTCGTCCGCCCTCCCCCGTCGCGCAATATCGTGATTGCGCGCCGCGCCGCGAGGCCCCTGAGTCGATTGCGGCCCGGGCGCAAACGACGTTAAACTGAACATTGGCGCAATCGGCGCACGCCGCCCTCCCGTGCTCCATCTCCGAACACGGGTTCGCGCCCAACAAAAAAGAGTCGAGGCCGGCTCGCAACGAGGAACGCGACACCTGCCGAGACGTTCAGGGCAGTGGGGCGCCTTGGTTAGGGAGAGTAAAATGCCAAACGGTGAATATGCACTGACGTCGGCTCATTCCCTGCGCAATCTGGACGTTGCGCCCATGATCACAGCGCTTCGTTTCCAGCCTTCCGATTTCGAATATGCCCATGGTTGGCTCAACCATATTCCGAGCCGCCATCGCTTTCAGTTCGACCGGAAGGGTGGGGTGACGATTGACGCCTTGTGTGGTTGCGCCGCTCTGTCGATAAAGCCCGAGCAGGCGGATGAACTCCATTCGATGTTCAAAGTCTGGCGGCAGGAGTACTGGACACCGCTGGAGACGAATCGTGAGTTCGCGTCGCACTTCGCCGAGCCAAACGCCTTGATGAGGTTGTTCCGCGACATCCGTATGGCTTGGCGGCGCTTCCGCCGTCACGAGGCCAGGGTCACAATTCCCGCCGACGTGCTTCCCTCGGCCACGCCCGCGGAATAGGCGTTCAGGCGCGCTTTAAGTCCGCGCCTGGAGGCGCGGACTTAATTTGTCCGTTCGAAACCAACCCGTCGCTCGAGCTCGAGCGAACGGGACTGGTCTCAGCGCGCAAAGCTGACAGCGTTGCCCGCGTCTACATTGAGGATGTTGCCCGTACTCTTCGCGGAGAGGTCGGAGGCGAAATAATAGACCGCCTCGGCGATGTCCTCCGGATAGACAGATCGCTTCAGAAGCGAGCGCTGGCGATAAACGTCTTCGAGCTCATCTTCGCTCACCTTGTTTGACGCCGCTCGTTGCGCCCGCCATTCCCCCTGCCAGATCTTCGAGCCGCGCAGCACGGCGTCCGGATTGACCGTGTTGGCGCGAATGCCGAACGGCGCGCCCTCGAGCGCCAGACAGCGCGCGAGGTGGACTTCCGCCGCCTTGGCGGCGCAATAGGCTGACGCCCCCGCAGACGCGGCGAGCGCGTTCTTCGATGCGATGAAGATGATGGCGCCGCCGAGGCCCTGATCCTTCATGATCCGATAGCCGCCCCGAGCGGAGAGGAAATATCCGGTCGCCAGGATCGAAATGTTGCGGTTCCAAAGCTCGAGCGAGGTGTCTTCGAACGCGGCTGCAGAGGCGATGCCGGCGTTGGCGACGAGGATGTCGAGGCCCCCAAAAGCGATCAGCGCCTCGTGGAACGCGGCTTCGACTTTAGCCTCGTTCGTCACATCAACGTGAACGCCGCTTACGACGTCCTTGCTGAACATTTTGCCGAAGTCCGCGACGGCGGCCTCCAAGCTCTGGGCGTCGATATCGGCGAGCACGACGCATGCCCCCTCGCCCATGAGCCGAGCCGCGATCGCCTTCCCGATGCCGCCGGCGCCGCCGGTCACCAGCGCGACGCGTCCGACGAGCGATTTCGGCTTCGGCGTGCGCTGAAGCTTGGCTTCTTCGAGCAACCAATATTCGATATTGAACGCTTCCTGCTCCGAAAGCCCCACGTACTTGCCGACGCTCGTCGAGCCACGCATCACGTTGATCGCATTGACGTAAAATTCCGAGGCGACGCGAGCGGTCGCTTTATCCTTGGCGAAGGACAGCATGCCGATGCCGGGAACGAGATAGATGACCGCGTTCGGGTCGCGCATCGCTGGTGAGTTAGGACGTTTGCAGCGCTCGTAATACGCTTTGTAGTCCGCTCGGTATTCGGCAAGCGTCTCGTCCAGTGACGCGATCACCGCGTCGAGATTGCTCGCTGTCGGATTGTAAGGCAGCACGAGCGGGCGGATCTTCGTGCGCAGGAAGTGATCCGGGCACGAGGTCCCAAGCGCCGCCAAGGGTTTGAGGTCGCGCGAATTGACGAACTCCAGCACCGCCGGCGCGTCGGTGAAATGCCCAATCTTCCGCTCAGTCGCAGAAATGTGCTTGCGAATGGCCGGCAATAGCCTAGCCGCAGCATCGCGCCGATCTGCCCGCGACAGGGCCTCCACATGAGCCCCTCCGAAACCTGCCTTGGGCACCCTCGCCGCGAGCCATGCCGAGGCTTTGTTGATCATCTCGATCGTGATTCGATAGCACGCCTTCGAGGTCGGCCCCCAGGTGAACAGCCCATGGCCGCCGAGCACCACGCCCTTCATATTCGGATTGGCTTCAGCCATCGCGCCAAGCTTGAGCCCAAGGTCGAAACCCGGCCGCTGCCAAGGCAAAAAGCCAAGCTCGCCGCCATAGATCTCTTTCGTGAGCGCTTCTGCGTTTTCGCTCGCGGCGATCGCAATCACGGCATCGGCGTGAACGTGATCGACATGGGCATGCGGAACGAAGCCGTGCAGCGTGGTGTCGATCGAGGTGGCCCGCGGATTGAGGTTGAAGGTGCAATGGTTGTAGAGCCCCACCATCTCGTCCTCGTGCTCGAGGCCGCGATAGATCGATTTGAGGCTCATGAGTTTGTCGAGATAGAGCGTCGAGAAACCGTCGAGCGTCATCGAGCCGATGTCCCCGCCCGACCCTTTGACCCACAAGACTTGGATGGGCGCGCCGGTCAGCGGATCGGCCGCGGTCAGCTTGGCGGAGGTGTTGCCGCCGCCGAAATTGGTGATGCGCAGGTCGCTGCCTAAAAGGTTCGATCGATAGAGCAGGAGCCCCGGATCGTCGAGGGAAGCCGCATGCTCGTCATCCCAGAGATTGGGCAATGGAGCGTCAAAACGAACTTGATCGGCGCTCATGAGCTGGTCCTCGCGAATGCTGTCTGATTTTCATGCGTCATTAGGCAAATGCCCACAGGTGGTCAACGTTTCCGCGCGATTGCGCAGCTTAGTGAGCGAACTCCATCGATTGACAGGCCTTTGGGCGCGTGGCACTGAAAGCGGCAAACACCATCCGGGGGAACGCAAAGGTTATGCGGGAGCGA
The DNA here is from genome assembly GCA_963836695.1 of uncultured Alphaproteobacteria bacterium. GTDB lineage: Bacteria > Pseudomonadota > Alphaproteobacteria > Rhizobiales > Beijerinckiaceae > Roseiarcus. Next base: position 178,214 of record CAWIKX010000010.1, read on the forward strand.
CAGCGCGTCGAAATCCTCCGCGATCGGCTCAGCGCGCATAGTTTCCTCCTGATTGCCGGTATCCTAGCGGCGACGGTCGTCGATCCCGAGAGGGTGCCGGCGTGAGCACGGAGCAGGAGATCGCCGCTCCTCCGGATCAGGCCGCGCTTCTGCTCGAGGTGCGCGGCATCGAGAAATCGTTTCCCGGTGTACGGGCGCTTTCTGGCGTATCGTTCGACGTTCGCCCAGGCGAGGTCCATGCGCTGCTCGGCGAGAATGGCGCCGGCAAATCGACCCTGATCAAGATCGTTTCCGGGGTCTACCAACCCGACGTCGGTTCGATTCTCGTCAACGGCAAACAGGTTGACTTTTCCACGCCCGACGATGCGCGACGCGCCGGCGTCGCGACGATCTATCAAGAACTGCTGCTGTTTCCCGAGCTCAGCGTCGCCGAGAACATCTTTCTCGGCCACGCCCCGCTGGCGGGGGTGGGCCGTATCGACTGGCGGGCGATGCGCGCCGAGGCAGCGCGGCTGCTCGAATCGCTCGAAATTGACGATCTAGCGCCCGACCAGATCGTCGGCGCGCTGACTGTCGGCAACCGTCAGCGCGTCGAGATTTTGCGCGCGCTGTCGCAAGACGCGCGCATCCTCATCATGGACGAGCCGACCGCCGCGTTGACGGAAAGCGACGTGACGCGTTTGTTCGACGTTGTGCGCCGCCTCAAGCAGCGGGGCGTCGGCATCGTCTATATCAGTCACCGCCTCGACGAGATCTTCGCCATCGCCGATCGCGTCACCGTGTTGCGTGACGGCGCCTATGTCGGTTCGCGTGACGTCGCCAACACCAATGTCGCTGAGCTCGTGACGATGATGGTCGGCCGGCGGATCGAGAGTCTCTTTCCGAAGACGGTAGCGCCGATTGGCGCGCCGGTTCTCGAAGCGCGCGATCTCGTGCGGCGCCCACTCACCCGAGGCGTCAGTCTCACCGTGAGGTCGGGCGAGATCGTCGGCCTTGCGGGGCTTGTGGGTTCGGGCCGGAGCGAACTCGCGCAGACGCTGTTTGGGATGACGCCGAGCGAGTTCGGGCGAGATTCTGCTCAACGGCGAAAGTGTGCGAATCAATTCAGCCGAGACCGCGCGCGCGAAGGGCATCGCCTACGTTCCGGAGGATCGCGGCACGCAGGGCCTGGTCAGGGGGATGAGCGTCCTGCACAACTTTTCTCTCGCGGCGCTTGGGTCTCTGTCTCGCCTAGGATTCATCGACCGCGCGGCGGAGCGGCGGATGGCGCTTGAGGGCATTGCGAAATTCAGCGTCAAGACGAGTTCGGTCGATGAGATCGCGGGGCGGCTTTCCGGCGGCAATCAACAAAAGATCGTGCTCGGCAAGTGGCTCGCCAACAATCCCAAGCTTTTGATCCTCGATGAGCCAACGCGCGGCATCGACGTCGGCGCCAAGGCCGAGATCCATCGCCTCATGAGTTCAGCTGGCTGGCCAAGGCGTCGCGATCCTGATGATCTCGAGTGAACTGCCCGAGGTCTTGGGCATGAGCGACCGCGTGCTTGTGATGCGCGAGGGCCGGCTCGTTGCCGAGTTCGATCGCGCCGACGCGACCTCCGAGACCGTGGGCGCAGCGATGATGGGCGGAACGTCGAGCGCCGAGGAGGCGGCATGAGTTCGGCCGCAATCGCGAGTTCGGCGAGCGGCAGAACCGGCCTGTTCCGCCGGCTGGCCGGCCAGGAGCTTCTGCTGGCGGTCGCCATCGTCGCCCTCGCCGTCATTGTCGGCTTTATCAATCCGCGCTTCCTCGCCACGCGCAATCTCTCCGACATTTTGCTCGGCAACGCCTATATCGCGATCGCGGCGGTCGGCATGTCCATGGTCATCGTCTCGGGCAACATCGATATTTCCGTTGGCGCTCTCATCGGGGTGTTGGCGACGGTCAGCGGTTCGCTCGCCGTCGCAGGCGCGCCGATCATCGTGACCTGGCTCGCCCCGCTCGTCATTGGCGTCGCCGTCATGGCGGCGCAGGGCGCGGTCATCGCCTATCTGCAAATCCCGTCGATCGTCGTCACCCTCGGCATGCTGTCGATCCTCAAAGGCGGCCTCATCAGCGTCACCGGCGGGAAATGGATCACCGACCTGCCGGCGAACTTCCATCTCGCTGACCTCTCCTTGTTCAGCGTGCCGATGCCCGTCGTCATCATGGTCCTCGCCACCGTCTTGGCCGCGCTTTGGATGCGCAATTCGCCTACCGGGAGGGCGATCTACGCGACCGGCGGCAATGCTGAGGCCGCGCGCCTTTGCGGCGTCAATCCGCGGCGCGTCGTGCTGATGGTGTTTGCGCTGCATGGCTTGTTCACGGGCCTTGCTTCGCTCGTCTATGCGACCCAGCTCCGCGTGATCCAGTCGACGACGCCGCAGGGCCTCGAGCTCACCATTATCACCGCCGCGGTGGTCGGCGGCGTCAGCATCCTGGGCGGCGTCGGCACGGTGGTCGGCTCGACATTGGCCGCCATCCTCATCGCCGAGATCACGAGCGCGCTCGTGTTCATCAATGTCTCGCCCTACTGGACGGACGCGCTGCGCGGCGGAACTCATTCTTGTGACCGTCATCGCGGATATCTTGCGCCGCCAGCGCCGCGCCGCCCAGGGGTGGAAGCGATGAGCCTGGCGATCGAAGCGAAGTCGTTGCGGGTGCCCCGCTGGCTCAAGCGCCACGAGACGCTGCTCGCGATCATTCTCTTCATCGCGCTGGTCGGCCTCGGCCTGTTGAACGACCGCTTTCTGACCCTGGATAATCTCCTCAACCAGGGCCGGCTCATGACCGAGATCGGCCTCATCGCGTTGCCGATGACTTTCGTCATCATCACCGGCGGCATCGATCTCTCGGTCGGCGCGATCGTGGGATTGTGCGCGATCATGCTCGGCTATTCGTGGAAGACCTTTCATTTTCCGCTGCCGCTGGCGATCGCCTTCTCCCTGTTCGTCGGCGCGCTGGCTGGCTTCGTCAACGGCTTCATCATCACGCGGGTGAAAGTGCCGCCGCTCATCATGACGATAGCGACGCTCGCGCTCTATCGCGGTCTCGCGGAAGGCGTAAGCCAGGCGCATTCGGTCCGCGGCTATCCGGAATGGTTCTATTTCCTCGGACAGGGCGACGTGTTCGGCGTGCCGACGCAGCTGCTCGTCCTCCTCATCCTCATCGTTGTCGCCGGTGTCGTGCTCGACCGCACGACCTTCGGCCGCGCGCTCTATGCGATCGGCGCGAACGAGACGGCGGCGCGCTTCTCCGCGCTTCCAGTCGATCGGGTCAAGCTCATCGTCTACACGCTGTCCGGCCTCGCCTCTGGGCTCGCCGCCTGGGTCCTCGTCTCCCGGGTCACGACCACCCGTATGGACATGGGAACCGGCTATGAGCTGGACGTCATCGCCGCGGTTGTCCTAGGAGGGACAAGCATTTTCGGCGGCGCCGGCACAATCTGGGGCACCGTCATTGGGCTCGCGATGATTCAGCTCTTGAAGAACGGTCTGGCGTTGACTGGGGTCAAAGGCGACGCGACAATCGTCGTCATTGGGATCGCGCTCATCCTTTCGGTTTTGATCGCGAGTTCCCTTGAGCGTCGCCAGGACTGAATGTGCATTTCAAAAGGCCAACGCCGCCGTGGGCGGCATCTAGGGAGGATGGACATGAAAGCGAGTCTACTGACAACCACGACGGCGGCGTTGTTCGCCCTGTCGTTTGCCGCCGGTGGCGCCAACGCCGCGAGCAAATGGGACGGCGCGGACGACCTGCCGACAAACCCGCTCGCTTGTGACGCGAGCGGAACTGCCGCGCCTGCGGCGGCCAAGCCCTACGATGGCGGCCAGCCGACCAATCCGCCTGACAAGGCAGGCAAGGAAATTACCGTCGTCGACGTGCCGAAGCTGATCGGCATCGGCTATTTCAACGCCACGACCAAAGGCATGCAGGACGCGGCCAAGGAGCTGGGCAACGTCAAGGTTTCGACCGACGGTCCGACGGAAGCCAAGATCGACGAGCAGATCAAGTTCATCGACAATTACATCACCCGCGGCGTCGACGGCATACTCTTCGCCGCCAACGATCCGGTCGCCATCGCTCCGGTCCTCAAGAAGGCGTTGTCAAAGGGCATCCACGTCGTCGGCTACGACGCCAACTCGCAGCCCGACGCGCGCGAATGGTTCGTCAACCAGGCTGAGTTCAACGGCATCGGCAAGGCGATGATCAACTCGATGGCCAAGGAGATCGGCGAGGACGGAAGCTTCGCTATCGTCACCTCGACCTTCACGACTCCGAACCAGGCCCGCTGGATCGCGGAAATGCAGGCCTATGCGGAGAAGTGTCATCCGAAGATGAGCTGGCTCGAGACGGTCGAGGCGCAAGAGGACAACAATCTCTCCTTCAATCAAGCGACGACGCTCATCAACAAATACGGCGATAAGCTCAAGGGCTTGTTCGGAATGACTTCGGTGGCGACGCCGGCTTCAGCGGAAGCCGTCACCAAGGCTGGCCAATGCGGCAAGATCGCCGTTGTCGGCCTCGCCACCCCGAATGCGATGAAGCCTTATGTCAACGCCGGCTGCGTCAAGTCGGTTGTCCTGTGGAACCCGGTCGACCTTGGCTATGCCGCGACTTACGTGATGCGCGCGGTCGCCGATGGTAAGTTGAAGCCGGGCGCAACCTCGGTCGACGCGGGCAAGCTCGGTAAGCTTAATGTCGTCAACGGCAGCGAGATCCTGCTTGGCTCCCCCTTCATCTTCAACAAGGACAACGTGACCAAGTTCGACTTCTGAGGAAGGCGCATCGCGTCAAGCCAAGCTCGTCATTGCGAGCGAAGCGAAGCAATCCAGGGATCGTAGGGCGCTTTGCGACCCCTGGATCGTCGCGTCGCCATAGCCCGCCCGGAAGGACGGCCCTTTGTCGGCGCCCTGCGGCTCTACGCGGTGATGATGCCATGCGACCGCGCCCGCGCCGTTCCGCAATTTCGCGTCGACGAAGGCCATGAACCGTTGCGTTGCGGTCTTTGACGTCGGTAAGACAAACATCAAGGTCGTCGTTTTCGACGCTGCGGGTCGGGTCGCAGCCGAGCGTGGCTGCGCCAATATCCCGCTCCCTCCCAATGCCGGATGGCCTTATCTCAAGCTCGACACGGAGGGCGCCTGGGCGTTCCTGATCGGCGCGCTCAGGGAGCTCGGGGCGCAATTTCCCATCGAGGCGATCTCGATTGCTGCGCATGGCGCTGCCGGCGTCCTTGTCACGGACGACGATGAAGCGCTGCCCCCCATGGACTACGAGTTCGCCGGCTGCGACGACGTCGCCGCGGAATACGAGAAGGTTCGGCCGCCGTTCGAGGAGACGCAGTCGCCGAATCTCACACGGGGTCTCAATCTCGGAAAGCAGGTCTTTTATTTTCAGCGCCGATATCCGGCTGAGTTCGCCGCCGCGCGCGCATTCCTTGGTTACCCGCAATATTGGTCATGGCGCCTGAGCGGCGTCGCGGCGACGGAATTCACCGCGATGGGCGCGCATACCGACCTCTGGCGCCCTTGCGAGGGCCGGCCATCGAGCATGGTCGACAAGCTCGGGTGGCGACGGCTCTTCCCAGACATGCGCAAGGCGTGGGACACGCTTGGGACGATCAAGCCTGAAGTGGCCGCGGCGACTGGTCTTGCGCCGAACGTGCGCGTCATCTGCGGCGCGCATGACTCGAACGCCTCTCTCGTGCCGCATCTTCTCACGAGGAATGATCCGTTCACCGTGATCTCGACCGGGACCTGGGTCATCATCATGGCGGTCGGCGGAACGGGTGAGCTCGATCCCAAGGTCGATATGCTGGCCAATGTCGACGTGCGCGGAAAGCCGACGCCGACCGCGCGCTTCATGGGCGGCCGCGAATATGCGGTCCTTGCCGGCGAGGCGCCGGCCGACGCCGAAGAAGCCGACGTCGCGCGCGTGATTGCCTCTGGCGCGCTTGCGCTACCCGCGTTCTCCAATCAAGGCGGCCCGTTTTCAGCGCGGAAAGGCGTTATCGAAGGCAAAGCGCCAGCGGCGCCTAAAGCGCGGGCAGCGCTTGCAACTCTCTATTCGGCGCTGATGACCGCCCATATGCTGCGCCTGCTCGAAGCGCCGGGCGAACTCATTGTCGAAGGCGGCTTCACGCGCTCCCCGGCCTTCGCCGCCGTGCTCGCTCGACTCATGCCGGGGCGCCCGGTTGTGATCGCTCCGGCGAGCGCAGGCGCTGCGGCGGGCGCGGCGAAGCTCGCCAATTGGGGCGAACCCCATCCACCGCCGCGCCTTGAGCCCGCGCCCGTCTGGGCCTTGGCCGGCCTAGAAAGCTATCGAGATCGGTGGGAGCGGGCGCTTTAGATGGCGACGGGCGCCGACCGGAGACGCTACGCAACCTTCCGCCCGCCATCTCGTTTCACGGTTTGAACAATGCGGGCGCGCGTGGCGGGGAGCCTAATGTCGGCAGCATCGACGCATCCATCGAGAGAGGTCTCGACCCTGATTCCGGCGCGGCTCGAGCGGCTGCCGTGGGGCCGTTTTCACGTTCTGGTTATCGTCGCGCTGGGGATAACCTGGATTCTCGACGGACTCGAAGTTACGCTCGCAGGCTCGGTCGCCCCTGCCTTGAAAGACAGCCCAGCGCTTCAATTCTCGGATTCCGAGGTTGGTTTGGCGGGGAGCGCCTACCTTCTCGGCGCGGTCGTCGGCGCGCTGTTCTTCGGCTGGCTGACCGATCGGCTCGGACGCAAGAAACTCTTCTTCATCACCATCGTCGTCTATCTCATCGCGACCGCGCTCACCGGCCTCGCATGGAACGGATGGACCTTCTTCCTGTTTCGCTTCTTCACCGGTTGCGGCATCGGCGGCGAGTATTCCGCCATCAATTCGACCATTCAGGAGCTCGTCCCGGCGCGCTACCGCGGCCAGCTTGATCTCACCATCAACGGCAGTTTCTGGGTCGGCGCGGCGCTTGGCGCGGTGGTCGCGGTCGTGCTGCTCAATCCAGCGCTCATCCCGTCAGAGTTCGGATGGCGGCTCGCGTTCCTGACTGGCGCGATCTTAGGGCTGGCGGTTTTTTTCATGCGCATGTGGATACCCGAGAGCCCACGTTGGCTCGCGATCCACGGGCGCGAGAAGGAGGGAGAAGAAGTCGTCGCGGGAATCGAAAAGCGGTTTGAGGACGAAGGGGTCAAGCTGGATCCGGTACCCAGCGACAAAGCCATCCGCTTGCGCTCGCGCGTCCACACGCCGCTGAGCGAAGTGTTCGACACGCTAATCAATCGCCATCGCGTGCAGACCTTCGTTGGCCTCACGCTGATGGCCGCGCAGGCGTTTTTCTACAACGCGATCTTCTTCACCTACGCGCTCGTGTTGACGAAATTCTACTCGGTCGGCCCAGGCGCCGTCGGCTGGTATATCCTGCCCTTCGCGCTCAGCAATTTCCTTGGGCCGGTCATTCTCGGCCGTTTGTTCGATACGCTTGGACGCCGGATCATGATCACGCTGACCTATGGGCTCTCAGGCGTGCTCATGATTGCGGTCGCCGTCGCCTTCCAGCAGGATCTCTTGTCCGCAATGGGCCAGACGATCGGATGGATGATCGTGTTCTTCATCGCATCCCCGGCCGCGAGCGCGGCCTATCTCACAGTGAGCGAAACTTTCCCGATTGAAATTCGCGCGATGACCATCGCGATCTTTTACGCAATTGGAACCGGAATCGGCGGCGTGGCCGCGCCGCTCATTTTTGGCAAGCTCATCGAGAGCGGGTCGCGGGGCAGCATCTTCGCCGGCTATGTGTTCGCCGCTTGTCTCATGTTCGCCGCCGCCATCATCGCTTGGCTCTTCGCCATCAACGCCGAGCGCAAGTCTCTCGAAGAGGTCGCGGCGCCGCTGTCGGCGGTGGGCTAGGGCAGACCTGCTTCTAGAGAAAATCGCGTTTGGGCGCTCCGCGATCATCATTGGGAGCGAAGCGAAGCAATCCAGGGAACGTAGAGCGCCTCCCGACCACTGGATCGCCGCGTCGCTTCGCTCCCCGCGATGACGATTCTATCCGAACGCAACGCGCTCTATCGCGAGCCGAACCGCTGCTTCGCAGCGTCGGTGACCGGCGTGAACAGCGAAACGGCGGTGCCTTCGGGGTCACGGAATTGCGCGGTCCGGTTCCCCCACGGCATGACCTTTGGCTCATGCACGACCTCGATCTTTTCTTTCAGGCGCGCGAACTCTGCGTCGACGTCCTCGACCATGAACTCGATGATGGCGGTGCGATTGGCCGCAGGCTCCGCGCTACCTTCCTTGAAGAGGGCCACCGTTTCGGCGCTGCCGAGGGCGAGCGTGGCTGAAGGCGTCACGATCTCAGCGAAGACGGGCGCAAGCCATTCGGCGGTTTGGCCGGTCACCATCTCGTAGAAAGCGACCATCGTCTTGATATCGGCGGCGACGAGGCGTGTGGAGGCAAATTTCATGAGATTGACCTTTCGTAGCGGGCCGCGAGGGATGGCGGCGTCGAAAGGACTTGTCGCATGAGGCTGCTGACAGCATGCTGTCAGCAGGAGTCAGCATTCCCATGCGACGCGCCGAACGATTGTTTCAGATTATCCAGATCCTTCGCCGATCCACGCGGCCTGTCACGGCGGCCGCGCTGGCGGAGGAACTCGAGGTCTCGAGGCGCACGGTCTATCGCGATGTCGCGGATCTGATCGGCCAGCGAGTGCCGATCGAGGGCGAGGCGGGCTTCGGCTACCTGATCGCCGCCGACTATGACATGCCGCCCCTCATGCTGACGCCGGACGAAATCGAGGCGGTGATGCTGGGAGCGCAATGGGTTGCGGGCCGCTCCGACAGGGCGCTCGCCAATGCGGCCCGCGACGTGATCGCGAAGATCGCCGCGGTTGTTCCTGAGCATCTGCGTCCGCTCATCATCGAGTCCAGTGTTGGGGTCAGGCCGACGCTCGCGGAGCCAGTGGAAAGCATCGATCCGTCGAGCTTGCGATCAGCGATCCGTCTGGGCCGAAAATTGCGGCTCCGCTATCGGTCGGAAGCCGGCCTGGAAACCGAGCGAAGAGTATGGCCTGTCATCCTTGGCTACGCCGAGACGAGCCGCATGTTGGTCGCCTGGTGCGAGTTGCGCCAAGGCTTCCGGCATTTCCGCACCGACCGGATGATCGAGGTCGAGACGCTCGACGAAAGCATTGGCTTGCGTCATGGCGAATTGCGCCGACGCTGGCAGCGCTGGCGCGACGCAAACGCGCCCTCAGGGCTTAGGGCGTGAGAGCGCAGCGGCCCGGCCCGCGGCGGCATAGAGGTTGAGTCTGGAATAGACGCCAAAACCCGACCCATCGTCGAGAAAGCCGCCGCCGGGTCCTTCGGTCTCGGTCAGGATTCGGTTCGCTTCCTCAAGGCTGAGCTTGGGGAAACCCGCGGTCAGCAGATGTCCGGCTTCGGGCGCGAGAACGCCGACATCTTCCACTTTGTCCGCATTCTCCGGATGCGCGATTGCCAGCCCATAGGTCTGGGTCGTGGCGTAGAAGGCCTCGTTCATCGCGGGCGCGTTGAAGCGGCCGGTGTCCTGGCGCGCGCAAACGGCAATTGTATTGCCGCAGGCCGCTTCGAGCGCCTTCGTCATATCGGCTCGCGCCGCCGCAACCGCCGCCTGGAAGTCCTCGATCGTCGCGGGAACCAGAGGCTGGGAGGTTGCGGTCGCCCTCGCGAAGTCCTTCAGCGGTCGGCCTATGTAGGCGGGATCGTTGGCGAGCAGATGCGCAAGGTCGTAGGCCGCGACCGTTCGCCCGCCGAGCACATCCATGGCGTAATGCGCGCCCATGATGATGCGGTCATTGCCGTATTCCGCAGCGCGGACAACCATCTCCTGATAGCGATCAGGCACAAGGACGGCGAGCAGGAGCGAGCCCATGTAGCCGTAGGTCGTGTGCCCGCTCGGGAAGGATGGGCTGTCGATCAAGTTCATGATCGGGCCGCGGTTATAGACGTCGTTGCCGGCCGGGACATTGAAGTAGTCTGGCCCGACGATAGGCAGGGTCACGGGCTCGGTCTGGAACGGGCGGGAATCTCCGTACTTGTCGGCACCGGGCGTTCCGCCGGGCCGGCCATAGGCGATGCCGAAGGGATCGGGCGCGCCATCGATCGTCTTGAAGATGGCCAGGGCCTCGTCGGAAACCGGCTTTTTGCCATTCGTCGTGCCGTTGGCGAAGAAATATTTGCCTGCGTTGGAATCCGATCCGCTTGTCGAGTTGGCGTAGGCGATCACATCCGAGACGGACTTGGCGATGCTGGTGAAGCGCTCCCGGTCGAGATAGTGCGCGCGCGCCGCATAGGCGGCCCCCAGGGTCGTGCCGAAGCCGTCCGTCAACTCCACCAGATTGCCGTCGGTGATGAAGGCGTCGCGCAAGGCCTGCTGCTGCTGTTCAGCGAACGGCAGCAGAGTCGGTTGCCGAATGGCGCCGGTCTGGATTCCGCCAGTGACGGTGAAGTTGGAGCCGAGCGCCGCCATTCCGTCCACACTCTTCGAGAGGGCGGAGACCGGGGCCAGGCCTTTGAGGGCGGCCATGTTGGTCACGCTCTGCGCGTCGGCCGCGGCGGCGTCTATCATGAGGGCCAAAAGGCACAGCCCGCATCCCAATCTGGTCATTGCATCCCTCCGGCCGAACTCGCCGGCGCCGCTTGTCGCCCGATTCTTATGCGCCTTCAAGATGGGCGGTAGCGGTGCATCCTGCTCACCAAGTCGTGGGCTGCGGGATCGACGGCGGTCGATCGCGCTCTAGCCGCCGACCTGCGCGGCGATCACACTCGCCTTTCCGCCTCTGACCCCCACGATTTGCATTGGAGTATGGGGATGATTGTGGGCGTCCATGGCGTAGGTTCCGCCAAGCAGCGATGGCATTGTCGTGGTCTTGAGCGCGCGCTCGATGTCCTCGGGCTTGTCCGAGTTTGCGCGACGGATCGCGTCGACAACGAGATTGGCCGACTCGTAGGCGAAGAAGGAGCGCTGGGTAGGCGTGACGCCGTATTTCGCGCGATAGGCTTGAACGAAGTCCCGCACGCCTGGTGTCTCGATCATGGGATTGAAGACCGTGATGCTCGTCGCGCCGTCGAGGCCGCCCGAGGCGAGGAACTCCGGCGACAGCGCCCCCGTGGCGGCGGAGAAATCGATGCGTCCGGTGATCGGGACCTTCCAGCCCGACTGCTCATAGGCGCGAAAGAAAGGCGCTGTCGAAGCGCTCAGCAAGGTCACGACCTGGTCGGGCGCAAGCGCCTGCAATTGCCCGATCAACGGCGCAAGGTCCTTCGTGTCCTTGGCGATCGTCTCGTTGGCGAGAACCTTGATGTCGGCCCCGACCGCGGCCTTCGCCATACTATCCGCGTTGACGTGATTGAACGGATTGTCGTCGCTCACGATCGCGACGCTGTGCACGCCCCGGCCCTTCAGCCAGCCCATGAGCGCGAGCGCAATGTCGCGGTCGGACGGGATCGCCTTGAAGGCATAGTCATTTCCGCCGACCCCGGAAGCCTCGACGAAGTCCTGGCCCGCCGAAATGTCGATGACGAGAGGCACTTTCGCCTCCGCGACGATGGGCATGATCGCATGGGTGACCGGAGTCGCCAGCGCGCCCAGGAGCACGGGGACGTGCTCATCCTCGATCAGCCTTTTCGTGGCCGCGATCCCCGTCGCGGGGTCTGCGGCGTTGTCGCCATAGAAGGCTTCGACCGGCCTGCCGAGCACGCCGCCCGCCTCATTGATGCGCTGAAGTGCAAGCTCGACGCCATATTGCTCGCTTTGCCCGCGATCGGCGTATTGTCCGCTGAGGATTGTGGTCACGCCGATACGGACAGGCTCCGCCGCACGAGCCGGAGTGAAAGCTAGGACGCAACCGGTCAGTAAAGCGATCCTCGGCGCCATCGACTTGTCCTCGTCAATCGGGCGGCTCGCCCAAGGCAAGCTGTCTCATTCCAAGCGCCAACACAATGGACGTCCTTATCCGTCACGCAATCGTGAGAGCCGTTGTCAGGGTCGCCAAGTCGAGGCGCTCTTTTCGCGATCCCTCGCCGCGGCTTCCCGCTCAAGGACGAGGATCAGGAAAATCAAGCCAGTCGCGAATGGACTTTTTGAAGCAAAGCTTGTTATCGACCAATCCGAAGTTCGAGCAGGACGGGTCGTTGTTCATCTGTCTCCAGAACGAGAGCCCAGGCGCCGACAAGGACGCGAACTGACTGCCGGCGCCGAAAGGCAAATTCAAGCTGATGCTGCGCCTCTACTGGCCGGACGAGAACGAGCCTTCGATCCTCGACGGCTCGTGGATCGTTCCTGCCGTGAAACGGGTGTGAAGAAACGAGCCCATCGGTGCGCTAGGATGGCTCGCATTCTTGGTCTTTGACCAGGCTCAGCGCACGGGAGAAACCCGTGCGCCGACGCATCAGGAGGCGGCGCGCTTGGCGCTCATCACCGACATCGATCAGCTTAGCGTCGCGATCTCGCACGCGACGGCGCCGGCGTTCATGTTGGGCGCTGTCGCCGGGTTCTTGACGATTCTCATCGCGCGCCTTGAGCGGGTCGCCGACAAGAGCAAAGCGCTCCGATTGTCGGACGAGAATACCGATCCGACCGGCGCCGTGGCGGCTTCTTTTATGCGGCGAATGGAGCTTCTGAGCCGCGCCATCCTTTTCGCGGTTTTAAGCGCGCTCGTGACCGCAGCGCTGCTGATCGCTGCGTTTTTCGCGGCGCTCGTTGGCATCGGCCACGGGCAGATCGTGGCGATGATGTTTGCCGTGGCGCTCATGCTCCTGATGGCCTCTCTTGTGCAGCTCGCGCGAGAAATCCGCGTCTATATGAAGCACATGCATCTCGAGTGAGAGGGGCTGGTAGGCTGAGGATTAAACAGTCGGCCTGCCCAGGAGCCCGCTCAAAGGTTCATCTGCGTCTGCACGACGAGCGCGATGAGCTTCTCCGCTTCAGTAGCGACGCGCGTTTGCCAGACCTGGGTCCGCTTACCGCGATGGATGAGCGTCGTGCGGCCAATCACCGTCGAGCCGGCCGGCGCGGGGGCGACGAAATTGGTCTTGCTCTCGATTGTCGCCGTCCCCTTGGCGTCGGCGGGCAGATTGATGAAGGCGGCCGCGGCGCCCAAGGTGTCGGCGAAGCTCATGATCGCCCCGCCATGGGCGATCGCGCCGATCGTGCAGATATCGGGCCGGATCAGCATCCGAGCGGAGATGGCGTCCGCTTCGGCGCTCAGGAACTCGATCCCGAGGAATTGGGCGAAAGGCAGCGGATTGGCGTTGATGCGGTCGATGAGTGACATGAGCCTGCCTTTCGTCACCTGCGAGCGCTGGCGGTTTGTTGAATCTCGGCATAGCATCGCCTTGGAGGCGCCGCCACGCAGCGGGTTCCAGCGCGCGAGGCTTGAGGTGAGAGCGGGGGCTTCAGAGGCGAAGGATGAAAGCCATGGTTCGCAGTAGGGTTCTTCTCGGCGCGGTAGCCGCGGTGCTCGCGATCACGCTTGCGGGTTGCGACGAGACCGGCGTCTATACAGGCACAGGTTACGCAGCGCCCTTCTATGCTGGCGGCTACTACGGCGCGCCCTATTATGGCGGCGGTTACTACGGTGGCGGCTATTATGGCGGCGGCGGTGGTTATTATGGCGGATACGGCTACCGGGGCGGCGTCTATCGGCGCGCGGGCTATTACAATCGTGGCTACTACCGCGGCGGTTATCACGGCGGCTACCATGGCGGCGCCGGTTTCCATGGCGGCGGCTACCGTGGCGGCGCCGGTTTCCATGGCGGCCGCTATCATGGCGGCGGCGTCCATGGCGGCGGGTTCCATGGCGGCGCGTTCCGGCGTTAGGCCGATCGGGCGCACAGAAAGGCGCGGGCATCCGCCCGCGCCTCGTCTTGGATCGAGATTTGTCCGCTTCTCGTGCAGCCAATCAACCGGCGGAAGCGCTCAGAGGCCTTCGAATAGCGCCGTCGACAGATAGCGCTCGGCGAACGATGGGATGATGATCACGATCATCTTGCCCGCGTTCTCCGGCCGGCGACCGACGTCAATCGCCGCGGCGACGGCGGCGCCGGAAGAGATGCCGACCGGAATTCCTTCGATGCGCGCCACGAGCCTCGCGGTGTCGAAGGCGGTCTGATTGCCGACGACGACGATCTCGTCGATCACGCTGCGGTCCAGAATGGCGGGAATGAAGCCCGCGCCGAGCCCCTGAATCTTGTGCGGGCCTGGGGCGCCTCCCGAGAGGACCGCCGAATCCTCCGGTTCGACCGCGACCATGCGCACGCTCCGCTTGCGCGCCTTCAGGACCTCTCCGACCCCGCTGATCGTCCCGCCGGTCCCGACGCCCGAGACGACGATGTCGACCTCGCCGTTCGTATCGTTCCAGATCTCCTCCGCTGTCGTGCGACGGTGGATGTCGGGGTTGGCGGGGTTTTCGAATTGCTGCGGCATGACCGCGCCGGGCGTCGCTTCGATGATCTCATGCGCCTTGGCGATCGAGCCCTTCATCCCCTGAGCGGCGGGTGTGAGAACCAATTCGGCCCCAAGCAACGCCAGCATCTTACGGCGCTCGACCGACATGGATTCCGGCATCACCAGAATCAGCCGATAGCCGCGCGCCGCCGCGACGAAGGCCAGCGCAATGCCGGTGTTGCCGGACGTCGGCTCGACCAGAACGCCGCGTCCGGGCGAGATTTTGCCCTCCGCCTCGAGCGCGTCGATCATCGAAACGCCAATGCGGTCCTTGACGCTGGAGATCGGATTGAAGAATTCGAGCTTGGCGAGAAGACGTGCGACAACGCCCTTCTCCTTGCCGATCCGGTCGATGCTAACGAGTGGGGTATCGCCGATCGTATCGGTGATCGACGCGTAAATCCGCCCGCGGCCCGGTTTTTGCCGCGCAACGCCTGCATCCGTCATTGGCCGTACTCCAAAATGTTCGCCGGGCCGCGCCGTTAAGCGCGACCCGACAGTAACATTTTATACGGCACGCAACTAGACAACGCAGGAAATAACTGGGTCAGATGGCGAAATCGCCGCTGACCTTCTCGTCGTCGAGCACATGCGTCTTCTCGGCCGTCTCGCACATCTGTTCGACGGTGATCGCGTCGAGATTGCCAAGGAAGGTTTCGCCGGCCCTGCGTACTGCCGGATCGATCACCCGCTCAAGCAGCACCGAGTTTGCCCCCAGATCGTCCGGGTCGGCCGTGCTCAGTGACATCGCAGTGCGCACGATCTCGCCCACGGTGATGCGCCGGCGCTCGCGCGCCAACTCATAGCCGCCTCGCGGCCCGCGCACGCCCTTGAGGATTTTGGCGTGAACCAGGCCCTGGAGCAGAGTCTCCAGGTGACGGGGGGGCAATTTGTGACGCGCGGCCAAAGCTTTGGCCGCGACCGGCGCCGAGCGCGAATGCAACGCGACATCGACGACTGCTGCGATGGCGAGAACGCTCCGTCGCGACAATAGGTTCATATCATACCTCCTACGATGAACGCCCGGTGGAACCGAATCCATTTGAGCCACGGACGCTCGAAGTGAGACGCGCGCTCGAAATGAGAGCGACACGTTCCACAGAGCAAACGACGAGTTGCGCTATTCGCGCGCCACGCCGAACGACAAAGGGCTTGTCCCCAAAATTGACGAGAATGACACCAATTTCGCCGCGATAATCAGCGTCGATAGTCCCCGGACTGTTGAGGACCGTCACCCCATCCTTCAAAGCCAACCCTGACCGGGGCCGGATCTGTGCTTCAAATCCCTTTGGCAACTCGATCGCCATCCCAGTCGCGATCAACGCCCGCGACCCAGGGGCCAGGACGACCTCTTCGCCCGCCGGCACAGCCGCCACGAGATCCATCCCAGAGGCATCCTCACTCTCATAGCTGGGCAATTGCAACCCCTCACTATGTGGTAATCGATGGTAACCAATCGTGATCATTGGTGCTTCGCCAATTCAACGGCGAGGCGCCGGATAATGCCTTTTGCAACTTCGGTTTTCGTCATCGGCGGCCAGGACTCGACGCCAAGCGCGTCGATCACCTGGACCTGGTTGGTTTCACCCCCGAATGTCGATGTGCCTTCCGCGACACTATTGGCTATGATCAGATCGCAACCTTTGCGCCGCAATTTGGCCATCGCGTTCGCCATAATGTTCTCGGTTTCAGCAGCGAAGCCAATCACAACCGCCGGCCGCATTGTCGCTTTCTTTGCGACTTCAGCAAGTATATCCGGATTCTCGACGAGGCGTAGCGTTGCAGACTCTAGTGGCGCTCTTTTTGATCTTTTGGCTGGCGATGTTTTCTGCGCGCCAGTCGGCAACCGCGGCTGCCGCAATGAACGCATCGGCCGGCAGCGCGGTTTCGACAGCTTCCCGCATATCACGCGCCGAACCGACGTGAACAACTTCGGCGCCGACTGGATCCGAAAGCCCAACCGGGCCCGTTACCAGCGTCACTCTTGCGCCGGCGCCAATCGCGGCTTGCGCAATTGCATGGCCCTGGCGTCCAGAAGACCGGTTTCCCAGGAACCGGACCGGGTCTATCGGCTCATAGGTGGGACCCGAAGTGACAATCACATGTCGTCCACTGAGCGGACCCGAATCACCTGGCGAATCGTGGAGCGCAGCGCCGGAGCCCGCTTCGGCGGTCAGGGCGTGCTCGATCGCCTCGACGATCGCCGGAGGCTCGGCCATCCGGCCAGGACCAAATTCGCCGCAGGCCATCGACCCTGATTCGGGACCGACGAATAGAACGCCGTCCTCCTTGAGGCGGTCGAGATTGCGGCGGGTCGCCGGGTGCAGCCACATCCTGACGTTCATCGCCGGGGCCACGAGCACGCGTTTGTCGGTCGCGAGCAACACGGTGGTCCCCATATCGTCGGCAAGACCAGCGGCCATGCGGGCCAGGATGTTCGCGCTTGCTGGCGCTACCACGATGAGGTCCGCGGCGCGTGACAGTTCGATATGGCCGATCTCCGCTTCATCCGTCAGGCTGAACAGATCGTCGCGGACGGACTGCCCGCTCAGGGTCGCCGCGGAAAGAGGGGAAATGAATTCCCGGGCCGCTGAAGTCATAACGACACGGACGGTCGCGCCGCGGTCCTTGAGCCGACGAATCAACTCGAGTGACTTGTACGCTGCGATTCCCCCACTTATGATTAGGAGAATACGGGCGCGCGAAAAGGGGATGCCACTCATTGGCGACGCCCTAACCCCTTTCGGCCTTTACGTCAGCGGCTGACACAAAGGAAGTTAGGCGGACGACGCGCGAAACGCCCATTCTCGTTCTCATTCCGCTCGCTCCCCTCGGGCCCGTCGGTACGTCGGCAACTCTTTAATGCCACCAACGCCGACAGAGGAATGGCACGAACATTAACGAAATGGCAATTATCACAATTGTGGTATTCCCGGCGCGCGACTGTAGCCGGCTGGTTCGAGGGTTGTCAGTTCGGGGCGGCCGCCTCAAATCGGCCATGGCCCTCCTCCCGCCGCGCGGGGAGGTTCGGAGCGCTACCGGACCCAGCGGTACGCCGCAAAGGCCAGGATCGCCAATAAAAATCCTGTGACAACGAAGATAAACCCCAACCGTAAGCTGAGCTCGGGAACGACTTTGGCAAGTTCCTTCTCGCTGTCGCTCTCCAGTCTCTTCTCAAGCCGGTCCGCGATTTGCTCCAAGCGCCCCGGGGCGTCGGCAAGGAATCCGCCGATAGATGACAGCATCCGCCCAGCGTCCTCGATCCGCCCGACCGGGCCCAGGTTGTCCGCGATCCAAGCTCCGACCACCGGTTCGGCCGTCGACCACATGTTCAACTGCGGGTCGAGCTTTCGCGCCACCCCTTCCACGACGACCATGGTCTTTTGCAGCATCACGAGCTCGATCCTGGTCGTCATGTCAAACAACGAAGTGATCTCGAACAAGAGCGTCAACAGCTTGGCCATCGAGATCTGATCGGCGGTGCGGGAATGAATCGGTTCTCCGATTGCGCGCAGCGCCTGGGCGAAATCTTCGACCCGATAGACGCGCGGCACGTACCCCGCCTCGAAATGGACCTGGGCCACCTTGAGATAGTCTCGGCGGATGAATCCATAGAGGATCTCCGCCAGGAACCGACGCTCTTTGCGCCCAAGCCGCCCCATGATGCCGAAATCGACGGCGACTATTCGCCCTTCGCCGTCGACGAAAAAATTGCCCTGGTGCATGTCGGCGTGGAAGAATCCGTCGCGCAGCGCGGTGCGGAGGAATGCCTGAATCAAAGTGCGCGCCAGCGCGCGTGGATCAAATCCGAGCTCGGTCAGGCGGTCGGGGTCGGCCAGGGGGACCCCCTCGATCCATTCCATTGTCATTACTTCGCGCGTGGTGCGTTTCCAGTCGACCACGGGCGCCCGAATCTCTGGATCATCCCTGGAGTTTTCGACGAACTCCGACGCCGCGGCGGCTTCGAGCCGGAAATCCATCTCCATGCGCACGGAGCGGGCGAGCGTCTCGACGACCTGGGCGAGCCGCAAGCGACGGAACTCCGGCGCCAGGCTCTCGGCGAACCGGGCGGCGAAGGCCATGTCGGAAAGGTCGCGCGCAAACCGCCTTTCCGTTCCCGCCCGCAGAACTTTCACCGCGACTGGCCGCAAACCTTCGTCGGTTTTCACCTCGGCGCGATGCACTTGGGCGATTGAAGCAGCCGCCACCGGCTCGCCGAAGCTTACGAACAGCGTATCGATCTTTGCGGCGAACGAGGCCTCGACGATCGCTACAGCCGCATCCCAACTCATTGGCGCGACGCGGTCCTGCAGCCGCTCAAGCTCCAAGGCGACTTTGCCGCCGACAATGTCGGGACGTGTGGAGAGGAATTGCCCAAGCTTGACGTAGGACGGCCCCAGCCGGTCGATCGCCCGGGAGAGACCCGCGAGACCGTCGCCGTCGCGCTTCGCAATCAAGTTGGCGAGCGCGAGCGGCAGCCTCAGCACCGGCGGGAGCGACGCCGCATCGACGCCTACGAACGCCCCTTCACGCGCGAAAACGAACGAAGCGCGCGTCAGCCTCAGGACGTGGCCGAACGACGACAGAATTCCCATGACTCAGAGCTTCCAGCCCGAGTGGATCGCGACGACGCCCCCGCTCAAACGGGTGAAGTCTACGCGCCCGAAGCCGGCCGTGACGATCATCTCCGCAAATCGCTCTGGAGGAGGGAACTTGCGGATCAACTCGACAAGATACCGATACGCGCCGCCGTCGCCCGTCACCACCTGGCCAATGGCCGGAATGGCGGCGAAGGAATAGGCGTCGTACACTCGGTCCATCACAGGCAAATCAACGCGCGAAAATTCCAGGCATAGGAAATGGCCGCCGCGCTTGAGCACGCGGTGCGCTTCTTTGAGGGCGTCCTCGATCCGCGGCACGTTGCGGATGCCGAACGCGATTGTATAGGCGTCGAAGCGTGCGTCGGGGAGCGTGAGAGCCTCCGCGTTGCCTTCGATAAATCGCAGCCGGTTGGCGTATGGGCGCCTCGCCGCACGCTTTTCCGCGACCCGGAGCATCTCTGCATTGACGTCGACGACTGTAACCTCGGTCAGCGGGCCGCCCGCCTTCGCCACCCGGGCAGCGACGTCGCCCGTGCCGCCCGCGACATCGATGTGAGAAAAAGGGCGGTTGAGCGAGGGCCGCACCTTCGCCACGAGAGCGTCCTTCCAAGCCCTATGCAGGCCGAACGACATCAGGTCGTTCATGAGGTCATATCGACGGGCGACGCTGTGGAACACGTCGTTCACCAGAACTCTGCTTTTCGTCTAAGCGAACGGTGCGTCGGCCGAAGTGCGTTTGATCGCCCGCGCCGGGCATCAGGCCTCTCCTATGAAACGGGCTCAAACCTTAGCGCGCAGGGCGCCGAGCGTACACTGGCGTGGGTCAGTCGAGTCGCACGGGGATCCCTGCATCGGCCATGCGCTCCTTCGCCTGCCGGACCGTGAATTCGCCGAAGTGGAAGATCGAGGCGGCAAGCACAGCGCTTGCGTGACCTTTCCGCACGCCGTCAACGAGATGGTCGAGCTGGCCGACGCCGCCTGAGGCGATGACCGGAATGGCGACTGCGTCCGCGACGGCTCGGGTCAGCTCCAGATCGAAGCCCTTTTTGGACCCGTCGCGATCCATCGAGGTCAACAGGATCTCGCCCGCGCCGAGATCGGCGACCTCGCGCGCGTAGCCGATCGCTTCGATCCCCGTCGGCCGTCGGCCGCCATGGGTGAAGACCTCCCAACGGGGCGCTTCGCCGGGCGCTGATACCCGCTTGGCGTCGATCGCGACGACGACGCACTGGGCGCCAAACTTCTCGGCGGCCTGGCGCACGATGTTGCGGTCGGCGACCGCCGCCGAATTGATCGAGGCTTTGTCTGCGCCGGCGAGCAACAGGTTGCGGATGTCGTCAGTCCTGCGGACTCCGCCCCCGACCGTCAACGGCATGAAGCAGACCTCCGCCGTGCGTCTGACCACGTCGAGCAGGATGCTGCGATCTTCGTGGCTTGCCGTGATGTCCAGGAAGCACAGTTCGTCCGCGCCCGCTCGGTCGTAGGCGATCGCGCTCTCGACCGGATCGCCGGCGTCGCGCAGATTGACGAAGTTTACGCCCTTCACGACGCGGCCGTCCTTGACGTCGAGGCAGGGGATGACACGGGCCTTGAGGGTCACGGCACCAACCCCGCCGGCCGTTCCGCTCGCCCGGCCGCCCGGAGCAAGGTTAGGGCCGCACGTGGATCAAGCCGTCCGTCGTACAGCGCGCGCCCGACGATCGCGCCCGCGAGACGCGCGCAATCGGGCTCAATCAGGCGCTGGACGTCCTCGATCGAGGCGAAACCGCCCGAGGCGATCACCGGAATCTCGAGCTTGTCGGCGAGCGCGATCGTGCTTTCCACGTTGAGGCCCGCGAGCGCGCCGTCACGCGCGATGTCGGTATAGATGATCGCCGCGACACCCGCGTCCTGAAACCGGCGCGCGAGATCGAGAGCCGACATGTCAGACGTCTTCGCCCAGCCTTCGATTGCGACGATTCCGTCGCGGGCGTCGACGCCAACCGCTATCCGGCCCGGATAGAGGCGCGCCGCCTCGCGAACAAAGTCTGGATCGCGCACCGCTGCGGTTCCAATGATGACTCGGGTGACGCCGCTTTCAAGCCAGCCACGCACCGTTTTCATGTCGCGGATTCCGCCGCCGAGCTGCAGCTTGACGGTGACGCCGCCGAGAATGCCTCGAACGGCTCCGGCGTTCATGGGCTTGCCAGCGAAGGCCCCGTCAAGATCGACGACGTGAAGATAGTTGAACCCCTGGGCGACAAACGCCTTGGCCTGCGCCGCGGGATCAGAGTTGAAGATCGTCGCACTCGCCATGTCGCCGTGGACGAGGCGAACGCACTGGCCGTCTTTGAGATCGATCGCGGGGAACAGGATCACGGGTGCCACTTGAGAAAATTGGCGATCAGCCGGAGGCCGAGCGTCTGGCTCTTTTCCGGGTGAAACTGGGTGCCTGCGATGTTGTCGCGAGCGACGACCGCAGTCACCGGGCCGCCGTAATCGGCCGTCGCGATGAGGTCATCGGAGTCTTCCGTATACAATTGATAAGAGTGGACGAAATAGGCGTGCAGGCCGCTCGGCCCGATGCTTACGCCCTCAAGGAGCGGATGGCTCCGCCGCGGGTCGAGGGTGTTCCATCCCATATGCGGGATCTTGAGCTCCGGATTGCTCGGCTTGATCGCGGCGACGTCCCCCTTAATCCAGTTCAAGCCGTTGACCACTTCATGCTCGAGGCCTCGAGTCGCCATCAGCTGCGCGCCGACGCAGATGCCCAGGAACGGTCGACCATGCTGGCGCACCGCCTCGCCCATCGCTTCGACCATTCCGGAAACGCCGTCGAGTCCGCGCCGGCAGTCGGCGAATGCGCCCACTCCCGGCAGGACGACACGGTCGGCGGCGAGCACATCCTCGGGACGCGCGGTGACGCTAATCTCACAGTTCAAGCCGGTCTCGCGCGCGGCGCGCTCGAAGGCCTTTCGCGCCGAGTGCAAATTGCCCGAACCATAGTCGATGATGGCGACGCTCATCGCATGTTCGCGCTAAAGCGCGCCCTTCGTCGACGGGATCCGCTCGGCCTGGCGCGCATCGATGGCGACCGCGTCGCAAAGCGCGCGGGCGACGCCTTTGAAGCACGATTCAGCGATGTGATGGCTGTTCGAGCCGTAAAGCGTTTCAATGTGCAACGTGAGCCCGCCATTTCCGGCGAACGCCTGGAAAAACTCGCGCACAAGTTGCGTGTCGAAATCGCCGATTTTTTCTGTCGGAAACTCGGTCCGGAAGACGAGGAATGGCCGGCCCGAAACGTCGATCGCCACCCGGGTCAACGTTTCGTCCATGGGCAAGAGGCAATGGGCGTAGCGGGTCAGGCCCCGCTTGTCGCCGAGCGCGGTCATGAGCGCCTGGCCGAGCGCAATGCCCACGTCCTCAACCGTATGATGATCGTCGATGTGGCGATCGCCCTCGGCGCGTATCTTGATGTCCATGAGGGAGTGACGCGCCAGCTGATCGAGCATATGATCAAAAAAGCCGACGCCAGTCGTGACATCGGCAAGGCCCGACCCATCGAGGTCGAGGCCGACCTCGATGCTCGTCTCCTTGGTCTTGCGTACGATCGCGCCCTTGCGCATGGAAATGTCTTTGCCTCCAGCCGCTTTCGGGCGCCGTGATAGCAAGCCGCGCGTTGCTTGGCCACCGGAGCCTGGACAACCTTGTGCGCCGGCTCGATCGTCGTGGGCCTTCGCGATGGCCCAAGTTTCGACTAGTAAGGGCTCAGCGCCGTCCGATGAAGACGCCATTGACCGCCAAAGGACATGACGACCTATGAATATGAAGCCAACGCAATTCGGAGTGGGTCAGAGCGTCAAGCGCGTCGAGGACATTCGGTTTGTCAGTGGGCGGGGCAAGTACGCCTCTGATGCGGTTGATATGGCCGAACTCAAGGCGGTGTTTCTACGTAGCCCTTACGGGCATGCGAAGTTCCAGATTGATGATATCGGAGCGGCGCGCGCCGCTCCCGGCGTTCGCGCGGTCTACCTTGCCAGCGATTTTGCCGACCTCGGCGGCTTGCCCTGCCTTGCTCCGGTCGAGAACTCCGACGGCTCGAGCACGCCGCTCAAGCCTTATCCGGTGATGGCTTCGGACGAAGCCCAGCACGTCGGCGACATCATTGCGATGGTGATCGCCGATACAACCGCGCAGGCCCGCGACGCGGCCGAACTGATCAGCGTCACGTGGGAAGACCTTCCCGCCGCCATCGACCTCGAGGAGGCCGTTCGGCCTCAAGCGCCCCTTGTCTTCGCCGGCGCGCCCGGCAACACCGCTTACGACACCCATATCGGCGACAAACAGGCGGCGGATAAGGCGTTCGCGAGCGCGGCGCACACAATTCGCATCAAGATCGTCAACCCGCGAGCGGTCGCCAACTATATGGAGCCGCGCTCAGCCGTTGGCGAATATGACGCGCAGTCCGGCCGGTTCGTGCTCAACGTCGGGAGCCAGGGCGTCCATATCCTGCAAGGGCTCGTCGCCAAAATCCTCAAGGTCCCAAGCGCGAACCTGCGCGTCGTCACCCAAGACGTAGGTGGCGGCTTCGGCACCAAAAACATGCTGTATCGCGAATATCCGCTCGTTCTCGAGGCGGCGAGGCGACTCGGACGTTCAGTCGGCTGGCTCGGCGACCGCAGCGAGCATTTTGTCGGCGATGCGCAGGGGCGCGACAATGTGACGACGGCGGAGATGGCGCTCGATTCGGCTGGGCGCTTCCTCGCGCTCCGGGTCGACATCCTCGGCAATCTCGGCGCCTATCTCTCGATGTTCGCGCCATACATTCCCTGGCTCGGCGCGTCGATGGCGACTGGCTCCTACCACATCGACGCGCTCTACGCGCGCGTTCGTGGAATCTACACCCATACGGTTCCGGTCGACGCCTATCGCGGCGCGGGGCGGCCGGAGGCGGCTTACGTGCTCGAGCGGCTGGTCGATGCCTGCGCGCACAAGCTCGGCATCGCGCCCGAAGAGTTGCGCGCGCGCAACTTCGTCAAGCCCGAACAGATGCCCTATCACACGCATACCGATCGCGATTACGACGTGGGCGATTTCGAAGGCGCCATGCGCGGCTGCCTGAAGAAGGCCGACTATGCGAGTTTCACGAAGCGCGTGGAGGAGGCGCGGGCGCGCGGCAAGATCCGTGGCTTTGGCTTTGCGAGCTACATCGAATGCACCGCCTGGGGCGAGGGCGAGGAAGGCTCGGTCGGGCTCGAGCGGAACGGCGATTTCACCGTGCTCATCGGCACTCAGTCCACCGGACAGGGCCACGAAACCGCTTACGCCCAGATCGTCTCCCAATATCTCGACGTGCCAATTGACCGCATCAAGGTCGTGCAGGGCGACACCGATCGGATTCCGACCGGCAACGGGACCGGCGGATCGCGATCGATCCCCATCGGGGCTGTGATGGTTTCCCGCGCCTCGGAAACCCTGGCCGCTTCGCTGAAGGAGTTGGCGGCCGATAAGCTCGAGGCCGCGGTCGCCGACTTGGAGATCGCCGACGGCAAAGTGCGCATCGCCGGGACCGATCGCGCCATCTCCTACGCCGAGATCGCCGCCCTTCCTGCCGCCACGGCGGAAAAAGTGATGGCGATCCAGTCGTTTGTTCCGCCGAGCGCGACCTACCCAAACGGCACCCACGCGTGCGAGGTCGAGATCGATCCGGACACAGGGGAAACAGCGATCATCCGCTACACAGTCGTCGACGACTTCGGATTCACGTTGAACCCCCTGCTCCTTGCGGGGCAGGTCCATGGCGGCATCGCCCAAGGCGCGGGCCAAGCGCTGATGGAGCGCGCGGTGTTCGATAGCGACGGCCAACTTTTGACCGCGAGCTTCCTCGACTATTGCATGCCTCGCGCCGACAATCTGCCGGCGTTCGATTTCGAAACGCGCAACGTGCCGTCGACGACCAACCCGATGGGCCTCAAAGGAGCCGGCGAAGCTGGATCTATCGGATCAACGCCAGCGGTGATGAACGCGGTCGCCGACGCGCTCTGGCGCGCCTATCGCATCGAGCACATCGACATGCCCGCGACGCCGTTCGCCGTATACGACGCAATTCGTCGTTCGCAAGCGCACGCTTAATACCAAGTCTCTGAAGGCATGACTCGGATGGGGATTCCCGAATTGGTTGAGTTCTGATTCAAGGTGGTGAACGAAGGAGGTTCGCCATGCCCATTCCGCTCCGGGCTGATTTTGATGCGCAGATGGTGAGGTCGTCGGCGAAGCGATCGAAGGACGGGCCGCAGGCGCGCCGGCTTTTGGCGCTGGCGGCGATTTACGAAGGGGCGACGCGCACGCAAGCGGCCAGGATCGGCGGGGTGACGCTCCAGATCGTTCGCGACTGGGTGATGAAGTTCAACGCCCAGGGGCCGGACGGCCTGATCGACCGCAAGCCGCCTGGACAGCCATCCCGGCTTAACGACACGCATCGGGCGGGGCTCGCCGCGATCATCGAGAGCGGCCCGATTCCGGCGGTTCATGGGGTCGTGCGCTGGCGGATCGTGGATCTCTGCCAATGGGTTTTCGAAGAATTCCGCGTCGTCGTCGCCAAGCAGACGTTGAGCCGCCAATTGCGCGCCATGGGTTATCGCAAGCTATCGGCCCGGCCTCGCCATTACGCTCAGGCCGCAGGCGCGATCGAGGATTTTAAAAAAGCTTTTCCGCGCGCCTGGAAGCGATCGGGCGCGAGAAGGACGTCGAGCCCAGCGCCATAGAGGTCTGGTTCGCCGACCAGGCGCGCGTCGGCCAGAAGAACAAGATCACCCGCCGTTGGGCCAAGCGCGGCGCGCGTCCAAGCGCTCCCAAAGATCAGCGAACCGCCTCAGCTTATATCTTCGGCGCGATCTGTCCCAAGGACGGCAAAGGCGCGGCCCTGGTCATGCCACGCTGCAACACGGAGGCGATGAACCTCCATCTCGCCGAAATCGCCACCCAGATCGCGCCGGGAGCGCACGCCGTGCTGCTGGTCGATCAGGCCGGCTGGCATCTGTCGGACAGGCTCATCGCGCCATCCAACATCACGCTGATCCCGTTCCCGGCAAAGTGCCCGGAGCTGAACCCGCAGGAAAACATCTGGCAATTCTTGCGCGACAACTGGCTCTCAAATCGGATCTTCAAATCCTTCGACGACATCGTCGATCACTGCTGCGATGCATGGAACAAGCTCATCAACCAGCCCCGGCGGATCATGTCGATCGGCCTTCGGGATTGGGCCTGTCGGTCATGATCTCCGAGTCTCGGTATAAGACCGATGAGCCGGGCTTGGCGCGAATCATCAAATATCCTGTGATCCGCGCCAAGGCTCTTATGGCTCGGCGAGTTTGGCGGAGCGCCCTTGCTGGCGGTCACTGTCCCTAACGCATTGTCGCGCCTCGCTATTGTTGGCCCGGGCGGAGCTTCGTTCCTCAAACCGGCATCCTTCGGGCTCAGACGGCGCAGGTCTCAGCCCCTGCTTGCGCCGCGCTGAGGCGGTGCTAGACTGGCGCAACCTGGGGACCAGGACGGAGGTACTCATGCGCTCCAAGCTTGTGAAAGTGGTGTTGGGATTGAGCTTCGCGGCGGCCCTCGTTGCACCGGCGCTGGCCTGCGAATTCAATAAGACGTCGGCGCAGAACGATCAGCCGATGGCGCAGTCACAACAGACGACGCCGGACACGCCTCAGACGGCGGAGTCGCAGCCGGCGGCGAACACCGGCTCGAACTGAAAACTGAATCAATCGACCGCCGGATTTTAGGGCAGCCCGCCGCGTTCATCCGCGGCGGGTTTTTTTTGAGCCGCAAGACAAGCGGCTGCTGCTCACGCCTCAGGCGGCTTCCTGCGGAAGCTCGCCGGCCTTTTGTCCAGGAAGGCGCGGACCCCTTCCAAATACTCGTCCCCTCCTCCGGCCTCGCGCTGCAAGTCGCGCTCGAGGTCGAGCTGAGCGTCCAAGCCATTGGCGGGCGAAGCCGCCAGCGCGCGCTTGATGAGGCCCAGCGCCTGTGTCGCGCCCGCCGCAAGTCGCTCGACGACTGTGTGCGCCTCCCCCATCAGGTCCTCGTCGTCGACGGCGCGATAGATCATGCCTATCGCCTCAGCCCGCTCGGCCCCGATCGGCTCGGCCAGCATCATCAGCGCGCGGGCGCGCGCGTCGCCGATGAGCCGGGGCAGAACAAAAGTGCCGCCCGCGTCCGGAATGAGGCCAATGCGGGCGAAAGCCTGCAGGAACTGAGCCGATTTCGCCGCGAGGACGATGTCGCAGGCCAGCGCGATATTGGCCCCCGCTCCAGCCGCCGGGCCGTTGACGGCGCAGACGACCGGCTTTGGCAGATCGCGGATGCCGCGAATGATCGGGTTCAAGCCCTTTTCGAGCGCTTGGCCCAGGTCCGGTCGGCCGTCGCCGGGTGCGAAAGCGCGGTTGGCGAGGTCCGCCCCGGCGCAAAAGCCCCGGCCCGCGCCAGTGATGAGAACGGCGCGACATTCCGGCTCCGCCCGCGCGCGCTGAATTCCCGCCGACAGCGCTTCGATGAGAGCGGCGTTGAGGGCGTTCAGCCGCTCGGGCCGGTTGAGAGTCAGCGTCAGCACGCCGCCCTCGAGCTTGTCCAAGAGAACCGGCTGAGACGAAACCGAAGCCTCCGGCATGGACCCTCCTCCCTCAATTGCTTGTCGCCGCCGCGCGGCGCAAACGTCTATAGTAGACGCCAGTCCATGGAGGCGACAATGGCGGAATGGAACGAGGGGTTAGGCCCGGCAGAGCCGCGCCCATGACCGAAGCCTTCATTTGCGACTATGTGCGCACGCCGATCGGCCGCTTTGGCGGCGCGCTGGCCAACGTCCGCGCCGATGATCTCGCCGCGGCGCCGATCCGCGAGCTCATGCGCCGTCATCCCGGCCTTGGCGATAAAATCGACGAAGTCTTCCTGGGCTGCGCCAATCAGGCGGGGGAGGACAATCGCAACCTCGCGCGCATGGCGCTTCTGCTCGCGGGCTTGCCCGCGTCCGTTCCCGGCGCGACCGTCAATCGCCTCTGCGCCTCGGGCATGGAGGCAGTCGCGGCCGCAGCGCGAGCGATTAAAGCGGACGAGATCGGGCTCGCAATCGCGGGCGGCGCGGAATCGATGACCCGGGCGCCGTTCGTCATGGGCAAGGCTCAAACGCCGTTTCAGCGGTCAGCGGAAGTTTTCGACACCACCATCGGCTGGCGCTTCGTCAATCCCGCGATGAAGAAGCTCTATGGCGTCGATTCGATGCCGGAGACGGCTGAGAACGTCGCCGACGAATATCAGGTCTCTCGCGCCGACCAGGACGCGTTCGCGCTGCGCTCGCAAAAGCGGGCTGCGGCGGCCCAGGCGAAGGGGACGTTCGATCAGGAAATCGTCGCGGTCGAGATCAAGGACCGCAAGGGAAACGTGAACCGGGTCGAGACGGATGAGCATCCGCGCGCCGACACGACGCTCGAGGCGCTGGCCAAGCTCGGCGGCATCGTTCGCGACGGAGGCAGCGTGACAGCGGGCAATGCGTCCGGCGTCAATGACGGCGCGGCGGCGCTCATCATCGCCTCGGGCCAAGCGGCCGAAGCACACGGGCTCACGCCGATCGCGCGCATCCTTGGCTACGCCACGGCCGGCGTGGCGCCGCGCGTGATGGGCGTCGGTCCGATCCCGGCCGTCGGCAAGCTAACGGAGCGGCTGAAGCTCAAGCCAACGAGCTTCGAGGTCGTCGAGCTCAACGAGGCGTTCGCTTCGCAAGCGCTTGCTTGCCTGCGCGGGCTTGGGCTTGCGGACGACTCGGACCATGTCAATCCGAACGGCGGAGCGATCGCGCTCGGCCATCCGCTGGGCATGTCGGGGGCGCGTCTCGCCGGCGCCGCAGCGCTCGAGCTCAAGCGGCGCGGGGGCCGTTACGCGCTTGCCACGATGTGCGTTGGCGTCGGCCAGGGGGCGGCGCTGGCGCTCGAACGCGTCTGACCCGATATAGAGGTTGGAGGGCTCAACGGCTCGCGTGGAAGAGCCGAGGCAAAGGGAGGATGGATTCATGGCCTCGCCAAATCATGCCGCGCTACGCAAGGTGACGTTGAACGCCGCGCGTTCGAAGGAGTTTCCTGAAGGCTCGATCCGCCACGGCTATGATTTCGTTGCGCCCCTGACCCCCGACGGCCATATCGATCTCGATGCCTGGAAGCACCATCGCGGCGAATGTTTCGCGCACCGCTTTTGGGGCGCCGAGCCGGCGATGCGCGGCCTGCTTGTTCATCGCGCCCGCGGCCCCGGCGGATCGACCTGGGCCTTCGAATGGAAGGGAGGACGCAGGGACGACACCGAGGAGGAAGGCTTCCGCTTCGGCGACCACGCCTTCAAGGCCGGCGAGTACGTGTCGCTGCGCGAGGAGGACGGCGAGCTTCTGACCTTCCGCGTGATCAGCGTCGGCGCCCCATGACGAGGGCGGGGAGCGATTCGGCCGAACCGCCGTTGTCATTGCGAGCGGAGCGAAGCAATCCAAGGCTCCCAGGCGCGATACGATCCCTGGATCGCCGCATCGCGCGTACGGCGCTCCTCGCGGTGACGATCTATTCGAGCGCGTCTTGCCCTAGCCGACCTCGCGAAGAAATTCGATCAGCGCCGCATTGACCTCGCTCGCCCGCTCCTGCTGCGTCCAGTGGCCGCAGCCGGGGAGCATGATCGTCTTGCGCAGGTTCGGGACAAACTTCGTCAGATTGGCGATGAGCTCAGGCGCGCCGCGGAAGCGGACGACGAGGTCGCGGTCGCCCGCGATGTAAAGCGCCGGGACGGTCACCTTCATCCCGGCGAAGGGCGCGAGAAGCTCCCAATTGCGGTCGATGTTGCGGGCGAATCCTTGGCTGAGCGGCGGCCACGCGAAGTCGGCCTAAAAACAGCAACGCCGGGGCGCGAGGCCCCGGCGTTGGAGTGGTTTTGGGAGGACCGGCGAGCCGGCTTTTCGCAACCACGGGTCGAAGCGGCGGCGCGCTACCCTCCCAGAAAGCGCGCCGCCGCCCGTCCCGTCGGGCGTAAGATTCGGTTTTACGCCTTGGGGAACGGGACGGCCACGAAGCGCGCTCCGTCAGCGGTCTGGATCCGCATCATGACCGCCTTCTTGCCCTGGCTCTTCGCGCTCTCGATCCCGGACTTCACATCATCGGCCGTCGACACCGGCTTGCCCGAAACATCGAGGATGACGTTGCCAGCGGCCAGGCCCTGCTCGGCGGCCGTTCCGTTCGGATCGACGCCGACGATGGCGACGCCCTTGTCGCCTGCGCCCGCGATGTCCTTCGCCGGAGCGATCTGGATGCCGAGGGTCGCGCCGTGGTCCTTCGTTTGCGAGCTGTCAGCCTTGGCGACGGTCGCATTCTTCTGGTCGGCCAGCGTGATCTGGGCAGTCTTCTCGGCTCCATCGCGCATGTAGGTCAGTTCGACCTTGTCGCTGGGCTTGAAGGAACCGATGCGGCGGGTGAGGTCCGACGCGTCATCGACGACCTGGCCGTTCAGCTTGGTGATCACGTCGCCAGCCTTGAGGCCCGCTTCGGCAGCCGGCGTGCCCGGCATAGCCTCGGCGACGATCGCGCCCTTGTCGCTCTTCATTCCGATGGCCTCGGCCATGTCCTTGGTCACCGGCTGGATGTTCACGCCGAGATAGCCGCGCGGAACGACGCCGCCGTGCTCGAGCTGGCCGATGACGCTGTCCGCCGTGGTCGAGGGAATCGCGAAGCCGATGCCGACGCTGCCGCCCGATGGCGAGTAGATGGCGGTGTTCACGCCGACGACCTCACCCTTCATGTTGAAGGTCGGGCCTCCCGAGTTGCCCCGGTTGATGGGAGCGTCGATCTGGATGAAGCGGTCGTAGGGCCCATCGCCGATGTCGCGGCCTTCGGCCGAGACGATGCCCGCGGTGACGGTGCCGCCGAGGCCATAAGGATTACCGATCGCCACGACCCAATCGCCGATGCGGGGGTTTTCCTTGGAGAAGGCGACGAAGGGATAGTCACCGGCCTCGTTCACCTTGATAAGCGCGAGGTCGGTCTTCGGGTCGGTGCCGACAACCTTGGCGTCGAGCGTCTTGCCGTCCTGCGTGGTGACGGTGACGGTCTTGGCCTTCTGCACGACGTGATTGTTGGTGACGATGTAGCCGTCAGCCGAAACAAAGAATCCGGAGCCCTCGCCCATCATCATCGGGTGCTTGGCCTGGGGCATGGCTCCGCCGTTAGGCATGCCGCCGAACTGCTTGAAGAACTTCTGGATCTCCGGGGGGAGATTGTCCATCTGGCCTTGGCTGGAAGAGGCGCCATCGCCGTCAGCTTCAACGTCTTCAGCGGGGATCTTGACCTTGACGGACACGACCGAGGCTTTGACACGGTCGATCAGCGGGGCGAACGACGGAGCGTTCTGCGGCAGATCGGCGGTGGAGACAGCCGCGGCGTAAGCCGGGTGAGTGGGGGAGAACGTATTCCCGCCGACGACGCCAGCGACGCCAAGCGCCGCGACCGCCACCGAGGCGAGGATTGTGTTGCGCCGCCCCTGCGGGGTCGCAAGACTGGAGAATGACATGAGCTCGCTCCAAATTCGAAAATGACCGCATCAGCGGTTGATGGAGCGACCATGCGACTTCCCGCCTATCCGGAAATTGGCCGGCGGATTAAGATTTCTCAAGAAATGGGGCGGCGGCCCCCGAACCACGTCCGAGCGGCGCCAGGAGTTCGCAGCCCCTCCATTCAGCGATCCACCGGCGTGTTGATGACGAGCTTGTAGTCAGGTCGCTCCGCAGGAGCGAATGTGTGCTGAACGAAGCTCACCGCGCCGTCGTCAGGATGATTGAACAGGCGAAGGCCGCCTTCGCGCGTTTGAACCGCCTGCTCGTCCCACGCTTCGGCGAAGAACTGGCTCTCGCCCCGCAGCGTATCGAGGAATAGCCTCACCTGCGCGTCGCGAAAGGCGCCGGCGAAGTCCGCGCGAAATTCGGCAAGCAGCCGTCGCGCCCTGTCTTTCCAGTCTGGAATAAGCACGCGAGCGGCAGGCTCGAGAAACACATACCGGAGGAGATTTCGTTGACAATCGCCGTCCAGCCAGCCGCGAAAGAGCCGCGCTGCGGCCTCGTTCCAGCAGCAGGCGTTCCAGAGGCGATCGAGGCCATAAGCCGGGCATTCGATCGCCTCGACCGCAGCGATCAGGGAGGGGGGCGCGTCCGCGGAAGGCCCGCGCGATCCCTCGGGATCGACGCGGCCAGCGAGCTTGAACAGATAGTCGTGTTCGGCGCGCGTCAAAGCCAGTGCTTGTGAGATGCGGCTGAGCGCCTCAGGCGAGGCTTGCGCGGCGCGCCCTTGTTCGATCCACGTGCACCAGGTCACACTGATGCCGGCGAGGGCCGCAAGTTCCTCCCGCCGAAGACCCGAGGTCCGCCGCCGTCGTTGGCCGCATACGCTCGCGATGCGCGCGCACGAACTCGCCCAGGAGGCGCCTTTGATCCGCTTCGAGCATGGCAGTGGTTGTAATAGGATAAGATTCAGTCTTGTAACAGTGTAATTGAACAGGCAAAAGCTTCGAGACGGAGGGAGCTATTGATGAGCAAGGCCCATGAGCGAGTCGTCGAGGCGCAGTTCGGCCCTCGGGCGAAAGCCTATGTCGAAAGCGCGGTTCACAGTCAGGGGGCCGATCTCGAGTCGATTGGAGCGCTCGCGTCCGCGTCGCGCCCTGAACTCGCTCTCGATCTTGGCGCCGGCGGCGGCCATGTCTCCTATGTCCTCGCTCGCTACGCCCGCCGGGTCATTGCGACGGATCTGTCGTCCGAGATGTTGGCGGCGGTGGCGCGGACGGCGCGTGAGAAGGGATTGAGCAACATCGAGACCGCGGAAGCTCCGGCCGAGCAACTCCCGTTTGAAGACGAAACTTCAGACTTTGTCGCCAGCCGCTTCTCCACGCATCACTGGCGCGACTTCGAGGCCGGACTTCGGGAAGCGCGCCGCACGTTGAAGCGCGGCGGGCGAGCCGTCTTCGTCGATGTGTACGCTCCAGGCCAGGCGCTGTTCGACACGCATTTGCAGGCGATCGAACTCTTGCGCGACCATTCCCACGTCCGCAATTACAGCTGCGCGCAATGGTTGGACTCGCTCGCTCGCGCGCGCTTTGCCCTCGACGCTTGCCGGACGTGGCGCCTGAGGATGGATTTCCCCGTCTGGATTGCGCGCATGCAGACGCCCGAGGAGAATGTGAAGGCGATCCGCGCGTTGCAGATCGCGGCCTCCGCCGAGACAAAGGCGCATTTCGCCATTGAAGCGGGCGGCTCGTTTCATCTCGACGTCCTGATGATCGAGGCCTCGGCGGCGTGAGCGCGGACAACTGCCGCGTCGCTACTTCCGGAACTCCGGCTTGACCGCAGCGTAGAGCGCCTTGAAGCGCTCGCGCTGCCGCGCGAAGAGATCGGCGAGCTTCGGGTCCGGCTCGGTCACGTCGGCGATTTCGGGGGGCAGGCAGACGGCTTCGGGCGGCTCGCCGGTCGCGGCGAGGCGCGCCAGACGCGCCGCGCCATAGGCGGGGCCGGTTTCGCCGCCCTTCATGCGCACGATTGTAAAGCCGGTCGCCGCCGCGATCATGCGCGTCCATGAAGAACTCTTCGCGCCGCCGCCGATGAGGCCGACGCGCTCGATCTTCGCGCCGGCGGCGCTAAGGCAATCGCGCGCCTCTGCAAGCGTCAGCGCGACCCCTTCCATAACCGCGCGCGCGACCTCGGCCCGCGAGGTGGTCTCGCTCATGCCAAACAGAACGCCACGCGCGTAAGGATCATCGAGCGGGGTCCGCTCTCCGCTAAGATAAGGCAGAAAGAGAAGCGCGCTGGGCCCTTGATAATCCGCCGCCGCCTCAACCTCGAGCGCGTCGGGCGAGGCGCCGAGAAGACGGCCGACGAAAGCGAGGGCTCCCGCGCCGTTGAGCATCGCCGCCATTGCGTACCACCGGTTCGGCAGGGCATGGGCGAAAGAATGTACGAGTTGTTCCGGCGCGCTCATATAGCGATCGGTCGCGACGATAAGCTGCGTTGCGGTTCCAAGCGAAACGAAGGCTTCGCCCGGCGCGATCGCGCCTAACCCGACCGCCCCTACGGCGGCGTCGCCGCCGCCTGCCGCAAGCAGAACCCCGCGCGGCAGGCCAAGGGCTTCGGCCGCTTCGAGCCGGATCTTTCCCGCCGGCGCCGATCCTTCGAACAAGCGCGGAGCCCATGCGCGGTCCGCCTCGCAGGCGTCGAACGCCTGTCCCGACCAATCTCGTCGGGCCTCGTCGAGCAGCCACGTCCCCGCCCCATCGCTCATGTCGGATGCCCGTTCGCCGCCGAGCTTGAGCCGCAAATAGTCCTTCGGCGACAGGAGCGAGTTCACAAGGCGGCGATGGTCCGGCTCGTTCCTGGCGATCCATTTGAGCTTCGGCCCGGTGAAACCCGGCATCGGCTTCACGCCGACGGTTCTCGCCAGGTCAGGGTAATCGCGCGCCAGTTCGTCGGCCTCGCGAAAGGCGCGCCCGTCGTTGTGGAGGATCGCCGGGCGAATCGGCCTGTCAGCGCGGTCGAGAAGCACGGCGCCATGCATCTGCCCCGAGAAGCCGATGGCTTTCAGGCCACCGAGCGCCTTGCCCGCTTTATCTCTCAGATCGGCGATCGCGCCGGCCATGGCGGTCGCCCAGTCGTCCGGATTTTGTTCAGACCAGCCCGCTCGCGGGCGGTCGGGAGAATAGCTCCGAGCGGCGCTGGCGATGGGACTGCCGCGCTCGTCGGTCAGAAGCGCCTTGAGCCCGGAGGTTCCGCAGTCAAGCCCGAGATACATGAAGCTGCATAATGCTCTGCGCGGGCGGCCCTCACAAGCGGGAGCAGACCGTCACCCACAAAGCAACGAGCGTCTAGCTTATGCCGGCGCTATCAATGACCCCAAGCCTGCCGGCAGGAGACCAGGGGCGTCGACCCAAGCCAGCGCCACTCCGGATCAACGTCGTCGTCATCCAGTTCGGCGACATGTTCGAGAATGTACCTCAGCCCGGAAAGGATCGGTTGGTCGGCGCCGCGGACCGCGTCATCGACGGCCTCCCACTCGCTCGTGCCCGCCTGCCGGGAAAAGCGGCGAACGAGGCCAGCGGCGAAAATGCCGCTCGTCAGATTCCGCTTCGCCGCGTCACACGAAAGGCGGCGCGCAAAATCGCCGCCGATCGACGCGACCGCCGCGCGCGCGACGTGCGGGTTAGAACAGGTCCGGAGAATCTCGCGCACGATCATTGCAGCCTCTCTCGTGTGAGCCGGGCAACATCTTATGGCAATCGAATTTGTTCTCAACATGTCATTGCTCAGAGAAAACCTTTCATCTCGGCAAAGTCAACGTTTAGACAGCCCAATGTCAACGATTTGTCATATTGCAATCTTGCACTGCAGCACGAAAACTGGACTTTTGTTTTCGTATCATGACAATCGTTCGTAAATTCTGCTCCACACAACCTGGGTTGCTTAATAGAACGATCTTTTGCTTGCTAGCAATTGCCACAAATGATACGGTATTATCGTTGCCGCTCCGGACGGTGGGCTGTGCATGCGTCGATAATTCGCATGACGACGAATCGTTCGGCCGGGTTGAGCGCCGGAACGGGGAGAATGAAGTGCGCGTGCTGGTCCTGTTCGCCCATCCGGTCGCGGCGAGCTTCGGCTCGTGCCTGCACGCAACGGTCGTTCAGACACTCCGCGCCCACGGCCACGCGGTGGACGATTGCGACCTCAACTCCGAAGGGTTCGATCCGGTGATGACCGTAGAGGACCGGCTCGCCTATTACGATGTCCCCGAAAATCGAAGGCGGGTCGGTCCTTATGTCGACCGTCTGCTCAAATCCGACGCGCTGGTCTTTTCTTTTCCGGTCTGGAACATGGGCTTTCCCGCGATTCTCAAGGGCTTCGTCGACAAGGTGTTCCTGCCCGGCGTCAGCTTCAATTTGAAGGACGACGGCTCGTATGTCCCTTGCTTGCACAACGTCAAAAGGCTCGGCGTGGTTTGCACCTACGGCGGGCAGCCGTCTGACCACCTACCTCATGGGCGACCCGCCTCGCCGGTTTCTCAAGCGCTCCATGCGCCTGAATTGCGCGCCCGGCGCGCCTTGCGACTATCTTGCGCTTAATGACATGGACCACGCGACGCTGTCGCGCCGCATCCGTTTCCTAGAGGCGGTCGAAAGAAGATTTTCGAGGTGGTGAGGCGACAGCCAAAAAGCAGCCCGTTCAACCCGCGGCGGAAACTTGCGCAATGAAATCGCGGATATGCCGCTCGATTTCGGTCGCCGGGTAGGCCGTAGCGCGGGTTGGCGTCTGGCAAGCCGAGATTGCCGCTGATGACGAAGGCGCGCAAGCCTTTGCGGGCCAAGCCTACCGCCTCCTGCGCGCTGAGGCCGCCCACCACCTGCACCGACGCGCTCGCGCCCACGCTCTCGAAAACCGCCGACGCCACATCGTGCAGGTAGCCGCCCTGAGCGAGGCCCGGGTCGGCCCGCCGGGCGTCGTACTGCAAATGGATGCCGACGCCGTCCACGCCGGCATCGAGCATGCGCTTCGCCGTCTCAATCGCCGACCCGGTCGGTCCCTGCATCGGGATCAGGACGTCAGCGAAGGCGAGCCTCGGGATCGTCGGGTCGGCTTCGCGGAACGTGTCGCGCACGGAGCATACCGCTCTGGCCGTCGCCTCGCCTGCAAGAGCGAGGAAGTCGATGACGTTGGCGCCGCCGCCGTAGACCGCGTTCGCTTCGCCCTCGCCGCCATCCATGGTCTTCATATCGGCAAGAAGCAATGCTTCGGGGAAACGCTGCCGGAAGATCGGCACGACATTGCGGACGCCCTCGTATTTCAGGAGCGGCGTCCCGAGCTCCACGATGGTCACGCCGGCCTTGAGCGCCGCTTCCGCCACCGCGAGTCCCTGCTGCACATAGGGAGTATCGACGGAAATCTGGAACGTGAACTGTTCGCGCAACAACCCGCGCACGCGGTCCAATTCGCTAGCGACGTCAGTGATCATAGTGTCCGTTCTCTTCGATGGATGGGCGGGCACTGTAGGAATGTTACCCGCGAATGTGGCCCTTCTCGAAACGCCGGGAGGCTCACGAATGCGAGATCGCCCGCGTTCGCGACAAGGTCATCCCAAAATCTCTGCGCACAGTCATCTCGTTGAACACGTCCGAGGAGCACGAACCGGTCGAGGTGGATGGGAAAATCCGTGGACAACTGCGTCTGGTCGGGCTTGACGCGGCCGGCCGCCGCCCAACTCGCTTATGGAGTTTGGTTGGGGGAGGCAAAAGGATCGCAGATGGAATGGATCATCGAGAGCTACGATCGCAAGACGGACAGGGACGGGACGAACCGCTACACAACCGAGAGCGCCTTCATCAGCGCCGCCGAGGAGCTACTCCGCAACATCTGGAAAGGGTTCGTGTCCGCCACATTGCCGGACGGCAGGGTTCTGAACGAGCAGCAGTTGCGGGGCCTCATCGCGCACAGCGCATCAAAGTCCTGAGCCTCTAGCGAAACCCCTATCCGAACTGGCGTCCACGGATTGGCTGGGGCGCCAGGATTCGAACCTGGGGATGGCGGAATCAAAATCCGCTGCCTTACCACTTGGCTACGCCCCAATGCGTCCCAAGGCCCGAACGGGGCCTGGCGGAAAGCGGGCGGACAATAGTTCGGGCGCCGCGGCACCGCAACCGCAGGCGGGACGAAATTTGCTCCCGTCGACGCTGCGGCAAGACGACTGACGCGCCCAAAGGCCTGTCGCTCAGCGGCGTCGACGTGGACATCGCTGGCAAACGACAGCAGTGTGAGCGATTAGCCCGGACGCTCGGCTCGAAGACAATGCAAGTCGCCGATCTCATCTTGCCCGTGTTCGCGGTGATCGTGACCGGATGGCTCGCCGGCGCCCTCGGATATGTTGCGCGCGACCTGTCGGACGCCCTGATCCACTTCGCCTATAACGTCGCGATGCCAGCGCTGCTGATCGTCACGATCGCGCACGAGCCGGCCCGATCGCTGCTGGCGTGGCGCTTCCTCATTGCGTTTGGAGGCGGGTCCCTCCTGTGCTTCGCAATCGTTTTTGCGTCGTTGCGCGCTTTCGGCGGCCTTGGGCTTGCGGGGGCGGCAATGCAGGGATGGGCCGCCTCAATGACGAACACCGGCTTCGTCGCGCTTCCGGTCCTTCAGGCGACTTACGGAGCTCGTGCGGTGTTGCCCGCCGCGATCGCGACGGTGTTTGTCGCGGTGATCATGTTTCCAGCGGCGGTGCTCATGCAGGAGCTCGATCCTCATGGCTCTGGAGGATCGGTCTTTGCCCCCTGGAAGCTCGCTCGCCACGTGATCCTCAATCCGATGGTGCTGTCGACCCTGGTCGGCGTCGCCTGGGCCGCGGCGGGCGTTCCTGTGCCGGAAGCGGTGAACGCCTATCTCCAGATCTTGGCGGACGCCCTGACGGCTTGCGCCATCTTCGCCATCGGCCTTGGCGTGTCGATCGAGGGTCTGCGCGCCAACATCGGCCGCTCTGCCGCACTCGCCGCGATCAAGCTCGGCCTGATGCCGCTCATCGTCCTTGGCCTTTCGATCGCGCTTAAGCTCGAGCCCCTCTACCTGATCGCAGCCGTCGTGTGCGCGGCGGTTCCGACCGCGAAGACCGTCTATATCCTTTCCGGCGAATATCGCTGCGAGGAAACGACCGTAGCCGCGACCATTTCGCTCACGACATTGTGCTCCATCGGCACGCTCATCGCATGGATATATGTTTTGACGAGGTTCTTTCCGGTGGCCTGAGCAGGAGACCGCGTCGACACTCACAAGTTCCCTAAGCGGAGGCGCCAGCAGCCATCATTTTTGCGAACGTGGCGAGATCGACATTGGAGCCGCAAACGAGAACGCCGACCCGTTCGTTGCGCTCAGGTTGATAGGCGCCGCTCATGATGGCGGCGAAGGCCGCAGCCCCGCCCGGTTCGGCGACGATCGAATGATCCGCCCAAAGTCTTCGCTGCGCCTCGGTGATGCTCGCGTCTTTGACCAGAACGACGCCGCTCACGAAGCTCTTGGCGATCTCGAAATCGAGGTCGCCAATGCGCTTCGCGCCGAGCGAATCGCCGGCGACCGAGTTCACGGTGACATCGACCGGCTTATCCGCCTCGAGCGCGGCGTGAAGCGCCCGCGAACCTTCCGGCTCGACGCCGACAACCTTGACGCGGCCTCGGAACCAGGCGGCGACGCCTGCGATCAGTCCGCCGCCGCCGACCGCGATGAGGACCGTGTCGAGCTTCTCAAGCCCCAGTCGTTCGAGGTCCTCCTCCCACTCGAGCGCGACCGTCCCCTGGCCGGCGACAGTCTCGACCGCGTCATAAGGATGGATGAGGAGCGCGCCGCTCTCGGCGGCATAGGCGTCGCAGCGCTCCTGAGCCACCGAATAGGCCGCGCCGCCGATGACGGCTTCGGCCCCGTAGGCCTTGATCTTCGCGATCTTAGGGGGCGGCGCCATTTCCGGCACGAAGACGCGCGCTCGGATGCCGAGCTTTTGGGCGGCGAAAGCGACGGCGGCGCCGTGATTGCCGCCCGAGGCCGTGGCGCAGCCGGCCGCAGACGTTTGGCGCGTGAGGAGATTATGGAAGGCGCCGCGCGCCTTGAAAGAACCGGTCTCCTGGAGGCATTCGAGCTTTAGCGAAAGCGGCGGCGCGCCGTCGATCGGCGAGGCTGTTTCAAGTATCGGCGTGTGGCGGATATGGCCGCGAATGCGCGCGTGCGCGGATCGGATGCTGGAGGGTGTGACCGATGCTGTCATTGTCAAACGCCACCCCTCAAGGCCTTCTGGGTCTTCTTGGGCAGGGCCGCAAGAATCATCGTGTAGCTCTGTCGGATATATTGCTTGAGATCATTGTTGTTGAGGGAGCGCGCATCGACACGCTGGACCCATGTCAATCCGCGAGAAGCGAGATAGGGCGCGGGGCGCAAGCCCGGCAGCTCTTTCAGGATGGCGAAGCTGGTCTCGGAGCATTTGAACGTCACCGCGAATTCAGGTCCCTCGAACCATCCGCCAATGGCGAAGACCTTGCCTCCGATCTTCCAGACGCTCGCGTCCCCCCATTGCACAACATTGGTCGTATGCGGAAGGCGGCCACAAAAAGCGTCGTAGTCCTCGCGAGTCATGCCATCCTATCGTCAGGCCGCTGCGCGCCAGTGTCGACGCGTGAAGCCGCAGGTCGCGATCAAGTCTTTCCACGCTATCGCGTCGGCCAGCCGACCCGCACCAGGGTTTGGTCAGGACCGTTAAGGGCGAACTCACACATTCCCCAGGGAGCATCGCCAGGCTGCCCTATTGTCTCTCCAACGAAGGCGCTAGCCAAGCCATCGACATCCTCGCGGTAGAGGTAAAGGCCGAACGGGTTGCGGCCGGCCTTCAGCCAACCCTCGACTGTGCGATTGAGATGGATGAAGCCGCCTACCCCATCCGACAGCATTCGATAGTCGTCGAGGCTCCCCTGCTCCCGCCGAAATCCAAGC
The DNA here is from genome assembly GCA_963836695.1 of uncultured Alphaproteobacteria bacterium. Taxonomy (GTDB): domain Bacteria; phylum Pseudomonadota; class Alphaproteobacteria; order Rhizobiales; family Beijerinckiaceae; genus Roseiarcus. The sequence continues at coordinate 218,845 of CAWIKX010000010.1, forward strand.
CGCGTGAAGAATGCCTCTGCCGCATCGAGATCATTGCAGGGAAGAATCGACGTGAGCTTTTGTTGCATGGCCGCACCTCCGCGACGGCGCCGGCTCAGAGCTTGATTGCGTCCTTGAGTTCACGCAAACGGTCAAGCTTCTCTTGAGCCAGTCGCTTCTGCTCCTCGGTCGCGTCGGCGAGGTCTTCCTCGGCGTTCTTGATCTCCTGTCCTAGCGTGTCGGCGTTCAAGTCCTCGAACGGGATGGCTGTCTCCGCAAGCAGGATAAGGCCCGCCTTGCTCGCGTCGGCAAAGCCGCCGCGCACAAAGACGCGGCTGTGCTTTCCTGCGGCGTCGTCGATGCCGATCACTCCAGGACGCATCGCAGTCATCACCGGCGCATGGTCGCTCAGCACCTGGAAATCGCCTTCGGCGCCGGGCACGAGGACGGCCTGGGCGGAGCCGTTGAACAGCACCTTGTCCGGCGACACGAGTTCAAAGTGGAAAGTCGTAGGCATGGGCTTCCTCGAACGCCGCGCCTAAGCCTCGGCCGCCAGCTTTTTGGCCTTCTCGACCGCCTGCTCGATGGTGCCGACCATGTAGAAGGCGGCCTCGGGCAGATTGTCATACTTGCCCTCGATGATGCCCTTGAAGCCTTTCACCGTGTCCTCGATCTTCACCTGCACGCCGGGGGTGCCGGTGAAGACGGCGGCGACGTCGAAGGGCTGCGAAAGGAACCGCTCGATCTTGCGCGCCCGCGCGACGATCTGTTTGTCCTCTTCTGACAGTTCATCCATGCCGAGGATCGCAATGATGTCCTGCAGCGCCTTGTAGCGCTGCAGGACCTGCTGCACCTGACGGGCGACATTGTAATGCTCTTCGCCGACGATCGCGGCGGTCAGCATGCGCGAGGTCGAGTCGAGCGGGTCCACCGCCGGATAAATGCCTTTTTCCGAGATCGCCCGCGAGAGCACGGTCGTTGCGTCGAGATGGGCGAACGAGGTCGCTGGAGCCGGGTCGGTCAAGTCGTCGGCGGGGACATAGATCGCCTGCACCGAGGTGATCGAGCCCTTCGTCGTCGTCGTGATGCGCTCCTGCAGCGCGCCCATGTCGGTGGCGAGGGTCGGCTGATAGCCGACCGCCGAGGGGATGCGGCCGAGCAGCGCGGAGACTTCCGAACCGGCCTGGGTGAACCGGAAGATATTGTCGATGAACAAGAGCACATCCTGGCCCTGGTCGCGGAAATGCTCAGCAACGGTGACGCCAGCCAGTCCGACGCGCATGCGTGCGCCGGGCGGCTCGTTCATCTGGCCAAACACCAATGCGCATTTCGATTTAACGTTCGAATTGGGATCATGGGGATCGGCATTGACCTTCGATTCGATGAATTCGTGATAAAGATCGTTGCCCTCGCGGGTGCGTTCGCCGACGCCCGCGAATACCGAATTGCCGCCGTGGGTCTTGGCGACATTGTTGATCAGCTCCTGGATGAGCACCGTTTTGCCCACGCCGGCGCCGCCGAACAGACCGATCTTGCCGCCCTTGGCGTAAGGGGCGAGCAGATCGACAACCTTGATGCCAGTGATGAGGATCTGGGCCTCGGTCGACTGATCGACATAGGAAGGGGTTGGCTGATGGATGGCGCGGCGCTCGTCCATCTTGATCGGGCCGGCTTCATCGACGGGTTCGCCGACGACATTCATAATGCGCCCGAGCGTACCCTCTCCGACCGGCACTGAGATCGGCGCGTTGGTGTCGACGACCTCCTGGCCGCGTACCAAGCCTTCAGAGATGTCCATCGCGATGCAGCGCACCGTGTTCTCGCCCAGGTGCTGCGCGACTTCGAGCACGAGACGATTGCCATTGTTGGTCGTCTCGAGCGCGTTGAGAATGGGGGGCAGATAACTGTCGAACGCGACGTCGACGACAGCGCCGATCACCTGTGTGACGCGACCGGTGGCATTCGCAATATTCGCCATGATTTGACGTCCTCGTTCGTTCTGTGCGGGCGACGGGCTAGACGGCCTCAGCGCCGGAGATGATCTCGATGAGTTCCTTGGTGATCATTGCCTGGCGGGTGCGGTTGTAGCGGAGCGTATATTTCTGCACCATTTCGCCGGCGTTGCGGGTCGCGTTATCCATCGCGCTCATCTGTGCGCCGAAGAACGACGCCTGATTTTCAAGCAATCCGCGATAAATGCGCACCGTGACCGCGCGCGGAAGCAATTCGGCCAGGATTTCCCCCTCGTCAGGCTCGTAATCGTAAACCGGCGCGGTCTCGTCCTTGGCGCCAAGCTCCGGCGGGATCAGCTGCTGGGCGGTCGGGATCTGGGCGATAACCGACCTGAAGCGCGAGAAAAATAACGTGCAAACATCGAACTCGCCCTTCTCGAACAGGGCGATCACCTTTTCGGCGATCGGTTTCGCTGTTGCATAGGTGATCGTGCGCACCGCGCGCAGGTCGATCAACTCAAGGATCTGCCTCTCGTTGGTGCGGCGAAGCTGATCGTATCCCTTCTTGCCTACGCAAAGGATCTTGACCGTCTTGCCCTGCGCCACAAGGGAATTGGCCCTCTCGCGCGCGAGGCGCACGATCGCCGTGTTGAAGGCGCCGCACAACCCGCGCTCGCCAGTGCATACGAGAAGCAGATGAGTCTGGTCCGAACCGCTGCCGGCCAGCAGGCGTGGCCCCTGGCCATCGGTCGCTGCGCCAGCGAGATTGGTCAACACTGCTTCGACCTGCTCGGCATAGGGGCGCGCTGCTTCGACGGCCCCTTGTGCGCGGCGCAGCTTCGAAACCGCGACCATCTGCATGGCCTTGGTGATCTTCTGCGTCGACTTGACCGAGGCGATCCGGTTCCGGAGTTCCTTTAGCGACGGCATCGCTCAACGCCTCCGCGCGGCTTTTAAGACCGGCCAAAGATTGGATACTGATCGGCCCATGCTAAGCAAAGGTCCCGGCGAAAGATTCGACCGCCGTCTTGAGCTTGGCTTCGACGTCATTCGTTAGATCGTTTGACGAACGGATCGAGTCCAGAATGTCCGGGCTCTTCGCCCGTAGAAAACTGAGAAGCCCGTCTTCAAATGGCCGGACCTTGTCGAGCGGCAATTTGTCGAGGAACCCGTTCACGCCGGCGTAAATGACGCAAACCTGCTCCTCCATCTTGAGCGGCGAGAACTGCGGCTGCTTGAGAAGCTCGGTCAGACGAGCGCCACGGTTGAGCAGGCGCTGGGTGACCGCGTCAAGATCGGAGCCAAACTGGGCGAAAGCCGCCATTTCGCGATATTGCGCAAGCTCCCCCTTGATCTTGCCCGCGACCTTCTTGGTCGCCTTGGTCTGCGCGGCCGAGCCCACGCGCGAAACAGAAAGGCCGACGTTCACCGCCGGTCGTACGCCCTGGTAGAACAGGTCCGTCTCAAGGAAGATCTGCCCGTCGGTGATCGAAATGACGTTGGTTGGAATGTAGGCCGAAACGTCGTTGGCTTGCGTCTCGATGATTGGCAAAGCGGTCAGCGAGCCCGACCCGTTGTCCTTGTTGAGCTTAGCGGCGCGCTCGAGCAGGCGAGAGTGAAGATAGAAAACGTCGCCGGGATAGGCCTCGCGGCCTGGCGGACGCCGCAGCAGGAGCGACATCTGGCGATAGGCGACCGCCTGTTTGGAGAGGTCATCATAAACAATGACCGCGTGCATGCCGTTGTCGCGGAAGAACTCGCCCATCGCGCAGCCAGCGAAGGGCGCCAGGAACTGCATCGGCGCCGGGTCCGAAGCGGTGGCGGCGACGATAATCGTGTATTCCAGCGCGCCGTGTTCCTCCAGAACCTTGGCGAACTGAGCGACTGTCGAACGCTTCTGCCCAATCGCGACGTAAACGCAGTAGAGCTTCTTCAACTCGTCGGCGCCCTGGTTCAGCGACTTCTGATTAAGAATGGTGTCCAGGGTGATCGCGGTCTTGCCCGTCTGCCGGTCCCCAATGATGAGCTCGCGTTGGCCACGACCGATCGGAATCATGCTGTCGATCGCCTTCAGGCCCGTCGCCATCGGCTCGCTTACCGACTTGCGTGGAATGATCCCGGGCGCCTTGACATCGACACGGGCGCGTTTTTCGGCGTTGATCGGCCCCTTGCCGTCGATCGGATTGCCCAGGGCGTCAACGACGCGGCCGAGAAGCCCCTTGCCGATCGGCACGTCGACGATGGCGCCGGTGCGCTTGACCGTCTGGCCTTCCTTGATCTCACGGTCGGCGCCGAAAATGACGATGCCGACGTTGTCGCTCTCAAGGTTGAGCGCCATACCGCGCGTGCCGTTTTCGAATTCGACCATCTCGCCGGCCTGAACCTTGTCGAGACCGTAAGCCCGCGCGATTCCGTCGCCGACGCTTAGCACTTGCCCGACTTCGCTGACGTGCGCCTCAGCGCCGAAATTGGCGATCTGAGTCTTGAGGATTGAGGAGATTTCTGCGGCGCGGATATCCATCAGCCGACCTCTTTCATGGCAAGGCGAATAGCGTTGAGTTTAGTTTTGAGCGAGCCGTCGACCATGCGCGAGCCGAGCCTGACGATCAAGCCGCCGATGATCGAGGGATCGACCTTCATGTCGAGATCGACCTCGCGGCCGCCGGAAGCCGCGCGCAGCAACTCCTTGAGCGCGGCGACGTTCGCGTCAGTCAAGGCGGCGGCGCTGGTGACTTCGGCCCGCGTCACGCCTCGCGACGTATCATAGAGTTTGCGGTAATCCGCGATCATTTCGCGGATGAAGAAGAGCCGTCGCTTGGTCGTCACGAGCCGGATGAAGTTCGCCGCGACGCCGCTGATTTGCGCCTGTGCGAGGATGGCGTCGAGGGCTTTCAGCTGGTCGGTCGCCGAAAACACCGGGCTGCGCACCATCCGTTCCAGATCGGGGCTCTCGGCTATGAGCGCTTCGAATCTCGTCAAGGCGTCGGCGACGGAATCGGCTTGGCGCTCGTCCTGCGCAAGCGAGAACAATGCGGACGCATAGCGTCCGGCTACGCCGGAAACAACCGTGTCTTCTTCTGCCACGCCGCCCACCTCAGAAGACGCCCGCTCAAGCCCGCCTCGCTTCCCCGAAGGCTTCCCGCGAACCTCGGAAATTCTTGACAATTCCGCGCTCAAAACTAAGCGCTAGGCCTGAGCCTGCCCGAAAGGCGGCGTTGCCTAACATAGGCCTTTTCCAGGCGCAACCCATCGCGAGCGGGCGCGCCGCTCCAACTCAATGGGCGGTCAAATGGCGCGTCAGACGGCTGCTTCGGCGGGAAGCCGACCGACGCTCATGCGCGCTTCAGGTCGCTTTCGGTTTCACGTAAGCACGTCGCCAATACCGCGCCGGCGGTCGAGCGCAGTGATGCGGCAAGCACATCGAGGGCGGCCGCTCGCGGCGAGTCGCGCTTCGAAATGAGCCTGACCTGCCGCGATGCGCCGTCGCCAACAATCTTCAAGCCCGCAATGCCGGCGCCCGAACGCCGCCAATCGGCGTAGGCGAGTAGGGGCGCCAGGGTGGCCCCCTGTCCGGCCGAAGCGAGATGGCGCAGCGTCTCGAGGCTCGTCCCTCGGACGTCCGCGCCGAGCGCCGTCCTCTCCGCCGCATGGCAGAGCGCCAACGCCTGGTCGCGCAGACAATGGCCCTCGGCCAGCAGAAGAAGGGTGCCGGGATCGATTTCCTCGACGCCGATCGAGGCGCGCCCGCGCTTTTTCCTATGGTCGGAAAAGACGAGGAAAAAAGGTTCGTCGTAAAGTTCGATCGACGCCAGCCTGGCGTCCCGCGGCTCGGTCGCGATGACCACTGCGTCGAGGGCGCCGTCGCGCAAGCGCGCAAGCAGCCGGTCGGTCAGATCCTCCACCAGATAGAGAGGCGTGTGCGGAAGCGCCTCGGTGAGCCCCGGCAGCGCGATCGGCAGCAGGTACGGCGCGACGGTCGTGATCACGCCGAGCCGCAGTTCGCCGGCAAAGGGATCGCGCGCCGCATCAGCCGCCGTGCTTACGCCGGCCGCTGCGGCGAGGGTCGCGCGCGCCTGCGCCACGACGACCGCCGCCCTGTCGCTTACGCGAGCGCCACGGCCCTCGCGGTCAAACAGGCGTAGGCCGAGTTCCGCCTCAAGCTTGAGAATTTGACCGCTCAACGTCGGCTGACTTACGTTGCACGCCGCCGCCGCGCGGCCGAAATGGCCGTGGTCGGCGACCGCGACCACATATTCGAGGTCCCGCAGGTTCATAGTTTAAAGATTGGCGGCGCCAATCGCTTGTCAAGAGACAATCGATTGGACCTATCGCTCTCGCTAGCTTATCGAGACCCAACGAAATGGCAGTGACGCGGAAGCGCCATACGCGGCGGCTATCGTCGTTCTCCATCAATTTGGATCTTCGACGGCACGTGAACCTGAACACGATTGGAGGAAAGTATGACAAGTGAAAGCAAATGCCCAGTCGCCGGCGGCGAAAAGGAAAAATCGGGTGGTTCTCGGGCGCACGGAAACCGTCACTGGTGGCCGGACCAACTGAACATCCAGGTCCTCCATGGGCACTCGTCCCTGTCCGACCCCATGGCCGAGGATTTCGACTACGCGAAGGAATTCAACAGCCTCGACCTCCATGCGGTGGTCAAGGACCTTCATGCTGTGATGACGGACTCGCAGGCGTGGTGGCCGGCCGATTTCGGCCATTACGGCGGCTTGTTCATCCGGATGGCGTGGCACAGCGCTGGAACCTACCGCATTGCTGACGGGCGCGGCGGCGCCGGCGGCGGACAGCAGCGCTTCGCGCCGCTCAACAGCTGGCCGGACAACGCGAACCTCGACAAGGCTCGTCGCCTACTCTGGCCGATCAAGCAGAAATACGGACAGAAGATTTCCTGGGCGGACCTCATGATTCTCGCGGGCAACGTTGCCCTTGAGTCGATGGGCTTCAAGACCTTCGGCTTTGCGGGCGGACGCGAGGATGTGTGGGAGCCCGAAGAGCTTTACTGGGGCCCAGAGGGAACCTGGCTCGGCGACGAGCGCTACAGCGGCGAGCGCGAGCTTGAGCATCCGCTGGCGGCGGTGCAGATGGGCTTGATCTACGTCAATCCGGAAGGACCGAATGGCAAGCCAGACCCGATCGGATCGGCGAAGGACATTCGCGAGACCTTCTTCCGGATGGCGATGAACGACGAGGAGACGGTTGCGCTGATCGCCGGCGGGCACACCTTCGGCAAGACGCACGGCGCGGGCGATCCGTCCTTTGTCGGCAACGCTCCGGAAGGCGGCGCGATTGAGGATCAGGGTCTCGGCTGGAAGAGCGAGCACGAGACGGGCCACGGCGCCCACGCGATTACCGGCGGTCCGGAGGTCATCTGGTCGCAGACGCCGCTCAAGTGGAGCAACCATTTCTTCGACAATCTCTTCAAGTTTGAATGGGAACTGACGAAGAGTCCGGCTGGGGCCTATCAATGGGTGGCGAAAGGCGCTGAAGCAACGATCCCCGATCCCTTCGATCCGTCGAAGAAGCGGCTGCCCACCATGCTGACGACTGATCTGGCGCTCCGGATGGATCCCGCTTACGAGAAGATCTCGCGGCGCTTCTACGAGCATCCGGATCAGTTCGCCGACGCGTTCGCTCGCGCCTGGTTCAAGCTCACACATCGCGACATGGGTCCGAGGATTCGCTATCTCGGTTCGCTCGTTCCGAAGGAGACGCTGATCTGGCAGGATCCGATCCCCGCCACGGATCACCCGCTGATCGACGACACGGACATTGCCGCACTGAAAGGGAAGGTCCTGGGCGCCGGCCTGTCGGTTTCCCAGCTGGTTTTGGCCGCCTGGGCGTCGGCTTCGACATTCCGCGGCTCCGACAAGCGCGGCGGAGGAAACGGCGCGCGCATCCGCCTCGATCCCCAGAAGAACTGGGAAGTCAACAATCCGGCTGAGCTCAAGATGACGCTTCAGAAGCTCGAGGCGATCCAGAAGGACTTCAACACTTCAGCCAAGGGCGGCAAGAAGGTCTCGCTCGCCGATCTGATCGTGCTTGGGGGCGGAGCGGCGATCGAGAAAGGCGCTAAGGACGCGGGCCATGACGTGAAGGTGCCCTTCACACCGGGACGCGCGGACGCCTCGCAGGAGGGGACCGACGTCGAGTCTGTCGGCGTGCTCGAGCCGCGGTCGGACGGTTTCCGCAACTATCGGAGCGCCAAGGAATTCATGGCCCCCGAGGAGACCTTGATCGACAAGGCGCAGTTGCTCAGGCTAACCGCACCGGAGGTGACGGCTCTCGTAGGCGGCTTGCGCGTCCTCGGCGCCAATGCCGGAGGGTCCAAGCACGGCGTCTTCACCAAGACGCCGGGAACGCTGTCCAACGACTTCTTCGTCAACCTGCTCGACATGAGCACGGAATGGAAGGCGGCACAGGGTACGGAAGGCGTCTACGAGGGGCGCGACCGGAAGACGGGTGAAGTTAAGTGGAGCGGCACACGCGTCGATCTCATCTTCGGCTCGCACTCGGTTCTGCGCGCGCTTGCGGAGGTCTATGGGTCTTCCGACGGGAAGGAGAAGTTCGTGAAGGACTTCGCCAAGGCGTGGGTCAAGGTGATGAACCTCGATCGCTTCGACCTCATCTACAAGGGCGAGCCCGCGCTCAAGATCGCGGCTGAGTAACGGGTCGTCCCTCGCCTCGGTTCCGGAGGCGGCCGAGGACATGGAAAGGGCCGCGTGGAACAGAGTGTCCCGCGGCCTTTCGCATGCTTGGGGCGCGCAAGGCGGAACGCACGAGTTACCCTTCTCCCTCAGGGAGAAGGTGGCCGCGCGAAGCGCGGCCGGATGAGGGAGTCACTTGAAGCGGCGGCGCTTTGCGCGAACCCTTACCCCAACCCCTCTCCCGTAGGAGAGGGGCAACGGGTCGCGCTCTCCTGGGCTCGAATCCCGTTCCCTTCCCCGCCGCTCCCTGCTAATGCCGCGCCTCATGACCGCCCACTCAATCGAGAATATCCGAAACTTTGCGATCATCGCCCATATCGACCATGGCAAGTCGACGCTCGCCGACCGTCTCATCCAGCAGACGGGGACGATGGCGGAGCGCGACATGGTCGAGCAGGTCCTCAATTCCATGGACATCGAGCGCGAGCGCGGGATCACCATCAAGGCGCAAACGGTGCGGCTGGATTACAAAGCCCAGGACGGCAAGTCCTATATCCTCAATCTCATGGACACGCCCGGCCACGTTGACTTCGCCTACGAGGTCTCGCGGTCACTCGCGGCGTGCGAGGGCTCGCTCCTGGTCGTCGACGCGAGCCAGGGGGTCGAGGCGCAGACGCTCGCCAACGTCTATCACGCCCTCGACGCTGGGCATGAGATCGTCCCCGTCCTCAACAAGATCGACTTGCCCGCCGCCGAACCTGATCGGATCAAGGAGCAGATCGAGGACGTGATCGGCCTCGATGCTTCGGACGCGGTGCCGATCTCGGCTAAGTCGGGACTCAACATCGACCTTGTGCTCGAGGCGATCGTCAAACGCCTGCCCCCGCCGAAAGGCGACGAAACGGCGCCTTTGAAGGCCCTCCTGGTCAATTCCTGGTACGACGCTTATCTGGGCGTCGTCGTCCTGGTGCGGGTGATTGACGGGGCGCTCAAAAACGGCTCGCGTATTCGCATGATGGCCGCGGACGCCGTTTATGAAGTCGATCGTATCGGGATCTTCCGGCCGAAGATGATGGAGATCACTGGGCTCGGCCCGGGCGAGATCGGCTACATCACCGCCCAGATCAAGCAGGTCGCGGACACGCGTATCGGCGACACGATCACTGACGAGCGACGGCCTACGCACGCGGCTCTCCCGGGATTCAAGCCGGCGCAGCCGGTCGTGTTCTGCGGCCTCTTTCCCACCGACGCCGCCGACTTCGAAGATCTGCGCGCGGCGATGGGCCGGCTCAGGCTCAACGACGCGAGCTTTTCCTATGAGATGGAGACGTCGGCCGCGCTCGGCTTCGGCTTCCGCTGCGGTTTTCTCGGGCTCCTGCATCTCGAAATCATTCAGGAGAGGCTGGAACGCGAGTTCAATCTCGATCTTATCGCCACCGCCCCGTCGGTCATCTACAAGATTGCGCTCACCGATAAGTCGGAGATCGAGCTGCACAATCCGGCCGACATGCCCGACGTGGTCAAGATTGCCGAGATCAGGGAACCGTGGATCAAGGCGACGATCCTCACCCCCGACGATTACCTCGGCGCGATTTTGAAACTCTGCCAGGACCGTCGCGGCGTCCAGATCGACCTCAACTATGTCGGCAAGCGCGCGATGGTGATCTACGAACTGCCGCTCAACGAAGTCGTGTTCGACTTCTATGATCGCTTGAAGTCGATCTCCAAGGGCTATGCCTCGTTCGACTATCAGATCATCGACTATCGCGCCGGCGATCTCGTCAAGATGTCGATCCTCGTCAACGCCGAGCCGGTCGACGCGCTGTCGATGCTCGTCCATCGCGATCGGGCGGACGCGCGTGGCCGAGCGATGGTCGAGAAACTCAAGGACCTCATTCCGCCGCATATGTTCCAGATCCCGGTTCAAGCGGCGATCGGCGGCAAGATCATCGCGCGCGAGACGATCCGGGCCTTGCGCAAGGACGTCACCGCCAAATGCTATGGCGGCGACGCCACCCGCAAACGCAAGCTTCTCGAGAAGCAGAAGGCCGGCAAAAAGAAGATGCGCCAGTTCGGCAAGGTCGACATTCCGCAAGAAGCATTCATCGCCGCGCTCAAGATGGATAGTTGAGGGCGAGGCGTCATGGGCGCTTGGCCTTGGGCGCTTAACCCTCGCGCAACAGGCGCCAAATCGGGAGTAGCATCATGATGAACCGTGGAGTTCTCGCGGCGCTCAGCGTCGTTGTCTTGATGGGTTCGGGTACGCAAGCGCAAACGTTGTCGGCGCACAAGTTGCCAGCAGCGCTCGCCGTCGAGGCGGCGAGCGAAACGGTCGCGGCCTGCGCGAAAGAGGGCTATCACGAGACCGCGCAGGTGGTCGACGCGGACGGCGTGATCATCGCCACCATTCGTGGCGACGGCGCCGGGGCGCATTCGCTCGATAGCGCCATTGACAAGGCCTATACCGCCGCGTCGTTCAAGAACGACACCCTCGCGCTCTCCGCTCGCGCCAAGGGCGAGGATTCGATCGCGGGCCTCGCCAAGCTGCCGCATGTGATGTTCTTCGGCGGCGGCGTCCCCATCAAGCTTGGAGACGAGGTGATCGGCGCTATCGGCGCTGCGGGCGCTCCCGGCGGCAAACTGGATGACGCCTGCGCGCGCGCCGGCCTCGACAAGATCAAGGATCGGCTGCAGTAGGCGCGGGCGCCGAGCAGCAAAATCGACCACAGCCGTGCGCGCTTTCGCCGACCTTCAGGCGCTCGTCTTCGATGTCTTTGGCACGGTCGTCGACTGGCGCAGCGGAGTGGCGCGTGAATCCGCTCCGTTCTCGCCCGCTATGCGCCGAGCGCCGATCCGGCCGCCTTTGCCGACGCCTGGCGGCGCCTTTATTCGCCTGCGATGGAGGAGGTTCGTTCCGGATGTCGTCCTTTCGTGCGCCTGGACGCGCTGCATCGGGAAAATCTCGAAGCTGTGCTGCCGGAATTCGGCATCGATAGCGGCGCGGTTCCTGCTTACGAACTGGACGCCCTGAACCTTGCTTGGCGCAAGCTTGACCCTTGGCCGGATTCGGTTCTCGGGCTCACGCGGCTCAAGCGCCACTTCATCGTCGCCCCCCTTTCGAACGGCAACATCCGGCTGATGTTGGACCTGGCGAAGCGCGCGGGCTTGCCGTGGGACGCCATCCTGGGCGCCGAGCTTGCTCAGGCTTACAAGCCGAGCCCGGAAGCCTATCTGCGCACGGCCGAAGCGTTGATGCTTAAGCCCGGGCAGGTCTGCCTCGTCGCCGCGCACAACGCCGATCTCGCCGCCGCGCGGCGTTGCGGCCTGCGGACGGCCTTCATCCCACGACCGGCCCAACACGGGCCGGGGCAAACGATCGATCTCGAGCCCCACGAGAATTGGGACCTCGTCGCTAGCGATCTCGTGGATCTAGCTAGGCAGCTCGGGCTCGACCCGTGACGCCCTAACCTCTCAGCGGCGCGCAGCTGTCGCCGACGATAAGCGCCGAGGGAAAGACGACCTGGCGCGCCTCGACTGCCTCCCCGCGCTTCATGCGATCGACGAGCAGCCGCACGGCCTCGTTCACCATATCGACGATCGGATGCTCGGTGCGCGTGAGATTGGGCCTCAGGCCCCTGATGCCCGGAATATTGTCGGTCGAGGCGACCGAGACGTCCTCGGGGCATCTCAAACCGATGTCGGCGATCGCGCGCATCACGCCAAGCGCCATGAGGCCGTTGGCGACATAAAGCGCGGTCGGGCGGTCGGGCTGCTCCAACAAAGCGCGCGCCGCCGAATAGGCGGCCTCCTCGCGAAAGTCGCCGGAGCGGATGAAGCGCGGTTCGACCGCGAGCCCCTTGGCGCTCATGGCGGACTGCATACCCTCGATGCGGGCGAGGCCGGTGCTCAGGTGCGGCGGCCCGGTGATCGCCCCGATCCGCTTGTGACCGAGGTCGATCAGGTAGTTCGTCGCCTGGTAGCTTGCGGCGAAATTGTCGATCGTGACCGCATCGAGCCCGTCTCCCTCGAGTGTGCGCCCAAACAGGACGGTTGGGATGCGCCGGCTATCCGCGTCGCGGCTTAGCGCCGAGACCGCGACGCTGACCGGCACGAGGATGAGTCCGTCGCATGACGAGCGTCCGCACACGCGAGATGATGCGCTTCTCCGCCTCCGGCTTCTCGTCGCTGTTGAAGACGACGAGCGAAAAGCCCCAAGCGGCGACCGCCGCTTCCGCCGCGCAGACGACCCGCGCATAGAATGGGTTCGAGAGGTCCGCGACGACGATGGCGATGAGTTCGCTCACGCCCGTCCTGAGCCTCCGCGCGAGTTGCGAAGGCGCGTAGCCAAGATCCCGGACCGCCTCCAGCACGCGGGCGCGGAGCGCCGGACTGACATAGGCGGACTCGTTGATGACCGCCGACACAGTCGCGGTGGAAACGCCCGCCGTCCTCGCAACGTCTTTGATGGTCGCGGCCATTGGCCTCCAGCAAATCGATTTGGCGTATTATCGGCTCGATCGCCGCTCGCGCGTAAAGCTACCAGTATTGCCGCTTTTAAGGCGCCAGAATGGGACCGGCATGGATTTTTCCGCTTGCGCGGCGCTCCGGATTGCGGGAAATTCAGCGAAACGGTTAGTCGTATTTCGCTAGGCTGCGGGCCAGCTCGGACGGGAGGGAATATGAGAATACTGCATCACCGCCGCTGTCGCGGCTTTTGCGGCGACTTTCGCCTCGGCTCATGCCGAGCAGCCGCTGGTCGGCATCGTGTCCATTTCCGCAACCGAAGCCAACAACGCCCGGTACATAGCGGGCGCCCAGGACGCCGCCAAGACGCTCGGCTGGAACGTCTCGGTGATCGACGCGGCCGGAAACGCCGACCAGGCGAACGCCGCCATTCAGAACTTTGCCCAGCGCGGCGCGGCCGCGATCGTCGACATGGTGTTTCCCTATTCCTCGATCGGCGCCGGACTCGATGCGGCCAAGAGCGCCAAGATTCCCGTCGTGACCTGGGGCGGCGGCTTGGGCGGCGGCGTCGCGGCCACGAACGGCTCGGGCGGCCCGATGGTCATTCCGGTCAACGATCTCATGATCAAGACGATGAACGGCAAAGGGTCGGTTCTCGCGCTGACCTATCATACCGGAGAAGTGTGCAGGAACCGCGAGGTTGAGCTGGACAAGGCGCTCGCCGAGCATCCCGACATCAAGGTCACCAAGAACGAGGTCCGCATTCCAGGCTATTTCGAGGACGGCGCGCAATATGCCAACGCTTGGCTCGCCTCACATCCCGCAGGCAAGGAGAGCCTTGCCATCTGGGGATGCTGGGACGATCCTGCGATTGGCGCGATCAGCTCGCTCAGAGCGCAAAATCGCGACGACGTGAAGGTCTACGGGGTCAACGGCAACGCGCAGGCGCTCGAGAACATCAAGAAGGGGTTCATGACGGCGACCGCCTGGCAGGACAGCTACACCGAAGGCCACAACATGATCACGCTTTTGCCGGAGATCGTAAAGGCGGGGGCGAGCTGGACGCCGAAAGCGGTCGAGGTTCCCGCGGTTCTCGTGACCAAGGACAATATCGACAAATTTCTCGCGGATCATCCTTCCGCCTTGAAATGACCTCGGCCAGCGAGCGGCATGAACGTTTCGGCAGGTCGCTGCTGAGACGCCTCAACCGTCTCCGTTTCTCTCGGTGAGATCGGTCAGCAAGAGCTACGGCGGCGTTCATGCGCTGCGCGGCGTGTCGTTGTCGATTTTTCCAGGACAGGTCCACGGGCTCGTCGGCGCGAACGGCGCCGGCAAGTCGACTCTCATCCGCATCCTTGCCGGTCTTACACAGCCTGACGGCGGCGAAATTCTCGTCGACGGCGCACGCGTGTCGTCGCGGACAGCCCGCATGTCGCCAACAAGCTCGGCATGAGCTTCATCCATCAGGAGCTTGCGTTCGTCCCCGGCATGACGGTGCTCGAGAACATCATGCTCGGCATGCCGAAAAAGACGCGCTTCGGCGTCGTCGACTGGGAAGCGATCGCCAAGGATGTTTCTCCGATCGCGACGCGGGTCGGCGTCAAGGCGGCGCTCGGCGCGAACGCCAAGGGTCTGCCGGCGGCGGAAAATTGGCTGATCAACATCACTCGCGCGCTGGTGCTGAAAGCCAGGCTCATTGTCATGGATGAGCCGACCGCCGCCTTGTCCGCCGCCGAGGCCGAGCGGCTGTTCAGCATCATCCAGGACCTTCGGCGGTCGGGCGTGGCTGTCCTTTATGTTTCGCATCGCCTCGACGAAATTCTCGAGCTCTGCCGACACGTAACCGTGTTTCGCGACGGCAGGTCGGTCGCGGAGCTCGCCGGGCCGGACCTCACTCGGCCGGCGATAGTCGAGGCGATCGTCGGCGGCGTCGTCGAGGCGCCGGCCGAGCGGACCGACCCTCGCGTCGACCGTGAGCCTGTCTTGTCCGTTCGCGACCTCGTCCGCGCGCCTAGGGTCAAAGGCGTGAGCTTCGATCTGCGAAAGGGCGAGGTCCTTGGGCTTGGGGGCCTGGTCGGCGCGGGCAGGACGGAGCTGGCGCGCCTCTTGTTTGGCGCGGACCGCCCTGAAGAGGGCTCAATGACGCTTGAGGGGAAGCGCTATGCTCCACGCGGCCCAGCCGATGCAGTCAAGGCAGGGGTCGGCCTTGTGCCTGAAGAGCGTCGGGTCGAGGGGCTGATCCTATCCAAGAGCCTCGCGTTCAACCTGAGCCTCGCCAATCTCCAGTCGATCATTTTCCATCCAGCTTTGCCCTTCGTCAGCGGCAGCCGCCGGAAGAGCCTTGCCGAGCGAGCCATTCGCGACCTTGCCATTAAAACAACCGGCGCCGAAACCCCGGTCGGACGCCTCAGCGGCGGGAACCAACAGAAAGTGGTCATCGCCAGGTGGCTGGCGTCGAGGCCGAAAGTGCTCATCCTGGACGAACCGACACGCGGCGTCGACGTGGGCGCACGAGCCGAGATTCATCGGTTGATCCGCAATCTTGCACGAGAGGGCATGGCGGTGCTTGTCATATCCTCCGAGCCGGAGGAGCTGCCGGACATGTGCGACCGGGCCCTTGTGATGGCCGAAGGCAGGATCGTCGGCGAGTTGGCCGGCGAGGCGTTGACCCGTGAGCGTATCATCGGGGCCAGTTACGCGAGCGGCTCGGAACGGAATGAAGCATGAGCGGCTTCTCGATCAGCGCGCGACGCCTCTCGCCCTCCGCGAAAGCCGGTCTCTCCCTTTTCGCTCGATACGCCACGATCCTTGGTCTCGCGGCGATGATTGTGGTCTTTTCGATCCTATCGCCCCAGGCTTTTCCGACCTTCAACAATTTCGTCAATGTACTGAATCAGGCGTCGCTCGCCATGATCATCGCGGGCGGATTGACGCTTGCGGTCATCGTCGGCGAGCTCGACCTATCGATCGGCTATGCAGCTAGCCTCCACGGCGTGCTGGTGACTGGACTCATCGTTCACGATAAACTGCCCATCTGGCTCGCCATCGCGATCGTGCTTGCGCTCGGCGCGCTGGTCGGCCTCTTCAACGGTCTCATCGTCACGAAGCTTAGAGTGAACTCCGTGATCGCGACGCTTGGCGTCGGCACAATCATCGTCGGTGCTCGCCTTCGCCTATTCGGCCGGCGTGCCGATCGTCGCCGGGGTTCCGGAGGGCTTCCTGCAACTTGCGCTCGGCCGTTGGCTATTTGGCATCCCCAACCCGATCATCGTGATGATCGTGGTGATGGCGGCGCTCTGGGCGTTGGTGGAACGCACCGCGATCGGTCAGGAGATCCAGGCTGTGGGCGGCAACCCCATCGCCGCACGGCTCGCCGGCATTAGTGTCGATCGCATCAAAATCCTGGGTTTCATCATTTCCGGCGTTTGCGCCGCTCTGACGGGAACTTTGCTCGCGTCGCGTCTTGGCAGCGGCACGACGAGCGCGGCTGATTCCTATTTGCTGACCGCTTTCGCCGCGGTGTTTCTCGGCTCTGCGACGCTCAGAGACGGCGAGTTCCACGTGCTGGGGACATTTATCGGCACGCTGATCATTGTGTTTGGGTTCAACGGCCTTAACATTTTTGGCGCTCCGACCTTCTCGCAATATGTGTTTCAGGGCGCGATCCTGATCGTTGCGGTCGCGCTCTCGAGTTTAGGGCGGATATTGGCGGAGAGCTAAGGAGTGGTGATGGAAACGACATCGGCTTGGCGGGTCTACGTGATGGAGTATGCTCGTTCGAAAGGTCAGCCGTGGGTCGATCTCATAAGCGGTATGTACCGCGAAGGGACGGTGGATCTGCCTTTCTCGTTCATCCTCGCCCAGCGCGACGATCGCAACGTGCTGGTCGACACCGGGTTCATGCAGGACGATCATAGCTCCGGGTTCGCACGAAAGTTTGGCATTCCGACCTGGATTTCGCCGGTGAGACTGCTCGGGGAAATGAAGCTTGCGCCGGAGGCAATCACCGATATCGTCCTTACGCACTGCCACTTCGATCACATGGGCTCGATCGCCGAATTCCCGAACGCGCAAATCCATATCCAGAAGAGCGAGCTTCTTTCCTGGTATGAAGCGTTCGCGCTTCCGCCACGCTTCGGTCATCTGACCGCTATCGTCGATCCCGACAATATGCGTACAGCCCTCGACGCTTCGATCGCTCATCGCGTCACGCTGATCGACGGCGACAAGAACAACGTTTTGCCGGGGATCCACGTCCGGCTAGGAAGCGGACACACGATTGGACAGCAATTCGTGATTGTCGAGACGAAGTCCGGACGCCAAGTGATCTCGGGAGACTGCGTTTATTCGCGGCGCCAGTTCACTGGTCACAATAACGATGGTGTCTACGCGCCGCTTAACAACGCAGTCGGCAGCGTCTGGGAGCAACTCAAGACGATCGACAAGATGAACGACGAGCTTAATGGTGACCTCGGCCGCCTCGTCATTCTGCACGACACCGAACGTTGGAAGTCGCATAAGGTGGTGAAAGAGGTCGAGGGATTTAGGATCGTCGAGATCCAATAGTCGCTACGGCCGTTTTCAAGGGGTCCGGGGTGGGTCAGCAATGATGCGCATCCGCCTCATCTCACCGCATCGTGAAGCTCGCGCGTCGATCTTCTCGATGGCGTCCGCGACAGCGCCTAAGCAAGAGTTAGCCGCATCATTTGGTACGAGTAGGGGGGCAGCCGCGCTTTCAGCCGCCCGTCTTTTAACTCCGCGTCCGATCCCTTCTTGGGCGTGACCGCAATGGGAGCGCTCAATGTGTTCACGGCTTCCAGGTCGGCGTTGGCCATCACCTGGTGATCTGTGATCTTCGCCTTCCCGAATCCTTGTAGGTCGAGCTCGAGGTCGAGCTTTTCGGAGGCATGCCGGTTGACGGCGAAAAATGTCAGCGTGCGGCCCGCTTCGTCGTGAACGCCGGCGATGTCGAGGTACGGGACGTTGTCGGCGACCTGCGAGTCGTAACCAGGCGACTTGACGGCGAGCTGAAGCGCCTCGCCTCGCCCGTAAACGGAGGCGAAGAAATACGGATAGTAGGTTGTCTGGCACCAAGCGGCGCCACCGGGCTCGGTCATGATCGGGGCAATGACGTTCACCAATTGTGCGATGCAGGCGATCTTCACCACATCCGAACGACGGATAAAGGTGTTGAGGATACAGCCGACCTGGAGCGCGTCTTCGAAATTGTAAATGTCCTCGAGCAACCGCGGTGCATGCGGCCACCCCTTGGAGCCGCCGAGGATCTCGCGATCCTGCACGTTGGAGTGATACCAGACGTTCCATTCGTCGAAGGAAATTGTCACTCGCTTTTTGCTGCGCTTGTTGGCGCGGACAAGTTCGATCGTTGAGGCGACGGTGTTGATATAGGCGTCGAGCTTGGCGTTGAGCGCCAGATATTCCGCGGTGTTCTTGGCTCGATTGGCGAAATACATGTGCAGCGAGATATGGTCGACCACGTCATAGGTGTGCTCGAGGACGATACGCTCCCACTCGGGATAGGTCTTCATATCGGCGTTCGACGAGCCGCAGACGATGAGCTCCAGCGATCGATCGAAGGCGCGGAGCGTCTTCGCCACTTCGTTGGCGAGGCGGCCATATTCGTCGGCGGTTTTGTGGCCGACCTGCCAAGGCCCGTCCATCTCGTTGCCGAGACACCAGTGCTTGACGCCGAACGGTTCCGCGCGGCCGTGCGCCTTGCGCAGATCTCCCCACGCGCTACCCGTGGGGCCGTTGACGTATTCGACGAAATTGCGCGCGTGATCGAGGCCGCGCGAGCCGAGATTGATCGCCAGCATCATCTCAGTATTCGCGGATTGGCACCAGTGGGCGAACTCATGCACGCCGACCTCGTTGGACTCGGACGTGTGCCACGCAAGATCAAGGCGCGTGGGCCGCTTCTCACGCGGGCCAACGCCATCTTCCCAATTGTAGGCCGAGACGAAATTACCGCCTGGATAGCGAACGATCGGAACCTTGAGTTCGCGAACCAGATCGATGACGTCCTTGCGCATCCCGTTGGCGTCGGTGGTCTTATGATCGGGCTCATAGATGCCAGTGTAGATCGCGCGCCCGAGGTGCTCGAGAAAGGCGCCGTACAAGCGGTTGTCGATTGTCGCGACCTTGTAGTCCCGATTGGCGATAACGGACGCGCGCATCGTTCCTCCCGTTCAATATCAAGAAACGCGATTTATTGGGGCCTGTGGCTCGCGCTCTGTCAAGCAGCACGTCAAAACGAAGAAGCGCAGCTTTTGCCAGAAGAATGCTGGAAGACAGCCAACTGGCAAACTCGCATCTATTCGAATTTCTTGGATCGTTCTAGTCTTTCTATATCAAATTTGCGGATTGAAAACTCCTTGGCGCCTCGCGCTTTCCTCGCTACCATTCCGTTAAGGCTCCCGAGGCGCAGTTTTCGCAGTCGGGCGCCTAACGACGCGGGAAGCCGCAGGGCCATTTTTGGGAGGAAGTCGAGATGATCCGCAAAGTCCTTTACGCGACCCTAGCGACGATGGCGCTGACTATAGGCGCGGCGCGAGCCGAAGACACCATCGTCTGGTGGGATTTTCTTAGCGGCGGCGACGGCGTCCGCATGAAGGCGATGCTCGACGAGTTCAACAAGGAGCACGCCGGCAAAGTCAAGATCGACGCCACCACATCGGAATGGGGAACGCCTTTTTACACCAAGGTGCAGACCGCGGCTGCGACGGGCCAGGGTCCCGACGTCATGACCTACCATGAATTGCGCATGCCGCTCGGGGTGTCGGAGGGCGTGCTAAGCGAACTAAAGCCCGACGAACTTGCCGCCGCGGGCATCAAGGCCAGCGACTTCAGCCCCGCCAACTGGAAAGCCGCGCAGGGGCCGGACGGCAAACAATACGCCGTGCCGCTCGATATCCACTCGATCATCCTCTACTACAACAAGGATATGCTCAAGAAGGCGGGGCTCCTCGGCGAGGATGGCAAACCAAAAGGCCTCGACGGCGTCGACAATTTCAACGCTGCGCTCGCCAAACTGACGGCCAATGGCGTGTACGGCCTTTCGGTGCCTAACGACGGCGGCTCTGGCTGGCGTATTTTCTACACCCTCCTCAACCAGCAGGGCGGTGAATTCCTGAAGGGCGACAAGTTTCTTGACGGCGACAACCTCGCCAAGGCGGAAACCGCGCTCGCCGAGATGCAGAAGTGGACCCAGAACAAATGGGCACCGACGAACACCGAGTATCCCGCCTCGATCGCTCTCTTCACTTCGGGCAAAGCGGCCATGCACATCAACGGCGTCTGGGAGGTCCCGACCATGGTTGACTTGGCCAAGAAGGGCCAATTGTTTGATTGGGGCGCGATCCAGATTCCCGTCCTTTACTCCCAGCCTGCAACTTGGGCGGACTCCCATTCCTTCGCTATCCCTGACCGTAAGGGCAATCCAGTTGACGCGGCCAAGCGCAAAGAAGTCCTCGACGCCATCCATTGGTTCAACGAGCATTCCCTTGAATGGGCAGGCGGCGGCCATGTCCCTGCCTATCTGCCGGTTCAGGAGAGCGCCGAGTTCAAGGCGCTGAAGCCAAACTCCGACTATGCCTCGCTCGCCAAGACGGCGGTCTTCGATCCGGTTTCGATCTACGCGGGCGTCGCTTCACCCGTCTACGACGCCGCCGGGAACTACATGATCCCAGCCTTGAACGGCGAGATCGCGCCGGGCGACGCGGCGAAAAAGATCCGCGACGATCTGCAAGCGCTGGCTAAATGACCTAATGACCGACGCGACTCGCTCCGGCCCCCTCTTGCGGCGGGTCGGAGCGGATCGGGGACTGCGAGGCTCATCGTCGAGATGATCAAAAGCTCGCGCGGCGACTCTCTGACCGCGGCCGTTCTGATGGCGCCGTTCGTCGTCATCTACGCGATATTCTTCGTCTATCCGACCATCAAGATGGTGGAGCTCAGCTTCACGAACGCTCCGTTGATCGGGCCGGGCAAGTGGGTAGGGCTCGACAACTATTTCCGGCTCGCCTCGGACCGGTTATTTTCGACGGCGGTCTGGAACACGATCTACTTCGTGATACTGTCCGTGCCTTCCGGCGTTTTGCTTGCGCTGATCATCGCGCTCGCCGTCAACCGACTCAAGGGCTGGACGCAGAGCATCGTGCTCGCAGCGTTTTTTCTGCCCTATATCCTTCCGGTTTCGGTCGTGTACCGAATTTGGGGCTGGATGTTCGACAAGGACTTCGGCGTCGCTCAATATTTGCTTGCGCCGCTTAACGGCGGCCAGCATCTCTCTGTGTTCCGAACGGTCCCGCTGTTCATGCCGGCAGTCGCCTTCATCACAGTCTGGTGGTGCCTTGGGTTCAGCCTGCTCCTGTTCATCGCGGGCTTAAGGAACATTTCAAGGGAGATCTACGAGGCGGCGGAGCTCGACGGAGCGGGTCGCTGGGCGCAGTTCCGACGCATCACGTGGCCGCTGATCTGGCCGGTTACTGTCCTCGTGTTCACGATCCAGTTCATCCTGCAGCTCAAGATCTTTGATCAGGTGTATTTATTCACGCAGGGCAGTCGCATCGACGTGAACATGGTCATGGTCTTTTACATTCTCAGGCAAGCCTTCCAGCTCAACAAGGGCGGCCTTGGAGCCGCCTCGGCTGTGGTGCTGTTTGTAGTGATCGTGGTCCTGTCGGTGCTGCAGTTTCAGCTTCTACGCACGCGAGAGCAGAAATGAGCGCCTCCGTTCAGAGCGCCGATCTCATTGCGACGCCGGCCGCTCGACGCCTCAGGAGGCTGAGTCGGATCGACGCCACTGGCCTCCTCATCACTATCGCCACCTTGATAGGCGCAATCATATGGGCCTTCCCGCTCTATTGGGGCCTGGTCACGACTTTCAAGCATGAATACGAGATCGTGCGGCCCGGCTTCCAGGTATGGCCGGAACACTTTACGTTTGAGAACTACGTTCATGTCCTGCTACAGACCAAGATAGGCTACTGGTACATTAATTCGCTCATCACCTCGTCAGCGGTCGCGGCCCTCGTCGTCACGATGGCGGCGGGCGCCGGCTACGCCATCTCCCAGCTCAATTTTCCCGGCCGCCGTTTCTTCTGGTGGATGATCCTCGCAAGCTTCATGGTCCCGATCCCGGCGCTGATCGTCACCCACTTCCTCGTCATCAGCCAGCTCGGCCTTATCAACACGCTCGCGGGCGTTGTCGGACCGCAGCTCATCGCGCCTGTGACGGTTATCATCTATAAGCAGTTTTTCAATTCCGTGCCCAAGGATTTCCGTGAGGCCGCGGTTATCAACGGCGCCAATGAATTCCAGCTCCTGTTTCGAATCTATCTGCCGATGAACTGGGGCATCACGACCGCGCTCGCCATCATCACTTTCATCGGCGCATGGAACCTCTTTCTATGGCCATTTCTTGCCGTTAACTCCGAAGACAAGATGAACATCACCGTTGGGATCACGCAGGTTCACGATAACTTCGGCGTGAGCTATGGCCGCGATCTTGCTGTCGCCATGCTTGCAGCTCTGCCGGTCGCGCTCGTCTACCTCATTTTCCAGCGGCGAGTGACGCAGGCCATCATGCTTTCGGCCGGGATCAAGGGATGAGCGCCGAGGCTGCGAACAATGGGAGCGGCAGCGCCGCTGGCGCGCCTCATGTCGAATTGAGGCGGGTGACGAAACGCTACGGCGCGGTAACCGCGATCTCTGATCTCAGCCTCGCGGTCGATAGAGGCTCGTTCACCGCGTTGCTTGGCCCATCCGGTTGCGGCAAGTCGACGCTGCTTCGTATGATCGCCGAACTCGAGACGATCACAGCCGGCCAATGCTTCATCGACAACACGGACATCACCGACGTGTCACCTTCGAAGCGGCGCATCGCCATGGTGTTTCAATCCTACGCGCTCTACCCGCACATGACGGTGAGGCAGAACATCGCCTTCTCGCTCTCCATCGCCGGCCAGCCGAAAAAGGTTCAGAACGAGCGCGCGCTTGAAGTTGCGCGCATCCTGCAGCTTGAACCCTATCTCGACCGCCGTCCCGCCGAACTGTCGGGGGGCCAACGCCAGCGAGTCGCGATCGGGCGGGCGCTGGTGCGCAAGCCTGAGGTTTTCCTGTTCGACGAACCGTTGTCCAACCTCGACGCCAAATTGCGCGTGCAGATGCGCCTTGAGCTGGCGAAACTTCATGCCGAACTTGGCACGACGATGATCTATGTGACGCATGACCAGACGGAGGCGATGACCCTCGCGGACAAGATCGTCGTTCTCGACAAAGGAGTCGTTTCGCAAGTCGGCTCACCGCTCGAGCTCTACAACACGCCCGCGAACAAGTTCGTCGCCGCCTTCATCGGTTCGCCGGGAATGAATTTCTTCGGCGTCGACATTGCCGGCGTGAACGGCCGAAGGGCAAGCGTGGTTCTGCCGGGCGGCCGAACGGCCGAGATTGGCGTAACCAACAGCCCGAGCTCGCGCGCAGCTGAACTTGGCGTAAGGCCGGAGCACCTCGCCATTGTCAATTCGAACGACCCTGATGCGGCGTTCGCCGGCTTGATCTCCATCGTCGAACATCTCGGCAATTCGACGATCCTCTATGTCGACACGACAGCCGGTCAACTGATCGTCGAGGGTGAAGGCAATCTCGACGCAAAAGCGGGCGAAACCGTGGGTCTCAGGCTCAACGAGAGCCACGCGCGTTTGTTCGGCGAAACGGGGGCGGCGCTCTGATCGGCGCGAGTGCGGGGCCGCCGCCGTTTCACTTACGATTCGGTCGTGAGTCTCAGCACGATGTCTTGATCGTAATTGCCGAACCCTCGGCCGAAGATGTTGACGCCGCCCGGATGGCGCGCGTCTGGCTTGACCTCGATCCGAACCCGGATCGAACGGTGGGCCGACAAGTCGAGATTTTTTACATTCACCGACGAGATCCTGACACCGTCGACAAAGGCCCCGTCGGCCGTCGCTCTCCAGCTCTTCAGCATCCCGTACTGACTACCCTTCAGCTTCCACCAGTCCGGCGTATAAAGGCCGCGCTGGTCGCCGAAATCGCCCGGACTGGTCCAGACTCCGAGTTCGCGGCCGTTGACCGCGACGGTGATGTCGGAGGGCCAGTCGGAGGCGGTCCCGGGAACCTCGGACGACAGTTCAAGCGAAACCTCAAGCGCGGTGATGGCCTTCCCGACGTGCCGAGCGTTATTGGGAAACTGGTACTCGACGAAGCCGCGCGTGAACCACATGAGCCCCGCATTCATTCGATCGGGATCAAGGAATGTCCCCGGCACGTCGAGGAGGCCGATCACTCCCTTTGGCGAGCAAAGGCCACAAGGCGCGCTCACCTCGCAGCTTGTGTAGAGCCCGATCGGCATCGCGACTTCGATCGCGTTGGCGCTAACGCCGCTCACATCGTCGCGAAGCATCACCAGGACTTCGTCAAAGGCGGAGAAGCAGAGCTTCTGATGACCCTTCCGACCTTTCCGCGTTTCCGTCCGAATGAGCCCGGCGTCCTCAAGAATTTGCAGGTTGGACGAAACCGTCGACTGAGGAAGGTTCAAGGCTTCGGCAATGTCGGTGACGTTGACGCCTGGCCGACGGTGCAGCAGACGCAACATTCGCGCCCGCGCTGGCGAAGCCAATCCGCGCAGCACGTCCTGCCGCTCCGCCGGGTCAATCACCAGGAAGTTGCGCGACATTCTCCGCCCTGCCCACCTTGGCCGCTTTATATCAGCTTTTCGGATGGTTTGATATGAGGGTCGGCGCCGAATCCTTTCCTTGATCTTTCGGAGCCGCTTCATGGACACTGACGTGGCAGGCCGCCGCGCAATGCTTTGGCTTGATGGCCTCTGGGACTTCGAGTTCGAAGGGCCGACTGCACTCTTCGCAGGTGAGGGTCATACGATCCGCAGTCCGGGGATCTGGCAGACCCAATTCCCGGCGCTGCGCAATGCGCAAGGAACCGGTCGTTATCGCCGCGGCGTGCAGATCCCGGCGGACTGGGCCGGAAAGAGCATTCATCTCATTCTGGAGGGGGTCTTCCACGAGTCGGTGATCCTAATCGATGAGATAGCGGTGGCTGTTCATGGCGACGGCTGGACAACGATCGATATTGACCTCACCGAAAGGCTTGGCGGCAAGACCGCCTTTGTGCTTGGCGTCAATGCACGGGTCCCCGACGACCGCAATGGCGGCCGCTTCAGCCAATCGCTTGCCGCCAAGCAGGACTGGTACGGGGTTCAAGGCGGAATCTGGAAGCGTGCGCGCCTCGAAGCCCGAGACCCGATCCATGTCGCCAAAGCCTCCGTGCGAACATCATTCGATCTCAAGGCGGGCGTTGTGTCGGTAAACGGCGAGCTATCGCGCGCCTCTACGGCGACTATGCGGGCAACTCTTTCGTACGGCGGGGAACGGATCGCGCGCCTAATCCATCATTTTCAATCCGATCGATTCGACGCCAAGCTTACCCTTCCCGACGCTCATTCGTGGTCGCCGGAAGCGCCTAACCTTTACGACCTCGTTGTCGAGCTGATTGTCGACGACGCGACGGTCGATGCGATCGAGCGAGTCATCGGATTTCGACTCTTCGAGGCGCGCAACGGCCAGCTTCTGCTGAATGGCCAACCGTTCATCATGTTCGGCGCCCTCGATCAGGACTGGCATCCCGAGGAAGAATGCCGTCCACCCACCGCCGAGTTTCTGGAGCAGCGCTTCGCCAACGCCAAAGCGATGGGCCTCAACACCCTTCGCTGCCATGTCAAGATTCCGGACCCGCTCTATTTCGACCTCGCTGACCGCCTCGGTCTCATTGTCTGGCTCGATATGCCCTACAGCCAATTCCTCTCGCCCTCGACACGCGCGGAATTGCGCCGACTGTTCCAAACGTCCGTTGCAACGCACGGGCATCATCCCTCGATTGCAATCTGGACCCTGTTCAACGAGGGATGGGGTATCGATCTCGACGACAATCCGGACGACCGGCGCTGGCTGATCGAGACCTTCGACTGGGCGAAACCGCTCGTCCCCGACGGCCTGCTTGTCGACAACTCCCCCTGCTTCCCGCGCAACTACCACCTCAAGACCGACATCGAGGATTTTCATTGGTACAACGGCTTCCCACATCAGAACGAGGCTTTCGCGGCGACCACGCGCGCCTTCGCGGGCCGCGCGGCGTGGACCTTCTCCCCGCATGGCGACGCGGAGCGGCGCGGCGACGAGCCGCTCATCTGCTCGGAGTTCGGCGTATGGGGATTGCCTCATCCTCGCGAAATTCTGGAGCCCGACGGAAGCGAACCGTGGTGGTTTGAAAGCGGGCACGACTGGAGTCAGGGCGCCGCCTATCCCCACGGGATCGAAACGCGCTTTCGCGACGCTCATCTTGCGCCAATCTTTGGTGACCTCGACGGCTTTGTCAGCGCCGCGCAGGAGCTTCAGTATCGCGCGCTGAAGCGCCAGATCGAGACACTGCGCTGGGAACGGCAAATCTCCGGCTACGTCGTCACCGAGCTCAATGACGTCCAGTGGGAGTCGAATGGCCTCATGGACGTCCGGAACCATCCGCGCGCTTTTGCAGGAAGGTTGGCCGAGCTGCAACGGCCATGGCTTGTCATCGCGCAGACCCCGCGCACGACCGTTCACGCTGGCGAGCGGTTTGAGGTTTCGGTGCGGCTCGCCGGCGCCGCCGAACCGCCGGACGGCGCGCAACTCGTGTGGCGTTTCGCCAGCGAGAGTGGCGAGGCAGCGCTTGGGCCCGATCCGAGGACGATTGCGATCTCCGCTGGCGCGGCCGATGCGATCGCTATCGTTCCCCTCGAACTTGAGGCCCGCGACCCCAAGGGCCGCGTGCTCTCCCGCAACGCGCTCGAACTCTGTGTCGTACCACCACTCGGCGAGGCCACGCCTTCGCTGTTCCCAGTCGACGCCGCGGCCTTAAGCGCGCTCGCTGCGATCAGCTGGCCAAACCGCGCCGCAACCGCAGAGGAAGCCGACGTTCTTATCGCGACGCGGCTGACCACCCGGGTCCGTGGGGCGCTCCTCGCAGGGCACAAAGTTGTGCTTATCGCCAATTCGGCTGACGCGCTGATCGACCCAGAACGGGAGTTGCCGCTCAACGACCGGCATAATTTTCCCTCAATGCTGCTTCGTGAGCGGGCCGGCACACCCTGGGATGGGCAGTGGATGGGAGCTTTCACGTGGCGGCGCACGGAAGGCCAATGGTCTGGCCTCCCCGGCGGCCCCATGTTCGACGAACATTGGAGCGGGCTATTGCCCAATCATGTGCTGACCGGCTTTCCCTCCACCGCCTTCGGCGGATTGGTCGATGCTGGCGTGGCGGTCGGCTGGCTGCATCACGCCGCCGCGTTTGTGAAGCGCAGCTTTCTCGGAAAGGCCTGGCTCACGGTGTCGACCTTCGATCTGACCTCGCCTCAGGCGCATGAAAACCCGCTTGCGCTGCATCTTCTGAAGGCGCTGGCGGAAAGCTGAGCCTTCCTCTTGAGGCAGGCTGACGGGCTTGCGGGCGGGCAAGGGTGGCGATATAGCTTGGGAAAAGCTTTTCCGACTGCAGGCCGCACGAACCGCCGGCGGCCTCCAAATGGGGAAGCGACAAAACGGGAGGAGTTGATGACCCTACGCAAAATCTTGAAGAACTCGGCGCTCAGCTTAGCAGCGTTTGGCTTCCTGTCCGCGGCCTCGCCGTCTAACGCGGCGGACTTGGTCATGTGGGAACGCAGCGGCGGCAACAAGGACATGGTCGACAAGCTGGTCGAGATGTGGAACGCGAAATTCCCCGACCGGCATATCAATCTCACCTATATCCCCCACGCGGAGATGGTGGCCAAGCTTGCGCAGGCGATTGCGTCCGGCGACGTTCCCGATTTGATGGGTATGGACCTCATCTACGCACCGCAATTTGAAAAGGCGGGCCAACTCGTTGACCTTACCGACCTGATCGGCAATCTGCCGGAACTGAAAACGGCGAGCCCAGGCCATATGATGGTCGCCACGTTCAACAATCGCATCTACGGAGTGCCGCTCTACGCCGACGTCTCGGCGCTCTTCTATAACAAGGACTTGTTCGAAAAAGCCGGCCTCGATCCCAACAAGCCGCCAAGGAGTTTACCGGAACTTCGCGCAGACGCCGATAAGATCACAGCGCTCGGCGGCGACATCAAGGGCTATTACCTTCCGGGGTCGTGCGCCGGCTGCAACATCTTCACCGTCGGTCCGCTCATGTGGGCGTCAGGCGCCAAGATCGAAGCAAAGGACGCCGGAGACGAGCCCCTCGTCGGGGACGGCGTCGCACAGGTGCTTCAATTCGAACGCGACATGGTCAAGTCTGGCAATGTGCACGCAAGCGACCGGGCGGAAAATGGAGAGACTTTCCATCTTCAATTCGGATCGGGCAAAGTTGGGATGATGGGAACGGGCAACTTCAATATCAAACTCGCCAGAGACCAAAATCCGAACATGAAATTCGGTATCTCCCTGCTTCCCGGAATGGAGCCAGGGTCGTCAGCATCGTTCATCGGCGGTGATTTGGTCGTCGTTCCGAAAGGCTCGAAACGCGTCAATGACGCTGTCGACTTCATGAAATTCATTTTGTCGGATGAAGTTCAGGTCGAAGGTTACGCCAAGCTTCTCAACCTGACGACTCGCGCGGATATGGTGGACAACAAGTACTTCAAGGCGGAGCCGCTGGTCCAGGATGTCGCCAAGGCCCTATCTGTCGGCAAGACCCCGTACACGCTCACGTTCTTCGAGCAGATCAACTCGCCGCAGGGGCCGTGGCTGCAAATGCTGCAGCGGGCGTATTACACCGACGACCCGATCGATCAGATCATTAAGGACGCGAAAGCGCAGATGAAAGCGATCGCCGCTCAGTGAACGAACGCCGCGAGTCGCCGCGTTCGAACCGAGCGCGGCAAATTCTCGCGCGACGGGGACCAGCCGTCCGCATCCTCGAACGAGGCGGCGGAAGCGAGACCCTGCTCAGTTGGGTTTACGAAGGTTTAGTCGATGTACAACACGCGGACGAGCGCGCTAATCGGGGCTTTATATCTGGCGCCAATTGTGTTGTTTGTGTCTGTGTTTACCGCCTATCCCTTCGTCCAGATGTTATGGATGTCGCTTCACAATTGGTCTCTGCTTGAGACAAAGAAATGGGTTGGATTAGCAAATTTTATTAGGGCGTACAACGACCATCAATTCTGGCAATCCTTATGGTTTACGTTAAAGTACACATTGTACATCACACCTATTCTCATGATACTAGGGTATCTGATCGCGCTCCTCGTGGCGAAGAACACGCCATTGCGCCGTTTCACCCGCGCAGTCGTGTTCATCCCGGTTGTCATTGGCCTCGGAGTTTCAAGTCTGCTCTGGTATTGGTTGTTCAGCTACAATTTCGGCCTGGTCAATCGTCTTCTGGTCGATCTCGGTATTGTCCACGCTCCGATCATCTGGTTCGGCGAGGACGCCAATCGGGCGCTTTGGGCGGTCATCGTTTCGATCGTGTGGAAGGTTGTCGGTTTCGGCATGCTGCTCTTCGTGGCGGCGATTCAGGCGATGCCTGATGACCTGACCGAAGCTGCGATGGTTGACGGCGCGTCCTATTGGCAACGCGTGGCCCGCATCACACTGCCCCTGACCTACAAAACGATTCTTCTGGTCACGTTAGTAAGCGTGATCGGCTCGTTGCTGGCGTTTGACCAGTTCTTCCTCATGACCGCCGGGCAGCCCTTCAATCGGACAGCGTCGTTGGTATTTTGGATCTACCTCAATTCGTTTCCCTACTTGAAACTCGGGTACGGCGCCGCGTTGTCGTTGTTGCTCGCGGCCATCGTGCTTGTGT
Source organism: uncultured Alphaproteobacteria bacterium (assembly GCA_963836695.1). Lineage (GTDB taxonomy): Bacteria > Pseudomonadota > Alphaproteobacteria > Rhizobiales > Beijerinckiaceae > Roseiarcus. The sequence continues at coordinate 248,771 of CAWIKX010000010.1, forward strand.
TCACGGTCGTCCAGGTAATTCTGACACAACGCAGCCGTGCGTGACGCGCCGCATGGCCAAACTCAGGACTTTCGAGTGAACGACGGCAGCGCGACTTTCGCATATTCTCAGCGACGGACGAGGCAATCTTTTGCGCGCCGTCGATATGATGGCAGTCAATTGCTCGTGGCCGCCGTTTGCCTGGCGATCTGCGCCGTCATGTTAGCGCCGCTGATCCTGTCCATTTCGGCGTCGTTGAAAACGACGTCCGAGGCCGCGTCGATCCCGCCGACCTATTTCAGCCATCATCTCAGTTTCGACAGCTATCAGAGGCTTTGGCGTTATCAAGCCGGTCTGCCCACCTACCTCGCGAACAGCGGCGGCGCCGCGTTCCTCACAATCGCCTTCTGCCTTCTTTTGACGATCCCGGCCGGATACGCGTTGGCGCGTTTCCCGGTGCCCGGCAAGGAATTCATCTTCATCTTCTTGCTCCTTGCACTGATTGTTCCTTACCAATCCCTCCTCACTCCCATCTTCTTCATGTTCGCTCAGTGGCATCTGACAAACACGTTAGTCGGCCTTGCGATTGTCCATACTACAATTCAAATCCCGTTCAGCCTTTACATTGTTCGCAACAGCTTTGAGGCGGTGCCGCGAGAGATCGAGGAGGCCGCGGTGATCGACGGCGCCTCGCTCTTCCAGGTTCTCACTTACATCTGTCTGCCGGCGATCCGACCAGCCATCGTGACTGTAGCGCTGTTCGCTTTCATTACCTCATGGAACGAGTTCCTTGGCGCGCTGGTCATCATGAACCGTGGCGTCACCTTTACCCTGCCGCTGGTTCTCGCGAATGCGCGTCAGGAAACCAGCATCGGGGGAACAGATTGGGGCTTGCTGCAGGCGGGAATCACCATTTCGATCATTCCCTGCGTCCTCTTTTATCTGCTCTTACAAAGATATTACGTCTCCGGGTTCACGAGCGGCGCGGTGAAATGAACGCTGGATCGTCACGGCATGACTGAAGAGCCGATCAGACCCGCTATCGGCGCGAGGCGACACGAGCAAGGACCTGCGCGCGTGAACCCGACAATCCACGATGTGGCCCGCGCGTCCAATGTTAGTATTGGCACGGTCTCGAAAGCTCTAAACAATAATGGCAGCCTGCGTCAGGAGACTCGCGAACAAATCGCCCTTGCTGCCGAAGCCATCGGATATCGTCCCAACGATCTCGCGCAAAGCCTGCACCGGGCGCGCTCAATGACCGTTGGCATTCTCTCCAACGACAGCTTCGGACAATTCGCGTTTCCGATCGTCGAGGCGCTCGAGCGGCGCCTCTTCGAGCATGGCATCGCAGTCTTCATGTGCAACGCCACCGACGATCCCGTGCGCGAGCGCCAGCATATCGATCAGCTATTGGGCAAGCGGGTCGACGGCCTCGTCGTCACGGCGCGACGGGCTGACCGGCGCGCGCCGATCGACGCAGCGGCGCGCGGCTTGCCAGTAGTTTACGTGTTCTCGCAGGTTGAGAATCCGGACGCGCTCTGCCTCTTGCCGGACGATGAGGGGGGCGCGCGACTTGCGGTCAGCCATCTCGCCGCTCTCGGCCGAGGGCGGATCGCCCATATCACCGGACCGGAACGGTTCGAGGCGGTTCGGCTGCGCGAGCTCGGCTGGCGCAAGGCGCTCGCCGAGGCGGGTTTGAAAGCGCAGGCGGGTGATTGTCGTGCCGGCCATTGGTCCGAGGCCTGGGGACGCGAGGCGACGCAAAATCTCATGTCGCGTCGGCGCGGCGCCCCCGACGCGCTCTTTTGCGGCAACGATCAGATCGCGCGCGGCGCCGTTGATGCGCTGCGCGAGATGGGCCTCGAGGTGCCAGACGACGTGGCCGTGGTCGGGTTCGACAATTGGGGCGTAATGGCGGAGGCGGCGCGACCGACACTTACCAGCGTCGACATGAATCTTGAGGCCTTGGGCCGCGAGGCCGGCGCATCGCTCATGGAGATGATGGGGGGCTGCGGGCTTAAGGGCGTGCGTCGATTGCCATGTTCTCTCGTCATTCGCGATTCGTGCGGAGCAGGCCAACGGCGCGCCAAAAGGGGAAGACAATCATGAGCGAGAGCGCCTATTCCGCGATCCCGTTTTCGGATGTCCGGATCACCGGTCCGTTCTGGCGCGAGCGGCTTGAGACCGTGCTCAAGCACACAATTCCGAGCCAGCACGCGAAGCTGAAAGAGGTGGGCATCCTCAATTCGCTCAAGCTGCCGAAACCTATTCCGCCGCTCACGATCCCGAGGAACAGCCATAACTTCACCATGCAGGTGTTCTGGGATTCGGATGTCGGCAAATGGATCGAGGCCGCGAGCTACGCGCTCGCCCATCGGCGCAATGCCGACATCGAAGCGAAAATCGACGCCATCGTCGACGACCTCGCGCGCGCCCAGTCACCCGACGGCTATCTCAACTGCTGGTACAATGGGCGAGAGCCGGACAAGCGCTGGACCAATCTGCGCGACAATCACGAGCTCTACAACGCCGGGCATCTGCTCGAAGGCGCGATCGCCTACTTTCGCGCCACCGGACGACGCGAGCTGCTCGACATCATGGAGCGCTATGTAGACCACATCGCCGCAACCTTCGGGCGTGGGCCAGAGCAGAAGCGCGGCTATTGCGGGCATCAGGAAATCGAGCTTGCGCTAGTCAAGCTTTACCGGCTGACCGGCGATCGCCGGCGCCTCGATCTTGCATCCTATTTCATCGACGAGCGAGGCCGTCAGCCGCATTATTTCACTCAAGAAGCGCTGGCGCGTGGCGAGGATCCGGCCAGTTTCTGGGCCGGAACCTATGAGTACAACCAGTCGCATATCCCCGTCCGCGAACAGACCCAGGTCGTGGGACATGCGGTGCGCGCCATGTATATGGCCTCCGCGATGGCCGACCTGGCGTCGGAGCTTGGCGATAAGGGCCTCAAGCGCGCTTGCGAAGCGCTGTGGCGCGACGTCACCGCCGCGCAGATGTATGTGACCGCCGGCCTCGGACCGAAAGCGACCAACGAAGGCTTCACGGAGCCGTACGATCTGCCGAACGAAACGGCCTATGCCGAGACCTGCGCCTCGGTCGCGCTGATTTTCTGGGCGCAACGCATGGTCCATCTCGATCTCGACGGGCGCTATGCCGACGTCATGGAGCTTGCGCTCTTCAATGGTGCGTTGACTGGGCTTTCGCGCGAGGGGGCGCATTACTTCTATTCCAATCCGCTCGAGAGTCGTGGCCAGCACAAAAGGTGGGAGTGGCACCTTTGCCCTTGTTGCACGATGAATGTTTCACGCTTGGTCGCGTCCGTGGCCGGCTATGCGATCTCGATGCGTGAGGATGGCGTCGCCTTCCACCTCTATGGCGGATTCGAAACCACAACGACGTTGGCCGGGGTGAAAGTGGCCTTGCGTGAGACGAGCGACTATCCATGGGCGGGCGAAGTCCGCATCGAGGTCGATCCTGAGACACCTGTTGCTTTCGATCTCAAGCTGCGCATTCCCGGCTGGGCGAAGAGCGCGAGCGCGGCTGTCAGCGGCGACCCGATCGCGCTGACGCCAACGAACGGCTATGTGACCATTCATCGCGTCTGGCAAAAGGGCGACGCAGTGGCGCTCGATCTCAAGATGCCGGCTGAACGGCTCTACGCCCATCCGAACGTGCGCATGGATGTCGGGCGCGCGGCGCTCAGGCGTGGTCCATTGATCTATTGTGTCGAGGAGGCTGACAACCCTGGCGGACCGGTCCAAACTCTGGCGCTGCCGCGCGCTGCGCCACTCGACGCCGAATGGAGAAGTGATTTGTTCGGAGGCGTGATGACCCTAAAAGCGCGCGCGAACAGGCTCGTTCCGGACAAAGAGGGCGGCGCGCTCTATTCAACTGAGCCCCCCGAGGTCCGCGACGCTCCGCTGGTCGCGCTGCCCTATCATCTATGGGCCAATCGCGCGCCGGGTTCCATGCAAGTATGGGTGGCGGAGCTTGATCGAGATTTACCCCCGTCGCTCGATCAACCTTAGAATTTGGCCCTTTCGCGTACTCTGGTTCAAGCTCCGTAACTCTGCGGAAAATCACGGCCTTGGTTAGCGAAGAACAACGTTCCTTCAAAGCTCCGATGCGTGTGCAACGGTGGCCGGCCATCCAATTCGACTCGGAAATCTCGGCTCCGCCCCGGCGCTGAGCAGCACCCAGGATCCAATTTCGAATGGCAAGGCCAACATCGCGGTGTTCTCGGAGAAGGAACTCCCGTCCGTGCGCGCGTTCGAAGTTGGCCTGCTGGACGGAGCCAAGAAATACACAGGCTTACTTAGGTGAATGTATGCCCGATGAGAAGTCCGCACCAGGCGGCGATCTCGCCGAATTGTTGTGCGGCGCCCGCCACGTCGCCCGTCTGCCCGCCGATCGCGCGCCGCGCTAACGCCACAATAAGCAAGGCCCCGGCGCCACTCGTGAGCGCCGCGAGGAGCGCCTGGGCGACGCCAAGTGCGACGAGGCCGAGCGCAACCGCGATAATGACGGCCGAGCCCCATGCAGCCGCGAGCGCGTTCGAATTGAGACGGCCGGCCGCGGCGCCCGCGCCCTCGGAGCGGGCTGGCGGCAGAAGGGCGAGCGGAGTCAATGCGCCGGCGCGCGAGAGCGCGGCGACCAGCATCAGGCTCAGGCTTGCTCGCCAGAAGCCGCCGTCTAGCGCGGCGGTCAGCGCGCCAACGCGCAGGATGAGCGCGAGTGCGATCGCGATCGCGCCATAGGCGCCGATGCGGCTGTCGCGCATGATCTCGAGCTTCCTCGTCCGCGTCGCGCCGCCGCCGAAGCCATCGGCGACGTCGGCGAGGCCGTCCTCGTGGAGCGCCCCGGTGAAGGCCACGAGCGCCGCAGTCGCGAGGCCGCCGCGCAGGAGCGGCGGCAGCCCGAGCAGCGCGGTGAGCGCGAGGACCACTCCGCCGATCAGACCAACGAAGACGCCGGCGATCGGCGCCGCCCAGGCGATTCGGTCAATGTCGAGCGTCGCGGCGGGCCGCGCCTTCCCGACAGGCAAGCGCGTAAAGAAGCGCAGTGCGTCGCCGATGTCGCGGGCGGCTAGAGCGAAACGGCGCGGCGAGTTCAAGCGCATCAGGCGCGCCGTTCAGCGGTGGGCCCACAGAAACACGAGAACCGCGACCACCCCAATCGCCGTCAATCCCAATTCGACAATGCCCCACTGGCGAACGAGGGCGCGCGCCGCGGCCACATCACCTCCGCGAAGCGAGCGGATCTGATTGTCGAGGGGCGACATGACGAAGAAGGCATAGAGCCAGCTTCCGATGATGATGACCGCGCCAAACGCCCAGCGCACGTCCTGGGTGTCGAAATAAGCGATGAAGCCAGAGATCGCCGCTGCGAGCGCAAGCGCGACGAGAAGCGCGACGCCTCGGCTGTCGCTGGGCCCCCATTCGCTAAGCAACGCCGCATCCTCAAGCTTGAGGCGAGCCGGCTGCTCGACCCAGTTCACATAGAACGTGGCGCCAGTGAAGGCGGCCGCGAAGGCGAGCGCGAGCGTTCCCCAGATCATGATGGCTCCCTGTTGCTAAGCGGCCCATCTAGCATGAAGTGGGCCGGAAAGCGCGGGGCGTCCTTGACAGGGCGCATGGGCGAGACCACGCTTAGAAAGCAGGCGATGGGGTTCGCCTTTAACCGCCCCCAGGGCTAATGACTCCTGTCCGGCCATTTTGGCAGACGGAGAGCCATGCGTTGATCATGCGCAACATCATCCTTCCACGAGCGCAGATTCTTACACTCTCCTGCTCCCGCGGGGCGCCTTCATGATTGCGCTTGAGGTTCGGCTCCGCCTGCCGCGCCCTCCCGCCCGACCCTTGCGCGATAGCAGAGACGCATGATGTGGACTTATGTCGCGATCGCGATTGGCGGCACGCTCGGATGCTGGGCGAGGTACGCGCAGACCAACTTGGTGCAAGAGGTGTTCGGCCGCGATTTTCCACTCGCGACCCTCAGCATCAACGTGATCGGAAGCTTCATGATGGGCTTCTTGTTCATCTTGACGCTCGAGCGCCTGATGATTCCGCCAAGCGTTCGAGTCGGCGTGCTGACCGGGGTTCTCGGCGGATACACGACCTTTTCGACCTTCGAGATGGAGACTCTCCTGCTTGCCGAGAACGGAGAATTCTTCAAGGCCGGGCTCTATGTGGTCCTTTCCGTCGTTATAGGATTCGCGGCCGCATTCGGCGGCGCCTATATCGCTCGAAACCTGTGACGACGTCGACTGAAGTGCTCGAATTCCTCGATGAGCCGCGGGCGGCCGAGGCGGCCCTCGATCTGCCCGAAAGTCGGGTTCCTCAGGGGCACATCGTGTCCTGGCCACCCTAAACGCTATTGCGCCCCGGCAGCGCCTCCAAGTTAATCTCGACGGCAGACGTGACGAAATTAGTGGTGCGCCGTTCCCCGGAGGTGGCGCGCATGATCCGCGGTCCGGCGCGCTCTTTGCCGGTTGAGCGTGTTTCTATGCCGCGTCCGAGCCGCGTTCGACCCAGCGCCCGCCCCTGTCCTTGGGATGTCGGCGGCCGAAGCGGCGCCCGGCGGCGGATTGCTTTGTGCAGAGGCCGGCGGAGGAGCAAGGGCCAGCATGAGGACGACGCCGACCGAGGCGAAGATTGCGTTGCGCATTTTGTATCCCTGCTTTGTTTACCAGCCACGACGGCGACCGAGATCGCGCGGTTACCTTTACACTCCGCCCGGCCGGGAGGCTCAGCCATCGAGCGTCCCTCTCCATACCTGCATCGAGCCGCTAATTCAGAACCCGAGAACGGTCGCGTTGATCGAGGCTTCGAGGCCCCCGTCGACCGGCAAATTGGCGCCGTTGATCCACCGAGCCGCGTCCGAGCAGAGGAACAGGGCCGCAGGCGCGACGTCGGATGCGGACCCGGCGCGGCCGACCCGCGCGATGTCGTCATCAACGCGCGGATCACCGAAGATCTGCCGAAATTCCTTGAGTATGGGCGTCGTCACCGGGCCCGGGCTCACCGCGTTGACCCGCACTCCGCGGTCCTTGAATAGCGATTGATGCGCCGCCTGCATCGTCCATAAGAGCAGGAGCTCCTTCGAAAGCGGATAGGCCTCGCTCTCGGGAACCTCATGTGCTGCGAGGAGCTTGGCGAGATCAGGAAACCCCGGCGCGCTCACGAACGCCTTCGCGCGCTCCACATTGGCGCGCCAGCCGTAGCCAGCGATCGACGCAACGTTGACCACCGCGCCGCCTTCGCGCAGCCTCGGCGCGAGGCTTTGAGTCAATTCGCGAAGCCCATAAAAGTTGATCGCAAGCGTCTTCGCCGCGCCAATCATCCCGGACACGCCAGCGACGTTGCACAAAGCGTCGAAACGCTGCGGCAGCGTCCCAACAATCTCGGCTACGCCTTGGGCCGAGCCGATGTCTGCCCTGATGAAAGCGCTGAGCGGCCGCGCAGGCTCATTGATATCAACGCCAATGATGTCGGCGCCGAGCGCCTGGGCAAGCTCGCCCAAACGCGCCCCGATTCCAGACGAAATTCCGGTGATGACGATTGTCTTTCCCAGGAGCACGTCAGTCCCCTCCCTGGCCCTCGTTCTTGCTTTCTAAGCCGCTGATCGCTCGAGCGCGAGATCCATCCGGGTCCGCCAAGCGAAGGCGGTAGCCGACGGGCAGAAGCCGGAGGGAAGTGCGATCTTCGATCCAGCCCCAGATACCGCGTGGGAAGAGCAGAGCAAAAATAAGCGCAGTCGCGCCGAGGCCAACGAGATACCAGACGCCCATGTCGCCAAACCAGTTTTCGAGGGAGAAGAAGATGACGGCGCCGAGAATCGCCCCCTCGAAGGTCCCCAACCCTCCAACCAGCGCCATGAAGATCATGTACGCGGTCCACAGCGGACTGAAATAAGCCTTCGGCTGGAACGTGAGCGCCGTCGCCACCCAGAGCGCCCCCGCAAGCGCCGCGCCGAAGGCGGCGAGCGTGAACACAAGCCGCTTGGCGCTCGCGACCCTGACGCCGATCGATTCCGCCGCTTCCTCGTTGTCGCGGATCGCCTGGATCGCGGCGCCGAGCGGACTGCGCAGCAAGCGGAAGACGATCGCCAACAGCCCAGTCATCGCCGCAAGCGCGCACCAATAGGTGAGGGCCCGCCGACTGTCGATCGGATAGGCGTTGAGCTCGATCAGCGACGTGCCGGTTTCGCCGCGCACAAGGGTGTCGAGATTGACCAGGAGATGGGCCAATTCCGACACAACCCACATGCCGACGGCGAATTCGCCGCCCTTGAGCCTGAGCATGGGGATCGAGAGGGGCCAGGAGAGCAAGCCAACAATGAGCGCACCCAGGAACAGGGACGGAAAGACGCTTACTCCCATATCCGCGAGACGAATCGCAGCATAAGCGCCGAGTCCGAAGAACGCCTGCTGACCGATCGACACGAGGCCGCAGAACCCGACCAGTGCGTTCCACATCAGCGCCAGAACGACGTAGATGAACAAGGTCGTGAGCTTGTCGACGGCGTTGGCGCTGAAGATCGCCGGGCCGACCGCGAGCACTGCGAGAATGACTGAGGCCGCGGCGATCGCGATGCGCGACTTGGGTGTCCAGCGTTCGACAGCGACGCCCGCGTTCATGAACGCGCTCCCACGGCGAACGCCGTCCGGATGCGCTGGCCAAGATCTCCCAAAAACAGCCGCGCAAACAGAACGGCAAGGAAGGCGATGTGGCCGGCGATGAAGAAGCCTTGCGGGGAGACGAGCGCGCCCAGACTCTGCGCAACGCCAAGCACAATGCCACCGGCTAGCGTGCCCCAGAGCGACCCCGCTCCGCCGATCACCGAAGCCTCGAAGGCGAAGATGAGTTGAGGGGCGCCGGCATAAGGATCGAAAGTCGCACGCATGCCGAGAAAAGCGCCGGCGACCGCCACGGTCGCCATGGCGATGGCCGCAGCGATCGCATTGACGCGCCGAGCGTTGACGCCAACGAGGCCGACCGTGTCGGAATCCTCGGCAGTGGCGCGGACCGCTCGACCGATCAGCGTCCGACTGAGAAAGATCTGGATCCCTCCAAGCAGTAAGACCGCAACGGCCATGGTGAGCGCCGCGAGCTTGCCGATCGCGATATCGTCGGTGAGCGACCAGCTATCGTACGAGAGGTCGCCAATGTAGGGCGCGAGCGAGCGGGTGTCCGCGCCGAAACCCTCGAACAGGAGGTTGTCGAGAATAATCGAGAGTCCGAAGGTCGAGAGCACGGGCACGAGCAGGCCGCCGTGCGCGCTGCGCTCGAGCACGAGCCGTTGCAGAGCCCATCCGATCAGGCCCATCAGCGGGATGACGAGGCCAAGGCCGAGAAAGGGTTGAATCCCGAAGCGATCGGCCAAAACGTAGAGCGCGTAGGCCGAGAGCACCGCAAGGCTCCCATGTGCGAGGTTGATGACCCCCATGACGCCGAACATCAACGACAGCCCACAGGCAATCAGCGCATAGTAGCCGCCGAGGAGAACGCCTTGAATGATTTGATTGAGGAAAATCAAGGTTGCAGCGCCGCGGCATGTGATGGTTTCCTTAGACCGAAATACGCCTCGGTGACTTGCTCTCGGCTTAGCGTTCGCGTCGGTCCTTCGATGGTGATTGCACCTTCAAGCATGCAGATGGTGCGGCTTGCTGTCGCCATCGCGCGCTTCAAGTCTTGCTCGACCAGGAGCATGGCGACGCCGGACGATTTCAGCGCCTCGAGTTGCACGTAAAGGCGATCAACGACGAGCGGCGACAGGCCAAGCGAAACCTCATCGAGCAGCAGAAGCTCAGGGTTCATCATCAAGGCGCGTCCGATCGCGGTTGCCTGCTGCTCGCCGCCCGACAATGTGCCAGCGAGATTGCGGCGGCGGTCCTTGAGGTTAGGGAAGGCCCCCATGACGGTGTCGAGCGTCCAGACGCCTGCTCGGCCGGCGGAACGCGCGAGCAGGAGATTCTCTTCCACCGTCAGCCGCGCGAACAAACGCCGGCCTTCCGGAACAAGCGCCAAGCCCAACGCGGCGCGCAAATGTGCGCCTCGTCCGCCGATATCCTCGCCCTTGAAGGCGATGCGGCCCGCGGCAATTCTATGCGCGCCCGCAATCGTCCGCAGAAGCGTGGTCTTGCCGGCGCCGTTCGCGCCAACGAGAGCGACCGTCTCCGATTTCTCGACGGTGAGACTGACGCCGCGCACGGCCTTAAGCTGCCCGTGGCGCGCTTCGAGACCTTCGACGGAAAGAAGCGTCACACCACGCCCCCGCCCAGATAGGCCTCGATCACGCGGGGATCCGCCATAACGCTTCCAGCCGGCCCGTCCGCGATGATGCGTCCGGCGTCCATGCATACCAGGCGCTCCGTGACGCGGAGCAGGATGTGCACGATGTGCTCGATCCAGACGATCGCGATGCCGCGGGCTTTCAATTCGAGGATGATGTCGACCAGTTCATTCGCCTCAGCGTCGGTCAGGCCGCCGCCGATTTCGTCAAGCAGCAGCACGACGGGGTCGGTCGCAAGCGCGCGCGCAAGCTCAAGGCGCTTGCGATCGATGAGTCCGAGGGTTTCCGCGCGTCGGTTGGCGACAGTCGTCATGCCGGTCAGCGCAAGCGATTCGATTGTCGCCTGATAGGCGCGGTCACGCTCCAATCCGCCGCCATGCGCGGCGGCGGTGAAGACATTCTCAAACACGGTCATGCCGCTGAAGGGCCTTGGAATCTGGTGCGTGCGCGCGAGCCCCCGCCGGCATCGTTCCGCCGTCGGCGCCATCGTGACGTCCTCCCCGAGAAAACGCACCCGCCCGCTGGTTGGCGCATACGCGCCGACCAGGAGGCTCAGCAGGGTCGTCTTCCCGGCGCCGTTGGGGCCGACGACGCCGACCGCTTCGCCGGCGCCGACCAAAAAGTCGACGCCGTCGAGCACCAGGAAGGCGCCGAAACTCTTCGTCAGGCCTTCCGCCTCGAGCAGAAAGCCATCGGTCCGCACGCCGGACATCCCGGGCGCCGCGCCGTCAGCTGTTGTATGGCCTGAGTTTCGCCTCGATGGGGACGCTCGGGTCGGTGGCGTTCTCGGTCACCGGGTAGTCGAGCGGGAACCTCGACCCCGCCTTCGCCTTCACCCATTGCGTGCCAACAATGGGCCCGGGGGAGACGTTGGGCACTGGACCCGAAGTGAAGTCGACCTTGCCGTTGATGGTGATGGTGTTGAGCGTGGCCAGCGCCTTAGCGACGGCCGGCTTGCTGTTGGGATCGCTGCTGGTCTTCAAGGCGTCGAAGCCGGCGTCGAACAGCGCGAGCGTCGCGCCGAGCTGCTGGGTCCACATCTTGCCCGAGGCTTTCTCGTAGCCGTCGGCGAGTTCGTCGCCGCTGACTCCCGTGAGCGACGATTTATAGGGGAAGGCCTTGTGCCAATAGGCGGCGCTGGCAAGGTTGTAGCCGAGATTGCCGAGCGCGGTGACGTCGTCGGGGAAGAGACAGGCCTTGGCGATCTGGGCGATCTTGACCATCTTGGTGTAGCCTTGCTGCGCGGCTTGGCGCCAGAAGGCGGCGAAGTCCGGCGGGATCGGGAAACTGTTGAATATTTCGCACTTCTCCGCCTTGAATTTGGCGATCTGGGCCGAATAGTCCGTTGTGCCGTCCTCATAAGGGCCCGGATCGATAATCGTGAATCCACTCTTGGCGAGCGCGGGCGCGAGGTGGTCGCGGATGGCGTTGCCGTCCGCGTCGTTGGGATACAGCGCGCCCACTCTTTTATTGGCCGGAAGCAGGTTCCACTGCGAGACGTAGCACTTGTGGAATTCCGCGCCGCCAAAGCCGAAATGGTAGGTCCACTTGAACGGCGACGGCTGGCCGGGCTTGGCGCCGCGACCGAAGTACCAGGATTCCCAAGGCATCACGGTCGACAGGCAGGGAACGCCCGCCGCTTCGCAGGCGTCGGCAACCGGATTGATCGTCTCCGGCGTCGAGACAACCAGCATCATGTCGATCTTGTCGGAATTGATGAGGGTCTTGGCGAGTTGGCCGGCCCGGGAAGGGTCAGACTGGGTGTCGCGATCGAGAATGTCGACCCCGTAGGTCTTGTCGCCAACCTTAAACCCGGAGGCGAGCGCCTTGCGCACGAGCTCCAGCACATAGCCGTCGGTCGCGCCGAACCCGCCGAGCGCGCCGGTCCGCGGGCTGATAAAGCCGACCTTCAGCGTCGTCTCCGGACCCGCGGCGAAAGCGCCGTAAGGGCGCGCGGCGGCAGCGAAGCCCGCGGCGCTAGCGGACAATATCAGTCTGCGCCGAGATACCGGGCAGCCTTCGACGATGGCGGATTTGGCTTTCATGTGTTTCCTCCCGGGCGCCGTCCGAACTATGGGACCGGCGCTTGTCCAAGATCTTTACACGTTTCGGCCGCCAATCGAAAAGCCGCCGCCCGGCTAAGTGAGGCCGAGGCCAGCGCTCGCCTTGTCCGAGCGATTCATCGACGAGCGCGTCGCAGCGATCTTGTGGATGATAAGACGGATGTCGCGATTGTCTTGCATGAAGCGGTCGAAGTCGACCTTCCTGAGGACCAGCAGCCGGCAATAGGTCATTGCGACGACGTCGGCCTGCCGCATCATTCCGGTCAGAAGCGCCATTTCGCCGAACAGATCGCCGCTGCCAAGCGGAATCCGCCGGCCGGGAAAGACGACCTCGGCGGCGCCGGAGGCTATGAAATAGCAGGCGTCACCCTCTTCCCCCTCGCGCACGATCCGTTCGCGCGGCGCCACGAACCTGGGCTTCAACAACTTCTGCACCCGTTCGAGCTGTTGGTCGGTGAGATCGGCGAAAAGGTCCAGACGGCCGATCAACTCGCGCGTATCGAGTCCAAGGTCAAAGCGAGGCCGCGCTTCTCTCTTTCTATCCTCGACACTACCCTTGAGGTCTTCGTATACCTCGGCCGCGATAAGACCTTCTTGAAACAAGGCGTCATATCGTCCCATCTCGCGCCGCATCGCGGACTGACGCAGGAATTTTGCCTCGAGGGCTGCCGCGTACTGAGGATATTGCCGGCGCAAAGCGTCGAGAGCGGCTGTCGCGCGCTTGAGGCGAACCTTGAGAATAGCGTCGATGAGCTCGACAACGCGCTCGCCGAAAATCGAGCGCGACCGTACGGCGTGCGCGCCCATGAGCTCCTGGATCAACAGACGCGTGACGAGCAGCATCTCGAACCGGTCGCCGAGCCGGTCGGCGAGAAAGCGCACGATTCCAAAGCGACGATAGAAGAAATAGGCGACACGGAAAGAGAAAGGGAAGGCGAGCGCAGCTTCGGCGCCGCGCTGATAGCCGAGACGCCCGCCGCTCCTTGCGCCCTCGCCCAGCGCTTCGGCGTTGCGCAGCAGCGCCTGCACGGCTACGGGTGACGCCGCTCGCTCCGCCATGATCTCAAGCGCGAGCATCCGTTCCTGGTTTCCCAGCGCCACCAAGCCGATCGCCAGGCGCTGATGATCCGTGAGGCCCGCTTCCGCGGCGCCGGACGATTCGGCCGCCGCCATTCCGGTTTCATAGGGCTGGAGCGCACTGGCCACGGCTGAAGGAGAGATCTCATGCTCGTTCGCCATCGAACGAATAATCTCGCTGATCTCGGTATAGGAGAGCGCCAGCACCCGGTCGCGCAACGCCTGGTCAACCGGCGACAGGCGATCGAGACGCAGGAGGCGGATGACGAAGCGCAATGTCGTGCCGTTGACCAAGAGCGTGAACAGCACGAGGCCCGTGGCGAGGACCGCGACGAACCTTTGGATCTCTGGCTTCAGCGCCGGGTTCTCCGTGACGGCCAGCGCAAGCACCAGGGTCAAGGCGCCGCGCAAGCCACCCCAAGCGATGGCGAGCTTGTAGGCGGTGCTGATCGGCTCGGTGAGTTTGGCCAGGCTCAACAGCGGGAGGAGCAGGAAGAGCACGAGCAGGCGCGCGGCGAACACAGCCACGATCAGCGCGGCCAACAGCACCACATCGTGGAACTGCATGTCGATCAACAGCTTCGGCACCAAAATAGAGGCCAGCACGAACACCAGCGAATGCGCCCAGAAGGCGATCTGAGCCCAGAGATCGGTGATGAACGACCAGTTGTAAGGGGTGATCCGCGATCGCCCGGATGCGCTGACGGTCAAACCAGCGCAGAGCACCGCGACTACGCCCGAAACATGCACCAACTGTTCGGCCACGATGAAGGCGAGGTAGGGAAGTGCGACGGTCAGCGTTGCTTCGGCCAACCGATCGTCGCGCGTCCAAGGGATGAGCTGCAGCAACGCTCGCCCGCCCAGGAATCCCAGAGCCGCGCCTCCGAAAAAGGAGACTAGGAACTGCTCCTCGCCAACGAGCAGGTTCGGCTGCTGTCCGGAGATGATCACGCCAAGCAGCACCGTGAACATCACGATCGCCGCAGCGTCATTCAAAAGCGCCTCGCCCTCGACGAGGCGGGTTAACCGCGCCGCGGCGCCGACATCGCGGAACACCGCAATTACGGCGGCGGGATCGGTCGTCGCCACCACCGAGCCGAGCAGCAGGCAGACCACCAGCGGCAAACCCGCGATCGGCCAAAGCGCGAAGCCGACGACAGCCGTGCAGACGATCGTTGCGACGACGGCCAGCATCAGAATTGGCGCGGCGTCCTCTAGCATCCGCCGGACGTCGACCGTGATCGCGCCCTCAAAGACAAGCAGCGGGAGAAAGACGTAAATGAAGGTCTCAGCGCCGACCGGCAGATTGGCGAACAGCCCGGCGAGGTCGCCGTAGCGGGCGGACAGGGGCGTGTGCACCAGGACGATCGACACGGCGCCGATGGCCACCCCGATGACGGCGAGGAGCACCACCGGCGCAACCTTGAGCCGAACCGCCACCGGCTGAGAGACGGCGACGACCACGAGCAAGGTCGCAAGGACGGCGAGGAGCAGGACGATGTCTAGCATAGAGCGAGAAACCTAGCCGGTCGCCGCCTCGGGGGGCAAGGTTGCGTTCAGCCTTCCAATGCCGGGACGGATGCCCACCTTCGAATGGCCGGCCGATTGAGCTAAGCCCATGGATGCAAGCAATTCCTGGGATCAGCCGCCGCCCGCCAGAGTTTTCGGCTCGTACGGGCAAAGATCGACGAGCACGCAAACGCCGCACAACGGTTTGCGAGCGATGCAGACATAGCGTCCATGCAGGATCAGCCAATGATGGGCATGCAGCAAAAACCGCTCCGGGACGACGCGCATCAGTCCGTCTTCGACCTCGCGCGGCGTCTTGCCGGGCGCGATGGCGAGGCGGTTGGCAACGCGGAAAACGTGGGTGTCAACGGCGAGCGTCGGCTCTCCGAAGACGGTGTTGAGAACTACATTGGCGGTCTTGCGACCGACCCCGGGCAGCGCCTCGAGCTCCTCGCGGTTGCGGGGCGTCTCGCCGCCGTGCCGTTCGATGATCGCGCGCGATAGCGCGACGACGTTCTTGGCCTTGGTTCGATAGAGCCCGATCGTCTTGATAAGTTCGGCAAGCCGCTCCTCGCCGAGCGCCGCCATCTTCTGCGGCGTGTCGGCGATGGCGAATAGCGCGGGCGTCGCTTTATTCACCCCCGCGTCCGTCGCCTGCGCCGACAGCACCACCGCCACGAGCAATGTGAAGGGATTGATGTATTGGAGTTCGCCCTTCGGCGTCGGATTGGCGGCCGCCAGGCGTTCGAAGATCGCCTCAGTCCTCTCCGCTCGCGCCTGCCGGGACTCTCTCCTTGCCATCAACGACTTATAGGCATGCGCAGCCAGAGCCGCCAAGCGCGACTCTCGACTAAAGCCCAAGTTGCTATGCGAGACGGCGGCAAGCATTATGCCCACATGAGGCCGGGGCATTGGCGGCGCGCCGCCGGGCGAACCGTGGATTTTGGGAGGAATGGAATGAAAGCGCTCGAACGGATGTTGATGCTGGCCGGCGCCCTTTGTGCGTCGCTGGCCGCAGGCGCGGCCTTGGCTGCGGACAACAAGGTCGTCATCGGCGACATCGACGACATGTCAGGACCTTACGCTGACGTCATTGGAACTGCCGGAATTGAGTCGATCAAGATGGCGATCGCCGATTTCGGCGGATCGGTCCTTGGCCAGCCGATTGAAATTCTGACCTTCGATCATCAGAACAAGCCTGATCTGGCGGCGCAGAAACTCCGCGAGTGGGCTGACACCGATGGACTGACGATGCAGCTCGGTGGCTCCAACACCGGCGTCAGCCTCGCGATGGCCGCCGCGTCCAAGGAGAAGAAGATCCCGTTCATAGCCATCGGCGCTGCTGGCGCCTCGCTGACGGGCAAGGACTGCACGCCCTATATGATCCACTACGGCTACGACACGACCGCGCTTTCCAACGGCACCGCCAAAACGATTCTCGAAGAGGGCGGCAAGAGCTGGTTCTTCATCACGGCGGACTACGCTTTCGGGAAGCAACTCGAGGCGGCAGCCTCTGACCTCGTCAAGGCTGGTGGCGGTACTGTCGTCGGCAGCGTTCGGGTGCCGCTCGGCACTTCGGACTTTTCCTCCTATCTCCTCCAGGCGCAGAGTTCGGGGGCGCAGGTTCTTGCGCTCGCCAACGCCGGCACGGACACGTCGAACTCGCTCAAGGCGGCGGCGGAATTCGGCCTCACCAAGACAATGAGACCGGCGGCATTGCTCGTATTCCTTTCTGACGTCCACGCGCTTGGTCTTGAAACAGCCCAGGGCCTTGTGCTGACGACCTCGTGGTATTGGAACACGGATGACACGACGCGTGCGTTCGCCAACCGGTTCTTCGAAAAGACGAAGAAGATGCCGACCTTCCCGCAGGCCGCGATGTATTCCGCGACTCTCGCTTACCTCAACGCAGTCAAGGCCGTCGGATCGACCGATCCCGATAAAGTCATGGAGCAGCTGAAGAAGACGAAGATCAATGACATGTTCGTCACCGATGGCGTAATCCGCCCCGACGGTCTGCTCGAGAAGGATATGCTTATCGTACAGGTGAAGACGCCGGCGGAGTCGAAAGGCGACTGGGACTTCTACAAGATCCTCAAGACGATGAAAGGTGAGGAGGCGTTCGGCAAGCTCGCCGAATTCGGCCTGCCCTCTGGTCAAGAAGTAAGCTGCCGTCCTCCGGCCGCGTCGCTGGAGAGCCCGCGAAGCAGGACACTTCCATCCCTACGCAGCCTACTATAAACGGCGGGGTACAACCAAAGCGGGAATTTCTTCGCAATAAGCGCTAGGAAAACCAAGCTAAATGAGCCTAAACGCTAGTAAAAGTACTAGCGGTTACTAGCGTTTATTTGGCTATTATCTAGTTGACAAATGTTTGACTGTATATAGAATGGTTTCTGCTCGCCAAAGGCGTGATCACGCATCGGGATGCTTCCGACATTTTCCAGCGGGCGCTTGGCGAGATCAACGCCAACTCTAGCCTCTCTCGCGACCAGACAGCGATCTCCCTCATCAAAGAATTCGCTAAGCGTTTCGAAGAAAATCAAGCCGAGTGATTTAGCCATGTCCGCCGACCTTCAATCCAAAGCTTTCACTGACAACGACGTAGCGCGCGAGGCTATTGAAGCCTTGATGTGGCCGAACGGCCCGGTCTGCCCGCATTGTGGCTGCACAGGCAAGATTGGGAGAGTTGAAGGCAAGTCAGCACGCCCCGGCTTGTATTACTGCGGCGATTGCAAGAAGCAGTTCACCGTCACTGTCGGAACCATATTCGAGCGCTCAAAGGTTCCGCTCTCGAAATGGTGGATGGCCATTCATCTCATGGCCTCTTCAAAGAAGGGCATGAGTGCTCACCAGCTTCACCGTATGCTTGGCGTCGCCTACCAGACCGCGTGGTTCATGGAGCATCGCATCCTCGAAGCGATGGAGCCCTTTCGCCAATGGGAGGCGGAGGCGGCGTTGTCGAGATCGATGAAACCTACATCGGTCGCAAGGACGGCTTTGAGGTCAAGCAAGGAGCTTGGCACAAAAACACGATCCTAACGCTGGTTGAGCGTGATGGACGCGCCCGTTCCTTTCATGTGGACAACGCGACAAAAGAGAACATTGTCCCTATCATCCGCGAAAACATTGACCGCGAAAGCCATGTCATGACCGACGAAGCGAGCCGCTATTCAAAGATCGGCAGCGAGTTCGCAAAGCACGATGTGGTGGACCACTCGCGCCAGGAATACGGCTACACAGACCGTGAGACGGGCGCGAAGGTCAACACGAATACGATTGAGGGCTACTACTCGATTTTCAAGCGCAGCATGAAAGGTGTTTACCAGCATTGCGGCGAGAAACATCTGCACCGCTATCTTGCCGAGTTCGATTTCCGATATTCCAACCGCACCAAACTCGGCGTGAATGATGCGTCGCGCGCGGCTAAGATCGTGGAAGGCGCGAAAGGCAAGCGCCTCCAATATCGACGGCCTAACGAAATCCCTCTCGCCTAATCGCCGGAAGTGGACGATGTAGGCCGCTGGCGCTCACTCTCTCTACGCCGTCGCTGCGCTGCGCCCTTAGAGGATTCAACTCTAGGGGTCGATTTGTGCTGCTCTGGCCTCATGCGGAGCAGCGCTACCATCGTCGCTTGCTCTCGCTCGGATAGGCCGTCCGTCGCGGCGTTTTTTCGCATAGCTCATCTTACCACGTCACTTCATGATCGAATACGGCAAACCAGCAACGGAAACCGAAGAGGGTAGGCAACGCCTCTCAGTTTACTACCTCGCGCTCGGGAGGTTCGCGCATCGGTTTGCGTTAGCGGAGCAAGGCGTCAATTTCGTTCTTCGACACTACGCCAGCATGACAACCAGTGTGGCCCGCGCTCTGTTGTCCGGAGTTCGAGTGCGCGACACCAAAAGCAAATTATCTAGATTGCACGAGATTGGAGCAATACCAGATGATAAATCGTCAGAGCTTAAGACTCTATTCGACCACCTGAGCATAATAAACTCTGCCAGAGATGATATATTTCACTATGGAGCGATCAATATCGCGGAAGATGATGGAATAGTAACCAACCAAGTCATGGCCCTTGGTGAGGATCGAATCACAGCATTCAAAATATCCGTAGAATCCCTTGACAATATGACTGCCGACCTACGGAAAATACTCTTCCATTTCCATCTTAATCACATGGGTAAGCACCCATTGAAAGGTTTTCATCCTACGATCAACGAAATCTTGCGCGCATCATGGCAATATAAACACCAGCAAGTGCATCAGAAGAGAGGTCACAAATCGGCGTCATCGGATCGTGCCGGCACGACAACTCGTAAAGACCTGCCTTAATCATTTCGGAGTTTACCTTGGGGTCCGCACCTTGAGTTTTATTTTGCGTTTCCGGCCTGTCACGCGCCTTGGGCATAACATCTTGTACAGCGTTTGTCATCTAGATAATCGCCGTTTATTTTTGCGAATCGGGACTTTTCAATGGGTTACAGGCGAAAAAATAGAAGAAATCGCTCCATCGTCCGGCTCGCGCGGCAGGTTGCGGGCCAACGCTTCAGCCATGAATTCTCGTCTCCGGCCCGTCTACCGGCGAGCAGAAAATAGATTCCATCAAGCTGGATGTATAGACGGTATTTCTGATTCTGTCAAGTCAATTCGCGGCTCTTGTAGCGCGAAACAGACCTCTAAGCGCCATGGCCGGGGCCAAGCGAGGTCGAGCCCCGCCATGACCGCGGAGGGCTCCGAAGCGAGTCGCCCGTCGAGAGCGAGCCTAGCCCGCCACCGCGGCCTCGCTCGGCTGGTTAGGCGCCACCCGATAGCTCGCCTCGGTCTTGGCGGCAATTTCCTCCGAGGTTACGCCGGGCGCGAGCTCGATGAGAGCCATGCCTCTCAGTCCGTGCTTGTCGATCGTGAACACACCGAGATCGGTGATGACCAGGTCTACGACCTTCGCGCCGGTCAAGGGCAGTGTGCAATGATGCAAGAGCTTCGGCCCGTCCTTGGCTGAGTGCTCCATCACCACCGCAATGCGTTTGACGCCAGCGACGAGATCCATCGCCCCGCCCATGCCCTTCACCATCTTGCCCGGAATCATCCAGTTGGCGAGGTCGCCATTCTCGGCGACCTGCATCGCGCCCAGGATGGCGAGGTCGATGTGCCCTCCGCGGATCATGGCGAATGAATCGGCGCTGGAGAAAAAACTCGTCGTCGGCAATCGCGTGACGGTCTGCTTCCCGGCGTTGATGAGATCCGGATCCTCCTCGCCCTCAAACGGAAACGGCCCCATCCCGAGCATGCCGTTCTCGCTCTGCAACTGCACGCTCATTCCCTTAGGAATGTAATTCGACACCAGCGTCGGAATGCCGATGCCGAGATTGACATAGAAGCCGTCCCTGAGCTCCTTGGCGGCGCGCGCCGCCATTTGGTCGCGGGTCCAAGCCATTTCAGTCTGCCTCCGAAATTCAGGCTGCGTCGCGCTTGCGGGTCGTGCGCTGCTCGATGCGCTTGAGCGCGTTCGGCACATGAACGATCCGCTGAACGTAGATACCGGGGGTGACGATGTGGTCGCCGTCGATCTCGCCCGGTTCGACCAGGTGCTCGACTTCGGCAACCGTCAGCCGGCCCGCGGTCGCCATCACCGGATTGAAGTTGCGCGCTGTCATCCGGTAGACGAGGTTACCTTCAGTGTCGCCTTTCCAGGCATGAACGAGGGCGACGTCTGCGAGGAGGCCGGTCTCCATCACATAGGCCTCGTTGTTGAAGTCTCGGATTTCTTTACCCTCAGCGACGATCGTGCCGACTCCGGTTCGGGTGAAGAAGGCCGGAATGCCCGCGCCGCCGGCGCGAATGCGCTCCGCCAGGGTGCCCTGCGGATTGAATTCGAGTTCGAGCTTGCCCGCAAGATAGAGGTTGGCGAAGATCTTGTTCTCGCCGACGTAGCTCGAGATCATCTTCCTGATCTGGCCGGTTTCCAAGAGGACGCCGAGGCCGATCCCGTCGACGCCCGCGTTATTGGAAACGAAAGTCAGGTCTTTGGCGCCGGATTTGCGGACCGCGTCGATCAGCGTCTCGGGTACTCCGGCGAGGCCGAATCCGCCCGCCATCAAGGTCATGCCATCCTTGATCTGGCCTGCGAGCGCCTCATCCGCGTTGGGGTAGACTTTTCTCATGGGATGAAGAGTTCCTCTCGAAACGGCTCCTGCTCCGTAGCCGTCTCAGGCGCGCGCTGCAAGACTCGCGAATCGCGCAGAACCTGGCCTCTTTGGTTCAGGCAGCTGCGGGCTGAGCCTCAGCCGGAAGCCTTGCTCATTGTATTTTTTCGTCGGGGTACACGCCCCACAATTTCTCCTGCTCGATATATCCCTTGAACCCGTCTCCGTCGACAAGGCACCAGGCGCCGTCGCAGCGGCGAAGATTGACGATCACGCCCGACTGAAGCGTTGCCGCCAAATCCGCTGAAGCGGACGCGCGGGCGTAGAGTTTCGAGTTCTCGCCCTTTTTGTTCGGCGTGACCAACGCTGTCCGCCTGCCGGAAAGCAGCGAGTGCAGCACCCAGCCCTCGATGCCTTCCGAATCGCGCACCTTGCGCCAGATTTCGAACTCAGCGGTGATCTCCACAGGAAGCCCAGCGCGCTCGTAGACCCATTTGGTCGCGTGGTCTTTTGAGGGCCCCTCTCGCAAGTTGACCCGGTCGGTTTTCAAGCTCGCAAAGCGGGGCAGCGGCAGTTTAGTGACCGGCCCGACGGGATCGGCGATCGCCGCCCAAGGAGCAAGGAGCAAGGCGCAGCCCAGAGCGAGCACGGCGCGGCGGCCGGTTGCGAACGCGTTGATTGGCCGCCTCGATCGTTTCATGACGCTGTCCTCGACCGCTGTCTGGCCATCCTTGTCTTTGCCCGTTCTTCTGGTAAGGAGGCCAAGCCGGCGGATCGCAATTCGTGAGCGCGCCAGCACATCCATTTGCGTCGTCTGTCGTTAACGCGGCGTGAACTCATGCGAAGGCGCGGAGGGCAGATGATTTCAGCAGCAGGAGCGTCGGCGCCAAAGCCGCGCCGGCGATAAGAGCGGCGCTCATGACCAAGAAAAGACCCCTTGTGGTGGTCACGCGGCGGCTGCCTGAATTGGTCGAGACCCGCATGCGAGAATTGTTCGACGCCCGTCTCAACCTGGAAGATAAGCCGATGTCGCAGGCCGACATCGTCGAGGCGATGCGCGAGGCCGACGTTCTGGTGCCCACCATCACCGACCAGATCAACGCCGCCATGGTCGCTCAGGCGGGCGAACAGATGAGGCTGATCGCCAATTTCGGCAACGGCGTCGATCATATTGACGTGACCAGCGCGCTCCGTCGCGGGATCACGGTCACCAACACGCCTGGCGTCCTGACTGAGGACACGGCGGACATGACGATGGCCCTGATCCTCTCGACCGCCCGCCGGCTGGTTGAGGGCTCGCGGGTCATTCCCGAAGGCCGATGGACCGGCTGGTCGCCGACCTGGATGCTGGGTCGCCGCATCACCGGCAAGCGCCTCGGCATCGTCGGCATGGGTCGCATCGGCCAGGCGCTTGCGCGCCGCGCGCGCGCCTTCGGCATGTCGATTCACTACCACAATCGCCGTCGGGTCGCCGCGCAAATCGAGGAAGCGCTCGAGGCGACCTATTGGGACTCGCTCGACCAGATGCTTGCGCGCATGGATTTCGTCTCGATCAACTGCCCGCATACGCCTGGCACTTTCCACCTTCTGTCGGCCCGCCGGCTGAAGTATCTGCGCCCCGACGCTATTCTCATCAATACCGCGCGCGGCGAGGTCGTCGACGAGAATGCTCTTGTCCGGATGCTCGAGGCGGGCGAACTCGCCAACGCCGGTCTCGACGTGTTCGAGCACGCGCCGGCCGTCAATGAGAAGCTCGTCGCCCTCGCCAAAATCGGCAAGGTGACGCTGCTCCCCCACATGGGGTCCGCGACTTACGAGAGCCGCGCCGACATGGGCGAGAAGGTCATCATCAACATCCGGACCTTCGTCGACGGTCACCGGCCGCCCGACCGTGTGCTGCCGAGCATGCTGTAGCCTTGGCGACGGAGCCGGCGAAGACCAATTAACTCAACCTGCGGGCGAATTTTCCGGAAGCAGATCCAAATAAGCCAGCTTCGAGCGCCTCTCACCCCGCAGCGAAGCTTCGCGGAGCCGGGCTGATCACCTTTGCGGCGTCGTCCGCGATCTCCATGACCGCCAAGCCCCGCTCGTTGGTTCCGTCCGCCCTGAAGCGGAACACGCCGTCGGCCCCGTTGAAGCCAGATATATTGGTCAGCGCCGCCTGATTGAACGGATCCGGCCCGCCGTTGCGGGCGAGCGCCGCGGCGAGCGTCACCGCGTCATAGGCGAGCGTCGCGAGGCGCGCCGGATCGCTGTTGAATTTGGCCTTGTAGCGCTGCGCGAAGGCATCGAAGCCGGAATTGTCAGGGGCCGAAAACCATGCCCCCTGCATCTGCGGCAATTTGAGAACCCGCGCGTCGTTCCAAACCCCGGTGCCCAGAAACTTGGTCTTGATGTTGGCGGCTCCCAGGGCGCTCGCCACCGCAGGCATGGCGTCGGCCTGCTCAGGAATGAAAAGAGCGTCGATCTGACCTTGAACCGCCGCAACCTGTTGAGCTGCGGTCGCCATCTGCCCGGCGGAGTAGCGAGCTGTCACGACCACCTGCGCGTTGAGGCTTCCAGCCTGGTCCTGGAACCGCTGGGAGGCGACATTGCCGTAGTCGTTTTGCGGAGCCATGATCGCGAACGACTTCTTGCCGTTCGAAACGGCGTATTGAAGGATCCGGTCGACGTAGCCCTGGATGAGGAAAGACAGGAGATAGACGCCCGGAGCGGCGACGGTGACGTCGGTCGAGAATGCAATCATCGGCCGGCCCGCCGATTTCGCCGGCGCCGAGGCGGACCGCACATCGTTGGCGAACACCGGCCCCAGGATCAGTTGCGCCCCGGCGCCGAGTTCCGCTTGGGCTGCCTGGGCCGCGGCGTCCGGGCTCGAATGGTCGTCCACGATCATCAGCGTGATGTAAGGAGCGCCAAACCCGTCGATCGCCAGTTGCGAGGCATCGCGCATCGAAACGCCGATCGGGCTGGGGCCACCATTTTGGGTCAGCGGCAGGATCATTCCGACCCGAACGGGGCCTGTGCCCATCGTCTCGCCGACCGGCGGACCGCCAGCTGGCTGAGCCGGGCTAGGCGCGGCGAGCCCGCCGCCGACAGCATCGTTTGGCAGCTGAAGGCCTGTCGAATTGCAGCCCGCAAGCGTCAACGCCAGGCCGCCGCCAAGCATGGCGCGCCTCGTCACGCCTCGACTTGCTGCCGGCTGCTCAGCGGCAAACCTCATACTCACCCCTCGTTTGAGCCGCGCCGGCGCGGGCAAGAGCGTTGCGCCCTCAT
Source organism: uncultured Alphaproteobacteria bacterium (assembly GCA_963836695.1). GTDB lineage: Bacteria > Pseudomonadota > Alphaproteobacteria > Rhizobiales > Beijerinckiaceae > Roseiarcus. The sequence goes on from CAWIKX010000010.1 coordinate 273,129, forward strand.
GATCGCTCATCGGCGCGCGACAGGCGCGATTTGCCGCCTGTCAATGGAAATTGTGGCATTTTCACCTGCGCTTGGCTATGCGTCAGTCCTTGAGCCAGCTGTCCGATCGGCGGATAAGAACGCAATGACCGCAGCAAAAGCTCCACAGTCGGACAGGACGAATACTGTTCGCTCGAGCCGGACCTTTCACATTGGCGACGCAACTTTTCCGGCAGCGACGCTGGATCCTGGTCTTTACGTCGTGGCCACGCCGATTGGCAACCTCGCCGACGTGACGCTACGCGCTCTGGCGATCCTCGCCGGCGCCGACGCGATCCTGGCCGAGGATACGCGCGTGTCGCGCGCCCTGCTCGCGCGTTACGGCATTGAGAGGCCGCTCTCGCCTTATCATGAGCACAATGCTCCCGAGGCGCGCCCCCGCGTGCTCAAACGCCTAGCCGAGGGCCAGGCGCTGGCGCTCATCTCAGACGCCGGGACGCCGCTCATTTCCGACCCCGGTTATAAGCTTGTCGTGGAGGCGATCGAGCAGGGCGTCGCCGTCGTCGCGGCGCCAGGCGCGTCCGCGGCGCTCACGGCTCTTTGCGTGGCGGGCCTGCCGACCGACCGCTTCTATTTTGAGGGCTTCCTGCCGGTCCGGTCGGCGGCGCGGCGGGAGCGCATCAACGCATTGGCGAGCGTGCCCGGCACGCTTGTTTTCTACGAGGCCGCTGGGCGGCTCGCCGAGACGCTTGCCGACCTTGCGCTCGAGCTCGGGCCCAGGCCCGCGGCGGTGGCGCGCGAATTGACCAAACTGCATGAGGAGGTGAAGCGCGGCGCGCTGGACAAGCTCGCCGCCGAATACGCGGCGGACGAAACGCCAAGGGGCGAGATCGTTATCGTCGTCGGCGTGGCGGAAGAGCGGCCTGTGGTTTCCGAAACCGTGCTCGATCAAGAGATCGCCGCGCACCTCGCGATCCTGTCCGTCAAGGACGCCGCCGCGGCGATCGCCGCCAAGCATGGGTTGCCGAGACGGCAGGTTTATGCGCGCGCTCTGGCGCTGGCGGGAGCGCAACGGTGAGAGGTCGGGCCGAAGAGCGGACAGGGCGCCGGCGCGACGCTCATCTTTATGGCCTCAAGGCTGAATCCATTGCCGCGTTCCTTCTGCGTCTCAAGGGCTACACAATCCTGGCCCGGCGGTTCGTGGTCTCAGGTGGCGAGATCGACCTCATCGCGCGCCGGGGCGGCTCGATCGCCTTTGTCGAGGTCAAGGCGCGGGCCGATCTCGACGTCGCAGCGATTGCGATCAGCGCGACCAAAAGGCGGCGGATCGCCCGGGCCGCCCGCGTGTGGCTCACGCGAAACCCATGGTCGGCGGGCATGACCTATCGCGTCGACGCCGTCTTCGTTGCGCGCGGGCGGCTTCCCCGTCACGAGCCGGACGCGTATAGGCTCGAAATCGACTGATTTCCCCGAAACGCGCACTGAGCTGAAGCGGACGCCCATGCCCCTGACCATCGCCGTGCAGATGGACCCGATCGAGCGCATCCGAATTGCCGGGGACTCGACGTTTGCGCTTCTTCTCGAGGCCCAGGCGCGCGGCCACAGTCTCCTGCACTATACGCCCGACCGGCTAAGGCTCAACGGGAGCCGCGTCGAGGCTATGGTCGAGCCGCTCTCGGTCAAGGACGTGCAAGGCGAACACGCGCAACTTGGCGAGGCGAAGCTCGTCGATCTTTCGACGGTCGACGTCGTGCTGTTGCGCCAGGATCCTCCGTTTGATCTCGCTTATATCGCAACAACGCATTTTCTCGAGCGCATCCACCCGCGGACGCTGGTCGTCAACGATCCCCGCGGTGTGCGCGATTTGCCCGAGAAGTTGTTCGTGATGGATTTCCCTGAACTCATGCCCCCGACGCTCATCGCCCGCGACAAAGCGGGGATCGAAGCGTTCCGCGCCGAGCATAGCGAGGTGGTGATGAAGCCGCTCTACGGCTTCGGGGGCGCATCGGTATTCAAGGTCGCCGTCCAGGATGCGAACTTCGGCTCGCTCTTTGATCTCTTCGCGACGACCTTTCGCGAGCCATGGGTAATCCAGAAGTTTCTGCCGGCGGTGACGCGTGGTGACAAACGGATCATTCTTGTCGATGGCGAAGCGAGAGGGGTGATCAATCGTGTGCCCACTGGCGACGACATCCGCTCGAACATGGTGCGCGGCGGAGCCGCGCGGGAGACGGAGCTGACCGAGAAAGAACAGCTAATCTGCTCGACGATCGGACCAGAGCTCCGACGGCGCGGTCTTTTGTTTGTCGGGATCGACGTCATCGACGGCTATTTGACGGAGATCAACGTCACCTCGCCGACCGGCATTCGCGCGATCAAGAAGGTTGGCGGACCGGATCTGGCGGTGACGATCTGGGATGCGATCGAGGCCAAAGTCGCCAGCGCCTGACTATGCCGTCAAAACCCGGCTGGCCTTGCGATTGCCGGGCTTAGGGAGGATATACCTCCGATGTCAGACGCTGAGGTTCCCGCGGTCGAACGCGGCTCGCGCGCCGTTCCGCCACTAAAGGGCGTCGAGCGAGCAAAGCTCGCCGATCTACTCGCCTCCCTTCATGAGCAGCATGGAAGCCACTTGGCCGCGTTTCGCCGCGCCGCCGTCGAGACGTTGCGAGCGGCGCTTGACGCCGGACGAAGCGAGGCGCGCGCCGCTCTCGAGGCTGGCGGAACCGGCCGCGCATGCGCGGAGATGCTGAGCTCCGAGACCGACGAACTCATGCGGGTCGGGCTCGAAATGTCCGTCCGCTGGCTCGTCCCAGGGCGGTCAGGCCAGCCGGCGCCGACAATTGTCGCGGTCGGCGGCTATGGGCGGGGCATGCTCGCGCCTTTTTCGGACATCGATGTCCTGTTTCTCCTCCCTGACAAGTCGCCTCCCGGCGTGGAGAAGGTGGTCGAGGCGCTGCTCTATGTGCTGTGGGACCTCAAGCTCAAGGTCGGACACGCGACGCGGACCGTCGACGAATGCCTGAAGCAGGCTCGAGCCGACATGACCATCCGCACGACGCTCGTCGAGGCGCGGTTCGTCATTGGCGACAAGGCGTTGTTCGAGACGCTGAGAGCCCGGTTCGACAAGCAAATCGTCGCCAAGACGGCCGCCGATTTCGTCGCCGCGAAGCTCGCCGAACGGGAGGCCCGAGTCAGGAAGGCGGGAGCTTCACGCTATCTTGTCGAGCCCAATGTCAAGGAAGACAAAGGGGGCTTGCGCGACCTCAATACGTTGTTTTGGATCTCCAAATACGTCTACCGCGTCCACAACGCGCGGGAGCTCGTCGACGCAGGTTTGTTCTCGCCACGCGAATTCGCGCTCTTCCGCCGCTGCGAGGAATTTCTCTGGACCGTGCGGTGCCGGCTTCACTTTCTTGCCGGCCGGGCCGAAGAGCGCCTGAGTTTCGACGTCCAGCGGCCCATCGCTCGCCAGCTCGGCTATTCAACTCGCGCGGACCTGATCGATGTCGAGCGGTTCATGAAGCACTATTTCCTCATCGCCAAGGATGTCGGCGATTTGACCGCGATCGTGTGCGCGGCGCTCGAGGACCGGCACGCGAAGCGGACGCCCGCGTTCGGCCGCCTGGTCGGACGCCTGCGAAGGCGCACGCGCGCGATCGAGGAAGCCAAGGATTTCAAAGTCGACAACGACCGCGTCAACGTCATCCGCGACAACGTCTTCGAGCGCGATCCAGTGAACCTCATCCGGCTCTTCTGGATCGCCGACCGGTCGAATCTGCCGATCCATCCCGACGCGACCCGGCTCGTCACGCAGTCCTTAAAGCGCATCGATTCCCGCGTCCGCGAAGACAAGGAGGCGAATCGCCTTTTTCTTGAGACGCTCACCTCGCGCAATGCGCCCGAGATCGCGCTGCGGCGGATGAACGAAGCTGGCGTGCTCGGTCGATTCATTCCCGATTTCGGCCGCGTCGTCGGCATGATGCAATTTTCGATGTACCACCACTACACCGTCGACGAGCATCTCATTCGCACCGTGGGCGAGCTCAGCGCCATCGAAGCAGGCCGGCTTGGCGAGGAGCTGCCGCTCGCTACCAAAATCATAGGCCAGATCACGCATCGCACCGAGCTTTATCTCGCGGCGTTCTTGCACGACATCGCCAAAGGGCGCGGAGTTGATCACTCGCGCGCCGGCGCGGACGTCGTGCGGGCGCTGGGCCCCCGCCTCGGGCTTACCGCCGCGAATACTGAGCGGGTAGCGTGGCTGATTGAGCAGCACCTGGTCATGTCCAACATGGCGCAGGGAAGGGACCTTTTCGATCCTAAGACGGCGGAAGCGCTCTCCACGATCGTGCAGACGCAAGAGGGGCTGAAGATGCTTTTGGCCCTCACGGAGGTCGACATTCGGGCTGTCGGGCCGGGCGTGTGGAATGGCTGGAAAGGCCAGCTCCTGCGCACGCTATACTGGGAGACAGAAGTGACGCTTGGAGGCGGTCATTCGGTCATCGACCGCGAGGGCCGCGTCAAAGCGGCTCAGGAGGCCGTCCGCAAGCTGCTGCCGGGCTGGTCCGATCCGGAGTTCGACGCCTACGCCCAGCGGCACTATCCCGCCTATTGGCTGAAAGTGGAGCCTGCCCGGCAGGCGGCTCACGCCAAATTGCTCCATGCGATGGCGGCCGACACGCGTTCGCTGGCGACCGAGGTTACAACCGACGCGTTTCATGGCTTCACCGCAGTCACCGTGGTTGCGCCTGACCACCCGAGGCTGCTCACCGGCATCGCTAGCGCCTGCGCCGCTGCTGGGGGCAACATCGTCGACGCGCAGATATTCACCACCACCGACGGCCTTGCGCTCGACACTATTTTCGTCTCGCGCGCCTTCGAGCGCGACGAGGACGAAGTGCGACGCGGTCAGAGGATCGCCTCGAACATAGAGAAGACCCTGCGAGGCGAGGTGCGCCTCGCCGAAATGACTCCGCCCAAACACATACGGGACGAACGCCATAGTGCGTTCGCAATTGAACCAGAGGTGACGGTCGACAACAATCTTTCCCGCCGCTATACGGTGGTCGAGGTTTCCGGTCTCGACCGGCCTGGTCTGCTCAGGGACCTGACCGCTTCCTTGTCGGGCCTTAGTCTCAACATCGGCTCGGCCCATATCGTGACCTTCGGGGAGAAGGCGGTGGACTCGTTCTACGTCACCGATCTAACCGGACAGAAGATCACCGCGCCCGCGCGACAAGCGGCGATCAAACGGCGATTGTTGGCTGACTTCGCCGCCGACTGACGGCTGGAGCCGAGGGTTTACTGGTTCCGGCGCGCTTGATTTTTCGCCCGTCAGCCCTGATATCCGTGGCAAATTGCGATGGGGCTCAATGAAACGATGAGTAATAACAATGCCGATTGGGACTCGGCCGCGCAGGGCGGCCCTGATCCTACCGAGGGCACTCGGCCAGAGGCGGGCGAACCGAACCCTATCGCCGTCATCGAGGCGCTGAACGCCGAAAACAGCCAATTGAAGGATCGCGTGCTGCGCACTCTGGCGGAGATGGAGAATCTGCGCCGACGTACCGAAAGAGAGGTTTCGGACGCGAAGACTTATGGGGCTACGAGCTTTGCACGGGACATGTTGACGGTCGTCGACAACCTTTCGCGCGCTCTCGAGCATTTACCGCCCGAAGCTCGCGCGAGCGCCGATCCCACCATTCGCTCGCTGATCGAGGGCGTCGAACTGACCGCCCGGGATCTCGAAGCCGCGCTCGTCCGGCATGGGGTGAGGAAGCTCGATCCGAAGGGCCAGAAGTTCGATCCCAACTTCCACCAGGCGATCTTCGAGGCGCCAGACGAGAGCGTTCCCTCCGGCACGGTGTCACAGGTGGTCCAAAGCGGCTGGACGATCGGCGATCGCGTGCTGCGGCCGGCGATGGTCGGGGTGTCCAAAGGCGGCCCCAAGGCCGCGCCAAGACAGGAGTCAGCCTCGAGCGGCGAATAGCAGTCCTCAGGCGTTGACCTTCGTCACTCGGCGAAGCGTCAAGTTGATCCTTCCGCCCTGAGGCAGAAGGGCCGAGGAGCCGGCGATAATGCGGTCAACGCCGTGGAACGCGAGACGGCCCTCGCCGGCAAGCGACATGGCGTCTCCCGAAGCGAGGCGGAAGGAGCGAGTGGGCGTGTTGCGCTGAAGTCCGCCGACGCGAAACAGCGCTGTATCTCCGAGTGACAATGAGACCACCGGCGCGGCGAGCTCCTCCTCGTCGCGATCCTGGTGCAGGCCCATACGCGCGGCGGAATCGTAGAGGTTGATCAGGCAGGCCTCTGGCGGCGGCGCGCCTGGAGCGATCATGGCGAAGGCGGCGAGAAGCATTGGTGGCATCACCGGCCACGGGCGTTCCGTCTCCGGGTGCGTCGGCTGGTAGCGATAGCCGCGTTCGTCGGAAACCCAACCGAGCGCGCCGCAATTGCTCATCCAAACCGAAAATGGCTTGCCGGTGCGCGGCATGCGCGGGCGGAATGGCGGCGCGAGCTTGAGAATCGCCAACACCTCATCCCGCAACGCCTCCTGAGCGGCGCGATCGAGGAAGCCGGGGAAATAGTCGACCCCGGGGGTGATCGAAACGGCGGCGTGCGACATGCGATCCAATGGGTTTGCCCAACCTGCTCTGGCTCGCAAGGCGCCACTGCCCGAGAGCCGATTTCATCCTCAATGATAGCGTCCCAAGACCGCGCGTTGGTTTTTTCATGTTAGACGAAAGCGATGCGCAACCGGCTCCACTTCATCTCTGGCCTGCCTCGCTCGGGCTCGACTTTGCTCGCGGCGCTGCTGCGACAGAATCCGCGCTTTTCGGCTGGCATGAGCAGCCCGGTCTACGCACTCTTCCGGTCGATGCTGCAGGAGACCAGCGCGCGCAATGAAGGCTCGGTGTTCATCGACGACGCCATCCGCAAGCGGCTTCTAACCGGGGTGTTCGACGCCTATTACGCCGAGGCGACCCCGGAGACGGTCGTCTTCGACACCAACCGGGGTTGGACAACGAAATTGCCGGCGCTGATCGAGCTTTTCCCCGACGCCAAAATGATCTGCTGCGTGCGCAATCCCGCCTGGATTCTTGACAGCGTCGAGAGCCTCATCCGGCGCAACGCCTTCGAACTTTCGGGCATCTTCAGCTACGAGTTCAGGCGGCACGGTCTATTCGCGAGTCGAGGGTCTCGCGTCGACCGCCGGGATGTTCGGCTACGCCTACAATGCGCTGCGCGAGGCGGTCTATGGCCAGCAGTCTGACCGCCTGCTGATCGTGCGCTACGAAAGCCTAGTCGCCAACCCGCTCGGCACGCTCGCCGCGATCTACGGCTTCGTTGGCGAGGACCTTTACCCGCATGATCCGCGCAACATCGAGCCCTGCTACGACATGATCGAGTTCGATCTCCGGCTCGGCACTCCCGGCCTGCATGACGTCGGACGCTCGGTTGAGGCGCGGGAACGCAAGACCATTCTGCCGCCCGACCTCTTCACCCGCTACCAGAAGGACGCGTTCTGGGAAGACCTCAAGCTGCTTCCGCCGACCGTGAAACTGGTGTGAGCAAACAGGGGCCTGGGACTGACTATCCGCGCCGCTCGGCTCCCGTGATCAAGCCTTCCGGCGGCGGCGCAGGCCGGCGAGGCCGAGGGCGGCGAAGCCGGTCGCCATTGTCACCCAGGTTGAGGGCTCGGGAACCGCGGACCCACTGAATAATGGGTTGATCTCGACCTCACCGTTACCCGACTCGAGGTTCGCGATCAGATTCGGCTTTGTGCCGGCGTCGAAAGAGCCTCCTCCTCCGCCGCCGCCACCATAGTTGATCTGAGGGAAGACCTGAGGGAAGCGGTTGTCTGCTTCGCCGCCGCCCCCGCCGCTATAGCCGCCCCCCCGCCGCCGCCGCCGTATCCATAGCCACTGCCGGCGCCGCCGCCCCCGCCAAAACCGCCGTCGCCGCCGGTGCTGCTGCCCGCCCCGCCGGCAAAGCCCAGAAGTCCCCCCGCCCCGCCGGCGCCCGCGCCTGTCCCGGCGCTCCCGGAGCCAGTAAAGCCGCCGCCACCGCCTCCCCCGCCGAAGCCGCCGCCACTGCCGCCGCCACCGTCGCTGCCGCCTATTCCTTTCTCGAAGACTGAACCAACGCCGTCGGCGCCACCCCCTTTATAATAGCCACCTCCGACGCCGGTCTGCCCGGCGATGGGCGTGTTCGTCTCGCCGCCTGCGCCAGCGCCCCCGCCTCCGCCGGCGATTAGCAGCGCATGATACTTGGGGTCGATAACAAAACTGCCCCCGCCGCCTCCGCCCGCGCAGCCATTGGTTTTCCCGGCGCCCCCGACCACAATTTGCAGGACCTCGCCCGCCGTGAGCTCGAAATTGCCTTGCGCCCCGGCTCCTTTGCCACCCGAAGCCTCACTGCGACCGCCGACGCCAGTGCTGCTCCCACCTTGCGCGCCGAACGCGACGATCTGATACATGCCGGTCGCCGGGATCTTGTAGTCGGCGATCTCGCCGCTAAACATGAAGGTTTTCGCCGAGGCTGTTGGCGCCGCGGTCATAAGCGCCAGCAGGGACGCGCCGGTCAGCAGAAGTCGCCTTTTGCTTTCCACCTTCCGCCCCCTACGGCGCGATTGAGCGGCGTCCGGCAAGGACGCGCAGGCCGGCGAGGCCGAGGGCGGCGAAGCCGGTCGCCATTGTCAGCCAGGTCGAGGGCTCGGGCACGGCCCCAGATGATGATCCAGGGAGGGGATTGATCCCCACGTAGCCATTCCCGACTCGGTAGTCGCCCACGAGAAGCGGATTCGCGCCGCCGTCGAACGAGCCGCCGCCCCCGCCGCCGCCGCCAGCTACATTGTGGCCTGGCGCGTATCCGTAAAATATGCCCTGACCGCCGCCGCCTCCGCTGTAGCCGCCGCCCCCACCCCCGCCCGTGTCCGGATACCCTGGCTTGCCGTTGCCGCCACCCCCGCCCCCGCCGCCCCCAAATCCGCCGTTGCTGTTTAGGTAGCCTCCGCCGCCCCCTTTGAACCCGGCGGGGCCGCCCTTGCCTCCGTGTCCCCCATACGCGCCGCCTCCGTCGCTGCCGTCGCTCGCGAAGCCGCCCCCGCCTCCGCCTCCGTCGACGTAATACACGTGGAGGCCGCCGTTCCCACCACTGCCCCCGCTTCCGCCGAATCCGTCGCCATCAATGCGCGCGCTAGCGCCGTCGCCGCCATCCTTGCCTTTCTGCCCACCGGTGCCGGACTCAAGGGGGAGTGACCCCGGGGGAGTAGGGTTGCTGCCCCTTGGGCCAACGCCGCCGCCTGCGCCCCCGCCGCCGCCCGCGGCCAGAAGCGGCTTGCCGTCTGGGCCGATGACAAAGCTGCCGCCGCCGCCGCCACCGCCATAATAGGAGCCCGACTGTCCGGCGCCGCCGACCACAATCTCCAAACGTTCGCCTGCCGCGAACTCGAAGTCACCCTGGATCTTGGCCCTTGCCGCCGACAGCGCCGGTGCCATTGCTGGTGCTGCCGTCGCCGCCCTGAGCGCCAAAGGCGGTAATCTCGTACGTGCCGGTCATGGGGATGGTAAAATCGACAATCGCGCCGGTGAAGCTGAAGGGGAAGGCGACGGTCTTGGCGGAGGTTGCCGAAGCCGCTGCCATAAGGGCCAGCAGCGAGGCGCTCGTAAGTAGAAACCGCTTCATGTTTCCCCCCGAATTCAATTGAAACACCGACGTCCCCGAAAGGACGCTCAAGCCGATTAGCTGGAGATATCTACCGCAACGGTCCTGTCCGTCCTAGACCGGCAAAAATTAAATTAAAGTCAGGTGAGACAAGCTGACGAACAGTCCCGGGCCCCCGCCGCACAAACGCGTTTCCAAGCTTCCCTACCCGTCGGCCGGGGCGTATACGGACGCCAGATTATCACCCCACCCCATCGCGCGCAATTGAAGGGTCAACCGAGGCGAATATGGCCGGCCATAGTCAGTTCAAGAACATCATGCACAAGAAGGGCAAGCAGGACGCGATCCGCTCGAAGCTCTTCTCCAAGCTCGCGCGCGAAATCACCGTCGCGGCCAAGCTCGGCTTGCCCGACCCGGCAATGAATGCGCGCCTGCGTTCCGCCGTGCTCGAGGCGAGGGCCGAGAACATGCCCAAGGACAATATCGATCGGGCGATCAAGAAGGCGTCCTCGGCCGACACCGAGAACTATGATGAGGTGCGCTACGAGGGCTACGCTCCGGGCGGGGTGGCGGTGATCGTCGAGGCGTTGACCGACAACCGCAATCGAACCGCGGGCGAAGTCCGCTCCTATTTCACCAAGGCGGGCGGCTCGCTGGCCGAAACGGGCGCGGTCTCGTTCATGTTCGATCGGGTCGGACTCATCGTCTTCGATCGCAAAGTCGCGGACGATGAGGCGATGCTCGAGGCGGCGATCGAGGCCGGCGCGGACGACGTAGCGTCGGGCCCCGAAGAGCACGAGGTCATCACTTCCGTCGTGGCGCTGCGCGACGCACAGAAGGCGCTGGAGGCGAAGTTCGGCGAGCCCGAGAAGGCCGCCATCGTCTGGCGGCCGCAGAACACCGTCGCCGTCGATGACGAGGCGGGCGAAAAGATCCTGCGCCTCATCGGCGCGCTCGAAGACAACGACGACGTCCAGACCGTCACCGCGAACTTCGAGGTCTCCGAGGCGCTACTGGAGAAGATGGAGGGCTAGCGCCGCGCTGACGGCGGCGCTCACCCCAGACGGTGCCTCAGACGCCGCAGCGGCGGCCCCACGGGCCCCACCAGCAGTGCCAGCCAGGCGCAAAGCCGTAGCGCGGACCTCCGCCCCATCCCCAGCGATGCCAGCCGCCGCCGTAACCCCAGCCGCGATGCCAGCCACCATGCCAGCCTCCCCAGCCGCGGTGCCAGCCGCCATGCCAGCCACCGTGCCAACCGCCATGCCACCAGACGGACTGAACGTCCGCGCCGACAACCGGCTGTTCGAGCGATGGCGAGGCGAGCGTGAAAGCGGACGAGGGCGCGCTTGTGGCGGCGAGCATCGTCGCGCCGATGACAGCGGCGATCGCGCCGCGGGACAGAATGCGTAAGACCATGGTTGCCTCCAGGTTTCCGACCGTCATCGGATTATGATCTTATTGTCTGAATTTGACGTGAATGATTCGTGGCGAATTGGGGCATTTCCTTTACCGATTTATGGGGAACGCCCGTTCGTACCTGAGGGGGGCCGCATGGCCGTCGCGCTCGCGCAAGCCGGACTGAATCTCTTCATCGCCGCCTGCCTCGGCGCGTCCATCGGTCTCGAACGTCAGTGGCGCCAGCATCTTGCAGGCTTGAGGACCAATACGCTGGTCGCTCTGGGGGCGGCGATCTTCATTACCTATGGCCGTGCGGTCTCGGATGCGGACGGCGCGACGCGGATTGCGGCCCAGGTCGTGACCGGCATTGGTTTTCTCGGCGCGGGCGTCATCTTCAAGGAGGGCCTCAACGTGCGCGGCCTCAACACCGCGGCGACCCTTTGGTGCTCGGCGGCGGTCGGCCTGCTTGCCGGCGAGGGGATGGCGCTCCACGGCCTTCTGGCGGCAATCCTGGTGATCGGAGTCAATGTGGGCTTACGGCCGCTGGCCGCCGCCATCAACCGGCAGGAGATGGAAATGGGCGAAGAGGACCAGCATTACGTCATCTCGATCGAATGCCGGCCAGCGAGGGCGTCCGACATACGCGCTCAGCTCGTACAGGACGTCGGGGCCGTGCCGGAGCTCAGTTTCAGCCAACTGGACAGCGCTTTCGCTGGCGAGCCGGGCAAGGTCGATGTGACGGCGACCGTCACCTCGCACAAGCGGCGGGAGCTGGCGCTCGAGGCGATCGTCGGGCGCTTCGCCGACATGGAGGGCGTCAGCCGCGCGTCCTGGCGGCACAACCCTCAGGGCGCTTGAGGGGCCCCGCTGTCTTCGCGCGAGACAGCGGGAGCCTCCTCGGGGTCGAATCGGTTTGGCTCCTCGTCGGCTGCGGCCAGGCGACGTGGGCCCGATGACTCGATTTGGGTTTTCTTGGCGCCGAGCCGTTTCGTTGCGAGAACCCCCGATTATGCCTATTGGATTTCCTTGGATTTCCTTGGAATCTCTCGTCCGAATCGTGACTTATCAAAGAGTTGCGTGGGAATTTCGCGAGAAAAATTTTCGCAGCGCCTCCACGGCGTTGATGGTCTTTCGCCCGAAAGGGGAGAGGATCGGCAAGGCCAATCCACATCGGCAATCGATCGACCGTCATTCATCAACCTATTCTCGGCAGGAGCTGCGGGCGTTGCGGACAGCGCAGGCTGCGTTTCGGAGCCATCGTCATCGCGAGGAGCCGCGGGGCGTCGGTAGACGCCTGTCCTTCCGGACGGCGACGGCGACGCGGCGATCCAGGAGGACGTGGAGCGCCCTACGCTCCCTGGATTGCTTCCCCCGGACTGGATCCGGGGGGAAGCAATGACATAGGCGATCAGCCGTTCCTGACGCACATGATTTTGATGAACTCGCCCTCGGCGAGGTTCCGAAACGGCGCGCTCTTGGCGAGATCCTGCTGGGCCTCGACGCCGCACCAGATCTCATTCGAGACCTGCCCGATGATCGCGACGTCCCTCGAGAAGCCGGGCTCCGGCCCGCAATCCGCCGGGCTCATGCCGGCTATGCAGATCATCGCGACAATGTTGAAAGTCATGGGGGAATGGCTCCTCGTTGGATGCTTTGGAAAAAGAGGACATGGTGAGGGGTCAGTCCCGCTTCTCCCGCCTCGCGGTGACCCCCATCAGCCCGCCCATCATGTCGAGCGCCACCCGAAGGCGGTCGGAGACAACCGCGTCGGCGCGCCAGGGGGTGGCGAGTTCGGGGACGAAGCCGCGGCAATCGCGCACGCCCGCGCCTTCGATGACGATCCGGGTCACGATCGGCCAGGCATGCGGGCCGACCCGATCTTCGGCGTTACGCAACTTGTCGCGGGCCTGAAGCGCGATGTCGGACTGCGGCAGGCCGGGACGCGGCCCGAAACCAGTCGAACCGAGCCGGTCGGGCGCGACGGCGCGCAACTGATCGAGCCGGGCGCGATGATGGGTGCGGCGCAGCGATTCGCCGACCAGCCAGCGGATGTCATTGAGCTTGGGATCATGAGGCGCGAGCAGCCGGTTGGCGCGCATGGTGTCGAACGGGTCGAGCATGCGGCGCGTCCGATGGGCGTCAAGCGTCGGGGTTTCACCCGCTTCCCTGGCGCGGGCGATGCGCTCGGGCGTGGCGTCGAGCCGCTCCTGGACGGCGTCGAGCAGCTCTTTTGGCGATTTGCGCTTGATCGGCTTTTTCACGCTGCTCATCGGGCGGGCTCCTCGTCGAATTCAGCCAAAAGCTCTTCGTCCTCGGTCAGCTCAATCAGTTCAGAGCAAAGCGCTTCGTCCTCGAGCACCTCCGCCAGTTCAGCGAGCGGCGCCGCAACTTCGGGGCGTGGCTTGATCGGCTCCGCGAGCTCGGCGCATAGCGCCCCGGGCGACGTGCAATAGGACTGCTCGATGATTGGAGGGACGAACTTCGGAATCCCCCGGGTATTGACCTTGACATCGGCAGGGAACCGCCGCTGGGCGCGGTTCAAGTCCTTGAGATGGCGGGCGCAAGAGCGTATGGCCTCCATTCGTTCGGTGTCGACTTTCGGCGGACGACGCCGGAGAGACGGGGAGGCGGCCATGGATCTTGCCCTTTCTGTTTTGCTGTGTTATGTTCTTGCTTTGTTCAGTATCGGGTAAAACAGAATGTAGTGTCAAGGATTCTGTTTTTTTGAATTGCGGTTTTTCGGAAACGAGGTTAATACCGTGAGTCGCCAGATCTTCGATGGCGGGGACGCGCCAGAGCGGCCCACGCCCTTCGCTTGGAGAAAGCAAGTTGCAGGAGCTTCCGCTTTGACTGTCGACTGGATCCGCGCCGGCCTCAAAAGGACCGGCAAAACCCGCAGCGGCCTAGCCAAGGCGCTTGGACGCTCGCCCTCCGCCGTCACCGATCTTCTCAATGGCCACCGCCGCTTGCGGGCCGACGAGATCGCGATCGTCTCCGACTATCTCGGGATTGAGCCGCCGCGCCTCGTCGGAGGCGGACCGCCGCGGCCGCCGAGCGCGCCCTTGGTCGGCTATGTCGGCGCGGGCGCGGTCGCGCATTTTTATGCCGACGGCCAGGGCCCATTCGACGATGTCGATGCGCCTCTCGATTCGAAGCCGACGACAGTGGCGGTGCAGGTCCGCGGCCACTCGCTCGGCGTCTTGTTCGACAATTGGCTCGTCTTCTACGACGACATCCGCAATCCGGCGGACGACAGTCTTGTCGGGCGCATGTGCGTCTGCGGCCTCAGCGACGGACGGGTCCTGATCAAGTCCTTGAAGCGCAGCCCGCAGACCGGCTTATGGAACCTTCTGTCCAACACCGAGCCGCCGATCTACGACATCGGCCTCGACTGGGCGGCGCCGGTGCGCGAAATGCGGCCGAGATAGGCTCCGTCGCTTAAAGCGAAAGCATGTCCACTGCCCCTTCGGCGCTCGAGATCGCGCGCGCTCTCATCCGCTTTCCCTCGGTCACGCCAACCGACGCAGGCGCCCTGCCCTATTTGCGCGATCTCCTGGGCAAGGCCGGTTTCGCCGCTGAGCTCGTCACCTTCGAGGCGCCGGGGACGCCTCCCGTTCTCAACCTTTATGCGCGCTTTGGCTTAGGCAAACCCAATCTCGCCTTCGCCGGCCACACTGACGTCGTTCCGCCCGGCGATAAGGCGCTTTGGCGTTTCGACCCGTTCTCGGGCGAGATCGCGGACGGCGAGCTCTGGGGCCGCGGCGCTTGCGACATGAAGGGCGGCGTCGCCGCCTCGGTCGCCGCCGCCTTGCGCTTTATCGGCAAGGGGGCGTTCGAGGGCTCGATCAGCTTCCTCATCACCAGCGACGAAGAGGGACCGGCGATCAACGGCACGGTCAAGCTCGTCGACTGGGCGCTCGCCAAAGGCGAAACGTTCGACCATTGCATCCTTGGTGAATCAACCTCGGTTGCGACGGTCGCCGATACGATCAAGCATGGCCGGCGCGGCTCGCTCAACGGACGGGTCACGATCCACGGCCGCCAGGGCCACTCGGCCTATCCGCATATCGCCGATAATCCGATCCGGGCGCTTGCGCCGATCTTGACGGCGCTGTTCACGCCGCCGCTCGATTCTGGCAACGCCGACTTCGAGCCCACGAACCTCGAAGTGGTCTCGGTCGACGTCGACAATCCCGCGTTCAACGTCATTCCGGGCGAAGCGCGTCTCAAGTTCAACATCCGCTTCAACGACCTGTGGACCCTCGAGTCCCTCTCAGCGGAGATCGAGCGCCGCGTGGCGACGGCCGATGTCGGCGGACGCGCGACGGTCGCCTTCGAGCCGAGCAACGCGGTCGCCTTTCTCACCAGGCCCGGGCCGTTCACCGATCTTGTCGCCGAAGCGGTTAGAGACGTGACCGGGCGGAAACCCTCGCTTTCAACCGGCGGCGGGACTTCGGACGCGCGCTTCATCAAGAACGCCTGTCCAGTAGTCGAGCTCGGCCTCGTCAACGCCACCATCCACGCCGTTGACGAGCGGGTTGCGCTCGACGATCTCGAAGCGCTGTCGCAGATCTATGAGCGGGCGCTCGAGCGGTATTTTCACCCAACGACGGTCGCGTAGGACTGCGGCGACGGCGTCGAGCAATTCGTATTGACCGCCGACTATTTTGTAGATACAAATAGCAGTGATCGTCACCTGGGACAACGCCAAGCGGCTCGCCAATCTGGACAAGCACGGATTGGATTTTGCGGACCTCGATCTTGAATTCTTTGTTAATTCGGTCGTGGCTCCCGTTCGGGACAGGCGGTTCAAGGCGATCGGGTCGATGCGGGACGATCGTGTGATCATCGTTATCTTCGCGCCGCTCGGGACGGAATCCATCTCCGTCATCTCGATGCGCCCGGCGAACCGGCAGGAAAGGAGCCTTTTTCATGGCCGCTCCAACTAAGCCCGAGCGGGATCGCGGCTACACGCAAGCCGACATCGAAGACGTCTCCGACACGCCGGAGTTCACTGAACAGGAGATGGCGAAGGCGAAGCCCTTCGCCGAGGTCTTCCCCGAGTTGGCCGCAAGCGCGAAACGAACGCGCGGCAAACAGAGGGCCCCGACGAAGCAACTCATCAGCCTCCGCCTTGACCGGGCCGTGGTCGAAGCGTTCAAGGCCGGCGGGTCAGGATGGCAACGTCGCATAAACGATGCGCTCAAGAGCGCGGTGCGGCGCGGTTGATTGCATTCGACCACCCCTGGTTAACTTGGCCACCGACGGTCGCTCGTCTCCGCCAGCCTAACCCGCATCAATTGGCTGGATAATCCGCCCGCACCAGATAGAGGCCGTGAGGCGGGGCCACCTGGCCGCAGCGGCTGCGGTTGGCGGACTTAAACGCCGACTTGAAGTCGCCCGCGCTCCAGCGTCCGGTCCCGACCTCGACCAGCGAGCCCACCATCGAGCGCACCTGGCGATGCAAGAACGAGCGCGCGCTCGCCTCGAACAGAACCTCGTCGTCCTCGCGCCTCACGTCGAGCCGCTCGAGCGTGCGGATCGGCGAATTCGCCTGGCACTGTGAGTCTCGGAACGTAGAGAAGTCATGCTTGCCGATCAGCGCGCCCGCCGCCGCGTGCATCGCCTTCGCGTCGAGGCGCGGTTTCACCCGCCAGGCTGACCCGCGTTCGAAAGTGAGCGGCGCGCGGCGATTGACGATCCGATAGAGATAGTGGCGAGCAATTGCGCTGTGGCGCGCGTCGAACTCAGCGCTGACTCGCTCGGCGGCGACAATCGCCACGGGATGGGGATGAACGAGCGCATTGAGCCCCTCGCTCAGGCGAAACGGATCCCAGTCGCGCTCAAGGTCGACATGCGCGACCTGGCCCAAAGCATGCACGCCGGCGTCCGTGCGCCCCGCGCCGTGGGCGGCTACGCGGGCGCCGGTCATCGCGAACAAAGCGGTTTCCAGAACTTCCTGGACCGAAAGACCGTTCTCCTGCCGCTGCCAGCCGACAAACGGCGCCCCATCATATTCGAGGGTGAGCTTATAGCGCGGCATGCGCCGCCGGCTGGACCGGCTCCTCGCGGCGAGCAGCCGCGATGGCGTCGTCGAGGACCTCGTAGACGTGCGGATCGCCGCAACGGGAGACATTGAAGCGCAGGCAGCCGCGCGATTCGTCCGACGCGCTGAACGCGGGACCCGGCGCGAACATCACTTTCCTCGTCAGCGCATAGCGGGCAACGTCGGCGGCGCTGATTCCATCGGGTAGGCGCGCCCACAAATAGATGCCCGCGCGCGGCTCTAGCCATGGGACGAGCCCGTGCCGGCGCATGTTCTGCAACGTCCGGCCCATTGCGTCGGCGAGCTTTCGCCGAAGCCCATCGAGGTGCCGCCGATAGCCGCTCTCCGTCAGAACGCGATGCAGGATCGCAGCCCCCGTCGCGCTGTTGCCCATGGTCGTCGCAAGCTTGAGGTCGACGATCTGCGGGATCCAGTCCGGACGCGCTGCGATGTAACCGCAGCGCAATGCGGCGCCGACGGCCTTGGTGGCGCTGCCCACCTGCACAACGCGGCGAAAGCCGTCGAGGGCGGCAAGCCTAGTCGAAGGCTCCGCTTCGAAATCGGCGAACGTGTCGTCTTCGAGAATCATGACGTCGTACTCTTCGGCCAAGCGGAGCACCCGGTGGACGATAGCGGGGGAGGAAATCGCGCCAGTGGGATTATGCAGGCCGCCGGTGGTGAGATAGAGGCGCGGCCGATGCTCAGCGAACAGGCGCTGAAGCTCAGCGACATCGGGGCCTTCGGCGGTGATCGGAACGGTGACCACAGTCACGCGGTTCGCGCGCAAGAGCGAATGGAAATTGAAGTAGCAAGGGTCGTCGACGACCACCGTATCATTCGGACTGAGAAGGAAACGGCAGGCGAGATCGAGCGCCTGCGAGCAGGAATCGGTGACGACGATCTGGTCGAAATCCGCCATCACGCCGCGTTCCGCAAGGCGCACCGAGAAGAGCCGCCGGAGCGGAGCGTGGCCGAGCGGCTCGTCATATTGGCGGCGGCTGGCGAAATCGGCGCGCGCCGCGAGCCGCATCGCGCGCTGGACCCCAAGATCGAGCACCCACGAATTGGGCAGCCAGCCAGCCCCCGGGCAAAGGAAATCAGGCAAGCCGGTCATTGCGTGCCGATTGATCCAGGATGGATCGATTGCGGGCTCGGGAGGCGGATCGGCGGCCGTCAACGTGAGCGGCCTCGACGCGCCGGCGACGAAGAATCCCGAGCCGCGCCTTGCGACGACCAACCCCTCAGCCGCGAGTCGGTCGTAAGCCTCGACCACCGTCGATTTCGAGACGTCGAGCTTAGCGGCAAGTTCCCGCACCGAAGGAAGCCGGGCCCCCTGCGCCAGCGCGCGATTCGCTACGCGGCTGCGAATGAACGCCGCAGTGGTCTCAACGCGAGAGGCGGGTCGGTCGTCCATGAATATGCTCGAACTGTACAGCTAGTGGATTGGTACAGTTTGAGTCCACTGTACTGAACTGTCTCTAGCGGAGCAAGCCTCGGCGTCCGATCTTCAGCGAAGAAAGGATGTGCGCCTATGACTCCCGAGAACCATGTGTTGCGATCCCTTTGGGCTGGCGCGAGACGAGCGGCGGCTTGGCCGTTCCGCGTCGCCGCCGCTCGCGCGACGCTGCGGGCGCTCGGGCAAATGGACCGCCGCGAGCTCGCCGACATTGGCCTGACCCCTTGCGATCTAAGCGACGTCGCGGCGCTCCCGCTGGACCGTGATCCGACAGCGCTCCTGGCCGCGCGAGCCCGCGAGCGTCGAGCGAATGCGCTCACCGCGCCGCCGACCGCTTGGGACGGAAATGAGGCGGACGAAGTTTCGCACGTACCGAGACAGAACCGCCTGTCGCCGGACTCGCGTCCCGGCTCGCGGGCCGCCGCTGTCAGAACAAGCTGAGCTGCGCGCCGGCGTCGCTCGTCGCCGGAATCGGCTTCCGAAAGAGGTCGGTTCGCAGCGCGCGCGACGTCTCGTTATAGCCGAGGCGCCGCGCCGTCATCTCGAACCGGCGCCCGATCATCCAGGCGTAAGGCCCTGACCCCGCCATGCGTCGACCCCACTTGGCTTCATAGTCCTTGCCGTCGCGCATCGACTGCATGAGCGACACGGCCCGCTTGAGCCGATCGGGATAGTTCACTTGCAGCCATTCGCGGAACATGTCGCGCAATTCGCCGGGAAGCCTGAGCACGACGTAGCTTCCCTCGCGGGCGCCGGCGGAATAGGCGCGGGTCAGGATTGTCTCCAGTTCCTCGTCGTTAATCGCCGGAATGATCGGCGCGGCCATGACGCCGGTGGGCACACCGGCGTCATTGAGCGCCTCGATCGCCTCGAGTTTCTTCTGCGGCGTCGGCGCGCGCGGCTCCATTTGGCGCGCGAGCGTGCGATCGAGCGTCGTCACCGAGAGAAAGACCTTGACCAAATTGTCGCGGGCCATCGGGGCCAAAAGGTCGAGGTCGCGCAGGATGAGGTTCGATTTGGTGACGATCGAGAGGGGGTGGCGCGCTTTGGCCAGGGTCTCGATCAGCGACCGGGTGATGCGATATTGGCGTTCGATCGGCTGGTAGGGGTCGGTGTTGGCGCCGAAGGCGATGGGCGCTGGCTTATATTTGGGCGAGGCCAGCTCGCGCTCCAAGAGATCGGCGGCGCGCTCCTTGGCGAACAGGCGCGTTTCGAAATCGAGCCCGGCCGAGAGACCCATATAGGCGTGGCTTGGCCGCGCATAGCAGTAGAAGCAGCCATGCTCGCAGCCGCGATAAGGGTTGATCGACCGGTCGAACGAGACATCGGGCAACTCATTGCGAGTGATGATGGCCTTGGGCTTTTCCCAGGTGACCTCGGTCGCGAGCGGTTCCGGCGCCTCCTCCCGCGTCCACCCGTCGTCGAAGTCCTCGCGCTTCTCAAGCTCGAAACGGCCGGTGGCGTTGGTCGCCGCGCCGCGTCCGCGCCTAAGCTCGACGGGGAGAATCCGTTCGGCGATCGCCTCCGGGCGGTGGCGCGGGTCGACGGGTAGGGAGCGCATCAGGATCGCGTTCATGGGCGTGTTCCGTAACGTGACGTCTGGAACAAATCATGAACAAGAGATAATCTCGCCCGTCCGCGACGTCAAGACCACGTGGCTGCGGGGCCTTCCGACGTCCCGGACGAGACTAAACGCTATCCACCCTGGATGCGAATGCGAACCGCGACCGACTTCGATGCGTCGAGCGCCAGGTCGGCGTCCTCAAGGTCACGCGGTTTGCCCTGCCCGCGGCTGGCCCTCGCCGAAGGGCAGATCGCGTCGCTCGTCAGCGACGCGGAAGATGGCGGTCGTGGTGCCAAAGAGGAATGAGCCGGTTCATCTCTGGGTTGTAACTGGCGAGGCACGCCTTGAACCCGGTGCGGGCGCGGCTGGTCGAAGAGGCGGAGGACTGGCGCCGCGTAAATCTCGTCTTAGTCCCGTAGCCACCGCAATTCGTAGCCCCGGATCAGGGATATGGACTACAAAGTAAATCGAAGCAGTTGACTGCAAACCTCTCGTATAGGCCGACAAAATCCATCAGCAGGACATTCGGGACTGCGACCGCCTTCGTCTTTGTATTCTCGCCAACAGGAACGGCGATCCCTTTCGTCCACCATGTCACGAATGCGTTTACGAAAACCGGGTTGAGGTAACCCGCGCCCGTGAAGTTCTGGCTGTGGTCGCCATCGGGTAAAGTCATATTGGTGTATTTTAGAACAGCTTGAGTGACCCAGAACTTGTTTGGGTCGCGGTGGTGGCTACCGGGAGGCGGCGTCAAGTAGTTCTGTTGGTCCTCCAAAGTGTAATCGCGCAGTGTTTCCCAGCTGCGAGACGGCAGAAAAGCGTATTCCGAGTAGTGGTCGCGCCACCAGGCGCTCCGTGGCCAGATTTCGGGATCTTGAAGCGAGGACTCGCCGTCGTCGCTGAAAATCACGATGACTCGATGTTTGCTAGCGATGCATTCGCCGTAGGTCGGAATTGCAGCCACAGGCGGGGGCAACAGGAGCGAGCCAAAATCTCGCTTGATGCAAGCGATCAGCTCCTTCCAGTAATCCTTCGCATAATACGTCTGATTCCAATGGAGTACAAAATCGCCAAAATTCAGGATCACGATTTCCCCAACATGACTGTCGCAAAATTCCCTGATCTGTTTGAACAGATAATTCGTGTTCGGATCCAGGACTTTGGCAGTATAGGGGTTGTCCCGCGAGTGGTCGGAGCCATGGTGGGAGAAATACACGAATTCATCGACGATCAAGCGGAAGTCAAAATAGCGGACGCCCAATTCCAGCTGCTCCGCGATTGATGCCCGCTGTGTCCGGCTTCTCGCGTTGATCTTTCCGTAGGAGCCGGCGTCGTGGCTCCCCGGCAGCGGGAACTGGCAAAGCGACATCGGTTTCACGTAATTCCTGAGAGCCGCAGCGTCTCTCATCCAGTTCGCCGTATCCACTTTAGGCCCTTGCCGTGGAACAGCCTGAATACCCGTCTCCATCCCGCGCGCCTTTCAGAAAAGATCTTCGCTTCAGGCTCAACAATCAGCCTTTGGTAAGGTCTGAGTTCCTGCTCTGCGAGTCAAGGCGTGTCCGGGGTTCAGGACATATGAGAGGGCCCGGTCCCGGCGCCCGAGGGAGGCGCTCAGCCGAAGTCACTCGGAACTACCGGGGATTGCGTGGGATTTTCAGTCCGGCTTTCCTTGCCCCGCTCGGCGGCGTCGCGATTTCGGGCCCTCCTCCGGCTCACCGGGGACCGGACATTCTCCGCCGCGAAGTCTCGCGTCTTTCCGACCCGCAAGCGCCGGAATTCGGCTTGCATCGACGCGGCAGCGCCCCGATATGCGGTTCGCCGCGCCCGTCTTCGGCTGGCGTTTCCGATTTCAACATCCTCGAGAGGCTCCAACTTGACCGCCGACGCCCAGACCCCGACCAGCGAAGCCGCCACCCAGAGCTTCGAGGCCGATGTTTCGCGCCTGCTGCAACTCATGGTCCATTCGGTCTATTCCGACCGGGAGATCTTCGTCCGCGAACTCGTCTCCAACGCGGCCGACGCTTGCGAGAAGCTGCGCTACGAATCGATCGCCAAGCCTGAACTGATCGAGGACGGCGAGCCGTTCGCGATCACCGTCACGATCAATCCGGACGCCAAGACGCTGACCTTCTCGGACAATGGCGTTGGCATGACCCGCGAAGACCTGACACAGGGCTTGGGCACGATCGCCCGCTCCGGGACCAAGGCCTTCCTGGATAAACTGGCGGCGGAAGACGCGAGCAAGGAGGCTTCCGCCCTGATTGGGCAGTTCGGCATCGGCTTCTATTCGTCTTTTATGGTGGCTGACGAAGTCACGGTCGCCACCCACCGCGCCGGGACGAACGAGGCTTGGCGCTGGACCTCGGACGGCAAGGGCGACTTCACCATTGCGCCGCTCCCCCTCGAAAACGCGCCGAAGCGCGGCACCAGCGTCACCCTGCACCTGAACGACGCCTCGCAGGAGTTCCTCCAGCCGCGGACGCTCGAGCGCATTGTGCGCGATCATTCCGGCGCGGTCGCGGTCCCGATCGACCTCATCGAGAAACTCGGCGCGGAAAAGCGCCGCATCGCCGACGGCGCGGCGATTTGGGCTAAGCCCAAGTCCGAGGTGACGGCGGAAGAGTACACGGAATTCTATCGCGGCCTGGCCGGCCAGTTCGACGAGCCCGCGCTCACCCTGCATTGGCGCGCCGAGGGCCGGCACGAATACACGGTGCTCGCCTTCGTGCCCGGCTCGCGGCCGTTCGACCTGTTCGACCCTTCGCGAAAGGGGCGCAACAAGCTTTATGTGCGCCGCGTGCTGATCACTGAGGACGCCGACCTACTCCCCGGCTGGCTGCGTTTCGTCCGCCTTGTGGTCGACAGCGCCGATCTGCCGCTCAATGTCTCACGCGAGCTGATCCAGAAGAGCGACGTGTTCGCGGCAATCCGCAAAGGCGTGACCAACCGCGTGGTGCAGGAGCTCGGCAAGCTCGCGGAAGCCGAGCCCGAGAAGTTCGCCAAGGTCTGGGAGCATTTCGGCTCCGTCATCAAGGAAGGCCTGTACGAGGACCCGGAACGCCGCGACGGCCTGTTCAAGATCGCCCGTTTCGTCACCACAGCCAATCCAGCGGGCGAGCGGACGCTCGCGCAATATGTGGCCGCGCTTCGCGAGAACCAGACGGCGATCTATTATCTCACTGGCGACGACGCCAAGCGCTTGGGCGCAAGCCCGCAGCTCGAAGGATTCAAGGCGCGGGGCGTCGAGGTGCTGCTGCTTTCGGATCCGGTCGACGCGTTCTGGGTCTCGACGGCGGCGGGCTTCGACGGCAAGCCGTTCAAGTCGGTGAGCCAGGGCGCAGCCGACATCAAGTCGATCGCTCTCGTCGAGGGGGCGAATGCGCCAGCCGAGGCGAGCGGCGAAGTGGCGACGCTGTTTGCCTTCTTCAAGCAGACGCTTGGGGACGAAGTCGCGGAGGTTCGCGCATCGGACCGCCTCACCGACAGCGTCGCTTGTCTGATAGCGCCGGAGTTTGGCCCCGACCGTCAGCTCGAGAAGATGCTCGCCGCGCATGGGCGGATCGGCGAGCGCGCGAAGCCCATTCTCGAGCTCAATCCCACGCATCCGCTGACCCTCGCGCTCGCCGGGCGGTTCAGGCAAGGCACAGACAAGCCGCTGATCGAGGATGCGGCGTGGCTGGTGCTCGACGAGGCGCGGCTCATGGAAGGCGCGAGCGTCGAGAATCCGTCGGCTTTTGGCGCGCGCTTGCGCCGGGTGATGGAAAAGGCGCTGGGGTAGGATGCGCAGCTGACAGTCGATTGGCGACGCCAATTCGGCGGCGGCGCCGCTAAGCCCTTGCTCCGCGAGCGCGCCTTTGCCAAAAGGAGCGCCCACCCCCGGAGACATCTTTGCAGTGACCATCGCCATCCAGCCCGCCTTCGAGCGCATCGGCGAGGAAAACGCCTTTGCGGTGCTGGCGAGGGCGGCTGAGTTGCAGCGCCAGGGGCGCGACATCATCAATCTCGGTATCGGTCAGCCCGATTTCAAAACGCCCCCGCATATCGTCGAGGCGGCCGTCAAAGCTTTGCGCGACGGCGAGCACGGCTATACGGACGCGACGGGCATTGCGCCCTTGCGCGAGGCGGTGGCGGAGGACTTGCACCGGCGGCTCGGGGCCGACGTCTCGCCGGATTCTGTGCTCATCGTCCCCGGCGGCAAGGTGACCATGTTCATGGCCATCATGATGTTCGGCGAGAAGGGCGCCGATATCGTCTACCCCGACCCCGGCTTTCCAATCTATCGCTCGATGATCGAGTTCAGCGGCGCACGGCCGATCCCAGCGCCGATGCGCGAAGCGAACGGCTTCGCCTTTTCAGCCGATGAAGCACTGAAGCTGATAACGCCGGAGACCCGCCTCGTCATCCTCAATTCGCCCGCCAATCCGACCGGAGGCGTCACGCCGAAAGAGGAAATCGACAAGCTCGTCGCGGGCCTTGCCCGCTTCCCGAATGCGGCGATCATGTCGGATGAGATCTACGGCCAGCTGACCTACGACGGCCTCACGCATCAGACGCTGCTCGCCTATCCGGAGATCCGCGATCGGCTCATCCTGCTCGACGGCTGGTCGAAGACGTACGCCATGACCGGATGGCGGCTCGGCTACTCCGTATGGCCAAAAGCTTGGCGTGACGTTGCGCGAAAGCTCGCGGTCAACTCATATTCTTGCGTCAATGCGTCGGCACAGTTTGCCGGGATCGCGGCGCTGAACGGGCCTCAAGACTCGGTTGACGCCATGCGCGCGGAATTCGACCGCCGGCGCAGAGCGGTCACGGCCGGGCTCAATCGTCTTCCAGGCGTGAGCGCCGTGACGCCGAAAGGCGCATTCTATGCTTTTCCCAATATCTCGCGCACCGGTTGGAAGGCGAAGCCTCTCGCCTCGGCGCTGTTGCAGGACGCGGGCGTGGCCACGATCGGCGGCCCCGACTTCGGCGTCCATGGCGAAGGCTATCTGCGGCTCTCCTACGCCAACTCGCTGGAAAACATCGAACGTGCGCTCGACCGCATGGCCGACTTTCTATCTCGCCCCGCGCGAGCCGTCTCGAGCCTGTGACGAGCTTTCTCATGTCCTTTTGCGTAACGAAGGTAATGATACGACTACTCGTGTTTGCCGCCGCAATCGGCTTCTCTACGTTCGCACGAGCCGACGCCACGAGCCCGTCGCAAACGGCCTGCGACGCCGCCAAGATTGGCGCCCGCGAACTTGCCGAGTGCCTGAGAACCAATGCCGATCGGGCCGACAGAGAACTCGCGGTGGCCGTCGAGGGGGCGATCAAATCGATCGAAGCGCGCCAGGGCCTCTTATCCTCGCAGAAGGGGCGTTGGCGCCGCTCGCTCAGTGACGCCCAGGGGCAATGGGTTGCGTGGCGCGATTCGGAATGCCAGGACGTTGCGCCTTTCGAAGCGGGGATGGACGCGAAGGCTGGTGATCCGCGCCTGCGCTGCATCATCGACTACGACGCCCAGCGCGTGTCGAGCCTTAAGGCCCGCTATCCTTGAGTTGCAATCCTCCGCGCTCTGGGAATCGGTTTCCGCCCACGCCTATGCCGGCGCAACGCCGTTGAAGGAGGTCAGCTTTGGCGGCTCTTGAAGGCCTGGGCTACGTCGTCGATTGGTTCGATCGCGGATCCTATAGACGCGAGGACCCGGCCGAGGTTGCTCGCCTGCGCGCCCGAGACGATGCGCGCGCCCTTCTCATCGCTCGCGACATGCCGGTGTTGCGCAATGCCGAGAACGGACCCGATCCGCTCTTAGCCATGCGCGAGATCGAAGCGCTTGGCGGAGCGCAAGTGGAAGCGCTGCTGGGTCTCGCGCCCAACGGCGCGCCGATCTTCATCGCTCTTTTGGCAGACGAAGCTGTCGAACTTCGCTCGGATACTAGCGACGGCTTCCTGGATCGGCGGATTTTGGTCGTGCCGGGTCGCGAAGACCTGAAGCTTATCGACCTGCGATCAATAGCGATGGGGGCGCTCGTCCCGCAAGAGCAGGCGGCGATGTTGGCGGCGGCCAAGGCGTTGATGCATTGGCATGCGCGCCATCGCTTCTGCTCAAATTGCGGGACGCTTACTGAGGTCGCGGTGGCCGGCTGGAGACGGGATTGCCCAGTGTGCAAAACGATGCACTTTCCGCGCACCGATCCGGTCGTCATCATGCTTGCAGTCGACGGGGATGCTTGCCTGCTCGGTCGCCAACCGAGATTTCCGAAGGGGATGTACTCCGCGCTGGCCGGTTTCGTCGAGCCCGGAGAAACTATCGAGGCTGCGGTCAGGCGCGAAGTCCGCGAGGAGGCGGCTGTCGTCTGCGGCGCGGTCCAGTATTTCGCCTCCCAGCCATGGCCCTTTCCCACCTCTTTGATGATCGGCTGCTTTGCTGAAGCCGAAAGCCGAACCATGGAGATCGATCGCGTCGAGCTGGAAGACGCTCGCTGGTTCAGCCGCGAAGAGGCAATCGCACTTGTCGAACGCCGGCACCCCGACAGCCTAACGGCTCCCACCTCGATGGCAATTGCGCATCACCTGCTAAAGCGCTGGGCCTATAAGGCAGTCACCTTCGAGCAATGATACCGGGGATTGGAATTGCTCGGGTCGAAGGCGCGGAGAAACGCCCCGGGCCCTTGGGGCCGCGCAATTCGAACTGGGGATCTGTCGAATTCCGTATAAGAGCGGAGGTCAGCCTTACGGGCAAAAAAAGAGCGGATCGGCTAGGAGGGGGCCCGCCGATCCGCTAGCCTTCGTGGAATACATTCGGCCCGTCTTGGCGCTCGGGGGCTGGGGGGCAAGAAAACCGAGCTAACCGCGAACCGATTCCACGGGGGCACTGTCTAAACATGATCCCGCGTTGCGGCATGCGCTTGACGACAAACTGGCCAAACTAAGGCACTTGGTAAAAAATTCTTTGCCTTCATCAAACCACTTAAGGTTCGAGCAAATCAGAGATCACGAATAGTTGACAACGTTGGCCACCAACCTCTGCGGCTCTGCCGGGACCTCAGATTTCAGTCTCTAGATACATCCTTCTTCTCAGCCTTTTCGGTCGCACTCTTGAGGGGTTTGTGCGCAGCCGTCTTTTTTTCGGAATGCCGACGAAGCTTGTGCTTGGATGAAAGTTTAACCGGCCCGCTTGCGTCTCCCTCGGACGTCGTTGCGGCTGTGGGCGCATCTTCTGCCGAGATGGTCTTGGCGCCGCCGGGTTGCGCCGCGGTCTCTGTTGTCGTCCGGCGAACGCCAAGAGGCGGGCCCTTCCACCCGGGCGCAGGACCTATATAGACGGGCACCGGATCAAAACGAATCCTCCCCACCGGCAGTTCGGTGTGGGCTGCTACGGGCGCAAAAAGCGCGGCCAAAGGAGTGGGAAGCATCCCCGCGCGTCCTGCTGAGGCCGCCATCGCCTGAGCCTGGTCAGGAACGCCATCGTCCTCGGCAGCGGCGATAAGCGCCGCATTGCGATGGAGGCAAACGTCCGCGCGCATGTTAGGCGCCGGACCCGAGCCTGACGGCAGCGATTCCAAGGAGCCACTCCCCCCGCCCATGGCGAAACCTCGGTCAAATAGATCCGCGGCTTCTTGATTGCGCGTCCTTGCCGTCGGCGCGCCGAGCACGACCACGATCAACCGCCGTCCGGAGTGGTTGGCGCTCGCCACCACGTTGAAGCCCGCCGGACAGGTGAAACCCGTCTTCATCCCATCGGCGCCGGGATAGCGGCCAAGCAAACCATTGTGGTTGGGGATGTATCGGTTGCCGAGTCTAAGCGCTCCAATGCTGAAGAGACCGGCGTCGTCCGGAAACTCGCGCAAAAGCGCACGGGCGATGATCGCCATGTCGCGGGCCGAGGATACGTGGGCAGGATTGTGTAAGCCGTTGGGATTGACGAAATGCGATTCATGCAGGCCGAGCCGCTGCGCGTCGGCGTTCATGTCGTCGGCGAAGGCTTCTACGGAGCCCGACACGCCCTCGGCGACCATGACCGCAATGTCATTGGGCGATTTCACCATTAGCATCTTGAGCGCATTGTCGAGGGTCACTTCCGTGCCGGGCCGGAACCCCATCTTCGAAGGCGGCATTCGCGCCGCTCGAGCCGACATGACGAGCGGCGTATCGAGTGTGAGCTTGCCGTTTCGCACCGCGTCCAAGGCGACATAGACCGTCATCAGCTTGGTGAGCGAGGCGGGATACCAAGGCGCGGTGGCTTCGTTCTCCATCAGCACCTGGTCGCTGTCCGCGTCGACGACGAGATAGGGAGTAGCCAGTGCTGGAGCGGCGCTGAGGGTCAGCGCGGCGGCAACTCCAAATGACGCGAATCGTCCGATCGAGGATCGGCCAAATGGCATGATTGGTTCCCCGCGGTGTCCCGACTCAGCGTTTCCTAGTGGATAGCGGCCGGAATCTCAAGCCGCGGCGGCGTTTAGCGTAGGTTCTGACTAGGACCCGCGGCGACAATAAGGTCCAGCCAGCTTGCCCGGACGCTCAAACGATATGGAACCGTTGCTTCGCCGGGTCTACCGCCTCCCCGGGCGCGAAGTGCGCAGCCAGTATGTCGCCGCAGCTTGCCGCGAGCCCCGTGAGCGCAGCCTCCGTCTCTCCAGCGGCAAGCGGTCCGAGCGCCTCATTGACGGCAGCTTGCCATTGCGCCTGGGGGACGAGGCGCGCCGCATCCTCGGCTGGAACGATGCGGATGTAGTGCTCGGCCAGCGACACGTAAATGAGCGCCCCACAGCGCGAGCGGTCGATCCCGCGCAGGACGAACTGCGCCAGCGCCGCGCGGTGGCCGGCCGCGCGCGCCAGGCGTTTCGGGATAAGCCACCGTCGCAGCGGCGGCAGTGAAGCCAGCACGGCGGCGAGAATAGCGACCAGCAGCTGAGCGACGTAGATGCGGTGGGCGGAAAGGTTGGTGAACACAAGCAGCGGCAGCGGCGTCGCGAGGGCGAGGATGCAGGCGCCGAGCAGAAATTCTGCGTCAAGGGAGGTGGAGGCGCTCGCAAGCACACACACGAGGGGGGCCCGAGTTTCGAGTTGGGCGGTGTCGAAGGCGGTCTCGACGCGCGCCGCCGCTTCGGGATCGAGAAATCATCACCAGCCTCCCGAAGCGCCGCCGCCGCCTGAAGAGCCGCCGCCGCCGGAAAAGCCGCCGCCACCGAATCCCCCTCCGCCGCCGAAGCCGCCGCCGCCGCGATACCCGCCACCGAACCCTCCCGTGCCC
The DNA here is from genome assembly GCA_963836695.1 of uncultured Alphaproteobacteria bacterium. Lineage (GTDB taxonomy): Bacteria > Pseudomonadota > Alphaproteobacteria > Rhizobiales > Beijerinckiaceae > Roseiarcus. The sequence goes on from CAWIKX010000010.1 coordinate 302,473, forward strand.
ATCGGAATGAAGATGACGTTGCCGCCGCCGCTTCTCCGGCTAATGCGGCTGATCACGAACATGATGAAGAGAAAGATGAGAAACGGCGCCAGCGTATCGAGCAGGGAAGCCTCGTGTTCCGCCCGCATATCGGCTGGTTTCGGCTTCCACTCGGCCGAATCGGTTGAAAGCGTGGTGATGATGTCGTCAACGCCGCGGGTGACCCCGCCATTGAAGTCGCCAGCCTTGAACCGCGGCGCGATAGCGTTCGCAATGATGATGCTGGAGATCGCGTCGGTCAGCGTGCCCTCAAGACCATAGCCGACCTCGATGCGCACCCGACGCTCTTTCGGCGCGATCAGAAGGAGAGCGCCGTTGTTCTCTTTCGCCTCCCCAAGCTTCCAGGCGCGAAACAGCCCATTGGCGTAAGGCTCGATCTCCTCGCCGTCGAGCGAGGGCACGGTCGCCACGACAAGCTGGATTCTGGATTTCTGTTCGAGATCGGCGAGCTTGCGCTCGAGATCGGCCTTCGTGACAGCCGAGAGGATGTTCGCCTGGTCAACAACTCTTCCCGTCAAGGGAGGAAAGTTGGGCGCAGCGAGCGCCACGCTGGCCCACAGGGCCGCGAGCAGCGCGACGAGCAGCGCCTGCGGCCAGACGAACGACGCCTGCGGCCGAAGGCGGGGCATGCAAGCGCTCCTCTGACGGGTTAGAACTTCACCTTGGGCGCCGCCTGGGCTTCGGAATCGGCGGTGAATGGCACCAACGGCTTGATCGAGCGGAACACCGTCTGCGCCCAGAGCACGGTGGGGAATGTTCTTAGCGTTGTGTTGAAGTCCTGCACCGAGGCGATGTAATCGCGGCGGGCCACGGCAATGCGGTTTTCCGTACCCTCAAGCTGGGATTGCAGCGCGAGAAAATTCGCGTTCGATTTTAGCTCCGGATAGTTCTCGCTGACCGCCAGCAGTCGCCCGAGGGCGCCCGACAGTGCATTTTGCGCATCCTGCAATGCTTTGACCTTTGCCGGGTCGGTCAGGTCATTGGCGTCGAGGTGAATCGAGGTCGCCTTGGCGCGCGCTTCGGTGACTTGAACAAAGACGTCCTTTTCCTGCTTGGCGAAACCCTGAACAGTCGCGACCAGATTGGGAACGAGGTCGGCGCGGCGCTGATATTGGTTCTGAACCTCCGCCCAAGCCGCATTGGCGGCCTCCTGCTTGGTCGGGATGACATTGTAGCCGCAGGCGGAAACCGAAAAAGCGATCACCGCCAGAACGGCCAGCGCCCGCAGCCGATAGAAGATGCCCATTGCCAACCCCTCCCGACATGACCCCGCTGCTGTGCAGGTCGGACCCCAATCATAAGGCGCCCGGGGCAATTAGGCCACCAGCTATGACATTGTCTTGACGGCCAACTCAACAGACGAGTTCTTGCAGGGCGTGCTTGATCGCATCTCAAGCATTCACTAGAAACCCCCCGTCCGGCGTGGCGACGCTTGACTTCAATATCTCCGCAACGCTCATGTTTCGCGAAGGCTGAACAACTCATGCGTGTGTATTATGATCGAGACTCGGATCTCAATCTGATTAAAGCCAAGAAAGTGGCGGTGGTCGGCTATGGCAGCCAGGGCCACGCGCACCTTCTCAACCTGCGCGACAGCGGCGTGAAGGAGATCGTGGTCGCGCTGCGGCCGGGCTCCGCGTCGGCCAAAAAGGCGGAGGCCGAAGGCATCAAGGTGATGGATGTTGTCGCCGCCGCCAAATGGGCGGACATCGTGATGATGCTAACCCCCGACGAATTGCAGGCGGATATTTATCGCGACCAACTGGCGCCCAACATGAAAAAAGGCGCGGCGCTCATGTTCGCCCATGGTCTCAACGTTCACTTCAACCTGATCGAGCCGCGCACCGATCTCGATGTGCTGATGGTCGCCCCAAAGGGCCCCGGCCACACGGTTCGCTCTGAATATAAGCGGGGCGGCGGAGTGCCTTGCCTTATTGCGATCCACCAGAACTCTAGCGGCAACGCCCACGATCTTGGCCTGTCCTACGCCTCGGCGATCGGTGGCGGCCGCGCGGGCGTCATCGAGACGTCGTTCCGGGAGGAATGCGAGACCGATTTGTTCGGCGAGCAGACGGTGCTGTGCGGCGGCCTCGTTGAGCTGATCCGCGCAGGTTACGAGACCTTGGTGGAGGCCGGCTACGCGCCCGAAATGGCCTATTTCGAATGCCTGCACGAAGTGAAATTGATCGTCGACCTCATTTACGAGGGCGGCATCGCCAACATGAACTACTCGATTTCCAACACCGCCGAATACGGCGAATATGTCTCCGGCCCGCAACTCATCACAGCCCAGACCAAGGTCGAGATGAAACGCGTGCTCGGACGATATCCAGTCGGGCAAGTTCACCCGCGACTGGATGCTGGAGAACCGGGTCAACCAAACCTCGTTCAAGGCGATGCGCGCCCGCGCCAACGCCCATCCGATCGAAGAGGTCGGGGCGAAATTGCGCGAAATGATGCCCTGGATTGGCAAGAACAAGCTCGTCGACAAGGCGAAGAACTGAGGCGGGCGGCGAGCCTGCGAACCGAGGCCGCGAGGGCGCGGGCCGGCCGGCGGGACCCAAGTCCCGTTTCCGCTTGCCAGCCCGGCGGGCCTTTGCTAAACGCCGGCCCTTGTCGAGCGGGATCGCCCGGCAGATGCGATGGGCGCATAGCTCAGTTGGTAGAGCAGCTGACTCTTAATCAGCGGGTCCAAGGTTCGAGCCCTTGTGCGCCCACCATCGATATCAAGGGCTTAGTTGATATTTTCCAGTCGCCGGTAACGCCAAGACCGGATTTTAGTCACCGGCCTAGCGATCGATTGTCAGGCTTAAGCGAGCGCTCCGCCTCCGAGCGGCGAGCGCCGGGGCTTGGCTTCTCCGAATGCCTGCAGGCTACTGGCGCGCACCTGTGATTAGGGTGAATTTCGACACGCTAACTATACCGGTATAGTCGCGCGTAATAAGGAAATCACATCAGTATATCGCGCTGGGGACCGTACGTCGAACGCGTAACAGGCTCGGAGCTGACGCGAGCTAGCCTCATTGCCTAAAGAGGGCACAGGAGCAGTAATGGCAAGTGATTTAGAGGCAACGATTGTTGCGGGGGGACGACGGCTTAAATTGGTCGGCACACGTCCGGCCTACATGCGAGCCTTGCAGGAGTGGCCGGCTGACAAAAGCGCGGTCGCTCAGGCAATTAAGGCCGTTCCACACGGATCTCTATGCTTCGACGTGGGAGCCCATATTGGTCTCACGGCAATCACTATGGCAGCCATGCGCCCTGATTGCCGTATCGTTGCTTTCGAGCCTTTGCCTAGGGCGCATAGTCTTTTACGACAGAATGTCGTTGCCAACGGCATCAACAATATTGAGCTTATCGAGGCCGCGGTATCGGACTTTTCCGGCACAATTTCCTTTGTCGATAACGGCCCCGGATCAGTCGCGAACTTTCCCGACGCGAAGCAACTGTACGAGGCTTACAATGAGGCAATTTCATTTGAGAACCCCGTCTGGTCCGGCGGTGACGCCCCGGTGTTCTGTAAGTCTCTTCGTCTCGATGATCTGGATCTAGGGTCACCGGCCTTGATTAAGATCGATGTGGAAGGTTTCGAACCCAATGTCTTAGCGGGGGCGCGTCAGATGATCACGAAAACGCGTCCGCTAATTCTTGTGGAGTTCAATTCATGGACACTGATGCTTCACCACTACGATCCGATTTCCTACGCTTCGGCGCTCTGGTCCAATTTTGATATCCTGCAGATGTTTCATGGTGAATCCCCCCTGCAACCGCCGACTAATCCCAGGGCGTTTGTGCTTATGAACCTCCTGCGACATGGATGCGTGACAGACCTTTTGGTGCGACCAAGGGCGATTGCGCCAGATGTATATGCCCTGACCGATACGCCGCAAGCGGCTCAACTGCGATTGGCGAAGGCGGAGTCTGATGCGCTCCACCGGTCGACGGCGGGGCGGGCCAAAGCAGCACTGATACCGAGAACTCGGAGATCATGACCGACAGGCCCAATCCCGAAGGCCGATCGACATGATCCGCCGGGGCTGGTTGATGAGCTTGTTCCATGCATCGCAGCAGTGATCGACGATGTCGTCGAAGGATTTGAAGATCCGATTTGAGAGCCAGTTGTCGCGCAAGAATTGCCAGATGTTTTCCTGCGGGTTCAGCTCCGGGCACTTTGCCGGGAACGGGATCAGCGTGATGTTGGATGGCGCGATGAGCCTGTCCGACAGATGCCAGCCGGCCTGATCGACCAGCAGCACGGCGTGCGCTCCCGGCGCGATCTGGGTGGCGATTTCGGCGAGATGGAGGTTCATCGCCTCCGTGTTGCAGCGTGGCATGACCAGGGCCGCGCCTTTGCCGTCCTTGGGACAGATCGCGCCGAAGATATAAGCTGAGGCGGTTCGCTGATCTTTGGGAGCGCTTGGACGCGCGCCGCGCTTGGCCCAACGGCGGGTGATCTTGTTCTTCTGGCCGACGCGCGCCTGGTCGGCGAACCAGACCTCTATGGCGCTGGGCTCGACGTCCTTCTCGCGCCCGATCGCTTCCAGGCGCGCGGAAAAGCTTTTTTAAAATCCTCGATCGCGCCTGCGGCCTGAGCGTAATGGCGAGGCCGGGCCGATAGCTTGCGATAACCCATGGCGCGCAATTGGCGGCTCAACGTCTGCTTGGCGACGACGACGCGGAATTCTTCGAAAACCCATTGGCAGAGATCCACGATCCGCCAGCGCACGACCCCATGAACCGCCGGAATCGGGCCGCTCTCGATGATCGCGGCGAGCCCCGCCCGATGCGTGTCGTTAAGCCGGGATGGCTGTCCAGGCGGCTTGCGGTCGATCAGGCCGTCCGGCCCCTGGGCGTTGAACTTCATCACCCAGTCGCGAACGATCTGGAGCGTCACCCCGCCGATCCTGGCCGCTTGCGTGCGCGTCGCGCCTTCGTAAATCGCCGCCAGCGCCAAAAGCCGGCGCGCCTGCGGCCCGTCCTTCGATCGCTTCGCCGACGACCTCACCATCTGCGCATCAAAATCAGCCCGGAGCGGAATGGGCATGGCGAACCTCCTTCGTTCACCACCTTGAATCAGAACTCAACCGATTCGGGAATCCCCATCCAAGTCATGCCTTCAGAGACTTGGTATGAGGTCGATCATGCACGCCCTGATCAGGCCGCCGCGACAAATTTAGCGCACAGCACCCGCAAGCAACCTCATCCTGACTTCGCGCAGCCAACCGGCTCCAGGGGGGGAACCCCGCGTGGGCTGGCGTGGGCGTTAGCGGCGACCGGTTAGCTCATATCGGTGAAAAGTCCGACTGCGACATGCGTCTCGGTCGGCAGTCCGACCTGCATTTTTCCCCCCGCCTGATGCGAACGCGGCATCGAGCTTTCCACGGGGAGTCATACCTTATCCCAAGGTTTCGTTCAGAGTTCTTTAACCATCGCTGCACACCGATGGAAACATCTTGCTTACCTTACTGGTTTGTTAGGCAAGCAACCGAGGATCGCAGCTATGAAAAAAGTCTTAATATCTGCCGCTTCTCTGATTTTTATTTCCGGAGCGACATTGGGCCGCGAGGTCGTCGTAAGTCCAACTGCCTCGTTTCATGGAGCAAGCGTGCTTGCCGAACATCGCGCCGCGCAATTGCCAGGCGCCCGTAGAGGCGGCGTGCTCTGTACAACCAAGTACATCACGGTCACTCGCGGCGACGGTGGCAGCGAAACCCATAAGTCTGTGAACTGCGAAGAGTAAATAAGAGGACGTATCGAGGCCGACGGTCGAACGGCTCGCCGCGGTGAACGCTTTTCAGCCGATTGCCTGGGCTTGCCGTGGAAGCGGCCCGAGGCAGGCGAAGCCCCTCACCATGGTCCAGTTCGAAGGTTTTTGCAGTGAACGCCGAAGGGTGCAATCGTCGGTAATCCATCCTTCGCCAGCCTGTAGAGGCGGCGACCGATCATTGCCGTATCCTGGGAGCCGGAAATCCAGCGCCGAAAGCGGGACGCCCTCTGGCGTCGGCGCGGCGAACAGTGCAATCGTCGGCCGCGCTGTCACTTCGGGAGGAAATCTTGACCAGCCTGTTCGATCTGTCCGGGCGCGTTGCGATCGTCACCGGCTCCTCGCGCGGCATCGGGCGCGCCATTGCCGAACGGCTGGCTGAACATGGCGCGACGGTTGTCATTTCTTCGCGCAAGGCCGCCGCCTGCGCCGAGGCCGCCGCCGCCATCAATCGCGCATGCGGGCGCGAAGCGGCGAAGCCGATCGCAGCGAACATTTCCTCCAAGGAGGAGCTTCAGCGTCTGGTCGATGAGACGAACGAAGCCTTCGGCCGGATCGACATTCTCGTGTGCAACGCCGCATCAAATCCTTACTACGGGCCGATGGCCGGCATTTCGGACGAACAATTCCGCAAGATTCTCGACAACAACGTACTCGCCAACCATTGGTTGATCCAAATGGCCGCGCCCGGCATGATCGAGCGCAAAGACGGCGCCATCGTCATCATCTCCTCGATCGGCGGGCTCAAGGGGTCCCCCGTGATCGGCGCCTACAACGTCTCCAAGGCGGCCGACATTCAGTTGGCGCGCAACCTCGCGGTCGAATGGGGAAAGCACAATGTGCGCGTCAATTGCATTGCGCCAGGGTTGATCCGAACCGACTTCGCCCGCGCCTTGTGGGAGAATCCGCAGACGTTGCAGGCGGTCAATGCGAGGACGCCCCTCGGGCGCATAGGCGAAGTTGACGAGATCGCCGGGGCCGCCGTTTATCTCGCCTCGAAGGCGGGATCGTTCATGACTGGGCAGACCATCGTGATCGATGGCGGTGCGACGATCTCGGGCTGAAGGAAGAGCCGCGCACAAATGAAGGCCACGGCTCAGGTCAATTCCGCGATCGTTGGCGCCGGTCACCCTGCCTTCGAGGCGATTCCAGGCGCGCTCGACGCTGGGGCGCTCATCATCTGCGATCACGCCTCGAACGCCATTCCTCCTGGTTACGGGACGCTTGGCCTGTCGCGTGAAGCGCTTGAGCGTCACATCGCCTATGACATCGGCGCAGCCGAGGTAACTCGCGCGCTGGCTGGAATGCTCGGCGCGCCGGCTGTCCTCTCGACCTATTCACGGTTGGTCATCGATCCAAATCGCGGCGTGGACGACCCGACGCTGGTCATGCGCTACTCCGACGGCGCGATCGTGCCCGGCAACGCGTACATCGACGCCGCCGAGATCGCCCGCCGCGGCGCGCAATACTGGACGCCCTATCGACAGGAGATCGCGGCGACCGTCGATGCGATGATCGCGGCCGGCGAACCCCCAGCGCTCATCGCGATCCATTCGTTCACCCCCGTCATGCGCTCGCTCGCACGCCCGTGGAAGATTGGCGTTCTTTGGGATTGCGATGGGCGAATTCCAAAACCGCTGATCGAGGCGATGCTTGCTGAGCCCGATCTTCGCGCTGACGAGGTCGGCGACAACGAGCCCTATGACGGCGCCTTGGCGGGGGACACGATCGACGCGGTCGCGACTGCGCGCGGACTGGCGAATGCGCTGATCGAGATCAGGCAGGACCTGATCGCCGATAAGCAGGGGGCGATCGCCTGGGCCGAGCGCCTCGCCCGCGTGCTGCGACCGATCATCGGCGATCGAAGGGCGCGCGAACCCACTGATCTTGGCAGCCGCGCGCGGACCAGCGCTCATCGTCGGGGAAAACTTTCTTCTGCAACTTGACGCGACGCGACGCGAGCGCGATCCGTCGCCCTCCACATTGGGTCGAGGTTAGGAATGAACATGGCGAAGCCGCCGAATACGGATGAGATCAGCTCGAGCGAAGTCAACGCCGGCCATCTTCTTGCGTTCATCGAGAGGATCGAGCGCCTCGAGGAGGAGAAAAAGGCGCTCACCAGCGACATCAAGGAAGTCTACGGCGAGGCCAAGGCGAACGGCTTCGACGTGAAGATCATGCGAAAAATCGTTTCCATTCGAAAGCAGGACCGCGACAGTCGGATCGAGGAGGAGACCGTGCTCGATCTTTATCTAGCCGCGCTCGGGATGAATTGACGCGACAGCTTGCTTGCCATGGACGACGATCATGCCACAATGATTTCACCTCACGGGGCGTGGGCGTTCATCGGCGGAAGGACAGCAATGGTTGCGCAGTGGGTAAAGGGCGTCGTCTTTGTTGCGGGTTTCTTGTTCGCGACCGCCAATTGCCTCGCTGACCAAGTCGCGCCGTTGACAATCGAGCGGCCCTCGAAACAAACGATGGTGCTCACCCAGGGATTCTCAACGACAATTCATAGCGAGCGTCCCTTCGGAAAGATCTCGATAACTGATCCGGACGTCGTCGACCTCGTCCTGCGCAGCGACAAGACCGCGGTCCTTATCCCGCAACGTCTCGGAAGGACGAATATTGATTTCCTCGACGACCACGGAAGCCTGATGGGCAGCATGGATGTCCGGGTCGTCAGACAAACCATAAGCGATCGGGTGGTCATCTATAATCACCCATCGCTGAGCGCTTATTCGGCCTTCCATTGTGGACCGAATGGGTGCGAGCACTTCGAGGAGATCCCCGCCAAGGAAGAAGCCCTGACGCCAGGGGCGTCTCAGGGTCACCTCCCGATGGGGGTGCCCCAGTAGGAAGGATTGCACCCAAACCCCGGGAGCCGGGCGCGCCGGGCGCCGGATCCCCAGGATCGCTGCGCTAGGCTCGCCTGATGAGGGCGAACACGACCCCGACGATCACGATGACGACCGCGAGCCAAATCAGGAGATGAGCACCGCTCATGGCGGTGCCGGCCACGCCGCCGAATCCCAACAGCGCCGCCACCAACGCGATCACGATCAGGACAAGCGCATAATAAATGAGGTTTCCGGGCATGTGGATTAGTCCTCCAGCGGCTGGACACGCATGTCCGCAAGCCGAAGGACTGAACGCGGATGGCCGCATTTCGGTTCCGTTGAGCCGGGGATAAACGAGCATCCCCAATGCGTACAATCTTGATATTCAACTTAGCGGCTCGCGAATGCGGTTCTGGGGACCTCAGGCCGGCCCGTGCCCCTTGGCGATCGTGTCGAGCGCGCTCACCGCGTCGGCAGGCAGCTTGAGGCTGGCGGCGGCCAGGTTCTCGCGCAGATGCACGAGCGACGAGGTGCCGGGAATGAGCAGAATATTGGGCGCGCGCTGGATCAGCCAAGCGAGCGCAACCTGCATTGGCGTCGCCCCTAGCCTCCCCGCGACCTCGTTCAGCGCGGACGACTGCAACGGCGTGAAGCCGCCGAGCGGGAAGAACGGCACATAGGCTACGCCGTTTCGCGCAAGATTGTCGATGAGCGCGTCGTCTTCGCGATGCGCTACATTGTACATGTTCTGCACACAGACGATCTCGCAGATCCGCCGCCCCTCCTCGATCTGGTTGGCGGTGACGTTGCTGAGCCCAATGTGGCGCACGAGGCCCTGCCGCTGAAGCTCGGCCAGGACCGTAAGGGGCGCCTCGATCGATCCCTCCAAGGGTCCGTGGACGGAACCCATGATGCGTAGATTGACCACCTCCATGACTTCGAGGGCGAGGTTGCGCAGATTGTCACGCACCGCGCTCTTGAGGTCGTCGGGGCTCATGGCCGGGTTCCACGACGCGTCGTCGCCGCGCCGGGCGCCGATCTTGGTGACGATCACGAGATCGTCCGGGTAGGGATGCAGCGCCTCCCGGATGAGCTTGTTGGTCACATAAGGACCGTAGTAATCGCTGGTGTCGATGTGATTGACGCCACTCGCGACCGCCTCCCGCAAGACCGCTATCGCGGCATCGTGGTCCTTGGGAGGCCCGAACACTCCTGGTCCCGCGAGCTGCATTGCGCCGTAACCCAGCCGCTTCACAATCCTCCCGCCGAGTGGAAACGTTCCCGCGCTGCTGATATCGTTCATGAGTTCATCTCCCACCAGGACCTACCTCATGAATATAGGCCGGGAAGGCGGACGAGACGATACCGGCCTCAATTGAGCGGCTGTCGGAAGGGCGAACCATCGGCGGCCAGCACGTTGTGACGCATCCATTTTCGAGACCGTGCTCGGATATGACGCCCGGGGAATATCGAGAATGCAGTTGCATTCGGTAGAAATGGGATTTACTGAATAAAAACTGCAAGCTGGGGTTCCGCGTGATGCGTTGGGAGCGGAAGAACGGCTCCGGAGCGAGCCGATCCAATCGCATATCCGCGCCAGCAGGTTGTGCGCATAGGTCAGCGCGCGAATTTTCCGCGCGAGGCCCGCTCTCATTCCGACGGCTTGGCGGCGCGATTGCGGCGGCGATCTGGCTCGTCGCGTTCGGGTCTCTCCCCAGCCGCCTTTGCGCAAGTGGCGAGCTCTTCGACGCCAGCGCCGGTCCCTTCCCTGCCCCCGACGCAAGCTGTCCCTCCGCCAGCCGCGCCCATGAACGATGCGGACAAACGCATCGCCGCCGACCTCTTATTCAAGCGCCTGCTGCTCAAGCCCGACGATCTCGACGCGGGGTTCAAATACGCCGAGCTCGAGACTGAACTCGGCGATTATGAGGCCGCGATCGGCGCGCTCGAGCGCATGCTTTACTACAGCCCGAATCTTCCCCGGGTAAAGCTCCAGCTCGGCGTGCTCTATTTTCACCTGCGTTCCTATGAGATGGCGCGCAATTATTTCGACGCCGTGCTCAACGCGCCGGACGCGCCCAGCGACATTCGCACCGAAGTGCAGACCTATGTCGCGGCGATCGATAAGGCGGTCGCGGTCAATCAATTGTCGATCTTTGGGCAGTTTGGCCTCGCTTATCAGACCAACGCGAACGCCGGCCCCAACAGCCCGAACGTTCTGGCGCTCGGCCAGAACGCGCTGCTTTCGCCGCAGTTTCAGAAAACTCCGGACTGGAACGCGTTCGGACTGGTCACCGTGCACGATTTCTATGATTTTCAGGATCAGCGCGGCGATGGGTGGGAATCCGATCTGATCACCTATTATTCGCAGCAATTCAGAGTCACGCGCCTTGACCTGGGCCTGGCCGAATTGCGCACCGGCCCGCGGTTGGGCATCGGCAATTATGGCGGGATCACTGTTCACCCTTACGGCATCGGGAACGTGCTGACGCTCGGCGGGGCAAACTATCTCAACACGCTTGGCGGCGGCGTCTCGGTGAACTGGCCCGTCAACGAGAACCTGACGATCACCCCTGGAGTCGAGTTTCGCAATCGCTCCTTCTACAATTCCGCGAACTATCCGACCGCCGCCGGCCAGAGCGGGGGTCAGTGGATCGGCTATGTGTTCGGCTCGGGGCTGCTTTCGGCTCAGTGGGGCCTAGGATGGCAGGGCCGCGTTTCCTACACGGATTCGAGCGCGAACTATGGGCCATATGCTTTTCACGATCTTTCGGTCGATGTCGGCTTGCCCTATTCTTTCGCGGCGCCTTCACTCGCGCATACCGCTTCCGTCTGGACGTTCACGCCCTCCGCCGGATTTTCCTATACCCCCTATGCGATACCGGACCTGTTTGTCGCGCCTTTCACCACGCGCATAGACAAGCAATGGCGCGTGGCGGGAACCTTGGACACGACCTTCTACCGCAACATCGGCTTCACGCTGCAGGTCCAGTATCTGCGCACCTATTCGACCATTCCGAACTATAGCTTGCAGGATTTCATCGTCGCCGGGGGGCCGACCTTCCGCTTCTGATCTTTTAAGGCAAACTCGAATGCGCTCGGCACGATCGCTTCAGCTCTTATTCGCCGCCATCCCGCTCGGCGCGGTTCTCGCGCTATCGGCGGCGGCCAACGCCAATACCGTCGGCACAGCCGGCGCGGTCAACACGACCTCCTCGGGCACGCCGCCGGGAGCGCCTACTCGCGTGATCGAGATCGGGACGCAAGTCGTCGAGAACGAGAAGATCCAGACCACCGCGACGGGCAGCGTCCAGGTGTTGTTCATCGACAAGACGACCCTCAATGTCGGGCCCAACTCGACGCTGGTGATTGACCGCTTCGTTTACAATCCGGCCACCACGAAGGGCGAGCTCGCCCTTTCGTTGGGCAAGGGCGTGGTGCGCGTCGTCGGCGGCATCGCGACGCATTCTGAAGGGGCGACGATCCGAACTCCGGTCGCGGCGATTGGCTTGCGCGGCGGCATCGCGATCATCTCCCATAACGGCGCCAAAGGCACGCAAGCGATCCTCGGATTCGGCCACATGTCGGTCACATCGCTCTGCGCCGGGTCCAATTGCACGCCGACCACGACCGACGTGTCGCGTCCGGGCTTCGCCGTAACCGTCGCGGGGTTGAACCGGCCTCCCTCTTCTCCTGGCCGCGCAAGCAGCCAGGAGATCGCACAGTCGAATGCTCAATTGACGAGCCAGAAGGGCCAAAAGGGAGGCGCAAGCCAGCAGCCGACCGACAATCTCGCTCGCAGCTACAACGTGGGCACCCCCAGCTCACCGGGCGCGCCGATCCTCGCCACCGCCTCCCAGGGTCGGGCCAACGCGCTCACAATCGCCAGCGCCACTCAGCAGAGCGTCCAGCAAGGATCGCAGAACAGCGCGTCCTTCAGAACCACGCAAAGGGTCATCGTACAGGATGTGATAAAAGCGCTGAGCCGCCGGTCACGCCGCCGCTTACGCCTGTCACGCCGCCGCTTACGCCTGTCACGCCAGTCACCCCAGTCACGCCAATCACGCCTGTGACCCCGGTTACGCCAACTCCGGCTCAAACATACGCCATGGTCACCCACTCGCCGTACAGCACCAGCGCGGGCGCAAGCTCCGTGCCCTATTTGACGGGCGCCTTCGCCGGAAGCGGCAATTTCTCGGTCTCGCCGATCCTTGGCTATCAGGCCGGTGGTCTCAATTCGGACGGCACGCCGAACACCACCTCAAGACAGTTCCAGGCCGGCCTCAGCGTGACTGGAAAGGGTGCGGCGCAGAACGCGACGCTCTTCGTCATGACGTCGGCGATCAGCAATGCGCCCAACATTGGCTTCACCCAGGCCGGCGGGTTCACCGGCTCGACGATGAACAACTCGGCCGGATGGTACGGGCTGGCCACTGGCGCTTTGTCGTCCGCAACGCCGACGACGGCGCCCAATACCGTGCCGACCAGGAATGGCGTGCCGATTGCAGGCTACGCTCTGAACAATACGACGACCAATCTCAATACGGGAGCTGTGGCGAACTCTCGCTCCTACAATTTTGTCCAGAGCGGTCCGGCGAACTATACGTTCAATCCGTTCACGACCGGAACGCCGACGATCTCGGCGAACAACCATCCGACTTTGTCGCTCAACGGCTATGTCGGCGGACTGATGGTGACGGCGTCCGGCGGTTCAACGCCGCCGTTTACGAACTATACGAAACCCTATGTCATAACCAACCTCACCGGGCAGCCTGGCGACGTCGGTATCTTTCTGCCAGGCAGTTCAAGCGAGATGCTTGCCATCTTCAATGTCGGCAGCGTCAACGCGCCGAACGGCGGCATGACGAACTCCACTTATGTCTTCGGAAGTCTGAATGGGAACGGCCAAAATGGGCTGAATGGAGCGCGCGGCACGTACGTCAATCCGTCGAATTTCGCTGCAAGGGATGCGGCGGTGTTCGCCAACGGGGCCAATATCCCTGTCTCGTTGCGCAACGGCCAGCCCCTGGCGGCGATCGGAGGTTACTCCAATCAGCTGATGGTTACGGCGGACAGCGTCGGCGCGAATACATCGGCATTTCTGACTTCGATTTCCTCCGCCGCCGTTACCCCTTGCGCGTGCAAGTCCACCAAGTGGGGTTTGTGGAGCGCATTCAACGGCGCAAACACAAACGGTCAACTCGCGTTCGAGGATCAAGGCGTTTTGCTGCTCTGGGTTGGGGGCGTTCCGACAACGCTCGGCAGCCTTCCGACGACCGGCACGGCGACTTATAACGGCCACGCCATCGCCAATATCGCTTCCGGTGTCGGCGGGCAGACCTATCTCGCGGCAGGAACATTCTCCGCCGCGGTCAATTTCGGCGCCCGCAACGGCGTTATCTCGATCGGAGGCCTCGATGGAACCAGCTATGCCGGCACGGCCGCGTGGGTTCCCGGGACGACGACGTTCGCAACAGCCGCAGGGTCGCCTTTGCTTGGGAATGGCGGAGGGCGGACCGCGGCGCTGAACGGCTCGTTCTTCCGAGGCGGTCCAACCAACACCACCCCGGCCTATGGCGAGATGGGCGGTTCGCTGATTCTGAACGGGACTGGCGGCTATCTCGGAAGCGGAATCTTTGCTGCGCGGAAGCCGTAAGGAGAGCGCGCGGACCGCCCGCCTCTCAATCGGGCGCGGCGGTCAGGGGCTCGAGGGGACCGGCGATGGCCCCATGCGTCAGGTCGGCGGAGAAAAGCGTCAACCCCCTTGGCTCGTTGCCGTTCGGGTGGACGAGCACGATCGAGCCGCGCCCAGGCTTCTGTCCTAGTGCGAGCCACGCGTCGGCGCCAAGCGTCACGAGGTGGAACTGGCTGACGGCCTGCATCAGCGGATCGCTGGAGATGAGACCGGGGAAGCGGAAGAACAGCGACGGGGTCTCGCCATTGGCGATCAGAAGCCGCTCCGTGTCGAGGATTTCCTCCTCCGGATCGACGCCCTTCGACAACAGGAAGTTGGCGGCGTCCGGCAGCTTGCGATGATAGGGATGATGATAGGTGTGATTGGTCCATAGGATGTCGAGCGCGCCGGCGTTGCGCTCATCGACGAGCCAACGAAAATCGTCAAAGTGATGAATAAGCCAGAGGCCTGAAATCGAGAGCGCCACTGGAGCGTGCGGGACCCGCTGAACTCGAGGCGCATGAAAAATCTGCGATCGAGCGGCTTCTCGCTTGGGCAGAGGTCGCCGGTGACGAAATCGCCTTGGTCCCCGCCGTGAGTGAGCCCCGCATTCTGGAGAAAGCCGCGATGGACGAGGCCTGGGCGCTTGAGCCGAACTCGCGGATCGCGCGGCCCATGCGCGTCTCGCCGAGTTCGGATTCGCTCTCCTCGCGGCAGGTCCAGCATGCGGCGCGCTCGAGTCGGGTCGTCAGCGCCTCGGGATCGACGAGGAGGTCGACCTTCTGGCTCTGAACCGTCATCTCGCGGATCGCGACCGCCTTGCGTCCGTCGGCGGCGACACAGGCCTTCAGCACGGCCTTGTAATCGCTCACTGCAGTCATGCTCTGAAGCCGCGTCGCCGGCGCGGGCGTGAAGGCGCAGTCGGACGCGTGCGACGCGCCGGCAAAGCCAGCGCAGGCGGCGAGCAAAATCGTGAAGAGGCGTAACAAGGCCGGCAAGGGCGGTTTCTCGGATGGAAGGCGCCCTTCTAACCCAAGAGCGACTCGCCCGGCTAGAGTTTATCGGCCAGTGGTCAAGATCTGATGCTCGGCTCCCGAGGCCGAGGTCCGGTCAGCGGCCGGAGCGGGTCATGACGAAGTCGTAGTTCAGCATGCGATAAGGGCCGTTCATCTCGCGCCCATCCGGCGCCACGCTTGGCCCATGCTCGGTGAAATCGGTGATCAAGGCCGGACGCACGCCGAAGGCCACGTCGCACTCGATATGCTCGCTGCCGCGGACGAAGATATGGGTCGCAAGAGCATCGGCGGTCTTGGTCTCGACCGCGAAATGGAGGTGCGCGGGTCGCCAGTAGCGGCCCGTCGTGTTGCGGATCAGATCGCCGAGGGCGGCGTCCATCGGCGCGGGATAGGCAGTCGGCATCACGCTCCAGAAGGCGTAACGGCCCTCGGGGTCGCATTTGATGCGCCCGCGTCCCCACATCTTCTCTGGATCGAAGTTGTCCTGCACGTCATAGAGGCCGCGGTCATCCGATTGCCAAACGTTCAGGATTGCGTCCGAGACGGGCTCACCCCGCGTGTCGAGAACGCGGCCATAGGCGTAGAGCGGTTGGCCGGAAGCGCCTCCCGAGATATCGGCGCCGATCGGAAACACCGGCGCGTCGTCGATAAAGAACGGCCCGATCAGCGTCGGGATGGTGGCGCCTGCGGGCTTCGGCTGGGACGCCGCAAGCACCTGCATGCTGATTCCGATCGAGTCGGAAAGGGCGATGAACTCGTTTCGGCCGTCCTTAGTGACCGCGGCCGCGCGGGCCAGAAAGTCCATGAAATATTCCCATTCCGACCACGTGATCTTCCGCTCGCGTACAAAGGCGTGCAGATGGTCGATCAAGCCCAGGATCAGTTCACGAAGCCTCGGGTTCTCTGTCGCCTCGAAGCGAGCCCGGACATCCGCCAGAATGGCTTTCTCCGTTTCGCTTGCTGTTTCCGTCTCGGCTTGGAGCGTGTCCATGAGCTCGGCTTGTCGCCCTCTTGCGCCCAGCGTGGGGCGGCAGATTCTCAAGCCGCTGGAGCCTTTTGCCGCGGACCCGGAACCTTCGGTCCGAGTATGGTGGAAGCCGGCATTCCAGGCAAGGCGGCATTGCCTCCCGGCGCGATGAAAGCTCGCCAACAGCCTCGCGCCATCTCTTCACCCTCGTCGCGGCCCACGCGTCGAGCGGGGGCGCTCAGGGGCGCCGGCAGCCGCCAAGAGCTTGCGGTACTCGTCACGTTTCTCATGGATCGAGGCGATGACGAATCCCATCGGCACGCCAATATCGACCAGGACCGCCTCGGAGAGCTGCAGGCTCGCCTCAATAGTCTCGGGCACCGCGTCGGTCACACCAAGCCCGTACAGCGCGCGGGCGTGATCGGCGTCTCGGGCGCGGGCGACCAACGTCACGTCCGGCCGCAGGCGCCGCGTCGTCTCGACGACCGCTTCGTTGGCCTTGGGCGAATCCATGGTGACCACCACCGCGCGCGCCGTCTCGAGCCCGCAGCGGCGCAAATATTCGGGCCGCGCCGCGTCGCCGTAATAGACCGGCTTGCCGTCGGCGCGGGCCTGGGACGTAATGCCCGCGTTCGCATCCACCGCGATGAAGGGAATTGCGTGCCGGTCGAGCATGTCGCCGATCAGCGCGCCGACGCGGCCGTAGCCGACAATGATGACGCGGGACAATTCGCTGTCCGGGGGGATCTCCAGCGCCCGCGCGCCGGCCGCTCCTCGTCGGGCCGCGCCGATGCGCGCGCCGACCTTCGCCAATCCGGGGATTACGATCATCGAAAGCGCGACCGCGGTGATGAGCGTCGTCGCCAGCGCTCGATCGATCAGACCTCCCGCCAGCGCGGCCCCGATCATCACGAAGCCAAACTCGCCGCCCGGCCCGAGCAGGAGGGATGTCTCGACGGCCGTGTGGGAAGGGAGACGAAAGGCGCGGCCGAACCCGAACAGCAGGAGCGCCTTGGCCGCCACGAGTGCTGCAACGAGACCAAGGATAAGCCCGGGTTGGGCGAAGATGAAGGCTGGATTGATCGCGGCTCCGACCGACAGGAAGTAGAGCCCTAGCAGGAGACCCCGAAACGGCTCGATCGTCACTTCGATCTCGCGACGATATTCGGTTTCGGCCAGCAGAAGGCCGGCGACGAAGGCGCCGAGCGCCATCGACAGGTGACTCGCCGCGGCGGCGAGGCCATCGCCAAGCACCACCAGAAGGCATGCCGCCATGAAGAACTCGGGGCTCTTTGTCTCCGCGACGAAATGGAAGAATGGCCGCAACGCCAGCCGGCCAAAAACGACAAGGGCAGTGAGGACAAGAGCCGCCGGAACGAGCGTGATGAGGAGTTGCCACGCAAGGCCGCGGTCGCCGGCGGCCGACAACGCGCCGGTCATGACGAGAAGCGGCGCGACCGCGAGATCCTGAAACAGGAGCACAGCCAGGCTCGCTCGCCCCGCGCCGGAGTTGAGGCGCCTGCTCTCGACCAGCATGGGAATGACGATCGCCGTCGACGACATGGAGAGCGCGGCCCCGATCGCAAGCGCGGCAGGCGGATTGAGCCCCAAGGCCCACGCCGCAGCGGCGAGGACGAGGGTCGTCCCGACGACCTGTGCGAAGCCGAGGCCGAACACCAGACGACGCATACGTCTCAAGCGCGCGAACGAGAGCTCGAGCCCCATGGTGAACATGAGCGCGACGACGCCGAAGGAGGCGATGCGATCGATCGAACTCGACATTGATCGCAAGCGCGCTCAGCCACGGCGCCTTCTGAGCGACTGCGCCCAGGCCATAAGGCCCAAGCGCGACGCCCGCGAGCAGATATCCCAGGACCGGACTGATGCGCAGCCGGAAGAACAAAGGCGCGACCACGCCCGCCGTAACCAGAAAGAGCAACGTCTCCTTGTAGACCGAAAGGTCAGTCGCCTCGTTCACCCGTTCCTCGTTTCCCGCGCCAATCCCGCAGCGAGCCTAGTCGATCGCGAGCGTCGCCGCGAAGGCCGCATCATGCTAAGGGCGAAATGTTTTTCCCTGGAGATCGTCATGCCGGCTTATGCCCACGAAGGCGAGACGGCCAGGATCATGGCGCTCGCGCCGGTGATCCCGGTGCTCACTGTCGCGAGCGTGCAAGATGGGCTCGCCCAGGCCAAGGCGCTGGTCGCCGGCGGTCTTTATGCGATCGAAGTGACTTTGCGCACGGCGCCAGCGCTCGCCGCGATCCAGGCGATCGCCGAAAATGTACGCGGCGCGATCGTCGGCGCGGGCACCATCGTTTCGGTTGAGCAGATCGACCAGGCGATTAAGGCCGGGGCGCGGTTCCTGGTCAGCCCCGGCGCCCCTGCGGCGCTCGCCAAGGCCGCGGCGGGGTCGCCGGTTCCGTTCTTGCCTGGCTGCGCCACCGCCTCGGAAGCGATGGCGCTAAGGGAGCTTGGCTTCCGAGCGATGAAGCTGTTTCCCGCAGAAGCGGTCGGGGGCGCGAAGCTCATCGCCTCGCTCGCTGCGCCGCTGCCGGATCTCCGCTTCTGCCCGACCGGCGGGATCGATCTTCAGAAGGCGCCCGAATATCTCAAGCTGCCAAATGTGCCCTGCGTCGGCGGCTCGTGGATGCTGCAAAAGGCCGCGCTGGCGACGGGCGACTATCTCGCGGTCGAAGCTCTGGCGCGCGACGCGGCGGAACTCAAGCGGGCGGCGGCGTAGCAGTAGAGCAAAGGCCGCTCTAAGCGGCTTCGGGCTCGGCCTTCGTCTCGGCGCGCTTCTTGGCGATCTCACGCTTGAGCTTCACCGCGTCGTCGGAAAGCTCGAACTCGTGGGCTTTAACGAGAAAATCGTCGAGGCCGCCGCGATGCTCGACCGAACGCAACGCCGCCGCGGTGACGCGCAAGCGCACCTTGCGCTCAAGCAAATCCGAGGTGAGCGTGACCTGGACGAGATTGGGCAAAAAACGCGTCCGCGTCTTGCGGTTGGAATGGCTGACCTTATTGCCGGATTGAACGGCCTTGCCCGTCAGCTCGCATCGGCGTGACATCGCAGTAAGTCCTTCAGACGAAAAGCTCGAGCTCTTTGGCAAATAGGAACGAGGGCCGCTTCCAAGTAACAAGCGTCCCGCCGCCGCATGGCCTAGCTCATGGGATGGGTAGTCTTTAGGGGAAGAGATTTTCGGCGTCAAGCTTGGCCGCGCTCGACAGCCGGTCCCGCCGCCCCTATCTTCGCGCCCCATGCAACAGGGACAGGCGAGCGTCACCGCGCTCGGCGCGGCGGGACATCGGGCGGCGCATCAGGTGCTCGAGCGCGGCTTCGTGTTCGCCGACCCGCTTGCGCTTCCGATCCTCGTGCAAGACGCCGATCATGCGATTGCGCTCGCCAGGGAGCGCCCGGAGCGGCGGTCCTTGCGCTTGTTCATCGCCATGCGCAGCCGTTTCGCCGAGGACTCGGCTCGCCGAGCCATTGAAGAAGGCGTCGGACAGATCCTGGTCATGGGCGCGGGCCTCGATACTTTCGCCTATCGGCTCGAGCCGACCAAAGACATGCGCGTCTTCGAACTCGATCATCCCGCGACGCAAGCCGAGAAGCGCCGCCGGCTCGCGCATGCGTCGATCGCTGAGCCGTCGCACGTCGCCTATGTCGCTCACGACTTTGAGCACGGGAGCATCGTCGGCGCGCTCGAGGCCGCCGGCTTCAACTCGCGCAAGCGCACTTTCGTGCTGTGGCTCGGCGTGACGCCGTATCTCACTGAGGAGGCGGTGTTTGCGACGCTGGGCGGGCTTGCGCGTCTACCCGGCGGGGCGGAAGTCGTGTTCGATTACGCGAACCCGCCTGACGCGATGAACGAGGGGACCGCGCGTAACTTTCATCGCGAGATGGCACAGCGGGTCGCGGCGAGCGGCGAGCCGTTCCGGTGCTTTCTCGATTCGGATGAGTTGCATGCTCGCGCGCACGAACTCGGGTTCGCGAGAATCGAGGATCTCGACCGGGCGGCGCTCGTCGCGCGCTATCTTCCGGACTTCCCGGTCCGTCCCCGGCCGGGGCCCGGCGGCCATATCGTCAGGATGGCGACGAGGTAGCAAGAGTTCCCTAAGCTCCACAAAAAGGCCCGTGAACGCCGATCCGTGCCTCTGTCAACCCCCGAGGACGCGTTGCAAGCCCCTTGGGCGGTGACGCCTGGAAAGTGAAATTTTGGAAAACAACGCCGACGCTGGAAGGACCCCGCAGTTTCTTGCGTAAAAACGGAATTCACGCTAAGGTTGCGCCCATGGACATTCGCTCTTCCACATCGCCGCGACGCCTGCGCTTTTTCGGCCGCCCAGCGGAAAAGAACGCGAGAAATTTTTTCCGCAGAAAATCCCGTCTAACCCATTGATAAGTCTAGATTCGGACGAGAGAATCCAAGGAAATCCAAGCTTTTCCAACCCCTAAATCGGAGGGTTCCAAAGCGAAAGGGCCTCGGATCAAGAAAAACCAAACGGGTGCCGCCGCAGGGGCGCCCGCACGCCTTGCAGGGGCTAACTAGCCTCGGATCCGGGGGCCGCGCATTAGGCGTCTTCCGCGATCCCGAGCGTCTCGGAAGCGCGTCCGCAGGATTGGGCTTAGGAAGCTCGCGCGTCAGGAGGCTCAGGTCTGCGGTTGCGGCTCGAGCCCGCCAGCCTCCGGACCGATAGGCCGCGGCTTGCCGGTCGAAGGCACAGCGGCGCGCGGGGGCGCCGGCGGCTCACGGTCGGTAGCTGATTCGCGGACCGGCCGCACCCCCTGTAGCAGGCCAACGATCTCGTCGCCGGTCAGCGTCTCGAACTCGATCAGGCCATCCGCGAGGGTCTCAAGGTCGGCGCGCCGCTCGGTGAGAACGCGGGTCGCCGTTTCATGAGCTTCCTGGATCAGCCGGCGCACTTCCTGATCGATCGTCTCGGCGGTTGCTTCCGAGATGTTCTGCTGCCGACCCAGCGAATAACCGAGGAACACTTCGTCCTGGTTCTCGCCATACATGACCGTCCCAAGCTTGGGGGAGAAGCCGAGCCGGGTCACCATGGCGCGGGCGATCTTGGTCACCTGCTGGATGTCTCCGGCCGCGCCGGATGTCACCTTGTCCTTGCCGAACACCAGCTCCTCGGCGACGCGTCCGCCCATCGACATCGCGAGCATCGAGATCAGCTCTTCGTAGCTTTGCGAGATCTGATCGCGCTCGGGCAGTGACTGCACCATGCCGAGCGCGCGGCCGCGCGGGATAATCGTCGCCTTGTGGATCGGCGTCGAGGCCGGCATCGACACGGAGACGAGCGCGTGGCCGGCCTCGTGATAGGCGGTGAGCCGCTTTTCCTGTTCGGTCATGATGAGGGTGCGCCGCTCGGCGCCCATCATGATCTTGTCGCGCGAATCCTCGAACTCCTGACGCGTGACGACGCGCTTTCCACGCCGCGCGGCGAGGAGCGCCGCTTCGTTGACGAGGTTCATGAGGTCGGCGCCGGAGAAGCCGGGGGTGCCGCGCGCGACGACCTTGAGGTCGACGTCGGGCCCGAGGGGCACTTTGCGAACGTGAACCCGCAGGATCTTCTCGCGGCCGATGAAGTCGGGGTTCGAGATCACGATCTGACGGTCGAAGCGGCCGGGACGGAGCAGCGCCGGATCGAGCACGTCGGGCCGGTTGGTGGCGGCGATGATGATAATGCCTTCGTTCTGCTCGAACCCGTCCATCTCGACGAGCAACTGGTTGAGCGTCTGCTCGCGCTCGTCGTTGCCGCCGCCGAGGCCTGCACCACGATGGCGGCCGACCGCGTCGATTTCGTCGATGAAGATGATGCAAGGCGCATTCTTTTTCGCCTGCTCGAACATGTCCCGGACACGGCTTGCGCCGACGCCGACGAACATTTCGACGAAGTCGGAGCCCGAAATGGTGAAGAAGGGCACATTGGCCTCGCCCGCGACCGCGCGCGCGGTGAGGGTCTTGCCGGTGCCTGGAGGGCCCACTAGCAACACGCCGCGCGGGATGCGCCCGCCAAGCTTCTGGAATTTCTGCGGGTCACGCAGGAACTCGACAATCTCCTGCAAGTCCTCCTTGGCCTCATCGACGCCGGCGACGTCCTCAAACGTCACCCGGCCCTGCGCCTCGGTCAGAAGCTTGGCCTTGGACTTGCCAAAGCCCATGGCCTTGCCGGCGCCGCCCTGCATCTGCCGGGTCATGTAGATCCATAGGCCCAAGAACAGCAGTACGGGCAGGACGCTGGAGACGATTGTCAGCAGCCAATTGTTGCCGTCGGACGGGGGCTTGGCCGTAATCGTCACGTCCTTCTTATAAAGGGTCTGGATGAGGGTCGGATCGTTCGGGGCGTAAGTCTGGAACGTGCGCCCGTCCTTCATGTGGCCGGAAATGTCGGGACCCGCGATCGTGACGTCCCGGATATTGCCGGCGTCGGCGTCGGTCAGGAGCTGGCTGAATGTGATCTCACTAGAGGGAGCCTTCTGGCCCGGGCTCTGGAACAGGGTCACGAGCGCCAGCACGAGCAAGAAAATAATCACCCAGAGGGCGAAATTTCTGTAATTTGCGTTCATCATCTTCCCGTCACGGAGCGGTCGCCTGAGATTTCTCGGACCCTCCCGACCTTACCCCTGCCATTTAAGCGCGCCCAACCGAATTGCCAAGTGAACTCATATTGTCTCAAGATCCAGTAAAGGCCGAAATTGTTGCTTTTTGGCGGCGCGCGGGAGGTCGGCGACGACCGCTTAAACAAATCGGCTGCCCGGTTCGATAAAGGTTAAGTCTATCTTGACCGTTCCTAAAGCTCGGAAGCGGCGACCAAAAAGCTCAGGCCGTCCGTTCTTCGGCCAGGGCAAGTTCCTCCATCATGGCCTTGCGCATCAAGTATTTTTGCGCCTTGCCAGTGACCGTCATCGGGAAAGAACTCGACGAAGCGCACGTAGCGCGGGACCTTGTAATGAGCGATCGAGGCTCGGCAAAAAGCGATCACCTCGGCTTCGTTCAAGGCAGAACTCTCGCGGCGGCGAATCCAGACGCAAAGTTCTTCGCCATAGCGGCGGTCGGGGACGCCGAAGGCCTGAACCTCGGCGACCGCCCGATGTGTGAAAAGAAATTCCTCAACCTCGCGAGGATAGATGTTCTCGCCGCCCCGGATGATCATGTCCTTAAGCCGGCCAACAATATTGCAGTAACCTTCGTCATCGATGGTCGCCAGATCGCCTGTATGCATGAATTGGGCGTCGTCGATCGAAGCTGACGTGGCCGCCAGATCATCCCAATAGCCGCGCATGACGCTATAGCCCCGGGTGAGCAACTCACCCGGCGTCCCAGGTGGAACAATTCGACCCTCGCCATCGACAATCTTGACTTCGATATGCGGCTGGACGCGTCCGACCGTCGAGACCCGCCGCTCGAGCGGGTCGTTGTAGGCGCTCTGGAAGCTGACGGGGCTCGTCTCGGTCATGCCATAGGCGATGGTCACTTCGCTCATATGCATTGCGTTGACAACTTTGCGCATCACTTCGACCGGGCAGGGCGAGCCCGCCATGATCCCAGCGCGCAGGCTCCCAAGGTCGAAACGCCCAAATTCGGGATGTTCGAGCATGGCGATGAACATTGTGGGAACGCCGTGCAGTGCGGTGCACTGCTCCGCCTGCACGGCCTCCAGCGTCGCAAGGGGATCGAATCCCTCCGACGGACTCACCATGCAGGAGCCGTGGGTGACACAGGCCAGATTGCCCAGCACCATGCCGAAACAATGGTAGTACGGCACAGGAATGCACAACCGGTCGTCGGGCGTCAGGCGCATGGCCTCGCCGATAAAATAGCCGTTGTTCAAGATGTTGTGATGCGTCAGCGTCGCTCCCTTGGGCGCGCCGGTGGTTCCCGAGGTGAACTGGATGTTGATCGGGTCGTCGAACTGAAGCGTCGCTTCAAACGCCATCAGGGCGGCGCGCTCACTCGCCGCAGCCGGGTTCACGACCTCATCGAAATTGAGCATGCCCGGCGACTTGTCCGCGCCTAAGCGGATGACGAACTCGAGCTTGGGCAAGCCCTGGGACCGGAGCCTGCCGGGCTGAGCGGCGTCGATCTCGGGGGCGCAAGTCCTGAGTGAGGCGAAATAGTCGTTATTCTTGTGGCCGGCGCTCAGGATCACCGCCCGACAGCCAGATTTCTTCATCGCATGGTCGAATTCATGGGCGCGGTAGGCGGGATTGATGTTGACGAGGATGAGCCCCGCCAGCGCCGTGCCAAATTGCGCCAGAACCCACTCGCTGACATTGGCCGACCAGATGCCGACCCGGTCGCCTTTTTCGAGACCGAGTTTGCGCAAGGAAATCGCCAGATCTTCGGACCGGCGCAAGAGGTCGACGTAGGTCCACCGCACGCCCTGATGACGCGTGATTTGCGCCAATCGGTCCGGGTGCTCAGCCGTCACGCGCCGCAGATTTTCGCCGATCGTCTCGCCGATTAGAGGCGTCGAGGAGGCGCCGTGGACGTAGGATTGCGTGAGCAGCGCCATTCTCGCTCCCTCTGCCGCTTGACGGCTTTCTCTGCGCTCTGGACGGCGCTCATCGGGCTTCTTTATCACAACTCGCGCAGGTAAGCCGCTGGCTTTTGGCTCACGGCGAGTGGCCCGTCATTTTGGACGGTGGCATCGCCCAGAGAGTCAATCCGCAGTTCCCGCAGGTTCCCCGGGTCCTAAGGTTTAGCGGCCCTTTCAAAAGCCGCTCGCCGCACCGCGGACACCGTATCGAGGCTGCATAAAAAAGCGAAGCCAATAGTATCAATAACCAGGGCACCGTCAGCACCATGAGGTAAAAGCGGGTAGAAGGAACGAAAAACCATAGCGCGGTCATGGGATAACCGAGAAGGAAGGCCGCGATGAGAATGATTGTGTTTCGACGCAGAGCGCGCCAAGTTTTGGAATAAACCTCCGTCTCATCCATCCGTGCAGTTCCTCGGCCTATAACTCCCGCAAGTATGCTGCTGGCTTCTGGCTCAATGTTCGCCAGGCGCCAATCATGCCGAGCCCAACGGTGATCGCAAGGCCTCCGCCAGCGGCCGCGAGCGCAGCTAGCCAGTCGAAAACAAAGTCGGACTCCATGAAGCGCACCGTGACCCAGTAGGCGGCGAAAGTTCCCGCCGCGAGACCGAACGCCGCAGTCGAGAGCCCCAATAGCCCGTATTCGATCAGGAACATTCTCGTCAGCCGTCCGCGGGTGGCGCCTAGGATCTTGAGAATCGTTGCGTCCGCAAGGCGGGCGCGCCGGTTGGCGGCGAGCGCGCCGGCGAGCACCAGGACTGAGGTCGTGAGCGCCACCCCGGTCACGGCGCGAATGGCGAGCGCAAGCTTCGCCACCAGCGTTTCGACGTTCTCCATCGCCTCCCGCACCCGGACGCTCGCGACATCCGGGAAATCATGCGCAACGCGCCGCATGAGCTTGAGCTCGCCCTCCGCCGCCGCCGAGGGAAGCGCCGTGGAGACGAGTTCGGTGTAGGGCGCGCCTTTGAGCGCATTGGGCGAATAGACGAGCACGAAATTGATGGCGAAGCTCTTCCAATTCACTTTGCGCAAGTTGGCGAGTTTCGCCGCAATGTCGCGTCCAAGCACGTTGACGACGACCGTGTCGCCAAGATGGAGGCCGAGGCCTGCCGCCACTTCCTTTTCCATCGACACGAGCGGCGGGCCGGAATAATCGGCGGGCCACCATGTCCCCGCCACGACCTCGGAGCCTTCCGGCGGCTTCTCGGCGAAAGTGACCCCGCGATCGCCTTCCAGCGCCCAGGCGACCTTGTCGGTGGGTTTCACCTGTTCGACGGGCCGATCGCCAAGTCGAACGAAGCGACCGCGCAACATTGGCGTCTCGCTGATTTTGGCGCCCGGCGCCTCGCGTTTGAGAAAATCGACGAACGCGCCCGCGTCCGCGCCACGCACATCGAGGAAAAAGAAGCTTGGCGTCACGCCCGGCTCGGATTGGCGCAATTCAGCGCGCATGTTGGTGTCGATGAGCGTCAGCGCCACGAGCGCGGTGAGGCCGAGGCCGAGCGACAGCACGACGGAGGGCGTGAGCGCGCCTGGCCTATGGATCGCGGCGAGGGCCATCCGCCACTCGACCGAGCGTGACGGCGGCGCCCAGCGCGCGAGGTAAGCAATGCAAAAGGCGACGACGCGCAGCGCGAGGAACGCCGCGACCGTCGCGCCTGCGACCATCGCCGCAATCGACTGCTGCGGACTGGTCAGGACGGCGAGCGCGACGAGCGCCGCTCCGGCGAGCGCTGCGAGGCCAAGGTAGCGCTTGCGCGGCCAGCCTCGGCGTTCCTCGATCATGTCGCGGATGAGCGTCGTCACCGGCACGTCGTGAGCGCGTCCCAGCGGCGCGATCGAGAAAGCGAGCGCCGTCAAGAGGCCGTAGACCAGGCCGAGGCCAATGAGGCTCGGCGCGATCGAGGGCGCGAGCGGGATCGGCAGCAAGGAGCCGAATAGCCAGTTGACGGCGAACGGAATAGCCGAGCCAAGAGCCGCGCCGGCAAGCGCCCCGATCAGTGCGACGATCGTGAACTCGATGAGCGCGAGGCCGACTACGCTCGACCCCGTTGCCCCGATCGCCTTGAGAATGGCGAGCGTCGCGCGCTTGCGCTCGACGAAGCCCTGCGCGGCATTGGCTACGCCGACCCCGCCGACGACCAGCGATAGCAATCCGGCCAGGGTGAGGAACTCGGCGAAGCGGTCGAGGTCGCGGCTGAAATCCGGGGAGATGGCGAGGCGCGAGCGAGCGTCCCATCCGGCTTGCGGAAATCTCTGCTTCGCCTGATCCATGAAAGCTCGAACGGCGGCATTGTCCGGCGCGCCGTCAGGTCCGCCCATGACGACGCGCGTCGTCCATCTGACCAGCGAGCCGGGCTGAACCAATTTCGTGGCTTCAAGGGCGGCTTGCGAAATGAGCGCGCGCGACCCGAGCCCCACGCCGGCAGCCAGACGATCCGGTTCGCTGACGAGGATTGTGCGCAGGGCGAAGCTCGCTTCGCCAATGCGGATGATGTCGCCAAGCTTTAGGTTGAGCCGAGCCAACAGCGCTTCTTCCACCACCGCGCCGAACACGCCGTCTTTTTCGCCGAGAGCATCGTCGAGCGACATCGGCGGCAGCGAAGACCGCGGCGCCCAGGCGTGGCCATGATGGCTCGACCGCCTTGATCTCGATCAGCGCGGCGTCGCCGCTCGCCACCCTCGCCATGCCGCGCAGGGTCGCGACCGTCGCCATTGAGCCGTGAGCGCCGAGGAACTGCTGCTCGTCGGCGGAGAGCCGACGATGGATGAGCGAGAACGATGCGTCGCCGCCAAGGATCACGCGCCCCTCGCGGCCCAGACCGTCGTTGAGCGCGCGAGCGAGACTTTCCACCCCGACGATCGCCGCTACGCCCAGTGCAATGCAGAGGAGAAAGATCCATAGGCCCGCTACTCCGCCGCGCAGGTTGCGCAAGGCGAAACGTAAGGTTGGCGCGCGGCCCGCTCGTGGAGCGAGGCCTGTCGCGGGCGCGTTCATGCGGGCACGGCGACCGGCGGAGCCTCTTCGATCCTGCCCGAGCGCATGCGGATGACCCGGTCGCATCGCGAGGCGAGCGCCGCGTCATGTGTAACGAGCGCGAGCGTCGCTCCGCGCCGCGCCGGCAGATCGAACATCATGTCGATGATGATGCGCCCGGTTGCCTCGTCGAGATTGCCGGTCGGTTCGTCCGCGATTAACAAGGAGGGGCGCGGGCCTAGCGCGCGGGCCAGCGCCACGCGCTGTTGCTCACCTCCCGAGAGCTGCGCGGGATAATGGCTGAGGCGGTCGCCGAGACCGACTTGTTCGAGCTCGGCCCTCGCCCGCGCATTCGCGTCGCTCAGGCCGGCAAGCTCGAGCGGCGCCGCGACGTTTTCGAGCGCCGTCATCGTCGGGATCAGGTGGAAGGACTGGAACACGATGCCGATGCGCTGCCCACGAAAGCGCGCCAACGCGTCTTCGTTCAAGCCTCCCAGCTTGACGCCGTCGATCTCGACCTCGCCTTTGTCCGGACGCTCAAGACCGGCCATAATCATCAAAAGGGTCGATTTGCCCGAGCCGGAAGCCCCGACGATGCCGACTGCCTCGCCCATACCGATTGTCAGAGCGACATCGCGCAAGATATGGACGCGAGCCGCCCCGCGGCCGAGACTGAGGTCCACGCCGCGCATCGCGACCGCAGGAAAGACCATTGTTCGAGCACCTTAAAACCGGGTCGCCCTCATATGGGCATTTGCGCCTCCTCGTCCAGGCGCTGGCCTTTGCAGCGGTCCTGGCGTTGCTTCCGCATGGCGCCGCCGCGCGCACTCTTCGCCTCGTGGCCTTGGGCGACAGCCTGACGGCCGGATTAGGGCTGCCGCCCGGCAAGGCGTTTCCCGATCGCCTCGAGGCGGCGCTCCGCGCGAAAGGCTGGAACGTGAAGGTCATCAATGCCGGCGTTTCCGGCGATACGGCGGCCGGGGGGCTCGCCCGCTACGACTGGGCAGTGCCCAAAGACGCCGATGCCCTCATCATCGAGCTTGGGGCCAACGATATGCTGCGAGGCATGAAGCCCGAGGCGACGAAGGCGACACTGGCGGCGATTCTAGACAAGGCCCGCGCCGCCCATTTGCCCGTGCTCCTTGCCGGCATGCGGGCGGCTCCCAACCTCGGCGGCGAATACGCTGCTCAGTTCTCCCCCGTCTATTCGGCCTTGGCGAAGCAATACGATGTTTCGCTCTATCCCTTCTTCCTGGACGGCGTCGCCGGCGACCCGAAGCTCGACCAGCCGGACGGTCTGCACCCGAACGCCCAAGGCGTCGAGATCATCGTTCAGAAGATTCTGCCCTCGGTCGAGGCGCTTTTAAAACAGGTGAACCGTTAGCCAAGCGCCGTTGACCAGGTTTCGTCGTGAGGAGGTCTTCTTGTCGAGCGCACGTCACATTCTCACCTTGTCGTGCGTGAACCGCCCCGGGATCGTCGCGAAAGTGTCAGCCGCCCTGTTCGACGGCGGCTTCAACATTCTCGACGCTCAGCAGTTCGACGACGTCGAGACCGGCGACTTCTTTATGCGGGTCGTGTTCAACGCGAGCGCGCCCGAGGAGAATGTCGAACGGCTGCGCGAGACCTTCAAGGCGATTGCAACAGGCTTGGCGATGACGTGGTCCATGCGCACCGTCGATCAGCTAAAGCGTGTCGTGCTCATGGTCTCGCGCTTCGACCACTGCCTAGTCGATCTCCTCTATCGCTGGCGCAGCGGCGAAATCAGGATGGACCCGGTCGCGATCATCGCCAACTATCCACGCGACACCTATGCCCACATCGATTTCGGCGACATCCCCTTTCACTGCCTGCCGATCACCCGGCAAACCAAGATGGAGCAGGAAGCTCGGGCCTGGGAGATCATCAAGTCCGCCCAAGCCGATCTCGTCATTCTCGCGCGCTATATGCAGATTTTGTCGGACGGCTTCGCCGCCAAGCTGCAGGGGCGATGCGTCAACATCCATCATTCGTTCCTGCCTGGCTTCAAGGGCGCGAAGCCTTATCATCAGGCGCACGCGCGCGGCGTGAAGCTGATCGGAGCGACGGCGCATTTTGTCACGTCTGATCTCGACGAGGGCCCGATCGTCGAACAGGACGTCGAGCGCATCAGCCACCGCGACACGCCCGACGACCTCGTGCGCAAGGGGCGCGACGTCGAGCGCCGCGTGCTTGCCCGCGCCATCGCCAACGTGCTCGACGACCGGGTGTTGTTGAACCACGGCAAGACCGTGGTGTTCGAGGGATAGGCCGAGCGCGGCGGCTGGATACGCCTTTGCGAGCCTCCGTAAGCGCGTTAGAACGCGCGGAGAGGAGAAACCCATGCCGTCGTCAAGCGAGCGGAGTTGCTTTCTTCCTTTCTCGGCCGCCTCGGATCTGACGAGCGGCTTGCATCTCTGTGCAGCCATAGGGGGCGGTCCCCCGCACTTGTTCGAGGTCGACACTGGATCCGTTGGGGTTTTGGTTCCGAGAAAGCGGCTCGGCCCGGCCTACCAGAATTTCGACCCCTCGTTCGACGTCCAATTTGGATACGTGAGCAGCGGCAAAACATATTGGGGACAGTGGGTCAAAGCGCCTGTCATTCTGGGCGTGCCGGCGACATGGGACGGCGCCGGCGACTATCCGATGACTGAGGTCGAGGTCTTCGCGGCCGACCGGCCGGTCGATTTCGACGGCGGAATCCTTGGCGTGGGCTTTGCGATCGGCGGCCTGGCTGATGGAGGCCCCGCCCGCAACCCACTTCTTCATTTGACTTATCAGGGAGAGAAGCTGCGCCGCGGCTACATCGTCCGCGCTCAAGGCGTTGACGCCGGCCTCACCCCGACGAACATTGCTGGCTTTGCGGTTATCGAACTGCAGCGCGACGCAGACAGCGCCGATTGGATGCAACCGACGGGAAGCCTCGGTTTGCCCGACGGCTTCAGTGTCGACCTGCCAGTGCTCGTCGATACGGGCGTGGGCGAGATGCTGTTGTGGCTTACCGCCGCAGATCGCCCGTCGGCTCTGGCGGGCTATTCGAAGTTTCCAGCTGGCGTAGCGGTTACGATCACGGCGCCGTCGTCATCGGACGCGCCCGCCCTGCAATATTCGTTTGTGACCGGCGACGAGAACGATCCAGCCGCGCCGTCCGCGGTCGAGTGGCGCGACGGCAAAGGGGCGATCAACACTGGACGATATGTTCTGGCCGCATCGGACTACATTTACGACGCGGCCAGGGGATTGATCGGCTTTAGGAGCGCGACATGACCATCGGCCCGATTCGCATTCTCGGCGTCGATCCCGGCCTGCGCACAACTGGCTGGGGCGTGATCGAGGCTGCCGGATCGCGGTTGAGCTTCATCGGGTGCGGCTCGATCGAGACGGACGCCTCAAATTCGCTCGCTGAGCGTCTGGCGGCGATCCATCGTTTGCTGACCGGGCTCGTTGAACGTGAAGGGCCGCATGAGGCGGCGGTCGAGGAGACCTTCATCAACCGAGATCCGCAATCCGCGCTGAAACTCGGGCAGGCTCGGGGCGTCGCGCTGGCGACGTTGGCTCTAACCGGCCTGCCGGTCGCGGAATATGCCGCCAACCTCATCAAGAAGACGGTCGTCGGCGTCGGGCACGCGGAGAAACGGCAGGTGGCGATGATGGTCAGGATGCTCTTGCCGGCCTCGACCGCATCCACCGCGGATGCCGCCGATGCGCTCGCCGTCGCTATCTGCCACGCCCAGCATCGCGCCGCGCGCGCAAGAGGCGCGGCATGATCGGCAAACTTAAGGGCGTCGTCGACAGTATCGAGGAAGAGGCGTTGATCCTGGACGTCAACGGCGTCGGCTATCTTGTCTCCGCCTCGGCTCGCACCCTGCGTGCGCTGCCCAGCGTCGGCGAGCAGGCAGAGCTGCTCATCGAAACGTACGTGCGCGAGGACGCGATCAGACTGTACGGCTTTCTGACCGCGGGCGAGCGCGAATGGTTTCGCCTGCTGCAAAGCGTGCAGGGCGTCGGCGCCAAGGTCGGGCTCGGGATTCTCGGAGCGCTCTCGGCGGAAGCCCTGAGCGCAGCGGTGGCGCGGCAGGACAAGGCGATGATGGCCCGCGCGCCAGGCGTCGGCCCCAAGCTTGCGGCCCGGCTCGTGCTCGAACTCAAGGACAAGGCGCCAGCGGCCAATGTCGTCGATTTCGCTCATGCCGAGGCCGGCCTCGAGCGCGTGCCTAAGCTCGCCAAGGCCGCGGAGGATGCGGTCCTCGCTTTGGTTGGCCTCGGCTACGCCCAGGCCCAGGCCGCTTCCGCGGTGGCCAGAATCTCCGCTCAACTTGGGCCAGCGGCCGAGACCGCCGCGCTCATCCGCGCGGGCCTCAAGGAGCTGGCGCAATGAGCTGCCTTACGATATGCTGATCGATAGCCAAAGAGTAAGGTCGATGTCAGCGATCGCAACCGTCTCGTCTAAATTCCAAATCTCGATTCCGAAGGAAGTCCGCGAGCATCTCGGGCTGCAGCCCGGCCAGAAGATCGCCTTCGTCGCGAAGCCCGAAGGCTTCCTGATTGTACCGGTTCCAAAACGTGAAGACTTGGCCGGGATAGCCCGCGGAGCCAATACGGAGGGCTATCGCGACCGAAACGATCGCTACTGATGCGAGTGGTCGACACGTCGGCTTGGATCGAATGGATAGTCGGCTCCTCACTGGGTGAGACATTGGCACCGGAGTTGCCGAGGAACGACCAGTGGGTTGTCCCGACCATTGTTCAATATGAGCTCTCGCGATGGCTGACGCGGGAGATGTCCGACGCCGTGGCCGCTCGGGCGATAGCCTTTTCTACAGAGTTG
This sequence comes from uncultured Alphaproteobacteria bacterium, assembly GCA_963836695.1. Lineage (GTDB taxonomy): Bacteria > Pseudomonadota > Alphaproteobacteria > Rhizobiales > Beijerinckiaceae > Roseiarcus. Next base: position 335,149 of record CAWIKX010000010.1, read on the forward strand.
GTCGTTGCGCCGCTGACGACGGACATCGCGACGAAGGCCGCTGCCTATGCAAAAATCCACGGCCTCGCCACGGCGGACGCCATCATCTTCGCCACGGCCAATGACGCGAGCGCGGATCTCCTCACCTGCGACGCGCATTTCGCCAAGCTGCCGCACGTCGTCTATGTCGCTAAGGGATCGCCATGAACGGCCGTCCCTTCTTCATTCCTATGATCGGCATCGTGCTCCTGTTCGCGGCGCTGGGCCCGCTGGTGGGCGGAGCGTTGTTCATTCCCCTTTCCATTGTCTTCAAGGCGCCGACCGACCTTGAGGCGGTCGGGATCATGGTTCTGATCGGCACGGTATTCGGTCACGCCCTCGGGCTGATCGCGGCCTATATTGTCGGCCTCGCGCCAGCCGCAGCGACCGGTTTTCTCTATGCTTTGTGGGACGCGGCCGCGCCTGAGCGGGCGCCGCGCGCTCTCGTCGCCGCTCTCATCGGCGGACTGATCGCCTATGGCCTGCTGTTGCGCCTTAACCCTGTCTGGGCTTCGTTCGAGATGACGGTCGAGACTAACGGCCTCTCGCACGCCGGGGACTGGGCGTCGTCGGGCCGCTTGGGAATCTCGCTTGGCCATGCGTTCATCGCCTGCGCCGCGATCGCGGGTCTCGTCTCAGCCTTCATCGCAAACCTCATCGGGCTCACCATGCGGCCGGAATTGACCTTGGCGGAACGCCTTCATCCTCCGGGCGAAGGCGGCTGAGGTGGCCGAAGCGCCTCACCGGCTGGTCTCGGCGGACAAACGTCCCGAGGACGAAACGGCGGTCCGCCCGCAGCGCCTTGCCGATTTCGCTGGCCAGGAAGCCGCGCGCAAGAACCTCGGCGTCTTCATCCAATCCGCCAAATCGCGCGACGAGGCGCTCGATCATGTGCTGTTCGTCGGTCCGCCTGGCCTCGGTAAGACGACGCTCGCGCAGATTGTCGCGCGCGAGCTCGGCGTCAATTTCCATTCGACCTCAGGCCCGGTGATCGGCAAGGCGGGCGATCTCGCGGGTCAGCTCACCAATCTTGAGCCGCGGGACGTCTTGTTCATCGACGAGATTCACCGTCTCAATCCAGCGATCGAGGAGATTCTTTATCCGGCGATGGAGGATTTCCAGCTCGACCTCATTATCGGGGCTGGGCCTGCGGCGCGCTCGGTCAAGATCGATCTTGCGCGGTTCACCCTGATTGGCGCGACGACCCGCGCCGGACTGCTCACGACGCCGTTGCGCGATCGTTTCGGCATTCCGATCCGACTCAATTTTTACACGACCGATGAGCTGCAGGGCATCGTCGTGCGCGGCGCCAGAGTTATCGGGCTTTCCCTAGCCGATGACGGCGCCAACGAGATCGCCAAGCGCTCTCGCGGCACGCCCCGCATCGCGGGGCGCCTCCTGCGGAGGGTGCGTGATTTCGCCGTGGTCGAGGGCGCCAAGAGCGTGACGCGCGCGCTCGCCGACAGTGCGCTCAAGCTGCTCGATGTCGATGCGATCGGCCTCGACGAGATGGACCGACGCTATCTCGATGTCATCGCAGTCAAGTTCGGCGGCGGCCCGGTCGGCGTCGAGACCATCGCCGCCGCGCTCTCCGAGCCGCGCGACGCGATCGAGGACATCATCGAGCCTTATCTCATCCAGCTTGGCTTTGTGCAGCGCACCCCGCGCGGGCGGCTCTTGACGCCGCACGCCTTCCGCCATCTCGGCCTGCCTGAGCCTCGGCGCGAGGCGCAACATCCGACTTTGTTCGAGGATGAGGACTAGTCGCCGATATGAAGACGCGGGCGGTTTCTCATATCGTCAACTTCCTCGAGGCGCTCGCCTCCGAGCGTGGCGCGAGCGTGAATACGATCGACGCCTATCGCCGCGATCTCGCCGACTACGAAGCCCATCTGAAGGCCAAGGGAACGGACGCTCTGAAGACGGACACAGCTTGCTTGCGCGGCTTCCTAGCAGCCCGCAGCGCGCAGAAGCTGAGCGCGGCGTCGCTGGCGCGCCGACTGTCGGCGATCCGGCAGTTCCACAAATTCCTGTATGCCGAGGGTTGGCGGCGCGACGACCCGACACTGGCTGTCGAAGGCCCACGCCGGTCGCGCCCGCTTCCTAAGCTGCTCAGCATGGCCGAGGTCGAACGCCTCATCGCGACCGCGCGCGAAGGGCTTGACGTCAACGAGCGTCCGCTACGTGAACGGCTAGACACCGCCCGCATCGCTTGTCTCATCGAGCTAATCTACGGGTCGGGCTTGCGCGTGTCGGAAGCCTTGAGTCTCAAGAAGTCGATCGCAACCGCCAAGTCTCCGCTCATCCCCGTGCGCGGCAAGGGCGACAAGGAGCGCTTGGCCCCACTCTCGGGTCCCGCCCGCGCCGCGATCAGCGCGTTTCGCGCCCTGCTCGACCAAGTTAGCCCCGCCGTGGCGGCGAGCCCTTGGCTCTTTCCCGCGGCCAGCGCGAGCGGCCATATGACACGGCAGGCCTTCGCACGCGATCTTAAGCTCGTCGCCGCGTCGGCGGGCATTGCGTCGGCGCGCGTGAGCCCGCACGTGCTTCGTCACGCCTTCGCCAGTCACCTATTGCAGAACGGCGCGGATCTGCGCGTCGTTCAGGATCTTCTCGGCCACGCAGATATCGCGACGACGCAGATCTACACCCATGTGCTCGACGAGCGCGCCAAGGCGATGGTGCGCGATCTGCATCCCATGAACGACGGAACCGCGAGTGAATGAGGCGGCGATCACGGAACTGTGATCGTAAGACGAGATACGTCAGGCCAACGCCTCAAGGATGCGGAACGAATTCCGAGCCGCCATTGCGCTGAAAACGAAAAAGGGCTTCGATGATGCAAAGCTCGTGGTCGCGAGCAAGAGGCTTAAGGAGAAGATGCCATGAAAGCACTCAATGTCGCCGGCCTCGGACTCGCGGCCTTGCTCGCGAGCGCGAACCTGGCTTCCGCCAAGACCTTGGTCTATTGCTCGGAGGGCAGTCCGGAGAATTTCACTCCTGCAATCAACACCACCGGCACTAGCTTCGACGCCGCGCGGCCCGTTTACAATCGCCTGACCGAATTCAAGCGCGGCACGACCGAGGTCGTTCCCGGCCTTGCCGAAAGCTGGGATATTACGGACGGCGGCAAGACGATCACCTTCCACTTACGCAAGGGCGTCAAGTTCCACTCGTTGAAGGACTTCAAGCCGACCCGCGACTTCAACGCTGACGACGTCTTGTTCTCGTTCGACCGGCAGTGGAAACAAGACAACCCGTACTATAAGGTCTCGGGTGGCAAGTATGACTACTTTGACGACATGGATATGCCGAGACTGCTCGATTCAGTGGAGAAGAAGGACGACACCACCGTCGTCATGAAACTGAAGGAGCCGAACGTAGCCATTCTCGCCAACCTGGCGATGGACTTCATGGCGATCGGATCGAAGGAATACGCCGACTTCCTGCTGAAAAAGGGAACGCCCGAGCAGTTCGATCAGGCGCCGGTGGGCACCGGCCCATTCTCGTTCGTCTCCTACCAGAAAGATTCCGTCATCCGTTACAAGGCGAACAAGGACTATTACGGCGAGAAGGCGCTCGTCGACGATCTCGTCTTCGCCATCACCCCCGATCCCACCGCGCGCTACGCTAAGCTCAAAGCGGGCGAGTGCCACGTCAACGCCTATCCACGACCGGCCGACCTCGAGGAGATGGAAAAGGATCCGACCCTCAAGGTGATCAACATGCCCGGTCTCAACGTCGCCTATTGGGCCTTCAACGCCACTAAGCCGCCGTTCGACAAAAAGGAGGTTCGCCAGGCTCTGTCGATGGCGATCGATCGTGACGCGATCATCAAGGACGTGTATCTCGGCGCGGGTTCGGAAGCGACGACGCTCATCCCACCCACCATGTGGGCCTTCAACGCCAAGATCCCGGATGTGCCCTATGATCCGGAGAAGGCCAAGGCGATGTTAGCTGCCGCCGGTGTAAAGACGCCGCTCGACATCGATCTCTGGTACATGCCGGTGTCGCGGCCGTACAATCCCAACGGCAAACGTATCGGCGAGATGATGCAGGCCGATCTCGCCAAGGTCGGCGTCAACGCCAAGCTCGTCACTTATGAGTGGGGCGAGTATCGCAAGCGCCTAGCCGCGGGCGAGGAGACCACCGGTCAGTACGGGTGGACCGGGGACAACGGCGACCCGGACAATTTCTTCTTCCTGAGAGGCTGCCCCGGAGGCAAGCCTGGCGACAGCAACCCCACCAAATGGTGCAACGCCGAGTTCGACGAACTGCTAGCCAAGGCCCGTACGCTGACTGATCAGGCCGAGCGCGCCAAGCTCTATAAGCGCATCCAGGAGATCGAGCACGATGAAGCCCCGGAGCTTCTGCTCGCCCATTCGATCGTGTTCGAGGCCATGCGCTCGAACGTGACCGGGTATAAGCAGAGCCCGCTTGGAACGCACGCGTTCGAAGGCGTTGACCTTAAGTAGCCGGTTCGGGCTCCGCACGTGAGGCGGGGTCCATTGTTCTCGAACCGGCTATGCTCAACTACTTCCTTCGCCGTCTCGCGCTGACCGTCCCGACTTTTCTTGCGCTGATGTTCCTGACCTTCGTGGCGATCAGGCTTGTGCCGGGAGACCCGGTGGAAGTGAGGACCGGGGAGCGCGGCATGTCGCCCGAACGGCTCGCCTACTTCCGCCACGAGCTTGGGCTCGACCAGCCGGTTTGGAAGCAGTTCCTCGACTACGTCTGGCGTCTCGCGCATGGCGACTTCGGCGTGTCGCTGTCGTCGCAGCAGAAAGTTTTGACCGAGTTTCTGACCCTGTTTCCGGCGACGCTGGAGCTGTCGTTCTTCGCCATTCTGTTTGCGATTGCGATCGGCGTTCCGGCAGGCGCGGTCGCGGCGGTCAAGCGCGGCGGCTTCTATGATCAGGTGCTGATGACGGTGTCGCTATTCGGCTATTCGATGCCGATTTTCTGGTGGGGCCTGTTGCTCATCATGTTTGTTTCGGTGCGACTGGGCTTACTTCCTGTCTCGGGCCGCAACGACCTCATCAATTATTCCTTCGATCAGCCGACTGGCTTCATGTTGATCGACGCGCTCCTGTCCGATCAGCGAGGGGCGTTCCTCGACGCCTTGCGTCATCTCGTCCTGCCCGCGATCGTGCTCGGCACGGTGCCGCTTGCGGTCATCGCCCGCATGACCCGCTCCTCGATGCTCGAAGTTTTGAGCGAGGATTACGTGCGCACCGCGCGCGCCAAAGGGCTCAAGGCGTCCAGGGTCATTGGCGTTCATGCGCTGCGCAACGCCCTTCTGCCGGTGGTGACTGTGATCGGTCTCTCAATTTCCAGCCTGATGGCCGGAGCCGTGCTGACGGAGACGATCTTCTCCTGGCCCGGCGTCGGCCATTGGCTCATCGATTCGATCGGCCGACGCGATTATCCAGCGCTGCAGGGCGGTGTCCTGCTCATCTCCGCCGTGGTCGTCTTCGTCAATCTGATCGTCGATCTGGTCTATGGTATGATCGATCCGAGGATTCGCCATGCCCGCTGATGCGGCCGCGCTGACAACGCCGATCGGCGACGACACGGCGGCCGTCCTTGCCCAGCCTTCACCTTTCGCGTCGTTCTGGGTCGCGTTCCGGGAAAACCGCGGCGCGGTGTTCGGCCTCGCGGTCTTCGCCGTCATTGTTCTCTTGGCTTTGACGGCGAATATCGTTGCGCCCCACTCACCGATAGAGCAGTTCCGCGACGCAGTTCGGACGCCGCCAGTATGGGAATCAGGCGGCTCCTGGCGCTTCGTGCTTGGGACCGACGGCGACGGTCACGACATGCTGTCGCGTCTTATCTTCGGCGCGCGGGTGTCGCTGTTTATCGGCCTCTCCGTGATGTGCGTGTCATTCATCGTCGGCGTGGCGCTTGGGCTCGCGGCCGCGATGGGCGGCCCGATCGTCGACGTCGCCATCACGCGCTTGATGGACTTGATCATGGCCGTGCCTAGCCTTGTGCTCGCAGTGCTTGTCGTTGCGGTTCTCGGACCGAGTCTCGGCAACACCATCGTCGCGGTGACGATAGTCTATCTGCCTGCTTATGTGCGCCTGACGCGCGCCTCCGCGCTCGGCGAACTGAGCAAGGACTATGTGACCGCCGCGCGCGTGGTCGGGGTCGGTCCGCTCAGGCTGGCTTCTTCGACCGTGCTGCCAAACTGCCTCGCTCCGCTCATCGTGCAGGCTGCGCTTGGCGTGTCGAGCGCCATCCTTGAGGCAGCTGCGCTCGGCTTCCTTGGCCTTGGCGCCCAGCCGCCGACGCCGGAATGGGGCGCTATGCTGGCCGATTCGCGCGAATTCATTCGGTCCGATCCTTGGATCGTGGCTCTCCCAGGCCTGGCCATTCTCATCACCGTCCTCGCCATCAATCTGACTGGCGACGGCCTGCGCGACGCGCTCGATCCGAAGATGCGGAGTGGCTGATGGCGCCGCCTCTGCTCGAAATTCGCAACCTTTCCGTCTCGTTTGCGACGCGCCACGGAGCCTTCAAGGCGGTGGACGGGTTCGACCTGACGCTTGAGCGCAATGAGGTGCTGGCGATCGTCGGCGAATCGGGCTCCGGCAAATCGGTGGCCATGCTGGCGGCGATGAGCCTCTTGCCTCCAACTGCAACCGTGTCTGCCGGCCGCATGGCCTTCGACGGCGTCGACCTTTTGGCGATGACCGGAGACGAGCGGCGCCGGATCGCCGGCAAGGACATGGCGATGATCTTTCAGGAGCCGATGTCGTCGCTCAATCCTTGTTTCACCGTCGGCTTTCAGATTGGCGAGGCGTTGAAGACGCACCTCAAGCTCAAGCGCGCCGAGCGCGACAAGCGCATCATCGAGCTTCTGGCCGAGGTCGGCATTCCCGATGCCGAGCACCGGCGCCATGCCTATCCTCATCAGCTTTCGGGCGGCATGAGTCAGCGGGTCATGATCGCGATGGCGCTCGCCTGCCGGCCGAAGCTCTTGATCGCGGACGAGCCGACCACCGCTCTCGACGTCACCATTCAGGCGCAAATTCTGGATCTTTTGATGCGGGAGCGCCGCGACAACGGAATGGGCCTTGTCCTCATCACTCACGACATGGGGGTGGTCGCCGAAACCGCCGATCGGGTCATTGTCCAATATGCAGGCCAAGAGATGGAGATGAACGGCACGCGGGAGCTCTTCGCGGATCCTCATCATCCCTATACCGCTGCGCTCCTGGCGGCTTTGCCGGAGCGGGCCAAGGGGCGGCGGTTGCCCGCAATTCCGGGCGTCGTGCCCGGGCCCTTCGACCGGCCGCGCGGGTGCATATTCTCGCCGCGTTGCGCCTTCGTCTTCGACGCCTGCCATGAGCGTGAACCGTCTCCGGCGGAACCTGCATTTGGCCGCGCCCGGTGTCTGACGCCCCTTGTTCGCGGGGTTCCGAGCACGCTCGAATTGCAAGGCGCGGATCGATGAGCGCCGTGCTAGAGGCGAGGGGACTGACGCGGGACTATTCCGTTTCGCGCGGCGCGTTCCGTTCTCACGCGACGATCAAGGCGCTTGACAATGTTTCGTTTTCGCTGCGGGCGGGGCGGACGCTCGCGGTCGTGGGCAAATCCGGCTCGGGCAAATCGACACTGGCGCGACTGGTCGCCCTGATCGACAATCCGACCGCCGGCTCGCTCTTGATCGACGGCGAAGACGTCGCTCAAGCGAGCGCGGTCACGCGCGCGCGCTTCAGGCGGGAAATCCAGATCGTCTTCCAGAACCCGTTTGCCTCGCTCAATCCCCGCCAGACGATCGGCAAGGCGCTGGAGGAGCCGTTGCTCGTCAATACCCGTCTGAGCGCAGCCGAGCGCAAGGCGGAGGCGCTGTCGATTATGGCCAAGGTGGGCTTGAGGCCCGAATATTATCATCGCTACCCGCACATGTTCTCGGGCGGCCAGCGACAGCGGATCGCCATTGCCCGCGCGCTCATGCTGAAGCCGAAGATCCTGGTGCTCGACGAGCCCGTGTCGGCGCTGGACGTTTCGATCCGCGCGCAGGCGCTCAATCTGCTCGCGAGCTTGCAGGAGGAATTCGCGCTCGCTTATGTTTTCGTCTCGCACGACCTCTCGGTCGTGCGTCATATCGCAGACGAGGTGATGGTGATCTATCTCGGAAACGCGGTCGAGCTCGGCGAGCGCGACGCGATCTTCGACCGTCCGCAGCATCCCTATACGCAGGCGCTCCTTTCCGCGACGCCGGTCGCCGACCCAAACGCCAAGCGCGAGCGCATCCTGCTCGCCGGCGAGCCGCCGTCGCCGTTCGCGCCGCCGCCGGGATGCCCGTTCAATCCGCGTTGCAGGTTGGCTTTCGATCGCTGCCGGGCTGAGAAGCCGCCGCTTGAGCTGAAGCAGGGGCGGGACGTGGCGTGCTGGGCGGTTGCGGCATGAACGAGGAAATCTACGACTTCATTATCGTTGGCGCCGGTTCCGCAGGCTGCGTGCTCGCCAATCGGCTGAGCCGTGATCCTCGCAACCGAGTGCTTATCGTCGAGGCCGGGGGCCGCGACAATTGGATCTGGTTCCATATTCCCGTCGGCTATCTCTATGCGATCGGCAACCCGCGGGCGGACTGGATGTTCAAGACCGCGCCGGAGGCGAATTTGGGCGGCCGCTCGATCGCCTATCCGCGGGGCCGGGTCTTGGGCGGCTCATCCGCCATCAACGCCATGATCTACATGCGCGGCCAGGCGGCCGATTATGACGGCTGGCGGCAGCTCGGGCTTGCCGGCTGGGGATGGGACGACGTGCTGCCCTATTTCATTCGGCAGGAGGATCATCACGGGGGAGGAGCGGCCCTGCATGGGACCGGCGGCGAATGGCGGGTCGAGCGTCCGCGCGTATCCTGGCCGATCCTAGATGCGGTGCGCGAGGCTGGCGTCGAAATTGGCATTCCGAAGACCGAGGACTTCAACCAGGGCGACAACGAGGGCTCGGGCTATTTCGAGGTCAACCAGCGCCGCGGGCGCCGCTGGAGCGCGGCGACGGCGTTTCTGAAGCCGATCCTCACGCGGCCCAACCTACGCCTTGTTACGGGCGCGCATGTGGAGCGCGTCCTGTTCGAAGGCCGCCGCGCCACGGGCTTGCGCTATGCCCATGGCGGCGTGAGCCGCGAGGCGAGGGCGAGGGGAGAGATCGTACTGGCGGCCGGCGCGATCGGCTCACCGCAGCTTTTAGAAGTGTCAGGCGTTGGCGCGCCCGGACCGCCTCGGGGCAATCGGGGTCTCCGTAACTCACGCGCTACCGGGCGTTGGCGAGAATCTGCAGGACCATCTGCAGCTCCGGGCGATCTTTGGCGTCACGGGCGTGCGGACGCTCAACGTCGACTACCAATCCCTGTTCAGACGCGGAATGATGGGGCTCGATTACGCACTGCGCAGGCGCGGGCCGCTGACGATGGCGCCGTCGCAGCTTGGTCTGTTCGCCAGGTCGTCGCCCGACTACGCCACCGCCAATATCGAGTTTCATGTCCAACCGCTGTCGCTCGATCGCTTCGGCGAGCCCATGCATCCCTATCCGGCGATAACCATCAGCGTCTGCAACCTGCGCCCTGAGAGCCGCGGCTCGAGCCATGCGGCCAGCGCCGATCCCCGCGGCTGCGCCGGTCATCCGGCCGAATTATCTGTCGGCGCTCGCCGATCAGCGGGTGGCTGTCGACTCCATTCGCCTTGCGCGCCGCCTTGCTGCCGCGCGATCTCTCGCCCGCTACGCGCCCCAGGAGCTCAAGCCTGGCGCAAACCTCAAGTCGGACGATGAGCTTGTTCAGGCGGCGGGCGAGATCGGGACCACGATCTTTCATCCCGTCGGGACCGCGAAGATGGGTTTGGCGCAGGATGCGTTCGCGGTGGTCGATGAGCGGCTCAGGGTTCACGGTTTGGGCGGCCTGCGCGTCGCCGACGCATCGGTGATGCCGCGCATTACCTCCGGCAATACCGGTTCGCCGACTATGATGATCGCCGAGAAGGCAGCCGAGATGATCCTCGCCGACGCGCGAGCCGCCTGATGTGGAACGGGACGCAGGCCCTTCCCGTGGACGGGCGCCAGTCGCAGACGGCGATGATGATCGCACGCGGCGTGCGGCGGCTGCTGCGTGCGCGCGGCTTCTCGAGTTTGACGGAACTTTCGCTAACCGATGGACGCCGCGCCGACATCATCGCGGTCAATCAGGACGGCGAGGTGGTGATCGTCGAGGTCAAGTCATGCACCGCGGACTTTCGTGCCGATCGCAAGTGGCGCGACTATGCGGCGTGCTGCGACCGGCTCTATTTCGCCATCTCGGAGCACATCCCCGCCGACCTGATGCCTCTCGAGGCGGGTCTCATCGTGGCTGACTCCTATGGCGCGGAGATCCTGCGTGAGGCGGAATTCAAACGCATGGCGCCGGGGAGCCGCCGCGCGTTGTTGTTGCGCTTCGCCGTGGCGGCCGCCGACCGTTTGCATCATCTGGCTGACCCAGCGCCAAGGCCGGAATAGGGCCTACGAGAGGCAGGCATTAAAAAAAGGTCGCCGAAAGGCGACCCTTTGATTGATCCGATGATAGATCGGTGGATCAGACGGCGAGAGCCGACCGATCCTTTGAGCTCCTGCGGACAGCCGCGTAGCCGAGGCCGACAAAGCCGAGGGCCATCATCAGCCAAGTCGCGGGCTCGGGAGTGCTCGTGGCCGACGCCGTATTCGTCATTGAGGCGCTGATAGCAGAGCCAGCTCCCTCGACTTGGTTGGCGCTCAAGATGAGCTCGGCCGGCGTGTTCGTAAACATATTGAGGGTGTCGCTAAGCGTGCCCGAGAGGGTCACCGTGATCGCGTTGCTCGTATCCCGGTCGATATCAGTCACCGTCGTCAGTGTTTCCGTGAACGAGTCAAACACACCATTAACCAAGCCGGTCCAAGTCTTAAAAATGTCACCACCCACGATGGGCGTGTCCATCACTCCAGACCCGGACCCATAGTTAATGGGATGGGTCAGCGCGACCGTATTGTCAGCGCCGCCGGGAAACACACTCAGCCCCGATTTGTCACCGGCGCCGATGGTCGTCACTATAAGCAAAGCGTCATCAAGGTCGAGCGTGGACGATTTATCCAGGGTCGCCCCGCCGCTATACGAGATCGTTCCGCCGAGAGCCGCCACGCCGAAGTCAACCAATGCCGCTTGCGCAGCCGAACTCACGCCAACCGTCCCGATGACGACAGCCGCTAATGCCGGGATAATGTACCGCATGGTTCCCCCTAAAAGTGAATGGTCAGGACCGCAGTCCATACCTAAGCAGGTGCAAAAGGATTGGTCAAGCATTTTTACGCAAATTTTCGCGACAAGCATTTGGAGAATGTTAACGCCTGACGGAGTCCGCAACCGGGCTGTGATAAAACCTGCGGACGAAGGAGGAGGGTGCTGGCCCCTGGCCCGCCGCCGCCTGGAACGGCAGATCGGACGCGAAACTCTGAGCCTAATCCGTGCGTTATGACCAGCATGAATCTTCGGCCGCCGACTGATGCGCCTGGAAAGCGACCTCTAGTCGGCCTCTCTCAGCGCCTTACGTTCGGCTCCCAAGTTGCCGCCGTGACCGCAACCCCGTCAATGTTGCGGCGCCGCATAACCGGGCGGCATCCTGACGGTTGCAACCGCCCAGGGGGCATCTCGGCGGACATGCCCGTTCGAGGTTGCAGCCGCTTGACAACCAAAACTACGATCGGTACAGTGCTGAATGTGAAATTTCCGCTCAACTAGGTAATTCTACGAATTGCCAAGCTGAATTGAGGATGCAAAATTCGCTGTGGGTCTTCGTAGGGTTTTAGTTTCTTCGGTTGGTTTTGGCCACTAGCTAAGGGGGTCTTTCTGATGAATGCATCGCGCATATGTCTATCCGGTTTGGCGGCCGCAGGTCTTATGGCCGCCGCTTCAGCGCCGGCGCACGCCGTCTTGCAGATCGCGGCCGATGTGAGCGGCGCCACGTTCTTCTGCGCCGACAACGCTGGATGCGATTTAAACCCGGCGACGGGCGTCATCCAGCTTGCGAACGGCACACTCAATGGTGTTGCGGTCAACGGCTCGATCGAGCTCTCGGCCGGAACGCCGGCCAACCCCGGCCAGGACATCATCGACACCTCGTCCTTGTCGATTATCAACCGGGCAGGCGCGACAAGGGTCGTCACCATTGCGGTAGGCGACACCGACTTCTCTGCTCCGGTCACGAGTTTCCATATCACGGGCTCTGGCACGTGGGTAAATTCAGGGGGCTCAAGCCTCCTCCTGGAGTGGTTTGACGATCCGGCGAACGCCCAGGGCGCCGACAACGCGTTCGACGCTCCCGGCACGATGCTTGACAGCTTCACCAGCACAGGCACCGACCCGCTTCATAGCTTCTCCTTCGACGACACCGGAGCGGTGTCGGACAGCGCCCCATTCTCAATGACCATTTGGGCGCAGGCGACCATGACCTCAGGGGCAGTGTTGCTCAATCGCGGCCAGGGGGAGGTCAAGTCGGCAGTTCCGGAGCCTTCGACCTGGGCGATGATGGCGCTTGGTTTCGCAGGACTTGGCTACGCCGGATTTCGCAAGGCGCGGACCCGACGGACAATTTCGATCGCCTGACTCGCATGGGCGTCGACATTTAAAAGGCCGCCGGAAGGCGGCCTTTTTTTGCGTTCCGCTTCCGCCTTGAAACTTGACCGGGCTCACACACCGAGTTGGCCCGTCGGCCACTGGACCATATTCGCTCCCATGCCGACCCGTAACTATGCGCGCCGAACACCTTTCGGGCGCTTGCCCTTCTCTCCGCGAACCGGGTCCGGGTCTGCCTCAATCGATCACGGGACTTCTGACATGCGGTGCGCTCTTGCGGTCGCGTTCGATGAGGAGCGCGTGGCCCAGTCGGACGAACCGGCAACGACCCAACTCAGCTGAACCTCGCCAAGGCAAAACAAAAAGGCCGCCCGTAGGCGGCCTTTCTTAGTGGTGAAGGTTGACGCCTAAAGCGTTACGCGGGAATCGCCGCGACTTTTCCTTTGCCCTTGCGGGTGGCGGCATAGCCGAGAGCGCTGAAGCCAAGCGCCATCATGACCCAGGTAGAGGGTTCGGGAGTGCCGGGAGCAAGGGTCGACGTGTCGGTCAACGCCACGCTGATCGCGGAGCCAGGTCCCTGGGCCTCGTTGGCGCTCAAGATGAGGAAAGCCGGCGCATTGTCGAACAGGCCTCCCGTGTCAGAGATCGTTCCCGACAGCGTCACGGTGATCGCATTTTGCGTCGCCCGATCGATCGACAGCACGGTCGTCAGCTTTTCTGTGTAAGTGTCGCCGTTAGCCGACCACGACTTAACAATATCGGCGCCGAGCGAGCCCGGATTGGTTCCATAATCGATGTTCGAGGGAGCAATGTCCACCGTGTCCGGGCTCCCCGGAGGGTTCGAGGGATCGAACAGAATCAACCCCGAAGAATCGTTGGGACCAATGCTCGAAACGATAAGGAGAGCGCCATCGAGGTCGAACGCGGTCGACTGATCCAAGGTCGCGCCGCCAGAGAAGCTAACCCCCGGGTCCCCGCCGAGCGCGGATACACCAAAGTCAATGGTCTTCACCGCCGCATTCGCGGCGGAACCGGCGAGCGTAGCAATTACCGCGGCGCCGAACGCCGCAATCAAAGGAGTCTTCATGTGTTAGTTCCCCCTGTAGGGTGCTGGTGCGCCGCACAACGTGCCGCACCGCGGTAATGTTGCACAGTCCGCGGAGCTTTGTAAACGCACTTTAGGAAAAATTCGACAGCCGCAATAACCGCCGCTGGAGGGTGAAAACTGTACTCGCACGATCTTCACCATCGCTCAATTGTCGAGAAAACTCCGCAACTTGCGGCTTCGGCTCGGGTGCTTG